>JBFWZA010000034.1:0-2508 GCA_050185825.1 Pseudomonadales bacterium | reverse complement strand
ATGGCTCGGATGATGACTGAGAGACAGCGTCCGAGAGCATCAGGCTGGCTGGCGAAGAGCAGGCGCAGAGGCCAGGGGAAGCTGAGCACCCATTGTCGGACGGGCACTTCGGGAAATACGTGATCGAGAGGCCGGGCTTTTTTTTGGGGATTCACCAAGACAAATCCATAAATAACAATTATTTACTGATTATTTCCAGAAAGGGCGAGAGATTTTTCGAGCGTGCTGACGTAGTCCCGCGCCCAGAACACGCGGTTGGACCCCTTCACCAGCAGCGTGTCTCCGGTGACCAGATGTCCGGTTACCGCGGCCGTCAGAGCATCCTCCGCGGCATCGAAATAGCCGAGCACCTTGGCTCGCGGCAACGCGTCGCGCAGCGCTCCCATGCCGGCCCCGACGCACCAGACGCCGTCCAGGGGTTCGACCAGGGGCGCCAGCGTCCGGTGATAGTCGGCGCTCTCGTCCCCCAGCTCCAGCATCTCGCCGAGAAGCGCGAATCGCCGACCACCCGAACGCTCCGCGAGGGCCGTCAGGGCCGCCTTCATGCTCTCCGGATTGGCGTTGTAACTGTCATCGATCACGGTCACGCCGCCGGCCACCAGCTCACGGCCCCGCCCCGGCGCGATCAGCGAGTCCGGCAGCGCGCACGCTGAAGCAGGGTCCCGGCCCAGCGTATCCAGAACGCACAGCACGGCCGTCAGCGACAGCGCACGATGCTCGCCGCCACCGGGGACCCGCGCCTCGAGTTCGCGCTCGCCGATCCGGTAGCGCGCCCGACCGCCAGCGCAGTCGAGCAGCCGCACCGCAGTACCCTCACTGCGACCGAACCGGCGCAGACGGATGTCGCCGGAAAGCCCGCTGCAGTCCACGCCGTCCTCCACCACCAGCACGCCGTCCGCCGGAAGGCCGGCACGGATGCTGAGCTTTTCGGCGGTCAACGCCGCCATGCTGGCGAAGTTCTCCCGGTGCGCAGGATGAACGTTGACCACGACGGCGACGTCGGGAGCGGCGAGCTCCGACAGCGGCGCGATTTCGCCCGGGTGGTTGGTGCCGATTTCGTAGACGGCTGCGCCCGCGTCCCGCGGGGTCCGGGCCAGAGACACCGGCACGCCGAGGTGGTTGTTCAGACTGCCCGCCGTCGCGAAGGCGTCGAGGGCGGCGGCGAGCATGCCCTTCACCGTGGTCTTGCCGCTGCTGCCGGTGACGGCCACCACCGGACAGCGGAGACGCTGCCTGGCGGCGCGGCCGAGGGCCCACAGGCCGTCCAGCGTGTCGGCGACCTGAAGCTGAGGTACCTGGCGCGCCCGGCCATCGTGGGCGAGCACGCCGACCGCGCCGGCGGCCACCGCCGCATCGATGAAGTCGTGGCCGTCACGGTCGGAGCGGTGGCTGGGATTGAACCGCGGTCCCGGATCGCCGGACAGGGCCACGAACAGGTCGCCGGGCGCGACCTTCCGGGAGTCGAAGGCGATGCCGCCGACGTCCGGACCGTCCATCTCCGGCAGACCGAGCGCCCCGCACAGCTCGGCCCAGCGCCACAGCGGCGTCACAGCGATTCCGCCTGTTCGCGCAGCACGAACTTCTGCACCTTGCCGGTGGACGTCTTCGGCAGCTCGCAGAACACCACGTGCTTCGGCGCCTTGAAATGGGCCATGTTGTCCCGGCAGAACGCGATGATCTCCTCGGCATCCGCGTTCTCGCCCGGTTTCAGCGTGACGAATGCGCAGGGCGTCTCGCCCCACTTCTCGTCGCTGCGCGCCACCACGGCGGCCTCCTGCACCTTCGGATGCCGGTACAGGGTGTCCTCCACTTCGATACTGGAGATGTTTTCCCCGCCGGAGATGATGATGTCCTTGGACCGGTCCTTGACCTGGATGTAGCCATCCTCGTGCCACACGGCGAGATCGCCGGAGTGGAACCAGCCGCCGGCGAAGGATTCCGCGGTCGCCTCCGGGTTCTTCAGATATCCCTTCATGACGTTGTTGCCGCGCATGAACACCTCACCCATCGTGCGGCCGTCCTGGGGCACCGGCTCCAGCGTTTCCGGATCCGCCACCATGAGCCCTTCGAGCATGTGCCCCCGCACGCCCTGACGGGCCTTCAGGGCGGCCCGCTCGGCATCGGACAGATGGTCCCAGCGGCTGCCCTGCCAGGCGCACAGGGTCACCGGGCCGTAGGTTTCGGTCAGGCCGTACACGTGGGTGACCTGCATACCCAGCTTCTCCATGCCCTCGATCACCGACGCCGGCGGCGCGGCCCCTGCCGTCATCACGGCCACCGGGTGGTTGACCCTGGCCTTGTCGGCCGGATCCGCGGCCAGCAGCGTGTTCAGCACGATGGGCGCCCCGCAGAAGTGGCTGATACCGTGGCGGGCGATGGCCGCGAATAGGGAAAATAACGGGTCTTTTCTCGTGTTGCCAGGCGTATGGCAGGAGTTGGCGTAGCGGGCGGCGCTGGGCCAGCTGATCCTCATCTATAAGGATGGCTTGGAGATCGCACGGCGGTAGT
>JBFWZA010000033.1:0-3094 GCA_050185825.1 Pseudomonadales bacterium | reverse complement strand
AAGGGCGAGCATGAGCCCGCCCATCATCCATCCGCACGGCCGGACAACAGGAGACCGCATGGATATCGCTGCCCGCATCGGACCGTCCATTCGCATCAAAGGCGAGGTCCACTCAGCCGAGCCGCTCGTCGTCGCCGGTCACGTGGATGGCACGATTGAAGTGAAGGGCCACCCGCTGACCATCGACCCCGGCGGGTCCATCGAGGCCACCGTCGGCGCCGAGACGATCGTGGTGTCCGGGAAGGCCAGCGGTCTGCTGACCGCCACCGGTAAGGTCGTCATCCGCGAGACCGCCACCGTGGACGGCGACGTGTCGGCACCCATCATCAGCCTCGCCGAAGGGGCGACCGTCAACGGTCGAATCGAGACCGCCCAGAAGACGAAGTCCTCGCTGTCGCTGGCGTCTTAAGCCGATCCACGTACCCGTTAGAGCGGCAGGAGCCCCGACCTCGGCGAGACGTCTCCTGCCGCATCCGATCCGTACCGCTCCAAGTAGGCCTTCACCTTCACCTTCTTGCGCGTACTCTCGGAGCTCATCGAACGGACCGTGCCGTAGATCGGCCGCTCAGGCCAGGGCCGGTCGTACCGCCCGAGTGTCCAGAAATACCCGGCATAGGAGTTCGGGTCGCGCCCGTCCAACGACCACCGATCCATGATCGTTTGCATCGCCTGCAGAGCCTCGCGAGGCGAAGGGGACCACTCGAGGATCTTCTTTCCCCAGAGCATTCGCAGGTAGTTGTGGAACCAGCCTTCGCGTAGAAGCTGGCGCTGGGCCGCGTTCCAGAGCTCGTCGTGCGTCCGAGCCTGCTCCAGCTCCGTCACGGAATACGTCACCGGGCGCGGATCCCCGGCGTGCGCCTCGAGTGTCTCGCGGGCCCACGCGGGGAGCGATGCGTACTGGTTGTAGTCGCCTGGCCGCATCCAGCACGTGTTGAAGGCCAGCTCCCGCCAGGTCACCAGCTGATCCAGGAACGCTTCGGCTCCGGGACCCACTCCCCACCACCCCTCCCGCAACCCGGTGGCACGAGCGCCGAGCCGGCCGACGGACCAGTCCTCACGGCGCATTACCGCCGTGAATACCTGATGCGGCCCGAGATGTCCGAAGTGCAGATAGGGAGAGAGCCGGCTGGTCCCGTCGTCATCCGGGTGATTCCGCCCCTCCCCGTAGGCCGAGAGGCGGCCTGATACGAATCGGTCCAGCGCGCGTCGTGCGGCTGACGAGCCACCGGGCATTGCCGCAACCGGGACACCGTGATCGATGGCGAGCGCCGCCAGTGCCTGCCGGTCCCCGCCGAGGAGCGCGGCAGTGGCACGCGGCCATCGCCCTTCGAACTCGCCCGACAGCTCGACGGGACCTGGCAGATCCACCGCCTCGAGTGGGACCTCCTCCGGAAACGCCTTCAACTGGTCGCGGAGATGCCGCTGAACGTGGCGTCTGAAGTGAACCGCGGCGGTGAACGCCCGATCCGCTATCGCCAGCGGCAGAAGGCCGTTGCTATCCACTGCCTCGAGCCGGACCGGCAGTTGGCGTCCGGCCGCCGCGACCGCCCGCGGCAGGAAGAAACACGGATACTCGTCGGTGACGATGACGCTGGCGTGTTGTCCGAGCCATGCGAGCAACCCCTTGCCCGCGCCTGGTTCCGATTCCACGTACGGGTAGTACCGCACCGGGCCGCCCCGGAACTCCGCTTCGTTGTCGCGCATTCCGTCGAGTACGAACCGGTGAAATCGATCCGAGGCGAACGGATAGTCGAGCCGCAGCGCCTCGAGCACGATCAGGGGGCGGGTCAAGGCGTGGGCCCAGGCGATGGCGCGATCCAGGCCGAAGTTCGCACGCGTTCGCCTCGCGGCGATCATCCAGTACAGCACCCACCGGCCGTCCGCTCGCACCGGATGGTCGTTGACGCGCCGCACCCTGACGTCCCCTGCCAGTTCCACGTCCGCAGCATAGCACCCAGCCCGGCCACGTCCCGCGAGGACACAGCCACAGCCGCATCTCGAATGCTTCCGTCGGCGTCGTACCAGCAGCGTTCGGGGATAAACTTGCCTTCATGGACGATTCCACGGACCGCATCGCCCGCTCCGACGACGAGTGGCGGCACTGTCTGTCACCGGAGCAGTTCAAGGTGCTCCGGCAGCATGGCACCGAACGGCCGGGGTCGAGCCCCCTCAACTTCGAGAAGCGCACGGGAACCTTCACGTGCGCGGCCTGTGGGCAGGCGCTGTTCTCCTCCGAGACGAAGTTCGACAGCGGCACGGGCTGGCCCAGCTTCTGGGCTCCGATCGACGGCGCGATCGGCACGTCGGTCGACCGCAGTCACTTCATGACGAGGGTCGAGGTGCACTGTTCGCGGTGCGGCGGACATCTGGGACACGTCTTTCCGGACGGGCCGGCGCCAACCGGAGAGCGCTATTGCATGAACGGCGTGGCCCTGGCGTTCGAACCCGCCTCCGGCCCGACTCGCTGACGGCCTGCGGCGATGGTGCGACGGGTCGCTGGCCCGTCGTGCACGGAACGTTCGAATGGAAGACCGGTCCTCCACGAGCCCGGAAGAATTGAAGAGGGAATCGAGAGATGTTCGGGAAACCTGCGAGGATGCCGTCCCTAGACGAGGCCTTGCCGGGCCGCGACGTGCGGATGCCCGTGCCGGACGGGCACTTCGTCAATGGGCATGCGCTTCAACCGCCTTTCCCTGCTGGAATCCAGCTTGCGACGTTCGGCATGGGCTGCTTCTGGGGAGCCGAGCGGAAGTTCTGGCAGCGCAGCGGCGTGTACTCCACTGCCGTGGGTTACACGGGAGGACTGACCCCGAATCCGACCTACCGCGAGGTCTGTTCGGGCATGACCGGCCACAACGAGGTCGTGCTGGTGGCGTTCGATCCAGCGATCGTGTCCTACGAAGATCTGCTGCAGGTCTTCTGGGAAAACCACGACCCCACTCAGGGCATGCGCCAGGGCAATGACGTCGGCACTCAGTACCGCTCGGGTATCTACTGCTTCGACGACCCGCAGCGCCGCGCCGCCGAAGAGTCGAAAGCCCGGTTCCAGGAGGCGTTGACCCAGGCGGGCTTCGGCCGCATCACCACCGAGGTG
>JBFWZA010000032.1:0-5425 GCA_050185825.1 Pseudomonadales bacterium | reverse complement strand
GCGGCTGAAGAGGAACCGCCCGGACGGCTACTACCAGCAGCGGATCGTGCTCTGGCTCGACGACCAGGGGTTACGGCGCTCGCCCTTCGTTCGTCGAAGCGGCGCATGGGATATCGGCAGGACGGCGAATGCGACGTTACCGGTACGAGATCGATAACGTCCGCGCGCACCTGCGCTCCCTGTGGGCGGTGATCGCCATCCAGGTGCTCGTCATCGCCGCGCTCTGGGTCGGCTGGAGCGGGGCACCCCAGCGGCTCACCGTGCACATCCCGCCGGACCTGCGCTCCGGAGCGGCGCTGGCGGTGGATGAGGTATCGCCCCCCAACGTCTACGCCTTCGCCTTCTACATCTTCCAGCAGCTCAACCGTTGGCCGGAAGACGGCGCCAGCGACTACGGCCGCGCCATCTTCCGGGTCTCGCCTTACCTCACGCCCCGGTATCGCGCCGATCTGATCGCCGAACTCGAGCAGAAGGGTCGCCAGGGTGAGCTCGCCTACCGGGTGCGCGGTGTTCAGGAAATCCCGGGTCACGGCTACGAGGAACGGCGCGTCGACCTGCTGAACGAGGATGCCTGGATTGTTTGGCTGGACCTCGATCTCCTGGAATCGGTGAAGGGCATGACCGTCAAGCGGACCGCCATCCGTTACCCGCTGCGCGTGGTGCGCTACGCCGTCGACCTCGAAGCCAATCCCTGGGGGCTGGCCCTCGACGGGTTCGGCGCCGAGGGGCCGCGGCGGCTGACCGATGCCGAGCGCGACAACGAGGGAGGTACTGATGGTGGCGCATAGCGCGTTTGGAGCCGAAACGCCCGAATGGCGGTGGTGGATGTCCGCCATGCTCGCGGTTCTCCTTCTGCTGCACGCCTTGGGAGTGAACGCGGCGCCCGATACGCCAGAACGCATCGCCTGGCGCAAGACGCCCATCGACGTCGAGCTCGCAGTCGGTGCCGAGCGGCTCGTTCATTTTCCGGGGGCGGTCAAGGTCGGCGTGCCACCGCAGCTCCAAGGAGCGCTGCGCGTACAGAGCATCGACGGCACGCTCTACCTGCTGGCAAGCCAGCCATTCGCGGCGACACGCGTGGTCGTGCGTGGGATCGACAACGGTCAGGTCTACCTGCTCGACCTTTCCGCAGTCACCGATGGCGGTGGAAGTAGCCCCATTGAGATCTATCTGCCGGACGAGGTCCGTGCGAACGGTTCAGAGCCGGCGGCAGCGTCAGGTCCACCGCAATACGGTTACGTCACTCTGACGCGCTTCGTCGCCCAACAGATGTACGCCCCGGCACGCTTGCTCCAGGAGCTTCCCGGCGTTGTCCGGGTTCCCGTCAAGCGCGAGCCGGTGGCACTGGTGCGCGGTGACGCTGTCGAGGCGATGCCCCTCGTCTCCTGGCGCGCCGGCGATCTCTATGTCACCGCGGCCAAGCTCACCAACAAGATGGATCGGCCGCAGACCCTGGACCCGCGGACCCTGCGCGGTCGCTGGCTCACGGCGGCCTTCCAACACAACCGCCTGCACGAGGCCGGCAGCGAGGCCGATCGCACGGTGGTGTACCTGATCTCGGACCGGCCGTTCGCGGCCTCGCTGCGGTAGCCGAATATGCCTGCCGCCACCTCCAATCGCCTGTTGCCGATTCTCGGCGGCGCCGTCGTGCTGATGTTGGCCTTCGTGACGCTGAAGTCCTGTTCGCAGGACGAGGACAGCGGCGTCGTGCTGGACAACGTGCCGACAGCGCCGGCCCCGGACGCCGACACACCGGCCGACACCATCAAGACCCTCACGGCCAACGTCGCTGCGATGACCGCGGAGGTCGAGGCGCTGCGTCGGGAGAATGTGACCCTCGCCAGGGAGAATCAGACCCTCGTCGCAAACCGCACCCAGATCGAGGAGAACGTCGCCACGCGGCTGCGCCGCGAGCTGCTGTCCCGCGAGCGGGACGCGGAGAACCAGGGCCGGATCGATTCCGGCGTGCTCGCCTCTCTGACCGACCGGGTTGACCGGCTGGCGGAGACGGTGGCCCGGGCGCAGCCGGGCAGCGGTAGCGACATCCCGGTGGGACTGGGTCTCGAGGGTGTCAATACGCAAGGGCCGACGCCGAGCCTGATCTGGGTAGAGCCGCTCGACGCACCGGCCGCGGCTGCGTCAGAGACCGGATTGTTGGACCGAGCCGGACAGACTGCGGGCGGGTATCTTGACAGTGCCCGCACTCGCACCGGGCAGGTCGTGACCAACGCGCGAGACCAGGTGGACGAACTCAAGAGTCGACCAGCCTATACGGTCCCCCGCAACGCCACGCTCATCGGCTCGACGGCGATGACCGCACTCGTCGGCCGGATCCCGATCCAGGGCCAGGTGCGCGACCCGATGCCGTTCAAGGTGATCACCGGTGCGGACAACCTGGCCGCCAACGGCCTGGCGGTGCCGGGCGTGCAAGGCATGGTCTGGAGCGGCACCGCGGTCGGTGACTGGACGCTGTCCTGCGTCACCGGTCGGCTGGAATCCGTCACGTTCGTGTTCGACGACGGCACCATCCGCACGATCTCGAGCGACGACCGCAGTGCCCAGGCGAGCGGGCAAGGCGGACGCGACGAGCCACTCGGCTGGATCTCGGATGCCCAGGGCATTCCGTGCATCAGCGGCGATCGCAAGACCAATGCCGCGTCGTTTCTGACACAGCGGATCGGCGTGCAGGCGATCCAGGCAGCAGCAGACGCGGCAGCCGCCGCCGAGACGACCTCGGTGGTCAGCAACCTCGGCAGCGTGACCGACAGCGTCACTGGCGATGTCGGTACCTATGTGCTCGGCAAGACCGTGTCCGGCGGCAGCGAGGAAGTCGCCAAGTGGCTGCTCGAACGCCAGTCCCAGAGCTTCGATGCGGTGTTCGTGCCGGCCGGTACTGCGGTAGCCATCCATGTCGATCGCGAGCTCGCCATCGACCTCGATCCCCAAGGCAGGAAACTGAATCATGCACTCGCGACTGCGCCCGATCGTCATCATCGGCTGGATTAGCCTCGCGCTCGGCGGCTGCGCCAGCACCAAGGAGTCCGTGTTGCCGCAGGACGGGCCGTCCATGAAGGCCATCTACGACACGCACTTTGAGGGCATGGGCGCCGACGATCCTTATGTCCTGCGGCGGGAGCTGGGCACGCGTCCGCTGGGTGACGACGACATCGACCTGGCCGGCTACTCGCGCACCGCGCACACCGAGCTCGAGACGATCTTCCCGATGCTGCCCAACCCGACCTTGGTGATGTACGTGTTCCCGCACCTCGCGGGGTCCGAGCGCGTGCCGGTCCCGGGCTATGCCACCACCTTCACGCTCTACGAGCGGGTCGAGTACGCACTGCCGGGTGAAGTCCCGAGCGGGCAACGCTAAGCATGGCCGGGTTCTCCCTGACCGCGCTCCGCCTGGCTTCAACGGAAGTCTCGATCGAGCCACGCCCGCTCACGACGGCCGAAGTGAAGGCCTTGTACGCCCGGCCGCCGTCCTTCACCGATTTCCTGCCTTGGGTCGAGTACCTGCCGGACAGCCGCTGCTTCCTGCTCGAGGACGGGGTCAGTGTCGGGGCGCTGTTCGAGCTGACGCCGGCAGGTACCGAGGCGCGGACGCCGGGCTTCATGGCGGAGCTGCGCGACGCGATCCAGACCGCGATCACCGAAGCCATCCCGGAGCTCGACGATGCCCCCTGGATCCTCCAGCTCTACGTGCAGGACGAGCCGAGCCTGTCGGACCTGCTGCGCCAGGTCGAGGCCTACGCGCCTGCGGGCACCAGCGAGAGCGCGTACACCCGGCACTACCTCGAGTTGCTGACGGCCCATTGCGCCCGCATCAGCCGGCCCGGTGGCCTGTTCGAGGACTCGGCACTGACCGGTACCGTCTGGCGTGGCCAGGTGCGGCGAGTTCGGGCGGCACTCTATCGGCGACTGAACCCGCGCGGCCGGGTGCCGAGTGCGGTCGAGGTGGAGGCCGAGCTCAATGACGTCGCCACGAAATGGACGGCGGCGCTCGCCGCGGCCGGGATCCGCGCCCGCCGCGGCTCGGGGGAGGACCTCTACCGCTGGCTACTGCCCTGGTTCAACCCACGGCCGGATTGCGCTGAAGGCGATGTGGAGAGGCTTCTCGCCGCGTCACCGTATCCGGGCGATGAGGACCTGCCGTTCGGTGCGGATCTTGGGGACGTGCTGACGCTCTCGGCGCCAAAGTCCGACAACGCATCAGCCACCTGGTGGTTCGATGGGCTGCCGCACACCCTCGTTACGGTGCAGGGGCTACGGCGAGCGCCTGACATCGGCCACATGACGGCAGAACGCCCCTCCGGGGATCATGTGTTCTCCCTGTTCGACCGGTTGCCCGAGCACGCCGTGATGGCGCTGACCATCACGGTGAAGCCCCAGGATCTGGTGCGCAACCACATCGGGCTGGTCAAGCGCGCCGCCGTGGGCGACTCGGCGGAAGCCGAGTTGACGCGTGAGGACGCCGGCGCGGTGGAGCGTGAGATGGCGAGCGGCAACAAGCTCTATCCCCTGCAACTGGCGTTCTACATCCGCGGCGAGGATCTCGCGGACCTGCGGACGAACGTCAATCAGCTGAACGCCTTGCTACTGCCCAACGGTCTGCAGCCGATTGCCCGCGAGGCGGATCTTCTGGCACTCGACAGCTATCTGCGCAATTTGCCCATGGCCTACGACGCCCGCCTTGATCGGGTGAGCCGCCGATCGCGCCTCGTCTTCTCCAGGCACATCGCGAACCTGCTACCGCTCTACGGCCGCTCGCGCGGCACCGGCAATCCCGGGCTCGTGTTCTTCAATCGCGGTGCCGAACCTCTGGTGTTCGACCCCTTGCACCGTGCGGATCGCAAGAAGAACGCACACATGCTGATCCTCGGACCGACCGGGGCGGGTAAATCCGCGTTGCTGGTCTACCTGCTGCAGCAGATGGCGGCGGTACACCGTCCGCGCATCTTCATCATCGAGGCCGGCGGTTCGTTCTCGCTGCTCGGGCAGCACTTCGCCAGCCACGGGCTCGACGTCAACCAAGTGACGCTCAACCCGGGTGCCGATGTGAGCCTGCCGCCGTTCGCCGATGCGTTGCGCCTGCTGGACAAGGACCGGCGCGTGAAGCTCGTGACCGATACGGAAGCGCTGGAAGAGAGCGAGGACGACGATGAAGAAGGCGAGGGCTCCGGCCGCGACATCCTCGGCGAGATGGAGATCGCCGCACGCATTATGATCACCGGCGGCGACGAGCGCGAAGACGCACGCATGACCCGGGCGGATCGACTCCTGATCCGGAATGCCATCCTGCTGGCGGCCAAGGCCGTTGCGGAGCAGGGCCGCGAGCAGGTGCTGACACGGGACGTGGTTGCGGCGCTGACCAATATCGGTCGCGATACCGGCTTGCCGGAACACCGGCGCAACCGGGCGCTCG
>JBFWZA010000031.1:0-20863 GCA_050185825.1 Pseudomonadales bacterium | reverse complement strand
GCCAGCGGCGGTCGGCCGCTTATCTTGGTGTTAGGCGACACCGATGGATCACCGCATACACATATTCGGCGCCTCGGGTTCCGGAACAACCACTCTTGGTAGAGAACTCGCTAACCGAATCGGCGGAATGCACCTTGATACAGATTCCTATTATTGGATGGAGACTGATCCATCATTCACGGAGAAACGAGCCCCTCTCGAACGGGTAAAGATGATCGAGAAAGACATTGAGGGCGTTGAGCGCTGGGTACTCTCAGGATCTCTCTGTAGTTGGGGCGATCCTCTGTTGGGTAGGTTTACCCTGGCGATTTTTCTGTTTGTCGATCCGACCACTCGAATGGAGCGTCTTCGCCGCAGAGAGATCGATCGCTATGGTGCTCGAATAGAGCCAGGCGGGGACATGTACACTCAACATCTAGAGTTTATGGAGTGGGCCCGCAGTTACGATAGCGCGCGAGCTCCACTTCGTAGCTTGCATCTGCACACGGAATGGATGAGGCGTCTTGAATGCCCGGTTGTGCAACTGAATTCCGCCGATCAGCTGGAGGATCTGTGTGTTGAGATTCTTAGACAGGCTGTCGCCTAACGAATCGATGAAGCGGACCTCCCTAACTGTCATCTTCTTTGCTTTCACAAAGAAGCTGCCAGCGGCGGTCGGCCGCTTATCTTGGTGTTAGGCGACATCCTTCATCGTTGAGCCAAGGGTCTTGGCGATCTGCGACCTAGTCGCTCCTAGCGCCAGTATGGCTTTGAGAATCAAGTCTGTGCTTACTGAGGGATCACCAGCTTCGATCTTTGCGATTCGTGACTGACTGGAACCGATCATTTTTGCGAGTTC
Source organism: Pseudomonadales bacterium (assembly GCA_050185825.1). Classification (GTDB taxonomy): domain Bacteria; phylum Pseudomonadota; class Gammaproteobacteria; order Pseudomonadales; family Azotimanducaceae; genus SZUA-309. The sequence continues at coordinate 20,025 of JBFWZA010000031.1, read as the reverse complement.
GACTTGGCTCATCTTTCTACGCTCTCTGAGAGATCGGAGCTTCTGGATGAGGAGCAGCCGCATCTCGAGATAGGCCGTCTCTTCATCAGAGAGCTCTAGAAACTCATTGGCACTACCAACTTTCCAACCAGCTTTTTCGAGCGCCTTCTTTTTAGCTTGCTTCATCGTATCTCCTCATTCTTGATCTGCAGGTCTCAACAACAGACTTAGGTGTCCGGGCGGTTTTCTTCGAGAACACCTCAAGAATCAGCACCGCATCGCTATCTAGGCGGTAGATGATTCTCCAGGTGGCATTTTCATCTACTATTCTTAGCTCGTGACATCGACTACCGAGGCTTGGCATCGGCCTGGAGTGCGGCATGGCTAAGAGCTGTCCTTGCTGCAGCATCCTCAACAGATAGCCCGCTTCCAGCCTTGCTGCAGATGAGAATGGAGGTGATTTGACCTCTCCATGTAGCCAGACTAGAGGCTTGTCTCGCGGGCTCATGGAGCGCATTATATGTCAGACATGACATATTCACAAATGTCGCCTAACGAATCTATGAAGCGGACCTGATGCTTCCTACGGTTTAGTGGACACCCTGACCTAACGAGTCAGGAGTGTCGAGATGCCGAAAGCAGGACCGAGAACGACTTATAGATACAGCGACGAATTCAAAGCGACGGCAGTTCGCCTAAGCGAACTGCCGGGCGTTGAAGTGCAGGATCTTGCTGCCTCTCTTTACATCCATCCGTTCATGTTGTCTCGTTGGCGCAAAGAGGTCCGCGAGGGAAAGATCATGGCCAAGGGTGCAAAGCTGGATCCGGAGGTGGCCGCGGAGCTCAAGGCGCTGCGCAAGCTGAAGAAGGACTACGAGCGCCTGAAGGTTGAACATGACCTTTTAAAAAAAGCCATCGCGTTCACTTCCGCACGCGAGGCGATATCTTCGCCTTCATCGACCACCACAAAGAAGAAGTCCCGGTGAGAACGATGTGCCGGCTCTATAACGTCAGCCCGAGCGGCTACTACGCCTGGCGGGGCCGCCCACCCAGTCGTCGGGACCAGGAAGATGCCGTCCTGCTTGAGCGGATCGATGCCATCTTCCGCGATAGCCGGGAGACCTATGGCAGCCCTCGGGTCCATGCCGCACTACGGCGGAAGGGTGATCCCGTTGGGCGACGCCGGGTCGAGCGTTTGATGCGGGAGAACGGCATCCAGGCCTGCAGCCACCGGCTGTACCGGCGGCTGCCTGGCCTAGGGCGTTTCTACACGCAGGGGGTGAACCGACTCCAGGGACTGGCGATCGAGCGACCGGACCAGGTGTGGGTCGGAGATGTGACGTATCTGAAGGCAGATGGAGAGTGGCGCTATCTGGCCACCGTCATGGATCGCCACACCCGCCGGATTCTGGGATGGTCGTATGGCCGGGAGAAGACGGCGCAGTTGACCGCCCGGGCACTGCGACGGGCAATGAAAGCCTGCCGTCCAGCAGCCGACACCATCTTCCACAGCGATCGGGGTGTGGAGTATCTGGCGAGCTCGTACCGTCGATTGCTCTCGACTTCGGGGATGCAGGCCAGCGTGAATCGCCCCAAACGCATGACCGACAACGCGCACATCGAATCGTGGCATAAATCAATGAAGACGGAGTTCTACCATCGACGCTCATTCGAGTCCGATCAGACCCTGCGTGCGGCGATCCGTTCGTACGTGGACTTCTACAACCATCAGCGGCTACATTCGGCGCTGGGATACCGAACACCAGTGGAGTTCGAGCACCAATGCAGCTAACTACCGGGTGTCCACTTTTCTGTAGGAAGTCCCCCTCCCTACCCGTCACTTCTTTTGCTTGTGCAAAAAAATCGCCGGCTACGGTCGGCCGCTTATCTTGGTGTTAGGCCTCAGCGGATGGATTTACCGATCATTCGGCGTGAACGCGCGGATGACTTCGAGTTGATTCGCGAAGTGACCAAGCTGGCATTTGCCGATATGCGTTTTGCTGATGGTGATGAGCACGAACTGACCGATGCCCACGCGCCTGGTTGGTATGCTCTTGGCCCTGTGTCAGTTCACCCTGCACACCAGCGTTCAGGCGTAGGATCAGCTCTCATCGAACAAGGGCTGGAGGAACTGGAAACGATGGGCGTCAGTGGGTGTATTCTCACGGGCGATCCCCGCTTCTATGCACGGTTCGGTTTCAACCTGGCTCCCTCTTTGACTCCACCGGGGGAGCCACCGGAGTACTTCATGGTTAAGCTGATTTGCGGGCAAGGTCCTACGAGGCCGATATCATTTCACCGGGCATTCCACGATGACGCCTAACGAATCGATGAGGCGGGCACTTGACTGCAACCGTCTTTCACTGCCGCTCAAGCCGCCTGCCGTCAAGCGCCGCTTATTTTGGTGGTAGGCGTCATGCAGCGCGAGTCCGACAGCTACCTATTCGGAGCTCGAAACATCGTCATATTAGTCGTTATCTGCTTTATCGGTGGAATGTTCCTTTTTTCAAAGCGGTCTTGGGATTTTTCGTCAGAGGGAAACGTGTTCGTTCCGAGTATTTCCGTTCGCAATGATTCGACGGAGCCGATAACCATTCTCGTCGAGGAAACCAAGAAGTATTCGGGTGGAGTCGTGCCTCCGGGTTCCGAAAGCACCGTTGAAGTTTCGGGAACCGGTCTCTTCACGGTCAAAGCTATTGGCGCAGATGGATCATTGCTTTCTGAACAGAAGATTTCAGTGGCACCAGGGTTTGAGGCCAATCTTACGTTCAATAATCCTGAGTGGGAGATGTCGCAGTGACGCTCAACGACTCGATGATGCGGAGCCACCTGCCCGTCACTTTTCTGCTTTCGCAAAAAATCGCTGGCTACGGCGCGCCGCTTATCTTGGTGTTAGGCGTCACAAGCAAGGGAATTCGAGATGACAGACCGAAGAGGGATCTTTCTCAAGCCGAATGAAGGCCGTACCTATCCGATGGGGCCTATGCAAGCTACGTACAAGGCTGATGGGGTAGAGACTGGTAGTCGCTACGAGATTTCGGAATGGTGGCTCGACGCACACACGAAAGGCCCGGGGGCTCATTCTCATCCAGAAGATGACATCTTCTATGTGATTGAAGGCACGATGACCTTTTTAATGGATTCTGATTGGAAAGAAGCGCCTCGGGGCTCCTTTGTGCTCATCCCTGGTGGAATGACTCATACATTCGAAAATCGGAGCGATTCCAGAGCTGGACTGCTGAACATCGGTGTACCCGGTGGCTTCGAGGCGGGAATGCCAAACATTGTTCAATGGTTTAAGGAAAACCCACCCGGCCGTGCGTAGCAGACGTTAGCGTTCCGACCATGGGAATGCTGTGTTTTGCGGTGAGAGCTCGGGTTGTGCGTTAAGCGTAGAGGACCAGCATGGAAGCCAGGATTCACACCGGCCATTGCCTTTGCGGCAAAGTGCGCTATACGGTTAGAGGTGACCCGGTGATCGTCGCTCACTGTCACTGCGACGATTGCCAGCGGCTGACCGGCTCAGGCCATTCGACCGGCGCGATGTACCCCGTGGGCTCGATAAGCCTTGATGGCAAGGTAACGGAGTACGAGCTCATCTCGGAAAGTGGCAATCGGGTTACACGGGTATTCTGTTCTGGCTGCGGCAGCCCCATCCTTGGCAGAAACTCTGGAATAGAGGGGTTCGCTACCTTGAGTCTAGGCACCATGGATGACTCCACTGATCTGGTACCCGGAGTCGCCGTGTTCACGCGAAACAGAAAGCCCTGGGATTCGATGGATGAATCCATCCAGTCCTTCGATGCGCAACCTGTTTGGAGCCCTCGTGATTAGTCCGAAGGCGAAGTAGCTGCCTGGTGACCGGTCGCTGGAAAGTTTTACCGTGGCGAAACGCAAGACAAACGAAACCGAAGCCAGTGTGGAGGAGTTCATCGATTCGATCGAAGACGAGTCGAAGAGAGCTGATTGCCGGTCGATCGCACAGCTGATGGCGACGGCAACCGGTGTAGAGCCGAAGATGTGGGGCGCCGGTATCGTAGGGTTCGGGAAACTGCACTATCGGTATGCGAACGGAAAACCGGCTGAGATCTGCAAGGTTGGATTTGCACCTCGTTCACGTTCTTTCGCATTCTACCTGCCGGCGTATCCGGAGCACGCTTCGCTGATCTCCAGGCTCGGCAGGCATAAGTACAGTGGGGGCTGTCTCCACGTTAGACACCTCTCGGACGTAGATACCGATATCCTTGCGCTCATGGTCAATCGTGCCTTCCAGACAGGAGGTTCCGGAGATGCCTGACGGGTCGCCGGCGACGGCGTGAGGTTCGAGGTTTTTCAGGAACGCGTCCCTCGAGACAACGGTGATGCATGACAAAATCGAAAGCAGAGGTACAGGAACACATCCAATACCACAAGGATGGGTCGATCTGGGCGCGGGGGCAGCTGCGGTCGAACACGCCGGTTGGATACTGGGAGTGGTTCCGTCGGGAGGGAACGATCATGCGCTCCGGGTATTTCGAGGACGGAGAGCCGACGGGCGAGTGGATTACGTATGATCGGGATGGTGAGGTTTACAAGGTCACCGATCGAACCAGAAAGTAGCGAAGTGCATTTTACGGCTCGAGATGATTGTCTGTTTCAGGAAGGAAAGCGACCGCCACTACTCGATCACGGTCATCAAACGGGATGGGAGCCGACTTCGCATGGGAGTTGCTCCCGGCTACAGCCCGTGGCTCCCTCATGACCTGCAACACCTGATTGTCGAGAAGGCTCTGAACCTCAAGGCGGGGGTGTTTGGTCAGATTGAAGCGGGCGGAACGGCCAATACGTTCCACGCGCTGGATGAGGGTGGGTCCAAACGGGAGAAGAGCAGAAGGCGAAGAAGCCTCAAGAAGAAGGGGCAATCGCTGGCCAGCGCCGGCCAGGCCGATGCAGCACGCTCCGAGCGGGCCACCATTGTCTGCCTGTATCACTGGATGAAGAGCTCCGGGCGGCCGGAGGTGCGCGCGGAAGCCGGTGGGATCAGAGATGTGGCGATCTCCACTCTGGAAGGTATGCCAGCCGCTGAGCGTGACACTTACTCGAGTGAGATGTTGGACAAGGTGGCGAAGGAAATGGAAAGGCTAAGCCGTGAGTGGCAACAAACAGGGGTCGGGGAGTCGCTCGAGGTGCCCTGGTGATTCCCTGAAGTGAGCGCCGGACCGAACAGGGAGGTGGAGAAGGTGTTTCTGTCCTACCCGCCCGCCATTCGCAGCAAACTCTATCAACTCCGGGACCTGATCCTCTCCACGGCGGCGTCTCTCGAAGCGGTCGGTCCGGTGACCGAGACGCTGAAGTGGGGAGAGCCTGCCTATCTCACGGAGCAGAGCGGATCCGGAAGCACCATCCGCATCGGTTGGAAACCCTCAGCTCCCGGCCGGTATGCCATGTACTTCAACTGCCAGACGAAGCTGGTCGATACGTTCAGAACGCTGTTTCCCGAGCTCGCGTTCGAAGGCAACCGTGCGTTGCTGCTTAATGCGAACGAGCGCATCCCGAAAAAGGCTCTCGGGGAGTGTATTGAACTCGCGCTCACCTACCACCGCTGGAAAAAGGGCGAACCTGACCGCGCCCGCCGGCGACCCGCGCGAAGACGCAAACCAGAGTAGACGGGGCGTGCATGCAGTTCACGAAACGCCTCCGGGAACCGGTGAAGCAGGGTGAGATCACCTGCAGCGTGAGGGTCTGGATCCGGCCCAAGGTGAAGGTTGGTGGACGCTACCGGCTCGAGGACGGATACGTCGTCGTGGATGCGCTGAAGGAACTCGGATTCGAGGACATCACCATGGACCTGGCTCGGCGCTCGGGGTTCTCCAGCGTTGCCGATCTGCTGCGCACAGCCGTGCACGGACACGGCAGGAACGTTTATCTCGTCGAGTTTCACTACGAGGAAATCCGTTCATAGCCTCGTTTGAACACACCGTGAAGGAGGTGCGATATGTCGATGCTCTACGTCGCGACGCACGCGGAAGCCACCCACCATGTGGAGCATCGGGTAGGTGGCTGGCATGACTCCGAGCTGACCCCGCGGGGCCGGGAGCAGGCGGAGCGGATGGCGAGCGCCCTGCGCCGCGTACTGGCGCCGGACACGCCCGTATACACCTCCGACCTGAGACGGACGATGCAGACCGCCGAACCGATCGCCAGAGCCTTTGCGACCGTGCCGCAACCGAGCCCGGATCTTCGGGAGATGAGCTGCGGCGTGGCCGAAGGCCGGCCTTCCAGCTGGCTCGAAGCGCGCATCGTGATGCCGCCGACCGAAGGCAACCGTCTGGACCACAGGATCTGCGACGGTGCTGAAACGCGCCGGGAAGTGGCGATGCGAGTCTACCGATTCATGCGCGGGCTGCTCGAGGCCCTGCCCCCGTCGGCCGTCATCGTCACGCACGGCGGGGCGCTCACCTACGTGGTTTCCGCCTGGCTGGGTGTGCCGATCGAGGCACTGGGCCGGGTACGTTACGGTGCCACCGCCGGGAGCCTGACCCGGCTCGAGTTCGACCCCGAGTGGGGCGATCGCAAGCTGGTTTCCCTCAACGAAACCACTCACCTCTGAGGGATCAGGTCTCCACGTAGCGGCGCAACCTGTCGATTGCAGCATCCCAGCGCGCAGAGATATGTTCGAGATAACGCTGTGCATCATCGATGCTCGCAGGCTCGACCTGCCAGAGGCGCTCACGCCCCTGCCGATGGCTGTGAACCAGACCGGCCTGCTCCAGCCGGTGCAGGTGCTTGGTGACCGCCTGACGGGAAATGGCGGTGCCCCCGGACAGCGCGGTGATGGACATGGGGCCGGACTCGCAGAGCCGGTCGATCAGACGCAGACGGTGCTGATCGCCGAGGGCTGCGAAAATCTCGGCTCGAGGCGCCGAACGTACGGATTCAGCGCGAGGCAAGGTATCCCTCTATGTTGCGCAGCTGCAACGTCCAGCCTTCGTCGTTGCGCATGAACGCCTCCGCCCGCTGCTCCGGCGACAGCTGATCAAAGCCCGCCTCGGAGATCCGCAACCGAACGCCGTCCTTTTCCTGCGCCAGCTCGAAGGTCACCAGCGTCCGCGGTGCCGTTTCTTCCTGCTCCTCGCTGGCTTCGGTGTCTATCGGCAGCCACTCGAAGGAAAAGCGCTGCTCCGGCAGCATCTCCCGAACCCAGATGTGGAAGGCGATGCCTTCGTAGGCTTTCTGCTGTTCTGCGATTTCCGCGTCGACGCTGGTCGGTTGGATGGTGCAGCGCAGCTTCCGGCCGGCGACGAACGGGCCCTCCGCGCGCAGGCCGAACCAGGCGCCGAAGTGCGCGGAGTCGGCGATAGCCTGCCAGACGCGGGCCATCGGCGCTCGAAGCAGGATGCTCTTCTCGATGCGATCGGTAGACATATATGCAACCTCCAGGTTGCGATTTAAACCGCGCCGAATTTGTAATGCAACCCCCTGGTTGCGTAAAAGTAGGGTGCCAGGGTCTGCCACCGGTACACTGTGTACCTCGCGAGACGGCAGAGGTGGAAGGCAGATGGATACCGCGCCGCTCCTCTGGGCATTGCTGTTCGGGTCGATCGGGCTTGGCTACGTGATCTATGGCCGGCGGCAGCGGACGGTGGTGCCGTTCGCGTCGGGTCTGGCGCTGATCGCGTTCCCTTACTTCGTCTCCGGCACGGTGGCGATGGTGCTCATCGGCGCGGCTCTGATTGCCCTGCCCTTCTTCCTGAAGCTCTAGCGTAATGCCGGATGAACCGATTGCAGAGCAGGCTCGCAGTCGAGGGAGGTGATCATCATGCTCAAGGGATCGTGTGCCTGTGGCGAGATCTGCTACGAGATTACAGGTGAGCTGATCGGACCGGTGTCCTATTGCCACTGCTGGCGCTGCCGCAAGCACTCGGGCTCGAGCTTCGGCACCACGGCCAACGTCCGATCCGAAGAACTGCGTTTCACCCGCGGCGAGTCCAATCTCCGCTTCTGGGAGTCGAGCCCCGGAATTCGACGGTACTTCGCCGGCTGCTGTGGCTCACCCATCTACAAGACCGGTGAGGGTGAGCATCTCGGCTTCCGGCTCGGCACGCTGGACTGCGATCCCGGCGTGAAGGTGGAAACGCACTTCATGATCGACGCGAGAGCCCCCTGGGTGGTGCTGGATCCCCTGCCCGTTCAGACGGGCGGTGAAGGACCCTTCGACTACCTGCGGCAGCCTTGAGATCCCTGCAGGGAGAACAGACGGTGAGCATGCCCGAGGTTCGTGAAGCGACGCCTGAAGATCTTCCGGAGATACTGAGGCTGTATCGCCAGCTGCACCCGGACGACCCTGTGCTCGGCGAAGGGCGGGCCGCGGAGATCCAGGAAGCCATCCTCGCCTCCCCGTGGTTCTCGATCTTTCTACTGGAGCGGGAGGGTCGGATCCTCGCGTCCTGTTACCTGAACCTGATTCCGAACCTCACCCGCGGGGGGCGGCCCTACGCCATCATCGAGAACGTCGTCACCGATGAAGCATTCAGAGGCCGCGGTCTGGGAAAGGCTTTGATGGGTGCGGTGCTCGGGAGAGCCTGGGCGCACGGGTGCTACAAGGCCATGCTGCAGACGGGGTCGAAGCGGGCGTCCACCCATGCCTTCTATCGTGCCTGCGGATTTTCGGGGGATGACAAGAAAGGATACGTGGCGAGGCCGCCCGACTGAGGCAGCCCTCGCAGCAGGAGGAATCATGCCGAAGCTGCCGGTACACGTGGAAGAGGTATCCCCGGAGACGTGGTACGAAGGCACTGACCGGGAGATTCGTGGCAGAGCACTGTCGGATGTCGGTGGTCGCGCGCGGGTCGGGGTCGGCGTGCTGGAGCTGCCGCCTGGCTCCAACACCTTGCCGGCTCACTACCACACCCACGAGGAGGAGCACGTCTACGTGCTCGACGGCACGCTCACCCTGCACCTCGGTGAGCAGACTTACCGGCTGGGGCCGGGCGGCTATGTGTGCTTTCCGGCATCTCAAGCGGTACCGCACCACCTCTCGAACGACGGGCGGGTAACTGTCCGCTATCTGATGATCGGCGAGCGGAACGAAGCAGATCAGGTGGTGTATCCGTGAGGGAGGCAACCTCGAGGAGGCTTCGATGAACCGATGGCTGGGCACCATCAATCACATTTCCATCACGGTGAGTGAGCTGGACAGCGCCATGGCCTTCTTCGAGCCGTGGCTCGATTTTCTCGGCTACACGGTCCACGAGCGGGGTGAGAACTCGGGCACCCGCCTTTCCATCAATCTGAATCCGGACACCAGCATCGCGTTCAACATCTGGGAGGCCAAGGGGGAACTCGCCCGGCACCCCTTCGAGGTCTACGAGCCCGGGCTTCACCACCTCGCGCTGAATGCCGACACGCACGAGCGCGTGGACCGCATGGCAGAGCTCGTCCGGTCGCTCGGCGGCACCATTCTCGACGGGCCGGGGGAGTTTCCGTTCGGCATCGGCGGCTACTACGCCGTGTACTTCCTGGGCCCCGACCGGCTCAAATTCGAATTCGTGCACATGCCGGCGCTCGCAGGATACTTCGGCGACGGGATATCGGAATGAACAGACTGGTGCTGCTCGGCGGGCCAACGGGAGTGGGCAAATCCACGGTCCTGCGACTGCTGGCCGGGCGGCTGCCAAAGTCCGGCGTGCTCGATGCCGACGACGTCTGGCGGGTGTCGGATGACCTTGCGACAGCACAACGGCGGCCCAATGCCATCGGTAACGTGGTGGCCGTGATGCGGGGTTACTTCGACGCGGGCTGCGAGGTCGGCATCCTCGGCTGGGTATTTGCCCGCGCTGAGCTCTATCAGCCGGTGATAGATGCGCTCGAGGACGTGGTGGTCGAAGTACAGATGCTCTACCTGGTCGCGGACATCGAGGCGCTCAACCGTCGCCTTGCCGCCCGCGATGACGTGCACCTGCTCGACTATGCTGTCGGACGGCGGGCGATGATCGAGGTGCTGCCATTTCACAGAATCGACACCACTCATCTTGCCCCCGGCCAGGTTGCGGATGAAGTGTGTGCGGCGATTGCCAGGAGGACGACGGTATGAAGGAAATCAGACCCACGCGCACGGGCAGCCTCGCAGACGTGGAGGCAGTGCACGGCGCACCAGCGCACTATCTGAAGCGTGCCTGGTTCGATGGCCGCACCCGCCTGGCCCTTGCCAAGGCGTTCGGCCTGACTCAATTCGGCGTCAACCACACGACGCTTGCGCCTGGGGCCTACTCGGCTCTGCGTCACTGGCACGAGCGGGAGGACGAGTTCGTCTTCGTGCTGGATGGCCGGCTCACCGTGATCGACGACAACGGCGAGCACGAGATCGGTGCCGGCGAGTTCTGCGCGTTTCCAGCGGGCGTGGCGAACGCGCATCACGTCGCCAACTTCGGTGATCGGCCGGTGGTCGTTCTGGAGATCGGCGCGCGGCGGCGGGAGGACGACGTGGTGCACTACCCGGACGACGACCTCGGGCCCGTGCGCCGGGAGTGACGCTGCACCCCGTACGCGGGTCAGCGAGCTGCGCACCCGGGAGGTGAGCTGGGCGAAGATCGGCCAGGCACTCGGGATGTCCCGCCAGGCGGCCTGGGAGCGTTTCGCGTAAACTGCGCGGCCATGAAGATCCTGCTGAAAATCATTCTTTCCCTGATCGCCATCGTCATGCTGCTGGTGATCACTCATCTGGCGATCATCGAGCTGGGCCGCGAGGTGGTGACGTTGCGTACCACGGACGCAGCAGGAGCGGTGCAGGAGACGCGACTGTGGATCGTCGATGTGGATGGCGCAGCGTGGCTGCACAGCGCAGGGCCCGTCTGGGCCAGGCGATTCGACGACAATCCGGCGGTCGAAGTTGTTCGCCACGGCCGGATCGGCCGGTACACGGCGACACCGTTGCCGGGCCCGCATCCGGACATCGATGCAGGTCTCCGGCAGAAGTACGGGTTTGCGGACCGATGGGTACGATGGATCGCGCCGTGCGGGGAAGACACGATCCCCGTCCGGCTCGAGCCTGTTCCGGGCACACAGCCTGTTCCGGAAAAATAGCCTGTTCCGGAAGAGAGGAGGCAGAATATGCCGCAGCAACCGGAGACAGCCGACGCCAGCAGCTGGCATCGGTACTTCGCCATGCACTGCAACAATCGTGCATGGGCGCTTGCCGTGCAGGAGCGCGATCCCGAAGAGGAGGCGGAGATGCTGAATGCGGCGCACGCCTCCGCCTACCACTGGAACCTGGTCGGTGACGAGATTCATCGGATGCGGGCGGTCATGCTGCTGGCGGAGGTTCACGCGCTGGCGGGACTGGGAGACACAGCACTGGATCACGCGGATCGCATGCGCGACTTCTTTCTCGAGCTGGAAGAGACGCCCGACTGGGAGATCGCGTTCGTGCATACAGTGCATGCGCGTGCCGCGGCAGTGGCCGGTGACCCCGAGCTGCACCAGTCCTCCTACGAGGCGGCCGAGCGCGCGATCGAGGACATCGCCGACGCGGAGGACCGGCGGATCGTGCTCGAGACATTCGATCAGGTGCCGCGTCCTTGAGCTGCACACGATCCGCGCCATGAGTGAGGAGCCGGGCGATCGCGAGCTCGAGACGCCGGGCGCGGTCGAGCCAGCGTCCGTCGAAACCGTGCGGCTGACGCTGAAGAAAGTCCTGGCGAGCGGCGCACTGCACCGGATCCCCCGTAATCCGGAACATCGGGACATCGTGCTGGCGATCCTCTGCCTCGACATGCACCGCCGCTATCCGTATTCGGAGGTGGAGATGAACGCCTATCTGGTGGCGGCGCTGGAGAAGTTCCGGGCGAAGTTCGATCACGTGACGTGCAGGCGCTATCTGGCGGACCTGGCATTCGTGCGCCGCGACCGGGCCGGTATGCGTTACTTCGCCAATTTCCCCAAGCTCGAGTCCGTGCTGTCCGATGCGGCGCGGGCAGAAGCTCACCAGCTCGTCGCCGGGGCCGTGGCGCATGGATCCCGACGCCGCAAACCCGGACCCCGCGGCAAGCAGCAGTCGTGAGCCAGACCGCCTGCCCGCTGCGTCCGGGATCTGCTTCCGGTCAGAGCGAGGCGAGCAGCTCGGGCAGCGCCCGCAGGTGATCGATCCGGTGTGTGGCCGCGCTGAAGTCCTGGCCGCGCACGAACGCATTGTCGACCACCACGCAGTCGATCCCCGCCGCCACCGCAGCGGCTAAACCGCGCTCGGAATCCTCCACCACGATCGCTTCCGCGGCATGGGCTCCGAACCGCTCTAGCGCGGCAAGATACGGATCGGGTGCAGGCTTGGCGCGCGGATAATCGCCGCTCGCCAGCACGAACTGCATGTGGCGGACAATGTCCCGGTCGCGGTGGATGAGGTCGAAATCGGCTCGCCTGGCGGTGGTGACGATGGCCATACGGTAGTCGTCCGCCAGCGCCGTGAGCACCTCGGTTACACCGTCGATGGCGATGTCCTGGGTGCGGAGATAGTGCTGGTAGAGCACGTCCCGGGCGTTACGGTGCTCACGCACCTGCGCTTCCGTGGCGCCGAGGGCTCGAGCCTGCTCCCAGGCCGGCCGTCCCAGCGCCATGTCCTGCAGGTAGCGCGCCTTGTCCAGCGTGACACCGAGAGGCTCGATGGCGCGCCGGGTCGCCTCGAAATACCAGTGCTCCGTGTCGACCAGCACGCCGTCGTGGTCCCAGAGGATGTAGGGTTTCATCGTCCGGCCGTCTGCGGGGAAGGGCCATGGTAGCGGCCCGACCGGGGAAAGAAAGGCGTGATGCCCCGGATCGATCTGGACCCCGACCGACCCCGGGCCTATCCTCCAACCGACGTTCGCCAGAGGAGGAGACTGTGAGCGAGCTCGTGCTCTATCACGCGCTGCCTTCCCGCTCCATCACCACGCACTGGATGCTGGAAGAGATTGGCGTGCCCTACCGGATCGAGCTGCTCAGCCTCGAAGCGGAGGAGCACAAGCTTCCTGAGTATCTGGCCGTGAATCCGCTCGGCAAGGTCCCGGCGCTCAAACACGGTGCCACGGTGGTCACGGAGACGGCGGCCATCTGCGCCTACCTGGCGGAAGCGTTTCCCGAGGCGGGACTCGACGTTCCGGTGGGCTCAGCGGATCGCGGCGCGTACCTGCGCTGGCTCTTCTTCGCACCGGTGACCCTGGAGCCCGCGGTGCTGTGGCGGACGCTCGATGCATCCAGGCAGAGCACCGAGTATCAGCCCTTTGCCGATCTCGACGCGGTGGCCGCCGTTGTCGCCCAGGCGCTGCGCGGCCGCGAGTTCATCGTCGGCGACCATTTCAGCGCCGCCGACGTGATGATGGGGGCAGCCATCATGTGGGGCACCCGGCTCATGCCCGTGATGCCGAAGCATCCGGAGTTGCTGGAGTACTGGAGCAGGCTCGAGCAGCGGCCGGCCTGGCAGCGGTCCTTCGGTGAGGATCAGAAGATCATGCAGGCGAAAGCCGCACAGGGCGGACCCTGAGTCCGTGGGCGACGTCGTCCGCTTCAAAAAGCCGTCGCTGAAGGACAAGGCGCGGGGCAAAACGCTCTGCTCGCGCGGCTTCCACAAATGGGAAGTGGACAAGAACAAGCAGTTCGACGTGAAGCAGGGGAAGCTGATCACCATCCATCGCTGCAGACGATGTGGAGAAACACGCACCACGGCGACCTGACGGAGCACGCATGGAACATAGTGAGATCTTCACCCCGTTCTTCGCCATGATGATCCTGACGCTGATCGTCTGGCTGTATATGTATGCGAGGCGGATCGCGTTTCTCAATAGCCAGAGCATCGAGCCCGACGCGCTCACCCCGGCTCGGCTCGCCGAGATATCACCACCGGCCGTGGCCAACCCATCGGACAATCTGAAGAATCTCTTCGAGATGCCGGTGATCTTCTACGCGCTCGCCCTCTACCTGTACCTGACCGGCGAGACGGACGTCGTGTACGTCGCAGCGGCCTGGACGTTCGTGGCTTTCCGGGTACTGCACAGTGCCGTGCACTGCACGGTCAACATCGTGATGCTGCGGTTCGCGTTGTACGCGGTGTCTTCCCTGGCGCTCTGGTTCATGGTGCTCAGAGCGGCCATTTCATACTTCAGCTGACCCGTTCCTGGAAGGAGGCATTCATGTGCCGGAATATCCGCAACCTCCACAACTTCGAGCCGCCGGCAACCCGCGAGGAGGTTCACGACGCAGCGCTGCAGTTCGTCCGCAAAGTGAGCGGGGCCACGCGGCCGTCGAAAGCGAACGAGCCGGCATTCGAGCAGGCGGTTGCCGAGGTGGAGGCGGCGGTCAGCCGTCTGCTGGACGAGCTGGTGACGTCGGCGCCACCGAAGCGCCGGGAGGTGGAAGCGGCCAAGGCCCGGGCCCGGGCGGCGAAGCGCTTTGGCTGATCTCGCGGAAATCGTCTTCGACAGTGCGCGCCCCGCCGAGCTGGCGCGATTCTGGGCGGCCGCCCTGACCGGTTACGCCGTACGACCCTATGACGCCGCGGAGATCGAACGGCTGGCGGCGCTCGGCTTCACGCCGGAGTCGGATCCCACCGTCGCCGTGGACGGCCCCGGGCCGACCCTCTTCTTTCAGCGCAGCGAGCAACCGAAGACCCAGCGCAATCGGGTGCATCTGGACCTGTCGACCCCAGACCGGGTGGACGAGGTGGCGAGGCTCGCGGAGCTGGGCGCCCACGTCCGGGACGAGCACGATTCGTTCACCGTGATGCTGGATCCGGAAGGCAACGAGTTCTGTGTGCGCGATCTGCACGCGGCTTGAGGCTCTGCCGTGTTGCGGCCCTTCGAACAGGACGGGTATTCTGAATTTTCCATACGCAGCAGGAAGACCGGTTTGAACAGGGAAGGTCGACAATGATCCCCGCGCTCGAGGCGCTGGAGCGCCTGCAGGTCGGCAATCGTCGTTTCATCGAAGGCCGTCAGTCGCACCGCGAGTTCACGCTCAAAGACCAGCTCGAGGCCAGTGCCCGCGGTCAGCAGCCGTTTGCCGTCGTCGTGGGCTGCTCGGATTCGCGCGTTCCCGCCGAGATCGTCTTCGATCAGGGCATCGGCGACCTGTTCGTGATCCGGGTGGCCGGCAACATCGTGGCACCCTCGCAGATCGGCAGCGTGGAATTCGCGGCCGAGCAGTTCGGCACGCAGCTCGTGGTGGTGCTCGGCCACTCCAGCTGCGGCGCGGTGATCGCGACCTTGGATCAGCTGCACCGGCCAACGGAAAACCGCTCGCCCAACCTCTTCGCCATCGTCGACCGGATCCGGCCGTCCGTGGAAGGTCTGCTGGGCACGAATCTGGAGGACGACCCGGAGGCGCTGCTGCACGCGTGCGTGCGGGCCAATGTGCGCTCGTCGGTGGCTCAGCTCCGCAGCGGATCAAAGATACTGGAGACGCTCATCGCCCAGGAAAAGCTCATCGTCGTCGGCGCCGAGTACTCGCTGTCCACGGGCCTGGTGGAGTTTTTCGAAGGCGTGCGCTGAGCGATGGACGGTGAAGCCCGCTTCCTCGGCACGAGCACGCTGATCCTGGAGCGCCAGACGCCGGCCAGCATGGATCGGGCCTGGCGGGCGGTGACCGAACCTGATGATCTCGGCAACTGGTTCATCGAGGCAGAGGTGGATCTGCGGGAAGGCGGCCGGTTCGAATTCCGTAATGCCTGGGGCGGGCGGGTGACGGGGCTGGAGCCTGGTCGCAGCGTGACGTATGTCGCGGATGCGGGCGGTTCCAGCCGGTTCGATCTGGAAGAGACCGCCGATGGGGTGAGCATCGTGCTCACCGACCGGATGGGTCCTCGTGAACGCCCGCCGGCCGACCATTCGGGGCTGGCCAGCCTGCAGCCGGGCGGGCCAGGTTCGCACTGGGCCGGCGTGGTGGCGGGATGGCACGCCTTCATGAATGCGCTCGTCCGGCACCTGGGTGGCGATGCGCCGGTAGCGGACGACGGAGCCCTGACGGCGCATTATGCGGAGCGGTTGCGCAGTCACTTCGATGCGGTGCCAGGCGACGTGCGGATGGAGGTCATCACGGATCGGGAAGACCTGCTGATCCGTCGGCAGGTGCTGGCGCCGGGCGCCGCCACGCCGTGGCACACGGATGCCTGCCATCGCTTCACCGTCGTGGTGCGCGGGGAGGCGTTGACCATCGAGTTCCTGGACGGCGACGAGTCGCTGCAGGTGGCGGTGCAGCCCGGCCTGGCGGACTGGGAAGGCCCCGAGCCCCGGGTGCACCGGGCGGTGAACACGGGCAGCGTCACCTTCGAAGAGGTGGTGACCTTCTATCGGGATCACCCGGGCCAGGACCCCCAGCCGGTGAAAGGCTGAGCGGACCGGCGTTCAATGTCGCAGTGCGCCAGGCAGGTACCCGGGACATCCCTGTCCCACGCCGGGCGGCGGATGCCGCCCGGCGGTCGCGCAGTACCCTGCGCGCGGATTACGGGATCGGCAGGTAGCCGCCGTCCTGGCCTTTGGTGACGATGCTCACGGCGTTGTGCGCGTGCAGGCTCTCGTGGTGCTCGATGCGGATCCAGAAATCCTCGAAGCGTGAGTCGCCATTGAGCTGCGCTTTCAGCTTGCGGGCCGCATCCTCACAGAACATCAGGTTCTGACCGTTGCGCAGCGCGAACTCCTGCTCGTCCTCCCGCTTCACCGCCGCCTGCACCGGGGTGCCGATGGCGGCTTCCAGGGAATCGATGAGCGCGCGGATGGGCAGGCTCTCCAGGTGCGGCGCGAGCACGGTCTTCACCTTCGCGATGCTGCGCTGGCTGTGCGGGGTGGCGACGATGCCTTCCTCCGCGCCCAGGAAGGCGCTCACCGACTCGAAGTCGAGGGGCTCGCCGCGCGCGAAGCGTTCGGCGAAGGCCTTCTGAATGAGCTGCCGGGCCAGCGCCGCGGAGCAGGGGCAGGTGCTCGAGTAGAGGATCTCCACGCCGAGCTCCAGGTGCATCTCGCCGTCGATGAGCGAACCCTTCACGGTCACCGGATAGGAAGCCCAGCCGGTGTTGTCGGAAAGCAGCGACGACTGGCGCTTCTCGAACTGAAACGTGAACTCCACGAATGCCCGGGTGCTGATGTCCAGGTGCGAGGTGTGCATGGAGCCGAGCAGCATCTTGAGACCGGCCACGGAGAGCGGCCGCGTGGTGGCGTGCTCGTCGAGAAGCAGGTAGAGGCGTGACATGTGAATGCCCTTGGCGTGAGGATCGGCCAGGTCCACGTAGACCTGCACGGTGGCCTGCACGCGCTGCTCTTCGCTGCCGTCGCGTACCAGGATTGGCTGGTGGATGTCGCTCATGCCTACCCAGTCCAGCGTGCCCTGCGGATCTTCGTGCGGGTGTCGGGCCACGTCGGGCATTTCCTTCAGTACCGGGTAGGGGGTGCTCATCGCTGTCTCTCGTATGTTGACGTTGAGCGAACAGTAGAGGACGGTGAGTGAAGCAGCCGTGAAGGAAGCCGTCTGATCAGGCCTGCTTGAAGAATGCGAGCGCCCGCTCGCGCGCCCGGGCGTGATCGACGATCGGTTCCGGGTAGGGGCGGCTGCCGTCCGTCAGCTCAGGAACGAAGCGTCGGATGTAGGCGTCGTCCGGGTCGAATTTCTTCGCCTGGCTTGTGGGATTGAAGATGCGGAAATACGGTGCCGCGTCCGTGCCCGTGGAAGCGCTCCACTGCCAGCCGCCGTTGTTGGAGGCGAAGTCCGCGTCCCGCAGGTGGGACATGAAGTGTTTCTCCCCTTCGCGCCAGTCGATGAGCAGGTGCTTCGTGAGAAACATGGCGGTGACCATGCGCACGCGATTGTGCATGAAGCCGGTTTCGGCGAGCTCGCGCAAGCCCGCGTCCACCAGGGGGTAGCCGGTTGCACCCGCCTTCCAGGCGGCAAGGGCATCCGGGTCGTGTCGCCACGGCAGCGCGTCGAGCTCCTGCCTGAACGACTCGCCTCGGCTCACGTGGGAAAAGGCGGCAGTCACGTGCCGGTAGAACTCGCGCCAGATCAGCTCGGAGAGCCAGCTCTCCCGACCGTCGCTCCGCGCTTCTGCGGCGGCGCGTGCGTAGCACGTACGCACGGAGACGGCTCCGAGGTTTAGATACGCGGAGAGCTTCGATGTGCCCGGCTTCGCGGGAAAATCGCGCTCATCACGATAGCCGGAGAGTGCCGCGTCGACGAAGGTCGCCAGTCGCTTCGACGCCGCGACCTCGCCCACGGGCCAGGCATCGTCCGGCGCGCGCCGCGGCAGAGCGTCGAGGGCCGTGGGATCGGTTGCGGACGACGGCACGGAGGCGATGGATCGTCGCCGATCGGGTGCCGGCAACGGGCTCAGCTCGCCGCGCGTCACCCGGTCGAGCCAGCGCCGTTTGAAGGGTGTGTAGACGCTGTATGGCGCGCCGTCGTCCTTGGTGACGCTGCCGGGCGGCAGGATGACGTCGCCGTGGCGGATGTGGCACTCGATGCCGTACGACTCGCAGGCCAGTTGCACGGCCGCATCTCTCCGTGCCTCGTTGAGCGGGTATTCGGCATTGAAATAAAGTCGACCGGCGCCCACCGCGCGGGCGATTGCCATGAGCGCGGCGGGTACGTCGCGGAACCACGGCGCCGGTGCGATCACCAGGGGAATACGCAGTGCCGAGAGCTGCTCTTTGAGGTCGAGGACGTGGGCGCGCACGAAGCCAAGGCGCGGATCGCCCTCGTGATGGCTGCGATGCTGCGCTTCGCTCACCAGATAGACGCCCACCACCGGCTCGTCCGGCGCCTCGCAGGCATCGTGGAGGGCGGGGTTGTCCGCGGTGCGGAGGTCGTTTCGGAACCAGACGAGGGAGGTCAACGCGCCTTCAGTGCACCGTGTCGGGAACGCGAATGCGGTAGCCGCGGCTGGCGAGGGTCTCGATCAGCGGTGTGTCGAAGGGCTTGTCGACGGCCTGGCGCAGGTTGTAGAGGTGGCTGCGCAGCGCATCGCTGTCCGGCGGGTCGTCGCCCCAGAGCTCGCGTTCCAGGGACTGTCTCGGCACGACCTTGGGCGCCTCGCGCATCAGGATCCGGAGGATGTCGAACAGCGTCCGGGACAGACGGATGGTCTGTCCTGCCCGGGTGACCTCCATGGTGTCGACGTTGAGGGTGAGCTCGCCGACGCTGTAGGCGGACTCCACGCCCCGCTCGCGACGGATGAGCGCGTCGATGCGGGCGACGAGCTCGGGCAGGTCGAACGGCTTCACCAGATAGTCGTCCGCGCCCGCTTCGAATCCGCTGAGCTTGTCGTCGAGCTGATCCCGGGCGGTGAGCATGAGGATCGGTGTGGACACCTGGGCATCCGAGCGCAGGCGCCGGCAGACTTCGAAGCCGTTCAGGCCGGGCAGCATGACGTCGAGCACGATGGCATCGAACGATTCGGTGACGGCCAGATGCAGAGCCTGCAGACCGTCGGCGGCAAAGTCGACGACGTAGCCGCGACTCTCCAGATAGTCACCGACCGTCTCCGCCAGGTCCTGATGGTCTTCCACCAGCAGTATCTTGCCGCTGTTCTTCTTCGCCATGGGGTCGAGTGTATGGGTAGCTGTCCGCATCCGGCAATGATCCCGGGAGGCGGGTGAAAGCCGTGTGAACGGCGCGCGGGCGGTGCACAATCGACCCATGGACTGCACGGGTTTCATTCTCCAGGCCACCTACCGGGTGACGGGTGGCATGCCGGTGGTCCACCTCTTCGGCCGGCTCGAGAGCGGGGAGAGCTTCCTGGTCCGGGACCGGCGCTCGCGACCGCACTTCTACGTCAGCCGTGATGCGGCGACGGCGGCGTCCGAGGCAGGCGCTCTTGCGGTGGTGCCGGTGGCGAAGCGCACCTTCGGCGGCGAGCCCGTGTGCCGCGTGGAGGTGGCCATTCCCCAGGACGCGCCGGACGTGCGCGACCGGCTCCATGCCCGTGGCATCCCCACCTTCGAGGCGGACGTCCGGTTTGCCGTGCGTTACCTCATCGACCGGGGTATCCGCGGCGGCTGCCGCATCGTCGGCGATCCCCGTCCGGGCGAGGGTGTGGACGTCTGCTTCGACGAGCCGGAT
>JBFWZA010000030.1:0-27210 GCA_050185825.1 Pseudomonadales bacterium | reverse complement strand
CGACGTTGCCGCCGAGCGACCATTCCAGACGCTGATCGATGTCGATGTAGCGGACACCCGCAAGCAGATCGAAGGTACGGCTGGACAGATCCACCAGCCGGTAGTAGCCGGCCGTGGTCCAGATCCAACTCTCCATGCTGAGATCCGCGTCGACGTCGATGTCCACAGGTATCGGGGCGCCGCCAAGCGTGCCGGAACCGGCACGCGTATCCGAGGCGTGCACGTCCATGTAGATCACATCGGTCACGATGCCCCATCGGCCACGGCGGGCGTCGACGCCGCCCTGAAAGGTGAAACTCAGGTTGTCCAGAATCTGCTCGATGTCGATGCTGAACTCACCGGCACGCGTTTCACCGCAGATGTCCGGAAACCAGCCGTACACGGCTCCCGCAAACTGCCAGCCGGTCTCATCGGTATCCAACACCGCTCCGGCTCGAGCCGATGCCAGCACGAGCACGCATCCGATGAGCATCATCGACTTCCTCTTACCTCTCACGTTCGGTCTCTCCCGCTTTGGAATGCGGGCTCAAAATACTGCCGAACCGGCTCCCTTGAACAGCGGTTCCGGAGTGATCCCCTGGAGCCGTTGCAACCGCAATCGCGCCGGCATAGTGTGCGCCGATGTACCCTCTGAACCGCCCATCGGCGGCGTTCCCGCCGTGGTTTCGCATCCTTGTGGCCGCATTTCTCGCCGCTGCGAACGGCCATGCTGCCGGGAGCCTGCCGACGCCCATCGAGACTGCCCGCGCGACCGTCGAGGCGAGCGCCCTGGACGAAGGCAGGAAGCAGGCGGCGATCGCCCTGCTCGAGACCGCGCAATCCGAGGCGCGCACCGCGGATGCGCTCGAGATTCAGCTCGCTGAGCTGCGCGCGGAAGCGACAAGCCAACCGGCACGGGCTGCGCAACTGCAGAAAGCGCTCACCGTGGATCGCGACCAGGCACTCCAGGCCTGGGAACAACGCCTGCCGACGCGCGCCGATCCCGAGATGCTGGAGCGGGTTCTGGCCGAGGAACGCGACACGATCGCCGACCTCGACGCCCAGATCGACGACGTAGGCGCCGAGCTCGTCAAAACGCTGTCGCGTCCCGCCCAGGCTGCCAACGACATCGGCCGGCTCAGCCGGCGTATCGAGGAGCTCACCGCACCCGTCACACCCGCCGCGGACGAGGAGGTGCTCGTCACCGAGGCCCGACGGTTGCGACAGGAGAACGAGCTCAGGCGAACCCGCACCGAGCTCGCCCTGCGCCAACTCGAGCAGGACACCGCGGCCAACCGACTGCGCCTCTACGAGCTCACCCAGAACGAGCTGCGCTACCGCAAGGAGCTGCACGTCAGGCGTGCCACACTGCTGCAGGCGCGCATCGTGGAAACCGCGAGGGCCGAATCCGCTGGCCGCGTAGCGCGACTCGCGGAAGAAGCGGCCGCGCTCGCAGACAGTCCTGCACCCATCGCGGCCACCGCCGCGCAGAACCTCGCAATCGGCGAGCGGCTGATGGCCCAGAACGAGCGTCTGGCGGACGACCGCGCAGCACTTGCCCGGATCGAGGAAGCCCGTCTTGATGTCGCCACCTTCCTGCGCACGAGCCGCGCCCGTCTCGAGCTCGCTGGCACCAGCGAGGCCGTCGGCCGCTGGCTCTGGAGCGAGCGACGACGGCTCGAACCGACGGCGCGACTTCGCCAGGAACTCGAAGAGCTGCGCGGCCAGCTCGCCGAGGAACGACTCGAGCGGGTCACGCTCTATGAGGAGAAGCGCTCACTCGTCGACCTCCCCGGGGCAGCGCGGGCACTCGCCGAGGCAAGTCGCCGTACGGCCGACGAGGGCGAGGCCGACACCCTGGCGGCAGCGGACCTGGAGCCACTGCTCGCCGAACGAGCCGAGTTGCTCACCCTGCTCGAGCCGCTGCTCGAACGGCGCATCGAAGTTCTGGAGCAGAGCGAACGCGCCAAGAGCGAACAGATCGACCTTACGGTGGCGCTCCGCCAGCTACTCGACCGGCACCTGCTGTGGGCACCCAGCCACGCGCCGCTGAATGCCTCCTGGCTGGCACGGGTGCCCGAGGGTCTCTACGATCTCGTCAAGCCGTCGCGGTTCGTCACCACGCTCGAGCTCTCCGCGACTGCCTTCACCGCGCGGCCCTGGCCGTGGATCGGCAACGCCCTGCTGCTCGCCGGAGCGATCGTCCTGCGCCTGCGCGCCCCCCGCAGGATCGAGACCTACGCCGCGGTCACCCGGCACCTCCGTGGGGAGAACTACGGTGCCAGCCTGAAGAGCCTCGGCTGGACGATCGCGGCAGCATTGCCGGCTCCCCTCGCAGTCTGGCTGCTCGGCGACCTGCTGCAGAGCGTGGGCACGCCCGGGCGTTACTCTTTTTCCCTTGGCCGAGCCCTTGATACGCTCGTCGTCCCGCTGCTGGCGCTCCAGCTCCTGCGCTGGACGGCCGTCGAGCGGGGCCTCGGCCATGCTCATTTCCGCTGGATGCGTGCACGCCGCGAGACGCTGCGCCGACTCCTGCCCGTGACCGCCGCCGTGGTGCTGCCTACCTACTTCGTGAGCTCGCTCGCATTCGTTCGCAATCTGGACCTGCCGAACGATGTGCAGGCCCGTCTCGCCATCGTGATTGCCTGTACCGCCATTGCCGTAGCGGTGTGGCGGGCGCTCGATGCCGGGCGGATCTGGGTGGTGCGGGGTGTGGAGACCGAGCCTTCGATGCTGCGCAAGCTGCTGCGCGTTGCGATCCCGATCGCCGTCATGGCCATTGCGGCACTGGCAGTGCTCGGCTACGTCTACTCGGCCGGCATCCTGATGGTCGCGCTGCTCGCGACGTTCACGCTCACCGTCGCAATCACCCTCGCGACGGGGATGCTCGGGCGCTGGCTGCTGCTCGCCGAGCGGCGACTCGCCTGGAGCCGGCTCGAGGAACGGCGGGCAGCGGCCGCTGCGGCCGACCAGGACAGCGGCGAGGTCCTGCCCGAGGCAGAGGCGGAGGTCACGCTCGAGCAGGTCAATGCCCAGACCCGCCGGCTGCTGCGCGCCCTGCGGCTGACGCTGGCGGCCGTCGGTTTCGTGTGGGTGTGGGCGGACATCCTGCCGGCGTTCGCCCGCCTCGACGAGATCGCCCTCTGGCACCTGACGGAAGTCGGACCGGACGGCGGTTCCGTGCTCGCACCGGTGACGCTCATGGCCGTGCTGCTCGGTGCGTTCGTACTGGCGCTCACGGTGGTGGCAGCGCGCAACCTGCCTGGCCTCATCGAGATCGGCCTGCAGTCCTACACACGCATCGACGCGGCTTCGCGCTACGCGATCACCAGCATCATGCGCTACGCCATCGTCATCGCCGGCGTCGTCGCAGGACTCGGGCTGCTCGGACTGCGCTGGTCACAGCTCCAGTGGATGGCGGCCGCGCTCACGGTCGGTCTCGGATTCGGCCTCCAGGAAATCTTCGCGAACTTCGTCTCGGGGCTCATCCTGCTCTTCGAGCGCCCGTTCCGGGTAGGCGACATCATCACCGTCGGCGATCTCTCCGGCCGTGTCACCCGCATCCGCACCCGGGCGACCACGATTCTCGATTTCGACAACAAGGAGATCGTGGTGCCCAACAAGACGTTCATCACCGGGCAGCTCGTGAACTGGACGCTCACCGATACCACCACGCGCATCACCATCAAGGTCGGCGTCGCCTACGGCACCAGACCGCAGCGTGTGCACGAGCTGCTGAAGCAGGCCGCACGCGAGCACCCGCTCGTGCTTGCCGAGCCGGAACCGCAGAGCTGGTTCCTCGCCTTCGGCGCCAGCTCGCTCGACTTCGAGCTGCGGGTGTTCGTCTCCGCCATCGTCGACCGGCTGCCGGTCCAGGATCGCCTGAACTCACGAATCGCCGAGCTCTTCGCCGAGCATGGCATCGAAATCGCCTTCCCGCAGCTCGATCTGCACGTGCGCGACCTCCCGGACGCGGCGCCGTCGACCTGAGTCAAACCCACCTGTTCCCGGTTATCGGAGGTTCCCGCCGCATGTCCGCTGACGTCACCGCGACCGTCCACCTCAAGTCCGGCCGCGACCGCTCGCTGCAGCGACGGCATCCCTGGATCTTCTCGGGCGCCATCGCCCGTGTCGACGGCGATCCTGCCAGCGGCGCGACGGTGCGGGTGGTGGACGGCTCAGGCCAGGCGCTCGGCGTCGGCGCCTTCTCGCCCACTTCGCAGATCCGGGTCCGCATGTGGTCGTTCGACGCGAACGCAACCATCGACGCGCCCTTCATCGCCAGGCGTATTACCCAGGCCATCGATGGCCGGCGCCGGCTCGGTCTGCTCGATCCCGACGGGGCCTGCCGTCTGATCTTCTCCGAGTCGGACGGATTGCCGGGTCTCGTGGTCGATCGTTACGCCGGGTTTCTCGTCTGCCAGTTTCTGTCGGCAGGGGCAGAGCGCTGGCGTGACGCCGCGCTGGATGCGCTGGAGTCCGCGCTCGCGCCTGACGGCATCTTTGAGCGGTCCGAGGCCAGTGCCCGACGCAAGGAAGGTCTGCCCTCCACGCGTGGCGCGCTCCGCGGCGAAACCCCTCCCGCCCGTCTCGAGATCCGCATCGGCGGGTTGCGCCAGCTCGTGGACCTCGCCGAAGGCCAGAAGACGGGCGCCTATCTCGACCAGCGCGACAACCGCGTGCGCGTCGCACGCTATGCCCAATCCGCCCGTGTGCTCGACGCCTTCGCCTACTCCGGCGGTTTCGCACTGAGCTGCCTGCAGCAGGGTGCCGACGAGGCGACGCTCATCGACTCGTCCGGACCCGCGCTGGCCGTGGCGGCCGAGCAGGCCGAGCTGAACGGCCTGCACCAGCACTGCCGATTCGTCGAGGACGACGTGGGCGCCGCCCTGCGGAAGCTCCGCGACCGGGACGCGCGCTTCGACCTCATCGTCCTCGACCCCCCCAAGTTCGTGCACACCTCGCAGCAGGTGAACACGGGCAGCCGCGCCTACAAGGACATCAATCGTCTGGCCTTCGGCCTGATCGAGCCGGGCGGTGTGCTCGCGACCTTTTCCTGCTCGGGACACGTCGACGCGGCGCTGTTTCAGAAAATCATCGCCGGTGCGGCGGTCGATGCGGGGCGGGATGTGCAGATTCTCGAGCGGCTGTCTCAGCCGGCGGATCATCCCGCCGCCCTGCACGTGCCGGAGGCGGAGTATCTCAAGGGATTGATCCTGCGAGTGGTCGGCTGACCCTGCGGGGACTACAGCCCGCATCGTCGTGACCCCCACTTTTCGCTCCAGCATGTGATTCAAGCACTTGTTTGATTCAAGCGCTTGAACTACTGTGCGCAGCCCGGGGATAAGGTCGCGAACCGATGGCGGAAAACCACGATGTGCAGGCGGGCGGTGCCGCGCGCGAACGATTGCTCGATGCGGCACTGGAGGTGTTCGCCGAGCGCGGCTACGGCAAGGCATCGACCCGCGAGATCTGCGCCCGGGCGGGGGCCAACGTCGCCGCCATCCACTACTACTTCGGCGACAAGGCCTCCCTCTACCGCACGGTGTTCGACAAGCTCGATGGGGAAGCCGCCCCTCCTCCGGCGCTGGACGATCCCGGCACCTCACTCGAGGACGGACTCCGGATCTGGTATCAGCACCTGATGGCCTTCGTGCTCGCCCGCGACGAAGCGAACCACGGTCGGCTGCTCGTGCTTCGAGAGCAGATGCAGCCTTCCGGTGCGCTCGCGACGACCCGGACCGGGATGCTCGGCCGCTATCACGAGCAGCTCCTACGCTTCCTGTCCATCCGTCTCGAGATCGATCCGGTCGATACCCGGCTGCAGCAACTTGCCTTCAGCCTCATCGGTATCGCCATGGTGCTGATCGTCGAGCGCGGCACCATCCGGCGCCTCGCCCCGGATCTCGTGGACTCCGAAGAAGCCGTGGCCGCAAGCGCAGCCCGACTGCTGGCTCACGCACAGGATCTCATCGATGGTGAGCGCGAACGCCGCAGGAGTGACGTGACATGATGGCCCTGCTTCGACGTTTCGGCGTCCCGCTCAGCCTGGCGCTGGCCGGTATCGTCTTCGTGGCCGCGCTGAGCCTGCGCGCCACTCGATCGACCGACGTGGAAGATCGCTCGATCGCCGCAGGCTCGGCGGACGCCGCGGCCCTCACGGTAGCGCTGGTGCAGCCCGTTGCGATGGTGTGGCCCGAGACGGTAACCGCGAACGGCGCCATCGGGGCCTGGCAGGAAGCGGTGGTGGGAGCGGAGACCGGCGGCGTGCGGCTGATCGAGGTGCTGGCCGACGTCGGCGACCAGGTGAGCAAGGGCCAGGAGCTGGCACGTTTCGACACCGCGCCGCTTCAAGCCGCGTACGCGCAGCAGAAGGCCGCCCTGGCCGAGGCCCAGGCAAGGTTCGAGGAAGCCACGGCCAACGCGGATCGGGCGCGGAGCCTTCGCCAGACACAGGCGATCAGCGAGCAGGACCTCATCAAGGCGACCACCACCGCCCAGGCGGCCCAAGCCCAGGTCGAGGTGGCCAGGGCAAGATTGCTCACCCAGAAGATCACCCTCGACAATGCCAGGGTGCTGGCTCCGGACGACGGCGTGATCTCCTCCCGGAACGCCATGCTCGGTGCGGTCTCGGCACCCGGCATGGAGCTCTTCCGGCTGGTTCGCCAGAACCGGCTCGAGTGGCGTGCAGAGCTCACCGCGGCGGAGCTCGCGGACATCGATCCGGGTGATCGCGCGACGGTGGAGCTGGCGAATGGAGACGCGGTCGAAGGCAGGGTACGCCAGGTCGCACCCGTGCTGGATACGGGCAGCCGCACCGGTATCGTCTACGTGGCGCTCGACACCGACAATCCCGCCGCCCGTGCCGGCATGTTCGCCGCGGGGCGCATCTTCCTCGGCCAGCGACCCGGCATCTCCATCCCGGCTTCGGCGCTGGTGCTGAGGGACGGGCGGGAGTACGTCTTCAAGGTCGATCCGGAAATCGGTCGGGTGGTGCAGGTGCAGGTGGCTACCGGCCGACGGGAAGCGGACCGCGTGGAGATCGTAAGTGGCATCGATGCGACTGATAAGGTGGTCGAAAGCGGCGGCGCTTTCCTGAACGACGGCGATCGCGTGCGCGTGGTCCCGTCGCTGTCGGCCTCCTCGGCCGCGGAGGTGGGGGCATGAACTTCGCGACCTGGGCGATCCGCGAGCCCATCCCGCCGGTGGTGCTGTTCCTCATCTTCGTGCTTGGCGGCATCTACGCCTTCAATCGTCTCAGCATCCAGGACATGCCGGACATGGAGTTTCCGGCGGTGATCGTCACCGCCGCGCTCCAGGGCGCGTCGCCGTCGCAGCTCGAGACCGAGGTCACCCGCAAGATCGAGAACGCCGTCGGCAGCATCGAAGGCATCGAGAGCATCTCCTCGACGGTCACGGAAGGTTCTTCCATGACCATGATTCAGTTCGTCCTCGAGCGCGACATCTTCGAGGCCATGAACGACGTGCGGGCCGCGGTCGGCAATGCCCGCTCGGACCTGCCTCGCGAGCTCGAAGAGCCGATCGTGAGCAAGGTGAACACGGCAGGCATGCCGATCCTCACCTATGTGGTTGCTTCGGAAACGATGGACGAGGAAGCGCTCTCCTGGTTCGTGGACGACGTGGTGTCACGAAAGCTCACGTCGTTGCCCGGCCTGGGTGCGGTCAATCGCCTCGGCGGGGTCAATCGCGAGATCCGCGTCGAGCTCGATCCCACCCAGCTCGCGGCGATCGGCATCACCGCCGCCGATGTTTCGCGCCAGCTCCGGCGGGCGCAGCAGCAGCTATCCGGCGGGCGCGGCGAGATCGGCGACTCCCGGCAGTCGCTGCGCACCGTGGCGACGGTGGACAACGCCGCCGAGCTCGCGGCCTTCGACATCGCGCTGCCGGGCGGGCGGCACTTCCGTCTCGACCAGCTCGCCACCATCCGCGATACGGTCGCGGATCGGGGTGCGCTGGCGCTCCTCGACGGCCGCCCGGTGGTGGCTTTCCAGGTGCAGCGGGCCCGGGAGTCGAACGCGGTGGAGCTCGCGAAGCTGGTCGACGCGGCGATCGCCGAGCTGGCCGTCAGCCACCCTTCGGTGGAGATCGAGCTGGTGCTCGACTTCGTCGAGCGCATCGAGCACGAGTTCCGCTCGTCGATGAACATGCTCTACGAAGGCGCCTTCCTCGCCATGCTGGTGGTGTTCCTGTTTCTGCGCGACTGGCGGGCGACCCTGATCTCCGCGGCCGCTCTGCCGCTCTCCATCATTCCGACCTTCGCCATCGTCTACATGATGGATTTCTCACTCAACGTGATCACCATGCTGGCGCTGTCGCTGGTGATCGGCCTGCTGGTCGACGACACGATCGTGGAAGTCGAAAATATCGTCCGCCACCTGCGCCAGGGCAAGACGCCGCTCCAGGCGGCCATGGATGCCGCCACCGAGATCGGTCTCGCGGTGGTCGCCACCACCATGACCCTGGTCGCCGTGTTCCTGCCCACCGCATTCATGGGCGGCATACCGGGCCTCGTCTTCAAGCAGTTCGGCTGGACGGCGGCCATCGCGGTGCTCGCCTCGCTGGCGGTGGCGCGCCTCATCACGCCCATGCTCTGCGCACGGTTCCTGAAGCCCCACGAACCGGCCAAGGAAACGGGCAGGATCATGAGCGTCTATCTCTGGGTGGCGGCGGCGGCGCTGCGCCACCCGCTGACCACGTCCGTCTCTGCGGCCGTGTTCTTCGTCGTCTCCATCATCGGCCTCGGCTTCCTGCCCCAGGAGTTCGTGCCGTCTTCCGACAACTCGCGCACGTCCATCACCGTGGAGCTGGCACCCGGCACGCCGCTGGAGACGACCCACACCATGGCCGAGGAGGTGCGCCGCCGCATACAGGACATCCCGGAGATCACCCACGTGTTCACGACCATCGGTGCGGGTGGCAGCGGCGGGATGTCGAGCCGCGGATCCGGCGGCCCGAGCTTCGGCGGTGGCGACGTGCGCAAGGCAAGCCTCACCGTGAACCTGGTCTCCACCCGCGATCGTGACCGGTCGCAGCAGGAAATCGAGGTGGAGCTGCGCAGGCGGCTGCTGGACCTGCCCGGTGCACGCTTCAGCGTCGGCTTCGGCAACACGGGTGAGAAACTGCAGCTCAACCTGACCTCGGAAGACCCGGTCACCCTGCAGCGCGCGGCAGATGCGGTGATGCGCGACCTGCGCGGCATTCCGGGGCTGGGGAACGTGACCTCCAACGCGAGCCTGCTGCGCCCGGAGATCTTCATCAAGCCGGATTTCGCGCGCGCCGCCGAGCTCGGTGTCACCGCCGCCGCCATCGGCGAGACGGTGCAGGTCGCCACGGCCGGTGACTACGAAGCAGCGCTCGCCAAGATGAACCTGCCCGAGCGGCAGGTGGACATCCGCGTGCAGCTCCCTTTCGAGGCCCGCCGTGATCTCGCCACGATCCGCCAGCTCCGTGTCCCCGGTGCCCACGGGCTCGTCCCGCTGACGGCGGTCGCCGACGTCTCCATCGGCAGCGGACCGGCGCAGATCGCGCGCTACGACCGGGCGCGCAACATCCAGATCGACGCCGAGCTCGGCACGCTCAGGCTCGGCGAGGTGACGCGCCTGGTGGACACGCTGCCATCCATGACCAACCTGCCGGCGGGCGTGCGCAAGGGCGACGTCGGCGATGCCGAGCGGATGCGGGAGATGATGGGCAGCTTCGGCCTGGCGATGATCACCGGTATCGTCTGCGTGTTCATGGTGCTGGTGCTGCTCTTCAAGGACTTCATGCAGCCGATCACCATCCTCGCCGCGCTGCCCCTGTCGATCGGTGGTGCGGTGCTGGCGCTGCTGATCGCCAACCGCTCGTTCTCGATGCCAGCGACCATCGGCCTGCTGATGCTCATGGGCATCACCACCAAGAACTCGATTCTCCTCGTCGACTATGCCGTGATGGCGATGCGCAGCGGCATGAACGAGATAGATGCACTCCTCGACTCCTGTCGCAAGCGGGCGCGCCCGATCGTGATGACGACGTTGGCCATGGCGGCGGGCATGGTGCCCGTGGCAGTGGGTCTCGATGCCGACACCAGTTTCCGCGCACCCATGGGCATCGTGGTGATCGGCGGGCTGATCACGTCGACGGTGCTCAGTCTGGTGGTGGTACCGGTGGTGTTTCTGTACGTGCTTCGTGGGCAGAGGGTGGCGCATCGGCTGTTCGGCTTCAAGGGCGCGGGCGTGGCACCTGCGCATCCGATCTCCAGCGAAGGTTGAACCCGTCGCTCGACGTTCCGGAAATCCCGATACCCGCGATCCGCAGCACCCAGCTACGCGTTGGCGGGATTGTGTCCTGACAGCTTGTCGGCCTAGCGGCTCTTCAAGTAGTCGACGATACGCCTCGTCGTCTTGATGCGTAGTTCAAGCATGTTGTCGTTCCGGGTGATGTCCCCGCCGACGGTGTCGCGGGACTCCTCCCAGCGGTAGCGGAACTCTGCGGCCCAGGTCTTGTTGATCTGGTAGCCGATTCCCGCCATCACCGTCGCCTTGTTGGTGAACAACTCCACGTCGTTGTTTCCGATGTCCCAGTAAAGCTCGCCCGCCACGGGTAGATAGAACGCCCCGGGTTCGACCGTGTATCTGTTGATCGGGACGGCGAACGCCAGACGATACCGCCCACGCAGTGAAGCCTGATCGTCATCCGAAAACTGGAAGCGCTCCTCTATCATGAACCGGTGGTGCACCACCCAGCGCGCCAGCGCCCGGACTTCCGGCCAGTCGATGGTGATCGCCTGCCAGAGTCGGAACTCGAAGAGATCCTCGACACCTTCGCGCCAGGTGTAGTCGGTGCCGACCCCGGCTTCCAGCCGCATCCATTCGGTTCCGCTGTAGGATACGCCGCCATCCAGCGTCAGCTTCTCTCCGGAGCCCAACGGGGTGTCACCGGACAGAAGTTGCTGATAGCTGCTCCCACCGAAGCCACGCAGCCGGTCACTCAGCCGACGCTGATACTCATACCGAACCTTGCCGATGTCGTTCGGAACCGAGGCCTCCTGCGCCCAGGCACTGGGTATCGCCGTGATCAGCAGCCCCGGCACGAAAACGAGTCCGATGAACAGGCACCGGGCCATCGACCGAAGCCGGCCGGCCTGTCGCCACCCTGTCATCCACTTACGCCCTCGAACGCGCCAGCCCAGCGGTTACCAACTGAAGACGACGCCGACTCCCGGTCCGTTGAAGTTGGCGTCCTCGACCGTGTTCGAACCCAGGTCATAGTCGAGGTAGCGCCAGAAGCCCATCACCTCCCCCCAGCCGAAGCCGTAACCCAGACCGGCCATGGCCTGCCAGGTGAAATCGGACTCCCCCGCGCCGGTATCGAGGTGATAGGGAATGAACCAGGCATAGTCGTCGCCGAACGCGAAGTGACCCCGGAACCCGACGACGATGTCCCAGTTCGACAGACCTGTCGTGCCATCGCCCTGCCGCTCCGGCAGCGGAATCTGCCCGACGTTGCCCGTCAGTGTCCAGGAGAGGCTCTGATCGATGTCGAGATAGCGTACGCCGGCCAGCAGGTCGAAGGATCGGTTCGGTTGGTCGACCGCCCGATAGTAACCCGCAGTGGTCCAGATCCAGCTCTCCATTTTCAGCTTCGCGTCCACGTCGATGTCGACCGGAATCGGTGTGCCCCCAAGGGTACCGTCGCGACTGCCCGAATCGGAGGCGTGGACATCCATGTAGATGACATCCGTCACCACACCCCACCGACCACGGCGGGCATCGAAGCTGCCTTGAAACGTGAAGCGCAGGTTGTCCAGGATCTGATCGATATCAATCGTGAAGTCGCCCGCCCGGGTGTTGCCCGAGATGTCTGGGAACCAGCCGTAGAGGGCGCCGGCGAACTCCCAATCGGATTGGTCGGCTGTGGAAGCCGATACCCGCATGGGGGCTGCCAGTAAGATCACGCACGAGCACAGTGCGATGGCACAACAGATCTCGACGGCCGAACAGGGCGATGTACGGGATTCCGAGGTCACGGCGATGGTCCCATTTTGGATTTCTGCACGCTTCAGGTTTAGTTGTATTTGATGTACACCGACTTGATCGCACCGTTGTACGAATAAGGTGCGTCATCGAAGTAGGCCTGCGAAACCGGCGAGAAGCTGTCCGTCCCGACATCAAACGCATCGTTGGCCGTGAACGCCAGAGCTGCAGTACGCGGCACGGTGCCGCTGGCCACCACGGTGCCATTCACGCTCAACGACACTTCCGCAGCTTCGCGCGGCTTCTTGATTACCGTATCCACGACGATGGTCACTTCACCTTTGGGCAGCTTACTCTTGCCGCTGATATGAGTCCGTTCGATTTCAAACAGGTTGTATTCATAGTGCAGCCGGCCATCCTTCACCCAGAGAGCCAGACCACCTGAAAACGCACCCAGCGCGTAGAGGACGCCTTCCGACTTCGGCCCGATCTCCGCGGTTACGGTGACTTTGTTGCTCCGCGCACCCACCTTGGGACCGGCGAACTCCGGTACCCCAACCACATCCTGAGTGTAGTGGAACTCAGTCGCCGGGTTGTGAGGAGCAGACTGCGGGCTCCACACAATGGACCACAGCCCTCCGCCGATGGGAAACACCTGATTGTCCTTGGCTTCGGAGAGGAACAGCTCGTGCATCTTCTTCAACCGGTCCGGCTGCTGCGCCGCCACATCGGTCGCCTGTGAGAAGTCGTTGGCAAGGTCATACAGCAGCCAGGTGTCCTGCTCCGGACTCCACTGTCCAATACTCGGAGGCAGCCCGGGCACCCAGGGAACACGGGGGCCCCACGCGCTGGCAAACCAGCCATCCGCATAGATGCCCCGGTCGCCCATCACCTCGAAGTACTGGGGTGGTTTCTGTCCTTTCGCATCTGCGTCATCGAAGGTGTAAGTCATGCTGACGCCATCCATGGGCTGCTGCGTGACCCCGTCCACTTCTTTCGGGGGTTCGATGCCGACGGCATCATAGATCGTGGGCACGATGTCGTTGACATGGTGAAATTGACTGCGCGGTGCGCTATCGGGCTTGATGTGCCCAGGCCAGGAAATGGCCAGCGGTGTACGGGTGCCGCCGAAGTGAGAGGCATTGAGCTTGGTGCCCTGGAACGGCGTCGAACCCGCCCATGCCCAACCGGCATGATACATGTTGTCGGTCTTGTTGCTGCCGAGCACGTCGAGTCCGCCCAGCTGATCGAGTGCGCGGATGTGATCCTTGATGTCCGTGGCGATTCCGTTCTGCGCCAGGAGCTCACTAATCGTGCCGTGCTGACCCTCAGAGCTCGATCCGTTGTCGCCCCAGATGTAGAACACCAGGGTGCTGTCCGTCAGCCCGAGCTGCTTCAGTTCATCGATCAGTCTGCCGGCCTGGGTGTCGGCGTGCTCGACATAGCCCGCAAACACTTCCATCAGACGGGTCTGAAAGGCCCGCTCATCCGCAGGGATATCGTCCCAGCTCTGCATGGTACCGGCACGCGGCGTAAGCTTCGAGCCTGCCGGTACCCAACCGAGCGCCTGTTGCCGGGTAAAGATCGACTCTCTCAGTGCATCCCAGCCGCCGTCGAATTTGCCTTTATATTTGTCCGCCCACTCCTTGAAAATGTGATGCGGCCCGTGTGCCGCCCCCGGCGCCCAGTACATGAAGAACGGGGTGTCCGGACGCAGTGCCCGATGGTTGCGCAGCCACTCCACCGCCTTGTCCGTCATATCCACCGTGAAGTGGTAGCCTTCTTTACGGGGTGTGGTCAGCCGTACCGTATTCTCCACGACGGCCGGCTCCCACTGGGACGACTCACCGGCAAGGAAACCATAGAAGTAGTCAAAACCCACCAGACGACCTGTCGGCCAGCGATCGTAAGGTCCCTGACTGGTGGTCTGTTCAGCCGGGGTATTGTGCCACTTGCCGAACGCGGAGGTGGAGTAACCGTGATATCCAAGCACCTTGGCGACCGAAGCGGTGGTCGCAGGCCAGTGACCCGTATAGCCATCCCAGTCGTTCGCGAGCTCGGCGATCTGGCCGAATCCGGAACGGTGATGATTGCGCCCGGTGAGTACCGCCGCCCGGGTAGGTGAACACATCGCTGCATTGTGGAAGCTGTTGTAGGAAACTCCTGCGGCTGCCACCCTCGAAAGAGTCGGGGTGTGAATCGGCCCGCCGTAGGTCTCTGGCAGTGCCGGGCCCACATCGTCGAGCATGATCACCAGAACGTTCGGTGCATCGTCCGGTAGATGTCGAGCCGGTGGTCTGGGTGAGTACACCGACTCCGCGATGGTAGGACCCGCCTTGCTGCCGGACGGCGGATCTGGAATCGGCAGCGAGTCCTGAGAAGCGGAGGCGGTGCCGGAAAACAGCAAGCCGAGTACGGTGAGCAAACTGAATCGTTTGATCAAGATATGAACCCTCCCTGGTCGAATCCGAGCCCCGGACTATATATAGCCGAGAGAACGGCGGCATGCCATTTTGCGACTGCCGTCGATAGAGGGACATCCGACGATCATCCAGATCGATACGTCGAAGCCGCCGTGAACACCAGCCCGTCACTTGGTCACTGCGTACGTGAACAGGTCGCGCGTTCATCACCTGGTAGCTCCTCGAACCTGTCGAGAAGGCCCACGACCAGGCAGTGGACTACAGAGCAGGATCTCGATACTGGCTAGGTGACTGACTCGTCCACCGTTTAAAAGCACGCGTGAAGTGGGCCGGGTCCGAGTAACCCAAGCTCAAGGCGATCTGGCTCAGAGTCAGATTCCCCTTCTTCAGGTCCCGCATCGCAAGCTGCCGACGACAATCGTCCAACAGTGACCGGAACTGAACGCCGTCCACTGCCAGGCGACGCTGGAGGGTTCGCACGTTCATCGACATCTCCTGCGCCACGTCCGCGATTGTCGGCCCTTCGCTGAGACGACGTCGAATGAGGGCGACAACGTGTTTTTGTACCGGATCGGGCTTGTTCCCTGATTCCTTCAGAGTCATCGCCATACGACCTGATGCCTCAGCTTGGCTTCGTCCTGAACGGTGGTAGGAAAAGGCTAACATCGCATGCATCCGCTAGCATGCCATCCTGTGACAGCTGCCCGAACGATCAGGTTGACAGTTGGAGTGCGGGCCACTCTTGCGGCGTTTCCGTGTCTTGGGGCAGGTCGGCGATGCGTCGTCGTGCCTCCGCCGGTGCCACGCCGGTCCAGCGCTTGAACGCACGCGAGAAATGCGCGGCATCCGAATAGCCCAAGTGGAAAGCGATGTCGATAACCAGCATTCCCGCACGCAACTGGTCCAGTGCCGACCGGTAGCGGCACTGATCTAGAATCTCCTGGAAGCTTACCCCCCAGGATCCGAGATGCCTCTGCATGGTCCGAAGGTTCATCGAGAGTTTTTCAGCCACCCCCGCCGCGCTGATCACTGCGTCTTGGCCGAAGGAGTTGAACAGCTCACGCTGAACGGCGCGTGCCGTTTCAGCATGACCGTTGCGGGGAATCATCCCGTGAGGGAATTGCTTGAGCGGCAGCGACAGGGCTTCGGCGTCGAACACCAGCTCGGCAACACCGGTCGAGAATTCGAGATCGGAGCCCAGTTCCCATTCCAGCTCGGCATGAGGATGGGACTCGTGAGGTAGTCGTGCACGGGCCGGGACGTGCTCCACGGCGAGGTTGAGCATCTGTCTGAGGGTCAGCAGATCCGCGTCGAAATGCTGCCGCGGATCGGCCTCGGTCGGACCGTCGAACCCGACTCGCAAATACGCCTTTCCACACTCCACCCGCAGATAGACTCGGGTGCCGGTCTCGATCCTACCGATCTCTCTGGCCGCAAAGCCTATAGCGTCATTCAGACTGTTCGAACGCATGACACCTTCCCCCCAGAATCCGTAGTCCGGGAACTGGATGAGCGACGAGATGTGCAGCCCCGCCAGCGGATCACTGGCCAGCGCGGAAACATCCTGGAGGAGCTGGAAGCTCTGCCGCCGATCTACCCAGGCGTCATCGTGCAGCAGGAGCGATGAGGGCAGCTCGATTCGACGCAGAGCATCTGCAGGAGCAACGCCCTTTGCGAGCAGGTAGTCACCTACCCGCTTGATCGACGAAATCCGATGCCGGTATGGCAACGGTTAACCTCCCTGTACCGGTATTGACCGAACCGGAGTGCTTGCAATCCCATTCATGACGTACGCGGAACGGCCTTCCGACGGACATTGTGCGCATGTGTCACTTTATGGCAAGCGCGCTGTTGTCCACCTAAGAACGGCAAAACGACCGTGGATCGACATGTGGATCTGGATCTAACGTCAGCCCCACCATCGACCTAAGGCTGGAGAAGCCCTGAGGGAGAGAGTAAGCTTTTTCAGTGGAGAATCCTCCGTTCGCTTGCGGGTGCCTGTCCGGTCATGCTCGTATTTACGCGACTGCTGCGGAAACGTTCCGTAGCGCCCGAGGTAACTTCCACCGGTATGTCGCGAACGCTCGGTCGCCTGGAGCTGATCCTGCTCGGCATCGGCGCCATCATCGGCGCCGGCGTGTTTGTCCTGACCGGCGTCGTGGCTGCCACCAAGGCCGGTCCGGGGGTGGCGCTGTCCTTCGTGATTTCCGGCCTCGCCTGCACGCTGACGGCGCTCGCTTATGCAGAGCTCGCGGCGGCGATCGGCGGCTGCGGCGGCGCCTACGGTTATGCCTACGCCGGACTCGGCGAGATCGTCGCGTGGGCCATCGGCTGGGCACTCACGCTCGAATACGGCCTGGCCGTGGCCGCCGTGGCGGTGGGCTGGTCCGGCTACGTGAACAACGCGCTCGCCAGCATCGGCATGGAAATACCCTCGGCGCTGCTGTACAGCCCGGCGGAAGGCGGGGTCGCCAACGTACCCGCGGCGGCCATCATTGTGACCCTGGGCATCCTGCTCATCATCGGCGTGCGCTCCACAGCCACCTTCAACGCCATGATCGTTGCCGT
Organism: Pseudomonadales bacterium; assembly: GCA_050185825.1. GTDB lineage: Bacteria > Pseudomonadota > Gammaproteobacteria > Pseudomonadales > Azotimanducaceae > SZUA-309. The sequence goes on along the minus strand of JBFWZA010000030.1, from coordinate 10,265 downwards.
GAAGCTGATCGCGATCGTCACCTTCCTGGTGGTCGCCGCCGGTGACTTCGAGCTCGCCAACTGGAATCCTTATCTGCCATTCGGCGTCAGCGGCGTTCTGGGCGGCGCGGCACTGGTCTTCTTCGCCTACATCGGTTTCGACGCCGTGGCGACGGCGGCCGAGGAAGCCCGGGACCCGCAACGTGACATACCCGCCGGCATCCTCGCATCGCTCGGCTTATGCACGCTGCTGTATGTGGCCGTGGCCGCGGTGCTCACCGGCGCCGCGCCCTACACGACACTCGACAACCCGTCTCCCGTGGCCGCGGTGCTGCTCGATCTTGGACACCGTTTTGCCGCCGGCCTGGTGGCCGCCGGTGCCTTGGCGGGTCTCACCTCCGTGATGCTCGTCTGTTATTACGCGCAGACGCGCGTCATCTACGCCATGGCCCGGGACGGGTTGTTGCCGCCGGTGTTCACGCAGCTGCACGCCAGCCGCGGCACACCGGTCGTGTCGATCGTGCTGAGCGGCATCTGCATCACGCTGGTCGCGGCAATGGTGCCGCTGACGCGCATCGCCGAGCTCGTGAACATGGGCACGCTTGCTGCGTTCACCGTCGTCTGCCTGGGCGTCGTGAGCCTGCGCATCACCCATCCGGAGCTGCCGCGGCCGTTCCGCGCGCCCCTCTCTCCCTGGCTTCCGCTCGCGGGTGCCGCCTTCTGTCTGCTGCTGATGGTCTATCTGCCGCTGTTCACCTGGATCGGCTTTGCCTCGTGGATGGTTCTCGGGCTGCTGCTCTATTCCGCCTACGGCTATCGCCATGCCCTCATCGGTATTCGCCCCGAAGCCGGTCAGCCGGCGACATGACCACCCTCCACATTCTCCTGGGTCTTGTGCTTCTCGTCGCAGGCGGTGACCTGCTCGTGCGCGGCGGCACTTCGCTGGCCCGGCGTCTTGGCGTCTCCAACCTCATGATCGGCCTGACCCTGGTCGGCTTCGGCACCTCGACGCCTGAGCTCATCACCAGCCTCGATGCCGCCTTCGCGGGCTCGCCCGGCATCGCCGTCGGCAACGTCGTGGGCAGTAACACGGCCAACATCCTCCTGATCCTGGGCCTGGCGGCCCTCGTGCACCCCATCGCGACCCCGCCGACCATGATGCGCCGCGACGGCACTGCCGTCCTCGTCGCTGCTGTTGCCTGCCTCGTCGTGGTGCTCATGGGAGAGCTGGAACGCTGGGTCGGCGTTGTTCTGGTGGCCGTGCTGATCGCCTATGTCGGCTTTACCTACCTGCGCGAACACACCGGCAGTACCGCCGAGCTGCCGAGCCCCGACGGGCTGCCCATCGACAATCCCCACAGCGCGCCGCTGGCACTGGCGCTCGCTCTGATCGGCCTGGTCCTGTCCTTCTTCGGCGCACACCTCCTGGTGACCGGCGCGATCAGCCTGGCAGCGACCCTCGGTATCTCCGAGACCATCGTCGGCCTGACGGTCGTCGCGGTCGGTACCTCACTGCCGGAACTCGCGGCCTCACTCGTTGCTGCGGCGCGTCGTCAGTCGGACATCGCTATCGGCAACATCCTCGGCAGCAACATCTACAACGTGCTCGGCATCCTGGGTGTCACGGCCATCGTCAAGCCCATCCCCGTACCCGATGTCATCGCCCGCCTGGACATCTGGGTCATGCTGGCTGCCACCGTGGCCATGCTTGTGTTCGCGAGAACAGGTCGGTGTCTGAGCAGACGTGAGGGCGCGGTGTTCGTGCTGGCTTATGCGGGGTATGTGGGGTATCTGGCCACGCACCTGGGCACCAGCTGAAACCATATCAGCCGTGGTGCATCGCCAGGAAGTTCCGGAACGCTACTCCGGTCGCAGGATTCCGAGACGTCGCATTTTTGATCTGAGGGTGCTCGGGGCGATTCCCAGAGCACTGGCAGCACCGTTTTGCCCCTCGATTCTCCAACCTACGCGCGTGAGTGCATTGAGAATGTGGTCACGCTCCGCAGTCCGAAGGTCCGTAGGCGCTGTGCCGTGAGCGCCTACACCCATAGAAAGGGGGCCGGACTTCGGCTCCGCCTGCTCTAACAACTCGTTGCGGTGGGAAAACCAGTCCCCGAGCTCCAGTCGGGAACCGGTGCTCCATATCATTTCCCGCTCGATGACGTTTTCCAGCTCCCTGACGTTGCCCGGCCAGGAGTAACTCTGCAACGCCTTCAGGCTCTCAGGCGCGATGGATTCTATGGACCTGCCGAGCTTGGCATTGTGCTTTTCGATGAAGTGCCAGGCCAGCTCGGGAATGTCTTCGAGCCTGTCCCTCAGTGGCGGAACGACAATCGGAAAAACGTTCAGGCGGTAGAACAGATCGCTGCGGAAAGCCCCGGCGCTGATCAGCTTCTCGAGATCACGATTCGTAGCGGCGATAACCCGAACGTCGACCGAACGGGCCTTATTACTGCCGACCCTATCGAACTGGTGCTCCTGCAGCACCCTCAGAAGCTTCACCTGCAGCTCCACCGGAAGCTCGCCGATCTCGTCGAGAAAGATGGTGCCTCCATCCGCCAGCTCGAATCGGCCTGCTTTCTGACTGACGGCTCCGGTGAACGCACCCTTCTCATGGCCGAACAGCTCACTTTCTATGAGACTGGCCGGAAGCGCTGCGCAATTAACCTTCACCAGCGCGTGGTCCTTTCGCCTGCTCAACTCGTGAACGGCGCGGGCGACGAGCTCCTTTCCCGTACCGGTCTCGCCAAGGATGAGCACTGTCGCGTCGGTGGCAGCGACTCTCTCGATCTGCGTGAGCACGTTTCCGATCGCCTGGCTGTTGCCGACAATCGAGTGGAAGTCGTGCTCAAGGCGAATTTCATCCTGCAGGTAGGTGTTTTCCTCCTCCAGGCGGTTCTTCAGACGCCCGACCTCGGACAGCGCGGCTTTGAGGGCATCCTCCGTTTTTTGCGCTCCGTGATATCCAGAAACGAAGTGACCGCGCCATCAATGTCGCCTTTCGAGTTTCGAATCGGATAGGCGTTCACCAGCGCGAACAGATACGACCCGTCTGGACGGGGTACATACATCTCCACGTTGGTCTTCGGCTGACCCGTGCGGATCGCGCTGATGGTGGGCAGTTCGTGATAGGAAAACGTGCGCTCACCATCGCCCTTCCTCACCCTTGCCCGAATGTCCTCTCCGTTGTGTTTCATCTCCGCCAGCGAGAGCCCGAGCAAACGGTTCGCCGCGGGGTTACTGTCAAGAATAATCCCATCTTTGTCGAAGCGTAGAACCCCCTCCCCGAGGGTGTCGAGCACGATCCGAAGCTCGTTACCCGTCCGCCTGACGGTCTCCAGTGCCTCGATGTGCTCGGTGATGTCATGCGCCGAGCCAACCAGGTAGGTACGGCGCCCAGTCTCATCGAACACCGGTGTCACGGTGGTCTCGCCGGTTCGAATACCCATCGGATATCGAGCCGCCCCGCTCCACTTCACGGAGGTTCGTTCCCGCATGGCACGCTGGAAATGTTCAGTGACTCGCTCGAGTGTGGCACCGCCGTAGATCGCCTGCAGCGGTTTGCCGATGACCTGGGATGGTTTCAATCCGGTCACCCTATAAAAGGACTGATTGACCGACTGAAAGAGGAAGGTCGCTTCGTCAACCACCTCGATCTTGAAAATGGCATCCGCGACACTGTCGGTAAGCGCTTCGATATCCTGCTCGCGGGTCAGAAGATAGTTCTGAAGCCCTCGCAACTCGGTGATGTCATGGCAGGTGGAGATTGCCTGGACGGTCTCGTGTGGTGTGTCGCCGATAACCTCCCCCTTGAGCATGTAGCTCCCGTACCGAGCCGTCAGGTCTGACGATCCGGTACAGGATGTCCCAGGGTTCCCGCCGCGCCATCGCGTCGCGCACGGCAGCCTCGAATCGTTGCGCATCCTCAGGATGCGTGAGCTCGAACAGACTCTCCAGACTGGGCTGATAGGTCTCCCGTTCCTGCTGATAGATCCGGTACAGCTCCTCCGACCAGAGCAACGTATTCCTCTCCAGGTCGTAGGACCAGCTGCCGACGTGAGCGATCCGCTGGGCGGCAGACAGGTTACGTTCGCTGAGCTGCAACTCCTGCCGGGCGCGGAGGCGTTCTACCCGCAGTGCTCTGTCGTGCAGGGCTGCCTCGATGGCGGCGGGCAGCCGGCGGATGTTGAGGGCATCGACGAAGTCTGCGGCACCGAGCTTCAGTGCCTCCACCGCGACGACGGCAGTACCGGTGCCCGTTGCGATGACGGGCACGTCGGTACCAGACCTGGCCAGCAGCGCCCTACCGTGTGTACTGAGCAGGTGTGCTTCGCACAGCACCAGATCGAAATCACCCGCACGAAGCGGGTTGGCCGCATCCGGTGACGTAGCCTCGACGATCTCGAACGCACCGTTTCTGTCCGACAGCGCCTCCTGGACCAGGTCCCGAGTTTCCGCAACGTCGGTCAGGTAGAGAATGCGGATTGGATCGCTCATCACTGCCGCCGTCTCATCTCGCCAACCATCGCGTCACAGACCAAGTAAGCCAAATCAACTCCGGATCTGGAAAGCCACATTCCCACTGAATGAATTCATCAGCGAAAACGCGGTCGCTTCCCTCCTACCACTTTTCTACTCCCATAATACCCCGCCTGCGGCGCTGTCCCAGAGGCAAGCTTGACTCGAATCACGGTTCCGAGACGGTGCGTTTTTATACTGACCGCTCAAAACGCTGCGAGCGGGAAGCTCATACCTCATGAAGAGAGCAGAGAACGAGACGGAGATCAGCGTCACCGATTTCGGCCGGCTCATCGACATCGTCCGGGCGTAGAGCCGTGTCGAAAACGGATCAGTGGGAATCGGCTCGGTACGGAGCTCCGCTCGGAGGTGAAACTCCTCCGAACATCCTGGTGGTAGATGACGTCGAGGACAACCGCGGCCTGCTCGTCAGGCGTCTGACCCGGCGGGGCTACACGGTGGAAGTCTCTTGCAGCGGAGCGGATGCGCTGGAACGGCTCGCGAGCGGCGGTATCGACCTCGTTCTGCTCGATGTGATGATACCGGACGTCACCGGTTTCGATGTCCTCGACACCGTGCGTCGCCGCGACGGCGACCAGGCGCCTCCGATCATCATGCTCACCGCGCGGGACTTCGCCGTGGACATCGCCAGAGCACTCGAGATGGGCGCGGCGGACTACGTCACGAAGCCATTCGACTTCACCGTACTGGAGGCGCGGGTAAGAAGTCAGCTCAGGCGAGTGGGTGAACGCAACCGCCTTCGATCCGGGGCGGTCTATACGGGAACGACCGGCGCCGACAGCCTCACCGGTCTGGACAGCCGGGAAACGCTGGAGCGGACGCTGGCCCGACCTTCCCAGGTGTCGGGCGGGGAGATTCGCGGCGCGCTGTGCGTAATCGGGATGGACGGCTTCACCGCCATCAACGACACCCTCGGCCGCCTGGTGGGGGACCGACTCCTGAAAAAGGCAGGATCGCGTCTGGCCAGCAGGGTGCGACACGGTGACTGCCTCGTCCGACTGGAAGGTGACATGTTCGGCCTGTATCTCAGGGACTGCAACCTTACCAGCGCGCGCCGGATCGCAACCGCACTCCAGCAGATCGTCGAGGAATGCGGCAGCCAGGAAGAGGGAGGGATCATCCTCACTGCGAGCATCGGCATCACCCCTCTGGACATGGAGGATGCCGACGTCGAGGACCAGATCCGGGCAGCCGAACACGCCTGCAGCCTTGCAAAACAGCAGGGACGCAATCAGATCTTCGTTTTCCGTCCTGAGCTGGAGGAGATGTCGAACGTGCGCAGCAGCGCCCGATGGGCAATGAAGCTGCAGCAGGCAATAGAACACGACCAGCTGATGCTCTACGCACAACCGATCATAGCCACCAGGACAATCTCCTCGCCGCCTGAACGCTTCGAGGTGCTGGTTCGCATGGCCGACGAAGGCAAGATAGTCAGCCCCGGACTGTTTCTTCCCGCCGCTGAAAAACACGGCCTGGCAATCGAGCTCGACCGATGGGTACTTCGCAACTCCCTGAACGTCATGGAGTGGCACTCGCAATCCCGAGCAGAGTGGCCGAAACAATTGAACATCAACCTGTCCGGGTTATCGCTCAACAGCGACGAGTTTCTCAAGTGGGTGCTGAAGGAGTTGCGCAGCTCGTCCCTCCACCCGAGCCGTCTATGCTTCGAAATCACGGAAACCGCGGCCGTGGCGGATTTCGACAAGGCAATCGCGTTCATCGAGCAGGTCAAGGCCATGGGAGCGCGCTTCGCCCTGGACGACTTCGGCTCCGGAGCAAGCTCCTTCGGGTATCTCCAGGCGCTTCCCGTCGACACCGTGAAGATCGACGGTAGATTCGTCAGCAACATCGACACCTCCCCGGTCAACCGGGCTATCGTCACAGCCCTGAACGATGTGGCCCACGTTCTCGGACGAACGACCGTTGCCGAGTTCGTGGAGAACGACTCGACGGAGGTCGCGAAAATCGGTGTCGACTACCTGCAGGGATATCTGCTGGGTGCACCCGTACCAATCGGGATCGCATTGACGGACCGGACAGCGTCCTGACCATCCCACATTCGTCCGATCCCAACTGCTCGATGCAAGGTGCCGACCTCGCCGCGCCAACGCCTCCCAGCCACGATGGGCCGAGGGCTCCCACCTCAGGTCGTGGGTAATGTCATGTCGCGGTGTTGATGAAAACACCTCAACCTACTGATAAATAGATCTTTTTCATTCGCCAGACGAATTGGCACGGAATGTGACTAGTCCTTGGGGTAGTTAGACACGCCCTTCCAGATTCCATGCGAATTCTCCTCATCGAAGATAGCGACCTGAATGCAGACATGCTCCAGCGTCGACTCGAGCGCGTCGGCCATGTGGTCTTCGTGGCCGGCAGCGGTGCGGACGCGCTCGCCCTCGCGGCTGCCGAATCGTTCGACATTGCGCTGCTGGACATCCGCTTGCCGGATATCTCCGGTGTAGAACTGGCGAGAGAGCTCCACGCGCTGCAGAGGTCCTGCGAACTGCCGCTGATCGCCGTGACCGGCGATGCCGTGCCCGAGGTACTCGAGCAGGCACGTCAGGCGGGATGTGTGGATTGCGTCACCAAGCCGATCGACTTCAACGGCCTTCTGTCTGCCATCGACCACGCGGTCCATATCCGTCGCCATCGGATCGTCGAGCAGCGCGCGTCGATTCAGGCAGAACCGGGAGGCTGATCGAAGGTGACGTCATCGACCCACCGTGAGCAGCAACTCCGACTGACGGCGCTCACCGCCGGGATACCCGCCGCGATACTCGTCGGCTGTGGAGTCGGTTGGCGCCTCGGCTGGCTACCGGATGCCACGGCCGCCATGATGCTGTCAACCATGCTGGCCATCCTGGCCATCGCCTGGACGTGGTTGGTGTCGCTGCGGTTCGCTGCACCACCGCCCGCAACGACCGTACCCGAGATTCCCGCAAGGATTCTCTCGGATACCAGTCTGGTAAAGAACGTTGCTGTCACCGTGGAAGCAATTGCCCACAAACTGGGAGCGCACTCCCCCGAGTTGCACGAACTGATAGAACGACTCGCAGAATTGCACGAACGGAACATGGCGTTTCTCAATGTCATGCAGGAAGGTGTCCTTATTCTCGATGACCAGTACCGCACCGTCGGTTTGAACGATTCCATGCTGACGATGTTCGGGGTCGCTCGGGCTACCCAGCTTGGCCAGCCACTGAACAGGCTGTTGCTGGTCGGTTCCTGGGAGCGTTTCCGGGCGACGGTGAGCAACCTCGGACCCTCAGGCAAGCCCGCTTACCTGAGACTCAACGGCATTCACAACGACGGCTCGACGATCCCCATCCACGCCTCAATCAAGCTCATCAGGGAGAAGACGGCTGACCGCATCGTCGTCGTCTTCCGCGACCTGCGCGACAATCTGGAGATGGAGGAGGCGCTGACGGAAAGCCGAGGATTCCTCACGTCCCTGGTCGAAACCCTTCCTGTGGCGGTGTTCGCGCTTGATGCCGAAGCCCTCAGATTCAGCCTGTGGAATCAGGCAGCCGAGTCACTCTCGGAGATTTCTTCCGACGCCGTTCTCGGCCGCACCATTGATGAAGCCTTCGAACACCTGCCGATGCGCGTTTTCAGAAGAGGATTCCAGCGCCTGAAGCGCGGTGAGCTCAAGTCGATCACACAGTCCTGGCAGTTCACGACGCCCAGGGGCGAAATCGTGAACGTGCGAACTCGGATAGTGCCGATTCACAACCGCTCAGGAGCATTGAAGCATTTTCTTGGAGTTTCCGAAAATCTCACTCAGGAAATTTCCCACCAGCGTCTGCTCGAACTGCAGAACAGACGGTTTGAGCACTACCTGAAGGTCGCTGGCTCCTGCGTAGTCGAAATGGATCTGCGCGGCTCGGTTACGATGGTCAACGACCGAATGGCCTCATTGGTCGGCACCTCGAGGCATCACCTCGTGGGAACGCACTACCTGCAGGCTTTTTCGGAGATGCTGGGGAACGATTCCGTTATCCCCTTCGATCGTCTCAGGAGCGGCGAAGACATCATCGTCGGCGCACGGCCGAGATCCTTGGGTGGGCGGACATTTGCCTGGCGGATCAGCCTCTTCAAGGACTCGGACGCCGACCGGGTCATCGCCGTGGGAGACGACGTCACCGATCTTGTGATCGAAAAAGAAAAAGCGGAACAGGCGAATACCGCGAAAAGTCCGTTTCTCGCCAACATGAGCCACGAGCTCCGTACTCCGCTCAACGCAATCATCGGCTACAGCGAACTCCTGCACGACATCGCCAGAGAGGAAGGACGCGAGGACGATACCGATGATCTCGGTCGAATAATTGGTGCGGGCCGGCACCTCCTCAACCTGATCAATCAGATTCTGGATCTTTCCAAGGCCGAAAGCACCGCCGCTACAGTCGAGCTCAGCGAATTTTCCGTGGAGCAGATGGTGAGCGAGATCGCCGACATGATGAGACCAACGATTGAAAGCGGGCAGGTTTCATTGAACTGCGAGGGTTCGGCCACCGGACCTCTGGTGTCCGACGAGCTCAAGCTGCGCCAGATCGTGATCAACCTCCTGAGCAACGCGATCAAATTCACCCGGGCAGGAGAGGTTCGCCTGACGTACACCGTCGAGAACTCCCGCGCCACCTTTGAGGTGCAGGACACCGGTGCCGGCATCGAGAACCCCGCACTCGAACGGATATTCGAACCGTTTTCCCAGGCCGACGAGTCCACCTCGAGGGTATACGGCGGAACCGGCCTGGGGCTTGCCATCTGCCGTCGCTTCGCAGAGTTGCTGGACGGTGATCTGGAGGTTACCAGTACCCCGGGCGTCGGCAGCGTGTTCAGGCTTCAGGTCCCCAATCGAAAGCTCTCGGTCATCCCCGTCCCCGACGGGAACACCGCCCCCGCTCGCTGATGCGCATTCTGTACCTGCAGGCCGGAGAGTCCTTTCACATTGGCGACGATGTGCGTGTCACGCTGGTCACATTGTCGGCTGGACGCGCTCGAATCGCCGTCATCGCACCTGAGGATATTCCTGTCCACCGCGAGGAGATCTTCAGGCACATCAGGGATCAACGCTCTGCGTCGGACCCGCAAGCCGAAAACGGGTACGAGTCTTGAAAAATCGAAGGTCGGAACCGGGCATGACACCGCTCGAGACAACACATTCGACGTTACGTGCTATCTCCCGATATGACGCGACGATGCATCCGGACGAACCCTCGATCGTCGAGGTCGAACGGAGACTTCTCGGGGCTGGCGTCGATCTCAGGCTGATCGGTCTGGCGCTGCTCAATCTGCTTCATGATAGTCATACAAGCGTCGCCGGCGCGGACGAATGTGATGGTCTTACCAACCGGGAGTTGCAGATCGTCGAGCTGCTCGCCGAACGCATCCGGGACAAAGAGATCGCAAGGCGTCTATCGATCTCGCCGCAAACGGTAAAGTCCCACCTTCGGAACATCTACACCAAGCTGGCTGTCAGTAATCGTCGTCAGGCGGTCACGCGAGCTAGAAAGCTGGGAATGCTCGAACAGCGGATTTGATGCTATCCGCCGACGGGATTTGCGTTCGGTGTCGGCACCCACGACGGCAGAGGGAGGGTTTATTCGCGATCCGCTTTGGCTCTTCAGCATTAATGGGGGACACCGGTGTTCATTAAACTGATTTTGCGAAGATCGTTTAATGGAGATAACACCGATGTCCCACGCAGGAGTGATACTAGGCATATCTGAGCTGGAGATCGAGCG
>JBFWZA010000029.1:0-28437 GCA_050185825.1 Pseudomonadales bacterium | reverse complement strand
TGGAACATCGGGTCCGGCTGCGCGTCTTCCGGCTGCACCTGGCCGCCGAGGCGGATACCACCCATGCGGATGTCCGAGGAGAAGATGTCGTGGTGGGTGTCCACGTACTTGATGTCGTCGTAGCGGGTGATGCTCCAGTAGGGGCCGAACTGGCTGGCCTCACACTTCTGCACCGGCGACTCGGCGCGCAGGCGCTCGAAGTAGGGCCAGATGGCGTCCGCTTCGAAGAGGCTCGGGTGCGCGGGATTGAGCTCGGCGAGGGGGAGGGTGTAGGGGTCGACCGTCACGTCGATCTGCCACTCCTTCCAGAGCTCGCGGTTGGATTTGCGCATCCGTTCCTGGGGTGTGCTCTCCTGAGTCGTGGATTCGGTGTCTTTCTGCTCTGCCATGTGCCGCTCCGACAGTGTTCGAACTCGCCCGATTATAGCGGGTATAGTCCCGGACTCGGATAGACGGCGAAGGCGAGCGGGGATGGTCGATCTGCTGACGGACGAGGATCTGGAGCGGTTCCTTCATCGTTACCGGGTGGATCAGCCGGGCAAGTTATCGCTCGCAGGCTACGACCCGGCCGATACGGACGCCCTGCCTGCGAGATACAAGGACGACGCCGGGGACCTCCTGAAGCGCGGCGTGGACTGGATGGCCGAGCAGCAGCCGATGTTGGCCGCGGACAATCGGGAAGCGCTGCTGATTATCTTCCAGGGGCGTGACGCGGCAGGTAAGGACAGCATGATCCGCCACGTGATGAGTGGCGTGAATCCTCAGGGGTGCCACGTCACCTCCTTCAAGCACCCCTCGGCAGAGGCTCTCGATCACGACTATCTGTGGCGGTATCACGAACGGGTGCCGGGTCGGGGCGAGATCGGCATCTTCAACCGCTCGTACTACGAGGAGGTGCTCATCGTCCGGGTTCACCCGCGGATACTCGCGGCGCAGAATCTGCCCGAGGGAAGGGTCACGGAAAACATCTGGCAGGAGCGTTTCGAGGACATCAATCACTTCGAGCGTTACCTGACGCGCAACGGGGTCCACATCCTGAAGTTCTTCCTCAACATCTCTCCGGAAGAGCAGAAAAAGCGATTTCTGAAGCGTCTCGACCATCCCGAGAAGCACTGGAAGTTCTCCCAGGCGGATATCGACGAACGCGCCTACTGGGACGATTACACGGCGGCCTACGAGGACGCCATCGGCCACACCGCCTCGCCACACGCTCCCTGGTACGTGGTGCCATCGGATCACAAGTGGTTCGCCCGCCTGCTGGTGGCAACGGCCATCGTCGCCAGGCTCCGATCGCTCAAGCTTTCCTATCCGGCCATCAGCGCAACGGATCTGGAGGCGTTCGAGAAGGCCCGGCGGGCACTGAAAGGCTGAATTGGAGCGGCGCGGACAACGCGAGCAGCGACCGCCCGACCGCAAAAACCTGCCACCCGGCGGGCGAACGGTCCGCGAGCTTGTCGTCGGGCAATTCCCGGCGTAGAATGCGCCCGCTATGAAACGACCCACCCTGCAGACTCAATCCGAAATCGGCCGCGGCAACGCGATCGTGCTGATGCACGCCGATTGCTTCGCCGGTTCCGCGGCGTAGCGTTTGCATCGTCTCCCGGTGCAGACGCCGGGAGAAAACATCCAGTCTCTCCGATCCGAAAAGGATCAAATAAGTAAGAACTGTTGTTGACTCTCCGGCACCGCTTCCGGGCGTTTCATGTTTCTTGACCGAAGGAGAAGTGAACATGGAAACCTTAGTTGCAGTCCTCATCCTCGTGATCACGGTGGCCTATGCCGTGTTCATCGCGGTGAGCATCGAGAAGGGCAAGAGCTGGGCGGTGGAGATTGCCCGCGCCATCTCCATGCTGGATCCGCAGTCGGTCAGCTTCGATCTGCATCAGCGGGCCATGGAGTCCGTGACCGTGCGCACCGCAGCGGAGACGAAACCCGCCCCCGCGCCGGCGGGTGACCGGCTGGCAGCCTGAACCCGGGCCGCCTCAGAGAGCGCTGTCCACCAGCAGCTCGATGAGGGCGGCTCCGACCCAGGTCAACGGTGGGATCACCAGATACAGGGCGAGGCGACCCATCACCGTGCTATCGAACGGCCACTCGGGCGCGGCGGCGATCTCCCGCCGGTAGACGAGCAGCGGCGCCAGATCACCGTAGGCGCGAACCGACTGGGCGTCGCGGCCGGCAACGGAGCGGACCAGGCTGCCGATCCGGTCCAGCTCCGCGCGCTTGGCTGCGACGATCCGTCGGTGGACCGGCCACACCGGTGCGGCGAACAGATAAATCAGGGGCACCGTGGTGGCGATGAGCCCGGGCACGTAGGCCAGGTAGCTGACGTCCGTCTGAAAGAACATCAGCGGAAAGGCGGCCTGGGCACCCACCATGGCCAGCGTGGAGCTGACGGCGACGCTGCCGAACGGCATGAGCGCTCGTATGTCGAGCAGCGGCACGGGTGTATGCCTGCCGAGGCGCGCGAACAGCACGGCATTCTCCACCAGCGACGAGATGGCCGTGGTCATTACGATCCAGATGACCACCGTGAGCAGGGTGGTCAGCGCTGTGGGTGGATGCGGGAGCGCCTCTGTGAGATCGCTGCCGGCCAGCAACAGGGCGTTGTGCCCGAGGCCGGCAGCGAGACCGAGGAGCAGCGTGCGCAGGATCCAACCCCGGGATTTCACGAGCAGACGGATGCGGCACTGCTCCGCATCGTCCGCCAGGGCCGGGAAGCGCCCGGCCAGCGTCGACAACGCGGTGAGGGAGCGGCTGATGATCAGGTGATGGATCGGCACGACTTAGGCGAGGATCAGCGAGAAGAAGAGCGCGACCCCGATGCCCACCTCGTCGAGGCCGTCGTCGGCCAGGCTTCCAGCCAGACCGAACAGTGCCGCCAGGAGGACGAAGATGAGGCCGCCGGACAGCCAGCGGCCGAAACGGTCGGGCAGGATGGGCCGCAGCAGCCAGAAGCGGCCCGACCGGGCAACCTCTTCACCTGTCCGGATGGCCGATCGGCTGTCGATGTTCATGGCGCTAGATGACACCCTCGAACCTTCTTTGTAAAGTCCGGTGCTGAATACCGCTTGCAGATAATCGACTCGGACATTCCGTTCAGAGCCAGCCTCAGCCTCTGTTCAACAAGGGAAGCGCTTGGGAGACGAAATCGAACGCCGCTACTTCGACGCGGAGGACTTCAGCGAGTTCCGGCGGCGGCTTGACGGGGAGACCGAGCTGCTCGAGGCGCAGTTCGCGGCCGGCGAGTTCAGCGATCGGGGTGATGTGGCCGGGTTCGAGCTGGAAGCCTGGTTGGTGGACGAGCACGAGAATCCCTCACCCTGCAACGACGCCTATCTGGCGGACCTCGACAACCCGCTGGTGGTGCCGGAGCTCGCGGCCTTCAACGTGGAGCTCAACGGCAGCCCGTCGGCGCTCACGGGCCGCGTCTTCTCCCGGCTGCACGACGAGCTCTCCGCCACCTGGGCAGCGTGCCGGACCGGAGCGGAACGCCTCGGCTGTCACCTGGTGGCGATCGGCATCCTGCCGACGGTGGGCGAGAAGCTGCTGACGTCCGAATACATGTCGAGCATGGTGCGCTATCACACGCTGAACGATCGCATCATGGCGCTCAGGGACGGCAAGCCGCTGGAGCTGAGAATAGAAGGTGACTCGGAGCTCGCGATCTCCCATCACGACGTGATGCTGGAAGCGGCAACCACATCGTTCCAGATCCACCTGCAGTGCAAGCCCGAGCGGTCGGTGCGGGATTTCAATGCCTCCGTCATCGCCTCGGCCCCCATGGTGGCCGCGTCCGCCAACTCGCCGCTGCTGTTCGGCCACACGCTCTGGGACGAAACCCGCATTCCGCTCTTCGAGCAGGCGGTGAACATCGGCTCCCTGTACTCGCCCCGGGTCAGCTTCGGGGCCGGGTACGTGAAGGAATCGCTGCTCGAGATCTTTGCGGAGAATCAGCGCGATCACATCATCCTCATCCCGGCCGTGCGCGACCTGCCGCCGAGCCGGTTCGCACACGTGCGCTTCCACAACGGCACGCTGTGGCGGTGGAACCGGCCGCTCATCGGCTTCGACTTCGACGGACAGGTGCACCTGCGGATCGAGCATCGGGTGGTGCCGGCGGGGCCGACGATCCGAGACTGCATTGCCAACGCGGCGTTCTACTTCGGGCTGGTGCGCGGGTTCGGCCTTCTCGAGCGGGCGCCGGAGACGGACCTGGCATTCGAAGCCGCCAGGGAGAACTTCTACACGGCTGCGCGTTACGGCCTCAACGCCCGTCCGCTGTGGATGCGCAATGGCCGGCTGGAGGAGATCGGCATGCGCACGCTCATCATGGAAGAGCTGCTGCCAATGGCCCGGCGGGGCCTCGAATCCGCCGCCATACCGGCAACGGAGATCGACGAGTTCCTCGGCATCATCGCCGACCGGGTGGATTCCGGGCAGAACGGAGCGGCGTGGCAGCGCCGCTGGCGGCACCTGCACGGCAATGACCTGCACCAGCTCGTACGCGAGTACCGGGTGCGACAGGACGACGGCCAGCCGGTACACAGCTGGACGCTCTGAGTGCCGCTGCGAATCCACACCGCCATTCCGGACGGGCTGCTCGACTGCGATGCCACCGGGCTGCAGGTGCACCTCGGCGGCCCGACGCTCATTCATCTCAAAGGTCGCCGGTCGCCGGCGCTGTTCGTGTCCGTGCTGCTGCATGGCAACGAGACCAGCGGCTGGGATGGCCTGCGCCGCTATCTTCGCGATTGCGGCCGCCTGCCGAGGGATCTGACCATCTTCATCGGTAATACCCATGCCGCGCAGGTCGGCCTGCGGGCGCTCCCCGACGAGCCGGACTTCAACCGGATCTGGCGCGACGCGACGGGCCCCGGTGCAGCGGTCGCGGCGGCGGTGAAGGCGGCCATTGCCGACGTGCCGTTCTTCGCATCCGTGGACCTGCACAACAACACCGGGCACAACCCCTACTACGCGGTGGTCACGGACCTGGAGCCGCACAACCTCGGGCTTGCCTATCTCTTCTCCGACAAGGCCGTGTACGTGGAGGAGCCGGACACGGTGCTCACCCGGGTGTTCGAGGGTCGGTGCCCTGCGGTGGCGCTGGAGGTGGGGCCGATTGGCGACCCGCGCTGTGCCGACCGGGTGGAGGAGTTCCTCGGCCGCTGCCTGGAGATCGACGAGGTTCCCGAGGCTCTGCCCGGCAACCTGAGCCTGTTCCGGACCCGGGTGCGTGTGCACGTCCGGGACGAGGCCGACTTCGGCTTCTCGGGAGAGGCGCCCGATGCGGAGCGGATCACGGCGGCGGCGCCCAGCCTGCTGCTGACCGGCGGCGTCGAAGCCGTGAACTTCCACGAGCTGCCTCGCGGTACGGTGTTCGGCACCAGCGCCCTGCCGCCCGGGCGGGTGCTCAAGGTGCTGGACACCGCGCACCGGGACGTGACGGACGACTTCTTCGAGCATGACGGCGAGTATCTGCTGCTCAGGCAGAGCGTGGTGCCGGCCATGTACACGACGGATCCCTACGTGATCCGTCAGGACTGCCTGTGCTACTTCATGGAGCGGCTCGTATCCTGACCTCAGATGCAGCGGCCGCCGTCCACCTCCAGGGCGACACCGGTGATCATGGATGCCTCGTCCGAGCAGAGAAAGCAGGCGGCGGAGGCAATGTCGCCCGGGGTGGAGAAGCGGCCGAGGGGGATGGTGGCCAGAAAGCGGCTGCGGTTCTCGGGCGAGTCCTCACCCATGAACGTGGCCAGCAGCGGTGTCTCGCCTGCCACGGGGTTCAACGCGTTGACACGGATGTTGAACGGTGCGAGCTCTACCGCCATCGAGCGGGTAGCCGTGATCACCCAGCCCTTGCTGGCGTTGTACCAGGTGAGCCCGGGCCGCGGGCTCACGCCGGCCGTGGAGGCGATGTTGAGGATCACCCCGCCGCGGGCCTTCATCTGCGGTACCAGATACTTCGCCGTGACATAGATGCCGCGGACGTTGACGCCGAGCAGATGGTCGAACTCCACCGCTGTCATGGCTTCCAGATCCGCTGGCCGCTGACCGATGCCTGCGTTGTTGACGAGGATGTCCACGGGCGCGTCGATGGCGGCGACAGCGCTCCCGACGCTGTCCTCGTCCGAGACGTCCATCCGGAGGAAACGGCCGCCGATGGCTGCGGCATGCCGCTCGCCGGCGGCGATGTCCAGGTCTGCCACGATCACGCTGGCGCCTTCGGCGGCGAACCGTTCGGCGATGCCGGCGCCGAATCCGGATGCCGCCCCGGTGACCAGTGCCGTTTTCCCGGCGATACCCTTCACGCCGGAATGCTCACGGTCTAAGCGGCCCACCCGTGATCAGCTCCCAGGCCGCCACCGCCATGACCTTGGCGGAGTCCAGCATGTCCGTGATCTCCACGTACTCGTCCACCTGGTGGGCCAGATCCAGGATGCCGGGTCCGTAGGCGATGCAGTCCTTCAGCCGTCCGATGCGGTCGATGTGCTTCTGATCGTAGGTGCCCGGCGAGACGACGAACTCGGCGGGTTTCGACAGCACCGCTTCCACGGCGCGGGCCACGCTCTTCACGACAGGAGCGTCCTCCCGCGTCAGCGTCGGTCGCACCTCGAAGAGATCCCTGAGCACGTAGTCGAACCGGTCGCGGTTCTGTTTCAGTGATTCCAGGATGGCGCGCACCTCGCCCTTCACCTCGTCCAGCGATTCCTCGATGAGAAAGCGGCGGTCGATGACCATGCGGCAGGAGTCCGGCACCAGTGGCGAGGGCAGGCCGTCGAAGCCTTCCTGCTGGCCGCCGTGCAGGGAGTTGATGTTGAGCGTGGACTGCTTTGCGCCGTCCGGCACTACGGGCATGGTCGTCCGCTTGGCGGCCAGCGCCGGAAACAGCTCGTCCTCGAACGCCCGGACCACGGCATTCATGTGGCGGACGGCGCAGTCGCCGAGGAAGGGCATGGAGCCGTGGGCGATTTTGCCGTGGGTTTCGATCTCGGCCCACCAGACGCCGCGGTGGCCGAGGCAGACCCGGTCCTTGTTGAGCGGCTCGGGAATGATCACGTGGTTCACCCGCGGTGGGCTGAAGTAGCCGAGCTCCGAGAGGTGGGCGACTCCACCGTAGCCGCCGGATTCCTCGTCGGCGGTGCCGGAAATCTCCAGGGATCCCGGCAGGTCCGGCGCAAGCTCCATGAGCGCTTCCACAGCGATGACGGACGCGGCGAGGCCACCCTTCATGTCGCAGGCGCCGCGGCCGTAGATGCGGTCGCCCACGACCTCGGCCGCGAACGGGTCGTACGACCAGCCGATACCGGGCGTCACCACGTCGATGTGGGAGTTGAAGTGGACGGTGGGGCCCGCACCGCCGGACCAGCGGCCGATCACGTTGGCCCGCGGGTAGCGATCGGAGTCGCCGACGGCGCCCCGGGCACGCACGTGGGTGACATCGAATCCTCGTCCTGCGAGACGCTCGCCGAGATAGCGGGTGCAGTCCTCGTAGTGCTCGCCGGGTGGGTTGGTGGTGGGGATCCGGATCAGGTCACGGGTGAGCGCCACGAGCTCGTCGCGCTTGCCGTCGATGCGCGTGAGCAGCTCTGTCAAGCCGGGCCGGCTCATGGCGGCGTCTGCCCGGATGCGGCGTGCACCCCCTGGGCGATGGCCCGGCACACGGCGTTCGCAGCGAGGGTGCCGAGACTCAGCAGGGACAGATCTTCCCGATCGAGTGCCCGGGTGCCGGTGGAGAGTACGAAGAGCAGATCGCCGTCACCGGGGGTGTGCACGGGATACAACGCCCGGGCGAAGCCGTCGTGTGCCATCACCGCGATCTGCTTGGCTTCCACCTTGCTGATGGTGGCGTCCGTGACCACGACGCCGATGGTGGTGTTCATCCCGGCGGTGGAGTGACCCTGCTTGGTGCGCACCTCCGTCGCATCCGCCGGCCAGGGGTCGGGCAGTCCGCGACCGCCGAACTCGCCACCCCGCTCGAAGGGTGCCGCCCAGTAGTGGCTCGTGGTGCCGATCAATGGGGATCCGGCGGCGTTGACCGCCATCACGGCGAGCACGGTGGCGCCGCTGGCAGACGCCTCCCAGGCGATGCCGAGACCCCCGGCGGTGGTGGCGGTGGTTGCGCCGAATCCGGCGCCGACCCGGCCCGTGGCGCTGCCCGTGGTGGCCGAGCAGGCGGCCTCGTAGCCCATTTCCCGGTAGGGCGGATAACGGCCCCAGTCCTTGTCGCCGCCGTTGTTGAGGTCGAAGAGGATGGCCGCCGGGACGATGGGAATGCGCATCGGCGGCACCGGAAATCCCCGATCGTGTTCCTTCAGCCAGGCCTGGACGCCCGTGGCCGCGTCGAGCCCGAAGGCCGAGCCACCGGAGAGCACGATCGCGTCCACCCGCTCCACTTGCTGCAGGGGACTGAGCAGTTCCGTCTCCCGGGTGCCCGGAGAGCCGCCCACCACGTGGGCACTGGCCACCGCCGGGCGATCCGGCAGGATCACCGTGGTGCCGGTACGGATGGTCGCATCGTCTGCGTGGCCGATGCGCAGACCGGTGATGGGGAGCTCCCTGACGTGGCGAGGGTCGTCCGCCGCGGCCACTCGATTCAGGCGGCCGGCCGCTCGGTGCCGACGATGGACACCCGTTCGCCGTAGCGGGAGTGGGGGTAGTAGTCCCACACCGCGTGATGCTGGGTGCAGCGGTTGTCCCAGAACACGAGCGTGTTCGGCTCCCACCGTACCCGGCAGGTGAGCCTGGGCGTGGTGGCGATGAACTGGGTCAGACCGTCGAGCAGCATCTTCGATTCCCAGGCCCGCAAGCCCTTGATCCGCGTGGTGAAGCCGGAATTGACGTAGAGCAGCTTTTTCCCGGTTTCCGGGTGGGTGACGATCACCGGGTGCTCGTTGCTGGGATACTCGCTGCCTTCCGGTGGTGCCACCTTGTAGCCGGCGAGGTACGGCTTGGCGCCGTCGTGCACCGCGGTCAGGCCTTCGAGCATCTCTTTCATCGTGTCCGAAAGCAGCTCGTAGGCCAGATACATGTCCGCATAGAGGGTGTCGCCGCCGCCGGTCTCCGGCGTCTCGGTGACGTAGAGCATGGAGCCGAGTGGTGGGATCTCGTCGCAGGTGACGTCTGTGTGCCATTCATCACCGGCGGTGTAACGGGACTTCGCGGTGGTCTTCACCGCGAGTATCTCCGGGTCTCCACCGTAGCTGTGCTGCATGGGGTGGACATGGAGCCTGCCGAAGCGGCGGGCGAACGCCTTGTGCTGCTCCCGGTCCAGGTGCTGGTCGCGGAACACGAGCACCTTCCAGTCGAGCCAGGCCTGGTAGATCTCGCTGAACTCATCGTTGCCGAGCGGCTGGCTCAGGTCGACGCCACGAATTTCCGCGCCGATGTGTGGGGTCAGGGTCTCGATGTCGAGAACCGATGCCTGGCTGCTCATGATCACCTCCGGATGCGGGCGTTCTGCTCGTGCAGAGACGCCCAAGGGTAGTGCACCCCGGCGGGGGCCGGCAACCGCGCGCTCTGCAGCAGGGCGCGTCGGCGCCGACGGATCGACCTCCGAGTGCCGGATTGGCACACGGGCGCAAAGCGGGTAGGGTCTCGGGCAATCGGGTCGAGGGGACGAGAGATGGTCGCGCAAACCGGGCGGGAGCTGCCCGCTTTTCTGCTGGAAGATGCCCGTGGCCGGGCCCGGTCGTTCCCTTCGGGACGTCGCGCGCTGATCTGCTTCGTGAAGGACGACTGCCCGACCTGTCATCTGGTCATGCCGGTGCTCGATGCGCTGCACGCGGCACTCCGTGCCGATGTGGACTTCTTCGTAGCGGGGCAGACGTCCGCAGGCAATACCGCGCTCGTCGATACGTTCCGGCCCGGCTTCGAGCTCCTGGACGATTCCCGCCTCAAGGTGTCCTTTGCCTACGACATCGACACGGTGCCGAGCCTGTTCGTTGCCGACGGCGACGGCCGTCTCGAGCGTCTGCTGGTGGGGTTCGTGAGACAGGAGTGGCATGCCCTGGCGGACGAGCTCGGTGGCGACGCTGCCGTGAGCTGGGATTCGCTGCCGGAGTGGCGGCCAGGCTGCGGCTCGCTCTCCGTCGATCCCCTGATCAGCGAGAAGCTCCGGGCGGAGTCGGAAAACTCCCCGCTGCGGGCGCGAAGGATCGAGGTGGCGAGAGCCGACGACGAGTTCGAGTTCATGTTCGATCAGGGCTTTTCCGACGGCCTGCCGCTGGTACCGCCGACGCCGGAGCGGGTGCTGCGCATGCTCAGTGGCACCGTGCGTGATCCTCAGGAGGTGCTCGGCGTGATGCCGCCGAACATGGGTGAGGTGACCGTGGAGAAGCTCGCCATCAACGCGGTCATGGCCGGCTGCCGCCCCGAGTACCTGCCGGTGGTCATCGCCGCCACGGAGGCGATTCTCACCGAGGCGTACAACATCCATGGGGTGATGGCGACGACCATGGGGGCGAGTCCGGTGCTGGTGGTGAACGGCCCGATCCGGGAGCGGATCGGCATGAACATGAAGCTGGGGGCGCTGGGTCAAGGGAACCGCGCCAACGCCACCATCGGCCGGGCGGTGCGCCTGGCGGTGCGCAACCTGGGTGGTGCCCGACCCGGCGGCACGGAGCGTTCCACGCTCGGCAACCCCATGAAGTTCACCATGTGCTTCGCCGAGCACGAGGAACGCAGCCCCTGGTCACCGCTGCACGTGGAGCGGGGATTCGATCCCGGAGATTCGGTGGTCACGGCGTTCACCATGACGAGCGGGCCCACGCTGATCGTCGATCAGGACTCCCGGCACGCAGCCCAGCTTGCCGGCAGCTTCGGACTCGGCCTGGAAGCCGCCTTTCATCCCAAGGCGCACTTCGCCACCGAGGTGCTGCTGGTGGTATGTCCGGAGCACGTGGACACGCTCGTTCGCGAAGGTTATGGCAAGCCAGAGATCCGGGCGCGCATTCAGGAGGTTACCGCCCGGCCTATCGGTGAGCTTGTGGAAGACGAGATCTCGGGGGTAGGCTTCAAGCGGAAGGTATTCGAGGCCATGGACGAGAAGGCCAGGTCGCGGATGCTGCCGAAGTTCAAGTCCCCCGACGACATTCACATCGTGGTGGCGGGATCGGACGCCGGCAAATTCTCCGGTGCGTTCCACGGCTGGGCCACCGGCGAGATCGGCTCCATTCCGGTGTCGAAGAAGATAGAGGAGGTCTGAATGGTTACGATTCTCGATCCGACGGACGAACGGGTACCTGTGTCACGGCAGATCACGCCCAGGCGCGGCGAGATCACCGGCAGCGTTGCGCTGCTGGACATCTCCAAGCCCCGCGGCAATGTACTGCTCGACCGGCTCGAAGCGCTCCTGTCCGAGCGGCTGCCGGGCATACGGATTCAGCGCTACGCCAAACCGACATTCACGAAGCCGGCGCCGGATGCGCTGAAGGCCGAGATCCTCAGGGACAACGACTTCGTTGTGGAGGCGCTCGCCGACTGAGGCTCCTGTACCACGTGCAGTCTGCATGACACGGTATGGTTCGAGATTCAGGGAAAACCCGCGGTGTCGCTGGCTTCGACGGAGTTCCGCGAGGCGGCAAGGGTCCAGGCCGAAGCGCTCGGCATGACCGACGCCCGCTGTGTGTTCGTGGCGCATCCGATTCAGGACGCAAACGACGACGAGATGCGCGCCAAGGCGGAGGCGGTGGTCGATCAGGTGGTGGCGGCGCTCAGCGAGAACTGAGCGCGGCCTCGGAGAGCCGTCAGCGCAACAGAGAGCCGTCAGCGCGACAGAGAGCCGTCAGCGCAACAGAGAGCCGTCAGCGCAACAGAGAGCCGTCAGCGCACGATATAGACCGCGCCGGCGTTGGCATTCGCGTTGGACGCCTGGTTACCGTCCACGCCGGTTGCATTGCTCTGCTCGCCGGGCGCGCCAGCGGCCAGCGTGTCACCGGCCAGGGCGAACGCCGCCCCGAACAGGTCGCCCGCATCAGTATTGGATGCTTTCACGAAGGCGATCTGCTGCCAGGCGCCGCCTGCCTGCCGCTCGAAGAGATAGATCGCCCCGGAATCGACGGCGTTCTGGTTGCCGTCCGAGCCGTTGATACCCTGAGCGTCGGATGACTCTCCCGGCGCGCCGACCGCCAGAAGCGTGCCGACGAGAGCCACATCTGTGCCGAAGAAATCGTTCAAGCCCGCGGTCTGGGGCCTGAGCAGCGCTTCCTGCCGCCAGGTCCCCGCACTGTTCCTCGCAAAGACGTACACGGCGCCGGCGTTCTGAGCTGCCGTGTTTTCTCCCGGGGCGCCGACAGCGAGCAGATCGCCGTCGAGGGCGAGGGAGGCGCCGAAGTTGTGGTCGGTACCGGTGTTCGATGCCTTGACGTAGGCCGTCTGGCTCCAGGTGCCGCCGGGCGTGCGGTCGAAGACGTACACCGCGCCGGCGTTGGGCTGGCTGGTGTCCGTCTGATTGCCGTTGATGCCGGTCGCACCGCTGTCCTCCCGCCAGGCGCCGACGGCGAGGGTGTTTCCGGACAGGCCGACGGCGATGCCGAACTGATTGTCCGTGCCGCTGCCCGTGTTCGAGGCCTTGAGGTAGGCGGTCTGCACCCAGTCGTTGCCGGAACGCTCGAAGAGATAGGCCGCCCCGGCGCCGACCAGGCTGTTGTCCGCTTCGTCGCCGTTCACCCCCGAAGCGCTGCTGGCTTCCATGGGCGCGCCGATCAGGATCCACCCGCCGGAGGTGATGGCGGCACTGCCGAACTCGTCCAGGCTGTCCGGGTTGGATGCCTTCAGGTAGGCGGTCTGGACGGGTGCGCCGGCGGCCGGATCGAACACGTAGGCGGCGCCGACGCGATTGCCGCTGTTGTCGGTCTGGCTGCCGCTCAGGCTCTGCTCGCCGGGCGCGCCGACCAGGAGCACCTCGTCCGCCGCGGCAGACCAGCCGAAGCGGTCAAAGCTGTCCGTGTTGGAAGCTTTCAGGTAGTGACTGGCCGTCCACACGCCGCCAGCACGCTCGAAGAGATAGGCTGCACCCGCCGAGGACAAGGTGTCGTCCGACTGGTTGCCGTCCACACCCGTCGCCGCGCTCTGCTCGAACGGTGCGGTGACCAGCAGCCGGTCATCCGCCAGGCCGACGTCGAAGCCGAACCGGTCGTTGTCGTCGGTGTTGGTCGACTTCACGTAGGTGCTTTGAGCGAGGGTCGCAAAGTCCGCCCGGGTCGCGGTCACGTCGTAGATCGCCTGCGTCACCCGATCTTCGGCCGTCACCGCCACCGTGAGGGTCGATACGCCCACCGGCAGGGCGACAGGCAGGCTCGCCGCACCCACGGGCACGTCCACGCCGTTCACCGCCAGACCATCCGCCAGCGGATCTGTCGGGGTTGCCAGCACCCGGGTCGATGCCGCCAGATGCCCGAAGCTCGCATCGTAGCTGGCGAGCGCCGGGTCGAACGGCTGCAGGAGTGGCCCGGCAGTGAGCACCAGATCGGACAGCGTCGCGTCCGTGCCGGCTGGCGGACGGGTGACGGTCACCCGGTAGGTGCGCATCGTACCGTCCTCGGCGGTCACCCGGATGCTGATCTCGGTCTCACCGACCGGTAGAGCGATTGGTTGGCTCGGCACACCGGAGGGTGTGGCGACGCCGTTGACGGCAAGGCTGGCACTGGCGCTCCCGGTAACCGCCGTGACCCGGGTCGAATCCGTCGCCCAGACCACGCCGGCCACGTAGCTGGTGGCACCCGGGTCGAAAGCCGGCACCAGAGCGGCGCCATCGATACGGAGCAGTGACAGGGAGGCGTCGCTGCTCGCGCCGTCACCGCCACCACCGCCACAGGCCGTGAGCACGAGCAGGAAGGCGGCAAGCATGGGGTGACATCGGCGCATACGCATTCTGCCTGTCGGAATCCGAACTGCTTACCCTACGCCGATTGGGGTAGCGCACAAGTCGGTAGATGTACGCACCGCCAGCCCGTGTCCTGGCAGGCAGAACGGCCCGGTGTGGTGTAATGGCGCCGCCATGAAACGACCCTATTACGGCTACTGGATCATCGTCGCGGCGTTCATCTCCCAGTTCGTCGCCATGGGGATCTTCAGCTACGTGCTCGGGCCTTTCATGATGCCCATGATCGAGGATCTGGGCTGGAGCCGCTCCGAGTTCACCCTGTCGCGGTCGCTCGGCCAGTTCGTCATGGGCATGACGGGATTCGCCATCGGTGTGTGGGTGGACCGGTTCGGACCGAGGCCCCTCATGCTCGCCGGCGCGACGGTGATGGCGGCGAGCCTGGCGCTGCATGCCGGGGTGGACCACGTCTGGCAGTGGCTGGTGGTGAACGGGGTGCTCGCCACCGTGGGCGGCGCGCTGCTCGGCAACCTGGTGGTGAACGTGACGCTCGCCAAGTGGTTCGTGGAAAAGCGCGGCCAGGCAGTGGCTTGGGCGGCCATGGGGGTGTCCGCTGCCGGTATCGTCATCACCCCGGCGGTGACGCTGGGTATCGACCTGATCGGCTGGCGGGAGACCTGGCTCGTGCTCGCCGCCGCAACGCTGCTGCTCGTCTATCCGGTGGCCTTCGTCATGCGGCGCACGCCGGAGGACCACGGCTGGCACCCCGACGGCAAGACCAGCGAGCAGGTGGCGGCCGGCGAGGCCCTGCGCGCCCAGGCCGATTTCGATCGTTCGCTGACACGCCGGGAGGCCCTGCGTACCTGGGTGTTCTACTGCCTGGTGTTCTCCTTCGGGCTGTTCTCCATCAACATCGTGGTGATGCTGCTGCAGACCGTGCCCTACCTGACCGACTCCGGGTTCAGCCGGGCGGAAGCAGCGGCGGCCATCACCGTGGCGTCGGTGCC
Organism: Pseudomonadales bacterium; assembly: GCA_050185825.1. Classification (GTDB taxonomy): domain Bacteria; phylum Pseudomonadota; class Gammaproteobacteria; order Pseudomonadales; family Azotimanducaceae; genus SZUA-309. Next base: position 13,605 of record JBFWZA010000029.1, on the reverse strand, counting down.
CGCCATGCTGTCCAAGCCGGTGTGGGGATTCTTCATCGATCGTCTGCCGGCCAAGCCGCTGGCCGCCATCGGAGCCTCCAGCACGGGACTGGCCCTCTTTGCCATCGTCGCGAGCGTGAACTCAGGCTCGCTCGCTTGGATCTACGCCGCCTTCGTGCTGCTGGGTCTCGGCTGGGGCGGGATGATCCCGCTGCAGGAGGTGATCTGGGGTGCGTATTTCGGGCGGCGGTATCTGGGCGCCGTGCGCAGTGCGGCGTTGCCGTTTTCCCTGCTGCTCGGCGCCGGTGCGCCGCTGGCTGTCTCCTATTATCACGACGTCACCGGCAGCTACCAGGGGGCGCTCCTGGTGGTGGCGGCACTGAACGTGCTGTCCGGCGTGTTCGTGCAGCTCATTCCTGCACCCAGAGCTGCCGCGGTGGAAGTTGCAACCGCGACGCCCTGATCGGATCATGACCCGTTATCGGGTGCTGCAGGGGTGAAGCGCGTGGACACTCTCGAAAAGGTCGGATATGTGTGCCTGGCCATCGTCGCCGCGTGCTACATCGCGGCGATGCTGTTCGGCATGGTGGCCGCGTTTCCGTTCGGTATCATCGGGCTGATCGCCATTATCGGGGTAGGGGCGCTGCTGCTGAAGGTGATCCGGGAACGGCGCGCGAGTGCCGAAGACGACTACTACTCGAAAACGGTGGATAAATGATCATCACGACCCAGGACGAGCTTGCCGACTACCGGATCGTCCGCACGCTGGGCCTCGTCCGCGGCAACACCATCCGGGCCCGCCACCTCGGCAAGGACATTCTGGCCGGGCTGCGCAACCTCGTCGGCGGCGAGATCGGTGAGTACACCAAGATGCTGGCGGAGGCCCGCGAGCAGTCGCTGGATCGGATGATCGCGGAAGCCCGGAAGCTCGGCGCGGATGCCATCGTCTGCGCGCGCTTTGCCACCTCGCCGGTGATGCAGGGCGCCGCCGAGCTCCTGGCCTACGGCACCGCGGTGAAGATCGAGCCGCGGGGCTGAAAGCGTGAAAGCAGCACCGTTCGATCTCGTTCCTGCAGGTCCGGCCGTCGGTGCCTTCGTGCGCGGTATCGATCTGGCACAACCGCTCACCCCTGAGACCGTCGAGGCGCTCGAGGACGCGCATGCGGACTACGGCGTGCTGTTCTTCCGCGAGCAGACTCTCTCTCCGGATCAGCACATCGCGCTGGCGGAAGCCTTCGGTGACATCAACGTCAACCGGTTCTTCACGCCGGTGGCCGGTCATCCGCAGATCGCCGAGGTGCGCAAGGAGCCCGAGCAGGTCACCAACATCGGCGGGGGCTGGCACACGGATCACTCCTACGATCAGATTCCGGCGCTGGGCTCGCTGCTCTATGCCCGCGAGGTGCCGGCGACGGGCGGCGACACGCTGTTCGCCAGCATGTACGCCGCCTACGACGCCCTCTCGGAAGGCATGAAGGACAGGCTCGGCACCCTCCGAGCCGTGCATTCTTCCCGGCATGTCTTCGGCGCCGGTGCGGCGCGGCCGGCGGATCTGGCGGACCGGTTCGGCAATGCGGAATCGGCCACTCAGGACGCGGTGCATCCGGTGGTGCTCACCCATCCCCGATCCGGCCGCCGGGCGCTCTACGTGAACCCGGGTTTCACCGTCCGCTTCGAAGGCTGGACGGCGGAGGAGAGCCGGCCGCTGCTCGAGTTTCTCTACCGCCACGCGGCACGGCCGGAGTTCAGCTATCGCTTCTCCTGGGCACCCGGCTCCCTGGCGTTCTGGGACAACCGCTGCACCTGGCACTTCGCGGTGAACGACTACCAGGGCCAGCGCCGGCTGCTGCACCGAATCACCCTGGAGGGGGAGGCCCTCGAGGAATGCGTAACGCGGACCCGGGAAGGTGCGAGGCGTGGATGAGAAGCAGATCGTCGCCTACGTGGACCCCTGGTCGGTGGCGGCGGGTGACACGCTGGACGTCATGGTCAGCTGCCAGACATCGGGCCAGTTCAGGGCGGAGCTCGTCGAGCTGATCTCCGGTGACAGCCGACCGCACGGTACCGGATTCCAGGAGCGTCTCGTCAAGACGAGCTTCACCGGGGTGCACACCGGCCGCAAGCAGGCGGTCTATCCCGGCAGCTACGCCGTCCTCCCCGACATTCCGAGCCTCAGAAAGCTGAGCCTGTGTCTGTATGTGTATCCGACGCTGCTGGCGCGGGCACAGCAGCCCATCGCCGCGGGGGACGGGCTGGTGCTCGAGGTTCGCGATGGTCACCTGGCTGCCTCGTTCGACGGGGAACGCGTGGAGCTCGACGTGCCGATGCGGCTCAGGCGCTGGCATCGGGTGCTGGTCACCTACGAATCCGCCAGCGGCAGGCTCGGTATCGCCCAGCGCAGCTTCGGCCAGGGTGTGGGCGAACGGAACTCGGAGTGGGCGTCGAAGGCGGTGAGCGTGGCCAGCCGCCAGCTGGCGGCGTGCGACTGGCTGCTGGCTGCGGCGCTGGTGCAGGGCCGGATCGTCGCAGGCTTCAACGGACGGATGGAATCGCCGCGCCTGGTGGGTGACGCCATCACGCCGGACGTGGCGGATTCGCTGCTCGGCTCGGCGTCCGTGACCCACGTGGCGCTGATCGGTGCCTGGGATTTCTCGCAGGGTATCGCCACGGAGCAGATCTACGATCTGTCGCCGGGCAAGCGTCACGGCTGGACCATGCAGATGCCCACCCGGGCAGTCCGGGGCGTGCGCTGGGACGGCTCCGTGCAGCGCTGGCTGGACGATCCCGCGCAGTACGGGGCCATCCATTTCCACGAGGACGATCTGGTGGATGCGGGCTGGACGCCGGACTTCTCGTGGACCGTGCCGGCGGATACGCCCTCCGGCGTCTACGCTGTGAAGCTCTCGCTCGGCGGCTCGGTGGACTACGTGCCGTTCTTCGTCCGGCGCAGCCGCGGCCGTAAACAGTCGAAGGTGGCTTATCTCGCGTCCACGGCGACCTACCTCGCGTACGCCAATCAGCGCTTCGATGATATGGACGGCACGATCGGCGAGTTCAAACCCAGATATCCCGAGGATCACTGGCTGCGGCGCCATCCGGAGGTCGGCCACTCGCTGTACGACTACCACGCGGACGGCAGCGGGGTGCACTTCTCCTCGCGCCTGCGCCCGGTGCTGAACATGCGGCCGAAGATCACCACCTGGTCGTTCAATGCGGACACCAACATCACCAACTGGCTGCACGGCACAGGCCAGACCTTCGACGTGCTCACCGACGAGGATCTGCATCGGAGTGGACCGGAGATCCTCGAGGGCTACCGCTGCGTGATAACGGGCACACATCCGGAGTACTACTCCACGACGATGCTGGATGCGCTCGAGCGCTGGCTCGATGACGGCGGACGGCTCATGTACATGGGCGGCAACGGCTTCTACTGGCGCGTGGCCTATCACCCGGACAACCCGGCCATCATCGAGGTCCGCCGGGCGGAGGGGGGCACCCGTGCCTGGATGGCCGAACCGGGTGAGTACTATCACCAGCTGACTGGCGAGTACGGCGGGCTCTGGAGACGGCTCGGCCGGCCGCCCAACCTGCTCGTGGGTGTGGGCTTTGCGGCCCAGGGTTTCGATGGCGGTACGTACTACCGCCTGCAGCCCGGCGCGCTGGACGAGCGGGTGGCCTTCATCATGGAAGGCGTCGACGCCAGCGACCTCATCGGCAATCACGGCACCCAGGGTGGCGGCGCGGTGGGCGAGGAGATCGACCGGTTCGACGAGACGCTCGGGTCGCCGCCGCACGCCGTCTGCATCGCGTCCTCGGAAAACCACCGGCCCGGCATGCTGCGCGTCGTGGAGGAGATCCACATGACGCACCTGGATCTTCAGGGCCCGAAGGTGCGGGCGGACATGGTGTTCTTCGAGACCCCGTCCGGCGGTGCGGTCTTCAGCACCGGCTCCATCTCCTACGCCGGAGCGCTCGCCCACAACGGGTTCGACAACGACATCGCCCGGATCACGGGCAACGTGCTGAAACGCTTTGTCGACGCAACGCCCTTCGACTATCCCGGCTGAGCGGGCGGCGCGAGCTCAGGAAGACCCCGGAACAGCTCCAGCGCCTCCGGATTCGCCAGCGCGCTGACGTTGGCCACCGCGCGGCCGTGGATCACGTCACGCACCGCCAGCTCGACGATCTTGCCGCTGATGGTGCGCGGTATGTCCGCCACCTGAACGATGACGGCGGGTACGTGCCTGGGCGTGGCCCGGGTTCGGATGGCGGTGCGGATGCGCTTCTCGAGCTCGGCGTCCAGCGGGATACCCTCGCGCAGCACGACGAACAGCACCACGCGCACGTCGCCCGCCCAGTCCTGGCCTACGCACACGGAATCCACCACCGGCTCGATCTTCTCCAGCACCCGGTAGATCTCCGCAGTTCCGATGCGTACGCCGCCGGGATTCAGCACCGCGTCGCTGCGGCCGTGAATGATGTAGCCGTCGTGCGCGGTGAGCTCGGCGAAGTCGCCGTGGGTCCACACACCGGGATAGCGTCGGAAGTAGGCGTCCAGGTAGCGCTCGCCGCTTTCGTCGTCCCAGAAGCCCACCGGCGCTGACGGAAACGGTCGGGTGCAGACCAGCTCGCCTTTCTCGCCCCGCACCGGAGCGCCGGCGTCGTCCCAGACGGAGACGGCCATGCCGAGGCCGGCGGTCTGGATTTCTCCCGCCCATACCGGCGCGTTCGGGTTGCCGAGCACGAAGCAGGAGACGATATCCGTGCCGCCTGAGATGGAGGCGAGATGCACATCGGCTTTGATGGCGTCGTAGACGTAGCGGAAGCCTTCCTCCACCAGCGGTGAGCCCGTGGACAGCAGCGTTCTCATGGCGCTGAGGTCGTAGCGGTCGCCGGGGCGCGCACCCTCCTTCGCCAGCGCGGACAGATAACGGGCACTGGTGCCGAACACCGAGATGCCGAGGTGCTCCGCCATGGCGAAGAGGCGGTCCGGCTCGGGCCAGGTGGGTGCGCCTTCGTAGAGCACCAGCGTGCTGCCCGTGGCGAGCCCGCTGGTGAGCCAGTTCCACATCATCCAGCCGCAGGTGGTGAAGTAGAAGAACCGGTCCTCCGGACGCAGATCCACGTGCAGCCGGTGCTCTTTGAGGTGCTGGAGCAGGGTGCCGCCGACGCTGTGGACGATGCACTTGGGTTTTCCGGTGGTGCCGGAGGAGTAGAGAATGCACAGCGGGTCCGCAAAGTGCCCGCGCCGGAAATCGGGGGTGTCGGGACCGTTCGCGACCACGTCGTGAAAACGGGTGGTGCCGGGAGGGCAGGCGCCGATGCGTTCCACCCAGATGATCTCGCGGAGATCGGGCAGGGTGGCGCCTACCTCCAGGACCGCACCGGACACGTCCTGAACCTTGCCGTTGTAGGTGTAGCCGTCGCAGGCGATCAGCACCTTCGGGCGGATCTGTCCGAAACGGTCCAGCGCGCCGTCGACGCCGAAATCCGGCGAGCAGGAGGACCACACCGCCCCCAGGCTCGATGCGGCCAGCAGGCCGATCATCGTTTCCGGCACGTTGGGCAGCCAGCCCACCACCCGATCGCCCGGGCCGACGCCGGCGCCTGCGAGGTGGGCAGCCAGCCTGGCCACCTGGCGGCGCAGCTCGGCGTAGGTGAGCGTGCGACCCGTGGCCGACGGTTCGTCCGTTTCCAGGAGCGAAATCATCGCGATCCGATCGCCGTCCGCCCGCAGCAGATTTTCGGCGAAGTTCAACCGCGCATCCGGAAACCAGGACGCGCCCGGAAACTTCTCGGCATCGACGAGCACCCGTTTGCCGCGCTCGCCGACGACACCCGTGAAGTTCCAGAGCAGCGACCAGAAAGCCGCCGGATCCTCTACCGACCAGTCGTGCAGAGACTGATAGTCAGGAAAAGACCGACCGGTTGCCCGTCCGGCTGCGGCGGTGAAGGCCGTGAGCTGGCTGCCCGCGATCCTTGCCGCGGAAGGCGTCCAGATCGGCTCAGAGGGAGGCGCAGATGTGGCCACCGTCCACCACCACGATCGAACCGTTCATGTACCTGGAGGCATCCGAGGCGAGCAGCAGCAGGGGGCCGTCCAGATCTTCGAATTCCCCGAAGCGCCGCAGGGGGATGCCCTTCATGAACTCGGGGGCCTGGTCGGACTCGAGCAGCACGCGGCTCACGTCCGTGAGGATATAGCCGGGTGCCAGGGCATTGACGCGGATGCCGTAGCGTGGGGCCTCCAGCGCCAGCACTTCGGTCATGCGGGTCATGCCGCCCTTGGAGACCGCATAGGGAAACTGGCCTTTGATGGTGCGGGTATCGGTGATGGAGGAGATGTTGATGATGTTGCCGCCCTTGACGCCGTTCGCCACCACCCGCTCCGTGAAGAGCTTGCTCATCATCCAGGCACTCTTCAGATTGGTGTCGATGACCGAGTCCCAGTCGTTCTCGTCGATCATCATGTAGGTCTTGGCACCGGATTCGATGCCGGCGTTGTTGATCAGCACGTGCACGGGGCCGAATGCTTCTTCCGCGGTGGCAAAGAAACCCTCTGCGCTCTCCCGATCGGTGACGTCCAGCCGCGCCCCGAACGCCTGACCACCGGAGGCATTGATCTCCTGCACCCGCGCTTCGATCTTGTCGGTTCGGCGGGCGCCGAGACTGACCTTCGCGCCGGCAGCGGCGAGCACGCCGGCAAAGTGGTGACCGAAGCCGGATGACGCGCCGGTGATGGCGACGTGCTTGCCGTCGAGCCGGAATAGATCCACGAAATGCCCCCGAAAGACGAAACCTGTCGGGGGATGCTAGCCCGTCGGGCGCGGGCTGTCAGCTCAACGCTGGCTGGCGGAGCGCTGTTCCCTGCCCGATCGGCGCAGCTCGGTGAAGTGCATGTGGCGATTGCGGCCGTTGTGCTTGGCAGCGTAGAGGGCGTCGTCTGCCGCCTTGAAGAGCGCCGTCATGTCGCGGCCGGAGCGGGTATCGGCGATACCGCAGCTCACTGACATCTCGATGATCTTGCCATCCCAGACCATGGGTCGGGAGGCCACCCGCTCGACGATCCGTTCGGCGAGCTTGGTTGCCTCCGTGCCGTCCATGTCGGGGAGCAGGACGGCGAACTCCTCACCACCGAGCCGGCAGAGAAGGTCCGTCTTGCGGACGCAGGTGGAGAGCTGCTCGGTGATGAACTGCAGCGCCGCATCGCCGGTGGCATGGCCGTAGGTGTCGTTGAGCTGCTTGAAGTGATCGGCGTCGATCACCAGAAGCGAAACGTGCTCATCGGCGTCTCGCGCTTCACCGAGCACGGTCTCGGCGCGCTGGAAGAACGACCGGCGGTTCGTCAGGCCAGTGAGCTCATCGGTATGGGCCAGCTCCCGCAGACGCGCGTGTGCCTCGTTGAGCTGCACGGCCATTCGGGCGGTGAGATAGCAGACCGGAACAGTCACGAGAATGGGTACGATCGCAGCGGTGTAGAATGCCTGGGTGGCACTGAACACGGATTTCCCGAACAGCAGATAAATGCCGAGCAGCGTCAGCTCCGTGACTGCGACCGAGATGAGCGTGACGGCCATGATGTACAGCCACAGCTCGCGCCTGTTTCTTATTCTGATGCGCACCGTGCACATTTCCCTGTGCTGTAGGACAACGATGGTGCCGGAGATCGTGGCCACGAAACGTGATGCCCTTCACGGTGGGAGAGAACCATGCTGAACCTCGTGCTGTTCGACCTCGACGGCACCCTGACGGATTCGAGACAGGGAATCATCGCCTCGATTCAGCACGCGCTGGATTCGCTCGGGCGCCCGGTACCACCGGAAGATTCCCTCCTCTGGTGTATCGGCCCACCACTCAAGGGCTCCTTCCAGCGCCTGTTGGGCAACGATGCGGAAGCGGAGCGCGCGGTCGCGCTCTACCGCGAGCGATTCGGCGCGGTCGGCCTCTACGAGAACCAGGTTTACGAAGGCATTCCTGAGCTCCTGGCGAACCTGCACAGCCGAGGAATGCGGCTTGCCGTAGCAACGAGCAAAGCCGAGATCTACGCGACGCGCATCGTCGAGCACTTCGGCATCGAAAGGTACTTCGAGTCGGTGTTCGGTGCCGAGCTCACGGGCGAACGCAGCGACAAGACGGACCTGATCGCCTGGGCGCTCGAGCGCACGGGTACGGATCGAAGTGAGGTAGTGATGATCGGCGATCGCTCGCACGACATGGTCGGTGCCCGCAACAACGGTGTCGCCGGCGTCGGCGTGCTCTACGGGTACGGCAGCCGGGCGGAGCTCCTGGACGGCGGTGCACGGGCAGTGGTCGACAGTCCCCGCGAGCTCGGCAGGCTGCTCGGCAGTGGGTGACGGCAGGCTGCTGGCCGCTTTCTTCGGAATCTCGTTCGGGGTGACCTGGGGTATCGCTGCGGCCTTTCTCGCCGCCCCCGAATTTTTTACCCGCCAGTTCGGCCCGCTGGACCAGACGAATCTCTTCTTCATCATCGCGGTCTATGCGCCCGCCATGGCCGGGCTCTTCCTCGTCTGGCTGAATTTCGGGGCTGCCGGTCTCGGGCGCTATCTGTCCCGTCTGGGTCGTGTCCGTGCGCCCTGGCCCTGGTACGCCTGGCTCGTGCTGGGAATCCCGCTACTGATGCTGGCCGGTGCGGCCTGGAAGGGAACGCTGTCTCCGCCGGTGGGCGCGGGGCTCCTGGGCGCCATTGTGATCGCCGCCGTGCTCGGCCCGGTGGAGGAGCTGGGCTGGCGTGGGCTGGCGCTGCCCCTGCTGCAGCGCCATCTGAGTCCCGCCGCTGCGGGTCTGGTACTCGGTCTGGTCTGGGGCGCCTGGCACCTGCCTGCCTTCTTCATTGGCGGCACACCACAGAGCGGCTGGTCGTTTCTGCCGTTCTTCGTCGGTGTGGTTGCGGCATCCGTGATCATGACGGGGCTCTACAACGCCTCACGTGGCAGCCTGCTCCTCGCCATGCTCATGCACTTCCAGCTCAACAATCCGCTATGGCCGGATGCACAGCCCTACGATTCGGCGCTGCTGACGCTGGTGGCGTTGCTCGCCTGGATGGTGGGGAGGAGAGGATCGTTTGCCCGGGAGCGGGCGGTGACGTCGTTGGTCGGCTGACCACGATTACCGGGACACGGTTTCCGGTAGATAGCGCAGCCAGACGCTGCGCGCTCGGAACAGGCGGAAAGGGAACTCAGGCCAGAACGCCGCCGAACACTCCGGCGAAGACGGCAACCGACAGGCTGCCCACGAACCAGCGCATCACGCTGGGCATTTCCCACCACCACAGTTCCAGCTGGTGAAGCTTGCGAGGCACGATTTCCATTCTCTCTCTCCTGATTTACTACCGGCTCGTCCCTGGGTCCTCGATTGTCAAGATAACCTGTCTTTCTCAAGGGATTACGGACGAATTCGGGAGACTGCTGGAGGAATGCAGGAGAGATCGGATCTATCGGCCAATAAAGTAAAATAAATTACCTAGACCGCCTCTTTAAAGCCGATTCTTCACCAGAATAGTTGCGTTCTTGAAACCACATGGTGTGTTTGGTTGGATATCGCGTCCGATTCGCCGGGAACGACCGTGATCTATCTCTCCTGCCTGACTTGTCGTCGAGTGCTTCCGTACCAGCCAGACGTAGTACCCGAGTGTTGCGAGTTCTGCGGCAGTGACGAGGTGGAGTTGCTTACTGACGCCGAGCTCAGAGTCCGATTCGGTCGAGATCAAACAGGCGATGCACGTCTCGACTTCTAGAGGAGGAAGCGCCCCGTTGTTTCTTGTATAAAAATGACTCGCGCGGATGCACTTTGCCTGGTGGGTTTGAACGATAGGGAACCATTCGACCATGTCACCTAGCAGGAAGCTGGAAGATCTGTTGAAAGTGCTGGTTGAGCGTTTTGGCGCAGGTCGATCACTTGGTGAAGTGTATGCAACCACCTATTTTCTCAGGATCCTGCAGGAAGGAAGAAAGCCATCGTTGTCTGAGGTTTCAGCAGCGACAGGAATCTCCAAGCAGAATCTATCTCGTTGGCTGAAGTATCAGATCGAGATTGGTCAGGCCGTCACGACACCCACCGATGACGACGGCCGTGTGCACCAGATTGATATCACTGATCCCGATTGGGCCTACCGACATTTGGAGCAGGTGGCCGAGATATTGGGCTACTCAAAACCGCGAGGCGAGTAACCTGTTGATTTGATTGGTCGGAGTGAGAGGATTTTGAATGCCTTGCTATGAGATCGTAGGAGATGCTAGGAGAACCAATGCTCTTCGGGATCAACGAGTTAGGACGATCTGATCATCATCATCCCTCAGTATGAATTCCCCGTAGGGGTTTGACCCCGATTCCACGGACAGTTTGATTAAGCCTATTTTTTTCCATCTTAGCTTGACGCCGCTTCCTCGGATTGTGGAAACGTTCAATGTAGTCGAACACATCCGCTCTGGCCTCGGCTCTCGTTCGATACTGACGTCGATTGACACGTTCTCGCTACCGCCCGTAGGGGTTCCTCTCCCAGCCGATTGATGTCTCATAACTTGTCCTAGTTCACAGTCTCATAGCGGTGCTTTTCCTATGCTTTTATGGAAATAGCTGCTGATCTGCCTAACGTGCTTACTCGTCTTTTAACTCTCGCCTTTTTTGCGGTACTAGCCGGATGCGGTGGCGGAAGTAGTGGTAGTGGGTCCGACCGCCAAACACCACAAGCCCGTCAGCAGACTGAAGTTATCAGTGAGTTCAGATGGAATGAAGGCTCATGGGATCAAGAAGTTTGGGAGTAAGGACGCTTTCAGGATTAGTCGGGGTGCTCGTATCTATCAGCGCCTCCGCCGATGTCCAGTTGCCGCACACGTTTCAAGCAAACCAACCCGCGCGAGCCGAAGAGGTAAACGCGAACTTCTCAACGCTAAAAAACGCAATCGAAGTTAACGAAGCGAGCATTGCAAACTCCGGTCTCGAGTGGCGCAGTACTTGGCAGTCCGGTGTTGTCTACGATCAAAATGACCTCGTCGAGTTCGATGGAAGCGTCTACCTCAACACGCAGCCTACTACCGGAACAGAGTCGCCAGGTAACCTAAGTTTCTGGTCACTGTTTGTGCCGGCAGGACGGGATGGTCCTCCGGGACCGGCGGGACAGGCTGGACCGCAAGGCCCAGCAGGTACTCCAGGAGCGACAGGCGCTGTTGGGCCTCAAGGGCCGGCTGGGCCAGTGGGTCCGACAGGACCCCAAGGACCAGATGGCGCCCAAGGACCTGCCGGTCCGGCCGGTGCCGTAGGCCCTCAAGGCGCCGTGGGACCAACGGGACCGCAAGGCCCACAGGGAGTGGCAGGTCCCCAAGGGCCTGCAGGACCAGTTGGAGCGATGGGGCCTCAGGGTCCTGCTGGTCCGCTCGCTGGGCCAAGTTTCGTGCTTGTGGATGCGGATGACGTAGAAATTGGCGTACCAGTTAGTTTGACTACCATTTCGCCCTCTCCCGCTTATGCCGGAGAACTTACGAGTGGGATTTTCGTGACTCAGTTGTTGGGTCGGGCTGCGATTGGTGAGATTCATATTGAGTCCGATCACTCCATCACCCTCTATGGGACGGCTTGGGTTCATTGGAGCCAGGCAGGATGTATGGGTGAGCCGTATGTCGCCGTGAAGGGTACTTCGATGCTCAGCCTTGCGGGTGGCGGCACGAATTTTCATGTAGCTGACCTTAGTGCAACCCCGATCACGATTACCTCCATGTCTAAAACGATGGAACAAGGGATCTGCTTGAATGGGGTAGGCCAAGCAATCACCGATCCCATGTATCCGGCTGTGCCCATTCAGATGGATTTTCGTGAGCCGTACAGATTTGTCGTGCGCCAATAAGGTGCAGATTGAACTTGATCTGTGCCGCGATCAGAACGGATACGAGGACGCCTCGGGCAGCGGTTCATCAAAGATGCTTCTGCTGAGTACTCTAAGTAACTAGTTGATTCTGAAAGAGGAAATTGCCAGAGCGAGAGGATCTGGCTGGCCGTAAACGGCTCCTGGCCTAAGGTCTGCGACCCGGCGGCGGCGAATCGACGTCAACGAGGGCTCGTAACCCTAAACGACAAAGTAAAGTTGGTCGGAGTGAGAGGATTTGAACCTCCGGCCCCCACGTCCCGAACGTGGTGCTCTACCAAGCTGAGCTACACTCCGACTGGCACGCCGCCCGGCAGGGCGGGCCCCGGCCTGACCCCGGGGCGGCGTATTGTACGCGACGCGCTCCGGAGCACAACATCAGATCAGGATCCTGTAGCTAGCACATGATCTGTCCGGTTCTGTAGCACGTAATCTGTCCGGTTTCGCTAAGTCCTTGATGGGAGGGGCGGTGAGACGGACGGAGTGGCTACAGGAGACACGTCTCATGCGATGGGAAGAGGCTTATGACGGCTGGCGGACAGGCCGGTTGAACCAGGAGGAGGCGGCGCAACTGCTTGGGATCTGCGACCGCAGCTTCCGCCGCTACATTGACCGATATGAGGAGGATGGGCTCGATGGGCTGCGGGACAAGCGGATCAGCGAGGTCTCGCACCGGCAGGCTCCCGTCGACGAGGTGCTGCGTCTGGAGACGCTCTACAAGCAGCGCTACGACCGCTGGTCCGTGGCGCACTTTTATGAGCGCTATCAGGAAGAGCACCGCGGCACACGCTCGTACACCTGGGTAAAGAACCGGCTGCAGGCCGCCGATCTGGTGGAACGGGGCAAGCGCCGGGGACCGCACCGTAAGGCGCGGCCACGCGCCGCGATCCCGGGGCTGATGATCCACCAGGACGGCTCCACCCACGAGTGGGTGCCGGGGATCAAGTGGGATCTGATCGTGACCATGGACGATGCGAACAGCGAAGTGTACTCGGGGTTTTTCGTTGAAGAGGAAGGCACCTTCTCGAGCCTGCGCGGGGTCAAGGAGACGCTCGAGAAGCGCGGCATTTTCAGCAGTTTCTACAGCGATCGGGGCAGCCACTACTGGGTGACCACGGCCGCTGGCGAGCGAGTGGACCGCCGTCGCTTGACCCAGTTCGGCCGCGCAATGGCACAGCTCGGCATCCAGATGGTTCCAGCGTATTCGCCGGAGGCCCGCGGGCGCTCAGAACGGTTCTTCAAGACCCTGCAGGACCGGCTGCCCAAGGAGATGGCCTTGGAAGGGATTAGCAGCATGGAAGCAGCCAACGCTTTCCTGAAGGGTACTGGCCGCGCTTCAATCGGCGGTTCATGGTCAAGCCACGCGAGCCAGGCAGCGCCTTCGTACCGCTGGCCGGCGTCGATCTGGACAACATTCTGTGTGTGCAGGTCGAGCGCATGGTGGCCCGGGATAACTGCGTAAGCTATCAGGGCAAGAAGCTGCCCACCGGATCCCACCCGACTTCAGTATGTGAAGGCGCGTGTGCGGATCCACCACTACCTGGACGATGAGCTGGCGATCTTCCATGGGCCGAGGTTGCTGGCCCGTTACCACCCTGACGGAGAACTCATCCGGAAAACCTGACGTGCCCCAGGTTCCGCGTATACCGACCTAAGCTTGTTTAGCTCGTTTTTCATACTCGACGGGGCTGAGCCCACCCAGGGTAGAGTGTCGCCGCTTTGGATTGTAGAAGCGTTCGATGTAATCA
>JBFWZA010000028.1:0-47174 GCA_050185825.1 Pseudomonadales bacterium | reverse complement strand
CACTCCGCGTCCTTCGGCGCGGCCGTCGGGCGGCCGGTCATTCACGGGCTCGGCGGTTCCCGGGTGAAGGTCATGGAAGACCGCATCGACGCCATGGACGTCTCGGTGTCGAGCCCCGACCACGCGGTGACGGTGGATCCCTTCACCGCGGAGCACATCGAGGTGATCAAGGGGCCCAGCACCCTGCTCTACGGCACGGGCGCCATCGGCGGCGTGGTGGATGTCCACACCGGACGCATTCCCCACCGGATTCCCGAAACGCCTGACCTGAAGGCGGAGCTGCGGGCCGCAGACAACGCCGACCGGCGAACCGCCGCCGGTGCTGCCAACCTGGGACTCGGTTCTTTCGCTTTCCATGTCGATGGTTTCTATCGGGACGCAGACGACTACGAGATCCCGGGTTATGCGGAGTCCCAGGCGCTGCGTGATCTCGAAGAGGAGGAAGAAGGCGAGGAAGGGGAAGAAGCCTACGGCGAGCTGCCGGGCAGCGAGCTGGAAACGAGCGGCGGCGCCCTGGGCGGCTCGTTCGTCGGCGACTGGGGTTTCATCGGCGCCGCGGTCAGCCTCTTTGACGCCACCTACGGCCTGCCCGGCGGACACGTCCACGAAGACGAAGGCACCCCCATGCTGGACATGGACCAGACCCGGGTAGACCTGGAAGCCGGGTTCCTGGATCCGTGGGCCGGCGCGCGGAGCCTCAACCTGCGCCTCGGCTACAACGAATACGAGCACCAGGAGCTGGAGCCGAGCGGCGAGCCCGGTACCCTCTTCGAGAACGAGGCCATCGAGGGCCGCGCCGAGCTCACCCACGAGACCCTCGGCGGCTTCGACGGGGCCGGCGGCATCCAGTTCGGCAATCGCAAGTACGCAGCCTCTGGAGAAGAGGCCTACGTACCCCCGGTGGACACGGACTCCTGGGGCATCTTCTACGTCGCGGAACGCTCCTTCGCGGCACTGGATCTGGAAGCCGGCGCCCGCTACGAGCACGTCGCCCACGATCCCTCCGCGGGCAGCAACCGCGACTACGATCTCGGCGCAATATCCATCGGTGCGCTGGTGCCGTTTGCCACGGACTGGACGCTGGCAGTCTTCGCCGACTACTCCACACGCGCCCCCACGGTGGAGGAGCTCTACTCCAACGGTGCGCACCTGGCGACGAGAACCTACGAGGTGGGTGATCCGGAGCTGGATCCGGAACGGGCGGCAAACGTCACCGTCACCCTGCAGTACGAAAGCGATGTGCTGCTGCTGGCCGCCAGCGCCTACTACACCGACTTCTCTGACTTCATCTACGAGGGCTACGCCGGCACCGAGATCGACGGGCTGCCCGTCTTCGAGTGGCAGCAGGCCGACGCGGAGTTCTACGGGGTCGATCTGGAAGTCCGGTGGACGGCCGTGAGCTGGGAGACCGGCACCCTCGTGCTGCGGGGCTTCTACGACTACGTTCGGGGGCAGCTCACGCAGGGCGCGGATTCCGACCTGCCGAGGATCCCGCCGCAGCGCGGCGGCATCGGCGCGGAGCTCCGCTGGCACGGGCTGACAGCCTCCATGGATTACGCTCGAACCGATGATCAGGATCGCACCGCCGACTATGAGCTGCCGACGGAAGGTTACGACGATCTCCGCGCCTACCTGGGGTGGACCATGCCCTGGGGTGAGAACGCCGTGGAGGTGTTTGTTGCGGGCCGCAACCTGACCGACGACGAGCAGCGCTACCACACCTCCTTCATCAAGGACGTCGCGCCGCAGCCGGGCCGCACGCTGGAGGGCGGCATCCGGGTGTCACTGTGACGTGTCGGGGCCGGAACGCGTTTCCGGCCCCGGCCGCTTCTTCTCGAAGCGGGCCGTGTACTGGGTGAGCTCGTAGAGATCGCGCGTCCGCTTCAGGTTCGGGAAGAGGTCGTACCACCAGGTGTAGTTCACAGCCACCCCGCCCGGCACCGGCAGCGGCAGGGCGAACTGCTTGAGGGTCTTGTCGGTGACCACGCAGCGGCTGAAATCGCCGAGATCGTCCTCGATGCAGACCCGGTAGCTGGCCCGCCGGCCGGAGCCCTGGGTGTTGTCCAGGTCCAGGCGGACTCGGCGGTTCACACCATCCTCCTTTACGTAGAGGTAATTCCTGCTCGCCACCGACTTGTCGATGGCCACCTCCACCAGTGGCTCTCCGTACTCCCCCGCATCCAGGCCGCGCAGCAGCAGAAAGTGGTCCGAGGTGGGGCGCAGCTTGCCGAGACAGGCGCGGCTGTCCACGGTGAGATCGAACCGGGCCGTCCAGCGCACGCCGGTCTCCGCGTCGGCGCCGGTGAGCTTCTGCAGCGAGCCAACCGTGGTGCCACAGCCCCGACCCAGCAGATCCAGCGGCCGACCGGAACGCACCTGGGTCTCCGAGCGATAGAAGGTGGCGACCAGCCGCCCCTTCGCATCCACCGACAGCTCGAGCAGGATGTCGATCAGCGGGTCCTGATGCACGGAGCAGTCCCGGGTTTCGGGACTGCACGGATTGTAGTTCAGGTCGTCGTCCGGATCCGACGTCAGCGCCGATTCGAAGCTGCCCAGATACAGACCCAGGTACGGGTCCAGATCGACGCGCGCCTCCACGCCCGCACCCACGAGCATCAGGGCGAGGAGGAGCGCTCGCTGCACGGTCAGCGCGTCCGCGCCTTCGCTTCGCGACGCCGGGCGTGCAGGATGGGCTCGGTGTAACCGCTCGGCTGGGAGACGCCTTCGAAGACCAGATCGCAGGCGGCCTGAAAGGCGATGCTGGCGTCGTAATCCGGCGCCATGGGCCGGTACGCGGGATCACCCGCGTTCTGACCGTCCACCACCACGGCCATGCGCCGCAGGGTGTCCATCACCTGCTCGCGGCTGACGATGCCGTGGTGCAGCCAGTTGGCGATGTGCTGACTGGAGATCCTGCAGGTGGCGCGGTCCTCCATCAGGCCGACGTTGTTGATGTCGGGCACCTTGGAGCAGCCCACCCCCTGATCGATCCAGCGCACCACATAGCCCAGGATGCCCTGGGCGTTGTTGTCGAGCTCGCTCTGCACTTCCGATGCGGACAGGTTCTCGCCGGCCAGCAGCGGCACGGTGAGGATGTCGTCGAGACTGGCGGGGGCCCGTTCGGCGAGCGCTTCCTGACGGCTGGCGACGTCGACCTGATGGTAGTGGATCGCATGCAGCGTGGCGGCGGTCGGTGACGGCACCCAGGCGGTGTTGGCGCCGGCCAGCGGGTGGCCGACCTTGGTCTCGAGCATCTCCTTCATCTCGTCCGGCTTCGGCCACATGCCCTTGCCGATCTGCGCCACGCCGCGGAAACCGGCCGCCAGCCCCGCATCCACGTTCGCGTCCTCGTAGGCCCTGATCCAGGGTTGTGCCTTGATCGCGTCCTTGCGCAGGAATGCACCCGCCTGCATGCTGGTGTGGATCTCGTCACCCGTGCGGTCGAGAAAGCCGGTGTTGATGAAGACCACACGGTCCTTCGCCACCTCGATGCAGGCACGCAGGTTCACCGTGGTGCGGCGCTCCTCGTCCATGATCCCCACCTTCAGCGTGTGCTCCCCCAGCCCGAGCACCTGCTCGACCCGCGCGAACAGGTCGCAGGTGAGCTGCACCTCTTCCGGGCCGTGCATCTTCGGTTTGACGATATAGATGCTGCCGGTGCGGGAGTTCGACAAGAGCCCGTTGTGCTGCAGGTCGTGCATGGCGGCGAGCGACGTCACGATGGCATCGAGAAAGCCCTCCGGCACCTCCCTGCCGTCGCCGTCGAGCACGGCATCGGTGGTCATCAGGTGCCCGACGTTGCGCACCAGCAGCAGGCTGCGCCCGTGCAGCACCAGCGGCTGTCCGTCGGCGCCCGTGTACTCGCGGTCGGGATTCAGCCGCCGGACGATGGTCCGGCCGTCCTTCTCGAGCGTCTCAGTGAGGTCGCCCTTCATGAGCCCGAGCCAGTTGCGGTAGACGATGCATTTGTCCTCGGCATCCACGGCCGCGACGGAATCCTCGCAGTCCTGGATCGTGGTGACCGCGCTCTCCAGGACCACGTCCCTGACCCCGGCCGGATGCGCTGCCCCCACCGGGTGTGAGCGGTCGATCTGGATGTCGATGTGCAGCCCGTTGTGCTTCAGCAGCAGCGAGCGCGGATCCGCTTCGTCCACGAAGCCGACGAACTGCGCCGGATTCACCAGCCCCGTGTTGCCGCCGTCGTCCAGGACGGCGCGCAGATGGCGCATGCCGGACGCGTCCGCACCGATACCGTAGGCCACGACGTGGCCGTGGCTGGCGCCGTCGAGGGGCACCGTGGCGTCCAGAAATTCCGCCGCCAGCGCCACCACGAGCTCGCCGCGGGCCGGATTGTAGCTTGTGCCCTTCTCCCGCCCCGGCGCTTCGGCAATGACGTCGGTGCCGTAGAACGCATCGTAGAGGGAACCCCAGCGGGCGTTGGCAGCATTCAGCGAGAAGCGGGCATTCATCACCGGCACCACCAGCTGCGGCCCGGCAATCGTCGCGATCTCTTCGTCCACGTTCCGGGTGCGGATGGTGAACGGACCCGGCTCCGGCAGCAGATAGCCGATGCTCTCGAGAAACGCCCGGTATTCGGCGTGATCGATGGCCTGCCCCTTGCGGGCCAGATGCCAGTCGTCGATCTGTTTCTGCAGCTCCTCGCGGCGGGCCAGCAGCGCGCGATTCCTCGGCGCGAGCTCCGAGACGAGCGCCTCGAAACCGGCCCAGAAGTCGGTCAGGTCGACACCCGTGCCCGGCACGATGTCCTCACTGATCAGTCTGTCGAGCTCGGCGGCAACCTGCAGGCTGCCACGACGGATGCGGTCTGCGTCTCCCATGGACGTCCCCCGGAATGTCTGCGATCTGTCGGTGCGGAAAAAGCGCGCAGTATAGCTTTCGAGCCCGACCAACTACAGCGCGAACTCCGACTGCCCGCGAATGTGAAGTCGGCGTCAACGGTTTCCCCGGTTCTGCTCACGAGCGCTTGACCTTCTTTCTCCTACCTTGCCCTCCGCACAACCGCACCCCTGTAACGAAAAGGAGAACCCGATGATACCCGCGACTTCCCGGCCTGCCGCCGGACGTACCCTGCAGACGGTCGCCGCGCTCGCGCTCGCCGCACTGCTGGCCGGCTGCGATTCGGACAACGACAACGACAACGGTGGGATCGCCACTGCGCCGCCGCCACCGCGCGGCACCGTGGAGGTCATTCACGCTTCCGCTGACGCGCCCGCCGTCAACGTGCTCTTCGACGGCGTGGAGCGGATCAGCGACCTGGACTACAAGGCGGTCGACACGCTGTCGCTCGTGACCGGCGACATCGCGGTGCGGGTGAACGGCATACTGCCGGATGGCAGTGAGGTCACCGTGATCCCCGCGGCGGGCACCGATCCGGAGATCACCCTGGCCGAAGACGCCCGGGTTTCCGTGATCGCCCTCGATGCCGTGGCAAACATCGCACCGCTCGTCCTCACCGACGATACGCCCACCGTCGCCGCGGACACCGTCCGGCTGAGGGTGGTGCACGCTGCCCCCGAGGTACCTGCCGCCGGTAACACTGCCGTCGAGGTCTGGCTCACGGAACCCGGGGCAGACCTGAACAACCCGCCGGCCGGCACCATCAATGCCGTGTTCTCCTTCGGCGAGGTGCTCGCCGGCGGCGCCATCGAGGTGCCGGAAGGCGACTACCGGATCCGGGCCACCCTGCCCGGCCAGCCCAACGTGGTCGCTTTCGACTCCGGCACCGTCACCCTGGCCGGCGGCTCCAACCTGGTGGTCCTGGCCGTGCCCAACACCAATGCCGCTTCCGCTTCGCCCATCTCGCTGCTCGCCGCCACGGGAGCCGCCCCCCTGCAAATCCAGGATCAGTCCACTCAGTCCAACGTGCGGGTCGTGCACGCATCCTCCGATGCACCACCCGTCGACGTGCTGGTGAACGGTGCCAACAGCGGGATCACCGTAGCCTTCGCGAGTTCAGCGGGCCCGGTGCCGCTGGATGCGGGCACCACCAACCTCGGCATCGGCGTGAGCCCGTTCTTGGCTGGTGACACGCCCGTGTTCGCGGCGGACGTGGACCTGATCCAGGGCGGCGCCAAGACCGTACTGGCCGTGGGCACCGTGGCGGCAGATCCCGCCAATCCCATCGAGCCGCTGGTGCTGGACGACGAGACCCGCAGCGTGGCGACCGAAGCCCGGGTGCGTATCGTGCACGCCTCCGTGGTGGCACAGACGGTGGATATCTATGTGCTGCCGGAAGGCACCCTGACCGCCGTGGATCCGGTCCCAGCAGACGTCGATCCGACGTTCGCCGCGGTCCCCTTCAAGGCGGACACGGGATACGTCGCGCTCGCGGAGGATGCCTACGACATCGCCGTCACGCCGGCGGGCTCCAAGGACGCGGCCATCGGCCCGCTGCTGTCGGTCCCCTTCACGGCCGGCACCCTCACCACCATCGTCGCCATCGACGAGGTGAATCTCGGGCCGAGCCCCAGCGTGCTGGTCCTCAACGACACGCCCTGACGGCCACCTCCCCGGTTCCCTCGATTCCCAAATCGAGGGAACCGTCCCTCACCGGCCGGACCTGCCTCAACCGGTCGCCTTCACACCAGCCACAGCTTTCCGCCCTCGACGATCACCGTATAGCGCCTGAGGGCTTCCATGGCCGGGCCATGGAGCACCGCGCCGGAGCGGATGTCGAAGCGCGCCCGATGCAGCGGGCAACTGAGCTCGTAGCCGTTGAGGCGACCGCTCGACAGGCGCTGCCCCGCATGGCTGCAGAAGTTGGTCACTGCGAAATAGCCGCCGTCGACGCAGGCAACCAGCAGCTCCTCGCCGCCGACACGGCAGGCCGTCATCTCTCCCTCAGCGAGCGCGGTCACGGGCAGCAGCGGTTTCACACGGGTAACTCCGGCAGGACGGTGCCGCCTAGGCTGCCTGAGGAGCTTTTCGCCGGCAACGGTCCCGGTGTTTGGATAAGATCGGCGTTCCAGCGGCTGTCGGGAGCAGCGGTAGGACATGGCCATCCAGATTGCACAGCTCACGCCCGTCATCGGCGCGGAAGTCTCGGGTGTCGACCTGGCAGAACCGAAGCCGGGCGACGTGGAAACGGTGCGTGAGGCGCTCACCGAGCACCAGGTGCTGTTCTTCCGGGACCAGCCGGCGCTGGCGCCGGCAGCGCAGGTCGCCTTCGCCCGGGCGTTCGGCCCGCTGCACACGCACCCCGCGGCACCACAGATGGAAGGTCAACCGGAGATCTTCGTCATTCACGCGCACCGGGAGTCCCGGGTCGCCAACGGCAACGGCTGGCACACGGACGTTTCCTGCGACGAACGGCCGCCCATGGCGACCCTGCTGCAGCTGCATGTGCTTCCCGCCACCGGTGGCGACACGCTTTTCTCGAGCATGTACGCCGCGTTCGAGAGCCTGTCTGCCGACCTTCGCGGCTTCCTGGCGACGCTGACCGCCACCCACGCCTCGGAGCACGTCTATCGCGGGCGCTACGCTGACCGCGGCGTTGACGACGCCAACCGCACCTATCCGTCCGCCGTGCATCCGGTGGTCCGCACCCATCCCTGGTCCGGTCGTCAGGCACTGTACGTGAATCCGAGCTTTACCACGCGCATCAACGAGCTCACCGCGGACGAGAGTCAGGCACTCCTCGACTATCTCTACCGGCACCAGCAGCGACCGGAATTCCAGGTCCGCTTCCGCTGGTCGCCCAACGCCGTGGCCTTCTGGGACAACCGCTGCACACAGCACTTCGCCCTCTGGGACTACTGGCCCGAGGAGCGCAAAGGCCACCGCGTCACCATCGAGGGCGAGCGGCCCTACTACGACGCGGACAGCCGTCCTCGGCAGGCCCCGAAACCGATCACCAAACTGGCACGAAGGCTCTGAAAACGTGAAACATGCGATCCTCCTGGCACTCTGCCTGATCACCACCGCCTGCGGCGAGCGCCCTACCGGCGAAGGCGCTCCGCCGCCTGCCGGGCCAGCGAGCGTGGATCTGATTGTCAGCAACGGACGGGTTCTGACCCTGGACGCGGACAACCGGATCGCGAGCACGCTGGTCGTGGACGACGGGCGCATCGTTGCCGTGGGCGATGCTTCGCTCACCAGCGCCTACACGGCGGACACGACGGTGGATCTGGGCGGAAAGACCGCCATGCCGGGCTTCGTGGACAGCCACATCCACATCAATGCCCAGCCCGGCCACTACATCGAGCTCGGCGGCACCCGTTCCGTCGCCGAGATCATGCAGCTGGTTACCGACAAGGCGGCGGTCGTGGGACCGGGAAACTGGATCACCGGCTACGGCTGGTCGGAGGATGAGCTCGCGGAGGGGCGCAAGCCCACCCGGGACGATCTCGACGCAGCGGCACCCGGTCACCCGGTCATTCTCACCCGGGCAGGCGGTCACAGCGCGGTGGTCTCGAGCGCAGCACTCGATCTTGCCGGCATCGACGCCACCACGCCGGATCCGGACGGCGGCATCATCGAGCGCGACGACGCCGGCCGGCTCAACGGCATCATCCGCGAGCGGCAGGAGATCGTCGGCGAACTGGTGCCGCCGACGCCGAGGGCAGAGCTCCGGCCCGATCTTCAGGCGCGCCTTCAGGCCCTCTTCGCCAAGGGGATCACCTCCATCATTCAAGCCCAGGACACCATCGACAACTACCCGGAGTGGGAAGCGGTCTACGCCGGGGCCAGGGGCCGGCTGCCGCGGGCGGCGGTGCAGCTCAGCTACGCAGGGCGCGACGCCATGGCCGCCTTCGGCTGGAAGACGGGCGACGGCGACGAGCACCTGCGCGTGGGCGCCATCAAGATCTTCGTGGACGGCGGCTTCACCGGCCCGGCGGCCTACACCACCAAGCCCTACAAGGGCGAGGACGAGTACCGGGGCAAGCTCAACATGAGTGAGGACGAGCTTTCAACGCTCATCCGTCAGGCGCACGAGGACGGCTGGCAGCTCGGTATCCATGCCATCGGCGATGCCGCCATCCAGATCGCCGTGCAGGACCTTGTGGAAACCCTCGAAGCATCGCCCCGACCGGACCACCGCCACTACCTGAATCACTTCACCATCATGCCGGATGACGACACCATGCGGTCCATGGCGGAGCACGGCATTGCCATCACGCAGCAGCCCAACTTCACCTACACGCTGGAAGGTCGCTACGTGGCGAACCTGGACGGCGAGCGGCTGGAGACCAACAACCCGCTGCACACGCCCATGAGCTTCGGTATCCACCTCGCCATCTCGAGCGACATCCTGCCCATCGGACCCACCGTGGGTCTCTATGCGGCAACGACCCGCAAGGGCATGAGCGGACGGGTGTTCGGCGCCGGGGAGAAGCTGACGGCTCTGGAAGCGCTGAAGGCATACACCGTCAAGGGCGCCTGGCTTACGCGCGAGGAGAACGAGAAGGGCTCACTCGAGCCCGGCAGGCTTGCGGATTTCGTGGTGCTGTCAGCCGATCCCCTCGCGATGGCGCCCGACGATCTCATGGATCTGGCCGTGCTCGAGACCTGGCTCGGTGGGGAGCAGGTATATTCCAGCACAGACACGCCGAAGGAGGGCGACTGACATGGGGCTCTATGCGAAGTACGTGCTGCCGAAGCTGATCGATGCAGCCTGCTCGCAGCCGCCCATGGCCGAGCTGCGCAGCCGCTACGTGCCGCAGGCGGAAGGTGACGTGCTGGAGATCGGCATCGGCAGCGGGTTGAACCTTGCGCACTACTCGGATCGCGCCCGCACCGTGACGGGACTCGACCCGCACGCCGAGCTCACGGAGCTCGCGCGACGGCGCGCCGGGGCGGCGCATCCGGAGGTGGACGTGCTGTCCGTCTCCGGGGAGGAGATCCCGGCGGACGACGCCCGTTTCGACACCATCGTCTGCACCTGGACGCTGTGCTCCATACCCAATGTCTACCGGGCGCTCAAGGAAATGCACCGGGTGATCAAGCCCGGCGGACGCTTCTACTTCGTGGAGCACGGACTGAGCCCGGATGAGGGCGTGCGTGCCTGGCAACGACGCATCGAACCGGTGTGGAAGATCATCGGCGGCGGCTGCCACCTCACCCGCAAGGCAGACGACCTGATCGTCGATGCCGGTTTCGAGATACCCGAGGTGGAATCCGGCTACCTGCCTGGCCCACGATGGGCGGCCTTCATGACACACGGTGTGGCCGTCAGGCCACGCTGAGCTCGCCGCGAAGGGTCTTCAGACCACCTGCTCGAAGAGCTCGAGGTTCGGTGGGCCGAGATAGGTTCCCTTGGGGGCATTGGCCTGGGCGTGGGCCTTACGGAAACTCTCCGACTGGGTCCAGGCATCGAACGCGGCCCGCGATTCCCACACCGAGTGGGAGGCATAGAGGCTCTGCTGGTCGTCTCCCGGACCCTTGAGCAGCGCGAAGGAGACGAAACCGGGCACCTCCTTCAGAAACGATTCCCGCTCCCGCCAGATCTTCTCGAATCCCTCTTCCATGCCCGGTGCGATCCGGAACCGGTTCATTGCCAGAAACATCCCGACCTCCTGCTCACTTCTGTTACCGCTCCTACTGCGCCAGCGAATCCAGCAACGCGGACCGGTAGTCACCGTAGCGCACCATCTGGTCCTCCGAGAGGAAGGCGGCCATGCGCTCGTCCATGTCGCTGGCCAGGGATTTCCGCAACCGGTCGATCTGACCTTCGAGTCCGGCCGCGCCGCGGCGGACGAGCTTCCGCGCCTGATCCCGATAGGACTCCAGGAACTCCGTGACGCTGGTCCTGAAGGGCGCCATCTGCTCAGGCGTCAGCTCGATGGCCATCGCCGCCGCTATCACCTCTTCGGACAGCCACGGCGGTCGCTCTTCCTCTGCTGCTGCGACGACCGCCAGCAGGACCGACACCATCAGCAGCACGATTCGACTCGGCTTCATCTCGCCGCCTCCTCTTTCCGCTGCCGGCAGAGTTTACGTCAACGGGCCGCCGGGGGCCCCGTCGATGCCGCCTGCTCCGTGGGGCCCACCCCGCGCGTGTTATTCTGCGCCGTACTCGGACTTCCGGTACGTTGCAATGACCTCAGCTGGGCGGCTCGACGGCAAACGGGTGGTGATCACCCAGGCGGACGACTACATGGGGCCGGCCACCGCCGAGCTGTTCGCCGCCGAGGGCGCCGAGATCATCGCCGACACCCGCGACCTCACCCGTCCGGGTGCCTGCGAGGCGCTGATTGCAGAAGCCGGCCGCATCGACGTGCTGATCGCCAACCTGGCCTCGGACAACCACAGCGGCACCCCGGTGACCGGGCTCTCCGACGACGCGTGGACGGAGACCTTCGAGCGCATGGTGCACCCGCTGCACCACCTGACCCGCGCGGTGCTGCCGCAGATGCTGGCCCGCAGGCAGGGCAAGATCGTGGTCTACGGCAGCGCCACGGCGCTGAAGGGACTGAAGACCGTTGCGGCCTACAGCGCGGCGCGCGCAGCACAGGTCGGGTACGTGCAGTCGGTGGGTGTGGAGGTGGCACCGGACAACGTCCAGGTGAACCTGATCGCCCAGAACTACGTGGAGAACCCGGTCTACTACCCGCCTGAGCTCCGGGCAAACGAGCGGTTCATGACCTCCCTGCGCCGCCAGGTGCCGCTCGGCAGGCTGGCAACCGCTCGCGAGGACGCGCTGTTCGCGCTGTTTCTCGCCAGCGAGGAGAGCAATTTCTTCGTCGGCCAGGCCATCCCGTTCACGGGAGGCTGGATCCAGCGCTGAAGCGGCTTGCTCCGCAGTCGACGGCCGGATACTGTATGCATATACAGTATTCTGGAGACCTCCCCGTGGCAGTATTCGAAGCCCCACGACTGCACCGGCAGCGCCGCAGCCGGCGACCGACCGTGCAGGTACTCGACCACGATGAGCTCGCCGCCCGCTTCGGTGTGAAGCCGGAGGCGCTCAAAGCGGCCCTCATCGCCGCCGGCTGGGACTTTCACGAGGATGCCAACGGTCTGCTGTGGGCGGTGCCTCAGGATTCCCGCTGAGCCGCGGGCACGAGCAGCCGTTCGAGCTGCCGCGCCAGCAGCAGGCCGGCCAGCGCGCCGACAGCGGTGCCTGCCGAGTTGAGCAGCAGGTCGAGCAGGCTCGAGCTGCGCATCGGCATCCAAGCCTGGGCGATCTCGATGCAGGCGCTCAGCGCAATGCCGCCCGCAACGACAAGGACGGGGATGATGACGGGTCCGAGCGTCCGGGAGCGCTCCGCACCTCGCAGCACCAGCACGCCGAGAATGCCGAGCGGCACGAAGCCGAACAGATTGACCACCACATCAGACAGCCGGGCATCACGGAATCCGGGCTGGAAGAACTCCGGCTCCAGAATCACCCGATCCGGCGGGAAGGACAGCGCAAGCCCCCGCCTGCCCAGGTCCGCCGAGCGCCGGCCTCGACCCTCGCCGAACACGAACAGCAGCTCGGGCGCTCCGGCCCCGAGCGCGTCGAGTGATGTCTCCTCGAGCCGGCCGGAGACCTCGCCGATCCCGGCGGGATCCAGCGCCCGCGGCAGCAGCGCGACGGCGCGAATCGAGCCACGCCAGCCCTGATTGCCGTGCACCGAGTTGCCGAGCAGCAGATGGAAGTCACCGTCTTCGGCAGGCAGCGTCAGCGTTTCCACCATGGCGGCGACCTCCTCGCCGTCGAGATACAGCCGCGTTCCGGCATCGTCGGCGGTGACGGCGAGCAGGTGCCAGTGGCCATCATCGGGGGCGAGCGTCGCCGACAACCGCGGCCGCCGCTGCCGGTAATCGTAGTCGGCGCCGTTGGTGACGATCAGGCTGTCCTTCCACTGGCCGATCAGAAGCTGCGACGCCGTCGTGTCGCCGAATACCGTCACCACGTGCTCGAATCCCCGCCGGCCCTGGGTCGCCGCGAGGCGTAGATCGAGCAGCAGGGTGAAGGCCGCAAAGCCCGCGCCGGGCTGCCCCCCGGCCGGGGCATCCGTGTAGGCGAGCCCATGGCCGTCGAAGCGGATGCCCGGCTCGTCCGGCAGCCAGCGCACCTCGTTGCCTCGCGACAGGTCACGCGGATTCAGGCCGGTCACGGCAAGAAAGATCACGTAGGCCAGCAGCAGTCCGACGGCAATGCGCTGGCGGGTCGCCGAGGTCACCGGTTCGGGCTCCTCAAGATCGGGATCGGGTGATTTCATAGGCGCAGCGATGGCCGCCTTCCAGCAGATACTCGACCCTTTCCACGTGGGCCTGCGCGCCCAGCACCGATCGGAACAGCTCCAGCTCGTTCCTGCAGAACCCCTGGCAGGCGGTGGCGGCGGCACAGATGGGACAGTGATTCTCCACCAGCAACCAGCCGCGCCCGGTTCTCTGGATCTGCGCCATGTAACCCTCGTCCGAACGGATTTCGGCCAGCCGCCTGAGCCGCCCGGACAGCGAGGTGAGATCTGCCAGCGCAGCCTGGTAGGCCTTCCGCGACTCCTGGAAGCGGTCGGCGATGACGGCGTCCAGCGCCTCGCGGCCCAGCGCGCGCTCGATGGATCCGAGCAGGCGTACCGTCAGCTCGCCGTGCGTATCGGGAAAGCGCTGCTGACCGGCTTCGGTGAGGTGCCAGACCTGCGCCGGACGACCCACACCGGCCACCTCCGTTCGGGCAACCACGTCCTCGCTCAGGGACTTCAGGTGGGCACGGACGGCAGGAACGCTGATTTCCAGCGCCGATGCCAGCGCCTTGGTCGTCATGCCGCCGTGCATCTTCAGCAGCAGCAGCAGCCGGTCCTTGGTGCGCCGGGCATCCGGGTCGGCGTTTTCTCTGGCGATGAGTTCGGACATAGAGGGCTCGAGGCAATCAGCCTTCGAGGTTTTATAACATAAAAGTTTAAAAAATCACTGGACCGGTCGATATTAAAGAAATATAAATGTTTCTATATTAAATCGGGATCACCACCATGAAGCTAGAGCACGCCAACCTGTCCGTGGTCCACACCGAAGAGATGGAACGCTTTCTCACCACCGCATTCCCGGACTTCCGTCGTCGGGGCGAAGGGCTCGACGGCCAGGGCCGGCCGTGGCGGCACGTCGGCAACGACAGCTTCTACGTCGCCCTGCAGACCGTGCCGGACGCCATCGGCCGCACGCCGTACGGCGATCAGACCGGACTGAACCACCTGGGCTGGGAAGTGGACGATCTGCCGGCGCTGGAGCGGCGCATGCGCAGCGCGGGATTCGAGCCGAATCTTGCCGTCGACGACCACCCCGCCCGGAACCGGCGGTATTTCTACGACCCGGACGGCAACGACTGGGAATTCGTGCAGTACCTGGTGGACGACGTCAGGGAGCGCAACGACTACAGCCGCTGACGGCCGGCTCCCTGAGCCGACCCGCGAGCGCCGTTTCAGTCGTTGTACTTCCAGTTGCCGTGGAAGCCGTGCGGCACCCGATGCGGCAGCTCGGCGCAGGCCACCGGGCCGTCCGCCAGATTCGCCGCATCGAACACAGCCAGATCCGAGCGGTTCTCGGCGGCACGATAGACCGTGGCGAGCACGTAGCCGTCCCCTTCGGCCGCCGACTCGTGCCGGGGCACGAACACGGGTTCGCCCGCGCGGTCGCCCTCCGGCAGCACGTGAAGCGTCCGTCGTCCCGTTTCGAAATCGTGGTGTGCCAGCGCATCGAAGCCGAGGCCGCCATCCCGGCTGGTCGACGCGGCATAGAAGCCATGCCGGTACCCATGCCCGGCATAGCGCTCGTCCAGACGCGGGAACTCTCCGGAAATGTCGTCCAGCCGCCGCCGTTTCACGGTGCTGGTATTGGCGGCGAGATCGAATTCCCACTCCGTCAGCCGGGCATTTGCCTTGTCCGGATCCGGCTTCGAGCCGTCCAGGTGCGGAAACAGCGGTGCCTCGTCGAACTGCATGACGTGCGCGACGATCCGGTTGCCGTCCGTGTACGCGTTCATCGGGTGAAAGACATAGCAGGGGTCCGTCTCGAACCAGCGGATGTCGTTGACGGTTCCGTCCCTCGGCATGATGCCGATGTGCGTTCCCTTGTCGGGCTCCCAGGCGAATGCCGGCTGGCCCTTCATGGCCCGCTCAAGGCTCCCGGTCAGCGGGAAGATGGGGAAGATGACGTGCTCATCCGTGGTGATGAAGTCGTGAACCATGCTCGGAAACGGCGCTTCGAATCGTTCCGATCGGGTCAGCTCGCCGGCAGCATTGACCACCTGGTAGCTGATCATGCGCCCGAACGGACCATCGGCCATGTAGCCGAAAAACAGCATCTCGCCCGTACGGGGGTCGATTTTCGGATGGGCCGTCATGGGCCCGTCCAGGGCGCCGTTGAACGTCCACGCCCCCACCGAGTCCAGCGTCTGTGGGTCGACGACGAACGGCGCGTGCGCTTCTTCCAGCGCGAGCAGCTTGCCGCCGTGCCAGACGACGTTGGTGTTCGCCAGCCCGTCGGTGGTTACGCCCTGAACGCGTGGATCGTTCGACATGGGATCGAAGGCGCTGAACAGGGATTCACCGGCTTCGTGCTCGAGCTTCCACTTCACCGTGCGCAGCCAGCGGTTCCGATAGCTGACCCGGCCGTCCTGGATGTGGAACCGGTGCAGCATCCCGTCTCCTGCGAACCAGTGATGGGCCCCTCGCGGCGGAAACTGCGGGTCCGGGCCGTTGCGGAAATACGTCACGTTCAGATCCCGCGGCAACTCGCCGCGGATCACGGCATCGGGAAGCTCACACTCCATCCGGATCGGTGCGAAGTTGCCCCTGAGCTGCGGGTGGTCCGGATACGGTCTGGTCATGTCGCCTCCCCTGTTTTTGTCGCCGGCGATGAGCCGGCATGGCCCGCCGAGTCTACACGGGCCGCGGCCGTACGCCATTACCTCCGGCTGAGCCTGGCGAGTCTGGCCCGCGCCTCCTCGCCCACGGGGCCTTCCGACTGTCCGGCTGCCTGGTAGTAGCGCGCCGCCAGATCGGTGTTTCCCTCCGCCTCGGCGATCTTGCCGAGCTCCAGATAGGCGATGGTGGTGGGCAGCAGCTCCACCGATGCGTTCAGGTCCGCCTTCGCCCTGGCCTGATCCTTGAGCTTCACATAGGTCATGCCGCGGCCGAGGTAGTGACCGTAGAAGGCATCGTCGCGCTCGATGGCCCGATTGAAGTTGGTGACCGCGTCGTCGTAGCGCTTCTGCTCGTAGCGGATCTGGCCCCGCAGCGCGTGGAAGGTGGGCTCCGCGCCCTGGGCGTCGATCGCCTTTTCCACCAGCGAGAGCGCGGTGGTCAGGTCGCCGTCGTTAAACGCCTTTCTGGCGTCGTCCGCGTTGGCGTAGGCATCCTTGTCCGCCCGGAGCTGGCGCGTCGCGGCCTGGTAACGGTCGGATGCGTACTCGCCGCTGGTGAAGCCTTCCGAGCGGAGCTTTTCCACGAGCGAGCGGTTGTTGCTGACCCGCTCCGCGGACGGCGGGTGGCTCGCCAGCAGCCCTTCCACCCACGATGGATCCCGGCCCTCCGAGAGCTTGAGAAACGTTTCCTGCAGCGTCACGGCGGCATAGGGGTCGTAGCCCGCCTGCGCCATCATCCGTGTGCCGTAGAAGTCCGACTCCCGTTCCGCATCGCGGCCATACTTGGTGTTGACCAGGGTCGCCGCCATCTGTGCGCTCTGCATGATGCTGTTGCCGAGGGCCGATCCCTGCACGCCGATGGCCGTGGCCAGCAGCGCGCCCTGCAGCAGGTAACCGCGCTCGATCTGCTTGGCGCCGTGCCGCGCTGCCGCGTGTGTCACCTCGTGACCGAGCACCGCCGCCAGCTCCGCTTCGTTGCGCAGCGCCACCAGCAGGCCACGGTTGATCGCGAGCTTACCCCCCGGCAGCGCCCAGGCGTTGGGTACCGAGCTGTTGAGGACGACGAACTCGTAAGGTAGGTCGATGTTGCTGTACGCGGCAACCCGATGGCCCACGCTGCTGACGTAATCCGTGAGCTCCGGATCCACCCTGTACGCGCCGCCCTGCATCTGCTGCGCCGGCAGATACTGCTGCTCGCCGATGGCGATCTGCTGCTCCATGCTGACGAAACCGACCTCCGACTGGCCGGTGACAGGATTGGTGACGCAGCCGCTCAGAGCGAGAGAATAGATAAGTAAAATCAGCAGGTTACGAATATTCGAAAAGTTCATCGGCCGTCTTCCGGGGGGGACCTAGGGGTCCATATTACTTCCAGATTTGATTGTGCCTTCCTCCACAATCGACGCCTAGTATGACAGCTGTAGTGTTAGCACGTTCTGAGGAAATTTAGGAACACCGAACTATGAAGCATCGAGGTCAGCCAGCTGAGATCCTGCTGTCGAGGGGCGAAAGCGCCCTTCTGCTCAGCGCATTCGCAGCCCTCTCTGCGAGCCTGATGTCGTTCCTGTTTTTCTGAGCGTGCGAGCAACGAACTCTCCATAGACCTTGTGATGACCAGATGGCCAACCCCGCGTTTCGCGGGGTTTTTTTTTGCCCCGCTGAAACCGGCCTTCAACCTCGCCCGGCCTTGGGCTACATTGCCCGGTCTGCTGCGGGGGAGCTCACGATGAAGTATCTGCACACCATGGTCCGGGTCAGCGACGTGGACGCGTCGCTCGCGTTCTACAGAACGCTGGGACTCGAAGAACTGCGTCGCTACGACAACGAGGGAGGACGCTTCACGCTGATCTTTCTCGCCGCACCCGGTGACGAGCAGGCACAGGTGGAGCTCACCCACAACTGGGATCCGGAAACCCTGACCGGCGGCCGTAACTTCGGTCACCTGGCCTATGCCGTCGACGACATCTACGCACTCTGCCAGCGGCTCATGGACTCAGGCGTCGTCATCAACCGCCCGCCCAGAGACGGCCGCATGGCCTTCGTCCGTTCGCCGGACGGCATCTCCGTGGAGCTCCTGCAGAAAGGCGAGGCACTGCCGCCCGCCGCACCCTGGTCCGACATGCCC
Source organism: Pseudomonadales bacterium (assembly GCA_050185825.1). Classification (GTDB taxonomy): domain Bacteria; phylum Pseudomonadota; class Gammaproteobacteria; order Pseudomonadales; family Azotimanducaceae; genus SZUA-309. The sequence continues at coordinate 29,241 of JBFWZA010000028.1, read as the reverse complement.
AACGTGGGCGAGTGGTGACAGCCGCCGCGGGACCGGCACATTCAACAACCCGAGAAGAGAGAGACCGTATGAAATTCTACAACTCAGTGGGACCGAACCCTCACGTCGTCCGCATGTTCGCGGCCGAGCGCGGCATCACGCTCGACAAGGCGGAGGTCGACCTCATGAGCGGCGAGAATCGCAAGGCCGACTACCTCAAGCGTAATCCGGCCGGCCAGCTGCCCTGCCTGGAACTCGACGACGGCAGCCACCTGTCCGAGATCACGGCCATCTGCGAGTACCTGGACGAGATCAGCCCCGGCGAGTCGCTCCTCGGCAGCACCCCGGAGGAACGGGCAAAGACGCGGATGTGGACCCGCCGGGTGGACCTGAACATCTGCGAGCCCATGGCCAACGGGTTCCGCTTCTCGGAAGGCCTCAAGCTCTTCAAGGACCGGATCGTCACCCGCCCGGAAGCCGCCGAGGGGCTGAAGGCCATCGCCCAGGACAGGCTGCGCTGGCTGGACGGTCAGCTCGCGGGTAGAGAGTTTCTCTGCGGCGACAAGCTGACCCTGGCGGACATCCTGCTGTACTGCTTCCTCCAGTTCGGTGCCAACGTCGGCCAGCCGCTGAACCCGGACAATCGCAACGTCCTGGCCTGGTTCGAGCGGGTCAAATCCCGTCCCAGCGCCGCCGCCTGAGGCCCGCCATCCGGGCGGTTCCGGCTGGTACCGCCCGGCGATCTCGCCCGAACCGGTGGCTTTTCACGCCGCCGAGACGCCAGCCGGACTATCCTGAAACAACTTTACGCAGGCTAGATTGGTCTGACCGGATGTGTTACTTTTCGTAGCAGTTCGGGCGCCTCTCCGGCCCGGTCACTCCTCCCAGCCATCAGCTCACAAGGATCCGCATGCGCGCCACCTATATCACCGCCACGATCATCGCGATGGCCATCCTGGCCTGGCTGCTGTCCGGGCAGCTCGGCGGTGGTGACCCGGTCCGTCACGAGACGCTTGCCGAGCAGAACCGCCAGAACGAAGCCCAGCGCCAGGATCAGGCACCGGCCAGGGTGCGTGCCCGGGTCATCCACGCCTCGCCGCAGATCCAGCACGTGGTGCTGCGCGGCAAGACGGAGAACAAGCGGACGGTGAGCGTGAAGGCCGAGACGTCCGGACGCATCATCGACCGGCCCGTCGAGCGAGGCACCGCGGTGGAGGAAGGCGACGTGCTCTGCCAGATCTCCATGGAAGACCGCTACGCATCGCTGGCCGAGTCGCGCGAGGCGCTCAACCAGGCCCGCATCGAGTATCAGGGCAGCCTCAAGCTCAAGGAGCGGGGCTACCAGTCGGACACCGCCATCGCCCAGTCGAAGGCCCAGCTCGCGGCGGCCGAGGCGAAACTCAAGCGCGCGGAGCTCGACATCCAGCGAACCTACGTCAGGGCACCATTCGCCGGCGTGGTGGAGGATGTGCATTCCGAAGTCGGTGACTACGTGGCGCCGGGTACCGCCTGCGTCACCGTCGTCGACCTGAATCCCATGCTGCTCAAAGGCCGTGTCGCCGAGAAGGACGTGCAGCTCGTGGAGCTCGCCCAGGAGGTGACCGGCGTGCTGAGCGACGGCACCGAGGTCCATGGTCCGGTCTCCTTCATCGGCGCCCAGAGCGATCCCGCCACCCGCACCTACGCGGTTGAGATCGAGATCCCCAACCCGGACTACAGCCTGCGCTCCGGGCTGACGACTGAAATCCGCATTCCGGTCGCCGAGGTGCTCGCCCAGAAGATCAGCCCGGCACTCTTCGCGCTGGACGACAACGGCCAGATCGGGGTGCGGACGATCAACGACAAGGGCGTGGTGGAGTTCCACCACGTGCGCATCGTCCGTGACGAGCCGGACGGTGTGTGGGTCTTCGGACTGCCGGAGGTGGCAACGCTGATCACCGTCGGTCAGGAGCTGGTGGTGCCCGGACAGTTCGTTGAAGTGGATTTCGAAGCCAGCGGCGAGATGCCGGCGAGCACACGCGAGCCGCCGGCCCCTGCAGACGACGATCTCACGGCCACCACCACCGCCGAGGCGCCCGGCGGCACCACCATCGCCCTGAACGCGAGCCCGGGAGCCGCCGTGCGATGAACGCGCTGATCGATGCGGCGATCAACCGCACCCGCACCACCCTGCTGCTGATGCTCATGGTGGTGATTGCGGGGCTGATGGCCCGTGCCGCCATTCCCATCGCCAACGAGCCGCACATCGAGGTGCCGTTCTTTGCCGTGACCATCGTCCACGAGGGCATTTCTCCCGAGGATTCCGAGCGCCTGCTCGTGATGCCCATGGAGATCGAGCTGCGCAAGGTGGAAGGCGTCAAGGAGCTTACGGCCTATGCATCCGAGGGGTCCGCCACGCTGCTCGTGGAGTTCGACGCGGATCAGGATCTGGACCAGGCCGAGCTGGACGTGCGCGAGGCCGTCGACCGCGCCCGGGTGGAGCTGCCGAGCACGGCGGAGGAACCCTTTGTTCAGGAGCAGACGACCGAGGACTTCCCCATCATTCAGGTCAACCTCGTCGGCGAGGGCGTCCCGGAACGGGTGCTCTACAACCTCGCCATCGACCTCCGGGACGACATCGAAGCCATTCCCGGTGTCCTCGAGGCCAACCTGCAGGGCAACCGCGAGGAGCAGCTCGAAGCCATCATCGATCCGAACGCGCTGGAGGCCTATCAGGTCTCCAACGAAGAGCTGATCAACACCATCGTCCGCAATAACCGGCTCATTCCCGCGGGCAGCATCGACACCGGTGTGGGCCGGTTCTCCGTGAAGGTGCCGAGCGTCATCGAGGAAGCCTCGGACATCTTCGACCTGCCGATCAAGACCAGCGGCGACACCGTGGTCACGCTCGGCGACGTAGCGGAGGTCCGCAGAACGTTCAAGGATCGGGTGAGCTATGCCCGGGTGAACGGCCGCAACACGCTGAGCCTGGGTGTCACCAAACGGGCCAACGCCAACGTGATCGAAACCATCGACGCGGTGAAGGCGATCGTCGAGCGCCACAAGGTCCAGATGCCGTCCCGCGTCGAGGTCTTCTACTCGCAGGATCAGGCGCCGTTCGCTCAGCAGCAGGTCACCGAGCTCCAGGGCAACATCCTGACGGCACTGGCCCTCGTCATGGTGCTGGTGGTCGCGGCGATGGGGTTCCGCAGCGGCCTCATCGTCGGCTTCGGCATACCGGTGTCGTTCCTGTTCTCGCTGATTCCCATCTTCCTGCTCGGCTACACGTTCAATTTCATGGTCATGTTCGGCATGCTCCTCGGCCTCGGCATGCTCATCGACGGCGCCATCGTCGTATCCGAGTACGCGGACCGGAAGATGACCGAAGGCTTCGATCGCCGGGCCGCCTACGCCATGGCCGCCAAGCGGATGTTCTGGCCGGTCACCGCCTCCGTGGCCACGACTCTCGCCGCCTTCCTGCCGCTGATGTTCTGGCCGGGAATCTCCGGAAAGTTCATGCGCTACCTGCCGGTGACCGTGTTCACCGTGCTCTCCGGCTCCCTCGTCTACGCGCTGATCTTCGGGCCCGTTCTCGGTTCGCTCTTCGGCAAGGCCGGATCGCGTGACAAGGCGGCCATGAACACCCTGAAGCAGCTCGAGGAAGGAGACCCGACGCGCCTGAAGAACATCACCGGGCTCTATGCCAGGCTGCTGTCCCTGACGAGCCGATACTCCGTGATCACGATCACCGCCGTGCTCGTGCTGCTGGTGGGAATCTTCTGGTCGTACGGCCGTTTCGGTGAAGGCATGATCTTCTTCTCCGATCCCGACCCGAAATTCGCCAACGTCACCATCCGCGCCCGCGGCAACCTCTCGGCGGAAGAGATCAACGCACTCGTCAAGGAGGTCGAGGAGCAGGTACTGGAGGTCAGCGGCATCAGCGGCATCAACACCTTCACCAGCCTCACCGGCGGCGCCTCGCGGGAAGGCTTCGACCGCATCGGTCGGATCTTCATCGAGCTTCACGACGAGAACGAGCGCGACCGGAAGGGTGCTGCAATCTTCCAGGAGATCCGCGATCGCACGGCCCCGCTGGCGGGCATCGCCGTGGAGATCCAGAAGATGGAGCAGGGTCCGCCGGTGGGCAAACCCATTCAGATCCAGTTTTCCTCCTACAAGCGGGATCTGCTCGAGCCCGCGGTGGCACGTGTGCGCAGCCACATCGACACGGTGCCGGAGATCCTGGACGTCGACGACACCCGCTCGCTGCCCGGCATCGAGTGGAAGCTCGCCGTCGACCGTGCTCAGGCAGCCCTCTACGGCGCCGACGTGTCACAGGTCGGCGTGGCCGTGCAGCTGGTAACCAACGGCGTGAAGGTCGGGGAGTATCGCCCGGACAGGGCCGATGACGCCGTGGACATCCGCGTCCGCTACCCGAGCGAGGACCGTGGCATCGGCATGCTGGACGACCTGAAGATCAGCACGCCCAACGGGTTGGTGCCGATCTCGAACTTCGTGCAGCGCGAAGCGGCGCCCAATGTAGACGCCATTCAGCGCATCGACGGGATCGCCGTGGAATTCATCCGTGCCAACGTGGTCGACGGCGTGCTGGCAGACAACGTGGTCCAGGACCTTCAGGCGTGGCTGGACACGCAGACTTTCGATCCCAGGCTCAACATCGAATTCCGCGGCGCCAACGAGGAGCAGGCGGAATCCATGGCCTTCGTGCAGGTCGCCTTCCTGCTGTCGCTGCTGCTGATGTTCGTGCTGCTGGTGACCCAGTTCAACAGCATCTACCAGAGCGTGTTGATCCTGGTGGCGGTGGTCATGTCCACGGCCGGGGTGCTGCTCGGACTGCTGATCCTGAAAGCACCGTTCTCGGCCATCCTCTCGGGGGTGGGGGTCGTGGCGCTGGCCGGCATCGTGGTGAACAACAACATCGTGCTCATCGACACCTACAATCACATCCGCCGTGAGCATCCCGAGCTCTCCTACCTCGACGTGATCGTCCGCACCGGCGCCCAGCGGCTGCGGCCGGTGATGCTCACCACGGTGACGACGATCTTCGGCCTGCTGCCGCTCGCCAGCAATCTCTCCATCGATCTCGTCAACCGCACCATCGTCTACGGCGGTCAGCTCTCCTCGTTCTGGGTGCCCCTGTCCCAGGCGATCGTCTCCGGGCTGACCTTCGCCACGCTGCTGACGCTCGTCGCCACCCCGGCCATGCTGGCGCTGCCCCATCAGCTCCGGTTGCTGGCAAGCAGGGCCCGCAGCCGGATCGAATCGCTGCGCGAGGGTTCCTCTCCCGCCCGGGCCTGAGCGTCTGCCCGGTTTGCCCGGCGTGGAGTTGACCCGGTCGAACACCGTAAACTAGCGCGCCATGCAAACTCCCGGCGCCTGGGCCGTTCCCCTTTCTGATCCCCTCTGCACCGATGCCGGCGTTACAGGCGGCAAAGCGGCGGCGCTGGCATGGCTCCACTCCGAAGGGCTCCCCGTCCCCGACGCCTTTATCATTCCCGTCACCGTGTTCACCGCCCACTGCCCCGACGCCACGCCGGAGCGGACGCCGGCGAGGCCTACCATCAATCCGGAGCTGCGAACGACCCTGGCGCGGATCTGTGCATCCCTGGCGCCGGAATCCGACGACCGTCTCGTGGTCCGCAGCTCTGCGCTGGGTGAGGACGGTGCAACGGCCAGCTTCGCGGGGGCACACGCCACCTACTACTACGTCGACGCGGACAGCATCGGCAAGGCGGTCGTCGACTGCTGGCTGTCGCTGTGGTCCGAGCCGGCCCAGGCCTATCGCCGCCTGCGATCGTCGGGCAGCGGATTCGGCATGGCTGTCATCATCCAGCGGATGGTGCAGTCGGAACGTTCGGGCGTGTGCTTCACGCGGGATCCTACGGGCGCGCGTCCGGACTGTGCCGTGCTCGAATCGAGCTGGGGGCTCGGGGCGGCGCTGGTCGACGGCCGGGTGTCGCCCGACCGTTTTCTGCTCGACGACGAGGGCGCCATCGCCGAGCGGCGGATCGCCAGGAAACGACTCAAGGTCGCGGAGCATCTCCGGGACCCGAGCCATCAGCGTCTCGAGCCGGTGCCCCTGAGGCTGCAGAGCGAAGCGTCCCTGACCGACATCGAGGCGGGCCAGATCGTGGCCATGGCGCGCAGAATCGCAGACCTCGCGGGCAGCCATCAGGACATGGAGTGGGCCATCGACGGGGACGAGCTGTTCGTGCTCCAGAGTCGGCCTCTCACCACGGCACCACCGGCCGCGCCGATCCGGGTCGACGGGCGCTGGGTGCTGTTCAAACCCACCGCGGAAAACTTCTCGGAACCGTTCACGCCGATGACCGTGGATCTTCTCCGCCGGGTGCTGCCGCCGTTCGGGCGGTTCATCCACGGCCGCTTCTATGTGAACGCCGATCTGCTGGCGGCGCTGCTTCCCTGGTCGCTGGACGATGACACCCTCACGGACGTGCTGATGATGCGCAGGCTGCCGGAGTCGGTCCGGGTGCACTGGCGGCACCTGCTGCGCATGGCCGGCCTGCTGGGGTTCGGGTATCTGTGCGCCGGTGCGACCTGGCATCGCACCGCGCGAATCGCCCTCGACTCGCTCGAAGGATTCGAAGCACGGTGCCGGGCCGTCGTCGAGGACACGGACGTGGATCCGCTGGCCGCCCTGTCGATGCTCATCCTGAACCGCCATACGTTCCGCCCCATGGGGGAAAATGCGGTGCTCGCCAACCTCGCGTCCGTTCGCTACTTCGTGCTGATCGAGGTGCTCAACCGGCTGCTCGGGAAGCTGGCACCCGACTTCGACCCGACGAAGCTGGCCCTGCTGGTTTCCGGCGGAAACGCCATGCTCTCTCAGCAGATGGTGGAGGGCATCCGCTCGCTGGCCAACGTGGCCCGATCGGACGAGGACTTCTGCCGGGCGCTGCAGGGCACGTCCACGGATCTGCAGAGCATCGTCGTCCGGCTCGGCGAGTATCACCCCTTCACCCTGGCGCTCGATGAGTTCATGCGGCGGTTCGGCCACCGGGCCGTTCGGGAACTGGACCTGATGTCGCCCCGCTGGCGGGAAGACAACACCGCCGTCCTCGCCATGGTGCGTAACTTCGTCAGGCTCGATGGCAGCGCCAGGCTGGACAGCCACGGGCTGCAGCTTGCCGCAGAGGACGAGCTGCATCAGGCGCTCCGCCGCCGCTGGCAGCGACGGCTGGTGGATGGTCTGGTCAGACGGATCCGCTACTACGTCACCCTGCGGGAGAACTCCCGCCACTATCACACCATGGTGTTCGCCGCCGTCAGGCTGAAGCTCAAGGCGCTCGAGCAGTCTCTCATCGAAACCGGCCGGCTGCGCTGCGAGGACGATATCTTCTTCCTGGAGTATCCGGAGGCCCTGGCGCTGCAGGCGGGCAGCCTGGGTTGGCTGGAGGTGGAACCCCGGATCCGCGCCCGGCGCATCGAGTACCAGGCCAGGAGCCGGCAGCGTCCGCCGGAGGCGTTCAACCTGCAACTCCGTCCTCGGGCACCCGCTGCGGACGCCGACGTGCTCACGGGCGACTGCGCGTGTCCCGGCGTCGCCACGGGCATCGCCCGCGTCATCCACGATCCCACCATTGCCGCCGAGCTGACGAGCGGTGAAATCCTGATCGCCCCCTATACCGATCCCGCATGGACGCCGCTGTTTCCCGGCGCCGCAGCCATCATCGTCGAGGTCGGCAGCTACCTGTCCCACGCCGGAACGGTGGCCCGGGAGTATCAGGTACCCTGCCTGGTGGACGTGCAGGACTGCACCCGGAGAATCCGCACCGGGGCGCGACTCAAGGTCAACGCCACCGAAGGCTGGGTGGAGATCGTGTCGTGACCGGCGCGTTGGTCTTTCTGATCGCCCTGCCGCTGTCCGTCTATCTGCTCGCCGGCGTGCTGGCCATCGTCGACGGGCCCAATCGTTCACGAGCGCTGGCCGGCTTCACCCTGCGCCTCGGCGTGCTCGCAGCGCTGCTCGCCCTCACCCCGGTGGAGAGCCGGGTCTGGATCGGCGTCGCCCTGCTGACCGTCATCGTGCTGCACACGCTGACGACCCTCGGGGTCCGCTACGCCATCCGCTCCGGGCGGTGGCCAACACAACGGGTGGACTGAAAAAAAGGGGACCGAAAAAAAGAACCCCGGCGACACGGGATTGGGGAGGGGAGGGGAGTATGTCGCCGGGGTGCTAAAAACCGCTGCCGCCGAAGTCGGCTGCTGCTGTGATTTGTACGGATCTCGGTGATCTTTCCGTCGGATTATTTCTCCTGCGTTCCGGAAGAGTTATAGCAGATCACTGCCGCTGTCAGACTCTTTGTCCGATATTCGGCGTAAGAGTTCCGATGAGCGTGCAGATTTTCAGATCTGGCTTTTAAGCCATTGAATTATAAAGGGATATGCCGTCTTGTCCTGCAGCAGGAAGAGGTGCCCGCCCTCGAACAGCTCGAGCGTCGCCCCGGGAATCCGCCCGGCCATGGCGGTCATGTTGGCCACCGGCGCGATGCCGTCGTAGCGCCCGCCGGCGAGCAGCACCGGCACCTCGAGACCGGGCAGACGCTCCCAGGTGTCGTGTCCGGCACGGGCATCGAGCTGGCGCCGGCCGCCCGCTTCGTCCCGGTCCGCCCGGCGCGCGGCCCGGGTCATCTCCACCAGTGCCCGCCAGCGGTCCGGGTTGGCAGCGCGCCAGGCGGCATCCCGGCGCTGATCCGACAGCGACAGCTGCCGCTCCACACGCTCCACCTCGGGCAACGCCTCCAGCTCGTGCAGCGGGTAGGACGCCCCGCCCGCGCCACCGGCGCTGGTGCAGGCGAGCACCAGAGCGCTGACCCTGTCGGGATGTGAGAGCGCCAGCTCCTGAGCCACCATGCCACCGAAGGAAACGCCCACCACCGGCACCCGATCCCAGCCGAGCTCGGTCAGCAGGCCCGCCGCGTCGTCCGCATAGTCACGCATCCGGTAGTCGGTATCCGGCTTGTCGGTCTGGCCGAGACCCCGCTGGTCGTATGCGAGGACCTCGAACGCGTCGGCCAACGGGCCGTCGAATACGTTGGGGCGATTCCTGAGATCGCCGCCCGTGCCGCTGATGAAGAGCAGCCGCGGCCCGGCACCGCCTGACTCGAAGTAGATCCGGATGCCGTTGGCACGAACGAAGGGCACGCGTGACTCCTGATGGCTCCCATCGCCTTTCCATTGCCTTTCCATTGCGCGGACCCGCACGGTATGCTCCACGGCCCGGAAAAGCGGTCGAGAGGGGCTGATGAGTATCTCACTGGGTGTGCACGTGGGCCAACAGAACATGGCCATGGACGACATGCGCACGCTGTGGCGGAAGCTCGATGCCAACGGCGTCGACTGGATCTCCGCGTGGGACCACTTCTACGAAGCCCCTCCCAAGGGAGGCACCGAGCCTCACTTCGAGGCACTGACCACCCTGGGTGCGCTCGCCGCCGAAACCACCAACGCCCGCATCGGCTGCCTGGTGTTCTACGTCGGCTACCGCAATCCGGCGTTGCTCGCCAAGGCGGCGACCACGCTGGACCACATCAGCGGCGGTCGTTTCGAGCTGGGAATCGGCGCAGGCTGGCATATCTGGGAGGCAAGCGCCTACGGCTACCCCTTTCCCGACATCGGCACGCGGCTGGACATGCTGGAGGAAGCCGCCCAGATCATCCGCCGAATGCTCACCCAGGAACGCACCACCTACTCCGGCATTCACTACCAGGTGGACGACGCGAGCTGCCTGCCGAGACCGATCCAGGAGCGGTTGCCGATCTGGATCGGTGGCGTCGGCGAGAAGCGCACGCTGAAGATCGTCGCCGATCACGCGGACGGCTGGAACGCCGCCTACCTGTCACCCGAGGAGTTCGCCCGCGTCAACGAGGTGCTCAACCACTGGTGTGAGGACGAAGGACGGGATCCGGCTTCACTCAAGCGTGCCGCCAACGTCATGTTCAATCTGGGGCTCAACGAGGTCGACCTGGCCCGGCAGCGGGATCTGCTGCAGCGCGACTGGGGCGCCATGGCGGAACGCACCGCGGCCGGCGCCCTGCTCTGCACGCCCGACCAGGCCGTGGGCCGCATCCTGGAGTACGTCGAGGCCGGCGCGGACGAGGTGAACATCGCGCTGCGCGCGCCGTGGCAGGAAGAGGCCTTGGATGCCTACCTCTGCGAGGTGATGCCGAAGGTTCGCGCCGAGGTCGGCTGACCGGCGGGTGTCCTAATCCCGCTCTGCCAGCGCCCGGGCAAACGCCAGGACCCGCTCCGCCTCCGCGGCGTGCAGGTTCTCGATGAGCCTGCCATCGAGCTCGGCCACCCCCCTCCCCCGGGACTTCGCCTCCTCCCAGACCGCGAGCACGGCCCGGGCATCCGCGACCGTCGCATCGTCATAGCCGAACACCTGATTGGCGATGTCGATCTGCGTGGGATGAATGAGCGTCTTGCCGTCGAAGCCCATGGCACGCCCCTGCTCGCTGATCGACCGGAAGCTCTCCAGATTCCGGAAATCCAGATGCACGCCGTCCAGGATATCGAGTCCCGCGGATCTGGCCGCCAGCACGCAGTGCTGGAGCGCGTAAGCCAGATTGTCACGGGCGGGAGTGTGCGTGGCACGCAGCTCCTTCACCAGGTCGCTCGTACCCATCACAAGACAGGCCACGCGATTCGATGCGGCAGCCACCTCACGGACGTCGAGGACACCGCGTGGTGTCTCGATCATCAGCCACAGCGGCAGGCTTCCGCCACCCGCGAGATCCACGGCCGCCTCGATTCCGGCCACCTGTGCCGCTGACTCGACCTTGGGGAACAGCAGTGCATCCACCGGCAGCGCTGCGGCCATCGCCAGATCGTCGGCTCCCCACGGGGTGTCCAGCCCGTTGATGCGGACGATCAGCTCCCGGTGTCCGTAGCCACCCGCGCTGACCATGGCACGAACCTTGTCCCTGGCTTCGTCTTTCGCACTGGCAGCGACCGCATCTTCCAGGTCGAAGATGATGGCGTCGCAGTCGAGCGCACGTGCTTTTTCCATGGCGCGCTCATTGGCGCCCGGCATGTAGAGCACGGAGCGTCGAGGTCTGGGTGTCGTCGAACCCATGAAAGTCGCCGCGGAGCGTCCCGGTTGTCGGGCGTCAGCGGCTCGGGCGGATATGGCTCGGTACCGAGAAGAACGCGTTGCGGCGTGCCTCACGGGCCTCCACGCAGTCCTTCTTCAGCCGGCAGCTGTAGTCGGACAGCACGGGGATCATCAGGAAGGCGGCGAGGATCCTGCAGACGGCGGCCCAGCCGTACTGGGTGGTGTACCAGTCCGCATCGAGTCGCGGCACCAGCAGGAAGAAGATGGCGAAGAAGAAGAACATCGCCCCGGCGGTGAGGATGGCCAGGACCCTGGCAATGCCCATGGACAGATTCTGAGTGAGGGTGATGAAGGCAAGACCGGCCGCCACCGCATAGGGCAGCCATTCCAGCGGATCGGGGAACGGCACGTGGATCAGCGCCATGACGACCAGGACGAAACCGATGAACCCGTGGATGTACTGCATAAAGCCGAACCGCCCCCTTTTGGCTTCTGACTTTTCGATATCGGACCCGTCCCGCCGGCGTCCCTTCCCGGCCGGGTCGTGGTGCGGACCCGTCGTCGCTGCTGCAACGTGCTCGGCCATACGGCACCCTCCGGCAGCAGTCCATCCGCTGCTGCTCTTTTCTGAATTACGCCGCTGCAACCAAACCGGCCATCGAATATGTCGTTTCGATTGCAGCTTATTCGATTTCAGATAGTCCAGAATCATTCCCGTGCAGTCAACCACTTTGTTACGGTTGGTGACAAACCTCCTACAGGGCTACCGTTCTACTCAATTAGACACGGATTACCCTGACCTATCCGCAGCGGAACGCCTGATTCCAGCGTGTTTCCAGTCTATATCCAGGCTTTTTTATGAATTCAGCGCATTTGAGCTCAATTTCTTATAACCAAACCAAGCTTACTTGGCGATCTAGCCGATTCTCGCCGACTGCCCGCCATCCACGGGCAGGTTCACACCGGTGATGAAGCGCGCCTCGTCGGAAGCCAGGAACAAGGCGGCGTTGGCCACGTCCCAGGCCGTGCCCATCTGCTGGCCGAGCGGCACCTGGGCATTGCGGCGGGCGATGAGCGCCTCGCGATCCGCCCCCGCCGCCACGTTGCCCTCGATCGCCATGGGCGTGTTCATCAGTCCCGGCATGATCACGTTGGCGCGAATCCCGAAGCGGGCGTTGGCCGTCGCCAGCGCGTGGGTGTAGGCATTGAGCGCGGCCTTCGAGGTCTTGTAGGCGACGATGCCCACGGCGCAGACCGCCGCGACGGATGAGATGTTGGTGATCACCCCGCTGCCACGCTCGCGCATTCCGGGCAGTGCGTGCTTGCACAGAAACATGATCGACTTGAGGTTGGTGTCGAAGATGGCGTCCCACACCGCTTCGGTCATGCCGGTGGCGCCGCCGTCTCCCCGGCCGATACCAACGTTGTTGTGCAGCACGTCGATTCGTCCGTAGCGGCTTTCGCTTTCTGCAATCACGTGCTGACAGGCGGACTCACGGGTGACATCTGCCTCGATCACCCAGCCTGCACCGCCCTCCTTCTCGATCATGGCGAGCGTTTCCGATGCGGAGCCGGCATTGCGATCCACGCAGACCACCGTTGCGCCTTCCTGCGCGAAACGGATGGCCGTGGCCCTGCCGTTGCCGATCGTGTCACCGGGCGTCTGCCCGGCGCCCACCACCACCGCGATCTTGCCGTTCAGACGTCCCATCCGGGCAACCCTTCGTCGGCCTGCACGCCGAAGCTGTTGAGGGCCATGGACACCAGGTTGTACTGACCGACGGTGAACACCAGATCCATCATCTGCTGCCGGTTGAGGTGCTGCTCCAGGCCCTGCCAGGTCGCGTCGCTCACGTGCGCATCGGCGTGCAGCTCATCCGTGGCCTTCAGCAGCAGGCGGTCGAGCTCGGAGAGTCCCGGCGTGTCCGGGCCCGTCCTGCAGCTTCTGATCTCCTCGTCGCTCATCCCGGCGGCCCGCGCGATCAGCACGTGCTGACCCCACTCGTAGCCGGACTGACAGAGAAAGCCGATCCTGAGGATCACCAGCTCGCGCTCGCGGATATCGAGCGTGGATTTACCGAGCACATGATTGGCGAAAACCATCCAGCGCCGCGCCAGGTCGGGATGGTTGGCCAGCGTCCTGAAGATGTTGAGGACGTTGCCCCGCGTGACGAAAGGAGCGAGCAGCGCCTGCTGCTCTTCGTTCCACTCGCTCTCCTCGAGCGCCGGTATTCTCGGTTCCGAGAGCCGCATTTCATCCCCCCTTCAAGGATCCGCTGGTTTGCGCCAAAGTACCACAAACCATCCGCCGTGATGCCGCCCGCCACCCACCCGCGAGGAGCCCACCGATGACCGTTCGCGTCGAGCATTTCGATACCACCACCGTCGTCACCATCGACCGTCCCGACGTGCGCAACGCCGTGGACGGACCCACCGCCGCGCTGCTCGCCGACGCCTTCAGAGCCTTCGATGCCGACGACGGGCAGGCCGTCGCCATCCTTACCGGCGCGGGCGGCACGTTCTGCGCCGGCGCCGATCTCAAGGCGGTGTCCGAAGGCCGGGGCAACCGGGTTCGGGAGACCGGTGATGGGCCGATGGGGCCGTCGCGCATGCATCTCGGCAAGCCGGTGATCGCCGCCGTGGAGGGATTCGCCGTGGCCGGCGGGCTGGAGCTCGCGGTGTGGTGCGACCTCCGGGTCGCAGCTGAAGATGCGGTGTTCGGTGTCTACTGTCGCCGCTGGGGCGTTCCGCTCATCGACGGTGGGACGGTTCGGCTGCCGAGGCTGATCGGCATGAGCCACGCCATGGATCTGATCCTCACCGGTCGTGGCGTGTCCGGTGAGGAAGCACGGATGATGGGGCTCGCCAACCGGCTGACGCCGAAGGGCGAGGCGCTTCCGGCGGCACTGGAGCTCGCTCGTGAGCTCGCCCGTTTTCCGCAGGGATGTCTCAGAAGCGATCGGCAGAGCGCCTGGCAGCAGTGGCAGTTCTCCGAGCACGAAGCGATGACGAACGAAACCCGTCTCGGGCTCGGTGTGATCCGTTCCGGGGAAACCCGGGCCGGTGCCAGCCGTTTCGCTTCCGGCGCCGGGCGCCACGGCAGCTTCGAGAGCCTGTGACGACGGCGGACGCTAGCGTTTGAGGAGACCCAGCATGTGCGCTCTGAGCGCCGCCTCGGGATCTGCCGCCAGCGCCCGCATCGCCCGGCTCGGCCCCCGATCCCCATACCTATCCGTGCGCGACTGACCGAAGATCAGCAGCGATGCGATGCCGTGCACAGAGGACCAGGTGGCGCCGGCCAGAAGATCGGCCGTCATGTCCTCGTCCGGGTAGTGCGCCAGCATTCTGTCGACCAGTCGGCGAACCGGGGCGTAGCTCGCCTCCGCGGCTTCTGCGAGGTCCGGGTAGGAGCTGAAGTCCTCGATCACCGTGCCGAACATGATGCCGTAGGCAGTGGGATTCTCGAGCGCAAAGCGGATGTATCCCATGCCGAGCCTCATGAACGCCGTCTCGAGATCTTCGTTCTCGAGGTCGTGCGTGGCGTTGATCACCTGCAGCCGACGGAAGCCTCTCGTCGCCAGCGCCGCCAGCAGGCACCGCTTGGTGGGAAAGTGCCGGTAGGGGGCCGTGGGCGAAACCCCCGCTTCTCTCGCCAACGCCCGCAGGCTCAGCTTCTCGGTGCCCTCGGCCGCAATATGCTCGAGCGCCAGGTCCATCAGCGTGACCGGCAGATCACCGTGATGGTAGCGACTTTCGGTCATCGGCCCCCTCACTCCCAAAGCCCCGCTTGCACCCGGAAAAATGTAAGGCCTCGACGCCCAGATTTCACCTCATGTTGACATTGCTAACATCAGCATTATAGTCACCTCATGTAAGCAATGCACACATGCCATGCACGTCCGTCTCATCCGCAAGCATTGTCCGGCCACCTGGCGGACGCTGTCCCGGGTCGTTCCCGCCATCCTGATCTCCCAGGCGCTCTGGCTGCTGGGCAGCGCGCCAGCCCGCGGCGACACCGTCGTGAGCCATCTCGAAGTTCAGCCCGTGACGGGTTTCGACGTGGAGCGGGTCTATGCCGGCCGCACCGTTGCCGGTCGTGCGTCGGAGCTCGGATTCCGCTACGGCGGCGAGGTCGCCGAGATCCTGGTAGACATCGGCGACGAGGTCGGCGCGGGAGAGCTGCTCGCCCGACTGGACACCGCCAGCCAGGAGGCTACGCTGGCGCAGGCAGAAGCGGACGTGAAGTTCGCCCTGGCCAATCTTCTCGCGGCGGAAGCACAAACCCAGCTCGCCCGGCAGTCTGAGTTGCGTTACCGATCGCTGAAGGACGTCGGACACGTCTCCGCGCAGGTGTACGACGAGCAACGGCTGGCCCTGAGGGCCCGTGAAGCCGAGCTTCAGGTGGCGGCTGCAAGTGTCGAGCGGGCGCGAGCCAACCAGCGCGCCGCGGACATCGCCCTCGACGAGTCGAGCCTCCGCGCACCGTTCGCCGGGCGGGTGCAGGCACGCTATCGGGACGAAGGATCCCAGATGCAGCCCGGCGCCCCGGTGCTGCGCCTTGTGGAGACCCGGCTGCGCGAGGCGCACGTCGGCATTCCGGAGGCGGTCGCCAGCAGGCTGCGTACCGGAACCTCCTATCCGCTGCGCTGGGGCGGCAGCCGGTTGACTGGCCAGCTCAGAGCGGTGCTTCCCGAAGTTGACCCGGAGAGCAGGACGGTCACCGCGGTGCTGGCCCTCGCCGACGACACGATACCGTTCGGCGTCGTGGTGGAGCTCGAGCTCACCTACCGGGTGGACACATCCGGCTTCTGGCTGCCTCTCAGCTCGCTCACCGAGAGCGACCGCGGGCTCTGGGGCGTCTACGTGGTCGGACAGACATCCCAGGCGGAGCGTCGCCTCGTCGACGTTCTGCACATCGAAGCGGAACGCGCTTTCGTGCGGGGCACGCTTCAGGCGGGCGACCGCATCATCGCCGACGGCGTGCAGCGGATCGTTCCAGGACAGCAGGTCAGTCTGGTCGGCGGAGACTGAACCGTCATGCCGGTCTTCTACACGAACCCCCGCCTGTCGGCGCTGCTCGTGCTGTTCGTCCTGCTGATGGGCACAACCGCGCTGCTCGGCCTGGCACGCCAGGAAGATCCCACGATGACCGAACGCTGGGCGAGCATTTCGACGTTTCTCCCGGGAGCCACGGCGGAACGCGTCGAATCGCTCGTCTCCGAGCCGATCGAGATCCGGCTGCGGGAGATACCGGAGATCCGGACGATCGATTCGAATTCCCGCGCCGGTTACTCGCTGGTCGGCATCGAGCTCTACGATCATGTCGGTCCGGGCGAGAACGACGTCGTCTGGTCCGAGGTTCGTGACAAGCTGGCGGAGGTTCACGCCCAGCTGCCCGCCGGGGCCACCGTACCCGAGCTGGAAATGAGGGCGCCGCTGGCCTCGACGCTGATCGTCGCGCTCAGCTGGACTCTCGACACACCGGAGGAAATGAGCATCCTGTCGCGGCTGTCCAGAGTCCTCGAAATCCGCCTGGCCAACATCGCCGGCACCAAGGAAACCGATGTCTACGGTGCGGTGGACGAGGAAGTGATCGTCAAGGTCGACCCGTACCAGCTGAGCGCATCCGGCCTCACCGCCGCCGCCGTTGCCGACAGGATCAGGCGCTCCGATACCAAGATCGCGGCAGGCCGCCTGCGTTCCCCGCAATCAGACCTCATCGTGGAGGTCGAAGCGGAGCTCGACACGCCGGAACGCATCGCGCGGATTCCGCTGAAAGACACGGAGACGGGTCGGGTGCTCAGGGTCAGCGACATCGCCTCGGTGACCAAGCAGTTCGTCGACCCACCGCTCAGCATGGCCTTTCACAGCAACCAGCGGACCGTTTTCGTCAGTGCGAAGATGGAGCCCAACCTGCGCATCGATCGCTGGGTGGATTCCGCGCTGGCGGCGGTGGACAGATTCGAAGCCGAGCTGCCGCGCGGGGTGCGTGCGGCAGTGGTCTACAACCAGAACGACTACACCGGCGCCCGGATGGCCAGCCTGACCCTGAACCTCGTCACGGCGCTGCTGATCGTCATCGTGACGCTGGTCTGGTTCATGGGCGTGCGTTCGGCGCTGACCGTGGGTATTGCCCTGCCCCTGTCGGGCGCGATGGTGCTGGGATTCATGCACCTCCTCGACATACCGCTGCATCAGATGTCCGTGACCGGTCTGATCATCAGCCTCGGCCTCCTGATCGACAACGCCATCGTCGTGGTGGAGGAGTTCAAGCTCGGTCGCAGCCGCGGCCTCGCCATTGCCGATGCGATCGGTCGAGCGCTCGACCACCTGCGGATTCCACTTGCGGCATCCACGGCCACCACCGTGTTCGCCTTTCTGACCATCGCCATGGCGCCCGGCGGTGTGGGCGACTTCACCGGCACGATCGGGTTGTCCGTGGTACTGGCAGTGTCGAGCTCCTACGTTCTGGCAATGAGCGTCGTGCCGGCCCTGGCGGGTCATCTGGAGCGCTGGTTCGGAACCGGCGACGGCACGGCCTGGTGGACCCACGGCTACCGGAACGCCCGGCTGCTCGAGCGCTACAGAGCTTCGGTCACCGCCGCCATCCGCCGGCCCTGGTTGGGCATCGGCATCGGCTGCGTGCTGCCCTTCGCCGGATTCGCCCTCGCACCGACGCTGACACAGCAGTTCTTCCCGCCCGTGGATCGTAACCAGTTTCAGGTGCAGATCTCGCTGCCCGCCCAGGCATCGATCCAGGAGAGCAGGACCGCCATGGAAACGGCCGACGCGGTGCTGCGCGCGACGCCCGGCGTCACCGACACCCACTGGACGGTTGGTGAGGGCGCCCCCCGCACCTACTACAACGTGCTCGCCCAGAACGACGGCGTCGCGAGCTTCGCCGGTGGCTGGGTAGACACGGACTCGCCGGAACGGACCCTGGCCATTCTGCCCGAGGTGCAGCGCCGGCTGTCTTCGGCGCTGCCGAACGCGCAGGTTCTGGCGCTGCCCTTCGAGCAAGGTCCTCCCTTCGAGGCACCGATTCTGATCCGTGTCATCGGCCCCGACATTGCCGCGCTTCGCGACGTCAGCGACCAGCTCAGGCTCATCCTCTCGAGGCTGGACGCCGTCACCTACACGAGCGCGACCGTCTCCTCAGCCATGCCGAAAATCGTCTTCCGCCCCGAGGAAAACACCGCCGCCGCGGTGGGGATGACCACCGGCGATCTGCCCCTGCGGCTGAACGACTCGCTGGTCGGTGTTCCGGCCGGCACCGTGCAGGAAGGAAACACCGAGCTCGGCGTGCGGGTACGCCTGCCCGACACCTATCGAGACGAGGTTCACGAGCTGGCATCGCTGCCGCTCGCCAGTTCCGCCGGCGGCGTGGTGCCCCTGGAGCAGTTGGGAGAATGGTCACTGCGTCCCTCGGTCTCCGGGATCCAACGCTACCAGGGCGAGCGGGTGAGCCTGGTGAAGGCTTACCTCGAGCCCTTCGTCCTGCCGGCGGCCGTCATGGCGGAGTTCCGCCAGCAACTGGACCTCGCAGGCATCGTGCTGCCTGCCGGCGTACGGCTCGATATCGGCGGTGAGGAAGAGGAACGCTCGGAGTCCATCGGTAACCTGCTGTCCGTCTTCGTCATATTCGCCGCCGCCATGGCCGCCGTGGTCATTCTGTCGCTGAACTCGTTCCGTCAGGCCGGGATTGTCGCCCTGGTGGGGTTTCTCAGCTTCGGGCTCGCCCTGTTCGGCGTGCGCATTTTCGGCTGGCCGTTCGGCTTTCAGGCGCTGATCGGGACGCTGGGCATGGTCGGGCTGTCGATCAACGGTGCGATCATCGTGATCTCCGCGCTGAAGCTGGATGCGCGCGTCCTGTCCGGAGACCGGGATGCGGCCGTGGACGTGGTGGTGGATGCGACCCGCCACATCGTCTCCACGACAGTGACCACCATCGGCGGTTTCATTCCGCTGATTCTGTTCGGCGGCACGTTCTGGCCACCCCTGGCAACCGCAATCGCCGGCGGTGTGGCCGGCTCCGCGATCATCGCCCTGTACACGGTCCCGACTCTGTTCGTTCACCTGACGCGGCAACGCAGCGGGGGTGCCCACGATGCGGTGGACAACGGGATCGACGCCGTGGTGCCGTTTCAGGCGTCCGTCGGCCGTCAGTTCAGCAGCACGTCGTAACCCCGGGACGTCAGACCCTCCACAACCTGGTCGATCTGCTCCTCGCCGCGCATCTGCAGCGACAGATCCACCAGCGTCGACCGCACCGAGGAGCCGCCGAAGGTACGCTCCTGGGCGATGTCGATGATGTTGCTGCCGAACTCGCCGAGCAGACGGGTCAGCTCGCCGAGCGCACCGGGCACGTCGGCGATCTCCACCTGCATGTGCACGAGCCGGCCGCTGCGCACCATACCCCGCTCGAGAATCGACGCGAGCACCAGCATGTCGATGTTGCCCCCGGAGAGCACCACACCCGTCCTGCTGCCGGCAAAGCTGTCCGGATGCGCCATGATGGCCGCGAGCCCCGCAGCGCCCGCACCTTCCACCACCGTCTTCTCGATCTCGATCAGCTTGAAGACCGCGTCCTCCACCTGCTCCTCGCTCACCTCCACCATCTCGTCCACGAGCCGGCGGATGATGGGCAGGGTGTTCGTGCCGGGTGACTTCACCGCAATGCCTTCCGCGACGGTGGCTGGCTTCGCCAACCGGGCCTGCATGCCGTGGAACGCGGCTGCAGCTGCATTGAACCGCTCCATCTGCACACCGATGATACGGATGTCGGGCTGCTGCGACTTCAGCGCCACCGCGATACCGCTGATCAGACCGCCGCCACCCACCGGCACCACCACGACCTCCAGCGCCGGTTCCTGCTCGAGCATCTCCAGGCCGACCGTGCCCTGACCTGCCATCACCCGCGGATCGTCATACGGGTGCACGAGCGCCAGACCCCGCTCCTGTGCCAGCCGCTGGGTGTACTCGCGGGTCTCGTCGAAGACACCGCCTTCCAGATGGATCTCGGCGCCGAACACGCGCGTCTGCTCGACCTTGGTGTTGGGTGTGAAGCGCGGCATGACGATGCAGGTGGGAATGCCGAGACGCTGGCCGTGATAGGCCAGTGCCTGGGCATGGTTGCCCGCCGACATGGCGATGACGCCTCTCCTGCGCTCCTCGTCGGAGAGCTGCAACAGGCAGTTCAACGCACCCCGTTCCTTGAAGGAGGCGGTGAACTGAAGGTTCTCGAACTTCAACCGGACATCCGCACCGGTCAGACGCGACAGCGTCTCCGATCGGGTCAGCGGTGTCCGCTCCACCTGGCCCGCGATCCGGACCGCCGCCTGACGAATGTCCTCGAGCTGCATCAACCTCTCCCCGTCTCTCCGGGCCACGGTAGTAAACGGGGCGCAGTATACTCGCGAACATTCCGCACGGCCGACCAGCGAACCATGAAACATCTGCTCATCGTCTATCACACGCAGACGGGCAACACCGGACGACTTGCGCAGGCCGTGCGCAAAGGCGCCGATCACGAGCTTCTCGAGGCGGTGGAGGTACGCTGCCTGAAAGCAGCACAAGCCGGTCCCGATGACCTGCTCTGGGCGGACGGGCTGCTGCTCGGCACGCCGGAGAACTTCGGCTACATGTCCGGAGGCCTGAAGGACTTTCTCGACCGCACCTTCTACCCGGTGGAAGGTCGCATCCTCTCGCTGCCCTACGCCATCTTCATCAGCGCCGGCAACGACGGCTCGGGGGCGCTGCGCGCCATCCGCCGCATCGCCAACGGTTACCCTTTCCGGGAAGTGCAGGAGCCGCTCGTCGTCAGGGGCGAGATCCTCGCGGAACATCTCGAGCGGGCCGAAGAGCTCGGCATGACGCTGGCCGCCGGCCTCGACGCGGGCATCTACTGAGGCGATCGCGCCTGGCATCGCGCGCCTTGAATCGCCGCGGCCCTTCGTGCTTCGATGCGCCCGGGACCAGAAAGGAGGAGAGACAATGGCTCCCATTCCAAAGGGCGGCACCGTTGCCGTCACCGGCGCTGCCGGATTCATCGGCGGCTGGGTGGTGAGAAACCTCCTCGATCGCGGCTACCGGGTCCGGGCCTGCGTGCGTGACGTCGCCGACGACGCGAAGACCGGCTTCCTGAAAGCCATGCCCGGATTCGCCTCCGGTCGGCTCAGCCTGCATGCCGCGGACCTGGACGAGCCTGGTTGTTTCGACACCGTGTTCCGCGGCTGTCACGGGGTCGCCCACATCTCGCACATCAGCGACTACGACGATCAGGACTACGTGCGCCACGTCTGTGATCATGTCATCGCCAGCGTCGATGCTTCCGGATCCGTCTCCCGCGTCGTCCTCACCTCCAGCATCGCGGCGGTGATGTCGGAGGTGGACTTTCAGGATTACGTTCGCCGGCCCGTCTTCTACGAAGACCGCTATCCCGACGAGCAGAACCCGAAGCGCTCCCCGGCCAAGGGTCAGGGCTACTCCATGGGCAAGGTGCTCGCGGAGCGGGCATTCGCGCAGGCGGCCGCAG
This sequence comes from Pseudomonadales bacterium, assembly GCA_050185825.1. GTDB lineage: Bacteria > Pseudomonadota > Gammaproteobacteria > Pseudomonadales > Azotimanducaceae > SZUA-309. The sequence goes on along the minus strand of JBFWZA010000028.1, from coordinate 7,651 downwards.
ACCATGGCGGCTGGGATGCCGTCACCTGCTGTCCGGGCGACAACGTGGGGCCCATCCAGTCCGCCCACCAGAAGGAGCGCGGTCCCTGGCAGCACATCATCGAGGGGATGCTCACCGGCAAGTACTACCAGACCGGGGCGTACCGGCCGTGGATGACGGTGGACGTGCGTGATGACGCCGACTGCCACATCGGCCTGCTGGAAAGCACCGAGGTGACCAACGGCGAGCGCTACATCGCCTGCTCCACGGAAAGGCGCAATGTCGAGGACATCTGCGCCAGCATCGACCGGCTGCTGCCCGAGCTCGGCCACGACGCCCCGGAGGTGACCGACCCGTTTTCCGAACGCACCCGGGCCCGGGAGTCAGAGCTTCGCGCCATCTGGGCCGGCACCGAGATGCGCAACGACCGGATCCGTGCGGCAACGGGTGTGACCTTCAGGCCGCTGGACGAGTCCATTCGCGACTGCGTGGAGACCCTGCTCAGTGTCGGCCAGGTGTCCGTCCGGCAGCGCCCCGGATTCTCTCGCGCACCGTCAGTGGGTGGGTGAGGGCCGCAGCCCGGCCGCGATCATCACCTGAGCGCGAACGGCCTCGACCAGGGAGCGGTCCGGAATGCTCTCGATCAGTTTGAAGCGCCCGAACCGGCCGCGGCCGACGAGCCCGTAACAGATGGCGATGGGGCTGCCGGTCGTCGCCGCTGCGCGATCGATTTCCAGCTCCTCGAGGTCGTCGAGGTTCACCTCCCGGCGCACAAACCCCAGGCCGAGCCAGGTTCGCAGACGGATGATCTTCCGACGCCCGATGCGCACCTCCAGCGCATTGAACGGCAGGTAGAGGGCCAGCAGCGTCAGGCAGACACCGAAACCCGCGCACGTCGCGCGGATGGCAGTGGTTGCGAGCTGGGGCTCCGGCAGATAGTGGGCGGGTACCGACAGCGACGCCAGGATCAGCGTCACGCCGACCAGCAGCGATGCGGCCGCCAGGCCCCGCTGCCGGCCGCCCCGGAGATAGAGACGCAGCCAGCCATCCTTCTGCTCCACGACGAGTCCGTACTCGTTCTGCAGGCAGGCGAGCTGGACCGGGTCCATCATCGCCCTGCCACCTCGATGGTCTGTTCTCTGTGCGCATCCATCCGCTTCTCCTCGACGTCCGAACGCGTGCCGCGCCGCTCGCCCCATCATGAGACCGGGCGCGCCGGAAATCCGTGACGGGCTGCTCACTCCCCCCTGAGCGCGATGGTGATGGGCAGTCTGGCGGCCCGCAGTGCCGGAAACAGGCCACCCACAGCACCCAGCGCCAGCGCCCAGAAGATGCCGAGCCGGAGCAGATCCGGCGTGACCGCGAAGTCGAAGACCACCTGGGAGAACGAGGCGTTGTTCAGGGTCGAGGCCTGGTAGCCGTCGAAGAGCCCGTAGACGATGAGCCCGCCGGCGAGCCCGCCGAGCAGAGCCAGCGCCAGGGACTCCACCATCACCGACACCACCACGGGCACGTTGCCGAAACCGAGCGCGCGCAGCGTCGCGATCTCCACGGTGCGTGCGCTCACCGCGGTGTACATGGTGTTCAGCGCCGCAAACACCGCCCCGATCGCCATGATCATGGCCACCGCATAGCCGAAGCTGTCGATGAGGGCCGCCCGGGAGGCAGACTGGGCAGCGTAGAACTCCGACTCGCTCTGCAGCGCCAGGTCGAGCCTCGGATCCGCCTGAATGCGCTCGTTGAGCGCCGGCGCCTCGGCCGGATCGTCGAGCAGCACCCGCGCCGAAGAGGTGAACCCGCCCCGGCGGAAATTGGCCTGGGCCACCGGCAGGTCCGTCCACACCTCCGACTCGTAGGCGGAGCCGCCGGCGGTGAAGTGCCCGACAACCGTCCAGCGGCTCTCCCTGAAATCGACGTCGTCTCCCACCTCGAGCCCTTCGAACTCGGAGGCGGCCTTGATCCCCACCAGCAGCTCCCCCTTGCCCGGATCGAAGGCCCTGCCGCTGACGATGCGGATTTCCGGCCGCACCGCAAGCCCTTCGGCCCGCATGCCCCGGACCACCAGATTCGCCGGTGTGCCGGTGGACTTCTTCGGCACGTCCGCGACCACGTACAGCTCCGCGCTGGCGGTACGCACCCCATCCATGCTGGAGAGGACGTTGAACTCCTCGATGGAGACACCGCTAGACATCTCGCCGTTGCTGCCGTCCCTGAGAACGATGGCACGGTCCGGCTGGCCCGTGCTCTCGAGCGCGGCGCGGAAACCCACGGACATGGACAGCAGCCCCACCAGCACACCCACCACGCCGGCGATGCCGACGACGATGACCAGCGAGGAGCCGAGCCTCGACGGCAGGTTCCTCAGGTTCATCAGGGTGATCTCGAGCATCTGACCGAACACGATCAGTGTCCCCTCAGCGCGTCGACAATGGTGAGCCGGCGGGCGGTGAGCGCGGGCACGCTGCCGATGACGAGACCCAGCACCAGTGCCAGTACCAGCGCCTTGACCACCGCAGACGGGGTGACGCTGAAGGTGCCGAGCACGGCCTCCAGCGCCGGGCCGATTCCTGCCACCGTCAGCATGGCCAGCGCCACGCCGAGCGCACCGCCGACGATACACAGCAGCACGGACTCGCCCAGCACCAGCAGCGATACGGTGGTGTCGGTGAAGCCCAGCGTCTTCAGCACCGCCAGCTCCGGAACCCGCTCGCGCAGCGCCTGGGTCATGGTGTTCGCGGTGAGCAGGAGGATGGTGAAGAACACGGCGCTCATGATCACCGTGGCAATGAAGCCGATGTCACCGAGCTGGTTCGCAAACTGTCGCGAGAACTCATCCTCCGTAGCCGTGCGGGTGGGATCGAGCGAGTTCTCGAACAGCCGGTCGATGGCCGCCGCGACCGATTCCGCCTGCGCCGGATCGCTCAGCCGTACGGTCCACCAGCCCACCTGGTCCTTGCCGAAGTCCGCCACCGCCTCGGTGAAGTAGTCGTACTGGAAGAGCATGAGGGGTGCCGCCCCCTCGTCGCTCGCAAAGGTGCCGACGAGCTGGAACTCCCAGAGCCGGGTGCCGTCGTCCTTGGGCCAGATGTCCGCCTGAATCGGGATGATGTCGCCGGGCTGCCAGCCGAACCGCTCCGCAAGCCCGGCCTCCGCGACCGCAGCGGTGCGCGTCTTCGCAAAGGCATCGAGCGCCTCCGGCGCGATCCTGAGCTCGCGGTAGATGTCGAAGTACTCGCGCGGCACCACCGGATACTTGGGAAAGAAGTTCTGCGGATCCTGGTACTGGCCGCCGAACCACTGCTGCTGAGTGACCGCATCGACCCCTTCCAGCGCGAGTATCTGCTGTTTCTGGCTGACCGGCAGGCTGTCGACGATGGAGTACTTGGGCGAGGTGATCAGCCGGTCCACCCCCACCAGGCTGACGCCCGATGAGAACGCGTCCGAGATGGCCTGCAGCAGCAGGAAGAGCATGAACGCGACCACCACCGAGAGCAGGGTCAGGACGGTGCGCGTCTTCTTCCGGAACAGGTTCGACCAGACGATCCCGAGGAGCTTCACGCGGCCTGCTCCAGCAGCACGCCCTTGTCCATGTGCAGGACGTGACGGGCATGATCGGCAGCCCGCGGGTCGTGCGTGACCATGATGATCGTCTTGCCGTGCTCGGTGTTCAGGAGCTGCAGCAGGCCGAGAATCTCGTCGGCCGTATCCCGGTCGAGGTCGCCCGTCGGCTCGTCACACACCAGCAGCTCCGGATCGGCGACCAGCGCCCTGGCGATGGCCACCCGCTGCTGCTGCCCGCCGGAGAGCTCGCCGGGCCGGTGCTTCGCCCGATCCGAGAGGCCGACGATCTCCAGTGCCGTGGCGGCGTTCTGCCGGCGCTGACTTCGCGACAGCCGGGTCAGCAGCAGCGGCAGCTCCACGTTGCGCAGCGCATTGAGCACGGGCAGCAGGTTGTAGAACTGGAAAATGAAGCCGACGTGCTCGGAACGCCAGCGGGCCAGCTCGCGGCTCGAGAGCCGGTTCAGGCTGGCTCCGCCGACGATGACGTCGCCCGAGGTGGGATGATCCAGGCCGCCGATGAGATTCAGCAGCGTGGTCTTGCCCGAGCCGGACGGGCCCATCAGCGCGACGAAGTCGCCTTCGTCGATTCCGAGATTGATACCACGCAGCACCTCGACAGTTTCCCTGCCGCGCGTGTACTGCTTTGTCAGCTCCCTGCATTCGACCAGATGCGTCATCCCCTTCTCCCCTCTCCCTCTGTCTCTGCCTCAGTTGATCACGGACACCCTGTCCCCATCCCTGAGCCCGGATTGCGGCCCGGACGTCAGGTCGGCCACCAGCAGCTCTCCGCCGCTCAGCCCGTCCAGCACGCGGATCCTCGATCCGCTCACCGCGCCGGCAACCACGGATCGCCGGCGCACCTGATCTTCGCGCACCAGCAGCACGTAGTCGCCCGCCTCGTCGCTGCCGATGGCGCTCCGCGGGACCAGCACGGCGCTCTCCGCCTCGGCGGCGCGCGGTCCGGTCCCGGATTCCAGGAACGCCACCCGCACACCCATGTCCGGCAGAACACGTTCGTCCCGATCGACGAATCCCACCCGGACCCGAACCGTGGCCTTGTTGCGGTCCGCGGTCGGAATGATGGCGATGACCCGGGCGGCGTAGTGGTCCTGCGGATAGGCATTCAGCGTCACCTGCACGGACTGACCGTCCTCAACCCGATTGATGTAGGCCTCGTTGACGTCCACCTCCACCTCTAGGGAATCCATGTCGACGATGGTGCAGATGCCGGTCCGGGTGAAGCCGCCCCCCGCCGAGACGGGTGAGATCATCTCGCCGGGCTGCGCCGCCTTGGCCACGACGATGCCAGCGAAAGGCGCGCGGATTTCCATGTCTCTCAGCAGCTCGGCCTGAACGGCGAGGCTCTTCTGCGCCACCTCCACGTCCTTGCCGGCACGTTCGAGCCTGGCGACCAGGGCGTCGACCGTGAGCCCGTCCCGGTCCAGATCCGCCTGGCTGGCCAGGTTGCGTTCCGCCAGCCCCCGGGTGCGCTCCAGATCGAGCTCGGCCTGCTTGAGCGACACCCGGAGCTCCTCGAGCCCGGCACGGGCGGACTGCAGTTGTGACTCGGCCAGCGCAAGCTGCGCCCGTGGAATCGAGTCGTCGAGCACGGCGAGCACCTGCCCTGCCTCCACCCGGTCGCCTTCCTCGATCAGCACCTCCACCACCTTGCCGGTGGTCTTGGCGCTCACCGTCGCCTGGCGTCGGGCAACGACGTATCCGGTAGCGTCCAGGACGCTGCCGCTGGCATCGTCGGACTCGGCCGCCTGAACCCGGGCGACGCTGACGGAAATTCCCTCGACATCGCCTCCCGGTCTCAGGGGGGCGAACCAGACGACGAACCCGATTCCGAAGGCAACGGCGAGCAGCAGAAACCATTTCAGTGGTCGGCCGCCACCACCTGGCGGCGGCGGGCCGCGATCGATCTTCAACGATTTGAGTAGCTCGCCGCGATCTCTCGCGGCGGGATCCGCGCTGGTCACTCACCGCTCCAGGTTCAGCCAGGCCGGGAAGCTCCCGAAGCTACACGCTTTGCCTGAAGCAGGCAAAGCAGGACCTGCGCTGCCGTTGACCCGGCGCTCACGTCCGGGAAGATTTCATGCCGCTGTGGTACAACGGCGCTCAAGGAGGACGACGATTGGCCGACCCGGCAACCGCAGCCCGAACGGCAAGAATTCTGCATGGGCTGGACGAAATCGCTCTTGCGGACTGGAATCGCTGCGCCAATCCCGGCGGTCCGGTGCCCTTCGACCCCTTTGTCAGCCACGAGTTTCTGAGCGCCCTGGAAGACAGCGGCAGCGTCTGTGCCCGGACCGGCTGGCAGCCCTTCCACCTGGCGCTGGAGGCGCAGGAGTGCCTGCTCGGCGTGATGCCCCTCTACGTCAAGAGCCACTCTCAGGGGGAGTACGTGTTCGACTACGCCTGGGCGGATGCCTGGCACCGGGCCGGCCAGCAGTACTATCCCAAGCTGCAGTCGAGCGTCCCGTTCACCCCGGCAACGGGACGTCGGCTCCTGGTGCCGTCGCCGGACCCGGATACCGAGCGGCTGCTGCTCGGCGCGGCGGTGCAGGTCTGCCAGCAGATCGACGTGTCGTCGGTGCACATCACCTTCCTCCCGGAGTCCCAGTGGCGCCTGGCCGGTGAGCTCGGTTACCTGCGGCGCATGGATCAGCAGTACCACTGGCACAACCCCGGCTACGGGAGCTTCGACGACTTCCTGGCCGATCTGGCCTCCAAGAAGCGCAAGAACCTCAAGCGCGAGCGCCGGGAGGCGCTGGCGGGCGGCATCGACATCGAGTGGGTGACGGGCGCCGACCTGACGGAAACGCACTGGGATGCCTTCTACCGGTTCTACATGGACACCGGCAGCCGAAAGTGGGGCTCACCCTACCTGAATCGCGCCTTCTTCAGCCTGATCGGCGAACGCCTCGCAGACCACATCCTGCTGGTGATGTGCCGTCGTGCCGGACGCTACGTGGCCGGCGCGCTGAACTTCATCGGCGGCGACACCCTGTTCGGCCGCAACTGGGGCTGTATCGAGCACCACCCGTTCCTGCACTTCGAAACCTGCTACTACCAGGCCATCGACTTCGCCATCGCCAGGGGGCTGAAGAAGGTGGAAGCCGGTGCCCAGGGCGGGCACAAGGTGGCCAGGGGCTACCTGCCGGAAGCCACCTACAGTGCCCACTGGATCAGCGATGCGGGATTCCGGGATGCGGTCCGGCGCTATCTGGAAGACGAGCGACGCTACGTGGCCGAAGACATCGGCGAGACCGAACGCAGGAGTCCCTTCAAGTCCACGGTCGATCTGGGCGGCCTGCGTCGCTGAGCGTCGCCCGCCGCGCCCGCCTCACCGCCTGCTAGCGTCGCTCGAGCTCGGCGCGCAGCGTCGTCAGGTAGGCCTGCAGCCGTTTCACGTTCTCCGGCCCCATGCGCAGCACCTGCTTCTGCAGGGAGGACAGCGCCTCGAGCGACGGATCGGCATACTCGTAGAAGACCTTCGGCTGGACCAGCTCCACGTCCCCCTCGAGCACCGGCACCGCCATCATCTGATCGATGGCGGCGAGCATCTGGGCCTGCGCCTCACCTTCCACGCCCAGCTCCTGGACGGCCTGCTGCAGCAGCGGTGCGGTGTCGTTGAGCAGGGCCGCCAGCGTCGCCGGGGGCAACGATTCCAGGATGTCCAGATACCGGTCGTAGCGCCGGTACCCCGCCGGATCCATGAACAGCTTCGCTTCTTCGGACCCGGTATCTGCCTGCTCGCGGACGGCGAACTTGCCGTCCGGCGCCAGAAAGGCGAGCTGACGCCTCGGCAGCTCGCCGCGGCTGGCGTTCTCTGCCAGCACCGCCAGCCGGCGGAGCAGGTCGTCCTTGCCGGTCCAGGCCTGCGGAATGGTGTCGGGCAGTCGGCCTCGAACGAAGTCGTCGCTCGCGTTCAGCGGCGGCAGCACCAGCTCGGGCGGGCGGATGACGGGCGACGGCGGTGTTTCTTCCATCACGGTGGACGACGTCGCCGGTTCACCCGCCGGTGGGGCCTCCACAGGTGGTACGGACACGGCTTCGACGGCTTCGCGATCCTGTCCGGCCATCCGGTAGTAGAAGGTGAGACCGA
>JBFWZA010000027.1:0-53615 GCA_050185825.1 Pseudomonadales bacterium | reverse complement strand
GCGACAGCCGCTCCCCGGGCTTCACCCGGATGCGCTTGACCTGATAGCGGTCCCCCTGCTCCACCCCTTCGTAGCTGCCCCAGGGCCGGAACACCTCCCGGTGGCTGACGTACTCCTCCCGCCCTTCGGTTTTCAGGCGATCGACGAGCGCCTTTACGCTCTGCACCCGATCCTTGGACGCCACCAGCACTGCATCCGCGGTCTCCACCACGATCAGGTTGTCCACGCCGATGGCGCCCAGCAATCTGTGGTCGGCCTGCAGGTAGGAGCCGTGCGTGTCCACCTGGACCACGTCCCCCCGGAGATGATTGCCGTCTGCGTCCTGCTCGGAGGCCTCCAGAATCGCCGACCAGCTGCCCACGTCCGACCAGTCGAACGTCGCCGGCACCGTCCATGCCGAGTCGGTCTTTTCCATGACCGCGTAGTCGACGGAATCCGATGCGCACTTGAGAAAGCTCTTTCCGGGCCGGAAAAAATCCAGATCCACGGTGCCTTCCTGATGCGCCGCCTCGAGACACTCCGCCATCTCCGGCGCGTGCCGGCGCAGCTCGTCGAGGTAACGGGCCGCGCCGAAGACGAACATGCCCGAATTCCAGAAATAATCCCCTGCGGCGACGTACGCCCCGGCCCGTTCCAGATCCGGCTTCTCGACGAACGCGGACACCCGCCGGGCGTCTTTGCCCGTACCACCGGCGCGTACGTACCCGTAACCCGTTTCCGGACGGGTAGGCACCACGCCGAAAGTGACCAGCCCACCCCGCTCCGCGGCACAGCGGGCGGCGTCCACGGCCTCCGCGAAGGCCGCGTCGTCGCGGATGAGGTGGTCCGACGGCAGCACCAGGAGCGTGGCGTCGCCTGGTGCTGCGAGCGCGGCCAGACCGATTGCCGGCGCCGTGTTGCGCCCTTCCGGCTCGAGAATCAGACGCCGCCAGCCGATCCCCACCGCGCGGCACTGCTCGGCCACCAGGAAGCGGTGTTCCTCGTTGCAGACGATGATCGGCGCCTCGCCGCCCGACACGCGGGCCGCACGGGTGAGTGTGTCCTGAAAGAGCGAGCGGTCGGAGAACAGCGCGTGGAACTGCTTCGGAAACAGCGCCCGCGACAGCGGCCAGAGACGCGTACCGGTACCGCCGGCGAGGATGACGGGAATCAGGTGTGACATGGGAGTGCTTTTAACCCGTGGTGCATGAGAGTTTACCGCGATCAGGAGCGGTGCCGATGCAGGCCTTTGTCGGAAGATGTGGCGCTCAGCCGAGCCGGGCCTTGACCTTCGCGCTCACCAGCGCCATGTCGGCCCGGCCGGTAATGGCCGCCTTCACCGCGCCCATCACCCTGCCCATGTCCTTCATGCCGGCGGCGCCGGTCTCGCTCACCACCCGATCCACCAGGGCTTCGATGTCGGCCTCCGACATGGCGGCGGGCATGAAGCTCTCGATCACCCCGATCTCGAACCGTTCCTTTGCGGCCAGGTCTTCCCGTCCGGCCTGCTCGAACTGCGACAGCGCGTCGCTGCGCTGCTTGAGCATCCGGGTGAGCACGGTGAGCACGTCGTCATCCGACAACGTCCGCCGCTCGTCGACCTCCACGCGCTGGATGTCTGCGCTGATCATGCGCAGCGCACCGACCCGCTCCTTGTCGCGGGCCTTCATCGCGGTCCTGGTTTCTTCGACGATGCGGGCCTTGAGGTCGGTCATCTTCTTTCGACGCTCGGCTCTCGGTCTGGGTGGGAGCAGGAGGCGTGACGCCTCCTTGAATCAGTAGGACTTCTCGAAACGCCGGGCTTCGCGCTGCAGCTTCTTCAGGTGCCGCTTCACGGCAGCTGCCGCCTTGCGCTTGCGAACGGCCGTCGGCTTCTCGTAGAACTCGCGGCGCCGGACCTCGGAGAGCACACCCGCTTTCTCGCAGGAGCGCTTGAAGCGACGCAGGGCGACATCGAACGGCTCGTTTTCTTTGACTTTTACGCTGGGCATCTGGCGGTCTGACTCTACTCGTTGTAAGGCTCCCTCTTTCAGGAATGAGGGAGCTGCTGACGTTGAAAGGCGGCGAATTCTACTGACATCACCCCGGCTTTGCAAAAGGTGTTCGCCACGGAAATCGGGGCTTTCCGGCACACCGACGGCCGGCGATCGAGTCTGGAAAAGCGGGTACACTGCGCGCCCATGCGCGTCCTCGGCATCGAAACTTCCTGCGATGAAACCGGCATCGCCCTCTACGACAGCGAGCGGGGCCTGCTCGCGGAAGCGCTGCACAGCCAGACCGATCTCCATGCCGATTACGGCGGCGTGGTTCCTGAGCTTGCCTCCCGCGATCACGTCAGACGCATGGTGCCACTGGTACGCAAGGTGCTGGACGATGCCGGTGTGCCGCTGTCGGAGCTGGATGCGGTGGCCTACACCGCCGGCCCCGGACTCGTGGGCGCGCTCATGGTCGGCGCCGGTTTCGGCCAGACACTCGCCTGGTCGCTGGGCGTGCCCGCCATCGCCGTGCACCACATGGAAGGCCACTTGCTGGCGCCGCTGCTCGGCGCCGAACACCCCATCGAGATGCCGTTCGTCGCGCTCCTGGTTTCCGGTGGACACACCCAGCTCGTCCAGGTCTCCGGAATCGGTTGCTACCGGATGCTCGGGGAGTCGCTGGACGACGCGGCGGGCGAAGCCTTCGACAAGACGGCAAAGATGCTCGGCCTCGGTTACCCCGGAGGGCCGGCCCTGGCGCAATGTGCGCAGAACGGGAACCCAGAACGCTTCACGTTCCCGCGCCCCATGACCGACCGGCCCGGCCTCGACTTCAGCTTCAGCGGCCTGAAGACCTACACGCTGAACACCGTGGCTGCACACGAGCCGCTGTCAGAGCAGGACCGAGCCGACATCGCCCGGGCGTTCGAGGAAGCGGTGGTGGATACGCTGGTGATCAAGTGCCGGCGGGCGCTGGAGGCAACCGGTTGCACGACGCTGCTGATGGCCGGTGGGGTCAGCGCCAACCGCCGTCTGCGTGCCGCGTTGTCGGAGCGCCTGGACGCGGACGTTCTGTATCCCGCGCCGGCATTGTGCACGGACAACGGCGCCATGATCGCCTATGCCGGTTGTGAGCGGCTGCTCGCCGGCCAGCGTTCCGAGCACGTGATCTCGGTGCGCGCGCGGTGGCCGATGACCGAGCTGCCCGCGCTGGCACCCGAGTGAGCCATCGGCCGTGGGGATCCTGTTCATCCGCGATCTGCCCGTCGAGTGCGTGATCGGCGTCCATCCCCACGAGCGCAACAGCCGCCAGCGCCTGCTCATCAGCATCGAGCTGCGCACCAGCTTCCGCGACGCGGCCGCAACGGACGATCTCGCGCACGCACTGGACTACGTGGCGCTGGCGGAGACCATCGAACGGATTGCCACGGACGGCCGGTTCCGCCTCATCGAGGCCCTGGCAGAGCGGATCGCGGACGCGCTCTTCGACCCCCGAATGCAGCGCCTCGAGGTGGAGGTGCGCAAGCCGGCCGCACTGCCACGCACCCCGCACGTGGGTGTCAGAACCTGCCGGCCAAGCGAGGAAACCGAGACCCGATGAGCCGCCTTCCCCTGCCCGCCTGCGTGCGGGTCGCCGTCCTGCTCACCGCACTGCTGACCGCCGCCTGCTCGAAACCACCTGCCGAGGTCGACCTCATGGACTATCCCACTCCGGAGCTCGCCCGGAAACTGGCTGCCGGAGAGCTGACCGCCACCGCTGTGGTGCAGCACTACCTGGCCCGCATCGAGTCACTGGATCGCGATGGTCCGCGGCTCACGGCCGTGCTCGAGCTCAACCCCGACGCGCTCGCCGACGCCGCCGCCCTGGACGCCCGCTTCGCCACTTCCGGTCCGGCGGGCCCGCTGCACGGCATCCCGGTGCTGATCAAGGGCAACATAGACGTCGCAGGACTCATCGCCAGTGCCGGCTCGCTGGCGCTGGCCGAGCATCGGGCCGCTGCCGACGCCTTTCTGGTCGCGCGCCTGCGCGAAGCAGGCGCCGTCATCCTCGGCACCGCCAACCTCTCGGAATGGGCCAACTTCCGGGACGAGAACTCCACGTCCGGCTGGAGCAGCCTCGGCGGCCAGACCCGCAATCCCTACGTGCTGGACCGCAATCCCTGCGGCTCGTCGAGCGGATCCGCGGTGGCTGTAGCGGCGGGCCTCGCGCCGCTGGCCGTGGGCACGGAAACGCACGGTTCCATCGTCTGCCCGGCCGGCCTGAACGGCGTAGTCGGCATCAAACCCACCGTCGGGCTGGTGAGCCGGTCGGGCATCGCCCCGATTTCCCACACCCAGGACACTGCCGGCCCCATGGCCGGCACCGTCACCGGTGCGGCGATGCTGCTGGCCGCCATGCTCGGCCGGGATGAAGAGGACCCGGGCGCGATCGACGCCCGGTTCGGATCGCTGCTCCCGGACCCCACTGCCACCCGGCTCGAGGGACGGCGCATCGGCATTTTCCGCTCTTATCGTGGCGCCGGGACACGGCCCAAAGTCGAAGCGGTATACGCGCGCTCGGTCGATGTGCTCGTTGGTCTCGGGGCGACCCTGGTGGATCCGGTCGACTACTCCCCGCCCGAGGGTTTCGGGCGGGCCTCCTACCGGATTCTGGCCCGCGAGTTCCGCGACGGGCTCAATCGTTACCTGGCAGCCCGGAAGGTGCCCGATGATCGCAACTCCCTGGCCAGCCTCATCGCCTGGAACGAGGCGCACGCGGCAACCGTCATGCCCATCTTCGGGCAGAGCGTGTTCCTCGAGTCCGAGGCCATGGGCACCCTGGAGGATCCCGAGTACGCGGCCGATCTGGCGCTGGCCCAGGATGGCCTCCGGCGGGACCTGAACGCGCTGTTTGCCGCCGAGCGGCTCGACGCGCTGCTCATCCCGGTCAACGCGCCGGCCTGGAAAACGGACTGGGCGAACGGCGATTCGTCGAGCTTCGGCGGCACCGCCTACCTGGCGGCGATTTCCGGCTATCCCAGCATCGTGCTGCCGGCGGGCATGGTCGACGGGCTGCCGATCGGCGTCGGGCTGGTCGGCCTGCCACAGTCGGAACCGGCGCTGATCAGCATGGCCTACGCGCTGGAACAGGCCCTGCCGCCGATCCCGGCGCCCGAGTTCATCACCAGTCTGGAGTTCCCTTAGGCGACGCGCCTGGCGAGCTCCAGGGCGGCGATGCGCGCGCCATCGAGGGCCTCACCGAGGGCCTTCCCGGAGAGCCCTCGCGCCTGCAACGCATCCGTTCGAACCTCCCTGCGGATCTGCTCGGTCCCGCGACGCAGCGCGTCGAGCGCCACGTCGTCCAGCACTTCGATCACGGCCAGCGCCTCATCCAGGTCGCCATCCGGCCTGAACGCGCTCCGTTCACAGAGCGCCCGATAAAGCGCGTCGACGGGTGCCGTCTGCCACGCGGCAACCTGCGGACGATGACGCAACACCCAGGCGGCCAGCCGGGCTGCGGCCTTCGGCACCTTCAGGCGCTGACACAGCGCGTCGAGCGCATCGATCTCGAGCGCGCTTACGTAGGCCGCGAAGCGCTGGGCCGTCTCCGGCAGTGGACCAGGATCCCCGGGCCGCACGTCTGCGAACTCGACGAACCAGGGTGTGAGCGCCCGGCTGGCAGCCAACACGGCGACGAACCGCTCCGGCGCCGGACCGTTCAGCGCCTTGGTGAGCTCGATCCAGATCCGTTCGGCAGACAGCTCCGTCAGCGCGCCTCGCTCCGCCATGGACGTCATGAGCTCGAGCGTTTCGTCCGCAACCTGGAACTCGGGCAGCGCTGCGGCAAATCTGGCGACCCGGAACACCCGCAGCGGGTCCTCCTCGAACGCGGCGGAGACATGGCGCAGCAGCCGGGCCTCGAGATCTGCCCGCCCGCCGAACGGATCGATCAGCCGTCCGTCACCGGCTCTGGCGATGGCGTTGATCGTCAGATCACGCCGGACGAGGTCCTCCTCCAGGGTGACCGAGGGATCCGCGTGTACGGTGAATCCCTGGTGACCGGGCCCCGTTTTCCGTTCCGTGCGCGCCAGCGCGTACTCCTCTCCCGTCTCCGGGTGCAGGAACACGGGAAAGTCCCGACCGACCTGCCGGTAGCCGAGCGCGAGCAGATCGTCCGCGGTGCTCCCGACCACCACCCAGTCGCGCTCCCGCACCGGCTGTCCGAGCAACTCGTCCCGGACCGCACCACCTACCAGATAGACTTCCATTGGCGGACGTTAGCAGAGCGGCGCGGACGTTGCGCGAATCCGGGCGACAGGCCGATGTCCTACAGACTGCACCGTCGAAGCTCTGCAGACTGACGCCGGCAACCATCCTGTCTCGCCGGAGTGGATCTCGCTGCCGACCCGCCCTTCCCGTCGCACAGTCCGGCCGGGCACACACCGTCAACCCGGCCTGGCTACCGGTGCTGAACTGACCAGCCCCTCAACCAAGGAGCGAAGCAGTGAACAGATCCCTCACCGTCCTGGCGATCGCCGTCGCCACGGCCGTTCTGGTCGGCTGGCAGCTGTTGCCTGGCACCCAGACAGCGGAGGTGGCACCCCCCGAGGCGTCAGCCAACGAAACCACAGGTATCGCCAAGATCGAATCCACACCTGAACCGATTCCACAGCCCGATCCCTCAGCAGACCCCACTCATCTTGCCGAAGTAAGAGATTCCAGCCCGAAGAACGCGACGGCGATGCTGCTCGAACGAAATGGCTGTCGCATTTCGGATCAGCGTTTTGATCCGGAGACGGGTGACTACCACGACGTCTATACCTGTCCCTCCCGACAGCCGGAGCCGCATGCCTACGAGAGCTGGAGTAACGAGACGCTCGCCAGTCTGGCGTATGGCGACCACAAAGCTGCCGAGATTCTCGGATTGAGACACGTGGTCTCCAATGATCCCGAGGAGGAAGCCCTGGGCCTCTCGCTTCTCTACCGGTCCGTGGCCTTGTCTGGTGATCCGGAGGTTTTTCACCGGGCAATCGGCCTGCGCTACGCCTATCTGAGCGTCAACGGTGAGCCGCAGATTCACAACTTGAAACAGCTTCTGCTGTTCAGCCTGATCGGCAGCAAGCTGGGTGGGGAGGGTTTCGACCCGAAACCCATCGAACGAAAGCTGCGTGATTCAGCCATTCAGCCGCAGGAGGTCTCTCACCTCTACGATGTTGCCGGTCAGCTGCTGAATGCGATGGCAGGTCTTCAGACGGAGATGACCGGAAACACCAGCATTGCGGAGGTGCTCTCCGATGCGTAAACACCTCCTTCTACTGCTGCTCACCTTACCAGCCTCTGTATTCGGACAAACGCTCGAATGCTCTGCCTGTCGTGATGTTCGCCAACATCCGACGGACTTCGGCAACCACGTATTCAACGAAACCTTCGTCATCGCACAAACCTATGGGGCGACAATCCTGAATGTGAACGCAACCGTTAAAAACAAGCTTGGTCAAACCGCGGTCGTTTATCTGTCCCGGGTATTGGAGGACTCCGGTCTGAACCTGGGGATACCACCATTCTTCTACTATCAGGTTCCTTACCCGTCGCCCTATGTCCAGATTGCCGTGCAGGACGCATGGGGCACATTGACGACCTATCAGGTGCTGATCAGCTCCCGACCACTGATTGTGGGGGACTATGAGGAAGCTCAGGAACCCGCGGCCGTCGAATCGTCGCCTCCCTCAAACATCCAAGGCACGAACGTGGGATCAGAACCGCTGCCGGGCTCCTATACGCAGAACAGCTACCCATACTCCATGTACGGGTCCTGGTTGGCACCGACCCGGGAACGGCACTACGCGCTGCAGTGAGGCGTCAACCGAGGCGCAGGCTCACGCCGCATCCTGCCCGGCTTCCTCAGCCGGGCAGCGATGCGTCACCGTCACCTCGTCCTGCCAGGTGGATTCGAGCAGCACCGGGAACCCCCAGAGCCGGTGCAGGTGCTTGAGCACCTCGCGGGTCGTCCCGGAGAGCGGCCGGCGCTCGTGCTGGGTATGACGCAGCGTCAGGCTGCGATCACCGCGCAGGTCCACCCGGACCACCTGGATGTTGGGCTCCCGGTCGCCAAGGTTGTACTGGCTGGCGAGCAGCTCCCGCACACGTCGGTAGCCGCCGTGATCGTGAATGGCACGAACCTCGATCTCGGAATCCGAGTCATCGTCCAGAATGCCGAACAGCCGGAAGTCACGCATGACCTTGGGTGACAGGAACTGCTGGATGAACGACTCGTCCTTGAAATCCCGCATGGCGCCGTGCAGCACCTCCTGCCAGTTGCCGCCGGCGATGTCGGGAAACCACTCGCGGTCCTCGTCCGTGGGGTGCTCGCACATACGTTTCAGGTCGGAATAGATCGCGAATCCGAGCGCATAGGGATTCATGCCGGAGTAGGCCGGATGGTCGAAGCCCGGCTGGAACAGCACCGACGTGTGCGAGGACAGGAACTCCATCATGAAGCCGTCCGTGACCAGGCCCTGGTCGTAGAGGCGGTTCAGGAGCGTGTAGTGCCAGAACGAAGCCCAGCCCTCGTTCATCACCTGCGTCTGCCGCTGCGGGTAGAAGTACTGCGCGACCTTGCGCACGATCCGCACGATCTCCCGCTGCCAAGGCTCGAGCAGCGGCGCGTGCTTCTCGATGAAATAGAGCAGGTTCTCTTCGGGCTCCTCCGGGAAGCAGACCTTCTCCTCCGCGTCGACCGTCCGTGCCTTGGGCAGCGTCCGCCACAGGTCGTTGATGTTGCGCTGAACATACTCGGCGCGTTCCGCCTGCCGCCGCTTTTCCTCCTCCGCCGAGATGGGATAGGGGCGCTTGTAGCGGTCCACGCCGTAGTTCATGAGGGCGTGACAGGAGTCGAGGATCTGCTCCACCTCCGTCACCCCGTAGCGTTCCTCGCAGCTGGCGATGTAGTTCCTGGCGAACAGCAGGTAGTCGATGATGGCGCTGGCGTCCGTCCAGGTGCGGAACAGATAGTTGCCCTTGAAAAACGAGTTGTGGCCGTAGCAGGCGTGGGCGATCACCAGCGCCTGCATGGTCATCGTGTTCTCCTCCATCAGGTAGCTGATGCAGGGATTGGAATTGATGACGATCTCGTAGGCGAGGCCCATGGCGCCGCTCTGATAGCCGCGCTCCACCTCCACGAAGTGCTTGCCGAACGACCAGTGGTTGTAGCCGAGTGGCATACCGATGGACGCATAGGCATCGAGCATCTGATCGGAGCGGATGATCTCGATCTGATTGGGATAGGTGTCCAGACCGAACTCCCCGGCGATGCGACCGATCTCGCGGTCGTAGGTGTCGATGAGCTCGAAGCTCCAGGCGCTGCCTTCGGACAGGGGTCGATTCTGCCTGGTCATGCCGCGTCCCTCTTTTGAAAGAGATCGTGGAACACCGGGAAGATGTCCCCGACCTCCGTGATCTGGCGCTGTGCGAAGGTCTCGGGGAAGCGCGCCGCGACGCGCTCGTATTCCCGCCATAGCGCCTGATGGCTGCGTTTGGTGATCTCGACGTAGGCGAAGTACTGAACGAGCGGCAGCAGATCTTCCTCCAGGATCTTCCGGCAGATGGGCGAGTCGTCGTTCCAGTTGTCACCGTCGGAGGCCTGGGCGCCGTAGATGTTCCACTCGTTGGGCGAGTAGCGTGCGGCGATCACCTCGTGCATCAGCTTCAGCGCGCTCGAGACCACCGTGCCGCCGGTTTCCCGGGAGTAGAAGAACTCCTGCTCGTCCACCTCCTTGGCCACCGTGTGATGACGGATGAAGACGATGTCCGTCCGCTCGTAGTGACGCTTCAGAAACATGTAGAGCAGCAGATAGAAGCGTTTCGCCATGTCCTTGATCTGCTGGTCCATGGAGCCGGACACGTCCATCAGGCAGAACATCACCGCCTGCGAGGTGGGGATCGGCCGCTTCAGGTGCAGGTTGTAGCGGAGATCGTTGGTGTCGAGAAAGGGGATGCGGCCGATGCGCCGGGTGAGCAGCTCGATCTCCTGGATCAGACGCCGGCTGGTGATCTCGTCGCCCTGCTGCTGCGCCTCCTCGAGCTTGGCCTCGGCGGCTTTGAGAAGCCGTCGGGATTCTCCGGACAGGGCGATGCGGCGGGCCTTCGCCGCCTTCATGGAACGGAGGATGGAGAGCTTGGCAGGCACCCCGTCGTGGGTGAACCCGGCATGCTCGTACTTGTAGCTGGCATTACCCTTGAGCGCCCGCTTGGTGAGGTTCGGCAGCGCCAGATCGTCGAACAGGAACTCGAGGAACTCCTCCTGCGTGAGCTGGAAGACGAACTCGTCCTCCCCCTCGCCGCTGTCGGAAGCCTCTCCCGCACCACCACCGCCGCCGGCCCCGCCTTCGGGACGCGCGATCCGGTCGCCCTGCACGAACTCCCGGTTGCCCGGGTGGACGACGCTGCGGCGGCCGCCGCTGCCGTGGTGGAACACCGGCTCGGAAACGTCATCCGCCGGGATGCTCACCTCCTCGCCGCGATCCATGTCGGTGATGCTGCGGCTGTCCACCGCGTCGGACACCGCCTTCTTGATGTGCTTGCGGTAACGCTCCAGAAAGCGCTGCCGGTTGACCGTACTCTTGTTCTTGGCGTTCAGGCGCCGATCGACGATGTACGACATGACGTTACCCCTCGAGGAAGGTGCAGAGCACCTTCCCATCCACCCGTTGGAAGTCGTCTATTGCGACTTGCGGACACGGAGATACCACTCGGCCAGCAGGCGGACCTGCTTCTCCGTATATCCCCGCTGGACCATCCTGGCGACGAAATCGTCGTGCTTGCGCTGTTCCTCGCTGGAGGACTTGGCGTTGAAGCTGATGACGGGCAGCAGGTCTTCGGTGTTGGAGAACATCTTCTTCTCGATCACCGTGCGCAGCTTCTCGTAGCTGAGCCACGACGGGTTGCTGCCGTTGTGGTTGGCCCGGGCCCTGAGCACGAAGTTCACGATCTCGTTGCGGAAATCCTTGGGATTGGAGATCCCCGCCGGCTTCTCGATCTTCTCGAGCTCCTCGTTGAGCGCACCCCGGTTCAGGATGTCTCCGGTCTCCGGGTCCCGGTACTCCTGATCCTGGATCCAGAAATCCGCATAGGTGACGTAACGGTCGAAGATGTTCTGACCGTACTCCGAGTAGGACTCGAGGTACGCCGTCTGAATCTCCTTGCCGATGAACTCCACGTACTTCGGCGCCAGATACTCCTTGATGTAGCGCAGCTGCCGGTCGCGGGTCTCCTGATCGTACTGCTCCTGCTCGATCTGCTGCTCGAGCACGTACATCAGGTGCACCGGGTTGGCGGCCACCTCCGTCGCGTCGAAGTTGAAGACCTTGGAGAGGATCTTGAACGCGAAGCGCGTGGACTGCCCGCTCATGCCTTCGTCCACACCCGCGGCATCCCGGTACTCCTGAATGCTCTTCGCCTTGGGATCCGTGTCCTTGAGGTTCTCGCCATCGTAGACGCGCATCTTCGAGAAGATGTTGGAGTTCTCCGGCTCCTTGATCCGGGAGAGCACCGAGTACTGAGCCAGCATCTTCAGCGTGTCCGGCGCGCAGGGCGCGCTGTGCAGAGAGCTGTCCGCGATGAGCTTACGGTAGATCTTCACCTCTTCGGTCACCCGCAGGCAGTAGGGCACCTTGACGATGTAGACGCGGTCGATGAAGGCCTCGTTGTTCCGGTTGTTCCGGAACGTCTGCCACTCGGACTCGTTGGAGTGCGCGAGCACGATGCCATCGAACGGCACGGCGCCGATCGCTTCCGTGCCGTTGTAGTTGCCTTCCTGCGTGGCGGTCAGCAGCGGGTGCAGCACCTTGATGGGGGCCTTGAACATCTCGACGAACTCGAGGAGCCCCTGGTTGGCCTTGCACAGGCCGCCGGAGAAGCTGTACGCATCCGGATCGTTCTGCTCGAAGTCCTCGAGCTTGCGGATGTCCACCTTGCCGACCAGCGCGGAGATGTCCTGATTGTTTTCGTCGCCAGGCTCGGTCTTCGCGACCGCGATCTGGTTCAGCAGCGACGGATACTTCTTCACCACCTTGAAGCGGGTGATGTCGCCGCCGAACTCCTTCAACCGCTTGGCTGCCCAGGGCGACATGACCCCGCGCAGATAGCGGGACGGGATGCCGTACTCTTCCTGGAGGATGGCGCCGTCTTCCACCGGGTCGAAGAGCCCGAGCGGCGATTCGTTCAGCGGGGAGCCGGCAATGGCGTAGAACGGCATGCGCTGCATGAGCGCCTTGAGCTTTTCGGCCAGCGAGCTCTTGCCGCCACCGACCGGTCCCAGCAGGTAGAGGATCTGCTTGCGCTCCTCGAGCCCCTGAGCGGCATGACGGAAGAACGAGACGATCTGCTCGATGGCCTCCTCCATGCCGTAGAACTCGCTGAAGGCAGGGTAACGCTTGATGACCTTGTTGGAGAAAATCCGCGACAGTCTCGAGTCTTTCGACGTGTCGACGAACTCGGGTTCACCGATCGCGAGCAGCAGGCGCTCCGCGGCGGTGGCGTATACGCTCGGCTCGGCTTTGCAGAGCTCGAGGTATTCCTGGAGGGACAGCTCTTCTTCTAAGGCTGCATCGAATCGTTCCTGATAGTGCTCAAATACACCCATGGCCAGCTCTCCTTTGCTGCGTCCGGTTGTACCGTCTGTCAGAATCCGCCGAAGACCACTCCTGAAAGATTTCTCTTCGGCGTCTTCTACATTCGATCCGATGAGAGCATCACAGTTTCAATTCGAGTAGCAAAGCTGTAACAGCCGAACGGTAGCAACTGCGGTACGGGCGGTTGACCCGGTGTTTTGTCAGACAACACCGCAAACGCCGTTGCCATTGCCGCATCAGCTACTTGTCAGTTAATTGAAGGTTAGCTTGTCGAATACAGGATCCCGTCCTCCAGGCACAGCGCGGTCAGGTGACGTCCCCACACGCAGCCGGTGTCCAGCGCAATGATGTCGTCACGACCCGTGCGGCCTTCGATGGCCGCCCAGTGCCCGAAGAGGATCTTCATCTCGAGCGGCCGGGGCTGCAGATCGAACCAGGGCGTCAGTCCTGGCGGCGTGTCTTCCAGCGTTCCCTTATGGGAAAAATCCAGCGCGCCACGCTCGTCGAGCAGGCGCATGCGCGTGAGGTAGTTAGTGATGACACGCCAACGCAGCATGCCGTCCCAGTCGTCGCGCCAGAGGTTGGGCTCGTTGCCGTACATCTCGCGGAAGAAGCGTTCGCACTGCGATCCGCGCATCACGCCTTCGACCTCCCCAGCCAGCTCGGCCGCCTTGGCAGGACTCCAGATGTGCGGCACGCCGGCATGGGACATCACGTAACCCAGCGTGTCGTCGAGATGCAGCATCGAACGGTGACGCAGCCAGTCGGAGGCCTCGTCCACCTTCTTCCAGTCGAGCAGGTCCTGAAGCGTGTCCGAGCGATTGGGGCTGTGACCGCCCCGATGGATCGCCAGGAAGTGGAGATCGTGATTGCCGAGGACAGTGATGGCGGCGTCACCCATCTTCATGACGCGTCGGATCACGCTGACGTTGTCGGGCCCTCGATTGATCAGATCGCCGACGAGCCAGAGACGGTCACGGTCGCTGCGGAAGTCGATCCGGTCGAGCAGCGTCGCAAACTCCTCGTAACAGCCCTGAATGTCGCCGATCGCATAGGTGGGCATGGGTCTGCTAGTGAACCACGTTCGGCTGAGACAGCGAGAAAGGCGCGATGGGCACCCGGAAACGTCCGGACTCGGAGCGGAACTCGTAGTGACCCTCCATGCTGCCGACGGGCGTTTCCAGAATGGCGGCGCTCGTGTAGCGGAAGGCTTCTCCGGGCTCGATGATCGGCTGCTTGCCGACCACACCCGGCCCGGCGACCTCCTCCACCCTGCCCTCGCCATTGGTGATCCGCCAGTAGCGGCTCATGAGCTGCGCTGCCGCGTCGCCCCGATTTCTGATGGTGATCGTGTAGGCAAACACGAAACGTCCCTCGCCCGGATCCGATTCCCGCTCGATGTAGCGCACTTCCACACCGATTTCGAACACGATGCTCACCTCCTGAGAATGGCTCAGTCTGCGACCTCTCCCGTCACGGCGTTCGCCAGGCGCACGAACTCACCGACGGTGAGTGCATCCGGGCGGCGCTCCGGATCCACCGCGGCGCGATCCCAGTCCAGTCTAAGCGTCTTGAGGCCGTTGGCGATACGTTTGCGGCGCGCGGAAAAGGCGCGCTGGAGCACCTGGTGGAGCTTCTCCAGGTCCACGGCCTCGCGATCCCGCCGGGGCAGCAGCCGCACCACCTGGGAGTGCACCTTGGGCGGCGGGGCGAAAGCTTCGGGCGGCACGTCGAACAGGCTTTCCACCTCGCAGAAGTACTGGGTCAGCACGCCCAGGCGTCCCCAGCTCTTGGTGCCGGGCTCGGCGCCGAGCCGGGCGCCGAGCTCGCGCTGAAACATGAAGTGCATGTCGCGGATGCGCGGCAGATGGTCGAACAGCTTGATCAGCAGCGGTGAGGAGATGTTGTAGGGCAGGTTGCCCACCAGACGCCAGCCCGGCGGCTCGAGCAGGCTGTCCAGATCCACCTTCAGAATGTCGGCGCTGACGAGCGAGAGCCCGGGGAAGGCGGCCTTGAGCGGCGCGATCAGATCGCGGTCCAGCTCCACCGCCACGTAGCTGGCCGTCTGTCCGTAGAGGTAACGGGTCAGGGCGCCGTGCCCGGGCCCGATCTCCAGCAGCCGGTCCTCGGACTGCGGCCGCACCACGTCGGCGATGTGCTGCAGAACCCCCTCGTCGACCAGGAAGTGTTGACCGAAGCGCTTTCTCGCCTGGTGGCTCAAATCACCGTCCTTCCAGACTCGTCATTACCAGGCTTGCCCAGGTTCTGTATATGATGACAATATACAACACATGCTCGATTGGACGCGGATTGTCGGCTTCGACTGGGACGAAGGCAATGCTCGGAAGAGTGTCGACAAGCACCAGGTCAGCCAGAGCGAGTCTGAGCAGGTCTTCCTCAACGAACCGCTTCTGCTGATGGCTGACGACAGACACAGTCGCAGCGAGCACAGGTTGCATGCCCTGGGCCGGACAGATCAGGGTCGACTCCTCCATGTCACCTTCACGCTGCGTGACGATGATCGACTCATACGCGTGATCTCGGCGAGAGACATGCATCGCAAAGAGAGAACGTACTATGTCAAAGCCGAAAAAGAAGATACCTGAGTTCAGAGACGAGGCCGAAGAGCGTGCTTTCTGGGAGAGTCACGACTCGAGTGAGTACCTGGACTGGAGCCAGGCGCAGAGCGCTCGGCTTCCGAACCTGAAGACATCGACGAAGACGATCTCTCTGCGGCTTCCCGTTGCCCTGCTGGAACGCATCAAGCTCGAAGCAAACCGCCGTGATATTCCCTATCAGTCGCTGATCAAGGCCTGGCTCGCCGACGATATCGAGGAGTGCAGGCGATAGAAACTACATTGAGACGCTCGCCCGACTAAACGCTATGCTCAATTCCTGCTGACCTTCAGTGGTCGTCTTTTCAGGTATCCAGCGTCACCGGGCAAGCCGTGCGGCGAGCGCAAGCGCGGCCTGAAAGCTGCCGGTGTCCGCGATGCCCCGGCCGGCAATATCCAGCGCCGTGCCGTGATCGACGGACGTCCGCACGAACGGCAGCCCGAGCGTCACGTTCACTGCCCGCCCGAACCCGTGCGACTTGAGCACGGGAAGGCCCTGGTCGTGATACATGGCGAACACGGCATCGGCGCGGGCGAGGTAAGGTGGCGTGAACAGCGTATCCGCCGGCAACGGCCCTTCCACTCGGGCACCCTGCGACCGGAAGCCTTCACACACCGGCGCGATGATGTCGATCTCCTCACGACCCAGATGACCACCCTCTCCCGCA
This sequence comes from Pseudomonadales bacterium, assembly GCA_050185825.1. GTDB lineage: Bacteria > Pseudomonadota > Gammaproteobacteria > Pseudomonadales > Azotimanducaceae > SZUA-309. Next base: position 37,770 of record JBFWZA010000027.1, on the reverse strand, counting down.
TGGGGGTTGAGGCCGGCCACCAGCACCCGGGGATTCCGGCGGCGGAACTGCCGCGTGAGCCCTTCGAGCAGAATGCCGAGACGCCGAGTGAGCAGCGGCCGGGTGATCGCGCGGGGCACCGCCGCCAGCGGCAGGTGGGTCGTCGCCAGCGCTACCCGCAACCGGTCCGCCACCAGCAGCATCACCACGTCCGGCACCCCGGCCTGCTCGCAGAAGAATTCCGTGTGCCCGCTGAACGGACGCCCCGCATCGTTGATCACGGATTTCTGCACCGGACCGGTGACCACACCGGCAAACTCGCCGTCCAGACAGCCCGTCGCCGCCATTGTCAGGGTTTCGATCACGTAGGCGGCGTTGTGAACATCGAGCACACCGGGCTGCTCCACGGCGACGAGCGGCGCGTGCAGAACGGTGATGCTGCCGGGTTTTCGCGAGGGCCTGCCGACGTTGCGATCCGTGCGCAGGCGCAGACCCAGGCGGTCGGCCGTGCGCGCCAGCAGATCAGCGTCCGCGATCACAACCCAGCCCACGCGGCGTTCGTGCTGCGCCAGGCGAACCACCAACTCGGGTCCGATGCCGGCCGGCTCCCCCGGCGTGATGGCAAGCTTCAGCGCCACATCGCCTCAGGAATTGTTGAGCCTGACCTCCACGAAGGCCTCGTCACGGAGCTCCTTCAGCCATTTGTCCAGCTCCTCCTCGAAGCGGCGCCCGTGCAGGATCTGCAGCGCCATGTCGCGTCGTGCGGCGTCGCTCATGTCCTGCTCCCGGCGGTCGATCACCTCCAGCACGTGCCATCCGTACTGGGAACGGAATGGCTCGCTTAAGCTCCCCGTCGGCGTCTCGGCCATGACCTCCCGGAAGCGGGGCACGAACTCGTTGCCCGACGTCCAGCCCAGATCACCGCCGGCCAGCGCGCTGCCCGGGTCTTCCGAGTACTCGGCGGCCAGCTCCGCAAAATCCTCTCCGGCCTCGAGCCGGCGATAGACGTCGCGGATCAGCGCCTCCGTTTCCGCTTCGGTGCGGATCTCCGAAGGCATCACCAGAATGTGCCGCAGGTGGGTCTGCACCTCCTTCTGCACCCCGGCGCCACGCTGTTCGAGCAGCTTGACGATGTGCAGGCCGCTGCCGCTCGCGATGGGCGGTGACACATCGCCGACCTCCATCTCCAGCACGTACTCGGCAAACAGGCTGGGCAGCTCGGCGGCCTTACGCCAGCCCAGATCACCACCTTCCAGAGCGTTCGATCCGGCCGACCGCGCCACTGCCATCTGTGCGAAGTCCGCCCCTGCCCGCAGCTCCTTGACGATCTCGATGGCCGCATCCTCGGCCGCCTTGATGGTCTCCTCGCTGGCATTGGGTTCCAGCTCGAGCAGGATGTGGCCGACGCGGAACTCGTCGGAGAGGAGCTCTTTGTAGTAAGGCGAATTGAGCAGGTCCTGGATGTCCTGCTCGGAAATCGTGATGCGCCGGTTGACGATGCCCTGCTGCAGGCGCTGCATCATCATCTCCCGGCGGATCTGCTCACGGAACTCGGCGTAATTGCGACCATCCTGCTCGAGACCCTGCGCGAACTCCTCGAGGGTCATGTTGTTCTGGCGGGCGAAGCCCGTCACCGCCCGGGTCAGCGTCTCGTCATCGACCGTGACCCCCCGCCGCTCGGCTTCCTGGATCTGCAGGCTTTCGATGACCAGCCGCTCCATGATCTGGGAGAGCAGGATGTCGTTCGGCGGCAGCGGCGCGTTGTTCTGTGCAAACTGATCGCGAACCATGTCGAGCCGTTCGAGGAGCTCGGAGGCGAGCACCACGTCGTCCTCCACCACCGCCACGATGGCATCGAGCTCGCGGTACTCCGCCGCCGACACGAGCGGAAAGGACAGCGCCAGCACGCCGGCGAAGATTGCGGTTTTCAGTGGTTTCATCGGGTCCATTCGTCTTCCATCACATAACCCCGGATACTCTTGGACAGCAGGGATTCCAGAGAGTCGTCGAGGCTCGCCAGCCCCTTGAACACGACCTGGAAGTAGATGCCCGAGCGCTTTTCGGCACTTTCGAAATCGCGCGCCGAGGGAGAATCCAGGTAGCTGCGGTACACGACCCGCAGTTTCCAGCAGCAGTCGTTGTACTCGATTCCAGCCAGGCCCTCAATCGTCCGGCGGGTATTCAGGTCGTAGTTCCAGCGCCCGATGGCGGCATAACGGCGCGTCAGGGGCCAGATCACCGCCACGTCGGTCTGGTCGATGAAGTTCGTATCATAACGATAGCCGAGGTGGACGATGCGGTCGTTGCTGGCCCGATAGGTCGTGTAGCCGCCCCCTCGCGAGACCTTGTCCAGGGTCGGATCCCAGATCACGTCGGCGCCCACCGTCCAGGATCGCATCCGGGCAGCGAGCTCGCCGGCGAACTCAGACTTGCTGCTCTGGTCGCGCTCGGTCTGCACGCCGAAGAGCGTCACGCGCCGGTCCTCGAAGTAGCGGATCTGGCCGATGCTCGCCCGCAGCATCTCGACGCCGGAGGACGCATTCAGCAGGCGGGAGGTGAACCCCATGGAGAGCTGGTTGGCATCGCCGATGCGATCCAGACCGGAGAAACGGTTGTCCCGCCAGAGCTGATCGTAGCGGAAGGTCAGCTGGGTGGCGTCGAACCGGGGAAAATCGTCCTGGTCCTGGTACTGCTGATAAAGGTAGTACACGCGCGGCTCCAGCGTGTGCACGGTGCGGCGCCCGAAGAGGTCGAAGTCCTTCTCGAAGAACAGCCCCGTGTCGACGCTGCCGAGGCCGATCTTGCGCACAGGCGTCTCGTCCACGTCCGGCGCCGTGTCTTCCAGGTCGTAGGCCGTGTACCGGTAGCCGCCGGTCAGGTTGAGAAATCCCCACGGGCGGGTAAGCGGCAGGCTGACTCTCGGCTCCACGTGCACCCGGTTGCCGACGATCCTGGCCACACCCACCAGGTCCTCGTTGTCCCGGTCGAACATCGCGCCCGCGGCACCGATGGACCACTCCAGCGGTCCGGGCAGGTCACCCAGATAGCTGAGCGACAGCTCGGGTAGTCGCCGGTAGGCATCCACCTGAACGTCATCGAGACGCTGAAAGCCCTGGGCCCAGAGCCTCAGGTCGAGGCCGTTGCGCAGGTACTGGATCTCGCCGAAACGCTCGAGCTCACGGTCGGAGGCGACGTTGATTTCCGTATCCAGGTTGCGGAAATAGTCCCTGTCGCTGACGGCCGTGTAGTCCACCGTGGTGTGCCAGGCCTTGGCATTGCCTTCGTGATACAGACCGTACAGCCAGCGATCCTCCGACTCGAACGGACCCTCCACCAGACCGGCCGCCTCCAGATCCTCGAAGTCGTCCTTCTCGTAGGTGCCGTCGTAGAGCGAGTCGTCCGGCAGAAAGGAGCCGACGACCCGGCTTTCCTGCCAGCCGGACAGATAGCGGAGCTCGCCTTCGATGCCGAGACCCCGCTTCTGGAAGTAGCGGGGAACCACGGTCGCGTCGTAGTTCGGCGCCAGGTTGAGGTAGTAGGGTGGCGCGAACTCGAAACCGTTCTGGCTGGAGAACCCCAGATTGGGAAACAGCCACCCCGACTTCCGCTCGTCGCTGGTGGGGAAGCTGAGATAGGGCGTGTAGAAGACGGGGACGCCTTTCACGCGCACCACGGCGTCCCGGGCGACGCCCACATCGCTGCCTTCGCGGATGCGCAGCGAGCGCGCACCCACACGCCAGTTGTTGTTGGTGGGCTCGCAGCGCGTGAACGACCCGCCGGTGACCTCCAGATCGCCATTGTCGTAGCGTTCCAGGCGACCCGCGGTGCCGCGGAACTCCGGCTGCACCAGCAGAAACTCCGCGCCGTTGATCACCGTTGCCTTGGTGTCCAGATTCATGGCCGCGTCCGTGCCCCTGAGAATGGCGTCCGGCTGCTCGATCTGCACCGTTGTGGCAATGCTCCCTTGCCGGGTTTCGTGGTTCAGCCCCACCTCCTCCGAGCGGAGGATCCGGTTGCCCTGGCGGACGACCACGTCGCCCTGCAGCGTCACCTCACCGGATTCGAAGTAAGTCAGCTCCCGGGCCTCGGCCTCCACCGGATAGTCTTCGTCTGTGGCGCTGGTCGGGAGCGGGAACACGGGCCAGAGGTACCTGCCCGCGCAGAACGGCGACAGGCCGGAGCGCTGCGCGGGATCGAGCGCATCACGCGGTTGCCAGTATTCCCACGCGAGCCCCTGCGGCTCGGCAGCCATCGCCGGCCCGCCGAGGCCGAAGGCACCTGTCAACAGGATGCAGGTCGCCAGGAAGCGGGCAACGGCCCGCCGATGTCGGTACAAACGCGTCATGGGGCGCGATCATACCCTCGCGCCCGGCTGCTTACCCGGCCCAATCGCCCCGGCAGATCGCCCTGCTAGAATGCGTCGATGCAAGACCGTGCCTTCGCCTGGACGCGGGCGACCCTCCAGTCCGACCAGCTGATCTTCCAGCCGTTGAAGGCGGAGGCGAGCTTCCGCGCCTTCTACCGGGTCGAATGTCCGGCCGGCGCCTGCGGCAAGGCAACCTCCGTCGTGCTCATGGTGTCGCCTCCGGAAAAGGAGCAGAACGCCCAGTTCGAACGGCTGGCCCGCGTCTTCGCGGACAGTGCCCTGCCGGTTCCGGAGATCCTGCACAGCAATCCGACGGCCGGCTGGTATCTGCTCAGCGACGTGGGCAGACACGACCTCGCGGCAGCCTACGGCACGGCGCACGAGGATGCTGCACTGGAACGCGCCATCGACGCTCTGGTCCGGCTGCAGCGGGTCGACAGCCCCGCGATTCCGCCCTACACCGCACAACGCTTCGAGGACGAGCTCGGCATCTTCAGCGAGTGGTTCGCCTCGACGCTGCTGGATACCCGATTGCCGGAAGCCGTCGGCGGCGTGTTCCGGCAGCTCGTCGATCGCACCCGCGGGCAGCACCAGTGCTGCGTGCACCGCGACTACCACTGCCGTAACCTGCTCTACGATCCGGCGAGTGGCGGATTCGGCATCGTCGACTTCCAGGACGCGCTCGTGGGACCGGTGAGCTACGACCTGGCATCACTGCTCCACGACTGCTACCACGAGTTCCCGGAGGAGGGCGTGGCGCGCTGGGTCGATGTCTACCTCTCACGAACACGCCTGGCGCTGGACGACGAGGCTTTCCGGGAGGACGTGGACCACATGGCCGTTCAGCGCCAGCTCAAGGCCGTGGGCATCTTCGCCCGTCTGCGCCTGCGCGACGACAGGACTACGCACCTCGTCCACATCCCACCGGTGCTCGAGCACCTGCGGCGGCTGACGCGTCGCTACCCGGGGCTGGCGCCGCTGGCGGACTGGCTGGACGGCCTGGACCGCGCCGAGGTGGCCGACCGGCTCGCCGCCCTCGCCGGTCCCCCGAGCACAACGACATCATGAAGGCCATGATCCTCGCGGCCGGACGGGGCGAGCGCCTGCGGCCGCATACGGACACCATCCCCAAACCCATGCTGGCCGTCCACGGCCGCCCCCTGCTCGAGCATCAGATCGGCTGGCTGCGCGCAGCCGGGATCACCGAGCTCGTGATCAACCTCCACCATCTGGGCGATCGCATCGAGAGCCACTTCGGTGACGGCAGCGCCTTCGGCGTCCACATCCGCTACAGCCGCGAAGCGGTCCTGCTGGAAACCGGCGGCGGCATCGTCAACGCCCTGCCGCTGCTCGGCGAAGGCCCGTTCGTGCTGCTCAACGGCGACATCTACACGGACTTCCCCTTCTCCCGGCTGACGCTGCCGCCGGCATGGGCCGACATGCACCTGGTGGTGACACCGAAGCCGGTCTTCAGGGCAGAAGGGGATTTCCTGTTCGCCGACGGTCGGATCACGAGCCGCGGCGACGACTTCGTGTACTGCGGCATTGCCGTGATCCGCCCGGAGGTCTTCGCCGGTGACACCGCCACCCCGTTCTCCCTGCGGGACCGCTTCTTCCGGGCGATCGGCGCCGGCCGCCTGTCGGCCGAGCTGTGGTCCGGGCGCTGGACGGACATCGGCACCGAAGCCCAGCTCCTCGCCGTGGGTGGATCCGTGCCAGACAGCAGGCCGGCGGATCCGTAGAATGCGATGCCCATGACGTACTGGATCGCCCCTTCCATCCTCTCGGCGGACTTCTCCCGGCTCGGGGAGGAGATCCGTGCCGTGCTGGATGCCGGTGCCGACCTCATTCACTTCGACGTGATGGACAACCACTACGTCCCCAACCTGACCATAGGCCCGCTGGTGCTGGAGTCACTGCGCCGGGCCGGCATCGACGCGACCATGGACGTGCACCTCATGGTCAAGCCCGTGGATCGGCTCGTCGGCGACTTTCTGAGCGCCGGGGCGGACATCATCAGCATCCACCCGGAATCCACCGAGCACCTGCACCGCTCGCTGTCCGTGATCCGCGAAGGCGGCGCCAGGGCGGGCCTGGTGTTCAACCCTGCCACGCCCATCGACCAGCTCGCCGAGGTCATCGACCTGGTCGATCTGGTGCTGATCATGTCCGTCAACCCGGGCTTCGGCGGCCAGGCGTTCATCCCGTCGAGCCTGAACAAGGTGGCCAACGCCCGCGAGCTGATCGATGCCAGCGGCCGCGACATCCGCCTGGAAATCGATGGCGGCATCAAGACCGGCAACATCGCGGACGCGGCCCGGGCCGGCGCCGACACGTTCGTCGCGGGCTCGGCGATCTTCTCCGCCTTCCAGGGTGGCACCGACCGGACGGCCGACTACGCGGACGTCATCTCCGCCATGCGCCGGGAGCTCGCCGGCGCTTGAAACCCTATTCCGGTTACCTCTTCGACCTCGACGGCACCCTGGTCGACACGGCACCCGACATCAACGCCGCGCTCAATCACGCGCTCGGCCGGCACGGCCTGCCGGGCTTCACCGAGGCGCTCACGCGCCACTGGGTGGGCCACGGCGCCCGGGCGCTGATCGAGCAGGCGCTGGCCGCGCGTAAGCGGGACCACTCGACGGTCGACGCGCTGCCGACGACGGAGTCCATTCTCGAGGTCTTTCTCGACCACTACCGGGCACACATCGCCGACCTCGGCCGACCGTACCCCGGGGTGGTGACCGCCCTGCAGACGCTCAAGGCGAGAGGTGCGCGTCTCGCGGTGGTCACCAACAAGCTCACCCAGCTCTCCGAGCCGCTGCTGGCCGCCCTGCAGCTCGACCTCTACTTCGATGCGGTGGTGTGCGGCGACACCGCCACCGCACCCAAGCCGGCGGCGGACCCTGCGCTCCATGCCTGCGCCGCGCTGGCACTGACACCGGCTCAGGCGCTGTTCGTCGGCGACTCGGAGGCGGACGTGCTCTGCGCCCGGGCGGCCGGCTGCCCGGTCGTGGTGGTACGCGACGGCTACAATCACGGCATCCCCGCGGCGGAGCTCGGCGCGGATGCCGTCATTGAATCGTTTACCGACCTCGTTTAGGCTCCTGCCGCGCATCAAGAACAGAGTCGACCTGTCGGCGGTCATGTCCATCTGCAACCACAGCAACAGCAGGGGTATCGAGCGAACACCCCGAGGCACTCAGGACCAGTGGCGACGCTCCGTCGTCGCGGAGGGCTCTCCCCGGGCGCAGCGCGCCTAGGAAACCTTCCAGCCATACGCGCTCGGCCCCGCCGAGACCAGCAGAACCCGGTGCCCGATCGTCCGGATGGGATGGAGGCGCACCCAGAAACCACTGGATTCACATGGACGCCAACACCTTTTCCGATCTTGCCCGGGCCGGCTACAACCGCATCCCCGTCGTGCATACCAGCCTTGCAGACCTCGACACACCGGTCTCCACCTACCTGAAGCTCGCCCGAGGGCCCTACTCCTACCTGCTGGAATCCGCCCAGGGTGGCGGCGAGAAGTGGAGCCGGTACTCGATCATCGGGCTGCCGGCCAGAACGCTGCTGCGGGTGATCGGCAGCACCATCACCGTCGAGACAAACGGCACGATCGTCGAAACCGTCACCACGGACGACCCGCTCAGCTTCATCGAGTCCTTCCAGGCGCGCTTCAAGGTGGCGCCGCTGCCGAACCTGCCGCGCTTCTACGGTGGGCTGGTGGGCTACTTCGGCTACGACACCGTGCGTTACACCGAGAAACGGCTTAAGCACACGGCGCCGCCGGACACGCTGGGTACCCCGGACATCCTGCTGATGGTGTCGGAGGATGTGGTGGTCTTCGACAACCTCAAGGGGCAGATGCAGCTCATCAGCCTGGTGGACCCGACCGATCCCGATGCCTACCAGCGCACGCTGGAAACGCTGCAGGACCGCGCCCTCTCACTGCTGGCGGCTGTGCCCTCGATCAGCGAAACGCCCACCAACCAGCCCGTGGAGGAGTCCGACTTCATCTCCGAGTTCGGCGAAGAACCCTTCAAACAGGCCGTCGAACGGATCCGCGAGTACACGCGCGCCGGCGACGTGATGCAGGTGGTGCTCGCCCAGCGCATGTCGCTGCCGTTCGGCTCCGAGCCGGTGAACCTCTACCGGGCGCTGCGCCGCCTCAACCCCTCGCCCTACATGTACTTCATGGACCTGAAGGACTTCCAGATCGTCAGCTCGTCGCCGGAAATCCTGGCACGGGTGGAGGACGGGGTGATCACCAACCGGCCGCTGGCCGGCACCCGGCGTCGGGGTCACACGCCCGAAGAGGATCAGGCACTGGAGGCTGAGCTGCTGGCCGATCCCAAGGAAATCGCCGAGCACCTGATGCTCATCGACCTCGGCCGCAACGACGTCGGCCGTGTCGCCGAGACCGGCTCGGTGGCGGTGACCGAGAAATTCGTGATCGAGCGCTACTCCCACGTCATGCACATCTCGTCGAACGTGACAGGCGTGCTGAAGCCGGGCAAGACGGCCATGGACGTGCTCCGGGCCACCCTGCCGGTGGGCACCCTGTCCGGCGCGCCGAAGATCCGGGCCATGGAGATCATCGACGAGCTGGAGCCGGTGAAACGCGGCATCTACGGCGGCGCCGTGGGGTACCTGGCCTGGAACGGCAACATGGACACCGCCATCGCCATCCGCACCGCCGTGATCAAGGACGGTATGCTCTACATCGAGGCAGGCGGCGGCATCGTCGCCGACTCGATCTCGAGGCTCGAATGGAAGGAAAGCATGAACAAGGGCCGGGCGATCTTCCGCGCTGCAGCGCTGGCGGAGTCCCGATTCCAGAATCTGGATGCCATCGACGACCGTGAGTGGTCCTGATTCGCTGGCCGTCGACGTGGGCAGCGCCCTGCTCGCGCGCGGCTGGCGCCTGGTGAGTGCCGAGTCCTGCACCGGTGGGCTGCTCGCCGCACGGCTGACCGAGATACCGGGCTCCTCGAGCTGGTTCGAGGGCGCCTTCGTCACCTACCGGCTGAGCGCGAAGACCGACATGGTCGGCGTCGCAACGGAGATTCTCGATCGTCACGGCGCCGTGAGCGAGCCCACCGCCCGGGCCATGGCGGAAGGGGCGCTGGCCGCCAGCTCGGCCGACATCTCGGTGGCCATCACCGGCATCGCCGGTCCGGACGGTGGCGACGTGGTCTCCCCCGTCGGCACCGTCTGGTTCGGCTGGGCAATCCGGGAGGGAGAGATCCGCTGCGTGCAGACCGCAGAACACCACCTGGCGGGCAGCCGCCAGGCGGTGAGAAGCCAGGCCGTGGAGATCGCCCTCGAGGGCGTTCTCGCGCTGACCTAGCAGCCTGGCGTCAGCTCGACACCACCGCGATCTTCTTGGCGCTCGGCGGTACCGCCTTCGGGACCTTCAGCGTCAGCACGCCGCGCTTGTAGGAAGCCTGCGCGCCTTCCGCCGTCACCCGCTCGCTCATCGGGATCACCCGCTGGAACGAGCCGAACGCACGTTCCGTGATGCGCATGGCGCCTTCCTTGCGCTCCTGCTCGAACCGCTTGGTGCCGGTGACGATCAGCCGGTGGTCCTCCACCGTGACGTCGAAGTCCTCCTTGTCGAGTCCGGGCGCTTCGAGCTCGACGACGAAGTGGTCCTCCGCCTCGCGCACGTCCAGAGCCATCAGGCCCCAGCGCATGACGCCGGAGGCCTCATTGCCCTTGGACGGGCTGAAGTAGGTCAGCGCGTTGGCCGCCTTGGCACTGATGTGACGCCAGCCTTCCGCCAGCCACTTCCAGGTATTGCCGAAGTCCTCTTTCAACCGGTCTGTGTCCATGCTGCGCTCCTTCAGGACACCTTGACCTTGCGGGCACCCGGTTCCTTACCCTTCGGCACCTCGATGGTCAGCACGCCGTCCTTGACCTCCGCCTTCAGGCTGTCGGCCTGCACGTTGGTCGGCACGCGGAACTGACGGGCGAAACTGCCGTAGCGCCGCTCGGTGCGCACGTAGCCCTTGTCCTCTTCCTTCTTCTCCTCGCTGCGCGAGCCGCGGATGCTCAGCACGCCTTCGTGCAGCTCCACGTCCAGGTCTTCGGGCTTCATGCCGGGCACGTCCATGTGGAAGGTATAACCCGCGTCCGTCTCCTTGATGTCCACCGGCGGCAGCCATTCCGTCCGCGCGGCCGGACTGAAAAACGGCTCGCGGTCGAAGAGGTCGCCGAAGCGGCTGAAGATGTCGAAAGGATCGTTGCGTCGAACAATGTCATTCATTTTGTCGTCTCCTGTTCGGGCCGTCTGACAGGGCCCTCGTTGACGGGAATATGGGGGGTATCCGGCGGACTTCAACCTGGCAGCCTGCTAGGTAGTTGCCGCAGCCCCTCGCCGTTTGAGGGGCATGGTGCATTCGCGTAACGTCTGCCTTTTCAGGCGGCGGACCCAGGGGAGGAGCGGGTTTGGAGCACTTGAGGAGCGCGTGGCTCAGGGCCGCGCTGGGTGTCCTGCTGTTGTCCGGCGCCGGCTGGCCGGCCACCGCGGACCAGGCCGATGCGCCTTCCCCCATTTCCACCCAGACGCCGGAGGACCTGGTCGACGGCCAGCGCCTGTTTCGCGTCCACTGCGCCCGCTGTCACGGCATGCTCGGCGAGGGCGGCGAGGGACCGAGCCTCAAACGGGCGACGCTCCGCCACGCGCCGACCGACGAGGCGCTGTTCGAGGTGATCAACGAGGGCGTTCAGGGCACGGGCATGCCGGGCACGTTCGGCCCCAACGACGCCGAGCTCTGGCGGATCGCCGGTTATGTCCGCTCGCTGGGTCGCCTGCCCGCCGAGACCATGCCCGGCGATCCTGAGGCGGGACGTGTGCTGTATGAAACCCGGGGTGGCTGCGCGGCGTGTCACATCAACCAGGGTGAGGGCCGGGGCGTGGGTCCGGAGCTCACGGACGTTGGGGCGCGACGGAACCTCGAATACCTCCGCCGATCGCTGACCAACCCGGATGCGGACTATCCCATGCTCACGGGTCAGCTGTCCGGACGGACCAATGCCTTTCTCACCGTCCGGCTGGTTTCCCCGGAAGGCGAGTTCGAGGGTCTGCGGGTCAACGAGGACGAGTTCTCCATCCAGGTGCGGGATCTCTCCGGCGGCATCCGCTCCTTCGACAAGCGCGGCCTGCTGGACCTGCAGCATGCGTTCGGCCACAGCCTGATGCCGGGCTACGACACCGTACTCAGCGCCAAGGAGGTGGAGGACCTCGCCTCCTACCTGATGAGCCTGAAAGGAGCACCACGATGATGCGGATCTGCCTGACGACCCTGCTGCTCGCGAGCGCGCTCGCCAGTGCGAGTGCGGCCGCCGCGCCGGTGCCGTTCGAGCGCCTCGTCAACGCCAGTGCGGACGGCGACTGGCTGACCTACTCGGGCACCTACCGCTCGGAACGGTTTCTGGCGCTCGACGAGATCAACAGAGCCAACGTTTCCCGCCTGAAAGCGCTCTGGGCGTACCAGATGCAGCCCACCGACGTTCCCGGTGCCGGGCTTCAGGAGACCACCCCGCTGGTGGTGGACGGCATCATGTACCTCACGGAGTCGCCGAGCAGCGTCTCGGCGCTGGATGCGGCAACGGGACGCCTGCTCTGGCACTGGGCGCCGGAGCTGCCCGAGGACGTGCTGCACATCGGCTTTCCGAAGGTGAACCGCGGCGTGGCCATCCTCGGCGACACACTTTTTGTGGGCACGCTGGACGCGCGGCTGTTTGCGCTGGACGCCGGAACCGGCGCGGTCCGCTGGGAAACCCGGGTGGCCGACAACACCGTGGGCTTCTCCCTGACCCTGGCGCCGCTCGCCCTGGACGGCCTCGTCATCGTCGGGGTGAGCGGTGCGGAAGCCGGCGTGCGGGCCTTCGTGGACGCCTACGACGCCGCAACCGGCAAACGGGTGTGGCGCACCTACACCGTGCCGGCGCCCGGCGAGCCGGGCAGCGAGACCTGGGGCGGCGAGAGCTGGCAGACAGGAGGTGGCTCCACCTGGCTCACTGGTTCCTACGATCCCGACCTCGACCTGCTCTACTGGATGACGGGCAATCCCGCCCCGGACTGGAACGGCGATCTGCGGCCCGGTGACAACCTGTTCACCTGCTCGATTCTGGCCCTGGACCCGGCCACCGGCACCCTGCGCTGGCACTTCCAGTTCACCCCGCACGACACCCACGACTGGGACGCCAATCAGATTCCGGTGCTGCTCGACGGCGATTTCCAGGGGCGGGCGCGCAAGCTGGTGGCCGTCGCCAACCGTAACGCCTTCTACTATCTGCTCGACCGGGCGTCCGGTGAGTTCCTGCTCGGCCGGCCCTACTCGAAGCAGACCTGGGCCGCCGGTCTCGACGGCACCGGACGGCCCATCGTGCTGCCGGACACCGAGCCCACCGAGGAAGGCACCCTGGTATGGCCGAGCCTGCAGGGCGCGATCAACTGGTTCTCGCCGTCCTACAGCCCGCTGAGCCGCCGCTTCTTCGTGCCGAACCGGCGCATGGGCGCCATCTACTTCAAGGCCGACGCGGAGTACGAGCCCGGCATGCCGTTCCTGGGCGGTGGTGAGCAGGCGCTGTCCGGAGACGATGCCTCGGGTGCGGTGCTGGCGCTGGACGTGATGACGGGTGAGCAGCTCTGGGAGTTCCCGCTCAAGGCGCCGCCCTGGTCCGGCCTCATGGCCACGGCCGGTGGGCTGGTGTTCGGCAGCACTCTGGAAGGGACGTTCTTCGCGCTGGACGAGGACACGGGGGCAGCGCTCTGGACCTTCAACACCGGCGCCCACATCCGCACCAACCCCATGGGCTTCGCCGTGGACGGCAAACAGCGCGTCGCCATCACCGGCGGCAACACGCTGTTCGTGTTCGGTCTCGAATAGCCCCGCGGCCAGGGAGGCGCGGACGGCCCGGAGCCGGCCGCCCCGCCAGACGCCGGTTCAGACCGCCACGTTGTCGATGAGGCGCACGGTTCTCTCGCCGCACGTGAGGCTCGCCGCGACGAAGCGCCGCCCGTGCCGGCTCAGCACGTAGTCCACCGTGAAGCCCGCCTCGGTGAGCGCCCGGATGACCGCATCGTCATCCGCCTCGGAGCGGATCAACCGGTTGAGCAGCGCCGCCTTCACCCGGCCTGCCGCATCCAGGTTCTCGTTGCGGCTGCTCATGGCGAGGCCGTCGGACTCCCGCACGGTGGCGCATGGCACGATCGTCACGTCCAGGAAGAACGCGTCGCACATGTCGCGGATCAGCAGGTACTGCTGATAGTCCTTCTCCCCGAAGTAGGCCCGATCGGGCTGCACCAGGTTCAAGAGCTTCATCACCACGGTGAGCACGCCGGTGAAGTGTCCCGGTCGGTGCTCGCCGCAGAGCTCGCCGGAGAGCGCGTTCTCTTCCACGCGGTAGCGGAAGCCGTCCGGATACATCTGCTCGTAGTCGGGGGTGACCACGAAGTCGACGCCCAGCCCGGCCGCGAGCGCGAGGTCCCGCTCCAGCGTGCGCGGATAGACGTCCAGATCCCTGGGGTTGTTGAACTGGGTCGGGTTGAGATAAATGCTGAGCACCGTGTGGTCGTTCTCGGCGATGCTCCGCTCGAGCAGCGAACCGTGCCCGGCATGCAGCGCACCCATGGTGGGCACGAATCCCACCGTGCCCTGGAGGCTGCGACGGAAGGTGCGCCACTCGTCCAGGTTACGGAACACGCGCGGAGCGCCGGCGGCACTGCCCGCCAGCTGTTCTCGCGACGAGACACCACGCGGCCCCTGGCGGATCACCGCGCTCATCGGTAGCTCTCCTTCGCGGACGGGAAGCAGCCGTGGCGGATCTCCGCATCGAAACGGTTCACCGCGCTGGTCATCACCTCGCAGCCGTTTGCGTAGTGCTTGAGAAACTTCGGCTTGAATCCCGGGTTCATGCCCAGCATGTCCTGAAGCACGAGCACCTGCCCGTCCGTATGCGGACCGGCGCCGATGCCGATGGTGGGAATGGCGAGCCGCTGGGTGATCTCCCGGGCGAGCACGCTCGGCACGCACTCGAGCACCAGCGCGAAACAGCCGGCATCCTCGAGCCTCTGCGCCGACTCGAGCAGCGCCCGGGCTTCTGCCTCCGCCTTGCCCTGCACCTTGTGGCCGCCGAGCTGGTGCACGGATTGTGGGGTCAGACCCAGGTGCCCCATCACCGGCACCCCGGAATCGACGATGTGCGCCATGAGCTCGAGCTGACCTTTCTCGCCCTCGATCTTCACCGAGTGGGCGCCGGCCTGCATGAGCTGCTGCACGCCGTCCATGGCCTCCTTGAGACCCTTGCGCGCTGCCAGGAAGGGCATGTCGCCAACGATGAACTTGTCCGGCGCGCCGCGCGCCACCGCCGCCACGTGCAGGGCCATCAGCTCCACCGTGGCATGCACGGTGGAATCGAAGCCGTGCATCACCATGGCCAGGCTGTCACCGACCAGCAGCGTGTCCACTGCCGTGCCGTTCAGCACCTGAGCCGACGTGTAGTCGTAGCAGGTGACCATGGAGAGTTTCTCGCGGTGCGCTTTGCGCGCGGCGAAATCGAGTACGCTCAGCCGGTTGGCTTGCGGGGTGTGGTGCGACATGGGGCGCCTCCCTCATTGCTTGGATCACAGAAGTTTGGATCACAGCAGACAGGGGTACGCCCGAACGGATGGCTCGCGTCGTCGGGGGTGCGCAATGACGTCGTCACGTGGACGAAAGCCGTTGCGCGTTGCTGGTACCTGTCCCGCCGGATCAAGTCCTTTCCCAGAAAATAGTTTCAGATCAATCAGTTATCGAACAGTTATCGAACTTGGGATCGCCGACCGCAAAGACGCGGTTCAACGTCACGGCCGACCATACGCGCCTGATCCGGGGAAGTCCAATCAGGAAAACACCGCCTCCACGGCCGTCGCCACGGCCAGCAGGTGCGCGTCCCGGCCACCAGGCGCGGCGAGCATGAAGCCGACCGGCGCGGTACCCGGCTCGTGCACGGGCAGGGAGATCGCGCAGCCGTCGAGGAAGTTGAAGAGGCTGGGATTGCGCAGCAGCAGCAGGTTCAGCCGCACGTACTCGTCGTCGGATTCGAACGCGGACAGCGGCGGCGCGACGATGGGCACCGTCGGACAGACCAGCGCATCGAAGCCCGCCATGGCCCGATTGAAGGCGGCGATCATCCCGGTCCGCGCCCGGCGTATGTCCGCCAGCTCCTGGGCACTCACGTTTCTGCCGGCCAGAATCCGGCGGCCCACGCGGGGATCGTAGTCCGCCTCGTGGCTTGCCAGCTGGTCACGATGAAAGGCATAGGCTTCCGCAGCCGCGATGCCGCCCCGCGCATTGAGCGTCGGCAGCGTCTCGATGTCCGGTAGCTCGAGTCTCGTCAGCCGGGCTCCGCGTCGTTCGAGCCGTTCGAGTGCCCGTGCGTAGACCGCCGCGACGGTAGTGTCGAGATCCGCGGTGACGTAATGGTCGAGCACCGCCAGCTCCAGTGCGGCCGGCTCCGGCATCGGCGACGGGTCTGCGTCGCCACTCATGATCCGGTGCAGAATCGCGCAGCAGTCGACGCTCGGTGCCAGCGAGCCCACGGAGTCGAGGCTCTCCGAGAGCGGATAGACACCCTCCCGCGGCACCGCGCCTGCCGTCGGCTTGTAGCCGACGATGCCGGTCAATGCCGCCGGAATGCGGCAGGATCCGCCCGTGTCCGTGCCGATGCCGGCGGCGGCCATGCCGTCCGTCACGGACACCGCCGCACCCGAGGAGGAGCCGCCGGGAATACGGCCGGTTGAACGGTCGAAGGGATTGAGCGGCGTGCCGTAGTGCGGGTTCATGCCCACCCCGGAGTAGGCGAACTCCGTCATGTTGGTGCGGCCGACGATGACGAAGCCGGCCGCAACCAGCCGCTCGATGGCCGGTGCGGTCGCCCTGGCCGGCGGCGCACCGGCGAGAAGCGTGGATCCGGCGCGGGTGACCTCGCCCGCCAGGTCGAAGAGGTCCTTCACGGAGAGGGGGATTCCCGCCCAGGGAGAGGGCGCCCGGCCGCGCGCCCGGGCTTCGTCCATGGCCCGCGCCGCGTCCCGGGCAGCTGCTTCCCGGAGGGCGACGAAGACGCGCGCCCCCTCCCCGGCCGGTTCGCGCGCCTGCTCGAGACAGCGCTCGAGCAGCGCCACGCTGGCCGTCTCGCCGCGAGCGAGCGCTTCTGACAGAGCGCGCAACGTATTCATGCGTTCATCAGCCTGTTTTTCCTACCGGCGAGGAATCAGGTGCAGCTCGGTCTGGCGGCCGTCGATGTAGCGGACCGTCTCGCCGTCGAAGAACGCGTCCTCCTCGAGCTTGATGTTGAGCGGCTTCGACCAGCCCGGCAGCTCGAGGAAAACACCCAGCTCGATGGAGTAGGCCGTGTTCGGATAGAGGGTGTAGTCGCCGTTGCCCGGCACGCCCTCCTGCTGATCCCAGAGGCCGATGGTGGGCCCCGCTGCATGGCCGTGATAGCCGAGGGGATGCGTGTAGATGGATGGCTTGATGCCCTCGGCGATCGCCTGGCGGCGGGTCGCTGCCAGTATCTCGTTGCCAGACCTGCCCGTGACGAAGTTGGCCGTGAGAATGTCCTGCAGCCGGTTGCCTGTGGCCAGCGCGCGGCGCAGCGGCTCCGGCGCGTCGGTCTCGCCGGGCTTCAACACATAGGCGTGCTGCTGGGTATCGGTGTTCAGGCGAAGGTAGGTAATGCCGAAGTCGACGTGCAGCAGATCACCGGGCTGAATGATCTCCGGCTCGTCGTCGCCCGCGTCCGGGCGCTGGATCGACACGGAGGGATGGAACCAGGTCGCGAGCTTCAGATCAGCGACCCGTTCCCGGTACCACCACTGCAGATCCGACGTGGTCGTGATGCCCGGCTGGATCGCGGCTTCGGAAAGCCCCTCCGCGATGATCCGGTGGGCGATGGCGCAGATCTGCCCGTACACGACCATCTCGGACGCGGTTCGGGTTTCCAGCCAGCCGATCGCGAGCGCCTCGGCGGACACGAGCCGCTCCCGGTACCGCGGGGACAGGTTCTCGACCAGGGCCTGATGCTCCGTGTGCGTGAGCCCGTCCGCGAGCGCGAAATCCCCGGAGACGTTGATGCCGATCCGCTGCGGCTGCCTTTCCTCGACGAGCTCGGCCAGACGCCGCCACTGATCCGGCTCGGCTTGCGGATCCCAGGCCTGATGGAAAACGCTGCCGACGTCATACCGCGCCACGGCCAGCGTTTCGAGCGGCGCGTCGCCGCCGGGATCGTGAATCAGCAGCATGGTCCAGCGCCGGGCGGACAGCCAGGTGGCGGGGATCATGGTCTTCAGAACCGGGTCTTCGTTGTACTCCCGGCTGATGACCAGCCAGAGATCGATACCCGCCCGGCGCATCAGTCCGGGCAGCACCGTCTGCACCCGTTCGGCCAGCCAGGCATCGATCACCTCGGCACGGCTCTTCAGATCGAGCACCATCGGCATGGGCGTCGACTCCGATGCGGCTTGCGTGCCTGGAAAGCCGACGGCGAGCAGCACGGCCAGCAGCATGGACGGGGCAGGATTCTTCGCTTGCAATGGGTCTCCTCGTTGCTGGCGGAAGAGTGATATGGAAGAGTGCGGCGATGCAAGCCGCAGGACGACGGATGATCGCTTGTCGCTGACCCTCATCGCCGCCGTGCTGTTCGCCGCCTTTCTCCACGCGGCCTGGAACGCGCTCCTCCGCTTCCGCGGAGACCGTCTCGTCACCATGGCGATCCTGACTGCCTTCAGCGGTCTCTTTGCCCTGCCCTGGGCGCTGTGGCTCGGCTTTCCGGACACCCGGGCCTGGCCCTGGCTGCTCTGCTCCGTGGTCATGCATCTCGGCTACAACTCCTTTCTCGCCGTCGCCTATGACCATGGCGACCTGGGTCGCATCTACCCCCTCGCACGGGGAACCGCCCCGCTGCTCAGCCTGGCCGGCGGCTACGCCCTGCTGGGCGAATCGGTGGGCGGCTGGCAGGCCGCCGGCATCGTCACGCTCGCGGCCGGCATCCTCGTCCTCGCCTTCGAAGGCGGCTGGCAGGCGCTGCGCCGGTCGCCCCGCGGCGCCGTGTATGCGCTCGTCACGTCCGCGTTCATCACCGGCTACACGCTGCTCGATGGTCAGGGTGCACGGCTCGCCGGTGATCCCCACGCTTATGTGGCATGGCTCTTCGTGCTGGACGGTATCCCGCTGCTCGTCTGGTTCCTTGTCCGCAACCCGGACGCGCTGCGAGGCACACTCATGGGCAACTGGCAATCGGCCGGTCTGGCCGGGCTCGCCTCGCTGGGCGCCTACTGGATCGCAGTCTGGGCCATGACCCTGGCACCCATTGCCGCCGTGGCGGCACTGCGCGAGAGCAGCGTGCTGTTTGCCGTGATGATCGGCGTGCTGTTTCTCGGCGAGTCCCTGACCCGGCTGCGGATACTCTCCGCCCTGGCGGTGCTCACCGGCCTGGTTGTGCTCCGGCTGTAGACGGTCGCGGCCACCGTCCTCGTGGAGCATGGTGACGATCGCCAACAAGGGGTAACATGCCTGCCATGACCGTGAGAGCACTCAACCTCGTTTCCTCCTGGCAGCACGCTGGTCTCTGGTGGGCGCCCGCCCGCAATACGTTCTGAACAATCTCCGACTGCCCGAATCCCGCTGCGCGATGGCGCACCTCGGGGCTCGATAAAATATCGATATATTTCAAGAGGTTAGAGCATCCATGCTGCTCATGATCGACAACTACGACTCGTTCACCTACAACGTGGTCCAGTACCTGGGCGAGCTCGGCGCCGAGGTGGTCGTGCACCGCAACGACGAGATCTCGCTGGACGAGATCCGCGCCCTGGCCCCCGCAAAGATCGTCATCTCCCCCGGTCCCTGCACGCCCGACGAGGCAGGGATCTCCATGGCCGTGATCGAGACCTTCGGCGCCACGACACCCACTCTCGGCATCTGCCTCGGGCACCAGAGCATCGGTCAGGTCTATGGCGGCCAGGTGGTTCGCGCCCGGGAGGTGATGCACGGCAAGACTTCGATGATCCACCACTCGGAACTCGGCGTTTTCAGAGGTCTGCCGAATCCCTTCGAGGCGACCCGTTACCACTCGCTGGTGGTGGCCCGCGAGACGCTACCCACCTGCCTCGAGATCACGGCCTGGACCGAGCGCGAAGGAGCCTTCGACGAGATCATGGGCTTCCGGCATCGCGAGCATCCTGTGGAGGGGGTACAGTTCCACCCCGAATCCATCTTCACGGACGTGGGACACGCGCTCCTGAAGAACTTCCTCGAGAGAGACTGAGCATGGACATCCAGAGCGCGCTGGCCACCCTGGCCGAAGGACACGACCTGTCGCAGGACGACACCCGCGATGTGTTCATGACCGTGATGTCCGGGGAAGCCTCGCCGGCGCAGATCGGCGGCCTGCTCATGGCGCTGCGCGTGAAGGGCGAGACGGCCGAGGAAATCGCCGGCGCGGCGCAGACCATGCGGGCGCTGTCCACGAAGGTCGCCGTGGACGTGCCGTATCTGGTGGACACCTGCGGCACGGGCGGCAGCGGCGCCAAGCTTTTCAACATCTCCACGGCGGCCGCCTTCGTCGCTGCGGCTGCGGGTGCGAAGGTGGCCAAACACGGCAACCGCAAGATGACGAGCGCCAGCGGCAGCGCCGACGTCCTGGAAGCCGCCGGCGTGAACCTGAACCTGACCCCGGAGCAGATCGCCCACTGCATCCGCGAGGTCGGCGTGGGATTCCTGTTCGCGCAGGCGCACCACAGCGCCATGCGCTTCGCAGCCCCCGTCCGCCAGGAGCTCAAGGTCCGCACGATGATGAATCTGCTCGGCCCGCTCACCAATCCAGCCGGCGCCAAGCGCCAAGTGATCGGCGTGTTCAGCCCCGTCTGGCAGCGGCGCATGGCCGAGGTGGCACGGCTGCTCGGCAGCGAGCACGTCCTGGTCGTGCACAGCAACGGCCTGGACGAGATCGCTCTCGACGGGCCCTCCTGGGTGGTCGAGTTGAAACACGGAGAGATCACCGAGTACGAGATCGATCCCGAGGACTTCGGCCTGACAACCCGGTCCACGGAGGACCTGCGCGCCGGCACCATCGAAGCCAGCCTGGCGCTCGTCCGGACCTCGATCACCCGGCCGGACTCCGCCGCCGCCGACATCGTCTGCCTGAATGCTGGGGCGGCCATCTACGCAGCCGGCGTCGCCACCACCCTCGCCAACGGCGTGGTGATGGCTCAGGACGCGATTGCCAGCGGCCTGGCCGAGGAACGCCTGGCCGAGCTCGTCCGCATCACCGGCCTCATGGGCGAGAGCTGAGCATGGCAACGGTCCTCGACGAGATCCTGGCGCACAAGCGCACCGAGGTGGCGGCGCGCCGGCAGCGGCGCGACCGGGAGGACCTCAAGGCTCGCCTCACCGACCTGCCACCCACCCGCGGGTTCGCAGCGGCTCTCGAGGCCGCCGTGGCATCGGGTCGCGACGCGGTGATCGCGGAGGTCAAGAAGGCTTCACCCAGCAAAGGCGTGATCCGCCCCGATTTCCACCCCGAAGAAATCGCCACGAGCTACGCCGCTGCAGGCGCCACCTGTCTCTCGGTGCTCACCGACGAGAAGTACTTTCAGGGCAGCGACGCCTTCCTCACGGCGATCCGCAGCGCGGTGGACCTGCCCCTGCTGCGCAAGGACTTCATCGTCGACCCCTGGCAGATCCCGGAATCCCGCCTGATCGGCGCCGACTGCATCCTGCTGATCGTCGCCGCCCTGGACCCGGCCGAGCTTAGCGACTTCCACGGTCAGGCCGGATCCATCGGCCTCGACGTGCTGATCGAGGTCCACGACGAGAGCGAGCTCGAAACCGCCCTGGCGCTCTCTCCGACCCTGATCGGCATCAACAACCGTAACCTCAAGACCTTCGAGACCTCCCTCGACAACACCTTCCGCCTCCTTCCGCGGATCCCGGACGACGTCCTCGTCGTCACCGAAAGCGGCATCCACACCCGCGACCACGTCCAGGCCATGCACGACCACAACGTCCACGCCTTCCTGGTCGGCGAAGCGTTCATGAAAGCCCCCGACCCTGGGAAGGCCCTCCAGACTCTTTTCTCTGACCGATAACGTCTGCATTGCTGAACCCGCAGAAGCGCCGGCTTCGGGTATGCGTGGAGGGGTCGGTCGGCGGCCTTGGACGGCCGCCGCCCGAGCGCCCTGGGTTGGTGGCTGAAGCAGCTTCAGCCCAGCGTACCCGGCATTGCATACCCGAAGACGGCGCTTCGTCGGTTGCTGAACTGAACTGTTTGTCGGGCAGAAACTAAAACGGGCCCCGAAGGGCCCGTTCCAGCACATTCCCTGTGATTCGACCGGATGTCAGCGCGTGCCGTACACCACCATGGTCTTGCCCTTCACGGAGACCAGTCCCTGGTCCACCAGCGTCTTCAGCACCCGACCGACCATCTCCCGTGAACAGCCCACGATACGGCCAATCTCCTGGCGCGTGATCTTGATCTGCATACCATCGGGATGGGTCATGGCATCGGGTTGCTTGGTGAGCTCGAGCAGCGTCCGTGCCACCCGACCCGTGACGTCGAGGAACGCCAGGTCGCTCACTTTCTGAGTGGTCCGGGAGAGGCGGTCCGCCATCTGCCGGCCCACGGCATAGAGCAGCTCCGTGTGCTTCTCTGCCAGTTCCTTGAATTTGCCGTAGCTGAGTTCGGCGACCTCGCACTCGGTCTTCGCCTTGACCCAGGCGGAGCGCGGGGTGTCGTCTGTGAAGAGCGGCATCTCGCCGAAGAAGTCACCCTTGTTCAGGTAGGCGACGATGATCTCGCGGCCCGACTCGTCTTCCACCAGTACGGTGACCGAGCCTTTGAGGATATAGTAGATCGAGTCGCTCTTGTCGCCGGCGTAGATCAGCGTGCTCTTCGCCGGATACTTCCGGCGATGCGCCGCAGCCAGGAAGGAATCGAGATGGGTATGCTCCTGGTCCGGAGAATTCATCTGGAAACCTTTCGCGGCCAGCGGCCGTGCGGAACCCATCCCGGCTACCGAAGAGCTTTTTGGTGAACTTTTCGTAGCAAGCATTTTTGTAACGCTCCTTCGTGACATCTTGCGAGAGGGATACTTGCACACGGATTCCCACGAGTGTGAGAACTGGTCGACAAACGGTACAAAATCACAGTTTGAACGGTCACCCATCACTCACTTCGAACAGGAAAGGTCACGGTCTTACAAGTTTTTGAAGGATTGCCACTGGACATGTACGCAAAGATTCAATGGAGAGAGGACGTCCACTTCGAGGCGCAAGCCGATTCCGGACACCTGGTTCCCATCGACGGACCACCCGATGGTGGCGGTAAAAACCGCGGCTCGCGGCCCATGGAGCTGGTGCTGATGGGCCTCGGCGGCTGCGCCGCCTACGACGTCATCTCGATCCTTGCCAAATCCCGTCAGAAAGTGACGGATTGTGTGACCCACGTCACAGCGTCAAGGGTCGACGAGATCCCCCAGGTGTTCGACAGGATCCATCTGAAGTTCGTGGTGACGGGGCATGATCTCGATCCGAAGAAGGTGGCTCGAGCTGTAGAGCTGTCGGCGGACAAGTACTGCTCGGCATCGCGGATGCTGGAGGCTGGCGGCGTGGAAATCACCCACAGTTATGAGGTGGTGGCTGCCTGATCTTCTCTTACCCACACAGCGCGAACGACGAAGTTCTGGCCGGGGGGTAAGCATTGCCGGGTACGCTGGGCTGAAGCTTCGCTTCAGCCTCCGTCCCTGGGCGCTCAGGCGGCGGCCATCCCTGGCCGCCGACCGACCCGTCAACGCTTACCCCCCGGCCAGAGCTTCTGCATCCTCCAGGTGTTGGTATTGATCAGGTCGCCCGGCATCACAACCCGGGATGCGCGTGCACACATGCCACCATCCACCGCTGACAATCGTGGTTCGCGCAACCACCATTGTCTCTGAAGGCCGCCACACTCGAGCGCGGCGGAGGACTCGACGACTGAGGTGCCTGGACACCCTGCACCTGATAGCGGTGAGACCGATGCTATGACGGTGACGCGGACTCCGACCACCGGAAAGCGGTCAGATTTCCACGCCTTGAATCACTGAGGCTGTAGAAGCAGCGGCGGCGGAGGTGCAACTCCGGGCCGTCTGCGGCACAGGAATGTGCCGCAGCCGAGCGCCCATGGATGGTGGGCCGAAGCGAACGCTTCGGCCCAAGCGTGCCCGGAGATGCATCTCCGCCGCCGATGCTTCGGGATCAACGCAACTCAAAGACGAGAGATCAGACCCGATACGTAGTCTCGGTCATCACCCGAGAAAGCAACGACATCGCCTCCTTCACCGGCCGCGGAAACTCCGCCCCACCCTTGGCCAGCGCCTCCGCCCCATGCCGCGCCTCATCCGCGTGCATCTGCCCGACGATGGCGCGGCTGCGCTGATCCTGATCCGGCAGGGATTCCATGTGCGACTCCAGGTGCCGGCAGACCTGGTCTTCCGTCGCTTCGACGAAGCCGAGGCTGACCCGGTCGCCGAGCAGGCCGGTGACCGCACCCATGGCGAAGGAGGCGGCGTAGAAGAGTGGGTTGAGCAGGCTGGGTCTGGCGTCGAGCTCGGTGAGCCGCGCTTCGCACCAGGCGAGATGGTCCGTTTCCTCGCGGGCTGCGGCCAGCAGCGCGTCGCGCGTGCCCGCGTCGCGCGCGGTGAGCGCCTGCCCCTCGTAGAGCCCCTGGGCGCAGATTTCCCCGGTGTGGTTCACGCGCATGAGTCCGGCGGCATGCGTGCGCTCCCCGTCGTTGAGCGGCGAGTCGTCCACGTTCGCGGCCGGGCTCTCGCGCTGTGCCAGCGGTGCTCCGGCGATGGTCCTGAGCGCGCGGTCGAGGCCGATGACCAGTTCGTCGATGAGTGCCATGGCTGCTCCTTCAGCCGAGGTGAGTGAGCTGACGCCCACCGAGCAGGTGCAGGTGCACGTGGTACACGGTCTGTCCGCCTGCCCGGTTGCAGTTGAAGATGAGCCGGTAGCCGGATTCTGCGATGCCTTTCTCAGCGGCAATTGCCCTGGCTCGCAAAACCAGCTTCCCGGGAATCTCCACGTCCGATTCGGTTAAGTCGTTCACCGTCGCCACGTGGTGCTTGGGGATAATGAGGATGTGCGTCGGAGCCTGGGGGCTGATGTCGCTGAAGGCGAGGAGCTCATCGTCTTCATAAACGACCTCTGCCGGCAGCTCCCGGTTGACAATCTTGCAGAACAGGCAATCCGATTCCGTTGCCATTCCCAGGCCTCCGTCCGCACACTCGAAAGACCGGCAAGTATAGTGAGACAGGCGTGGCAGACACAAAGGACCTGAGTCTGATCCTCGACGCGAAGATCCCCATCGTGGTGGTGGAGTCTCACGACGAGCGGCGCGTGCTGGCCATGCTGCTGCGCTTCGCCATGCAGCGCCAACTCTCCTTCTACGAGTGGCGGGTCACCCGGGGCCTGCAGCTGGGCGGCTTCGGCGCGGGGGTTGCGGACAACGCCACGCTCAAGGATCCCGAAGCGCTGCTCACCCACATCGCCACCCAGCAGGGACCCTCCCTGTACGTGCTCTGCGACTTTCACCCCTATCTCGCGGGCGAGCCGACCGTGATCCGACTGCTCAAGGACATCGCCCTGGATCACGACCGGCTCAGGAATACCCTGGTGCTCGTCAGTCACGAGCTTGCCGTGCCCGCGGAGCTCAAGCGGCTCACCGCCAAGTTCGACCTGCGCCTGCCGAGCGACGAGGAGCTGATGTCGCTGGTCCGCGCCCAGGCCAAGGACTGGGCCGAACAGAACCAGGGCAGGAAGGTCCGCACCGACAACGAGACGCTGAAGCGTCTGGTCGCCAACCTGCGTGGCGTGTCCCACTCGGATGCGCAGGTGCTGATCCGCCACGCTATCTTCGGCGACGGCGCCATCACCGAATCCGACATTCCCGAGGTGAACCGTCTGAAGTTCGAGCTGCTCGACTCCGAGGGTGTGCTGCGTTTCGAGTACGACACGGAATCCTTCGCCTCGGTGGCGGGCCTCGACAACCTGAAAGGCTGGCTGTCGCTCAGGAAGGACGCCTTCCTCAAGGCCAACGAGGACCGGCCGCGCGGCGTCATGCTGCTCGGCGTCCAGGGCGGCGGGAAGTCGCTGGCGGCCAAGGCGGTGGCCGGTTACTGGGGCCTGCCCCTGCTGCGCCTCGACTTCGGCGCGCTCTACAACAAGTACTTCGGCGAGACGGAGCGCAACCTCAGGAACTCGCTCAAGCAGGCGGAGCTCATGGCGCCCTGCGTGCTGTGGATGGACGAGATCGAAAAGGGTCTGGCCACCGGGCAGTCGGACAACGCCACCTCCAAGCGCGTGCTCTCCACCCTGCTCACCTGGATGGCGGAGAACGAGAAGCCGGTGTTCATCGTCGCCACCTCCAACGACATCAGCGAGCTGCCGCCCGAGCTCGTGCGCAAGGGTCGTCTCGACGAGGTGTTCTTCGTCGACCTGCCGGACGCGGGCATCCGGGCCGACATCTTCCGCATTCACCTCGAAAAGCGTCGCATCGACCCGGCGCTCTTCGATCTCGCCGCGCTGGCGGAGACCGCCGACGGTTTCACGGGTGCGGAGATCGAGGAGGCCGTGGTTTCTGCCCGCTATCTGGCCGGCTCCCGCGGCGAGCCGGTTCAGCAGGACGACGTGCTCGCCGCGCTGAACCGGACCTATCCCATCTCCATCATGCGCGCGGAGAGCATCGCGTCGCTCAAGGCCTGGGCCGAGAACCGCACCGTCAGGGCGTAGGCTCCCGGTCAGTCGAATCGCCAGCGCACGCCCAGGGACGGGATGCGCGGCAGCAGCGTTACCGGCTCGGCGGACACCAGATACCCGTCCTCCGCCTCGTTTTCCTCCACGTCGTATTCGAAGGCGCCGACGTTGTCCCGATCGAGGCTGTTGGTG
Source organism: Pseudomonadales bacterium (assembly GCA_050185825.1). GTDB lineage: Bacteria > Pseudomonadota > Gammaproteobacteria > Pseudomonadales > Azotimanducaceae > SZUA-309. The sequence continues at coordinate 11,448 of JBFWZA010000027.1, read as the reverse complement.
AGCTCGAAGAAGACCTCGAGGGTCTGCTCGGACCAGCGCCAGGTGCGGCTCACCCGCAGATCGACGGACAGATAATGTGGGAGCCGGTCGCCGTTACGGTCCAGCGCCGGCAACTCCTCGAAGCCGATCTCCTCCGGCAGCAGCGTCGTCTGCCAGCCGGAGTGCCAGAGCACGGCTGCCGCCACGGTCCAGGCACCAGGCGCCCAGGTGAAGCCCGCGGAAACCGTGTGCCGCTGATCCCAGACCCGGCTGGTCCAGCCGGCGGTGAGATCGTCGTCCGCATAGGCGTGGGTGTAGCTCATCCAGGTGTCGAGGCCCGGTTGTGGCCGCCAGGCCAGCGACACCTCGACCCCTCGCGCTCGGGCCTTTCGCGGCGCCACCGGCACCCGGTCCGAGGCAAGCTCCGGCATGAGCACCAGGGAGTTGAACAGGTTCTCGAAGCGGACCTTCGGATTGCCGATCCGCTTGTCGAAGGCTTCGAGCCGCAGGCTGGCGCCGAGCGCCGGAAAGTCGTGCACGAGGCCGATGATGTAGTGATCGGAGTACTGCGCTGCCTGATACCGGCTGACCCCATCCGCCGCCTGCAGCTCCTGGATCTGCTCGGGCTGATAGAAACGTCCGGCAGACAGCCGGAGCTCGGTGTTCTCGCCGAGACTGGCGAGCGCGCTGACGCGGGGACTCACCTGCTGCTCGACCGACCCGGTGTAATCCTGATAGTCCCAGCGCAGTCCGCCCTCCAGAGACAGCCAGCCGGTGGCGAGATAGCGCCCCGAGGCATAGAGCGCGCCGCTGGTTCCAGACGGGCTCTCCTGCACGAGCCGGTCTTCGGCGATGGGCCTGCCGATGAGGTCTGCGAGCACGCCCCGCTCGATCTCGGCCTCGGTGTGGTAGCTGCCGCTCTGGTAGGCGAGGCGCCCGCCGAGCTCCATCGCCAGCCGGTTCGAGACCTTCAGCATCTGCCGATGGCCGAGGTTCCAGATCCGGAAGCGGCGCTCGTCCGTGAGCGACGAGTCGCCCTCCTCCAGATCCTCATCCACGATGAAGCCGCTGCGGTCGTTGCGGATCCGTCCGTATGAGAGGACGGTGGACGAGGAAGTGCGTTCGCTCCAGCGCCGATGCAGCTGGATCCAGCCGTAGCCGTTGTCGTACACGGAGCGTCCGAGCTCGCCGTCCCCGTCGTCCAGATCCTTCAGCTCCACGTCGTCGTCGTAGACGATGAATCCCGCTTCCAGCTCCGTCTCGTCCGTGAGCGCATAGCGGAAGCTGCCGAAGTAGTCCGAATACTGCGGGCTCCCCGCGTCCGGATCGAGCACGTCGAGCAGCAGGTCCAGATTGCCGCGTCGGGCGGAAAGCGCCCAGCTAGCGCGGCCGTCTGCTGCGCGGCCGGCGAGCGCAGCCGAGGCGGTCAGAAAGCTCAGCATCAGATCGCCGGAGAGGCCGCCGGTCTCGTCCCGCGGCCGGATGTCCATGACGCCGCTCATGCGATCACCGTAGCGCGCGGGGAAGCCGCCCGTGTACACGTGCACGGTATCCACCAGGGAGGGGTTGAAGCTCGAGAAGACGCTCTGGAAGTCCTTCAGGTGGAAGGGCTCGAGCAGCTCCACGTTGTTGAACACCACCAGGGTCTCGTCCTGCAGCCCGCCGCGGATGTATGGCCGGGCAGACAGCCCGATGGAGGCGGTTCCGGGCAGATAGTTGGCGGCCCGCACCGCGTCGTCACCGAATTCCGGCGTGGTCTCCAGATCGTAGGTCGTCAGCACGTGCAGGGAACGGGCAGCGGAGGGCTCGAGCGCATAGCGGCTCGAAACCACCACCACTTCCTCCAGGGTCTCCTCCGCCGTCAGGCTGATCTCCAGCAACGCATCGAGCCGATCCGCAGCCGACACCTGCACCGCCTGGTAGCCGGCGCGGCTCACCCGGATCGGCGCGCCTTCTTCGGGCAGCCGGAAGCGACCCTCCGAGTCGGTGTAGGCAACGCGCCCACCGATCTCCACCCGCACGCCGGCGAGCGCCGCGCCGGTGCCCGCGTCGGTCACCCGTCCCTCGAGGCCTCCGGCCGCGGGTTCGCGCGCACCCGGAACCAGGTACCAGGTGGTCGAGCCGCTGCCGTCCTCATATCCGGACAGGTCCAGACCGATGGCTTCGAGGCCGCGGCGCAGCCGGTCGATGGAGCGGTCGGCGCCTGGGTCGATGTCGATGGTCGTGTCCTCGCGAACGAGATCACTGGAGTAGACGAAGCGGTACCCATCCGACTCGTAGAGCGACAGCACGTCGAGGAGCCGTCGGCTCTCCGCCTCGCCGACGGCGGGCCACAGCACCGCCAGCAGCAGCACCAGGACGCTGCCGCCGCGGCCGACATGCTGGAATCGCTTCACACCCCGCTCTGCCTCCCCGATACCCGCTCCTTCAAGGTTCGCCTGCAATCAGGCCCACGACGAGCTCATGCTCCGATCCGGGTTGCAGCTCGAACGAGGTGGCCGCGAGCACCCGTGCTACGGAAGCCGGATCCGCGTCCACCAGCCCGGAACCGCCTAGCCGGCGCAGGTCGGCCTGCTGCTCCGAGAGCGGAGAGGTGAAGACGAGCACACGACCACCTTCCCGCGCCGCCCAGTCCAGATACTCCCGCACGCTCCGTCCGCCGACGCTGAACTCCGGCCGTGACGCCTGGGTCCAGGCCCAGCGCTCTCCCGTCGTGGGGACGGAACCGGTCTCGCGCAGGGCAACGCCGTCGATCATCAGCGCTTCGCCCTTCCCGGGTGATGCCCGGGACTGGATACGCCGCCCGCCGACCGCCACCTCGACCGCCCCTTCCCGGGTCGTCACATCGAGCCGCTCGCCGCTCACCACCACCTCGAACTGCGTGCCGAGATCCGTGATGCTCGCATTGGGTGTGACCACCACCAGACCCTTCCGCCCTGCAGCGTCCACGTAGATCCGTCCGCCGTGCAGCCAGACCTCGGAATCCGAGTGCAGCGTCAGGCTGGTGCCCTGATCCACCCTCAGATCGCGCCGACCGCCGAGATCGACGAGCAGACGCCCTTCCGACGAGGTTCGAACGATGCTGCCCGGAAGCAGGTCGGTAGACCCATCCCCGGAGCCCCGCACCGTATAGCCGCCTGTTGCGAATCGTATCTCGCCTGCCCTCGGCAACGCGTCATCGCGGAGCAGAAGCCAGCCGAGGGCGATGGACAGCAGCAGCGAGGCGGCCAGCGCCCAGCCGAGGGTCTGCGGGAAGGTTCGTGCCGGGCTCTGCGACGGCCGCACCTCGGGATCCGGCAGGGCGTCGAACGCCGCCAGGGTCGCGGCCCGGACACGCGCCTCCACGTCCGCGGGAGGAGACGTCCGCGGGCCGGCCAGCGCCAGCAGCCGCGCCACCTCCTGTTCCTCGTCCCGCACGCGGCCGGCTTCCGTGCGTTCTCCTGTCATCCGATCAGCTCCTGTTCCTTACGGATCTCGGCAAATCCTTTCCTGAACGCGCTCCTCGCCCTGGCGAGCAGGGACTGGACGGCGATCACCCCGTCATCGAACCGGGCCGCAATCTCCTCCACGGACAGCCCTTCCAGATATTTCCACTCGAGCACCTTGCTGTAGCGGTCCGGCAGGTAGTCGAGCGTCAGCTGCACCATCTGCTCGAGCGCCAGCCGGTCGGTGCCGGTGAGCTCTCCCTGATCCAGGCTCTCCAGCGCCGCGCGGATGTGCGGGTCGTCGTCGAGGCTCACGTGGTCGGCCACGTGCTTTCCCTGCCGCTGGAAGTAATTGCTGATCTCATTGCGTGCGATCTGGCAGAGCCAGGTGAACAGCGCCGCCTCGCCGCGATAGCCGGCCAGGCTGCGGATGGCCCTGATCATGACTTCCTGCACGATGTCCTCACAGGCATCCGGCTGGTCAACACGGAGGGAGACGAACCTGTACAGCCTCGAAAAATAGCTGTCGAAAAACGCCTGGGCTGCCTGACGATCCCTGGCGGCAACCCGCTGCGCGAGCTGGCGGTCCTGTTCGTGCAAATCGGCTCCCGACTTCCCGTCCGCCCCATTAGACCTCTCCGAGCACAGGAATCAATCGCGCGCTCCCGGTCAGGGTGCCGACCGGCGGCCGATTGCCGTCAGGCCGGCGTCCGCGTCTTCATCCTGTATATCGATGGGAGCAGTCCCTGGGACCCGCACCGGGCGGGGAATCAATCGGCAGGCGGGTAGCCCCTTCCGCTCGGGACGTGGCTCAGACCGCGGCCCAGGCGCTGATGCCCCGCTTGCGCAGCAGAAACAGCGTCAGTGCCAGCACCCGATCCGAGCCGCTGCTGACAAGATAGGTCACACCCGGATCGAGCCGATCGATTCGTTCCCGCAGGTTGGCGGTGGAAGCAACCCGCAGGAACGATCGCGCATCGCCGTCGGCGTCCGGGGCAGGCGGGCGGAAGCCGCCGTCGTCCAGCACGTCGAGGAGAAACCGGGAAAAGTCGGCCGCCCCAAGGCACATCACCACACCCGGCTTCATCATGCGCACCGTTGCATTTCTGGGCGCTGCGGCGATCAGGGCATCCTCACCGAAGAGATCTCCGGGCTGGAGTCGCGCCAGCGCCCGACCTCCCTGGCTCACTTCGGCGCAACCGCTCGCCAGAATGCAGCAGTGGTCCGAGTCCGCTGTGCCTTCGCTCAATACCTCCGCACCGGGCGGCGCGGGCACGGGCGAAAGCTGCGAGAGCACGCGCTGCCAGGTGGTGGGGCGGAGCCCGGACATGAGGTGGGACTCGAGAAAGCGGGTCTGCCAGCAGACCTCGGATTCCGAGACGGTGATCAGCCCCGCCCGGGCCTGCATGGCGGCGAGCTCGAGCCCCACCGGCGAGATCTGCAGCAGGCGGCAGTCCGTGAGGGTGCGGAGCGCCTGCGGCCCTGGATAGACCGGGCGACTGGCGGCCTCGAGACCGGCCTCGATGATGCCGTCCGGGCGTTGCGCCAGCAGGGCACCACTGAGGAGGTAGTGGTGGCCGGAGAGTCTGCGGCCTCGGCGCACCAGCCAGCGCCCTGCCGGCACGTCAACGAGCCGGCTGTGCTCCGCCAGCAGCCTGAGCTCGCTCAGACCGTAGGTGTGAAAAGGTGCGAAACGGCTCAACTCGCTCAGCATGACGGGAGCCTAGCCCGTCATCCCGCGGGAATCCTTGCGAGATGCGCTTACCTACTCGTAGGCTTCTGGCCCGAGGAGCGGACGCGCGGCGCCGCGGGAATCAGTGCCGGCCGATGGCCCGGTAGCCGATGTCGGTGCGGAAATAGCGGCCGCGCCAGTCGATGGCGCGCACCCCTTCGTAGGCGCGGTCGCGGGCTTCGGCCACGTCCGCACCCAGACCCACCACGCACAGCACCCGGCCGCCGTTGGTCACGGCGCGGGCGCCTTCGAGGCGGGTGCCGGCGTGAAACACCTTCACGTTCGCCCCGTCGACGGCTTCCAGCCCGCTGATGGGATCGCCCTTCTCATAGTTTTCCGGGTATCCCCCCGCCGCCATGACCACGCCGAGCGAGGCCCGCTCGTCCCAGTCCAGGGTGACACCCTCGAGGGTGCCGTCGATGGCCCGGTTGCACAGCGTCACCAGATCCGATTTCAGACGCATCAGCACCGGTTGCGCTTCCGGGTCACCGAACCGGCAGTTGAACTCGATCACCTTCGGCGAGCCGTCCGGCAGGATCATGAGCCCCGCGTAGAGGAAACCCACATAGCGCGCGCCTTCCGCCGCCATGCCGCGCACCGTGGGCTCGATCACCTCGCGCATCACCCGCTGGTGAACCTCCGGTGTGACCACCGGCGCCGGCGAGTAGGCACCCATGCCGCCCGTGTTCGGCCCCTTGTCACCATCGTCCCGGGCCTTGTGATCCTGGGAGGTGGCGAACGGCAGGGCCGTGGTGCCGTCACAGAGGCAGATGAAGCTCGCCTCCTCGCCGTCGAGAAATTCCTCGATCACCACCCGCGCGCCGGCGCGCCCGAAGGTGCCGCCGGACAGCATGGCATCGAGCGCCGCCATGGCCTCGGCTTCGCTCGTGGCCACGACCACGCCCTTGCCCGCCGCCAGCCCGTCGGCCTTGATGACGATGGGTGCGCCCTGCTCCCGGACGTAAGCCTTCGCCGCGTCGAGCTCTTCGAAGGTCCGGTAGGCCCCGGTCGGTATTCGGTGCCGGGCAAGAAAGTCCTTGGTGAACGACTTCGAGCCTTCGAGCTGCGCGGCTCTGCCACTCGGTCCGAAGCAGCGCAGTCCGCGCTCGGCAAAGAAATCGCAGATACCGTCCACCAGCGGCGCTTCCGGCCCGACGATGGTCAGCGCCACCTCGTTCGCCGACGCAAAGTCGGCGAGCCGATCGAACTCGTCCACGCCGATGGCCACGTTCTCGCACTTGGCTTCCGTGGCGGTGCCGGCGTTGCCGGGCGCCACATAGACCCGGCTCACGTCGCTCGAGCGCGCCGCGCACCAGGCGAGGGCATGTTCCCGTCCACCGCCGCCGATCACCAGTATCTTCATTGCGAGCGCTCCTCGTCCGTCGGTTGAGCTGCGTTCAGTGCCGGAAGTGACGCACGCCGGTGAACACCATGGCAATGTCGTGCTCGTTGGCCGCCTGAATCACTTCCCCGTCCCGCATCGAGCCGCCGGGCTGGACGATGGCGGTGATGCCGGCTTCCGCTGCCGCATCGATGCTGTCCCGGAACGGGAAGAAGGCGTCGGAGGCCATCACCGAGCCGGCCACCTCGAGACCCGCTTCCCTGGCCTTCATGCCGGCGATGATGGCGCTCGTCACCCGCGCCATCTGGCCGGCGCCCACGCCCACGGTCTGCCGGTTCCGCGCGTAGACGATGGCGTTGGACTTCACGAACCAGGCCACCTTCCAGGCGAATTCCAGGTCCGCCATCTCCGGACCCGTCGGCGCCCGCTCGGTCACCACCGTGAGGCCGGAATCGGACCAGCACTGCTCGTCCGCGCTCTGCACGAGCAGGCCGCCGCCGACACGCTTGAGCTCGCGCCCGCGGCCCCGGTTTCCGAACGCGCCGCACTCGAGGAGCCGCACGTTCTTCTTCTTCCGGGCCACGGCGACCGCATCCTCGTCCACCTCCGGCGCGATCACCACCTCCACGAACTGCCGATCCAGAATGGATTCGAGCACGTCCCCTGTGAGCGGCCGGTTGAAGGCGATGATGCCGCCGAAGGCCGAGGTGGGATCCGTGGCGAAGGCCAGATCGTAGGCTGCATGGACATCCGCTGCCTCCGCCACTCCGCAGGGGTTGGCGTGCTTGACGATCACGCAGGCCGGCTCGTCGAACACCTTCACGCATTCCAGGGCCGCATCCGTGTCCGCCACGTTGTTGTACGACAACGCCTTGCCCTGCAGCTGACGCACACCCGCCACCGTGCCGCTGAGATCACCGCCGTCCGCGTAGAACGCCGCCGCCTGGTGAGGATTCTCGCCGTAACGCATCTCCTGCACCCGGTCCCAGGTCAGGGTGAGGCTCTCCGGGAAGGGCTCATCGGCGCTGAGATAGCCGGACACCATGGCGTCGTAGCGTGCGGTGTGGCGGAACGCCTTTGCCGCGAGCTGCCGGCGCAGGTCGAAGTCCGTGCCTCCGGCGCCGACCGCGTCCGCCACCGCAGCGTAGTCCGCAGGGTCCACCACCACCGCCACGTCACGGTGGTTCTTGGCGGCGGAGCGGACCATGGCCGGACCGCCAATGTCGATGTTCTCGATGGCGAGCGCGTCCGTGCAGTCCGCACGCGCGATGGTTTCCGCGAAGGGGTAGAGGTTCACCACCACCAGGTCGATGGCCTCGATGCCGTGCTCGGTCATCACCGCGTCGTCCTGGCCGCGCCGGCCGAGGATGCCGCCGTGCACCTTCGGGTGCAGGGTCTTCACGCGGCCGTCCATCATCTCCGGAAAGCCGGTGTGGGCAGAGACTTCCGTGACGGGGATGCCTTCCCCTTCCAGCGCTCTGAACGTGCCGCCGGTGGACAGCAGCGCGACCCCGGCGCCGGACAGGGCCCGCGCCAGCTCGACGATGCCGGTTTTATCGGAAACGCTTAAAAGCGCGCGGCGCACCGCGCGTGTGGAGTCGTCTGTCATGTGCTGTCCGTTCGTCTGTGGTCCGGAAGCGCTCAGGCTGCCCGCCTCGGCAGCAGCGTCTCCAGGTAGTCGAGCTGTCCCGCGCCATCGGTCAGCGCGTTGAAGCCTCGGATCCAGGTCCGTCGAGAGGTCTCGTCCCCGATCTCCGGAAGCTTTTCCACGTACCACTGCACGTGCTTGCGCATGATGCGCACGCCGGGCTCGCCGTAGAAACGGTGCCCTGCCTCGAGGTGCTCGCGCATCACGTCGAGCTTTTCGCCGAGCGTAAGCTCGCCCGTGGCCCCGGCCATCTGACCCGGCAGCCACGGCGCGCCGAGCGCTGCCCTGCCGATCATCACCCCATCCGCGCCGGTGTGCTCGAGCACCCGGCGGACGTCCTCCGGGCTGGTGAGATCACCGTTGGCGAGCACGGGAATCCGGACCGCCTGCTTGATCCGGGCGATGGTGTCGTACTCCACCGGCCCTTCGAACCGGCACGCGCGTGTGCGGCCGTGTACGGCGATGGCCGCGGCGCCCTCGCCTGCCGCGATCCGCGCGATTTCCACCCCGTTTCTCCGCTCCGGGGAGTAGCCGGTGCGGATCTTGACCGTCACCGGCACGGGCACCGACGCCACTGCGGCGGCAATGATCCGGCGCACCAGGTCTTCGTCCGCCAGAAGCTGCGAGCCCGCCGCTTTCCGGCAGACCTTCTTCGCCGGACAACCGAAGTTGATGTCGATGACATCCGCCCCGTCCTGCCAGTGGCGCACGGCAGCCTCGGCGATGGTGTCCGGATCGCCGCCGGCGATTTGCACCGCCACCGGGTGAATGCCAGGCACCGTCCGCCGGCGCATTCGCGACTTCGGCGTCTGCCAGAGCGCGGCCCTGCTCCCCACCATTTCCGACACCACGTACCCTGCGCCGTAGCGCCAGGCGAGCGCCCGGAACGGCGCGTCGGTCACGCCGGCCATCGGCGCGAGCACCACGTTGTTTCTGAGCTGGTGAGGTCCGATGGCGACCACGGGCAGGCGTGCTGGAGAAAAGTCGGCCATCATACCCGCGTGCCGCGGCAACCTGAAGCGGCGTGCACGCCAGGTGCCTTACCGGTCAGCGGAACGACAGCGTGTAGTTCACCGCGTCAGGGCCGGGATCGACGATTTCCAGAGACACCTGGATGGGCGTGTTGGGCGGCATGGCCCGCTCTCCTTCGAAGTCCTCGGGCAGATACTCGTCCGGGCTGAACCGGCGGCCGGCGACGAGCTCTCCGTTCACCGACGTGAAGCGCAGCTCCAGGTCCGGAAACCGCTGCGCGAACGGCGCCGTGTTGACGATGGCCGCATCCACGATCAGCGCCCCACCCGTGCCGGGATGAGTGCGCACCACCAGATTCCGCGTACGCAACGCCTCGATCGCGCGCATCTCCGGCAGCTCGCAGCCGAGCCAGCCGCAGACCGTCTCGTACGCCGGCCGCAGAGATGGCTCCCTCGACCACTCCGGCAGCTGCAGGTAGGCGATCTGCACGAGAAGCAGCACCACGAAGAGGGCGGCAACACCCACGGCCCACCAGCGGCGGGGCTCCGGCGCGAAGCTGATCTCCTGAGAGGACCGCTCCGGTCGCGCCACCGCCGCGTCCGGATCCGCGGCTTCAGGCTGCGGGGCCACGATGGCTGCCGCCCCGTCTCGATCCCGGACCGCAGCGCGGCCGGAAGCGACCACCTCCTCCACCAGCTGATCGATACTCGCCGTGCTGCGGCCGATCCAGCGCTCGTAGTCCTGTTCCTCGTCCGCCGCGTCCGCGTTCGAGTACCCATCAGCACCGGTCTGTTCGGCGTCGGGCTCCGGTTCCGGCTGGTCTTCCGCCTCGGTGCGGGCCATCGATAGCTCAGCATCGTCGCCGCTGTCGGCCGCTTCGGAATCCGGTGCCGCACCATCGGCGACGAGGGACGCCGTGCCTGCTTCTGTTTCAGCTTCTGTTTCAGCTTCTGGTGCAGCATCGGCGTCTTCGTCGACCGTTTCGATGTCCGCGGTGTCGGCCGCATCCACCGTATCCACTTCGCGGGTCTGGGCGACATCCTCGAAACCACCGAACAGACGTGTCCCGCCTTCCGTTTTCGCTACGGGGTGGACGTCATCCCCGGGTCCGGAATCGATCTCCAGCTGCTCACCCGGCTCGAGCTCGTCGAGCAGCGCGTCCAGCGCCGCATCCGCCTCGCTGCCGGTGGAGAAAGGTTGGGTGTCCTCGTCCAGGATGAGATGCTCGATCCCCTGGAAGACGGTCAGACAGGCGCCGCAACGCACCCGGCCGGACGCGATGGCAAGCTGGTTCTCGGTCACCCGGAACTGCGTGTTGCAGTTGGGGCACCGGGTGATCAGGGGTTCGAGTTCGTCATCGACCATGAAGATTGTCTTTCCGGCGGCCTTCGAGTCGCGCCCAGCGCCGGCCCTGCTCGTCCGCCTCACAGACCACCGGCAGGAAAGCGAGCGCCGGATAAGCAGCCATCACGGCGTCGGCCTGCGCCGCGAGGAGGCCGGAGAGGATCAGCACCCCGTCGGGCTCGAGCGCCTCCGTGAGCATGGCCGCGAGCTCGATGAGGGGATTCGCCAGGATGTTGGCAACCACCACGTCGAACCGTTTGTCAGTCAGCAGCGCGGGCAGACCCACCTCCAGCCGGCCTCCGGTCTTGCCGTCGCCCAACGCATTGTAGGCAGCGTTCTCCTGCGTGGCGAGCAACGCCTGCGGGTCGTGGTCGATGGCCAGAACCCGGTCCGCCCCCAGCTTCAGGGCTGCCAGCGCCAGGATGCCGGAGCCGCACCCGTAGTCGAGCACCGACGTCCCGGAAAGATCCGCCCGGGCGAGGCGGTCCAGGCACAGCCGCGTCGTCGGATGGCTGCCGCTGCCGAAGGCGAGACCGGGATCCAGATGCAGGGCCGGCTCCCCGGGGGCGGCGACATCCCGGGGCACGAGCCACAGCCGGTCGGCAAAGCAGAAGTCCACGGCGTACTGCCGCCAGCGATTCTGCCAGTCGGCGTCGTCGAGAAAATCGAGCCCGATGTCGGCGCGACCGGCACGGCCGAGGGCGGCACGCAGACCCGCCACATCCAGATCCAGGTCGAACAGAGCCTCCAACCGGCAGTGTGCCCAGAGCGGTGCTTCTCCCGGCGCCGGCTCCAGTACCGGCTCGTCGCCGGCGTCGGTCACGGTGAGCGACAGCGGGCCGAACGGCTCGAGCAGTGCTTCCGCGGCTTCCACCGATCCGCGGTCGAGCTCGAAGGTCAGTCGCACCCAGCCCATCACTCGAACAGGAAGAGCACCTGCCCGGAGCCGACCGCCTGCCCGTTCTCCACGGCGACCGCCGTGACCACGCCCGCCCGGTCTGCGCGA
>JBFWZA010000026.1:0-64249 GCA_050185825.1 Pseudomonadales bacterium | reverse complement strand
CGCGGTCGAGCTCGAAGGTCAGTCGCACCCAGCCCATCACTCGAACAGGAAGAGCACCTGCCCGGAGCCGACCGCCTGCCCGTTCTCCACGGCGACCGCCGTGACCACGCCCGCCCGGTCTGCGCGAATTTCGTTCATCATCTTCATGCTCTCGATGATGCAGAGCACGTCACCGGCGGAGACGGCGGAGCCCACCGCGACGAAGGGTTCCTCTTCCGGCGCCGGTGCCCGGTAGAACGTGCCCGCCATGGGCGAGCGCACCTCGAAGCCGCTGCCTGGCGAACGGGGTCCCGCCGGGCGCTGGCTGGTGACGGACGGCGCTGTCGGCTGCACGGCCGCGCCCGGAGGGGCCGGGTGACGGGCGATGCGGATGGTCTCCTCGCCGTCACGCACCTCGAGCTCGGTGATGCCGGACTCCTCCACGAGCTCGATCAGCTTCTTCACCTTGCGCAGATCCACGCTCATGACCGCACTCCGGCAATGAGGCCCGCCCGGTCCACCGCGTACTCGTACCCCTTGGCGCCGAGCCCGGTGATGACCCCCACGGCCACGTCGCTGAGATACGAGGTCTGCCGGAAGGACTCCCGGGCGTGCACGTTGGAGAGGTGAATCTCGATGAAGGGGATCGCCACGCCCAGCAGCGCGTCCCGAAGCGCGATGCTGGTGTGGGTGAACGCGCCGGGATTGATGACGATGCAGCCGACCCCGTCCTGCTTCGCCGCCTGAACCGCACCCACCAGCTCGTGCTCGGCATTGCTCTGCAGGAAGGCGATCTCGTGCCCGGCCGCGGCAGCCTGAGTGGCCAGCCGGGCGTTGATGTCGACCAGGGTGTCGTGGCCGTAGATCTCCGGCTCCCGGGTGCCGAGCAGATTCAGATTGGGGCCGTGCAGCACCAGCAGCTTCGCCATGATGGAAGTCCCGCCTGTGAGGATGCGCGGAGTTTGCCGGAGATAGCGGCCGGAAGCCAGCGGTTTAGCGGTAGATTACCGGGATTTAGCGGCGAGATCGCCGAATTTCCCACTCTCGATCGCGGCCAGGACCGCCCCGAGATGGGTCGCCAGCGCCGCGGCACCGACCTCTCCCTGGATCCGAACTTCGCTCAACTCGGCCCCATCTTCGGAGAAAAACACCAGACTGGGCGGGCCGAAGAGGCCGTAGGCGCCGAGCAGCGCCTTGTCGTCCGAATTGTTCTCCGTGACGTCGGCTCTGAGCAGCCGGAATCGGGCAAGCTGGCTTGCCACCTCCGGGCGGGGAAAGACGTTCCGCTCCATGACCTTGCAGGAGATGCACCAGTCCGCGTAGAGGTCCAGCAGCGCCGGCTGCCCGCGCCGGGCCGCCTCGTCGAGCTCGGCCTCGAGCACCGCGAGGGAGGTTACCGGGTGCCAGACCAGCTCCCCATGCTCCGCCGGAGCGCCCGCAGTGGTTGCCGGCACGCCGGCCGACGGTCCGCCGGCGATGCGCTCGAGCGGCCGCAGCGGGTTCTCGGCGCCGGTGGCCGCACCGATCAGGAGCAGCACCCCGTAGATGAAGCCGAAGGCACCGGACGCCTTCCAGAGCTGGCCCCAGCCCTGGCGCGGCGAGAAGTCCAGCGCGCCCAGATAGACGCCACTGCCGATGGCGAGCCCGGCCCAGAGCGCCAGGGTCACCGAGGCAGGCACCACCCGCTCCAGAAGCCAGATGGCCACCGCCAGCAGACCGACGCCGAATACGGCCTTCACCGAGTTCATCCAGGCGCCCGCGCGCGGCAGCAGGTGTCCGCCGCTGGCACCCAGCAGGATCAGCGGCGTGCCCATGCCGAGTCCCAGCGCCAGCAGGGCGGCGCCACCGAGCACCGCGTCGCCGGTGGTGGAGATGTAGATGAGCGCACCGGCCAGCGGTGCGGAGACGCAGGGCGATACCACCAGGCTGGAGATGGCGCCCATTGCCACCACGCTCGCGTGCTTGCCGCCGCCGACCCGGTCGCCCAGGGCATTCAGCCGGTTCTGCCAGCTCGACGGCAGCTGCAACTCGTAGAAGCCGAACATGGACAGCGACAGCAGCACGAACACGGCGGCGAAAAACACCAGCACCGCGGGTGACTGCAGTGCCGCCTGCAGGTTGAGGCTGGCGCCGAAAAGCCCGACCAGGACGCCGAGCGCCGCGTAGGTCACCGCCATGCCGAGCACATAGGCGACGGACAGGCTGAACGCTCTGCCGCGGCTGGCCGCCGCCGTATCGCCGACGATGATGCTGGAGAGGATGGGCACCATGGGCAGCACGCAGGGCGTGAACGCCAGCGCCACCCCGCCGACGAAGAAGAGCAGCAGCGCCGTGAGCAGGCTGCCGTCCGCGAGCAACGCCGCCAGTGACTGCTCCTCGGTCTGCGGCACCAACGGTGACGCCGCCTTCGCCGGAGCGGCATCAATGCTCCCTGGCATCCGACCACCGGGTTCGCCGAGGGTGAGCGCCACCCACTTGGTCTCCGGCGGATAACACAGACCCGCATCGGCGCAGCCCTGATAGCCGATTCCCACCTCCACGGGTCCGGCGCCGTGACTGACCGGCACTCGAGCCTGAGCGGTGTGGTAGTAGACCTCCACCTCACCGAAGTAGTCGTCGATCTTGCGCTTGCCGGGCGGGATCTCCGCCTCGCCCAGGCTGACGGGAGAGTCCGGGTGCTCCGCATCCACCCGGGTCGCGAAATTGAAGCGGTGCCGGTAGAGGTAGTAGCCCTCGGCGATCTCCCAGCGGACCAGCAGGGCGCCGTCCGGGCCCACTTCTGTGGTCATCACGAAGGCTTCTTCGACGGGCAGGAAGTCCGGCTCCTCGAAGGACCAGCTGTCAACCTTGTTACTGGCGCTGGTGCTCGGGCTGGCGCTGTCCAGCAGACCGGCCGAGGACGCGAGCGGCGAGGTCACCAGCCCGCCGAGCGTGGTGACCATTATCAATGCAAAATAGTTGACTTTATCGCGCAAGGTGCCGGCTTTCGCACCCGTTTCGCCCGTCCGCTGATCCATTCGCGTCATCGCTCGCACCTCAACCCAGGGACACGCATCGGCCTCAGGAGTTCGCCAGTTGACCCGGCAATCTGACCGGGCAATATAGCGGCTCCCTCGATGCCCCGCCGTGAACCCGTGCATTCTAGTGAAAATCTCTGCCGTTGGACCCGATTTTCCCGGCAGGTCGCTGCGCCGGTGATCGTCGGGCTCATCCTGAGCCATTCGGTCTCCGGGCAGGCGCAGGCCCCGTCAGTGACGGCACTGATCGACGAGGCAGAGCAGGCGGAACGGCGCGGCCAGCTGATCTACCCCGCCCAGGAGAGCGCCATGTCGCTCTACCACGAGGTGCTCTACCAGGACCCGGAGAACGAGCTCGCGCTGGAAGGACTCACCCGCCTGGCCGAGCACTACCTGGAGCAGGCGCAGGCGGCGCTGGACGCCGGTAACCTGCTGAAGGCCGACACGCTGGTCTCCCAGGCACGCATGATCTACCCCGAGTATCCGGCGGTGGCCGCGCTTGCCCACCAGATCCATCTCGTGGAAACCGCCGAGCGCCACCGGCAGACGCTGAACTGGCGTCAGGTGGCGGACCGCAGCAGCGCGCTGACCCCTACCCTGATCCGCCTCGGCGATCTGGCCAAGGGCGGCGACTGCCGCGTCACGATCAACGTCAGCAACGACGCCGAAGGGCGCTGGATCTACCAGCAGATGAACCGCTCCACCGTCGCCGGACGCATGCGTGCACAGGTGAAGATCGCCTCGCCCGCCGCCGTGGACATCCTCTGCTTCCAGGAAGACGGGGCGGACGCCGATGCGCCCTGATCCCGGCCGGCTGCTCGCGTGGCTGCTGCTGGCGGCCCTGGCGGCCTGCGCACCCGCCGAACCCCTGGACGTGAACGACGCGCGGATCCGCGAGCTGATACCGGGCCAGGACAAGACCGTGGCCTACCTCACCCTGCACAATCGTGGTGATGCGCCGCTGGCGCTGGTGGGCGCCGAAACCGACCTGGCGCGCGCGGTGGAGATCCACACCACGCTCCGCGATGGGGAGGTGATGCGGATGCGCCGGCTCAGCCGCGTGGAGATTCCGGCGGGTGGCACCGTGCGCTTCGAGCCTGGCGGCCACCATCTGATGCTGTTCGGGGTAAGATCCCTGGACGACCCCTGTGAGATCCGGCTGCTGTTCGCCGACGGCAGCACGCGTTCGGTGACGTTCGACCGCATCGCCATCGGCGGTCGCTGACACTGGAGAACCGACGCTCGGGACGGGCAGAGGCACCGGGAACAGAGGACTTTTAAGGAAGCACTGAGGAAGGACTGATAAAGGCATGCAGTGGAAGTTCTGGCAGAACATGGATGCTCCCGAAGGCCGAGGCTCGCTGATCGGCCGGATTGCCGGCGTGCTCATTGCCGCGTACCTGCTCCTGTGCCTGGTGCTCGCCTGGTGGTGGGACTACGAGCCGGATCTGTTCGACGTCCGCGAGAACGCGGCCGCCCACGCCCAGGCCCAAGGGCGCCAGGTGGTGACCGGCTACATCACCACGGCCACCCTGATCCGGCTGTCCGAGTCCCTGCAGGACAAGCGCGGTGGCTATCTGTCCAACGACATCTTTCCGCCCGGCGTCTGGCTGGACAACGTCCCCAACTGGGAGTTCGGCGTGCTGACGCAGATCCGCGACGCCTCCCGCGCCTACCGGATAGACTTCTCCCGCTCCCAGAGTCAGTCCACGGAAGACCCGGACCTCTCCGAAGCGGAGGGCAAGTTCTTCTTCGACAACGCCAGCTGGGCCCTGCCGCCGTCCGAAGGCGAGTACCGGGAAGGCCGACGCCTGCTGGAACGCTACCTCGCCCGGCTCTCCGACCCGAATGAGCCCAACGCCCAGTTCTACGCCCGTGCAGACAACCTCCAGCACTGGCTGCAGGGGGTGGAGACGCGCCTCGGCAGCCTCTCCCAGCGGCTCTCCGCGAGCGTCGGCAAGCGCCAGCTCAACATCGACCTCGCCGGCGACGCGGCGGCGGCCAGGGCCACAGAAGCGCCCGTGGAGCAGGACTACAAGACGCCGTGGCTGGAGATCGACGACGTCTTCTACGAGGCCCGCGGCCACACCTGGGCGCTCATCCTCCTGCTCCGGGCCATGGAGCGGGATTTCGGCGACGTGCTGGACAAGAAGAACGCCCGGGTCAGCCTGCAGCAGATCATCCGCGAGCTCGAGCCCACCCAGGACACCCTCTGGAGCCCCATGGTGCTGAACGGCGACGGCTTCGGCCTGCTGGCAAACCACTCGCTGGTGATGGCGTCGTACATCTCGCGGGCGAATGCGGCCATCATCGACCTCAGGGCTTTGCTGGCGCAGGGGTGAGGTGATCCTGGCGTCCGGTTCGTAGTAGGAGCTGGGGCGTCTGGGGTGATTCCACGGAGCGGGGACGGGCACGGGGGTTCCCGGCACGCTCGCCGGCTGTTTGCAGGGCAAACAGCTAAGCAATTCGCCAGAGGCGAATTGCCGCACGTCCCTGTGCTGGACTCGCTCTCGCCGGCCATCCCTGGCCGGCTACGGCCGCTCACCCCCGTGCCCGTCCCCACTCCCTCGAGGCTCATCCATTCGGCCTGATCCGACTTCGATTCGAGGGCAACACAATCTGCTGATTCCTGCGCCAGCGCGCGGGTGGTGGTGAGCGCGGCTCACTGTGGCGCCGTGGCTCGGCGGTGAGCCGCGATCACCGCCGGAGGATGCTTCGGAAGGGAATGCCGGGCATTCGAGTCTTGGATGGATCTTCAGGGTCGGAGGGGCGGGGTGGAGGTTGTGGGGCCAGTTGCCGGCCAGGGATGGCCGGCACCTGAGCGCTCAGGGATGAACGGAATCCGGCGCAAGCCGGATTCCGGAGCGTGCCCAACAACCTCTACCCCGTCCCTCCGACCGTGGAAACCCCACAAAACCTTGAAAAGCCAGAGTTTCTTCTTCCGAAGCGATCCGTTTAGAATACGCGCCGCTCATCGGGCAGGGTCCTCCGCTTTTCAGGCTGCATCGGCACCGTCAGAAGTGCCGGCGCGGAGTTCTGCCCAACCATTCTTTCGGTCGTCAATGGGGATACCAATGATAGAGACAACCTTGATACCGCCAGTCTTCGGTATCGTCGGCCTGATCGTGGCCTTCATCATCTTCGGGCTGGTGCTGCGCTACGACGAAGGCAACGAGAAGATCAAGAAGATCGGGGATGCCATCCACCTGGGGGCCATGGTGTTCATGCGCCGCGAGTACACCATGCTGGCGATGTTCGCTGCCGCGCTGCTGGTGATCCTCTACATATCCCTGGGTGGCAAGACGGCCATCGCCTTCCTGGTGGGCGCTCTGTCGTCGGCCATCGCGGGCTGGATCGGCATGTACACGGCCACCAAGGCGAACGTGCGCACCACCACGGCCGCGCACACGGACGGTGCCGCCGCGGCCCTGTCAGTGGCGTTCTTCGGCGGCTCGATCATGGGTCTCACCGTCGCCTCCATGGGCCTGCTCGGCCTCGGCACGCTGTACTACTTCTTCGGCGGCGATCCCGAAACCGCGCACAACATCCACGGCTTCGGCATGGGTGCGTCCGTGGTTGCGTTGTTCTCACGGGTCGGTGGCGGCATCTACACCAAGAGCGCCGACGTGGGCGCCGACCTGGTGGGCAAGGTGGAAGCCGGCATACCGGAGGACGATCCGCGCAATCCGGGCGTCATCGCCGACAACGTGGGCGACAACGTGGGTGACGTGGCCGGCATGGGCTCGGACATCTTCGAGAGCTACTGCGGTGCGATGATCGCCACCATCGCCATCGCCTCCACCCTGGGCATGGCCTATCTGACCAACCTGGCACCGGACATGGACGAATCCCACGCCCGGGCCGCGCTCATGAGTCTGCCCCTGCTGCTGGCCTCCACCGGCCTCGTCTGCGCACTGATCGGCATCGGCATCGTCCGCGCCATGTCAGCCCAGGAGCCTGCGGTGGCGCTGCGCTTCGGCACCATCGGCTCGCCGGCGCTGTTCATCCTGGCAGCCTGGTTCGTGATCGGCAACATGGGTCTCGACTCGGCGATCTGGTGGTCCGTGCTCGCCGGGTCGGTCGGTGGCATCGTGATCGGCCTGGTGACCGAGTTCTACACGTCATCCTCACCGATCCGGCGCATCGCCCAGGCGGGCGAAACCGGCTCAGCGACGGTGATCATCACCGGACTGGCCGTGGGCATGCAGTCGGTCGTCGTCCCGGTGCTGGCCATCTGCGGCATCATCTATGTCTCCACGCACCTGGCCGGCCTCTACGGCGTCGGCATCGCCGCCCTCGGCATGCTCGCGACCGTCGGCTTCACCATGGCGATCGATGCCTACGGCCCCGTGGCCGACAACGCCGGCGGCATCGCCGAGATGGGCGGGCTCGGCAAGGAAACCCGCAAGATCACCGACTCGCTGGACGAGCTCGGCAATACCACCGCCGCCATCGGCAAGGGCTTCGCCATCGGCGCCGCCGCTCTGGCCGCACTGGCCATCATCGCGGCCTACGTGGAAACCATTTCTCACCACCTGCCGGACTTCACCCTGCACATCGGCGATCCGGACGTGCTGGTCGGCCTGTTCATCGGCGGCCTGATTCCGTTCCTGATCGCCTCGATCACCATGACCGCGGTGGGCGATGCGGCCATGGACATGATCCAGGAGATCCGCCGGCAGTTCCGCGAGATTCCCGGCCTGCTGGAAGGCAAGGCGGAGCCGGACACCGCGAAGTGCGTGGACATCGCCACCTCGGCGGCGCTGCGCCGCATGCTGCTGCCCGGCACCATCGCGGTGCTGGTGCCGCCGATCGTCGGCTTCGGCCTCGGTCCGGAAGCGCTGGGCGGCGCGCTGGGCGGTGGTCTGCTCGGCTGCGTGCTGCTTGCACTCACCATGGCCAACGCCGGCGGTGCCTGGGACAACGCCAAGAAGTACGTTGAAAAGGGCAACCACGGCGGCAAGGGCTCACCGGTCCACGGCGCTGCGGTGGTCGGCGACACGGTGGGCGATCCCTTCAAGGACACCTCCGGCCCGAGCATGAACATCCTCATCAACGTGATGGCGATCGTCAGCCTCGTGATAGCGCCACTGCTTGTCTGAGCTGGGGTGCGATGACACGTGATCACGCCGCTGCTTGTGTAGCAAGCAGCTTCAGTTGAGCAGCGATTCAGCGGGGGCCATGTGCCCCCGCTTGTTTTTCGGGAGCTCCGAATGACAGATCTGAACCTGACCGTTCTCAGCCTGCGCTACTCGTCCTGGTCCATGCGCCCCTGGCTGGCGCTGACCCATGCCGGCGCCCGCTTCGACACCACAACGGTCGAGCTGCCGGAGATGCAGCGCCAGACCCTGGGCAGCTCGGGCGGTATGACGGCCGTCGTCACCAGCCTCGCCAGCCGTCGGGACATGGGCAGCGTGACGGGTCTGTTTCCGGTGCTGAAGGTGGACGGGCGCCCCATTCACGAGTCCATGGCCATCTGCGAGTGGGTGGCGGAAACCTGGCCCGGTGCCGGGCTCTGGCCGGATGACCCGCTCGACCGCGCCCAGGCACGATCACTGTGCTGCGAGATGCTGAGCGGCTTCTCGAATCTCCGGGCGGATCTGAGCTGCCATCTGTTCGCCCGGGTGCCGCCGGCGCCGCTGCGCGCCGAGGTGCAGCGCGACGTGAACCGCGTCCACGAGATCTGGCGCACCCAGCTCGACCGCCACGGCGGCCCCTTCCTCGGTGGACGCTTCGGTGTGCTCGACTGCATGTACTATCCGGTGCTCACCCGGTTTCGCACCTATGGCGTCGCGCTGCCCGAAGATCTTGCGCCCTATGCCGCCGAGCTGGAATCCAGCGCGCCGGTACGGGCACTCCTCGCCGTTGCCCGAGGGGAGCCACGAATCCCCATCTACGACGACTACGTGCGCGAACGCGGCGGCGATCCGGACGCGGCGTTGTAGTGCCGTGCCGCGAGCATCTGGTCTCTCAGACAGAGAAGGCCGGCAGCTTCTTCGCCACCAGCTCATTTTTCAGCGCCACGTAACGTGGCACCCCGTTTTTATACGGCGGGTAGTCCTCGCCGGCGATCAGCGGCGCCAGGTAACGCTTCCCCTTGGCCGTGATGCCGAAGCCGTCCCTGGTGATGTAGCTCTTCGGCATCATGCGTTCCACGTTGGCGACCCGGGCGAGCTTCGCCTCGCCGATCTTCCAACGGTAGGGCGAGTCCGAGACGCGGACGATGGTGGGCATGACCTTGTCCTTGCCGGCGAGCGCGAACTGCACCGCCGCCCTGCCGACCGCATAGGCCTGCTCAACGTCGGTTTTCGAGGCGATGTGGCGGGCGGCCCGCTGCAGGTAGTCGGCCACCGCCCAGTGGTACTTGTAGCCGTGTGCCTCCTTGACCATGCGCGCGATGGCCGGGGCCACGCCGCCGAGCTGGGTGTGACCGAACGCATCCTTGCCGCCGGCGTCCGCGACGAACGTGCCGTCGGCATACTGCGCACCTTCGGAGACCACGATCACGCAGTAACCCTTGTCCCGCACCACATCCCGCACACGGGCCAGGAAGCGCGCCTGGTCGAAGGGCACCTCGGGCAGCAGGATGATGTGCGGCGGGTCGTCCGGCTTCTCCTGCGCGAGCGCGCCGGCGGCCGCGATCCAGCCCGCATGACGACCCATGACCTCCAGGATGAACACCTTGGTCGACGACTCGCACATGCTGGCCACGTCCAGCGCCGCTTCCTTGGTGGAGATGGCCACGTACTTGGCCACGGAACCGAATCCCGGGCAGGTGTCCGTGAGCGGCAGGTCGTTGTCCACGGTCTTGGGGATGCCGATGGCGGTGACGTGGTAGCCGAGCCGGTCGCCGAGCAGGGAAACCTTGTTGGCCGTGTCCTGAGAGTCACCGCCGCCGTTGTAGAAGAAGTAGCGGATGTCGTGGGCGCGGAACACGTCGATCAGCCGACGGTATTCCCGCTCGTTCTCCTCGAAGGACTTCAGCTTGTAGCGGCAGGAGCCGAACGCACCGGATGGCGTGTGCCGGAGCGCGGCGATGGCGGCCTTGCTCTCCCGGCTGGTGTCGATCAGCTCCTCTTTGAGCGCCCCGATGATACCGTTCCTGCCCGCGTACACCTTACCGATCCGGCTACGATTCGCCCGGGCGGTTTCGATCACGCCGCAGGCGGAGGCATTGATGACGGCGGTCACGCCGCCGGACTGAGCATAGAACGCGTTCGGTTTCGACATCGTTTTCCGGTCCGGGGGATCTCAGGGACGCGCATTCTCGGCGATGCGCAGAAATTGTGCGAGAATTTCGCACAATAGTGAGACGAAGACTTCATGAAGGTTGTTTTCCAGATGTTCTGGCGGATCTGCCTGCTCCGCCAGAGTCCGGCCTATGTCCCGACCCAGAGCGCCTTCGTCGCGGCGGTGGTGGTCGCCAATCTGCTGATCAGCATCCTGGTCTCCCTCTCGGTGGACCGCGGGGCAGACCCGCTGATCGTGAGCACGCGCATCGTCGTCAGCCAGGCCACCTATGCATGTCTGGTCTGGCTCGCCGCCTATCTGCGTGAGTATCCGGGCAGGTTCACCGGCACCCTGACCGCGCTTTTCGGCTGCGATGCGATGATCACGGCCACCTTCGGGCTGATCGTGCCGCTGCTGAGCGCCCTGGACGGCCGCATCATCAACGTCCTGTCCATCGGTTTTCTGGCGTGGACGCTCGCCGTGGCGGGCTTCATCCTCTCCAAGGCGCTCTCGGTGCACATCGGCATCGGCGTGCTGCTGGCACTGGGTATGATGGTGCTCTCAGTCGCCGCCGGAAACACGGCCATCGGGGTCTGATATGGCGAAGCACGTTTACTTCCTCGGCATCGGCGGCACGCTCATGGGCAGCCTGGCACAGCTCGCACGGGACATGGGGCATACCGTCTCCGGATCGGACAAGGCGCTGTATCCGCCCATGAGCGACCAGCTCGCGAACGCCGACGTCACCGTCTACGAAGGGTTCGACCCCGCGCAGCTCGATCCGGCGCCGGACCTGGTGGTGGTGGGCAACGCCGGCCTGCCCCGTGGCCATCCGGGCATCGAGTACGTGCTGGAACAGGGTCTGCCCTATACCTCCGGCGCGGAATTCCTGGGCCGGGAAATCCTGGCCGGCCGTTGGGTGCTCGGCGTCTCCGGCACCCACGGCAAGACGACCACCGCCAGCATGCTGGCCTGGATCCTCGATCGTGCCGGGCTCGAACCGGGTTATCTGATCGGCGGCGTGCCGAAGAACTTCGAGACCTCGGCCCGGCTCGGCACGGGTCCTTTCTTCGTGGTGGAGGCGGACGAGTACGACACCTCCTACTTCGACCGCCGCTCCAAGTTCGTGCACTACCGCCCCCGCACGCTGGTGATCAACAACCTGGAGTACGACCACGCCGACATCTTTGTCGACCTCGCCGCCATACAGACCCAGTTCCACCACCTCATCCGCACCGTGCCCGGCGGCGGGCTCATCGTCGCGCCCGGCAGCGACGACCACGTCCAGGAAGTGCTGCAGATGGGCTGCTGGACACCCACGGCTCGCTTCGGCCCGCCTTCGACCCGCGCGCCGCTGCCCATGGACAACGGCGATGCCTGGACGGCCAGCGAGGGCGACGGCAGCGAGTTCGACGTGCTTCTCGGCAGCGAGAAGCTCGGCCGGGTGCGCTGGAACCAGCTCGGCGAGCACAACGTCCACAACGCGCTGGCCGCCATCGCCGCGGCGCGGCATGCGGGGGTGCGGCCGGCCGACGCGATCGCCGCGCTGTGCGACTTCAGCGGCGTGCTGCGGCGCATGGATCTGATCGCGGAGATCGGCAGCATCTCGGTCTACGACGATTTCGCCCATCACCCGACCGCGATCCGCAAGACGCTTCAGGGCCTGCGCAACAAGGTGGGCAGCGAGGAGATCGTCGCCATCGTCGAGCCCCGATCCCACACCATGTCGCTCGGCACGCTGCGCGACGAGCTGATCACCTGCTGCTCAGCGGCGGACTCGGTGTACTGGTTCCGGGGCGAGAAC
Organism: Pseudomonadales bacterium; assembly: GCA_050185825.1. GTDB lineage: Bacteria > Pseudomonadota > Gammaproteobacteria > Pseudomonadales > Azotimanducaceae > SZUA-309. The sequence goes on along the minus strand of JBFWZA010000026.1, from coordinate 52,219 downwards.
ATCCGCTGGGACCTCGCGGAGGTCGTTCAGGCCTGCGTGGTGCCGGCGCGCCAGTTCGACGATCTCGATAAGCTGATGGACGCGGTGGCACGTCTGCCGCAGCGGCGCCGGCACATCGTGATCATGAGCAACGGCAGCTTCGGCAACATCTACCGGAAGCTGCCGGAACGCCTGCGCGCCGCCGAGGCGGCGGAAAAGGCGGTTGGATGAGCGCCTCGGCTCGGCATCACATTGCGCCATCGTGGCTGCTGCTGGCCGCCGCCCTCTGCGCGTCGGCCTGCTCGGGTGCGGCGACCGCACCCGGCAACGAGGCCGGACCGTCGGGCTTGTCTGAAGCGCAGGGCGAGCGGCTCCCCGAGGGGGAGCGGTTGCTCGCACAGCCACCGGCCGGCTGGCAGCAGACGGGTGCCACCAACCTGCCTACCCTCCGGCGGGCGGAGTTCGTGCCCGACGACGAGACGGCGGACGACTGGACGCACCGCATCACCTTCGAGGCCATGATCGAGACGCCGCTGCCGGATCCCATCGAGTTCGTGGACCTGCTGGCCGAAAGCCGGCAGCGCGAGTGCGGCACCTTCGAACGCCTGCCCACGTTCAGCGGCGAGGAGAACGGCTACCCGACGAGCGTCGACCTGCTCGTCTGCCACCATGACAGGAAGACGGACACCTCGGAAGTGGTGCTGATGAAGACGATCCAGGGCAACGATGCCTTCTACATCATCACCCGCGGAGAACGTGGGGCGCCGATTCCCGAGGGCGGGAAACCGTCAGTGGAGGACGTGGAAGTCGGCGCCTGGGCCCTGTACCTGAGATCGGTGACGGTCTGCGACGACGCCCGGGCCGGCCACGCCTGCCCGACGGTAGCGGCACCCGACCGCTCGGAATGAGTCGTCGGCGAGTGGACACCGCGGAAAGCTCAGGGTGATCGCTTGCATCGAGGATCCCTGGGACACGACCTGATGCAGGCGTGCGCTTTCCACTTCCGTGTTCCGCGTCTCGCTATGCGGGCCTGCCGAGCCATCTTTCGGGTGAGGAGTGCACATGACCAATGACGAATTCTGGCGCAGGCAGCAGCAGGCGAACGAACAGGAACGCCAGCGGGCGGATCGGGCCCTGGACAACCAGCGCCGCGAGTTCGAACATCGGGAAGAGCGGGCCTGGGAACGCCACTGGCAAGCCGTCCGGGACAAGGACAAAGCGCAAGGCGGCTCAGCCGCAGGATCTCACACGTCACCGGTGGTCTTGTTCTTCGGTCTGATCGGTGCGTTCTTCTTTGGTGTCAATCCACCGTGGAACTTCGACTGGTTCTTCGGCGCGTTCTTCGGCTTCATCGTCTGCGGAATCGGTGCCGTCCTCCTGACTAAGAGTGCCGCTGGCCGGACCATCCTATGGATCGTTGGCCTCGGGTTCGTCGCCCTGATGACGATTGCGATCATGAGGGCGTAGCACACCGATCGCGGTCCGTGGGACTACTTCGTGAGCGGCAGCGCCGGCGAGAAGACGGTGCTCTACCACCGGATCGGGCGGGAGCGCTGATCAGATCTCCTGGCTCACCATCTTCCGCAACGCGCTCGCATTCGCGCTGTCGGGGACGAGGCGAAGGAGCGCGCTGCGTGCGCGGCACACGAGCGCGCCCTCGAGCTGACCGACCCGGCCGATACGTCGCGACTGCGTCTGCACCCAGCGCACGCGCGAAGCTCGGCGCTCGTGGAGGCGCGGCCAGATCGCGGGCCCGACACCGCCCTCGCGCGCGAGCTCGACGAGCACCATCGAATCCTCCAGCGCCATCGCCGCGCCCTGCCCCATGTTCGGCGTCATCGCGTGCGCCGCATCGCCGATGAGCCCGACCCGCCCTTCGTGCCAGGGGCCTTCGGCGAGCTCCTCGAGGTCGTTGTGGATCAGCTCTTCGGGCGAGCGCAGCGCGCCGAGCACCGCGGGCACCTGGCCGCCGAACTCGGCGAAGCGCGCGCGGAAGCGCTCGAGCCGACCGTCGAGCGGATCGGCCTCGCTGCGCGGCGCATTCGCGACGGCGAAGCAGTAGATGCGGCCCGAGCCGACCGGTACAAGGCCGAAGCGCTTCCCACGACCCCACATCTCGCGCATCTCGACCTCGTCGCAAGGCGCCTCGACGACGAGCCTCCAGCAGGTGTAGCCCGAGTAGACGATGCGATCTCCGCCGAAGAGCAGCTCGCGCACGCGGGAGCGAAGGCCATCCGCGCCGACGACCAGGTCGAAGCACCGCTCGCGGCCGTCGCTGAGGCGCACGTCGACGCTGTCCGGGTGTGACTCGAGCGCATCCACGGTCGTGCCCAGCGAGACGGGCACGTCCTTCGCGGAGCCGAGCAGCGCCTCGTGGAGAGCCGCGCGGTGCAGCGCGATGGTCGGCCCGAAGTCGGGCTCCATGAGCGCGAAGTCGGTCGTGCCGATGGAGCGACCGAGGTGGTCGGTGATGGCGCCGCGGCCGAGGCGCGCGCCCGCGGCGGCGACCTCCCCGTCAATGCCGAGCCCGCGCATCACGCGCATCGCATTGACGCCGAGCACGATCCCCGCGCCCACCGGCGCCCAGGCCTCGGCGCGCTCCACGATCTCGCACGGGATGCCCGCCTTCGAGAGGCCGGCTGCCGTCGCGAGCCCCGCGATGCCTCCTCCCACGATCAGGACGCCGTCGTTCATCGCTCCCCTCCTTCTCCTCTACTGGCCCTGGGTGCGAGCCCGCTCACCTGCAGCTCGAGTGATCTGCGCAGACCGCGCTCCGCAGCGCGCTGGCCGACCGCACCGGTGCCGAGCCAGAGCTGGATCCAGTGCATGTAGTGAGCGCCGAGCGCCGAGACCATCTCGGCCACCGGGACGTCGCCCCGCAGCTCGCCGCGCGCACGCGCCTCTTCGACCATCCGCCGCACGCGCCGGCCGAGCTCTGCAGAAAGCGCGCGCATCGCATCAGCCTGGTCGGAGCGGAAGAGCAGCTCCTGCACGAAGAGCCGGGCGAGGGGGCGGTCGCGCCCGTACATGCGCATCAGCCCACCGAAGAGCCCCATGAGGCCGTCGACGACGCCCTGCCCCTCGCTCAGACCCGGCGGCAGGCGCGCGAAGACGCCTTCCGCGCGCGGGCGGAACATCAGGAAGAGCAGCTCACGCTTGTCGCGCACGTAGAGGAAGAGCGTGCCCGTGGCGATGCCGGCCTGCTCGCAGACCTGCCGGCCCGTCGTCGCGTCGAAGCCCTGCTCTCGGAAGAGCCCGGTCGCCGCGCGTACGATGCGCTCGAGCTTCTCACGCTTGTTGCGCGTGCGGCGGCCCTCGGGCGGGGCGGCGCCACGAGCGGGATGCGTCGCGGACATCGGGTGGGTGACCTCCGGGTCGCTGGTCGCCGTAATAAAAATGATCGGGATCATTTTTAACACGAACGGCCCAGGGCGCACCAGCGCCAGGCGTCGTACTTGAGTTTCCCCTGTTCACGCCCGACCATCGCCGCCCGGCCTTGGAGCGGCTCAAAGCGCCTGCCTGCCCCGGGGCGTAGCGGGCATCGTGCTGCTGCTCGGCACGCTGCACCTGGTCTATACCTTCCTCGGCCCGGAGTTGCGGCCGCGCGACCCGGCACTGCAACGGCGCATGGACGAGGTCTCACCGGTCATCACCAGCGAAACCACCATGTGGCGTTGCTGGATCGGATTCAATGCCAGCCACAGCATGGCGGCGATGCTCTTCGGCCTTGTCTACGGCTACCTGACCATCGCCCACGGCGGCCTGCTGTTTTCTTCGGCCTACTTGCTGGTGGTCGGCTTCCTGATGGTCGGCGGCCTGGTTGTGCTCGGCAGGCTCTACTGGTTCAGCGTGCCCTTCGTCGGCATCGCCTTATCGTCGTCATGCTACGTCGCCAGCATCATCATGGCCGTGCTGCACGAACCCTGAGCAGCGAGCCGGGCCACCCCGGTCCGGCTGGCAGCAGATGGGGGCCACCCTCAGGCTGGCGGAGGAGGTCGGCGCCTGGGCGCTGTACCTGAGATCGGTGACGGTCTGCGACGACGCCCGGGCCGGCCACGCCTGCCCGCCGGTAGCGGAAGCCGACCGCTCAGAATGAATCGTCGGCAAGCCCCATGACGCATCTGGAATCGGAACGTATGGAGGCCGCCAGCCCCAGGGTTCTCGGCAGCAGCCGCGCGAAGTAGAACGCCGCGCACTGACGCTTGCTCTCGCCGAAGGCATCGTCCGCCGCGATGCTCGCCATCCGCGCCCAGAACCAGGCATAGAGCGTGTAACCCAGCAGGTCCAGGTAGTCGGTGGACACCGCACCCGGCAGGTCCGCGTCCTCATTCGCCTTCGACAGCACGTAGGCCGTTGCAACGCGTACCCGTTCGAAGGCCTGGCTGAGCGCCTCGCGGTAGTCCGCGTCCACGTCGGCGGGATCGAAGCTCGCCAGCAGCTCGGTCAGTGTCCGCCCGCCGTCGCGCAGGACCTTCCTGCCGATCAGGTCCTGGGCCTGGACACCGTTGGTGCCTTCATAGATCTGACCGATACGCACGTCTCTGACAATCTGCTCAACGCCCCACTCGCGGATGAAGCCGTGGCCGCCGAAAACCTGCTGCGCGGCGACCGCCGCCTCGAACCCCCGGTCGGTGAGAAACGCCTTGGCAATCGGGGTCAGGAGCTCCCCGAAGCGTCCGGCCTGCTCGTCGTCCGCGTACTTGTAGCGGTCGAGCTGCAGGGCGGTGAACAGCGCAAAGGCCCTGCCGGCCTCGGTGAGCGTGCGGATCGTCAGCAGCATGCGGCGCACGTCGGCGTGCACGAGCAGGGGGTCTGCGGCGGCATCGGGATTCGCCGGCCCGGTGGCCGATCGCCCCTGCAGCCGGTCCTTCGCATAGCGGGCCGCCTGCTGATAGGCGAGCTCCCCCGCACCGAGCCCCTGCAGGCCCACGGACAGACGCTCGTAGTTCATCATCGTGAACATGCAGGCGAGCCCCTGATTGGGCTCACCGATCATGAAGCCGGTTGCGCCGTCGAAGTTCATCACGTTGGTCGCGCTGCCACGGATGCCCATCTTGTGCTCGATGGAGCCGCTTGCCACCGCGTTGCGCTCGCCCACGCCACCGTCCGGAGTGGGCAGGAACTTGGGCACGATGAAGAGCGAAATTCCCCGCGAACCGGCCGGTGCGTCCGGCAGCTTGGCGAGCACCAGGTGGACGATGTTCTCGGCGAGATCGTGCTCGCCGCTGGTGATGAAGATCTTGGTGCCGGTGATGGCGTAGGTGCCGTCCGGGCGCGGCTCCGCCCGCGTCCGGATCAGGCCCAGATCCGTGCCGGCGTGGGGCTCGGTGAGGTCCATCGCCCCCGACCACTGACCCGCGTAGAGCTTCGGCAGGTAGGTGGATTTCTGCTCGTCCGTACCGTGGCTGTCGATGCAGATGGATGCCCCGGTGGTCAGGGTGCCGTAGAGATAGAGGCTCGAGTTCGCCGCCCAGAACATCTCTTCCACCAGGCAGCCGAGCATCTTCGGCATGCCCTGGCCCTCGTAGTCCGGATTGCCGGCGAGCCCCAGCCAGCCGCCACCCGCCATCTCGTCGTAGGCCCCCTTGAATCCTGCCGGTGTAGTCACCACGCCGCCTTCCCAGGTGCAGCCGGCCTCGTCGCCGGGCTGGTTCAGCGGCGCCAGCACCTGGGCGGCAAGCCTGCCGCCCTCGGCGACCACGGCCCGGGCCAGCTCCGGCTCGATCTCCGAGAACGCGGGGATGTCGGCCCAGATGTCGCGGACGTTGAACAACTCGAAGAGCAGAAACTCGATGTCCCGCTCCGGGGCCTGATACTCCAGCATGCCTTCCGATCCTTTGTTCCGATACCCAAGCGGCCCTACCAGGGGCCGAAGCTGTCCTCGCTGGGATCCATCAGCGATCTGGCGCCGGCCTCCATGGCCAGCCGATGGGCTTCCGCCCTCGGCAGCAGCCGCGCGTAGTAGAACCGCGCCGTCGCCAGCTTGCCTTCGAGGTAGGCCTCCGGCTGCGCGCCTCCGCCGAGCTGCCGATGGGCCGTCAGCGCGATTCGACCCCAGCAGTAGGCAAGGGTCAAGTAACCGCTGTAGAGCAGGAAATCCACGGCGGCCGCTCCCAGCTCGTCCAGATCCTGCATGGCCTTCGCACCCCGCGACATGGCGAGCTCGCCCCAGGCCTTCGCTCCCTCTTTCAGCGCCCCGCCCATTCCGGCGAGCGCCTCGACGGCTGCCAGCTCGTCCGCCAACGACTCCATCTGCGCGATGAAGAGCTTGAGGCCCGGGCCCTGGGTCTGCAGGATCTTCCGGCCGAGCAGATCCAGACCCTGAATCGCCGTGGTGCCCTCGTAGATCAGCGTGATACGCACGTCGCGCACGTACTGCTCCATACCGTTTTCACGGATGTAGCCGTGACCGCCGAACACCTGCATGGCGTGATTGACCGACTCGAAGCCGAGCTCGGTGAGCACCCCCTTGACGATGGGGGTGAGGAAGTCGAGCAGGTCCTGGGCATCCTGCCTGGCCTGCCCCTGTGCCTTCATGGTCTCGTCGCCGATCTGGCCGGCGAGATACACCAGCATCCGGCCGCCGTCGACGATGGCCCGCTGGGTGAGCAGCAGCCGGCGGACGTCCGGATGGACGATGATGGGATCTGCCTCCTTCTCCGGCGCCTTGGGACCTGTCAGTGCGCGCATCTGCAGCCGTTCGCGGGCATATGCCGAAGCACGCCCGAGGGCTGCCTCGGCGCCGCAGACGGCCTGCAGACCCACCACCAGCCGCGCCGCGTTCATCATGGTGAACATGTTGCGCATGCCCTGGTTTTCCTCGCCCACCAGATAGCCGCGCGCACCGTCGAACTGCATCACGCAGGTGGCATTGCCGTGGATGCCCATCTTCTCCTCGATACCGCCGCAGCTCACTGCGTTGCGGCTGCCGTCGAGATCGAACTTCGGGACGATGAACATGCTGATGCCGCGGGTGCCCGCCGGGGCGTCCGGCGTCCGCGCCAGGACGAGGTGGACGATGTTGCCGGAGAGATCGTGCTCGCCGGCGGAGATGAAGATCTTGGTGCCGGTGATGGCATAGCTGCCGTCCGCCTGGACCTCCGCCCGGGTGCGGGCGAGGCCGACGTCGGACCCTGCGTGCGGCTCGGTGAGGCACATCGTGCCCGTCCACTCCCCGGTGACGAGCTTCGGCAGGAAGGTCTGTTTCTGCTCCTCGCTGCCGTGATGCTCCAGCGCCTCCACCACACCCCGGGAGAGGCTGGGATACATGGCAAACGCCGCGTTCGCGGAACCCACGAGGTTTTCGAGCACCAGGCTGATGCTGTCTGGCAGGCCCTGCCCGCCGTAGGCCGCATTGCCGGAGAGGCTCGGCCAGCCGCTCTCGACGAACTTCGCGAAGGCCTCCCGGAAGCCGTCCGGTGTGGTGACCACGCCGTCCGAGTAGCTGCACCCCTGACTGTCGCCGGTCTGGTTCAGGGGCGCGATCTCTCCCTCGCAGAACCGGGCCGCCTCGTCGATGACGGCATCGAGCACATCCCTGGCCGGCGCATCGTCGCCGTACAGGCGGCGGCAATGGCCCTCGTAGTCGAGCACGTCGAAGAGGGTGAAGCGCAGGTCTCTCGTCGAAGCGGTCATGAATCCTCCAGAACTCACCGTGCCGGGCCGTATGCACGGGAACCCGGCGGCGGGGAACCTTACTGTGCCCGGAAAGTGGGTGTCAAAGCGCCTTCTTACGCACAGTCTGGTGAAAATCCGGTCGTCGGGCGCCACCGCCGCGGCGAAAGTGAGCCCATGTGGAACGACCTTCTCGGTTTCCGGTGCGTGCTCTGCCGACGCATCGTCACCGGCCGCGCGGCTGACAGGCAGCTCTGCGCGAGCTGCCTGGCGGATCTGCCCTGGCTGGTGGAGCCCGAGATCACACCGCCGACAGACCTCATCTCCCGGCAGATCGCACCGCTGGCCTACGCCGGTGCGCCGCGCACCTGGGTGCTCGGCAGCAAGCACGACGGTGGCCTCGTCGCCGCCCGCATCCTGGGCGTGCTGCTCGCGGAAGCGCTCGAGGACGCTTACCCGCCGGGGACGGCGAGGCCGAGCCACCTGATCCCCGTGCCGCTGTCCCGACGCCGGCTGATCCGTCGCGGCCACAATCAGGCGGTGCTGATCGCCGCGCCGGTCGGCCATCGCCTCGGTTGCGTGCTGGTCCGTCGGGGCATCCACCGTCGACGTCACACGCCGTTTCAGCCCGGTCTCGATCCCGCCCGACGCCGCCGGAACGTGCAGGGCGCGTTCGAATCCCGCCGCCGCTGGCATGGCGAGACGGTGGCCATCGTCGACGACGTGGTCACCACCGGCGCCACGGCTGCCGCGCTGGCGGAAGCCCTGATCGAAGCCGGTGCCGGGGCCGTACATCTGTGGAGTCCGACCCTGGCTCCCGCTACCTGATCCGCTGGCGGTGAATTTGCCCTACACTCCGTCGCCCATGACGGCACAGAATCCCGACACCCCCTACGACGGCCTCACGCCCGACCGCATCCTCGATGCGCTGGAAAGTGCCGACTTTCTGCCCACGGGTGGGCTGCTGGCGCTCAACTCCTTCGAGAACCGCGTCTACCAGATCGAGCTCGACGACGGCAGCTTCGTGGTCGCGAAGTTCTATCGCCCAGGCCGCTGGAGTGATGCGGGCATCCGCGAGGAGCACGCCTTCACCCTGGAGCTCGTGGAGCACGAGCTGCCCGTGGTAGCCCCTTTCGTCCGCGGCGGCGATACGCTCTTCGAGCACGCCGGGTTCCGCTTCGCCGTCTTTCCCCGCCAGGGCGGCTACCCGCCCAACCTGGAAGATCCGGACACGGTGGCCGTCATGGCCCGGACGCTGGCACGTCTGCACGAGGTGGGCCGGGTGCGGCCGTTCGAGCATCGGCCGCGCCTCAGTGCCGATCGTCTCGGCCACGAAAGCCGCCGCTACCTGCTGGAGGCAAACTGGCTGCCGATGGAGCTGGAGACGGCCTATTCGAGCCTCACCGAGCACCTGCTCGCCGAGATCGATCGCCGGCTGTCTGCCGATCTTCCCGGTCAGCGGATACACGGCGACTGTCACATGGGCAACGTGCTGTGGCGTGGCGAGATGCCCCATTTCGTGGACCTGGACGACTGCCAGACGGGACCGGAGATTCAGGACCTGTGGATGCTGCTGTCCGGCGAGCACCACGAGCGTCAGGCGCAGCTCAACCGGCTGCTGGACGCCTACCTGCCGTTCCACGATCTCGACCTGGCGACGCTGGATCTCATCGAGCCGCTCAGGACCCTGCGCATCATGCACCACGCCGCCTGGATCGCCCGCCGCTGGTCCGACCCGGCCTTTCCCATCGCCTTCCCCTGGTTCGAGAGCCAGCGCTACTGGTCGGATCACATCCTCGAGCTCAGGGAGCAGCAGGCGGCGCTCGACGAGCCACCACTGCGTTATCTCGGCTGACGCCGCCCGTCGTTCGCGGGCGCCGGTTCAGGCCACGGCCTCGCCTTCAGGCGACGATGGCGCCGCTGACCACCGCACCCACAGGAATGCCGAGCTCCAGCCGGTTGCGGATCAGGTTGCCGTACCCGGCCAGCAGGAACGGGCGCTCCGCGGTCGGGCACTCGGTCAGGCGCTGCTCGTAGGCCGAGCGCACCTCGGGCAGCCAGTCGGGTGTGGCCGGTATGGGGGTGAAGGCGAGCTCCCGGGCGGCGGCGGCCTGGGTGGGAAACACTTTGAGGCCCTGGACGATCTGCACGTCCAGGGCCGCGGCCAGCGCGTCGCTGTCCGCGAAGTCGCCGCGCACGGGCTGACCGAAGTGCACGTGCACGCGCCCCTTGTAGCCCGTGAGCCCGTGGATGATGCTGGTGAGATCCTCGTTCGGCGCCTTGCGGTAGCTGCCTTCCCGCTCGAGCACGGCCAGCTCGTGGGCCTTCAGGCGGTCGCAGGGATCGAGCTCGTAGGAAATGGCCACCGGCACCAGGTTGATTCTCTCGAGCAGATCGCCGAAGGCCTCCGAATCCTGGCGCCACGCCAGCGCCAGCATCTTCAGCAACGCCGGATCGGTCCGGTCGAAGCCATCCTTGGAGCGGCCTTCGCGCTGCGCGATCCACACCGAGTGACCGGCGTTCAGCACGTGCTGGATGTATTGGGATGTGCGGGTCAGCGCCCGGTAGAGGGCCCGCTTGCCGGTGACGCTGCGCTCGATGACGAAGCTCTTGTTGAGCCGCATCAGGTCCGCCGCCAGCGGATCGGAAAACAGATTGTCGCCCACCGCCGCCTCCGGGGTTTCGAACCCGGCCTTGTGCAGCGCGTAGTTCACGAGCCCCGTGTCCATGGTGATGTCGCGATGATTCGACACGTAGAGATACGGCCTGCCCGGGGTCAGGGCTTCGAGACCGCTGGCGGTGAGCTCGGCGATGGTGTTCTTGATCAACCGGGCGTAGTAGCGGGAGAGAAAGAGCTGGAAGTCGTCGACGCTGCCGATGGCGCGGGTCCGCCAGCGCAGCAGCAGCGCCACCATACCGTGGGCGAGCGGCGGCGCGAGGCTGGCCAGCGCCGGCAGCATCAGCGGGGCCGCACCCTGAACCACCCTGGGATCGTCGAGCAGGCGGGCGATCACGCCGGGGACCTCGTCGTCCCTGTAGGGGCGGATGGCTTCGAATTCCTGCATGCCGGCACGTTAGCCGCAATTCAGGAGAAAACAAGCTTGCGACCGCCGCGGAATCGGCGCACGGGCTGCCGCAGGGCTACAATCGACCGCCATGCGTATCCGCCCCGCCCAGCGCCCAGACCTCCCCCGGCTGACCGGGATCTACAACCACTACGTGGCGAATTCCCACGCCACGTTCGACATCGAGCCGTTCACGGAGGCCACGCGCGCGCCCTGGTTCGACGCCTTCGACGGCGACCGCTATCAGTGCTGGGTGGCACAGACGGACGACGGCGTCGCCGGCTACGCCTGCTCGCAGCCTTTGAAGCCCAAGGCCGCCTATCAGACCTCCGTGGAGGTGAGCGTCTACCTGGCCCCGGAGTGTCAGGGCCGGGGCACGGGCCGGGCGCTGTATGAACGGCTGATTCCGGCGCTCGAAGCCCGGGACCTGCATCGCGCCTACGCGCTCATCGCCCAGCCCAACGAGCCGTCCATGGCGCTGCACGCCGCCTTCGGCTTCCGCCCGGTGTCGCACCTCACCGAGGTGGGACGGAAGTTCGGCCGCTACTGGGATGTCATCTGGCTGGAGAAGGGCTTGTAGCCCTTCTCCAGCTTGGGAGAAGGACCTGTAGCCCCTCACTCCAAGAGCGGCGCGAGGCCGCCCGCCACCAGCGACAGCCCCATCACCAGCAGCAGGGAGAACGCCATCCGCTTCAGGGTGATCTCCGCGACCGGCGGCGGCAGCTCCCGGCCGAGCCAGGTTCCGGCCACCACCAGCGGCACCGCGGCCGCCGTCAGCAGCAGCACCTCGGCGGTGAGCCCGCCGTCCAGACCGACGATGAGCGTCCGCGTGCTGGTGGTGAGCGCGAAGGAGCAGAGCAGCGTCGCCCGGATAACGGCCAGTTCCAGCGGCTGGCGGTAGTTGAACCAGCCCATGATGGGGCCGGAGGCGGAAAAGAGCCCGCCCACCACTCCGCCCGCGAGCCCCGCGCCGAAGCAGGACAGGCTCGTGGACTCCTTCGCGAGCGGTTTCGGCTTCAGCATCATGGACAGGCTGCCCAGGGTGATGAAGGCGCCGAGCAGCAGCTCAAGCACCCAGCGGGCGTCTCGGTCGAGCCATCCCAGCAGCCAGACGCCCAGCGCGATGGCCGGCATCTGGCCCAGCGCCAGCCAGACGAAGATGCGCCGATGGATGGCCTGGGTATGACCGATGAGCGCCAGCGCCACGTTGAGCAGGCTGATCAGGCTCGCCGCAGCGGTCAGCACCTGCAGCGGCACCGTGCCGCTGGCGCCGGTCACGGCGATGACGATCATGCCGAGCGCAAAGCCGGCCACCGACTGCACGTAGCTGCCGACGAACACCGCCCCGAGAAACACCAGCCAGCCTGCGCCCTCCATGGGCGCAGCAGTATACTGCCCCGTTCACGACCGAACGGCGGCAATCCCATGGACCTAGGCCTTTCCGGCAGCACTGCCCTGGTCACCGGCAGCCATCGCGGCACGGGACAGATCATCGCGAAGGCCCTGCTCGACGAGGGCGCAACCGTCTGGGTGCACGGCCTGGAGGCCGGCCAGGCGGAGGCGGCCGTGGCAGCCCTCGGCGGCGGGGTGCCGGTAACGGGAGACATCCGCACGGAATCCGGCACGCGTTCGCTCATCGAGTCGCTCAACGGGCGCGTGCCCGAGATCCTGGTGAACAACTACGGCGCCGCGGAGCGGGGACGCTGGGTGGACTCCGGCACCGACGACTGGATTGCGGCCTACCAGCTGAACGTGCTCTCCGCGGCGCGGCTCATCAACCACTGCCTTCCCGCCATGCGGGAGATGCCGCGGGCCCGGATCATCAACCTGGGCACCGTCGGCTCCACCCGGCCGAACGCCGCCAATCCCCAGTACTACGCCGCCAAGGGCGCGCTGGCGACCCTGACGGTGAGTCTCGCGAAGGAAGTGTCCGGCACCGGCATCCGGGTCAATCTGGTGTCTCCCGGCCTCATCCTCACCCCGGAGGTCCAGGCCGCCTACCTGGAATCCGGCAGGCGCAAGGGCTGGGGGGAAACCTGGGCGGAGGTGGAGCCGCACGTGGCCCGCGACATCCCCATCGGCCGCATCGTCACCCGCGAGGAGGTGGCCGCTCTGGTCGTGTTCCTGGCGAGCCCGGTGGCGGACGGCATCCACGGCCAGAACATCCGCGTCGACGGCGGCAGCCTGGACATCCTGACGTGAATCTCGACCGGCCCTGGCACCGGCTCATCGGTCTCGCGGTGATTCTGGTCTGCCTCGCCCTGTACGAGCCCGGCGCGCCGGGCATGCTGCACAAGCTCGTCTACCCGCTTGTCATGGCGGCCGGCGCCTGGGCGCTGGTGCAGAACGCCGTGGTGGTGGCCATCGCCGGCACGGTGCTGGCCGCGATCCATACCGAGCTCGGTTCCGGTGACTGGATCCCGGGTATCGCCTACCCGGCGCTGACGCTCGCCGGCGGTGTGCTGCTGCTCGCCACCGCGGTGCTGCGCTTCCGCCGCCGGATCGCCGAGACCCACGACGCCCGCTGGAGAGACAGGCGGCCGTCGTGATCATCCTGGTCACCGGCACCACCAGCGGCATCGGCCGCGTCACCGCCGAGGCCGTTGCGGCGGCGGGCCACGAGCTGATCATGGCCTGCCGGGATCCGGCAAGGGCGGAAGCCGTGCGCCGCGAGATCGAGGCCGCCACTGGCAACGAAAACATTCACGTGGTGCGCTGCGATCTGGCGTCAGTTAGTTCGGTGCGGGCCTGCGCGAACGAGGTGCGCGACCGCTGGAGGAAGCTCCATGTGCTCATCAATAACGCAGGCACCATGACCACGCGGTTCCAGACCTCGCCCGACGGGCTCGAGCTCACCTTCGCCGCCAACTACCTGGGACCCTGGCTGCTGACCCGGCTGCTGCTCGAAAGGCTCGTAGCCGCCGGGGAAGCCGACGGCCAGGCGCGCATCGTCAACGTGGCGTCCGCCGTGCACCGGCGCGGCACGCTGAAGATCGACGTGCTCGGCCACGAGACCGCAGGCGGATTCAGCGGCATGCAGGCCTACGCCCGGTCCAAGCTCGGCAACGTGATGGCCACGCTGAGCCTCGCCGAGCAGCTCACCGGCATGCCGGTGACCGCAAACTGCCTGCATCCCGGCGTGGTGGCCACCAACATCGTCGGCGACACCAACGCGCTGCTGCGACTCGGCATGAAGCTCGCAAGCCCCTTGTTTCTCGATGCCCGGCGGGGTGCTGCGACCTCGCTGCACCTGGCGCTCAGCCCCGAGCTCGACGGGGTGAGCGGCGCCTACTACGACGAGCACCAGCGCCTGCAGGCACCGGCGGCGGCCGCGCGGGATCGCGATGCGCGGGAGGCGCTGTGGGCGTGGAGCAGCCGGTTCTGCGCGGTCCCGCAAACGCCGGCAGGCATCGGTCCGTGAACATCGCCCGCATCATCCACCACGGCTACCGCTCCTATCGGGAAGCCTTCCAGGCCATCACCGGCGGGGCGCGCCAGCGCTTCGAAGCAGGCGCCTGGCAGGCCGTGCAGCAGGCCAACACCCGGCGTCTCGCGCTCTATGCGCAGCACATCGAGTCCGTCTCCCGGCAGATCCGCCACGCGCTCGGCGACCGGGAGCCGACCGCCGAGGAGTGGACCGGCTGCCGCTCGGACTACCTGAGCATCATCGACCGGGAATACAACGCGGAGCTGTTCGAAACCTTCTACAACTCCATTCACCGGCACCTGACCAACGACGCCGACGTCACGGACGAGGAGATGTTCGTCAGCACCCGCTTTCCTTCGCCCCCGGTCCCCGAGCGGGCCACGCTCACCCGCACCTACACGCCTGAGAACGGCATCGTCGAGATGGTCCGGCGGATGACGGACGACCTGCCTATCCGGCTGCCCTGGCGCAACCTGGATCGTGACATCGGCAACGTGCTGCGTTCCCTCGTGGACGAGCGCCGGGAGATCACCACGCCCGAAGGGCTGTCGCTGGAGCTCCTGACTCCGGTCTTCTACCGCAACAAGGCGGCCTACGTGGTGGGACGCCTCAACTACAACGAGCTGAGCTGGCCCATCGCCTTTCCCCTGCACCGGGACGCGGAAGGGCGCCTGTACATCGACACGCTGATCTGCGACGAGGACGAGCTGTCCGTGGTGTTCAGCTTCACCCGCGCCTACTTCATGGTGCTCACCGAGCATCCCCATGCGCTTGTCGACTTTCTGCAGGCGCTGCTCCCCAACAAGAAGCGCTCCGAGCTCTACGCCTCCATCGGCCTGCACAAGCACGCCAAGACCGTGTTCTACCGGGACTTCCTCGAGCACCTGGACCGTTCCAGCGACCGTTTCGTGATCGCCGCGGGCATCAAGGGCATGGTGATGACCGTGTTCACGCTGCCTTCCTATCAGATCGTCTTCAAGATCATCAAGGATACCTTCGCCCCGCAGAAGAACATCACCGCCGCGGACGTGCGGGAAAAGTACCGGATCGTGAAGACTCACGACCGCGTGGGACGCATGGCGGATACTCAGGAGTTCGAGAACCTGGTGCTCCCCCTCGACCGCTTCGACCCCGATCTGCTCACGGAGCTGCTCGAGGTGGCCGCCTCCACCGTCACCGTGGAGGCCGACAAGGTGCGCATCCGTCACGTCTACACCGAGCGCCTCATGACGCCGCTCAACCTCTTCATCGAGCAGGCGAGCCCGGTGGAAATCGACGAAGCGCTGGACGAGTACGGCAACGCCATCAAGCAGCTCGCTGCCGCCAACATCTTCCCCGGCGACATGCTGCTGAAGAATTTCGGCATCACCCGGCACGGCCGGGTGGTGTTCTACGACTACGACGAGATCTGCTACCTCACCGACGTGAACTTCCGCGCCATCCCCGAACCCCGCACGCCGGAGGAGGAGATGGCGGCGGAAGCCTGGTACTCGGTGGCCACCAACGACGTCTTCCCGGAGGAGTTCCGCCGCTTCCTGTTCGGCAAGCCCGGGATCAAGCGTCGCTTCACGGAGCTGCACGGCGAGCTCTTCGACCCGGAGTACTGGAAGGGGCTGCAGCGGGAGATCCGCGCCGGGCACGTGATGGACGTCTTTCCGTACCGGCGCAAGAAGCGGTTCGTCCGCCAGATCGACAAGGAACCGATCGCATGAGCACGGATCCCGAAAAACACCTGCAGCGCGCCGGGAGCGGCGCCGTCCGCCAGCTCGGCACCCTCACGGGCATGGCGCGGATGGGTATCGAGGAGCGCACGCTGCACCGTCGCGAGCGCATCCGAATCGCAGGCCACCCCGCCGCGGAAGGTTTCGTCTACGTGCTGGCGGGCGCCGGACAGGTGACCTGCGACGGGGAAAGCCAGCCCATCGCGGCCGGCGACTTCCTGGGCATCGCCGCCGCCGAGGTGCTGGCGCTGGAAAACCCCCACGGCGAGCCGCTCCGGCTCCTCGTCGGCTTCAGCCAGGGCAGGCCGGAGGTCACCTCGCCCCCCTGAGGACGGGAACGACCACCGGCGTTATGCTGTCTCCCGTGTTCAGGAGCCAGCGGAGCCCGACATGGAAGGACTCACCAACCACGAGATCACCGTCTGCCTGAACGGCGGCGCCATCCTGGGCCCGTTCAAGGCCACCTGGAGCCGGGAGATCGTCAGTGACGTGCGCGAGCTGACCAAGGAGTACGACGCCTTCCTGCAGGGGGCCAAGCAGACCCGCTTCAAGTACCACCTGCACGATCAGGAACGGCGGTTGTCCCACACGCTGATCCTCAACTTCAACGACATCACGGCGATCTACGATCGCGTGGAGCTGAAGGACTGAGGGAGCATCCGGTGGCCGCCCGCTGCCGGAGTCTCCTTCAGTTTTCCACCCGCGTCGGTCACAATACCGCCGTCCGAGGCGATGGCAGGCGATGGGCAAGAGCACGGCAGCAAGGAATGCGATCGGTCCGTTGCTGGATCAGCTGATCCTTCAGCTCGACTGCGAAGGATCCATGACCCAGCGTGCGCACTTTGCCCGCATCCGCCGCTCCCTCGATCTCGCCCGCTCCGACTCGGATCTGGCGCGGCCGATCCTGGCGCTGTCCACGTCCACCGCCGTCGGCTTCAAGTTCTCGCACGATGCCGATGCGCTGATCAGCCGCATTCTGGAGAAGCTGGCTGAGCTCGAGCAGTCGGCGGAGCCGCACCGGATCATTCACTGACGCGGCCGCCTTGACCACCGGAGGCGACACCAGCAGCGCGCATACCCGGGCTTCCGGCCGCTGCCTCTGCGGCCGTTACCGCTTCCACGCCCACGGCTCGCCGCTGTGGGCCGCGTACTGTCACTGCGAGTCCTGCCGCCGCTGCACCGGCGCGCCCGTGGCCGCCTACGTCGGCTTTCCGGAGACGGCGGTCACCTTCGAGCCCGAGCCTCCCCCGGTTTTCGCCTCCTCGCCGGGGGTCCGCCGTGCCTACTGCGAACGCTGCAGCACGCCGCTCGCCTACGCTGCCGAGTCCTACCCGGGAGAGATCCACCTGTTCCGGAGCAACTTCGATGCACCCGCGGACTTCGAGATGACCCGCCACGTGCTCTACGACGAGCGGGAAGCGGACTTCGAGGTCCATGACGATCTGCCACGCTACGGCGCCGCCTCCCGGCAGCCGGTGGGCTGGGGCCCACGCCCTGCCGTCCGCGTGCTGTTTCTCTGCTCCGGCAACTCGGCGCGCAGCATTCTGGCGGAAGCCGTGCTGAACCTCGCGAGCGCCCGTGTCGGCGACCGCCGGGTACGGGGTCACAGCGCCGGCAGCAGGCCGGAGGGCGCGGTGCACCCGGATGCCCTCACCCTGCTCGCGCCGCACCGGCACCGGCTCGATCGTCCGCGCAGCAAATCCTGGGACGAGTTCACGACGCCCGTCGCCCCGACGCTCGACTGGGTGATCACGCTGTGCGACTCGACCGCTGCGGAGACATGCCCTGCTTTCCCGGGTCCGGCGCGGCGCCGGCACTGGAGCCTGCCGGATCCGGCGCAGGGCGCGGCGAGCTTCGAGGAGACCTGGCAGTCCCTCGAAGCCCTCATCGGCGAGTTTCTGGAGGAGATCGGCGCCTGAGCCGGGTCAGGCGCCGCTGCGGGCAGGTGCCCGCGCGCGCGTACCCGCGCGCAGTATCAGCTGCCCGTCGGCACCTCGGAAAACGGAATGCCCTTGTCCACCCGCACGTCCTGGGGCAGACCGAGCACGCGCTCGGCGATGATGTTGGCCATGATCTCGTCGGTACCGCCGGCGATCCGGAGGCCCGGAATGGACATGTAGGTCTCCTGGTACAGGGCGGCCGCTTCGGAGAGCTTCGGGTCGCGGAGGATGCCACCCATCTCCTGCAGGTCGATGGCGAAGCTCGCCATGTCCTGTGCCTTGGGTGCCCCCACCAGCTTGCCGATGGAATTCTCCGGCCCCGGCGTCTCGCCGCGGGACAGCGCCGACAGGGTCCGCCAGGACGTGTACTTGAGTCCCGACTCCTGGCAGTACCAGTCGGCGAGCTTGGCCCGCACCGCCGGATTCCGGATCGCCGGCTTGCCGTCGATCTCCACCTTCTGGGCGAGCTCGAAGACGCTCCGCACCCCGACACCACCACCGCCGCCGCCAATGGAGGCGCGCTCGTTCATGAGGGTGGTGATGGCCACCTGCCAGCCCTGGCCTTCGGCACCGAGCCGCTGGCTGTCGGAGACCCGCACGTCGGTGAAGTACACCTCGTTGAAGTTGGCGTCACCCGAGATCTGCCTGATGGGTTTGATCTCGATACCGGGCGACTTCATGTCGATCCAGAAGTACGTCAGCCCCTTGTGCTTCGGCACGCTGGGATCCGTGCGCAGCACCAGGATGCCGTAGTCGGAGTAGTGGGCGCCGGACGTCCAGATCTTCTGGCCGTTGATGACCCACTCGTCGCCGTCCTTCACCGCGCGGGTGCGCAGTGCCGCCAGGTCGGAGCCGCCTGCCGGCTCGGAGAAGAGCTGACACCAGATCTCCTCACCGCTGGCGAGCTTCGGCAGAAACCGCTTCTTGGTCTCGTCGTTCGCCCAGGTCATGAGGGTGGGGGCCGCCATACCCTGACCGATGGCGAACACACCGCCCGGCAGGTCGAACCTGGACTCCTCCTGATTCCAGATCACGTTCTCGATGGGCGAAGCACCCCGGCCGCCGAACTCCTTCGGCCAGGTGATGCAGGCCCAGCCGGCATCGTATTTACGCTTCTGCCAGAGCTTGGCCTGCTCGATGTAGTTCAGGCCCTCGAGCTCTTTCTTCTTCGGGCGGTTTGCCTTCAGCCAGGCTCGCGCCTCTTTGCGGAACTCGGCTTCCTGCGCTGTGTCGTTGAAATCCATGGTTGCATTCCTCCTTGTTCGTGCCGGCTCAGGCCGCGTGCGTTTCGTAGGCGTCCACCAGCCGGTCCTGCCAGAGGGCCTCACTGCCGATGTTCACGGAGAGCAGCTTCGAGCGCCGGTAGAAGAACTGGCAGTCGAATTCCCAGGTGTAGCCCATGCCGCCGTGGGTCTGGATGTTCTCCTTGGCGGCGAAGTAGTAGGCCTGTATGGCCGATACCCGGGACGTGGCCGCCGCCAGCGGCAGCTCGTCCGCACCGGTGTTGAGCGCCCAGGCACCGTAGTAGCAGTTCGATCTTGCCAGCGTGTTCTTCACGTACATGTTGGCGAGCTTGTGCTTGATGGCCTGATAGGAGGCGATCGGCCGGCCGAAGGCGTAGCGGCCCATGGCGTACTCGCGGGCCTGCTCCAGCGCCGCCTGGGCGCCGCCCACCTGCTCCCAGGCGAACAGCACCGCCGCCCGGTCGAGCAGCGCTTCCAGCAGCTCCGCGCCCTTGCCTGCCTTGCCGAGCAGCTCGGCTCTGGCGTTCTTGAACCTGATCTGCCCGTGACCGCGGGTAGGGTCCAGCGTGTTCACGGGGGTCACCGCCGCCTTGCTGCCCTGATCCATGTCCACGAGATAGAGCGACGCGCGCTTGCCGCTCCGGGCCAGCACGATGGCCACGTTGGCAATGGCCGCATCCGGCACCGGAATCTTGGTGCCGGAGAGCTTGCCGTCGCTGACCTCGCAGTCCAGACGCTTCGGATCCGGGCGGCCCGTGCCCTCGGCCATGGCGAGCGTGCCGATGGTCTCACCGGCGGCGAGCTTCGGCAGCCATGCTTCCTTCTGAGCATCCGTACCGGCCATGAGCAGGGCTTCCGTGGCCAGGTACACGGACGAGGAGAACGGCACGGGCGCCACCGCCCGGCCGAGCTCCTCGGCGATCACGCAGAGCTCCAGGTAGGAGAGCCCGAGGCCGCCGTACTCCTCAGGAATGACCGTGGCCGTCCAGCCCATGTCGACGATCTTCTTCCACAGCCCCTCGTCATAGTCCGAGCCGCTCTCGAGCACCTTGCGTACCGCGGCCGGCGGACAGTTGTCGGCGAGAAATCCCTGAGCCTGCTCCCTGAGCAGATTCTGTTCCTCGGAAAACTCGAAGTTCATCACTTCCCCCTGGTTTCGAATCGAGCCGGTGATTCTGTCAGGATCGCAAAGGCCAGTGCAATCGCCCCGGCACCATCGCCGACCCCGGTGGTTGCGCCTGCGCCGTTCTCCGGATCCACATCACAATGCCAATTCACCCGGCGCAGTACTCTAGAATGGGCGTCATGAACTACTCCGATTTCGGCTTTGTGCGCATGGCCGCCGTGGCCCCCGCCGTCACCCTGGCCGACCCGGCTGCCAACGCGGCCGCCATGGTCGGTCACCTGGAGGCGCTGGCGGCGGACGGGGTGAGCCTGGTGCTGTTTCCCGAGCTGTCGCTCACCGGCTACACGTGCGAAGACCTCTTCTTCAACGCCGACCTGCTGTCCGCCTGCGAACGCGCGCTCACCACCGTGGCAGAAGCCTGCCAGGCGGTGACGGCGGTGGTCGGGCTGCCCTGGCGTCTTGCCGACGGGCGGCTGCTCAACTGCGCCGCCGTGCTGCACGCGGGCCGGGTGACGGGCATCGTGCCGAAGATCAGCCATCCGAACTACGGCGAGTTCTACGAGATGCGCTGGTTCACCTCCGGGCGCGACGTGAGAGTCGCCCCGGACGCAGGCCCGGCTGTGAACCATGCGCAACTCTTCCGGGTCGGCCAGGCGCTCGTCGGCATCGAGATCTGTGAGGATCTCTGGGCGCCGGAGCCGCCGGGGATCCGTCACTGCCTGGCCGGCGCCGACGTGGTGCTCAACCTGTCTGCCTCCAACGAGCTGGTCGCCAAGGCGGACTACCGCCGGGAGCTGGTGCGTGGCGCCAGCGCGCGGGGCATCTGCGGCTATCTCTATGCCGGTGCCGGCCCCACCGAGTCCACCAAGGACGTGGTCTTCGGGGGGCACCTGCTGGCGGCCGAGAACGGCACGGTGATCGCCGAGAGCGGACGCTTCTCACTGTCTGCGGGCACGCTCATCGTCGATTTCGATCTGGCACGGCTGCGCCACGATCGCATGCACAACACCACGTTCCGGACCACACCACGTCCCACGGCCTACCTGACCACCACCGTCACGGACTTCTCCCCCGCATTGCCCAATCTCCTGCAGGCCGTAGACCCGCATCCCTTCGTCCCGGAGGACGAGGCCCTCTTCGATGCCCGGGCACGGGAGATCCTGGAGATCCAGTCCACCGGCCTCGCCCGGCGGCTGCTCGCCGCCGGTGGCGGACCGCTGGTCATCGGCCTCTCCGGCGGCCTGGATTCGACGCTCGCCTTTCTGGTCTGCCTGGACACGCTGGACAAGCTCGGCGAGCCCCGCTCGACGCTCAGGCCGCTCACCCTGCCGGGGCCCGGCACCTCCACCCACACGCTCGCCTCGGCAAAGGAGCTGGCTGCCGCCGCCGGGATCGCTATCCGCGAGATCTCTATCAGCGCCGCGGTGACGCAGCACCTCGCGGATCTCGAGCACGAGAGCGAGACGGACGTGGTTTTCGAGAACGCCCAGGCCCGGGAGCGCACCCAGATCCTCTTCAACCACGCCAACCAGGTGGGCGGCATCGTGGTCGGCACCGGCGACCTCTCCGAGCTCGCCCTCGGCTGGTGCACCTACAACGCCGATCACATGTCGAGCTACAACGTGAACGCCAGCGTGCCGAAGACCATGATGGCCTATCTCGTCCGCTGGTACGGCCGGCATCGCGCCGATGCCCGGTTGCGCAAGGTGCTCGAGCGGGTGCTCGAGACCCCCATTTCGCCGGAGCTGCTGGCACCGGGGGAGGACGGCATCGGCCAGCACACCGAATCCATCATCGGTCCCTACGAGCTGCACGATTTCTTCCTGTACCACTTCATGCGGACCGGCGCCGGCGCCGCCAAGATCGACGCCCTGGCGCGACTCGCCTTTGCCGGGCGCTATGAAACCGTCGAGATCCGGCGCTGGCTGAAAGTCTTCTTCCGGCGCTTCTTCTCGCAGCAGTTCAAGCGGACCGTGCTGCCGCCGGGGCCGAAGGTCGGTTCCGTCAGCCTCTCCCCCCGGGGCGACTGGCGCATGCCCGACGAAGCCGGTGCCGCCGCCTATCTGGCAACCATCGACGCGCTCAGGGACACTTGAGCCGCTCTGAACGGGAGAACCCATGACTATCAGGAGCATGCCCGGAACCTTCCAGGCCCCTCTGCCCGGCGCGATCGCCATCACCCTCCTGATCGCGCTCGTGACGGCAGTCTCCGCAGCGCCGGCGAGTGCCGCAACTCAGAGCGGCCCGCCCTTCTGCGGTGAGGAGGGCGTGTGGGTGCAGATCCTCGGGGCCGGCGGGCCGGAAATCGACGATCGCCAGGCGGGGCCCGGCTACCTGGTGTGGATCGACAACCGGGCACGGCTGCTGGTGGACACCGCCTCCGGCTCAGCGGCGCGCTACGACGAGGCGGCTGCTGACTTCAACGACCTGGACGCCATCGTGCTGACCCACCTGCACGCCGCCCATACCGCTGACCTGCCCGTCTTCGTCGAAGGCTCCGTCGGCCTCGGGCGGGAGCGTCCGCTGCCGGTGTTCGGGCCGTCGGGCAGCGATCTCTTTCCGGATACCGAGACCTTCGTCGCACGGCTGATCGGACCGCTCGGCGCCTACCCGCACCTGGCGGATTTCCTGACCTACAGATCCCAGGGCGGGTACAAGGTGGAGCCACGCAACGTACCGGCGACGGGCAGCCGACGCTGGGCGCGGTTCGGCAACGAGCACTTCCGGTTGTCCGCCGTTCCGGTGCAGCACGGCACGGTGCCCGCCATCGCCTGGCGGGTGGAGATCGGTGATCAGCTCATCGTCTTCGGCGGCGATTTCAACAACGCCAAGAACGTGATGGCCGATTTCGCCACCGGGGCGGACGCTCTGGTGGTCAGCCACGCGATCCCGGACAACGCCCGCGGCGAGGCGCGCGAGCTCTTTGCCACGCCCACCCAGATCGGCCAGGTGGCGGACCGGGCGGGTGTGCGCATGCTGATCCTCGGCCATCGGACCAACCGCACCCGTGGTGTGGAGAGCCAGTCCCGCGCCGCCATCGAGGCCCACTACGACGGTCCGGTGCTGTTCGCGAACGATCTGGAATGCTGGGGGCTTTAGATGGCGGGCGGACCGGATCGCGAAGCCGAAGCGCTGCTCGAGTTCTGGTTCGGCGTCCTCACCGACGGCTTCGCCGACGACGCCCACCGCCGGCGCTGGTTCAGCGGTGGCCGCGCGTTCGACGACGAGTGCCGGGTGCGCTTCGGCGATCTCGCCATGCGCGCGGCCGAAGGCGGGCTTGCCCACTGGCTCACCACCCCCCGCGGCACGCTGGCCTGGATCCTGCTTTGCGATCAGATCCCCCGCAACATCTACCGTGGCCAGGCGCTGGCCTTCGCCACGGACGGCCCCGCTCTCACTGCGTCCCGAAACGGCGTGGAAGCCGGATTCGACCAGACGCTGACAGCGGACGAGCGCTGCTTCTTCTACCTGCCCTTCGAGCACTCGGAAAGCCTGGTGGATCAGCACACGTGCGTCGGCCTGTTCACCGACCTGGTGGAGCAGACCCCCGAGCGCTTCCGCCGCCTCACCGAGGGCTACCTGCCCTACGCGAAGCAGCACCGGGACATCATCCGCCGCTTCGGTCGCTTCCCGCACCGCAACACCGTGCTCGGCCGCACGTCCACGGCCGAGGAGCTCGACTATCTGGCCGGCGGGAACACCTTCGGTCAGTCGCCGCCCGAGCCATGAACGCCGCGCTGGTCAGCGGCATCCGCCAGGCCCTGGCCGCAGCCGCGGATCCGGAACGCGCCGCCGCCCAGCAGGCCTACATGAAGTCCGCCATGCCCTATCGCGGGGTCGCCACGCCGGAGTCCCGGCGGATCTGCCGCGACGCCTTCCGCGCCCAGCCGATCGCCGATCCGGAAGACTGGCAGGCCACCGCGCGCGAGCTCTGGCGGGGCGCGACCTACCGCGAGGAGCGCTACGCGGCCCTCGAGCTCGTGGGCCATCGTCCGTACCGGCGCTTCTTCGACCTCTCGCTGATACCGCTGCTCGAGGAGTTCGTGGTGGACGGCGCCTGGTGGGACTACGTGGACGTGGTGGCGATCAACTTCGTCGGTGCCCTGCTTTCCCGGCATCCGAAGACCCTGCGTCCGCTGCTGCTGGCCTGGTCGGCAGACGATGATCTCTGGCGACGGCGGACGGCCATCCTCGCGCAGCTGAAGTACAAGACCGCCACGGACTGGCGCCTGCAGCAGCGCCTGATGGCGCCGTCACTGACCTCGACCGAGTTCTTCCTGAGGAAGGCGCTCGGCTGGGCGCTCCGGGAGTACTCCAAGACCGATCCCGACGCGGTGCTGCGTTACGTCCGCGACCATGCGGGCACGCTCTCGGGTCTCACCCGGCGCGAAGGTCTGAAGGTACTCCGGAAACAGGGACGGATCCCGGCGGACGATCCCCTGCTCGGCCGTTCCACCCGCTAACGGGCGCCGGTTCCGATCCTCGCCATGATCTCGGCTTCGTACTCCGGAAAGTAGCGGCCGATCTCTTCCAGGTCGAAGCGGCGCAGGATGGACGTGTTCGGCTCGCGCTCCAGCAGAAACTTGAAGGACTGGATGATGAGCCACTCGTGGGTGATGGTGCCGCCGCAGAGGCGAGTGTAGGTCTCGGGGCGCAGCACCACCGTGTGCGTGGTCTCGCCGCTGCCGTGGGCGCCGTCCACCACCACCTCGTAGGTGTAGAGATCCACCAGCGAGGCGGTGATCACGGTCGCCGCTCCGCGTCTCCCGGGAAAACCACTCAGTAGCCCCGGTAGCGCTCGCCGTTGCCGAGCTCGAAGCGCAGGGTGCTCACCACGTTGTCCACCGCCACAGGCTCACCGTCCCTGAGCGCCGGGTTGTAGCGCCAGCTGCGCACGGCGGCGAGCGCCGCGTCCTCGAAGATGCCCGTCGGCTGGGCGCTGTCCACCCTCGCGTCGATCACCCGGCCGTCTTTCGAGACGCCGTAGCGGACCACCACCACCCCTTCGATGCCGTCGGCTTTCGCCGCCGCCGGGTAGACGGGACCCGAGCCGGAGACCAGCTGCATGGGGCGATTCTGAGTGGCGGCGCAGCCGACGAGCAGCGTGCAGGCGAGCAGCCAGACGGTCAGCGCAGCGCGTTGCAGAAATCTCGAAAACATCATGCGAAATCTTCCACTGCCCGGCCGTTCTCGACGACCGGGTATTGCCAGTCCGGATTGGACGCCGCCACCGGGGCAGCATCCCGTGGATACATCACCGCATCGGCGGGCGCGTACTGAATGATATAGGCCTTGCGCGTCCCGCCCGTCCGGTTGGGGCCGGTTCGGTGCGGTGTCAGGGAGGAGAATACCGCAATGCCCCCGGCAGGGACTTCCAGCGGCACGGCATCCGGATGCTCCGTGAAGCACTGGAAGCCGAGCTCCGTCCACCGGTGTTCCAGCGTCCCCAGCCGGTGCAGGCCGGGCACGATCCAGGGACAGCCGTTGTCCACCGTGGCGTCGGTGAGCGCGATCCAGCAGGTGAGGTACTGCTGTGGCTCCACGTAGGTGTAGCCATTGTCCTGATGCCACGGGAACTCCTCCGGATTCCCGGGCTTCTTGTAGACGAGCTGATCCCAGTAGAGGCGTACGTCGGCACCGATCAGCTCGCGGGCGAGCCGGACGAGGCGCGGATGGGCGGCAAAGCGGCGCAGCGCCGGCGAGCGGGTCACCAGATGCGGCGCGAAGACGATCTCGTCGGCGCGGGCGATGCCGAACCGTCCGCCTGCGCGTGCCTTCAGGTTCTGCACGGCTTCCGCCTCCAGCGGGTCGATGGCGGCGAGCAGCGCCGCAACCTCGGCTCGGCTGAACGCATCCGGCAGCACGAAGCCGCCGCGCTCCGACCATGCAGCACGCTGGGCGTCGTTCAGCAGCTCGAACGGACCGGGCGGCGGTGTCCACTGGAAGCCGTGATTGTTCGCGTGCAGGCGCATGCGGCGAGCATCGCACCGGCGCCTTCGATGGGCAAGGCGCTGTGCTAAGCTCGCCGCATGCCGCAGCGACAAAGGGTTCTCGTGCTTTACCTCGCCAGCTCCGCGCTGGATTCCCACGTCGTGGCCTGGGCCAACTACGACGGCACGGGACGCACCACACCCATGGCGGGCGACCAGTCGGAACCGCCCTACCGCACCGGTGTGCATGCCCTCAGGGACGGCTGGCGGTTGTTTCAGGCGAGCCAGCTGCTGGCGCACGGTGCGGGCGACGAGTTCCGCACCGGCTACCTCAAATACGAGTTCTTCTTCGAGAAGCTCGAAGACGTGGCGTCGGCGGGCACGGGAGTGCATGCATGAGCAACTTCCAGCGCCTGACCACGCGGCAGATGGCGCTCTTCGCCGCGAAGGGCTATCTGCGTTTCGACGGCGTGGTCCCGGAGTCGCTCAACCGGGCGTTTCTCGACGAGATCGGTCACTCGGACGAGGTCACGGACATCGTCGCCCACTACGCGAAGATCATGGACTCGAGCGCCATCCCCATCGTCCCGGCCGGCACGCCGCTCGCCGATGCCTACCCGGCAGGCTCGGCGCTCGCCCGCATCCTGGCCCTGCCGGAAGTGGCCGGCGCGGTGGAGTCCCTGGTCGGCAGCCGCTGCCGGGTGGACCACCACTTCCTGCACATCACCTTTCCGCCGAGCCTCACCGGCAGACCCATGGCGGCGCAGCACACCCATCAGGACTCCACCATCGATCCGCGTAGC
This sequence comes from Pseudomonadales bacterium, assembly GCA_050185825.1. GTDB lineage: Bacteria > Pseudomonadota > Gammaproteobacteria > Pseudomonadales > Azotimanducaceae > SZUA-309. The sequence goes on along the minus strand of JBFWZA010000026.1, from coordinate 25,370 downwards.
GCCTTCGACATTCAGATCATGTACTTTCCCCAGGCTGTGACCAGGGAGATGGGCGGTACCCGGTTCGTGCCCGGCACCCACCTGCGCATCGTCTCGGAGGCGGCCATCGCCCGCTACCAGAACATCGCCGGCCAGGAGCACGTGGTGTGCCCGGCGGGAACGCTGCTCGTGCTGCACCACGGTATCTGGCACGGCGGCGGGGCGAACCGGGCCGACCGGCCGCGTTACATGTTCAAGATCCGGCTCACGCCCACGCAGCGCCAGTGTCGCCTGTGGGACACCAGCGACCTCGACGAGGACCTCCCGCAGCGGCCCATCTTCTGGCTCGGCGAGGCGCGCGATCCGGAGCACCTGCACACGATCCTCACGGAGCCCGAGCCCTGGCACGAAGCGGATACCGGACGCCTCGAGTATCTGAACCGGATCCGGTTCTGGCGCTACCTGACGGGCAACGAGAGCTTCGATGCGGACTACTGGGTCACGCGGGTCGAGAACGACTACCCGGCGTGAGGATCCAGGAGAGAACGGACGGATGACAGACGGAAAAGAACACGACCCGGGCAGCGGTGATCGGGATCAGGACGACGACGGCCTGACCCTCTGGCAGCTCATCGGCAGCGCGGTGGCCGCCGCCATCGGCGTGCAGTCGAGCGAGAACCGGAAACGGGACTTCAGCCGCGGCAAGCCGAGCCAGTTCATCGTCATCGGCATCCTCTTCACGGTGCTGTTCGTGCTGGTGATGATCGGGGTGGTGAATCTGGTGCTCAGCACCGTCTCCTGACGGGCCGGCGCCTGATCAGGGCACCCTGGACAGACCGCCATCCATGTTGATGGCGCAGCCGGTGACGTAGGAGCCGGCGTCCGAGGCGAGAAACAGCGCCAGATTCGCCACCTCCTCGGCCTCCCCCATCCGCCCCATGGGCAGCCGCGCACCCGCAGCGGCCACGAACTCGTCGAAGGACTGCTCAGTCCCGGCCGCCTCGTAGCGGCGGCGGATCTGATCGCTCCTGATGAAACCGATGAGCAACGCGTTGACCAGGATGTTGTACGGCGCGCCTTCCGCCGACAGCACCTTGGTGAGCGCCATGCCGGCTGCCCGGCTCACCGACGTGGGGGCAGTGCGCGCGTCCGGCGCCTTGGCGTAGACGTTCAGCAGGTTGATGACGCGGCCCCAGCGGTTCGCCGCCATGTGCGGCCAGCACAGCCGGGTCAGGCGGATGGCGGCAAAGAGCTTCAGGTCGATGTCGGCCTGCCACTCGGCGTCGCTGATCTCCATGAACGGCTTCGCCGCCGCGTGACCGGCATTGTTGACGAGAATGTCCACGCCGCCGAGCTCGGCCCGGACGCGGTCGACGGTTTCCGTCACCGCATCGGTATCGGTGACGTCGCAGACGTAACCCGCCACGGCGGATGAGTTACCGCCGCCGCCGGCCTCGATGCCTCTGCAGGCGGCAGCCAGCGGCTCCGCGCGGCGGGCGATGATGGCCACCTTCGCGCCTTCCCGGTAGAAGGCCGTGGCCATGGCGAGACCCAGTCCCAGGCTGCCGCCGGTGATGAGTGCCGTCTTCCCGGACAGATCGGTGTTCATGTTGCGCTGACCCGGTAGATCCGCGCCGCGTTGGCCACCAGCAGCGGGTCCGGCGTACCCACGGCTTCCTCGTCCCTGTCCTCGTAGTCGAACAGCGCCAGCACGCAGCGGATGGCCTCGAGGCGTGCCCGCAGCCGGTCGTCCGCCTTGATGATGGTCCACGGGTTGTGCTCGCCGTCGGTCAGCCGCAGCGTCTCCTCCTTGGCCTCCGTGTAGGCGTCCCAGCGCTGCTGCGCCTCCTGATCGATGGGCGACAGCTTCCAGCGCTTGAGCGGGTTGCGCCGCCGCTCCTCGATCCGGCTCGCCTGCTCGTCCTTGCTGATGGAGAGGTAGAACTTGACGAGCGTGATACCGTCGTCGGTCAGCATGTTCTCGAACACGGGCGCCTGGCGGACGAACTCCCAGTACTCCTCTTCCGTGCAGAAGCCCATCACCCGCTCGACCCCGGCACGGTTGTACCAGGAGCGGTCGAACAGCGCGATCTCTCCGGCGCTCGGCAGGTGCTGCACGTAGCGCTGGAAGTACCACTGCCCCTGCTCCTTCTCGGTGGGCTTTTCCAGCGCCACGACGTGCACGCGGCGCGGATTGAGGTGTTCCGTGAAGCGTTTGATGGTGCTGCCCTTGCCGGCGGTGTCACGACCCTCGAAGAGGATGAGCAGCCGGTGGCCCCGCTCCGTGATCCAGTTCTGCAGCTTCACCAGCTCAACCTGCAGCTTGAGCTTCTGCCGGTAGTAGGCACCGACATCCAAGCGCTCCGGATAGGGATAGGCCGGCTGGCGGAAGTAGTCCCTGATGGACGTGGCGGACGGATCGACCGGGCCGCGGTAGCTCAGGAGCTCACGGCTGGTTTCCTCCACCTCCAGGGCATCCAGCAGGAACTCGTACCAGTCTGTGCTCAACGCTGCGCTCCGTGTCGCGTGATCGGTCGGCCAGTCGACGGCGCCACTATCGCCTCCCGGGCGCGGCCGAGGCAAGGCTGTCTGCCAGCGCGCCGGTGCCGAGGCGCCGGACCAGATCGAATTGCGCCCTTGCCCGCTCGAGGTTGTCCCCGTGCCGCGTTACCCGGAAGTAGCGATCGCCTTCGAGATGGTCGGTGAGAAAACGCACGCCGAGCATGAACGCCACATAGACCGCAGCATCGACAACGGTCCCGGCATCCGGCGACCGGCCGCTGCCTGCGGCGAAGCCGTCGACCAGGGCGCCGACCGCCCGTCCGGCAGCCTCCGTCCCGGTCACGCCCGTGAGCACCGAGCGCACCAGATCACCCAGATCCCAGGCCCAGTGACCGGCCATCACCGTGTCCAGGTCCAGCACCGCCAGCACCTCGGGGCTGTCGGTGGCGAAAATCAGGTTGTTCAGCTTGCAGTCGCCGTGGATGAGGTCGCCCTGGCGCGGGAAGCGGGCGGCGAGCGAGCGGTGGTCGTCCAGGAACGTCTCGCTCCCGCAGGCTGCCGCCACGACATCGGCCGCATCGTGAAGCGACAATGCCGCATCCAGTCTCTCCAGGTAGCCGCCAAGCTCGAGGAATCCTGGAATGGTGGGCTCGAGCGCCGGTCCGGGCAGCCCGGCCAGCAGCCGCTGGAAGCGGCCGTAGGCTTCCCCTGCGGCCCGGCACAGTGCCGGGTCGGAGGTCCGGGACAGCGACCGGCCATCGGCGACGTACGCCCACAGCCGCCACCAGTCGGCGGCGTCGTCCACGAATGCCCAGCTATCCGCGACCGTCGGAATCAGCGCCGGTACCAGCCCGGCATCGGAGTTGCGTAAGTGGTCGATGACGCGGACCAGGTTGGACATCACGCGCTCCGGATCCGCGAACACCGTCCGGCTGATCCGCTGCAGCACATAGCGCGGCCCCGCCTCCGTGCTCACCAGCAGCGTCTCGTTGATGTGACCTTCCCCGAGCGGTGAGAGCCGCGCCGTCAGCCGCCAGCCGCCGCGCAGGGCTGCGGCTGCCCGGCTCAACGGCCCGTCAGCCACGACTGCAGCGCCGGCGGCAGAGCCAGCACGAGCTCGCCCATGGGGGCGCCGAGGGCGTCGAGCATCTGTGGGCCCACGGTCGCGCCCGTCTCCAGGCGCGACTCCACGAGCCCGGCCAGTGTCAGCAGCCTGTCCAGCGGCGCCGCCAGGTCTGCAGGCACGTTGCCGGCGGCGAGTGCCCGCCATCCCGCCAGCTTCCGCGCCAGTGTCCGCGACGCCGACTCGTCACCACCTTCCGCCGCGCGGCAGAGCATCGCGAAGCGTCTGGCGGGCCGGCTTTCCGGCGGCAGGTGATCCACCAGAGCGTCGAGCGGTGTATCCACGAGGTAGGGCCTCGCCTGGGGCATCTCGCGGCCCTGGATCCGCGCCGCCAGGGCCTCGGCACCCAGCAGCCGGCCGTACCACTTCACCGGCTCCAGCATGCCGACGACTTCCCGCCAGCCGTTCCCGACGCCGAGGGCGGCGAGCGCGGCCTCGAATCCCCCGGTGACATCGATGCCCACCTCCCGCAGCGTGCCGTCGAGAAACCGATCCAGCCGCGGGTAGAGTCGGTCCGCGTCCATCCGATCCGCGGTCGACCAGAATCGCTCGGCCACCGCCGGCAGCCGGGACCAGAGACGGGTATCGAGCACGGCGGGCGCCACCAGTTCCCCCCACAGGCAGGCCTCGCCTCCCAGCAGGGCCGGATCGTTCGAGGGCGGCTCACGTTCGATGGCCCCCTGTCGCCAGTGGCCCGCCCAGCGCATGCCTTCGGCCACCGGGGCGAAGCGCGGGTCCGTGAGCAGCTCGTCCTCCCGCGCAACCAGCGCCGCCTGCGGCGCTGCAGGATCGAAGCCGTAGTGCACGTCCACCGGGTAGTGGAGATCCAGATAGTACGGCGCCGAGACCAGCACGCGGTTGCCCGCCGCCAGCACCCGGTCGCGCAGGGTCGCACCCCGCCAGGCCTGGACGATCCAGTCCCCGGGGCAGCCCGCCTCCAGCACCTCGTCCCAGGCCACCACCCGGCGACCGCGCTGGGCCACCATCGCGCCCACCCGGCGGTTGAAGTAGCCCTGCACGGCCTTCACATCCGGCAGCGACTCCCGATCCATCAGCGCGCGGACGTTCGGGTCCTCCGACCACCACCCCGGGCTGACCTCGTCACCGCCGATGTGCACGCACTCGTCGGGAAAGACGGCGACCAGTGCGTCCAGCACGCGACCGATGGCGTCGTAGACCGCTTCGCTGCTCGGGTCGAGACAGGCGCCGTGCACGCCGAACCGTTCCGTCAGCCCGACCTGCCGGGCCCCGAGCTCCGGGTATGCCGTTAGCCAGCTTGTCACGTGGCCGGGCATGTCGATCTCGGGGACAACCCGGATACCCAGATCAGCCGCGTGGCTCACCACCGCCGCCAGCTCTTGTGCGGTGTAAGCGTCCCGGCTCGCCAGCTTCGGCAGCGCCGGCACCGGAAACCGGAAACCCTGATCGTCGCTGAGGTGAAGGTGCAGCACGTTGAGCTTGCAGCACGCCATGCCGTCGAGGGTTCGGAGCACGTCGGCGGCGGGCAGGAAGTGCCTGGCAGGGTCGAGCAGCAGGCCGCGCCAGGGAAACCGGGGACGGTCGTCCACGGCGATGTGCGGGATGGTCCCGTCGGCCGCAACGAGCTGCCCGAGGGTCACCAGGCCCCACAACACCCCCCACTCGGAGGCGGCATCCACGTACAGCCCCGCATCGTCGGCCACCAGCCAGTAGCCTTCGTCCGCACCCAGCACCGGCAGCCCGGCGGCTGCCGCCTGCCAGCGCAGCTGAACGGGCACCGGTTCTGCGAGGGGTAACCCGCAGCGGCGGGAGATCCGCTCGCCGAGGCGTTCCACCGCCCGCGCGAGCCGCGGCGGCACGACGCCATCCGCGGCCGCCTGAAAACGTGCACTGGCGAGGCGGATGACCCCGCTGCCCCGATCCAGCGACGCAGGCCAGGGCAGCAGCTGAAGGTCGCCCGAAAGGCCCTCGCCCGTTTCCGGTTGACTCCCCATGTCCCTCAATTCACTCTTTTGCGCGACTCTACCAGAGTTGGGGATCGCGACATCATGACCCGAGTCATTCAGACGACCGGTAAAGGAATACAGCCACGGTGATGAAGATCGACGAGCGGATGCGCGCCGTCATCGCCGCGGAGGCGGCGGCCATCGGTGCCATCAGGGTGGACGACAACTTCGTCCGGGCGGTGGAGGTGCTGCTCGCCTGCGACGGCAAGATCATCACCACGGGGATCGGCAAGGCGGGCTACATCGCCAACAAGTTCGCCGCCACCCTCTGCTCCACCGCCACGCCGGCGGTCTTCGTGCACCCGGCCGAAGCCGCCCACGGCGACCTGGGACTGGTGGACACCCACGACGTGCTCATCGCATTCTCCACCAGCGGCAAGAGCCGGGAGGTGCTGGAAATCCTCGAGCTCGCCCGTCATCTGGGGGTCGCCACCGTCATCGGCATCACCTCTCATCCCGACTCGGAGCTCCGCAGGCTGTCCGACTTCGTGCTCGACATGGGCGAGGTGGAGGAAGCCTGCCCCCTCGGCCTCACCCCCTCCGCCAGCATGGCCGTGATGCTGGCCATCTCCGACGCCATCGCGCTCGCGCTCATGGAGCAGAAGGGCGTGACCCGCGAGCAGTGGGGGCTGCGCCACCATGGCGGCTACCTGGGCCGGGCAGCCCGGGAAGACAATGCGCCTCACTGGTGAGGCGTGCCTCACTGGTAAGACGCACCTCACTGGTGAGGCCTGACGGGTGAGCACCATGCAGCGCCTCGGCCTCTGGCTGCTGATCGCGCTGTCCGTGCCCATCGCGCTCTACGCCTTTGCCTTTCAGCTCGGCCTGACCGGGGGCGCCGATTTCCAGCTCCGGTTCGCCGAGCGTCCGCTGTTCGCGGCGCTTCATGTCCTGGGCAGCGGGCTTGCGCTCGGCATCGGCGGCTTCCAGTTTCTGCCCGGGCTGCGGGCGCGGCATCTCGCCCTCCACCGCTGGCTCGGCCGTACCTACCTGGTGGCCGTGCTGCTCGGCGGCACGGGCGGTCTGGTCATGGCCGGCCAGGCGGACGGCGGCCTGGCCGGGCGCGTCGGCTTCGCCCTGCTTGCCGTGGTCTGGCTTGTCAGCGGCTGGCAGGCTTACGCCGCCGTCCGCCGCGGCGATCTGGCCGCCCACCGCATCTGGATGATCCGCAACTTCGCGCTGACCTTCGCGGCGGTGACCCTGCGTGCCTATCTCGGCATCTTTACCGGCGCCATGAGCATTCCGTTCGCGGACTTCTATCCCGTGGTGGCCTGGTTGTGCTGGGTGCCGAACCTGGTGGTGGCGGAGTGGCTGGTCATCGCCCGGTCCCGTATGGGCTGGCGGCTGCGGCCTGCCGCTAACTCTGCTTCGACTTCGACGTCTTCGACCTCGTCGACGTCTTCGACCTCGTCGCCGTCTTCGACCGCGTCCGGACCGGTCTGAACGACCGCTGACAGATGCCGATGAAGCGCTTGGCGCCCTCCGACAGCGCCCGGTGCTTCTTGTAGTAGAGGCCGACTTCCCGCTCGAAGCTCGAGAACTCCAGCCCCTCGATCCGGTGGTATCCGCTGAGGTCTCCGAGCAGACGGTCGGAAAGATAGGTGATGCCCCTGCCCGCCGCACACAGCGCCAGGCGGAGCTCCAGATGGCTCACCTCCCAGACGGCCTGCACCTGGTCGCGGATCCGCTGGGCGCTGCCCGGCCGCTTGTCCGGATCGTCCAGGTAGCTCGTCAGCAACGTCTGACGGGCGAGGTGGGCGGCAGGATCGGTGAGCAGTGCCTGCGCGTCCGGATGATCCTCGTGCACCACCAGGTAACGGGTTTCGCGGAACAGCGGCAGCAGCTCGAAATGGCCGGGCATGCGGCTCTGGAAGGGTCCGAAGCCCAGCTCCCAGCGGTCCTCGTCCACGCCGTAGACCATCTCGCGGCTCGGCGCCACGTCCAGCTTCAGCCGGGTGAGCGGGTTCTTTTCACAGAATTCCAGAAGCAATCGCTCGCCGTGAAAGCGGTTGACGGCGCTGCTCATGGCCAGATTCAGGGTGGACAGGGCGCCGGTCTTGATCCGCTGGAGGTCGTCCAGCGCCACCGACTCCTCGTTGATGACGAGCCGGGAGAACGTGAACAGGCGCTTGCCGGACTCGGTGAGGGCGAGCTTCCGGCCGCGAATGAGCAGCTGGCACTCCAGCTTGTGCTCGAGGTTCGCAACCGCCTGACTGACGGCGGACTGGGAGACGTCGAGCTTTTCCGCAGCCCGGGAGAAGCCGTCTTCCTCCACCACGGCGGCGAAGATCCGGATCTCGTGTCGTTCGATCTGCATGGGTCAAACCCCACGCTTCCCCTTGGTAGCCCGTCAACCTAGCAGGCGCGCGGCGACCGGGCCAGCGTTCCTCCACCGTCCCCGCTAATCTTCGGATAAGCGCGCCTTATCCGCAGACCTGCGGCATTGCCGCCGCTATCTGCGCGGCTATCAGTGCTGCTTCTCGATGCGTAAGTGAGACGCTATGGGTTCCGGAGACAGCAGGGACTACCGTGGATCCACTGCCGAGGAACCAAACAGCGATCTCACGGGAGGCAGACATGAGCACCAACGGAACCGAAAACATCCGCCGCGGCCTGGAAGGCGTGGTGGTGGACACCACCGCCATCTCGCTGGTGGACGGCGACAACGGCATCCTCAGCTACCGGGGCATCCCCATCGACGATCTGGTGGATCTGCCCTTCGGCGAGGTGGCCGCACTCGTGGTGGACGGAAAAACCGGCCCGGGCATCACCGAGGCGGCGGCCGCCGCCGCGGATCTCTCGGCGCGGGAACGGGACCTCGTCCTGTCGCTGCCGCGCGCCACCCACCCCATGCACGTGCTGCAGGGGGTGACGCCGCTGCTGGACCGCACCGACGCTTTCGCCGATCGCCATGATGCCGCCCAGGGCTTTGCGGTGGCCGCCAAGCTGCCGTCCATCGTCGCCACCCACCTGCTGGGCGAGAAGGTGCACACCGCCAGATCCAAGGATCCCGCGCTGCGCTTTCTCGAGCTGGCCGGCGCCCCGGATACGGACATAGCCCGCCGCGCCTACAGCGTCACCCAGATCCTGCAGCTCGAGCACAGCTTCAACGCCAGCACGTTCGTTGCCCGCGCCACCGCGAGCACCCTGGCGCCCGTGGAGAACGCGCTCTCCGCCGCCTTCGGCACGCTGCACGGCGTGCTCCACGGCGGTGCCGATCAGGCGGCGCTGGAAACGGCCGACCGGGTAGGCTGCCCGGAAAAGGCGGCGGCGTTCGTGGATGAGTGTCTCGCCACGAAGACCAAGGTGATGGGCATGGGCCACCGCGAGTACCGGGTGCTCGATCCCCGCGCCCGGTACCTGAAGTCTCTGGCCGACGATCTCACCCGCGGCACGCCGCACGAGGTGACCTACTTAACCCTGGTCGCCATCGAGCGGAGATTCACCGAGCGGATGGCCGAGCAGGGCAAGGATCTGTACGCGAACCTCGAGTTCTACAAGGGCGTGATCTACCGGACGCTGGGCCTGCCGACGCCGTTCTTCACCGCCAACTTCGCGCTTTCCCGCGTGTACGGCTATCTGGCCCACTTCATGGAGTGTCGCCGGGACAACCGGCTCGTGCGCCCGAAAGCGTTCTACGTGGGCAATCCTGTCAGGGCCGCTACTCGGGGATGAGCCTCAGCACCAGGGTGTCGCCCTCGGCCACGAATCCGGTCCGCGCGAAGAGGCCCCGCGCCTCGGCCGCGCGGCACCGGATCTCCCGGCCGCCCCTCGACTCGGCGATGCCGATGGCGTGGCCGAGCAGCCAGCGGCCGAGACCGCGGTGCCGGCAATCCGGCGCTACCGCGAGCGCGATCAGCTCGTAGCAGGTAGGGGTCAGCACACGGAGCTGATAGACACCCACCGCCTCGCCGTCGAGCTTGGCCACCCGCATCAGGTCCACGTCCGTGTGCCCGTCGGCAGCACCAGCCAGCTCGAGCAGCTCGTAGGGGATCTCGTCCGGATACGGACGGTAGACGTGGATGTCCTTCAGGGTGAAGGAGCGGCGCGTCGTCACGGCCTCACCGCCACACCTGCCACCACTTCCGAGGCGCATCGTGACCGGACCTGCGCTCACCCTGCTTCCAGGCCATCAGGTGCCGGGTCAGCACGGGGGCAATCCGGTCGTAGTGAGGCCAGTCGTCGGACACGTCGTAGGGATCGCAGCCGAACGTCTCCCGGAACTCGGACAGGTAATCCGCATAGTAGGCCTCGGTGAAGGCCCGGCCCTCGTCGGAGAGATCCGCGGCATCGAGGTGCCCGCCGGAGCAGGCGGTGAGGAACTCGGCAGGGCTCAGGTCCCGGTAGCGCAGCCGGGTCAGCGCCAGCTCGTGCGTCTGCTGGAAGCCTGCGGAGAGAAGGTGCAGGTTGCCGCACCAGGCCAGGTACATGCCGAGCGGCACCGCCGCCCGGTGGAGGCTGCCGGCATCGGGCAGGTGCCGGTCCAGATCGTCGATCCGCATCAGGCCCCTGCCAGCGCGGTGTCCAGGTCCCGGACCAGGTCCGCCTCCGACTCGATGCCCACGGACAGGCGCAGGAGTCCCGGCGATATGCCCACCTCGGCCTGCTTCTCCGCGGACAGGCTGGCATGGGTCATGAGCCCGGGATGCTCGATGAGCGACTCCACCCCACCCAGACTCTCGGCCAGGGTGAACACGGACACGCCCGCCATCACCCGCTTCGCCGCAGCCAGCCCGCCGGCGAGCGTGACGGACAGCATGCCGCCGAAGCCGCTGGCCTGGCGCTTGGCCAGCGCGTGCTGCGGGTGGCTCGGCAGGCCCGGGTAGGCGACGGAGGTGACCTTCGGGTGGGCTTCCAGAAACCGGGCAACGGCCATGGCGTTCGACTCGTGGGCCCGCATGCGCACCGCCAGCGTCTTCAGGCTTCTGAGACACAGCCAGCTGTCGAAGGTGGACTGTATGCCGCCCATGGATTTGTTCAGGAAATCGAGCTCGGTGGCGAGCGTCTCGTCGTCGGTGATCACCACGCCGCCGATCAGATCGCTGTGCCCGTTGATGTACTTAGTGGTGGAGTGCAGGACCAGATCCGCACCCAGCTCGATGGGCCGCTGGAAGTACGGGCTCATGAACGTGTTGTCCACCATGAGCAGCGCGCCGGCCGCGTGCGCGATCTCCGCCGTGCGCGCAATATCCACCAGCTTCATCAGCGGGTTGGTGGGGGATTCGATCCAGACCATGCGCGTGTTGGGCTTGAGCGCCTCGGTGAGCGACTCTGGGTCTGCGAGGTCGACATAGCTGAAGTCCAGGCCCGAGCGCCTGAACACGCTCTCGAACAGCCGGTAGGTGCCGCCGTACATGTCGTCGCAGGCCACCACATGGTCGCCCTGGCTCAACAGGTGCATGGCCGTGGTGGCACCCAGGCATCCGGACGCCATGGCGAAGCCGAACCGGGCGCCTTCCAGATTGGCCACACAGGTTTCGAACGCCGCACGTGTCGGGTTGCCTGCCCGGGAGTAGTCGTAGCCGGCGAACTCACCGGGCGCCGTGTGCCGGAAGGTGGAGGACAGGTACACGGGGGTCACCACCGCACCGGTGGTGGGGTCCGGCGCCTGGCCCGCATGAATGGCCCGGGTCTCGAAACCGAACTCCGACTTCGGCCAGCGATCGTCCGTCATGTCTGCAGCCCCACGGTCACGGCGCGAAGCTGGAGCGCGCCCGCACGCCCCAGCGACCGTCCACCTGCTCGATGATGTAGAGGGAGTCGTAGCTCGCAATCAGCGCGTCGTCGCCGTCGAAGCGCGAGAAGCGGACGCGGATGTGCACCTTGTCCGGTGACGACTGCACCACGGCCATGTCGTCCCAGGTGCTGTAGCGCCAGCCGGTCTGCGCGGCGAACGCGGTCATGTCCATGGCCTTCACGAAGGCGGCCCGGTCCGGATAGACGTGCACCTGACCGCTGGCCATGCGCACATGGGGAAAGAGCAGCGTGTCGGCCCAGGCGGCCACGTCGGAGGCGTTGAAGGCCGCCAGGAAGGCGTCCATCACGGCCACGGCCTTCGACTCGGCCTCCTCTACCGCCGCGGCACGGTCGTCCGCCGCCGCCGGCATCGCCAGAACGAGCAGCGTCAGGAGGGTGGCGATGGTGAAGGGACGGCTGGGGTGACTCATCGGAACTCCTGGTTTTTCACCGCGTCGGCGGCTGCCGCCGCGGCCGGGCCGAGCACAGTAGCCGCGGCGGTCCCGTCCATCAAGAGGTAGTACACTGGGCAGCGTGAAGATCGCGAAGCACACCACCCTCTGCCAGCCTGCTGTCACGGCGCTGCTATGCCTGCTGCTCGTGTTCGCGCAGCCTGCCGGCGGCGCCGGCACACCCGGCGACGGCGTCGAGCAGGCGCCGGACGGGCAGACGCCCGACGAGGCGGCGCTCACCTATTACCGGGAAGGTCTGGCCCACAAGGAAACCGCACTGGCGCTCGAGGCGGCCGCGGCGGCGACCACGGACGAGGACGAGCGGGCCCGCCTGCTCGACGAGGCCCGGGCGGCTTACCAGGCCGCGGTGCAGGTCCAGGGACGGGCACTGAAGCTCGATCTCGACTACGTGGAAGCGGCCAACGAGCTGGGCTTCGCGCTGCGCAGCACGGGCGACTACCGCAAGGCGCTGGGGGCGTACAACTTCGCGCTCGAGATCAGACCCGACTTCTATCCCGCCATCGAGTACCGGGGCGAGGCCTATCTCGCCCTCGGCATGCTCACCGAGGCGAAGGACGCCTACCTGATGCTCTTCCGAAACGACCTGGCGCTCGCTGCACGTCTGCTCGACGCCATGGCGGCGGCCGACACGAACGATGCGGAGTTCCGGGCCTGGGTGCTCGAACGGCAGCGGCTAGCCGCCGTCACACCGGGTGCTGCGGACGCCGCGTCGAGCTGGTAGACGCGCTCAGGCGCGCCGGTGCGCCCGCAGCGGACGATCCCCCTGGAGAATGATCCGGTGCATCTCCCGGCGCCGGCCCGGATAGTCGTTGAGCGGGTAGTGCTGCACCGTCCGGTTGTCCCAGATCGCGAGCGTCCCCGTCCGCCAACGCAGCCGGCTGGTGTTTTCCGGCGCGGTCACCGCGGCGTGCAGCTGCTCGAGCAGCGGCAGGCTCTCCTGACGGGTCATCCCGGAGAAGTGGCTGGTGTGAATGAGGCTGAAGTAGAGGGCTTCGCTGCCGCTGCGCGTCGCGATGACCAGCGGATGCTCCGCTTCCGCCAGCTCGTTGGTGCTCTGCTTCGGCACGCTCTGGCCGGCCACGCTGGCATGACGGCCGTCCGCACCGTGCACCAGGCCCGCGGTGTTGTGGCCGGTCAGTCCGCGCAGAAAAGTCTGAAAGGCCGGTGACAGGCGCTCGAACGCCGCCACCGAATCGGCGAACAGCGTGTCGCCGCCCTGCTCCGGAACGTCCACCGCCAGCAGCAGGGTGATCGCCGGTGGCTCCGTCAGGTAGGCGGTGTCCGAGTGCCAGGCGCCGCCGAAGTTCGAGGTATCCTCCGGCGCCTTCAGCACCCGCACCACGTGCGGAAACCCGTCCATGGCCCGGGCGTAGGGGTAGACGTCCAGCGCGCCGAGCCGGGCGGCAGCCCGGGTGAACGTCTCCGGCGTCAGGGACTGATCGCGCAGCACCAGCAGCTTGTGGATGTCGAGGGCCGCACGCAGCGCCTCGGGATCCGCCTCGGCAAAGGCGAGATCGCTGCGTTCGGCGCCGAGCGCGCCCACCAGCCGCTGCCAGCCGTCCATCTGCCCGGACTCAGGCCGCCCTTCGCGGCCGCTCACCGGCGATGGTGACCCGGTGCATCTTGCGGTGCTGGGGGAAGAAGTCGTTGACCGGCTTGTGCTGGGTCGCGCGGTTGTCCCAGATGGCCACCGTGTGCTTCGCCCAGGTGAGCCGCACCGTGTACTCCTCGGTGACGATGTGCCGGTAGAGAAACTCGAGCAGCATCCGGCTCTCGGGCTTGGTGAGGCCGACGACGTGGGTGGTGAACAGCGCGTTCACATAGAGCACCCGGCGCCCCGTTTCCGGGTGGGTCACCACCAGCGGGTGGGTCACCGGCGGGTTCTGGGCGATGGCGGGTGCCAGCCGCTCCGGACCGCCCGGCTCGGCCAGGCTCTCCTGAAAGCCGTGCCGGAAGTCGTGCACGGCCTCGAGCTCGTCCACCAGCCGTTTCATGGGCGCGGAAAGCCCGTCGTAGGCGGCGCCGATGCTCGCCCACATCGTGTCGCCGCCGAAGGGCGGGATGACCTGGCCGTGCAGCAGGGTGATGGACGGCGGCGCCGGCCGGAAGGTCATGTCCGTGTGCCACACCTCGATCTTGCTGGGTTTTTCCGGCGTGCTCTCCAGGATCTGCACGTCCGGCGCACCCGGCACCGTGTCGTACGCGGGGTGGGCCTCCACCTGACCGAAGCAGCGGGCAAAAGCCTGATACTCCACTGGCGCCAGTGCCTGATCGCGGAAGAAGAGCACCTGGTGCGTGAGCAGCGCATGCCTGATCTCGCCGAACAGATCGTTCGACTTCGCGGCATCGGCGAGCGAGATGCCACTCACATAGGCGCCCAGCGCGCCGGCGGCTTTTTCCACACGCAAAACGTGGCATCCTTGGTTGCGGATTCGGCGGGATTCTACTCCTTCTCAGGCAGCCTGGAATCGGCCGGGCACCGCCGCGACAGCATCATCGGTCGGGCAGATCGGAACGCACCATGCCGACGCAAGCGGATACGGATACGGACACGGATACGGATACGGATACGGAAAGAGACACGGATACCGAAGAAGGCGTCATCCAGTTCGCCTACTCGCTGAACGTGCCCGACGGGCCTCTCGCGGACGCCAAGCTGTTCTCTCAGCTCAAGGCCTGGCGGGAGATCCTCATGCGTCTGGGGCTGGTCGGCCAGGACCCGGAACGCTACCAGGGGCTCGGTTTCGGCAACCTGAGCGCCCGCGACCCGGAACGTCCGGGGGAGTTCGTGATCACGGCGAGCCAGACCGGCGCCGTGGTGGACCTGACCCAGGAGGAGCTGACCCGGGTCGTGCACTGCAATCTCGAGCGCTTCTGGGTGGACGCCATCGGCACCCAGCCCCCGTCGTCCGAAACCCTGACGCACGCCATGATCTATGCGGCCGACAGCCGCATTCAGTGGGTCTTTCACTGCCACAGCCCGGAGATCTGGCAGCGCACCGGAGATCTGGCGCTGCCGGCCACGGAAGCGGACGTGCGCTACGGCTCCCCGGAGATGGTCGGCGCCACCGCGCGGCTGCTGGCCGCCTACCACTCCCGGCCCCTGGTGTTCACCACCCTCGGGCACACCGACGGCATCTTCTCCTGCGGCCCCACGGCCCGCGACACGGGCGGCCTGCTGGTGAGCTACCTGGCGCGGGCGCTGGGCGAATGAGCGGATCGGAAACGGCCGCCCGCTCCGAGCCGGTGCCCGCCGCCGTCCGCTGGACGGAGGGCACGCTCGAGCTGCTCGACCAGCGTCTGCTGCCGGACACGGTCCGCTATCTCACCATCAGGACGCTGACCGACGCCATCGATGCGATTCGAACGCTGGCGGTTCGCGGCGCACCTGCCATCGGCATCGCCGCCGCCTACAGCCTGGCGGTGGTGATGCGCGACGTGCCGCCCGAGCGGTTTGCCGACGCGCTTGCCCGGAATGCCGCCGCGCTCAGATCCGCGAGGCCCACCGCCGTGAATCTGGCCTGGGCCGTGGACCGACTTGTGACCGCCGGCAGGCAGTCGCCCGGATACGCTGGCCTGGTCCGGGAAGCACAGTGCATTCACGAGGAGGATCGCCGAATCTGTCGCGCCATCGGCACAGCCGGCCGACCGCTCGTCACCCCCGGCTGCCGGGTGCTCACCCACTGCAACGCCGGGGCGCTGGCCGTATCCGAGCTTGGCACCGCCACCGCACCGCTGTACCTGGCCCACGCCGACGGCGTGCCGTTCCGGGTCTATGCGGACGAGACCCGGCCGCTGCTGCAGGGATCGCGGCTCACCGCCTGGGAGCTGTCCCGGGCGGGGATCGACGTGACCGTGCTCTGCGACGGGGCGGCGGCAAGCCTGATGGCGGCCGGAGAGGTGGACATGGTGCTGGTCGGCACCGATCGAGTGACGGCCAATGGCGACGTGGTGAACAAGATCGGCACCCTGGGCCTGGCCGTGCTCTGCAGTCACTACGGCGTGCCCTTCTATGTGGCCTGCCCCTCGTCGACCTTCGATCCGGCCACGCCCAGCGGCGGCGACGTGGTCATCGAGCAGCGCAGCGCCGATGAGGTGCTCGGACCCGGCACCGCTCGGGTGGGGGCCTACAACCCGGCGTTCGACGTGACACCGGCGGCGCTGGTTACCGCGCTCGTCACGGACCGGGGGCTGATCGAGCGCCCCGCCGCGGACGATCTGGTCGCCCGATTCGCCCGCCGCTGAGCTGGCGCGTCAGTGCGTGGTCTGGGGATGAATCTGCCGCGGGCTCTTGAACGGGTTGATCAGCGTGGTGTCCTTGCCGCAGAAGCGCACGCGCGGGAAACCCATGTTCATGATCTCCCGCACCCGGGCCCGGCTGTGCGGACGGACGTCCACCATGATGAGATAGCGGCCCGCCTCGATCTCCGCATGGAAGGGCTCGAGCTTATAGTTCTCCCGTGACAACCCGACCATCCCGCCGAGCCAGCCGCCGAACATCCCGGCCAGCAGCGTGAAGAGGATCACCGCGTAGGCCGGCAGCTCCGAGCTCAGATAGGCAGCGACGCCGGCCACCAGGCCGATGAGCGCCCCGACCAGCGCATACCGCTCGCCCGTGTGCACGACGTCACACTGCTGGATGGGTGTGGCCGAGTGAATGTGGTGGCGATAGAGGCCGTCTTCGTCCTTCGCGACCACGTGAAAGTGCCAGTCCCTGATGCCTTCCTGATGAAGGGTCTCGGAGATGGCCCGGGTGGTGGGCAGATCGTCCGCCACGTAGTAGAGCCTGCGCATGATGCTTGCCTCCCTCAGTCAAGATCCGGCGCTCGGCCCGAGTATACGCAGCGAGACAGCGGGCGTTAGACTTGTTCGCTCTATGAGCACACCTGCTTAAGGAGGAAGCAGCGTGGCGAAAGACTCAGGCGAGCAGCAGGCGATGGCGGCGACGGACGCACCCGTTACCCCGGTGAGCCTCGCCCGCGACCTCAGGGCCCTTGGCGTGCAATCGGGCATGCTGCTCAACGTGCACAGCGCGCTCTCCCGCCTCGGCTGGGTGGTGGGCGGGGTCCAGACCGTGGTGCAGGCGCTGATCGACGTGCTGGGCGAGACCGGCACGCTGATGATGCCTTCCCACTCCGCGCAGCTGTCGGATCCTGCGAACTGGCGGCACCCGCCCGCACCCGAGCAGTGGTGGGACACGATCCGCGCGGAAATGCCCGCCTACGACCCGGCGCGTACGCCCACCCGGCTCATGGGCGCCATCCCCGAAGCTTTCCGCTGCTGGCCGGGTGTGATGCGCTCCGGGCATCCGCAGACCTCGCACGCCGCACTCGGGCCGCTCGCCGCCGGGATCGTGGCGGAGCACCCGCTGGATTGCCTGTTCGGTGACGCCTCCCCGATCGGCAAGCTCTATGCGCTCGACGGCCACGTGCTGCTGCTCGGCGTCGGTCACGGCAACAATACCGCGCTGCATCTGGCAGAGGATCGGGCGAGCTTTCCGTCGAAGACCCGCCACACGGAAGGGGCGCCGCTCGTGATCGACGGCGAGCGGCGCTGGCAGAATTTCCGCCCGCTGAAGGTGAGCTCCGACGACTTTCCGGCGCTCGGCGAGGCCTTCGCCGCCACCGGCAGGGAACGGCGGGGCAGGATCGGCGCAGCCGAGGCCATTCTCATGCGGGCCAGGGACGTGGTGGATTTCGCCCGGCCCTGGTTCGAGGCGAATCGCCGCTGACCATGAGCCGCTATCGACCTCCCCGCCCGCGGTCGTCGCCCTACATCACCGCGGCAGGCTACGCCAGGCTCCACGCGGAGCTGAAACACCTCTGGAAGGAAAAGCGGCCGGAGGTGACCCGCAAGGTATCCGAGGCCGCGGCCATGGGTGACCGTTCGGAGAACGCGGAGTACATCTACGGCAAGAAGCAGCTGCGCGAGATCGACGCCCGCGTGCGCTTCCTTTCCAAGCGGCTCGACGAGCTCAAGGTGGTGGACCGGCCGCCGCGGGAGCCCGACCGGGTCTACTTCGGTGCCTGGGTGACCCTCGAGGAGGATTCCGGCACGACCCACCGCTACCGGCTGGTGGGGCCGGACGAGTTCGACGCCGCACCCGGCTACATCAGCATCGACTCCCCGATGGCGCGCGCCCTGCTCTCGAAACGGGTGGATGACGAGATCGAGATGGTCCGGGAAGGCACCTCCCGCACCTACTGTGTCGTTGCCATCGACTACGACGACGCGACGGGTTGAGCCGCGAGCCCCGTACAAGGGGTACGACAACACGGAGTTTCCCCATGAAGACGACACCCACCCTTGCCGCCGCTGCGCTGGCGATCTGTCTGATTCCCGGCGTTCAGGCGGAAAGTCCCGCGGGGCAAGGCGCCACCGACGAGCGGTTTCCCGTTTCCGTGGAGACCATCGAGGCGAAGCGCGCGAGTGTCTTCGCTGAGGCCGACGACAACGGCGACGGGCTGATCAGCGAGAGCGAGTTCATGGCGTTCGAGCCCGACCGGGCGCGCCGCCACCCGCCCATGGGATTCCACGGCAGGCCTCCGGGTGAGCCGGCCGACGCAGCACGGATGACGGCCATGGACGATGCCCTGTTCGCGGCCCTGGACAGCAACGGCGACGGCAGCCTGGCGCGCTCGGAGTTCAGCCACGACGCGCTCATGACGGCCCGCAGGAAGCAGATGAAGCAGGGCATGTTCGAGCGGCTGGATGCGGATGGCGACGGCTACCTGACGCCGGCGGAGTTCCCGCCCGCGCACCTGGCGGCGCTGGATACCAACGGCGACGGCGAGATCAGCCGTGAGGAAATGCATCGCCACAAACGCCCCGGCGCGGGCTGAGACCGGCGCCGGTTACGCGTTGACGGCGGAGGTTGGCGAGCATGACGTCCCGGACCCGGCTGCCCGCAGCGGAGAACGGACGCTCGAGCCGGACGACGGTCTGCTCGCCGCCATCGCGGACGGCGATGGTGATGCATTCCGGCGCCTGCTCGTCAACCACCTGGACGCGATCCACAGCTATCTCTACCGCATGACGGGCTCGACGGCGGACGCCGAGGATCTCGCGCAGGAGACCTTTCTTCGCGTCTGGCGGAAGGCATCGACCTTCGAGCCGGGGCGGGTGAAGGTGACTACCTGGATACACACCATCGCCCACAACCTGTGCATAGACGCCTTCCGCAGAAACAAAGTCACGCACGCAGAGGAAGACGTGACGCTGGCGGACGACACGGCGGATCCCGAGCGGCTGGCCAGCGATGGGCAGCTGGCCGCGCTCATGGAACGCGCCATCGCGGCACTGCCCGGCAACCAGAGATCGGCCATCCTGCTCTGTCAGGTGCAGGGGTTCAGCAACGCCCAGGCCGCCCGCATCCTCGGCATGAACGTGCGGGCCCTGGAATCGCAGCTGGCCAGAGCCAGACGCACCCTGAGACAGGCCCTCACCGCCGGAACCGGCGGCGGGGAGCGGTAGAATCGGAGTGAGCAACATGAAACTCGACACGTTCATCGACAACCTGGACCGCTATGGAGGCGATCTCGACGACTGGCCGGAGGCGCTGCGCGCAGCCGCGCGGCAGCTCGCCGCGTCCTCGCCGGAGGCAGCAGCCGCCGCCGGGCGGGCCCGGCAGCTGGCAGACGTGCTTGCCGGCCTGCCGGAACGTGCTGCACCGCCGGCACTGGCCGCGCGGATCGCCGCCCGGGCCGCGACGGATCGGAGTCTCCTGAGCACGGTTGGCGACTGGTTCGCCCGCGCCCTCTGGCGGCCGGCACTGGCCGCGTCGGTTCCGCTGGCGCTCGGCTTCGCGCTGGGATTCAGTTACCAGCAGCCGGCCACCACCGACGACGCCTACCTGCTGGAGAGCTTCGGCATGCTGCCGTTCTCGTCGAGCTTCGAGGAGCTGCCTTATGAAGAGTGAGCGGATACTCCTGGCCGTGGTCATCGTCTCGGTGGGCCTCAATCTGCTCCTGGGCGGCATCATGCTCGGGCAGCTGGCGGGGCCGGACCGGGACGGCAGGCGTCTCGATCCCATGATGGGCGTGCGCCGGGTGCTGACCGACCTCCCCGAATCGCGCAGCGAAGCGCTGGCGCCGCACTTCCAGCGCTACTTCTCGGCGCTGCGGCCGCGGTTCCGGGAGATCCGCGGCGTCCAGAAGGATGTCAAGGCAGCCATGCTCACCGACCCGCTCGACGAGACGGCCCTGGCCGAGGCCCTGGGCGCCTTCCAGAGCGTATTCTCTGAGTCCCAGCGATCCGCCCGGGATGCCTTCATCGGACTCGCCGCCGCCATGACGCTGGCCGAGCGGCAGCAGCTGGTGTCGGCAATGAACGGACCCCCGCACCGGGCAGACGGGATTCCGGAGCGGTCGCCGCACGGTCGGCCTCCGGTTGGCGATCGGCCGCCGGGGTTTCCGCTGCCGCCGTGAGCGTGGGTGACGCGCTGGACGCGTTCGTTACCCATACCCTGCAGGCCTATCCGGATCTGCATGCCCCTTTCGACCCCGCTTGGCGCTCGCCCTGCGAGCTCGGCGAGCCGATCGACACCGAGCAGGGCCGGCTGATCGCCTGGCGTCCCGTGGCCAGACACCCGGCAACCATCGAGGCCGACTTCGCGCCGCTCGAGCGCGCGCTGGACATCTCGGTGCATCCCGACATCAAGGCCTACTACGGGGCGTACTGGTCGGCCGGCCTGGAGGCGGAGGCCATCGACGGTCACGTGAGCCTGCTGTTTCTCTGGAACCAGGAGGACGTGGCACGCCTGAACGAGAATCTCCTCGGCCACGCCTTTGCCCACGGTGCCCGTGCCAACCGGCGTTCGAGGCGCGCCCCGAGCCTCTTCTTTGCCTGCACGGAGCCCGAGTCGGACCTCTTTCTCAGCGTCGACAACGACACCGGCGTGGTGCTGCTGGAACGTCCCGGTGAGAAACCGCTCCGGGAAGTGGCGGGAAGCCTGGCCGCCTTTCTCGACACCCTGGTGCCGCGTCCTCCCACCCTCCACCCCTGACCGGCTCGCACCACAGCCAATCCGTGACCTCCTTCGTGGTAAGAATCTGCCGTTCCGGTAGCCTCTCTGGCATAGAGAGGGACCATCACGATGTCTGTCAGTTTTCTAGCGGAGAACCGCACGATGCAGACGATCCGTGCGCGGGTGGCATTCCACAGCCGCCAGCACGGCTTCGACAAGTGCATGCAGCAGATTCTCGACCCGGGTGTGCAGATCACGGGGACCCACGTCGCCGAGCTCCACGCGTACTGGGGTGACCCCCTGTCCGCGGCCGACGAGCAGTTTCTGCGCAGCTGCCTGGCCGAAGCCGCGTCCGCCAGCGGCAACATCCTGCTCGCCGGTGCAAACCTGCTGACCCTGATCCTCGGCGGGCTGTGCGCGAAGCCGTCGAGCGCTGCCAGCCAGGTGTGGTGCCTCGAGCACGACCGCCAGTGGGCCAACGTCATCCGCTCCTGGGTGACGGAGTACCGGATCGGCACCGCCCACGTGATTCAGTCTCCCGCCCGCCTCTACGACGACTACGTGTGGTACGCCGTGGATACGGGCCGGCTCGCCAAGTCCTACCAGCTCGTCATCTGTGACGGGACCCGGGCGTCCCCGAAGGGGGTGATCGGCGCGGTGGAGCGCTTGGCGCCCCGCCTGGACGACCGCTTCACCATCCTTGCCCGCAATGTCAGGGAAGCCCCCGTGCTCAGGGATCTGAACACCTGGGCCAAGACCCATGACGCCAAGTTCGCCCTCATCGACAAGCAGGAAGGCTTCATCAAGCTCTCCAGACAGCCGGCCATGGCGGGGGCGAACGATCCGACCCAGACCTCGACGAAGACCCCGGCCCGTTCTCCGGTAAAAGCGTCGTCCGCTGCCGGAAAGAAGCCGGGCGGGCGCAGTCTGAACGCCTGAGCCGGCGTCAACGCGGGCGCCGACCCGCCGGCGCCCGGTCTCTGTAGCCATGGGGTGAGCGATGCGGGTTTAATACGCCGCCATGCAGACCCTCACCCTCGCACCCGCGACGGCACTCGCCGGCACGGTCACCATTCCCGGCTCGAAGAGCATCTCCAACCGGGCCCTGCTGCTGGCCGCGCTGGCCGACGGCGAGACGCGGATCAGAAACCTGCTCGACAGCGACGACATCCGCTACATGCGCCGGGCGCTCGCTGCGCTCGGGGTGCCGCTTGCCGACGACGGCGACGGCTGCGTGGTCAGCGGCCGGGGCGGACCGCTGGTGACGGAGGATCTGGAGCTCGCGCTCGATCTCGGGCTCGCCGGCACCGCCTACCGCCCGCTCGCGGCCGCGCTCACTGCCGGGCGGGGCCGCTTCGTGCTCGACGGCGTCGAGCGCATGCGCGAACGCCCCGTGGGCCCGCTTGTCGACGGGCTGCGCCAGCTCGGCGCCCGCATCGACTATCTGGGTGCCGAGGGCTTCCCGCCGATCCGGGTGACAGGAACCGGACTGTCCGGCGGCCGCGTGAGAATGGCCGGCAACCTGTCCAGCCAGTTCCTCACCTCGCTGCTCATGGCCGCGCCGCTGGCCCGCGGACCCGTGGTGGTGGACATCGACGGCGAGCAGGTGTCGAAACCCTATCTGGCCATCACCCTGGACCTGATGCGCCGCTTCGGCGTCACCGTCACGCACCAGGATTTCCAGCACTTCGAGGTGTCACCCGCCCCCTACACCTCGCCCGGGACGCTGCTGGTGGAGGGGGATGCGTCGTCGGCCAGCTACTTCCTGGCGGCTGGCGCCATCGGCGGCAGCGGCGTGACGGTGTATGGCGTCGGTACCGACAGCGTGCAGGGCGACGTGGCCTTCGTGGACGTGCTGGAAGCCATGGGCGCACGGGTGGAGCGCGACCGGGATCACATCACCGTCCGCCCGGATGAGCTCCGCGGCGTGGATCTGGACCTGAACGCCATCCCGGACGTTGCCATGACCGTGGCGGTGCTGGCCCTGTTCGCCGAGGGCCGCACCACCATCCGCAACGTCTACAACTGGCGGGTGAAGGAAACGGACCGGCTGGCGGCCATGAGCACGGAGCTGCGCAAGCTCGGCGCTACCGTGGTGGAAGGGCTCGACTTTCTGACCATCACACCGCCGGACGCGCTGGTGCACGCCCGCATCCACACCTACGGCGACCACCGTATGGCCATGTGCTTCTCCCTGGCCTGTCTCGGCGGCGTGCCGGTCACCATCGAGGATCCGGACTGCGTAGCCAAGACCTTTCCGACCTACTTCGAGCGCTTCGAATCGCTGCGGGTGCCGGCCTCAGCCTCCTGACCTGCGATCGGCGGTCGCGACCGCAGAGGCGAGGTTCGGCCTGAGCTTGATCCTGGGTTTGGGCTGGGCTGCCGGGCTCGGAACCGACCCGGTGGGCGGGCTTGCCGCCGCGTCCCCCGATCCCTGTACCGACTCGCGTACCGCCACCGCTCCCAGTTCCGGCAGCAGCCCGGCGAGCAGGCGCTGACACAACTCCGCGGCGGTCAGACCGCTGAGCCCCGCCAGCAGCGCCGTGAGGTCCGGACAGCGCCCCGCCGCCGAGGCGTAAGAGAGCACGCGCCAGGCAAGGGGATCGTTTCCCGGCGGCCGGGTGGCGAGCAGCCTGGCCACGGCCGCGTTCGCCGCGGCGTCGAACAGGGCCGCCTTGTCCCCCACGTAGTGATAAAGCAGGCGTTTGTTCATGCCTGCCGCCCGGGCGATGGCGTCCACCCGGGTGCCTTCCAGCCCCGCACCGGCGAAGGCCTCCAGCGCGGCGTCGACCAGCGCGGTCACCTTGTCGGGATTGTCGGCACTACGGGAATCGCGCGTCATGCGGGCATGGTAGCGAGGTAACCAGATAGTTACTACCAGCGCTTGGACTTTTCTTCCGATTTTCGTGGCGGGACGACTTGGTACGGCCAACCCGACCGCCAGGTAACCGTATAGTTACCAAAGTCGAGGAACGGACCTCCCAGACCAACCCGACTGTCCCTTCCGGCGCGTCGTCAACCCTCACGCCGGCAGGCGACGAAGGCAGGAGGTAACCATTCAGTTACCGGAACAGCCCCGAATGCCGCCGCTCCAGATCCAGCAGGAACCGCTTGGTGTCGAGCCCACCCCCGAAGCCGGTGAGGGTGCCGTTGCTGCCGATGACCCGGTGACAGGGGATGACGATGGGGATGGGATTGCTGCCGTTGGCGCCGCCCACCGCGCGCACCGCCTTCGGATTGCCGACGGCCACCGCCACGTCCTTGTAGGAGCGGGTCTCCCCATAGGGGATCTCCCGGAGCGCCGCCAGCACCCGCGCCTGAAACGGCGTCGCCTCCGGCGCCAGCGGCAGGTCGAACGTCTGCCGGGCGCCCTCGAAGTACTCGGTGAGCTGCCTTCTGACCAGGCGGAACGGCTCGTCGAACCGCTCCCAGTCCGGGTCCGCGCCGCGCGCCTTGTCACCGCTCGAGAAACCCACCAGCTTCAGGCTGTCCCGCTCTCCGGCCAGCAGCAGCCGGCCGATGGGACTGTCCATGTATGTATAGAACATGAGCGTTACTCCGTGTTGTCTTTCCCGGCGTGGCGCCGGGCTGCCGCCCGCCGGGCACCCTCGATCCGCCAGAGCACAATCACCGCGTAGGATCGCCAGGGCCGCCAGGCTTCGGCTCGCTTGCGAGCCGCTGCAGCGGTGCCACCGAGCACCTTCAGCACCACCCAGTCCGCCTCGGGGAAGGCGTCCGGATCCCTCGCCACCCGCATCCCCACATAGCCGGCCGTCCAGGGGCCGATGCCGGGCAGCGCTTCCAGGGCGCCTCGAAGCGCCTCGGGATCCGCACCCTCGTCCAGCTCGAGGGCGCCATCGAGCACCGCCCGGGCCAGGCTGCGCACCGCGCCGCCCCGGGCGCCCGGCATGCCGATGGCCGAGACGTCCGCGTCCGCGAGCTCGGCCGGGGTCGGAAAGTTGCCGCCGCCGAAGCGCTGGCACAACGCCACCGCCAGATCCCGCGCCCGTGCCACGCTCACCTGCTGACCGAGTATGGCCCGCACGGTGATCTCGAAACCGTCCCAGGCGCCGGGAACCCTGAGCCCCGGGTCCCGCCGGATCCGGTCGGCAAGCAGCGGGTCCCTGGCCAGCACGTCCTCCACCGCTGCCGGGTCCGCGTCCAGATCGAACACCCGGCGCACACGTGCCAGCAGGTCGCCGAGGTGACCGACGGCCGCCGCGGGCACCGCAAGCGCCAGACCTTCCTCGTCGGCGCTCAGCTCCAGCCATCCGGCGGGCTCACCGTCCGCGAACAGTGCCCGGCGGTAGGTCCTGCCGGAAACCTCCTCGAGCCCGGGCAGCGCCCGCTGGGCGAGAAAGTCGAACATCCAGTCGTGATGATAGGCACCGCGGACCGGCAGGTGCAGACGGACCACCTCGTCCGCCGGATCCTCCGGCCGCGCCCGCCGCAGCTCCCGGGGCGCACGCCCGTAGGTCTCCCTGACCTCCGCGTTGAAGCGCCGCAGGCTGCCGAAGCCCGACCGGAACGCCACCTCGGAGAGCGTCAGCGACGAGCCGTCGATGAGGCGCTTGGCGAGCTGCACCCGACGGGTGCGGGCGAGCCCC
>JBFWZA010000025.1:0-65776 GCA_050185825.1 Pseudomonadales bacterium | reverse complement strand
CGATCACTACGTGGTCAACGGCGCGAAGGCCTTCATCTCCGGCGGCGGGGAGAACGAGGTGTACGTCACCATGGTCCGAACCGGCGAGGACGGACATCGCGGCATCAGCTGCCTGGTGGTGGAGAAGAACACCCGGGGTGTCAGCTTCGGGGCCAACGAGCGCAAGCTCGGCTGGCATTCCCAGCCCACGGCCATGGTCACCTTCGACGACGCCCGCGTCCCCGTGGAGAATCTTGTCGGCAACGAAGGCGACGGCTTCCGGATCGCCATGGCCGGGCTCGATGGCGGCCGGCTCAACATCGGCGCCTGCTCGCTTGGCGGCGGCCAGCGCTGCCTGGACGAGGCCACGGCCTACGTGAAGGAGCGCCGCCAGTTCGGGCGCACGGTGGCGGAGTTTCAGAACACCCAGTTCATGCTCGCAGACATGGCCACGGAGCTCGAGTCCGCGCGGGCCCTGCTGCATGTAGCCGCCCAGAAGGTCACCGAGAACGCCCCGGACAAGACCCGCTTCGCGGCCATGGCCAAGCTCAAGGCCACGGATGCGGGCTTCTCCGTCGCCAACGACGCGCTGCAGCTCCACGGCGGCTACGGCTACCTGATGGACTATCCGGTGGAGCGGATCCTCCGGGACCTGCGCGTGCACCAGATCCTGGAAGGCACGAACCAGATCATGCGGATGATCATCGGCCGGGAGCTGCTGGAATGAGGCGACCCGGCAGCGCACCACGTGGCGGATGACGGAGAAAAGCAGCGCCTGATCGAAGAGCTGCGCTTCGACGCGCTGCAGCAGAGCCTCCGGGCTTTCGCCCGGGAGCGCGACTGGGAGCAGTTCCACTCCGCGAAGAATCTCGCCGCGGCGCTGGCAGTGGAAGCCGCCGAGCTCCTCGAGATCTTTCAGTGGCGCAGTGAGGCCGCATCCGGGTCGCTGCCGGCAGACGAACTGCAGCACGCGGCGGAAGAGATCGCGGACGTACAGATCTATCTGGCGCGCATCGCCGACGTGCTCGGGATCGACATTGCTGCCGCCGTGGCAGACAAGCTCGAAGCCAACCGGCTGAAGTACCCGGCCGCGCAGGTGCGGGGCAGCGCCGGAAAATACCGACCCGGCGAAGGCGGTTGAGCGCGGGCTTTCAGCCCACCTGCCAGGCGGAACCGCCGTCTACCTTGAGCACCGCGCCGGTCGTGTAGCTCGAGGCGTCGGAGGCGAAGTACAACGCCGCGCCGATGACCTCCTCCGGCTGCCCACCCCGCCGCAGCGGAATGTTCGCCTTCGCGTTCTTCTCGAACGCCGCCATGTCCCAGGCCTTGCTGATGTCCGTGAGAAAGGGGCCGGGCATGATGCAGTTCACGCGCACTTTCGGGGCGTACGCCCGGGCGAGGCCCTTGGTGAGCGCGTGCAGCGCGGTCTTCGCCATGCCGTAAGGGAGCTCGTTCGGGGTGGGACTCACCGCGGCCGTGCTGCTCACATTGATGATGGAGCCACCGTTCGCGGCGGCCATCTTCTCGCCTGCCAGCACCGAGAGCCGGAAAGGGCCCTTCAGGTTGACGTCGAGCACCTTGTCGTAGAGCGCCTCCGTCACCGACGAGAGGGACTCGTACAGCGGCGACATGCCGGCGTTGTTCATCAGTATGTCGAGGCGGCCGAAGCGTTCTTCCACGAGCGCCAGCAGCCGTTCGTTCGCGTCCCAGTCGCCGGCATGGTACTGCACGCCCAGGGCCGCCCGTCCGGTTTCGGCCTGGATCTCGGAGGCCGCTGCTTCGCAGTTGTCGAGCTTGCGGCTGGCAATGACCACGTTGGCGCCCGCTTCGGCGAAGGCCCGCGCGCAGGACAGGCCGATGCCGCGGCTGCCGCCGGTGATGATGGCCACGCGACCGTCCAGATCGAATCGCTTTCCCGGTTCCACGTTACTGCTCCAGTGGGGGTTTCTTGCCCAGATCCCGGATGATGGTCATGCCGCCCGGATCCACCGCCATGTCGTGCACGACGTAGTTCTGAGCGTGGGCGAGCTGCTGCAGGGACATGGCACTCCTGAGCGCGTTGAAGTAGCCCTGGGCATCCTGCATCTGGTTCACGGACTCCTTGGCCGTCTTCAGTCCCATCATCGGCTGCACGGCGATCTCCTCGGCCAGCGCCATGGTTTCCTCGGTGAGCTTCGCCGCCGGCACGACCCGATTCACCATGCCGTACCGGTAGGCCACCTCCGCCGTGATGGCACGGCCCGTGAACAGCATCTCCTTGGCCTTGCGCACGCCCACTTCCCAGGGGTGACCGAAGTACTCCACGCCGTTGGCGCCGAACGCGACCACCGGATCCGAGAAGGTGGCGTCCTCGGCCGCCACCACCAGGTCGCAGGGCCAGACCAGCATCAGCCCGCCGGCAATGACCTTGCCCTGCACCTCCGCGATCAGCACCTTGGGAATGTTGCGCCAGCGCCAGCAGAGGCCGAAATACACCTCTTCCTCACGGGCCCAGTGACCTTCCATGCCTTTGGCGCTGAACCCGCCCCAGGGACCCACGGCGTGCGCGTTGAGATCGAAGCTGCCGCCGGCGAGATCGTGGCCGGAGGAGAAGTGCTTGCCGGCCGCTGCCAGCACGATCACGCGCACCTCGTCGTCCGCCACGGCCCGGTCGAAGGCGTCGTTGAGCGCGTAGAGCATCTCGTAGCTCTGGGCATTGGCCTTGTCCGGCCGGTTGAGTGTCACCCGGGCGATGCGGCCGGTCTTCTCGTAGAGCACGGAGGCTTCGCGCTCCGTGTTTGCGTGGGCTTCGCTCATGATCGGTCTCCCCTCTTCGCGTGCCGGCCGACTGACCCACGAGTGTAGCGTCGCTTCCCCTGAGCCGGAAGTGCGAGTGCGGCAGCCGGCAGCGTACACTGCGCGTTCAGGGAGGTAGCCATGCTCTATCGCGTTCGGCCACTGCAGCGGCTGGGTTTGAGCGTCGTCACGGCGCTGTTCTGGCTGAGCGCGCTGCCGGCACACGCAGCAGCCGCGCTGTCGGCCACACCGGAGAACCGCATCGTCGCCTTCGGCGACGTGCACGGCGCGCTCGCCGAGCTCGAGGCGCTGCTCGAGGCACTGGATCTGATCGATGGGCAGGGGAACTGGATCGGCGGGCACACCCGGCTGGTCAGCCTCGGAGACCTGCTCGACCGCGGTCCGGACTCCCGCGGCGTCATGGACCTGCTGATGACGCTGGAACGCCAGGCGGCAGCCGCCGGCGGCGCGGTGCACGTGGTGCTCGGCAACCACGAGATCATGAATCTGACCGGCGACCTGCGCTACGTGAGCCCTGCCGAGTACGCCGCGTTTGCCGCCGATGAGGACCCGGCTGTGCGCGCCGCGGCCCGGGCAGACTACCTGGCCCGTGCGCAGGCGCGTGCGGCGAGCGAGGTGGCTCGGGAGGCGGATAGCGGCGTGCAGTCGCCGGACGCGGGTCCGGAAGATCCCGCCGTCGCCTTCGACCGGGACTTCCCGCCCGGCTACTTCGCACACCGTGCGGCCTTCTCGCGGGAGGGCGCTTATGGTCGCTGGCTACTCGGCAAGCCCCAGGTCCTGGCGCTCGATCGGATCGCCTTCGTGCACGGCGGCCTCTCCCGGTCGTTCGCATCGCTGCCGATCGATGCCTACAACACCCGTGCAACCGCCGAGCTCGAGCAACTGCTTGCCCTGGGGGAGCGTCTGTCGGCGTCGGGCGTGATCGAGCCGTGGCAGGATTACCTGAGCGCCAGGGGTGCCGCCCCGGAGTCGGTGCTGCCTGAGGAACTCACCGCCCTGCGCGCCTCGCTGCAGTTCGCCGACGACGGCCCCTCCTGGTACCGGGGCACCGCCGCCTGCCACCCGCTGATCGAAACCCCGAGATTCGAAGCCATGCTCGAGGGGCGCGGGTTCACGCACGTGGTGATGGGGCACACGCCCACCTTTCCCCGTATCATCCAGACCCGCTTCGACGGCCGTGCCGTGCTGGCGGACACCGGCACGTACGCGGCCTACTACCGCGGCCGCCCGGCTGCCGCCGTCTTCGGTGGCGGGGAGCCGGTGTTTCTGAGTCTCGACGCGGCGGGCGAGCTGATCCAGCGCAGCGGACACCCGGCGATCGATGTCCGGGCGGCAGGCAGCCCGGCACTTCTCCAGACGCTCGAAGACCGGCTGGCGGACGCCCGGCCACCGGCGGATGCCAAGCCCCTGGTACTCGAGGTCGACGGCCGTCGCCAGCTCGCCTGGTATCGACCCGGCAACAGGCGGCAGATCAACCAGCAGCTCGCCGCCCAGGCGCTGGATCGTCTGCTCGGGCTCGGCCTGGTCGCCCCCGTGGTGCAGCCGACGGGCAGCAACCGCGGCCTCTACGAGATCATGCCGGCCGCCAGCTTCAGCGAGGCGGAGCGGGTTGCCAGCAGCCGCTACCGGCCCAACTGGTGTGCCGGCGGCAGTGACTACGACCTCATGTACGTGCTCGATGTGCTCCTGGGTGTCGATTTCCGCACCGGCGAGACGCTTCACTACGATCCGGCGACGTGGCTCATCTATCTCACCGGACACCAGGAGGCATTTCCAACCTGGCAGCGGCTTCCGAGCTACCTCACCGATCGGCAGGTGACGGTGCCGCCGCTGCTCGCCGAGCGGCTTGCCAAGCTGTCCGCCGACACGTTAGAACACGCGCTGGGCGGATTTCTGAACAACCGGCAGCGCAACGCCGTGCTCGCCCGGCGGGACCTGATCCTCGGCGGCTGGCCGCTGGGGTCGTGAGCCGACACCACGCCTCGACGAACAGACGCAGGACATGAGCAGAAAGCACAAAGGGGACACCATGAGGAAATCGAGCCGGCTGTCCGCGCCGCTGATCGTGGTCAGTCTCTACTACGGGCTGGCCTTCGGCGTTTTCCATGCCGCTGTCTATGCGTTTCCCGAGTTGGAACCTTACATGCCGGTGGGCGGCATTCAGGCGCTCATCGACCGGGGCGCCAATACTTTTCAGGACATCGAGATCCTGAGCTCCGAGGTCTTCTACAAGACCTCCGCGTCCAGCCTCGCCATCGCCATCATCGCCGCGACGGCTCTGATGGTGCCCATCTCCTGGGTCTACTTCATCACCACCCGTGACAACGAGCTCAACCGCTCCTTCGCACAGACCATGCTGCTGCTGCCCATCATCGTCGCCGGCATCGCCAACATCGTCCAGAACAGCATCCCGCTGGCGTTCAGCCTGGCGGGCATCGTCGCCGCCGTCCGCTTCCGCTTCACGCTCACGGATCCCGCCCACACCCTCTACATCTTCGCCGCGATCACCATCGGCCTCGGCGCCGGGATCGCCGCCATCGGGGTCTCGCTGCTCATCTCGGTGGGGTTCGTCTATGCCACGCTCCTGCTCTGGCGCCTCGACTACGGACGCAACCTGAACTCGCCCTTCTACTCGTTTCTGACCGGTCGGGACTACGGAAACGAAGACGACGACAAGCCCTGAAGCCATGCCCGTCGACCCGCGCAGAGCGAACGCCATCGCCGGCTTGAAGATCGTCTGCCTGCTGCTGGCGGGCTGCGACGATCGGCCCGTGAGGCAGTTCGTTATTGCCGGGCACACCTACGACACGGCACACGTCCGACACATGGCGCTTCCGAAGACGCTGCGGGAGATTTCCGGCCTCGCACCGGCGGGACCCGGCCAGGTGTGGGCCCACAACGACGAGCGGGGCGAGGTCTTCCTCATCGACCATCTGACCCCGACGGTGATCGGCAGCTTCGAGCTCTCGCAGGGCGACCAGGCCCAGGGTGTGAAGGACGACTTCGAAGGCGTTGCCACCCTCGGCGAGCGGCTGTTTCTGGTCACCAGCCGCGGAATCGTCTACGAATCCCGCATCGGCGGTCCGGGGGAAACCGTGGCCGTCGTCCGCCACGACGGCGGGCTCGACTGCGAGGTGGAAGGTCTCGCCGCAGCACCCGATGGCCGCGCGCTGCTGGCAGCGTGCAAGAACCTGCCGCCGGAGGAAAGCGGCATCGTCGTCCACGCCTGGAATCTGGAAACCCGCGCCTATGACACCGCGTCGCCTGCCTTGTCTGTCTCCGAGGAAGTGCTGACCGAATTCATGAAGGCACGGTTTCCTGATCAGACGCCACCCGAGCGCATCCAGCCGACGGGTATCGCCGTAACCGGCGCCGGCAACCTGCTGCTCGTCGCTGCCCGCCAGCACCTGCTGCTAGAATTCACCGCCGAGGGGTCACCCGTGGCAGTCGCCGTGCTCGATCCTGCCGTCCACCGGCAGGCGGAGGGTATCGATCTGGACGCCGACGGCCGGCTGCTCGTCGCCAGCGAAGGTGACGGCAAGGGTGACAGGAAGACACCGGGAGTGCTCAGCGTCTATGAACCCACCCACTGATCCACGGCTGACGCTGTTCCTCGTGCATGGCCGCGGCGTTCAGCCCGATGCGGCGGAGCTCACCGCGTCCTGGGCGCGGGCGCTCGCCCACGGACTGGCGCGGGACCGGGAGATGGACCTCGGCGCCGTGCGGATCGACATGCGCTACTACGCGGACCTCACCGCGCCGCTGGATTCCAACGCCGCCAAGTTCGACCCCGTGCTCGATCGGGCAGACCGGGAAAATGCCTTCACTCAGCTCGCCGCACTCAAGGCCAAATCGTTCCGCCGCTCCCGCTACGAGGACGTGCCCGGGCAGACGCCGGTGAAGGAGTTTCTGGCGGATCTCGGCGCGCCGGTGGGCCGCCTGCTCGGCCTCGCCCGCTGGCGCCTGGCGCACATCTATCCGGAGCTCACCGCCTACTGGCAGGATGCCGAGCTGGCAGCCGCCATCCGATCGCGCATCGTGCCCGCGCTCGGCGAATCGCTGCGCCGCGGCGACCACATCATGGTGCTGTCGCACGGGATCGGCAGCGTGTTCTGCTACGACGCCTTCTGGGAGGCAAGCCAGCAGGTGAGCTCGGCCAGCCAGCGCGTGCACAGCTGGGTGACGCTCGGATCACCGCTGTCGGACGACGACGTGCGCCACCGCCTCGGCGGACAGCCCGCCGGCTTCCCCAATCTGCTGCTGAACTGGTACAACGTGGCCGCCGAGGACGACCCCATCTGCCACGACGAGACCGTGGCGGACGACTTCAAGGCCATGCTCCGGGAACGCCACCTCAGCCGCATCGAGGACTATCACATCTACAACCTCACCGAGCGCTACGGCGCCTCGGATCCCCACGACGTGCTGGGCTACCTGATCCACCCACGCATGGCGCGCCTGCTCGGTGACTGGATCACTGCGTTCTCCGGCACTTCAGCGCCTGCTCCCGGCGCTTCGGATCGGCAATGACGTCGTAGTACCCGGCGAGGTAGCTGAGCGCGCGATCCCGCGACCGTGCGCCCAGATCCGCCTGGGTCCGCACCAGATTCTCGATGGCCGGCCGCGCAGCCTCGGTCCGGGCCAGCGCGGCGTCGAGGTAACCCGGATCCCGGCAGAACCCCCGATACACCCGATCCCGGAACGAGCGCTGTCCAAGCTCCGCCGCAGGCTCGCCGTTGGGCGGGTCGACGAATCCGGTCCGGTCGAAGTCATAGGGCACCGGCAGGTACGGACCCTCGTCATCGCCGTTCCCGTCCGCCCCCTCGGCAGCCAGCAGAATGGCGTTGTGACAGCAGGTGTCGTCGACGGGCGGCGCGATGAACGAGAAGTCCGTGTTGCTCACCATGAACTGAAAGACTTCGGCGATGGTGGCCTGCTCAGGCTCCAGGCTGCCCGACGGAATCCGCTCCTCCGGCTCCACCACGTCCGCATCGAGTCGCTTCGCCAGACGTCGCTTGTGCTCGATGAAGAAGGCATAGCGGACCAGCGGATCCCGGCCGTCGCCCATTTCCGCGAAATGCACGCGCAGCAGGCGGACCCGAAAGCTCGCGTCCGTGAGCTGATTGAAGATCCGGTAGGCCAGATACTCCTTGAGCACATAGTCCTGGAACGACGAGGGTGACCGGCAGTAGGTCACCATCTTCAGCCGTTTCTGCTTCTCGAAGAGCGTGCCCTCGACGGCGGATTTGTCGAAGTGCACCCACAGCGGCGGAAAGGTGCAGACGTCCCGATCGCGGCGCGACTTACCCCGCGGCTCCAGGTTGACGGCCAGGGTCACGGGGCCATCCGGGCCCGCAAACGACAGGGTTGCCGGCCGCAGCTCGGGAACGTCGCTGCTGTCTCTGGCGAGCGCGCGCAGCTCGCCGGTCAGCGTCATCTCCAGCACGTCGTCGGACTGGAAGAGCGGATCCGGGTCCGCCAGCGCAGGCTGACAGATCAGCAGAGTCAGAACCATGGCGGCACGAAGCTGCCGGACAGAACGCCGGTTCGTCTTGCGCATGAATCCCTCTCTCCCTATCTTCCGGACCCAGAGATTACCGCAATCTCAGGGAGGAGACGTACGTGACAGACGAGATCGAAGACAACGCCATGGACCGGCGCGCCTTTCTCCGTCGGGCTGCCGTCGGCATCGGCGCACCCGGCGCCCTGCTCGGGCTCGGTACCGGAACAGCGGCTGCCAGCACCACGCCACCGGCAGGCACGATCCGCCGTTACGGCACGCTCGGACGGACGGGCATCCGGCTCGCCGACATCTCCTTCGGTTCGAGCCGGCTGCGCAGCGGCGAGGAACGGCTGGTCCAGCACGCGCTCGACAAGGGCATCGACTACTTCGACACCGCGGACAGCTACACGGGCGGACAGTCGGAAACGGTGATCGGACGGGCGCTCAAGGGCCGGCGCGACGCCGTCACCATCGTCTCCAAGACCAAGGTGTGGCCGCAGGACAGCCGCGACCAGATCATGCGGGCGCTGGAGGGCAGCCTCAAACGCCTGCAGACCGATCATGTGGACGTCTATTTCAATCATGCCGTCAACGAGGTGGAACGGCTGGAGAATCCGGAGTGGCACGAGTTCGTCGAGCTCGCCAAGCGCCAGGGCAAGATCCGCTTCACCGGGCTGTCCGGCCATGCCGGCAGGCTCGTGAACGTGATCGACCACGCGGTGGAGAACGACCTGGTGGACGTGCTGCTCGTCTCCTACAACTTCGGCCAGGATCCGGCCTTCTACGAGAGCCTCACCCGTTCGTTCGACCGCATTGCCACTCAGACGGGGCTGCCGGCGGCACTGTCTCGGGCCAAGCAGAAGAACATCGGCGTGGTGGCCATGAAGACGCTGATGGGCGCCCGGCTCAACGACATGCGTCCCTATGAAACCGGGGGCGCCACGTTCGCCCAGGCGGCGTTCCGCTGGACCCTGTCGAATCCGGACGTGGATGCGCTCGTCGTCTCCATGACCAGCGAAACGCAGATCGACGAGTACGTGAGCGCTTCCGGCGGCGAACGGGTGTCCGCGGCGGACCTCGATCTGCTGCGCCGGTACGCAGCGCTGAACGGCACCACCTACTGCCGACAGGCCTGCAACGACTGCGAGGGCGCCTGCCCGTACGGCGTGCCCATCGCCGACGTGCTGCGCACGCGGATGTATGCCACCGACTACCAGGACGTGGACTTCGCCCGCCGGGAGTACGCGGAGCTCGGCGTCAATGCCGCCGCCTGCCTCTCCTGCTCCGGCGAGCCGTGCCGGAATGCCTGCAGTCACGGCCTCGACGTGGCCGCCTGGTGTGCGCCCACCCACCGCATGCTCGCCTGAGCGTGATCTGAATGGCCAACACGCTGGTTTACGACTGCTTCAGCGGCATCTCGGGTGACATGCACATCGGCGCCATGCTCGACCTGGGTGTCTCCGAGGCCATGCTCCGCGAGGGCCTTGCCGGGCTGCGTATGGCGGGCGAATTCGAGCTCGAGGTGAGCCGCGCCGCCAAGCACGGCATCACGGGCACCCGCGCCACCGTGCGACTGACCGGCGCGCCCGGTCACCACCGCCACCTGGCCGACATCGAGCGCATCGTCCGCGCCGCCGGCTACCCGGCACGGGTGGAGCAGCTCGCGCTCGACATTTTCGGTCACATCGCCCGCGCGGAGGCGAAGATCCACGATCTGCCCATCGAGTCCGTGCACTTCCACGAGGTGGGGGCGACGGATTCCATCGTCGACATCGTGGCGGCGGCGTTGTGCCTCGACGCGCTCGACGTGGAGCACGTGTACTGCAGAACCCTGGAGCTCGGTGGCGGCATGGTGCGCTGCGCCCACGGCGTGATGCCCGTGCCGGCACCGGCCACCGCCGAGATCCTCACCGGCGTGCCCTGCCGCTACGACGGCGTGGACCAGGAAGCCACCACGCCCACGGGCGCGGCGATCCTCAAGCAGGTGGTTCAGCATTTCCGGGCACCGGACGGTTTCCGCGTCGAGCGGGTGGGTTACGGCGTGGGCCAGAAGGATTTCCAGATCCCGAACGTGCTCCGGGTTCTGCTCGGCAGCGTCGATACCGCAGACGACGGCCTGCTTATCGAGACGAACCGGGAGATCCACTGCAACATCGACGACATGCCGGCGGAAGCGTTTCAGCCGCTGGTGGAGAAGCTCCTGGCCGCCGGTGCGCGGGACGTTTATCTCACCCCCATCATCATGAAGAAGGCGCGGCCGGCCACCAAGGTTTCCGTGCTCTGCGATCCGGCGGACGGCGATCGTCTCACCCGGATCCTGATCGGCCACTCCACGACCCTCGGCGTGCGTGCCTACGACGTGGAGAAGCGCATGCTGCCCCGGGAGACGCGCACGCTGAGCACCAGCCTCGGCACCGTGACGGTGAAGCTGGCCACGCTGCCGGACGGCGGCCGACGCTGGAAGGTGGAGCACGACGACGTTGCCCGTCTCGCCGCCGAGACGGGTCGCGACTACCTGGGGGTGCGGGCGGTGCTCGATCGCGAGATCTCGGCCGCCCTCGAATCGGACGCGCCGGCGTGACCCTCGGCGAGATTCTCGAGGCGTTCCGGGCCGGTGATCTCAGCCCTGCCGATGCGGAAACGGCCATCACCCGCCGCTTCTTCCGGCACATCGGTCACAGCACCGTGGATACGGATCGCACCCGGCGCACGGGCGCCCACGAGGTGATCTACGGCGAGTACAAGACGCCCGCCCAGATCGCCGACCTGGTGGCCGCCATGCACGACGATCACAACGTGATGGTCACGCGCACCACGGCCGAGGCCTTCGAGACGGTCCGCACCGTGGCACCTGCCGCCAGATTTCATCCCGAAGCCCGGTTGATCACCAGCGTCCGGCATCCGGTGCCGGAGAAGGCGACGCGGGTGGCCGTGGTGACTGCCGGCACCTCCGACCTGCCCGTGGCCGAGGAGGCGGCGCTCACCGCCGAGTTCTTCGGCAGTCCCGTCGCCCGCATCAACGACGTGGGGGTGGCAGGCGTCCATCGGCTGCTGGCCCGGGTGGAAGAGATCCGCGAGGCGCGGGTGTTGATCGTGGTGGCGGGCATGGAGGGCGCGTTGCCGAGCGTGGTCGGCGGACTGGTGGACAAGCCCGTCATCGCCGTGCCCACGAGCGTCGGCTACGGGGCGTCGTTCTCCGGCATAACGGCACTGCTCGGCATGCTGAACAGCTGCGCCAGCGGGGTATCCGTGGTAAACATCGACAACGGTTTCGGGGCCGGTTTTCTGGCCAACATGATCAACGGGCTGTAGCAGGAGCAGGTGGGCATGGCGCTCGATGAGCAACTCCTCGGGAAGTACGCGCGGCTGAAGGACGCGATCCGCGTGCACGAGCGGGTCATCGTCGCCTTCTCCGGCGGCGTGGACAGCTCCCTGGTCGCCCGCGTTGCCGCCGAGACCCTCGGCGCTGACGCGCTGGCGGTCACGTCGGGCTCGCCGAGCCTGAAACGCAGCGACCTGACGCTGGCCACCGAGCTCGCCGAGCGCTGGGGGATGCGCCACGAGGTGATCGTCACCGACGAGCTCACGAAGCCCGACTACCGCGCCAACCCCGTGAACCGCTGCTTCCACTGCAAGACGTCGCTCTACGACGCCCTGGACCGCATCGCCCGTGAGCGGGGCTACCGGAAGGTCATGAACGGCACCAACTGCGACGATCTCGGCGATCACCGACCCGGACTGATCGCCGCGGACGCGCACGATGTGGCCTCCCCCCTGGTTGAGGCAGGCTTCACCAAGGCGGACGTCCGGGCGCTGGCCGCGCACCTCGGGCTCGAGAATGCCGGCAAGCCGCAGGCGGCCTGCCTGTCCAGCCGGTTTCCCTACGGCAGCCACATCACCGAGGAACGGCTGGCCCAGGTGGAGCGCGCCGAGAACGTGCTCGCCGAGCTCGGCTTCAGCCAGTACCGGGTCCGGCACCACGAGGACGTGGCGCGGCTCGAGCTCACCGCGGCAGAAATGCCCCGGGCCCTGGCGCTCGCTGCCGAGATCGACCAGCGGATCCGGGCCTGCGGCTACCGTTTCGTGGCCATGGACCTGAAGGGATTCGAGTCGGGCTCGCTGAATCAGGGGATCATCCGCCTGAAGCGGGTCGGCAACTAGCCCCCACAACAGCTCGATCCAACTCGAGATCTATCCGATAACTCTCTGAATTTCAGCAGTTTACGTATCCAGCACACCACCCGACACGAGCGCAGCGTATAGTCGTCGACCTGCTGCTTCGGGGGGAGCGGACATGGATCGCAACACGAAGTTGCTGATTATGGCGGCACTGGGACTGGCCCTGCTGGCGTCCTATTCGGCACAAGCACTCGTTTTCTGAGCTCGAGCCTCGAGCGCGCGCGGCGCCTAGCTGGCGTCGGACGGCGCGGTCACTGCGCAGGCGCGGTCACCACCGCGTAGGCATCGAGAAACTCCGGCGGCATCCGCACCGGACGCCCGCTCGCCAGGTTCATGCACACGTAGAGCACGTCACCGCGCAGCGCTACCTCGCCGCGCGTCGCGTTGATCACCTGAAAGTGCCGCGTGGCCCGCAGCCGACCGTCGTTGGCGACGAGCCAGTTGGCGACGAGGATCTCGTCCCCTTCGAAGCAGGCGGCGAGATACTCCAGGCTCAGCGTCCGCACCGCCATCCCGCGCTGCATCTCGAGGCAGCGTGACTCCGGGAACCCCACTGCGGCGGAATGCGCCCAGGCGCATTGCTCCAGCCAGCTCACGTACACCGTGTTGTTGACGTGGCCGTAGGAGTCGATGGCGTCCCCGGGCACGGTGAGCGCCAGCACGAACGGCTCCGGCAGGTCCCAGTCGGGCAGTTTCGCCATGTCTTCTCCGCTAAGGTCTTCTCCGCTAAGGCAGCTGCCGCTCGGGCAGCGCCACCACCAGCCCGTCCAGCGCCTCCGTGACCCGGATCTGACAGGCCAGCCGGCTGCTCGGACGCCAGTCGATGGCGTACTCGAGGAGCGCCAGCTCGTCCACTGCCGCCGCCGGCACCCTGCTCCGCCAGGGGGGTGCCACATAGC
Organism: Pseudomonadales bacterium; assembly: GCA_050185825.1. GTDB lineage: Bacteria > Pseudomonadota > Gammaproteobacteria > Pseudomonadales > Azotimanducaceae > SZUA-309. The sequence goes on along the minus strand of JBFWZA010000025.1, from coordinate 52,420 downwards.
AGTGACAGGTGGAGCACGTGCAGCCGCCGCCACACTGGCCGATGATGCCGGGAATGTTGTGGTCGAGCGCGCCGTCCATGACGGTGTCGCCCGCCGGCACCTCGACGGTCGTCCGGGTACCGTCGGCACCCACGTAGGTCACCCTCGCCATCTCAGTGTCCTGACACCGGCTGCCCTGCTAAACTGCCCGGCTTGGCCGCGCGCCTACAAACGGACAGCGATACCCGACCGTGATACTCGACCTGCACACCCACTCCATCAAATCCGACGACGGCAGAGCCAAGGTGGAAAACTACTGCCAGTGGATCCGCACCCGCGAGCTGCCCATCGACGGCTTCGTGCTCACCGAGCACCGCCAGTTCGATCTGGAATCCGACTATTCGAAGCTTGCCGCCGACTTCGACATCACCATTCTAAAGGGCGCGGAGGTGGAAACCGAGTACGGGCACGTGCTGGTCTTCGGGGTAACCGCGCCGCTGCTGGCCGCCTTCGATTTCTCCGACATTCACCTGCCGCTCGCCCGCGTGATCGAAGCCTGCGAAGCCCACGGCGCCGTACCGGTGCCCTGCCATCCGGGTCGCAAGCGTGTCGGCATGAGCGCCCATCTGGCGGAATACGGTGTGCCGGAAGGGGTCAGGATCGTGGAGACGCTGAACGGCGGCAGCCGTGACAACGAGGACGCGGTAGCTCAGGCCATGGCCGAGGAGCTCGGCTACCGGGGAATCGGCGGCAGCGACGCGCACATCGTCAGCCACGTGGGCCGCTGCGCGACCCGTTTTCCGGCAGCGATCGGCTCCGAGGCGGCGCTGGTGGAAGCGCTCAACGCCGGTGAGTTCGAGGCGGTGAGCTTCCGGGACGCCGGATAGGGAGCACCATGAGCCAGCTGGACATCGAGGCACTGAAGAAGGACTGGGTCGGCGTGCAGTTCGAGGAACGATCCTTCGAGCTCGACGCCGCGAACATGGCCGAGTATGCCAGGGCCTGCGGCGAGGTCGCCGCCTGCTACACCGACCCCGCGGACCCGGACTTCCAGGCGCCGCCCACCTTCGCCTCGAGCCTGCAGCGTGGCCGCGGCCTGCCGGAAGACTTTCCGAAGATGCCCGGACTCGGCATGGACGCCGGCAAGGCCGTGGAAGCCTTCGCGCCCATCCGGCCCGGACCGAAGACCAGCCGCACCCACATGCACGACATCTACACCAAGACCGGGCGTTCCGGACGCATGATCTTCCTGGTCATCCGCATGGCGCTCTATGATCCGGACGGCACCCACGTGGCCAACGCGGACACCCGCGTGGTGATCCGTGAGAAACCCACCGAGGAGGATTCCGAGTGAGCGTTGCCAGCGTCCGGGACGTGACCTTCGGTGAGGAGCTGCCGGTTTTCGATCCGGACACCAGCCTCGACAACGTCATCCGCTTCACCGAGGCGGCAGGCTGGCGTGGCCCGCGTTTCACCGACCACGAGGCCGCCCGCAAGGAAGGTCTGCCCGGGGCGCTGGTCCCGGGCATCATGAGCCAGGGCTTTCTCTGCGCCATGATCCACCGCTGGGCGCCGCCCGCGCAGATCGTCGAGGTGGACACCGTCTTCCGCGCACCCGTGATTGTCGACCAGACCTACCACATCAACGGCGTGGTCACCGACGTGGACGAGCGCGAAGGCCGGGTCGAGGTGGATCTGACGGTCACCAACGAGAAAGGCGAGACCCGGGTGTTCGGCACGGCCAGGGTGAAGCTGCCCGTCTGAGACTGCGCGGCGCTGCAGGGAGCGCACCATGATCACGCCCGAGTACGTCCGCCTGATGGCCGCCTACACCCGCTGGCAGAACGGCAGCATCTATGCCGCAGCGGACACGCTCACGGACGGGGCACGCAGGCAGCACCGCGGCGCCTTCTTCGGCTCCATCCACGCCACGCTCAACCACCTGCTCTGGGGCGATCAGCTCTGGATGCATCGTCTCGCCGGCACGCCCGCGCCGCGCTCGCCGGACATTCCGGGCTCGGTCCGGCAGTTCGAAGACTGGGAGGCGCTGAAAGGCGAGCGGCGCGATACGGACGAAGCGCTCGTCGCCTGGTCGAGGCGGGTCAGCGTCGCGGATCTGGACGGGACCTTCAGCTGGTTTTCCGGCGCCATCCAGGCCGAGGTGTTCCGGCCGCGACAGGCGCTGGTGATTCAGCTCTTCAACCATGGCACCCATCATCGAGGTCAGGTGCACGCCATGCTGACGGCTGCCGGTGCCAGACCCGAGGACACGGACGTGCCCTTCATGAACTCGCCCGACTACCCCTGGCCAGCGTAGAGTTTCCCGGCGACTGAGGCGCGGAAATAGCGCTGGGTCGCTGCCAGCCGTGGACGTGCCGCCGTGTTCGGCGCCAGGCTGTGCAGCGTTCGCAGGTCCACCAGGTAGACGTCTCCCGGCTCGCCGCAGAGCTCCACCACCTGCAGGGTCACCGGTTTCCCGTTGTCTACGGACAGGGTCTGTGGAGACAGCAGTGCGGTGCGATTGCCGCCGTCCGCTCTGGAGAAGAGCTCCTTGAACCAGGGCAGTCGCGACAGCCGCTTTTTCACGTCCCGCGAGGCGACCCGCCCGCAATCGTTGACGAGCTTGTGAGAACCCGATACCACCACCGTGCCACCACCCCCGGGCACCACGGCGTCGATACAGCAGAAGCTCTGCACCCCTGGACAGCCGCCGATTCCGAGTCTCGGCACATCGAGGTGCCAGAAGCTCAGCGGCACCGACCAGCATGAGGCATCCGGGGGCGTGAACAGCACCTGCGGCCGGTCCGTGAACGTGCGAGCCGCTTCACCATCCATCAGCTCGATCGCCGCGTCCTCGAGCGCCGGGACACTCAGTGCCTGGCACGCTGCGCTCTGCTTCATCCGATCCTTGATGGATCCGCGCAGCCTGGCCGTGAGCTCCCCGCCAGGACGGCCCGCGCTCCACTGCCCGCCGCTGCCGGCGCCATGCCGTTCGAACAGCGCGTAGATCTCGTCGCGGACCCGGTCCACCCGATCCCGAGGGATCATCTGCTTTCTGAGAATCAGACCACGCTCGGCGAACGCCGCCCGTGCCAGCTCATCGATCTGCAGGGCAGGTTCGGCCAACGTTCATTCCCGGGCAGGGCGAAAAAGCGGAATGCAGAGCTCGTCATGCTCTTCCCAGGAGACACTCACCCGCTGACCGACTTCCAGCGCGCCCGGGTCGTCGACACCGGTGATGTTGGAGAGGATCCGCGGCCCTTCATCCAGGTCGATCCAGGCCACCGCATAAGGCACCAGGCTCCTGAAGAAGGGATGGTAGCTCTGTCGCACCACACTGAAGGTGTAGATGGTGCCCTCTCCGGCCGAGGCCTGCCAGGTGAGGTTCGAGCCGAGGCAGCCGGTGCAGTGGCGGCGCGGATAGAAGACGATGGTGCCGCAGTCGTCGCAGTGCTGATAACCGAGGACCCTGTCCTTGGTCTTGCGCCAGAACTCGCCCGTGTCCGGCTCGTCCAGATGCGGCAGCGGCCGGCGGGGTGTCTTGTTCGCTTCGCTCATCTCAATCCCTCCCCAGAATGACCGTGCCGGCACAGTGCCGGCTGCCGAGCATGCCGCCGTTGCCGTGTGCCACCGCGAGCTTCGCCCCGGCTACCTGCGAGGTGGACTCGCCGCGCAGCTGCCGCGCCGCCTCGATCAGCAGAAAGATGCCGCGCATACCGGGGTGGTTGGACGACAGCCCGCCCCCGTCCGTGTTGAGCGCAGGACCGTTCGGGTTGTCGAATCGCAGCCGCCCGCCTTCCACCCACGCCCCGCCCTCGCCCTTCGCGCAGAAGCCGAGGTCTTCGAGCAGGGCGAGCACGGTGATGCTGAAGGAGTCGTAGATCATGGCGATGTCGATCTCCGCAGGGGTCACACCGGCCTCGCCGAACGCCTGCGGGGCCGACTGGGCCGCAGCACTCACCGTGATGTCGCCGCCGTTCTCCGGATACTTGGTCGCCTCGCCGGTGCCGAGGATCCACACCGGCGGCTTAGCGCAGTTCTTCGCTACCTCGGGTGACGCGATCACCACCGCGCCGCCGCCGTCGGAGATCATGCAGCACTCGAGGAGATGCAGCGGATCCGCCACCATCCGCGAGCCCACCACGTCCGCGATCGTCGTCTCGCGGATGTCCAGGAACTCGAGATCCTGCATCGCCTTCACGGCTTCGGGATTGCGCATGGCGTGCGCCCGGGTGGCGACGGAGATCTCCGCAAGCTGCTCGGAGGTGGTGCCGTACTGGCTCATGTGTCTTCGGGCCACCATGGCGTAGTTGGCGATGAGCGTCATGCCGGTGAAGACCTCCATGTTGTCTGCCGGGTGCACGCCGCCCCCCCGGCCACCGGCGCCGATGCGCGCCATGTTGCTGTGGGCCGTGGAGCCGTAGGTGAGGAGCGCGACCCGCGCCCTGCCCGCCGCGATGTCCCGCTTTGCATGAGCCGCGTGATACTCATAGGAGCTGCCGCCCACGTTGGTGGTGTCGATCACGTTCGGTTTCAGGCCGAAATACTCGGCAATGGTGAGACCACCCATGCCGCCCCCTTCACCGGCGTCGTAGATCGCATCCACGTCCGACCAGGTCAGCCCCGCATCCGCAAGCGCCGCCGCGGCGCTCTCCGCCTTGATCTGCAGCGGGCTCACCCGGCCCTCCACGTCCCGCAACGGATATTCGTGAACGCCGACGATGGCGGCGTCTCGCCCCTGGGTAGCCATACCCCTCCCCAACTGTCATTTAAGCTTCGGGAGTCTAAGGTGAAAGCGCGTGCCAACCAAGGTAGGCTGATCGTCAACCCAGCCAGCGAGGGAGCCACCCATGATCGAGCGCATTCCCTTCGGCCGCACGGGCCATGATTCCAGCCGCATCATCTTCGGCGCCGCAGCGCTGGGCGGCATGCGGCAGGACAAGGCGGACGACGTGCTCGCGTACGTCCGCGATGTCGGCATCAATCACATCGACGTGGCGCGAAGCTACGGCGAGGCGGAAGTCCGGCTCGCGCCGTTCCTCGCCGAGCACCGCAGCGAGTATTTTCTGGCGACCAAGACCGGTCAGCGGTCCGGCAACGGTGCGCGCCGGGAGCTCGAGGAGTCACTCACCCGGATGGGTGTGGACCAGGTCGATCTCATTCAGCTGCACAACCTGGCGGATCCAGCGGGCTGGGAGGCCGCCATGGCGGCGGATGGTGCGCTGGCCGCCCTGATCCGTGCGAAAGAGGAAGGCCTGGTGCGGTTCATCGGCGTCACCGGCCATGGCACCTACGCGCCGGAAATGCACCTGAAGAGCCTGGCACGCTACGACTTCGACTCGGTGCTGGTGCCGTACAACTACTCCATGCGCCAGAACCCGGTCTTTCGCGACGACCTGGAGTCACTGCTGGCGACGTGCGCCGAAAAGCAGGTGGCCGTGCAGACCATCAAGGCCATCGCCCGCCGCCGCTGGACGCAAGCCGATGCGGACAAGCGCTTCTCCTGGTACATGCCCATCCGCGACCCGGCCGCGCTCGAGCGCGCGGTGGCTTATGTGCTCGGCCGCCCCGGCATCTTCCTCAACACCACCAGCGATGCCACCCTGCTGCCGGCGGTGTTCGCCGCAGCGGACCACCCGGCGCTGCCGGATGACGACGTCATGGCCCGCGACCAGGTCGCGCTCGGTGTCGAGCCGCTCTTCGTCCGTGGCGTGAGCGACGACGTGCGCACGGCCTGAGTCCGACGGCGGCCGGGTGCCCCAATATCTGGGATGTTGATCCTCTCCGCACACAAGATATAGTGTCCGTCCGACCGTAGCGCAGAGGTTCGTGCCGGCGTGACGTCCGCTGATATCACCTCGATCACCCCCACCCCTCCGGAGATCCCGCTGCAGCCGGCGAGCCGGGACACGTGGGCGCAGAAGTATCGGCTCACCGACAAGGACGGCACGCCGCTGGACGAGACGCCGGCGGACACGTGGAAGCGGGTCGCCCGTACGCTCGCTGCGGTGGAGGCCGAGGCCGACCGGGAAACCCGCTACCGGGAATTTCTCTGGGCGCTGGAAAACGGCGCCGTTCCCGCCGGCCGCATCCTCTCCAACGCCGGCGCCGAGGCCTACAAACCGGCCACGTCCACCATCAACTGCACCGTGTCCGGCACCATTGGCGACTCCATGGACGACATCCTCGAGAAGCTGAAGGAAGCGGGGATGACCCTGAAGAGCGGCAGCGGTATCGGCTACGATTTCTCCACCCTGCGCCCGCGTGGTGCGTGGGTTTCCGGCGCAGACGCCTTCACCTCCGGACCGCTGTCGTTCATGGACATCTACGACAGCATGTGCCGGACCATCTCCTCCGCAGGCGGTCGCCGCGGCGCCCAGATGGCAACCTTCGATGTGGGCCATCCCGACGTGCTCGAGTTCATCGCGGCGAAGCAGGAAGCGGGTCGTCTGCGCCAGTTCAACCTGTCGCTGCTGATCACGGAAGCATTCATCGAGGCAGTGCGGCACGACGACGCCTGGGCGCTGGCGTTTCCGCTGTCGCCGGCGGAACAGCAGGCGGCCGCTCTGCCGCTCGACGACGACTCCAAGGTGATCTGGCGGGAGTGGCCCGTCACCGAGGGTTACCTCACCAACGCTCAGGGCCAGGTCGCCTGCCGGGTGTATCGGGTGCTGCCCGCCCGGCAGCTGTGGCACGCCATCATGTCCTCCACCTACGACTACGCCGAGCCGGGATTCATCCTGATCGACCGGGTCAACCGGATGAACAACAACTGGTTCTGCGAGCATATCCGGGCAACGAATCCCTGCGGTGAGCAGCCGTTGCCGCCCTATGGGGCCTGCCTGCTCGGATCCGTGAATCTGACCCGGTTCGTTCTCGATCCGTTCACCGATCAGGCGCGCTTCGACTGGGACCGGTTCCGTCGCGTGGTGCGGGTGTTCACCCGCATGCTCGACAACGTGGTGGAAATCCACGGGCTGGCGCTCACCCCTCAGGCCAGGGAGATCGAGCACAAACGCCGCCACGGCATGGGTTTCCTCGGTCTCGGCTCGGCGCTGGCCATGCTGCGCCTGCGTTACGGTGAGGCAGAGGCTGTGTCCTTCACGGAAGTGGTCAGTCGTGAGCTGGCGCTGGTCGGCTGGCGGGAAGCACTGGCCCTGGCCCGGGAGAAGGGACCCGCGCCGATCATGCGCCAGGCCTTCACGGTGACCCCCGTCATGCTCAGCCGCTGCCCGGCGCTCATCGACAGCGGCATCCAAGCCGGCGATGAGGTGAACGGCTCCGTACTCTTTGCGCACAGCACCTACATGCAGCGCATCGCCGAAGTCGATCCCGAACTGGTGGCCGAGCTCGCCCGAACCGGCGCCCGTTTCACCCACCACAGCTCTATTGCCCCAACGGGCACCATTTCTCTGTCGCTCGGCAACAATGCGAGCAACGGCATCGAGCCGACGTTCGCGCACCGCTATGTGCGCAACGTGATCCGCGAAGGCCGCAAAACCAAGGAACGCGTCGATGTGTGTTCCTTCGAGCTGCTGGCCTACCGGGCTCTGGTGGATGCCGATGCGGAGCCGGGTGACGTTGAGCACCCGCTGCCGGACTATTTCGTGACCGCCGATGCGGTCACCCCGACACAACATGTGGACATGCAGGCGGCCGCGCAGAAATGGATCGACTCGTCCATCTCGAAGACGATCAACGTGCCGACGGATTTTCCCTACGAGTCGTTCAAGGACATCTACCTCTACGCCTGCGATCAGGGTCTCAAGGGATGCACCACCTTCCGCTACAACCCCACCCGCTTTCAGGGTGTGCTGGTGCGACAGGCGGACCTGCACGACACGATCTACACGTTCACCCTCGAAGACGGATCGGTGGTGGAATGCCGGGGAGATGAGGAGGTGGACTACGACGGCCAGGTTCACACCGCCGCCAATCTCTACGAGGCTCTGAAGGAAGGCTACTACGGGAAGCTCTGAGATGGTTCGAAAGATCGGACAGAAAATCGTCGATGCCGCCGTATCCGGCCCCGGTGTGACACCGGCACCACCGCCGGAGGTCGTGCACATGCACGAGCGCCTCGAGCGGCCTCCGGCGCTCACCGGCACCACCTACAAGATCCAGACACCCCTGTCAGAGCACTCGCTGTACGTCACCATCAACGACATCATTCTCAACGAAGGTACCGAGCACGAGCTCCGCCGCCCCTTCGAGATCTTCATCAACTCCAAGAACATGGACCACTTCCAGTGGATCGTGGCACTCACGCTCATCATGTCCGCGGTATTCAGAAAGGGCGGCGATGTCACCTTTCTCGTCGAGGAGCTGCACAGCGTGTTCGATCCCAGGGGCGGCTATCTGAAAAAGGGCGGCCGTTTCGTGCCGTCGCTGGTGGCGGAGATCGGGGATGTGCTCGAAACCCACCTCAGAGCCATCGGCATCCTGACCGACGAGCCGGACGAGCACCGCGCCCGTTACCTCGCCGAAAAGCGGGCCGCAGCGGAGGCTGCCGGACAGGCAGGCGCAGGTGAAAACGGTTTTCCGGTCACGACCGAGATCTGCGCGAAGTGCAGAATGAAAGCCGTCATCTATCTGGAAGGCTGCCTCACCTGCCTCGCCTGCGGGGACTCCCGCTGCGGCTGACCGGCCGAGGACTCCTAGCCGCCGTTGATCGGCATCGAGAAGAACTCGAAGAACAGCACGAAGACCACGCTGGCCACCACCAGCGTGAGCAGCATCGCAGGCGTCCCCTTTCTGATCCACAATCCCGGCGTGATGGCCAGCGTCGGATCACCGCGATCCCGTGCCAGCCGCTCGGAGACGGTGACGATGTAGACGTTCGCCGTGGAGCCCAGGTGCGTGCCGTTGCCCCCCATGCCCACGCCCACCGCGAGTCCCCACCACAGAGGTGCAACATTCACGCCCTGCATTTCCATGCTCTGAATAATGGGAATCATGGCCGCAGTGAAGGGGATGTTGTCGATGAGGGCCGAGAGGAGCGCCGCTACCCACATCAGCGTGATGGTGGAGAGCATCAGGTCTTCCTGCACCAGCGGCATGATGAACTGGCCCAGGTACTCGAGGAAGTGGCTCTGCTCGACGCCGCCCACGAGCACGAACAGCGAGATGAAGAAGATCAGCAGCGCGATCTCCACCCGCTCATAGGCCGCGTCGAGCTTGACGTGAGGAGCGAGAAAAACGAGCAGCGTGAATCCCGCCGCAGCAGCCACCCAGGGCTCCCAGCCCAGCTCGCCGTGCACCAGGAAGAGCACGCAGGTGACGCCGAGCGCGATCAGGGCTGATCGCCAGGTGCGGGGGTCGGCGATCCGGTAGTGCTCGGGAAACTCGAACGCCGTGTGCGGACCGGTCATCTCCGCGCGGAACATCACCCGCATGAAGAGCAGAATGGCGATCCAGCAGAGACAGACCACCCCGCCCATGTGCAGGAAGAAGGTGTTGAAGTCGATGCCGGCGGCGGACCCGATCATCAGGTTCGGCGGGTCGCCCACCAGCGTCGCCACACCACCGGTATCCGACAGCAGCGCGGCCGCCAGCAGGTACGGAACCGGGCTCACACCCAGCGCCTGGGTGATCAGGATGATGAGCGGCGCGAAGATGACCACGGTCGTCACGTTGTCGAGCAGCAGCGAGAGCCCCGTCACCGCGCTGCCGATCAGCACGAGCAGCAGGTAGAGACGGCCGCGGCTCCAGTGCGCCATGCGGTAGGCGAGCGCATCGAACCCGCCGGTGGGCAGCATGATGGCCACCACCGTCATCATGCAGCCGAGCAGGAAGACCACGTTCCAGTCCACCGCCTCGAGTGCCTCTGCAGGGCTGTAGAAGCCGAAGATCTGACCGGCGACCATCATGGCACCGGCGCCCGCCATGGCGAACCGGACCCGGTCCAGATTGTGGAACTTTTCGGTGAAGATGCCGAAGAAGGTAGCGGTCAGGATGATGCCCGACACGAGCATCGGGGTATCCCAGTGAAGATCGAGCAAGTTTGAGGCTCCGCGAACGGGCGGGCGCGAGTATAGCCAGCGTCCCTGACGTTTTCCTACTGCCTTCGCTGACCCGCGGAAATCCGGGCGGCGTCGCCGCCGGTTCAGTGCCTGCCGGCGGTCGCGAAGTAGTCTTCGAGGCGTTTGCCCGGCTCGTCGGGGAAGCACGAGCTCAGCACGTTCAGGGCGTGGATCCGGTCGATGCGGAAGCTGCGGAAAGCCTGGCGGAGCTCGCACCAGGCGCCCAGCGTCCAGCTCTGGCCCCAGTAGAGCAGGGTCAGCGGCCAGACGATGCGCTCCGTGCTCTGTCCGCTCACGTCCCGGTAGTCTAAGAACAGGCGTACCCGCCGGTTGATGCCGTCGCGCACCTCCCCCAGCAGGGCGGTCGCGGCCTCGCTCATGCTGGTGTCCGGCACCACCAGCCGGTGGGTGTCGAGGGCCGGCCGCAGCCGTTCCGGCAGCACCGCATCCACCTTGGCCAGGATGCTGTCCGCCGCCCTGGCCATTTCCGCATCGCCCCAGGCGCGCGCCACATCGGCGCCGAAGACGAGGGCCTGCAGCTCCTCCTCGTTGAACATGAGCGGCGGCACCTGATAGCCCCGCCGGAGGATGTAACCCACGCCGGCCTCGCCCTCGATGGGCACCCCGGAGCCGACCAGATCCTGGATGTCGCGGTAGATGGTCCGCTCCGAGACCTCCAGACGCTCGGCCAGGGTCTTTGCGGTCACCACCCGGCCGCGGCCGAGCATGAGCACGATCTGGAACAGTCGGTCTGCGGGTCGCATGGGCGGATCTCCATCGGCGAATGGCGGCAGTCTAGCACCCAGATCCCCGCTGTCTGCCGCCTTCCTGACACGCCCTGTCAGTAGAAACCCAGGTTCAAGCGCAAAATTACGGGCCTGCTGACAGACAGTTGTCAGGAGGGGGCGAGTACAGTGGCAGCATGCGAATCACGATGACGACCACGATCCAAACGGAGAATGCGGATGCTCGAACGCGACAACCGGACGGTCCCCGGCAAGCGACCCCTCCTTCCCTGGCTGCGGTTTCTGCATCTGCGGACCTACGGACGGACACACCTGGCTGTCGCCTGGCGCGTGGCCGGCTACCCTGCCAGCCGACCTCGCCCCGACCCGGGCGGGCTGCCGGCGGCGGATCTGGTCAGCGGGACGCCGCGGAAGATGCCGGATACGCCGTGCGCCCGCCGATGATGGTGCGCAGGACCCGCACGTCGCGGATCTGCTCCGGTGGGATGGCGGTGATGTCCTTCTCGAGCAGCACCAGGTCCGCGAGCTTGCCCGGTGCCAGCGAGCCCTTCTCGTTCTCCTCGAAGGATGCGTAGGCAGCCGTCAGAGTGTAGGCCGTCAGCGCTTCCTCGACCGCGATCTTCTGCTCCGGAACCCATCCCTGCGGATGACCCCCGTCCAGGGTCCGTCGGGTGGCCGCGGCATAGATGCCCGTGAGCGGTACCGGCGGCGCCACGAACCAGTCGCTGCCGAAGGCGACCCGCGCACCCGCGTCCAGCAGGCCACGGAAGGCATAGGTCGTCTTCGCCCGCTCCGGGCCGATGACCCGGTCCGCCCAGCGCCCGTCGTCGATGGCGTGGTAAGGCTGCATGCTGGCGATCACGTGCTGCTCCGCGAACCGGGTGATGTCGTCCGGATGGATGTGCTGGGCATGCTCGATGCGGAACCGCCGGTCCCGATCCGGACCGTTGGCGGCCGCCACGTCCGCATAGATGTCGAGCAGCGCGGAGATGGCCCGGTCGCCGATGGCGTGCACCATGATCTGCAGCCCTGCCGCATCCGCCGCGTCGATCCATGCGGCCATGTCCGCCGGCTCGTTGATGAAGAGCCCGCGGTCTTCCGGCGTGTCGGTGAACGGCTCGAAGAACGCGGCGGTGTGGGAGCCGAGCGAGCCGTCCATGAAACCCTTCAGCCCCCCGATCCGAAGCCACTGGTCGCCCCGTCCCTCCCGGGCCACCTCCGCGGCCAGCTTCGCGTGATCCTTCAGCGGCACCACCGCATAGACGCGATTGCCCAGCCCGCCGGCAGACTGCGCACGCCGATAGGTCGTAAGGCTCCGCCAGCCGTCCATGTCGTGGACCGTGGTTACGCCCTGAGCGAGCACGTAGGCACTCGCTGCGGCCAGCGCCCGGTCGAGCTGCGCGGGCGTCGGCTCCGGCACGACCCGCTCCACCAGTGACATGGCGTTGTCCTTGAGCACACCGGTGGGATTGCCCTCGGCGTCCCGCACGATCTCCCCACCGGGCACGTCCGGCGTGTCGGCGGTGACCCCGGCGAGCGCGAGGGCCCTGGAGTTGACCAGCACCATGTGGCCGTCGAGCCGGTTGATCATCACCGGGTTGTCCGCCGTCCACCCGTCGATCCAGCTCCGGGTAGGCAGCTCGCCGCCCCAGTGCTCGTGATCCCAGTCCCCGTTCAGCACCCACTCGCCCGGGGCCAGGGTTGCGGCGTAGTCGGCGATCCGCCGGGTGAACTCCGCCGGGGTGCGGGCATCCCGAAGCTGCACCGAGGACAGTGCGAATCCCCCCGTGAGAAAGTGCACGTGGGTATCGATGAAGCCTGGCGTGACGAGCCCGGGCGGAGCGTCGATCCGCTCCGTGCCGGGACCGATGAGGGGGATCACGTCCGCATCCGAGCCCACCGCCGCGATGTGCTCGCCGCGGACGGCAAGCGCTTCCGCCCACGGCATCCCGGGCTCCCCGGTCCAGATCCGCGCCGACGTGATCACCAGATCGGCCGGTTCCACCTGCCCCGCCGGCTCCGGTGACCCGGATTCACCGCAGCCTGCCAGAACCAGCAGCGCCAGCGCCAGGCCCGGCAGGCGCATCGGGGTTGCGCGCATCAGGACGCGTTGTAGCCGAGCAGCGCCTTGGTTTCGAGAAACTCCTCGAGCCCCCACTTGCTGAACTCACGGCCGTTGCCCGACTGCTTGTAGCCGCCGAACGGCGCGCCCGGATCCACGCCGGCGCCGTTGAGGTGCACGTTGCCCGCACGGATCTTGCGGCCGACCTTTGCCGCGTGCTCGAGGTTGCCGCTCGAGACGTACGCCGAGAGGCCGTAGACGGTGTCGTTGGCGATCTCCACCGCGTTGTCTTCGTCCGCGTAGGGGATGAGCGACAGCACCGGTCCGAAGATCTCCTCCTGGGCGATGGTCATGTCGTTGCGCACGTCGGAAAAGATGGTCGGCCGGATGAAGTAGCCACGGTTCAGGCCGTCCGGCCGACCGAGGCCGCCGGTCTCGAGCTTGGCGCCCTCGTCGATGCCCTTCTGGATCAGGGCCTGCACCTTGTTGTACTGGGTCTCGGAGACAACCGGTCCGATCTGGGTTTCCGGATTGCTCGGATCACCCACCTTGATCTGCTCGGCAGTTGCCTTCGCGATGGCGGCCGCTTCGGCCATCCGGCTCGCCGGAACGAGCATGCGGGTCGGCGCGTTGCACGACTGGCCGGTGTTCATGCACACCCCGAACGTATCGCGGGCCACCACCTCCGGAAAGGAAGCGTCGTCCAGAATCACGTTCGGCGACTTGCCGCCCAGTTCCTGCGCCACCCGCTTCACCGTCTTTGCCGCTTCCTGGGCAACGGAAATACCGGCGCGGGTAGAGCCGGTGAACGACATCATGTCGATATCCGGATGCGAGGACATGGCCACGCCCACCGTCGGGCCGTCGCCGTTGATCAGGTTGAACACGCCCGGCGGTGTGCCGGCCTCGTGCATCACTTCCGCGAAGATGATGGCGTTGAGCGGGGCGATCTCTGAGGGCTTCAGCACCATGGTGCAGCCGGCGGCGATGGCCGGCCCCACCTTGGCGGCGATCTGGTTCAGCGGCCAGTTCCAGGGCGTGATCAGGCCGCACACGCCGATGGGCTCACGCACGATCCTGGCCTTACCGGCATCCTCTTCCCAGGAGAAGCTCTTCAGGGCATTGAGCGCGTACATGAGGTGACCGAGCCCCGCGGGGGCCTGGGCCGCGTTTGCGAGCCCGATGGGGGCGCCCATCTCCTGGGACACCGTGGCAGCGATGTCTGCCATCCGGGCCTTGTAGGCCTCGATGATGCGACCGAGCAACGCCGCCCGCTCGTCCACGGAGGTCTGCGAAAACGTGACGAAGGCGGCCTTGGCGGCGGCCACGGCCTTGTCCACGTCCGCCTTTCCGCCCATGGCGATGGTGGCGATGGGCTCCTCGGTGGCCGGATTGATGACGTCCAGGGTGTCCTTGGTGGAGGGAGCTACCCACTCCCCGTTGATGTAGAACTTCTGCGTGTTTTCCATGACGTTCTCTCTCTGACTGAAGCTGTTGATGAATTCTGATGAATGCTTGACGCGGCGTTGACCGCAGCGACGACGGCCCCGCGGCCGTCGCGCTCTACTGGGCTACCGGCGCAGCCGCGGCCGGATCAGGCCGCGGTGACCCGCACGGGCAGATCGAGATAGCCCTTGACGAATCCGGAACGTACCCGGATCGGCTCTCCCACGACCTCGACGCGGCTGAAGCGCTTGAGGATTTCCTCCCAGGCGATGCGGAGCTGCATCTCGGCCACCCGGTTGCCCATGCACCGGTGCAGGCCGAATCCGAAGGCGATGTGCTTGCGCGCATTCTCCCGGTCGATGACGAAGTCGTTGGCATTTTCGAACATGGATTCGTCGCGGTTGCCCGAGACGTACCACATCACCACCTTGTCACCCGCGCGGATCTGCTTACCGCCGAGCACGGTATCCTGCTTCGCGGTGCGCCGCATGTGCGCGAGCGGCGTCTGCCAGCGGATGATCTCCGAGACCATGTTCGGAATCAGGCCCGGGTCCGACCTGACCTTCGTGAACTGATCCGGGAAGAGGTTGAGCGCCAGCACGCCACCGGAGAGCGAGTTGCGCGTGGTGTCGTTGCCGCCGACGATGAGCAGAACCAGGTTGCCCAGGAATTCCATCGGCCGGTTCACCAGGTCCCGGGTTGCTTCACCGTGGGCGAGCAGCGAGATCAGATCGTTGCCGCCCGGCTTGGCGGCCCGGTCGTGCCACAGGCCGTTGAAGTACTCCAGGCACTCGAAGAGCTCCGCGCGGCGCTGCTCTTCCGACTCGACGATCCCGGATTCCTCGTTGGCGGTGGTCACATCCGACCAGCGGGTCAGCTTGCGCCGATCTTCCCACGGGAAATCGAACAGGGTGGCCAGCATCTGCGTGGTGAGCTCGATGGATACCTTGTCCACCCAGTTGAATGTCTCGCCCACCGGCAGGGAATCCAGGATGTCCTGCACCCGGCCGCGGATGATCGGCTCGAGTGCCGCCAGGTTGCGCGGACCCACCACGGGAGAGACCACCTTGCGCTGCTCGTCGTGCTTGGGCGGATCCATGGCGATGAACATCGGCAGCTCGAAATCTTCGTCGGGATCGTCGATGACGATGGTGGGCTCCGACGAGAAGATCTCGTGAGAGGTATCCACCTCCTTGATGAGGTCGTAGGTGGATACGGACCAGTAGGGGCCGAAGTCGCTCTCGGCGCAGTAGTGCACGGGAGCCTCGGCGCGCAGGCGCTCGAAGTAGGGCCAGATCACGTCCTGCTCGAACCGCTCCGGCCGGGCGACGTCCAGCGCTTCCAGCGGAACGCCGTAGGCGTCTTCCCGCGCCCGGCTCAGGCTGTCTTCGTCAGCGGTGAGTGCAATCGCTTCGCTCATCGGTATGTCCTCCTGTACCTCTTTGCGCCCCTAGCCTGCGGATGAGCGGCTCGGGATTACATCTGGAATTCGGGAACGTTCACCACCAGACCGTCCAGCTCGTCCCGTACTGGAATCTGACAGGACAGGCGGGAGTGTGGTTCCCTCTCCGGGTTGAGGTCGAGCATCGACTCCTCGCGCTCGCTCGGACCTCCCACCTTGCTCCACCAGGCATCTTCGACGACCACGTGACAGGTTGCGCACGAGCACTCGCCGCCACAATCCGCATCGATACCCGGGACCAGATTGTCGATCGCGGCGTTCATGACCGACATGCCGTTTTCCGCCTCGACCACGTGCTTCTGTCCGTCGTGGGTGATGAAGGTGATCTTCGCCATTTATAGATAACTCCTGAGTGGATAGCTTGACCGTTCCGGGTCTGACCGGAACCGCTCTTATTCGAATCGCGGATTGTAGCGGGATGCCGCGCAAAAGCGACCCGGACAGCGCACCCGTTTAGCACCTTCCGCAGCCCGGCGATATACGCAGAAACCACGGGACCACCCCCGAGGCAGGGTCACCGTACCGGCTCAGCTCCCGGTCCGGGATTTCAGAAACTGGAAGAGCTGCCGGTCGTGCCGGGAGGTCGCCGACAGGCGTCCCGGCCGGACGAACGGCTCCCAGCGCGGCTGCCCGCCCGCCGGCTTGTCACCCATGACGGTGACCCGCTGGATGACCCGCTCTCCTTCGAAGTCGTTGAGCACGAAGTGCTGGGTGCAGCGGTTGTCCCACATGGCATAAGTGTGCTCCTGCCAGTGGTAGCGCACGGTGAACCGCGGATCGGTCACCCAGCGCGTGAGGTGCCTCAGCAGCGCATCCGACTCATAGGCGTTCATCTCGACGATCCGGCGCGTGAAGTGCTCGTTCACGTACAGCGCCTTGCGCCCGGTTTCCGGATGCACACGCACCACCGGATGGATGGCCATCTGGTCCGGCCGGTTGTGCGGCAGCGCGTCGTGCAGCGCCGTCAGCCCGTCGCAGAGCTCGCGCATGGGTGCAGACAGCTCCTCATAGGCCCGGTAGAGGCTGGACCACATGGTGTCGCCGCCGGTTTCCGGGCACTTCACCATGTGCAGGATGGACATCAGCGCCGGCTCGTCGCGGAAGGTGATGTCCGTGTGCCACTCGTCCGCCACCCCGCCGTGGGTGGCGGCCAGCTCGAAGAGCTCGGTGTGCGGGGTGAACGGGTTCTTCAGGTGCGGATGCCCTTCCAGCTCGCCGAAACAGCGGCCGAGGGCAACGTGCTCGTCCACGGTCAGGTTCTGATCGGGAAAGAACAGGACCAGATGCTCGAGGAGCAGTGCCTTCAGCGCATCGATGGTCGCGGCATCCTGCGCTCTCAGATCCACACCGGTCACCTCCGCGCCGAGCGCCGGGGCGAGCCGCCGGATCTGCCAGTTCTGAGGTCTGGTCGCCATCTGAAATTCCCCTGCAGAGTCTCGAGCGGCTATCTTGGCCGATGCCGACGACCGGCCACAAGACCGGGCTTCTTGGGCCGGGCTTCTTGGGCCGGGCTTCTTGACCCGGTCCCGGGGCCGCTCCACCATCCCATCCATGCACAGAGCCGCCCGCCTGCTGACGCTCCTGACCTGGTCGCTCGCCGCAGCATTGCCGCTGCAGGCGGCGGAGCCGTCACGCCACGACAACCGTGCCGTCACGGTGGAATCGACGCTGAAGGACCTCTCGCGGCGGAACGACGCCGCCATTTCCAGCCAGGGCATCACGCCCGCACAGGGGCAGGACGCCCTCGGGCAACCGCGCACCGATCTGGAGGTCCGACCGGAACCCGATACCAGGGTGGTGGTGAGCGGCGAGGTGCAGAGCAGCCTCCATAAGCTGAGACGGGAAACGGCCATCCAACAGACGCCTGACGACCGGAAGGCGCGGGTTCAGGACGATCGGGACCGCGCTGCACAGGCAGATCCGGGACCCTGATCCAGCCGCCGACCGGGCGGCTCAGTGTCCCCTTGGCGCGCCCGCCTCGATCCAGCCGAGAAACGCGGCGCACTCGTCGTCTTCCAGCGCCGCCGGCAGGGAGTGGCCGATGTGGAAGCTCGCTTCGGGATCGCAGGCCTGGGCGTAGGGCTCACTGGCCGCGCCGTCCGCCGGCCGTATCCAGGCGGGGATTCCGGGCCCGGGGGCATCCACCAGCTGATGGTAGGTCGAGCAGCGGAGCTGTTCGTCCGCCGGCTCTGCCAGGCACTCCGGAAAAGCATCCGCGCTCGGCGGCGTGTCCAGGCTCCAGGGTCCGTCCGCCTGCCCGCGGACGTGACAGCTTCCGCAGTGCTCGCTGAGCAGCTCGTAGATGATGTCGAATCCCGCGCTGCCGCCCGTAGCGCCGGCCACGGCAAAACCCGGCAGTATCCAGGCGGCCGCTGACAAGACAACGCCCGCCCTGCGCATGCTCGGGTGCCTACTGGCGAGGGGGCTCGGTGGGATCCGCGCCGTCTCTCGGCGCGCCGGTACCGGAGGAGCCCATGAAGATCTTGCGGCCGTCGGTGAAGGTGACATCGCGGCCGTTGGCCCGGTTCGAGCGGTCCTTGCTCTGGTAGCCGTCGACGACGATCTCCACGCCGGGGGTGAGGGTGTCGCGGGTCAGACCCCGGCGCAGCAGCGTGTTCGGCGTGCCGCCCTCCACCATCCAGACTTCCTTCGTGCCGTCCTCTTTCGTGATCTCCATATGGATCCAGGTGTGGGGATTCACCCATTCCACGCGGACCACCGGTCCGCGCAGCACCAGCGGCCGATTCGGATCGAATTCCGCGCCGAAGGCGTGGTGGGCGACGGCCGGCACGGAGCCGGCGAGCAGCGCGCCGGTCAGGCCGAAGGCGATGAGACGGGAAACGTAGGATTGGAGCATGGGATCAGATCTCTCTCGCAACTTCCTGAAAGGGTTGTCCGGATTGTAGTGGCAAGATCGGCTCAGTTACCACCGCCACCGGACGCCGGTCCGTCCGCCGGTCTGTCCGCCGGTCCGTCCGCCGGTCTGTCCGCGAGCGCCTCCGCCTCCAGGATCCGCGCGCCTCTCAGCATGCCCTCCATGGCGTAGTTGCCCTCGTGGCAGGCGTACTCGTAGAGGCGGTCCTGTGTGGCTGGCCACGGGTACTCACCGCTCCAGGGTGCCGTCCAGGTGTTCGGATCCTCCACGGTGAAGCTGACGAACTGCTCCGGGCGCTGCAGCGGCGTGATCGTGGCGATGTCATAGGTGCCCGAAAGGTCCGGCACACCTGACGCCGTTCCCGGACGCTGTGCCGCCATCGTTGGCGTCGCGATCAGCAGGGTTGCCGTCAGCAGCGTGCACGGGACTGTCAGCAAACGGATCATCACCTGCCTTCCTCCCCGCCCGTCAGTCGAGCGGGTGCCGCCGGTATTTGCCGTAGAGCAGCTCCTCCACGAACTCCACGCACTTGAAGTCCATGAGCTGCACGCCGGGATCCATGCGCCGGTAGAGGGGCATCTCGATGGTCCAGGGCTCGGTGAAGGTCTCCGGATCCTCGATGGTCGCCTCGTACCAGAGGTGGTATGGGCTCACGGGCGTGTAGCGCTCCGTCACCTTGAGCTTCCAACTCGCGTGGTTGCCGGACCGGTCGAGCCACGCCTGGCCGTTGAAACCGTTGGCCTCCACCACCAGCGTGTCACCTTCCCAGCGGCCGACGGACTGACCCATCCAGGAGTCCACCTGGGGCGGGCCGGGATCCTCGAAATAGATGTCGCGCACCGCCCCCGCCCACTGGTAGGCAATGAACACGGAGCCTTCGCCCTGGAAGATCTGGAACGGCTGGGGCATGTAGGTGGCCCTCGGCACGCCGGGGAGGTAACACTTCACCTCCGGGTCGAGCTCCGCCCACTGCGCGCGGTTCGTGTTGCGCTGCGCCAGCGCTGCGTCCGTATAGGGAATGCGGCCGCCGCCCGTGATCACGCCCATGCCCGGCGGCACCGATGCCACCGCACCGAGGGCCAGCACCTCCTTCGCCGGTACCGGACCGTGAGGCCCTTCACGCTCCTGCAGCCCCGATCGGGCCATGTGCAGCTCCAGGTCGTAGTTCGCCTCGTTGAGCGCCTGCCAGATCCCGTTCAGATCCGGGTGCACCCCGCCCGGCCCCCGCGGCGCCTTGTAGGCCGGATCGAATTGCGCGGCCAGCGCCGCGAGCGGCAGCAGCCATGACAGGATCAGTAGTACAACGCGTGACATAGACTCCCCTTCATCCTCACATGCTCGGTTCCTGTTCGCCGAGATGGAACGGGACGAGCGGCTCTCTCCTGGATCGAGCCGGTAATATTACAAAATGACAGCGAAGTGGATAGTCCGATGAAGCTCTCCGGTATCACGTGCCTCGACCTCTCCCTCTTTCTGCCCGGCCCGACCGTCACGCAGATGAT
Source organism: Pseudomonadales bacterium (assembly GCA_050185825.1). Lineage (GTDB taxonomy): Bacteria > Pseudomonadota > Gammaproteobacteria > Pseudomonadales > Azotimanducaceae > SZUA-309. Next base: position 32,326 of record JBFWZA010000025.1, on the reverse strand, counting down.
GGCCGATCACGGTGCCCGCGTGATCAAGATCGAGAGCCTCGGTGAGGGCGAGCCGAACCGGCACATCGGCCAGCGCCGGGACGATGAGTCCGTGTATTTCACCTGCACGCACCGGGGCAAGGAGAGCCTCGGCCTCAATCTGAAGGACCCGGCGGGCCGGGAGATCTTTCAGGCGCTGGCCCGCACCGCGGACGTGATCGTCGAGTCCTTCCGTCCCGGCGTGGTGAAGCGTCTGGGCGTCGACTACGAGACCATTGCCGCCCTCAATCCCCGCATCGTCTACGCCTCCATCTCCGCCTACGGCCAGACCGGGCCGCTGGCCGGCGACCCGGCTCACGACCTGGCCGTGGAAGCCATGTGCGGCCTGCTCTCGAACAACGTGGACGCGCACGGTACGCCGGTAATGCCCGCCATGCCGGCGGGTGACATGCTCGCCGCCACGCTGACGCTGGTCGGCATCCTGATGGCTCTGTATCGCCGCGCCGAAACCGGTCGCGGCGACTATCTGGACGTGGCCATGATGGACTCGATCCTCGCCTGCATGCCGAACAGCATGGGCGCCGTGTTCGCCGACCGGGTGCCGCCGGTGCCTGCGAACGAGCGGATCTGGGGCGGCAACGCGCTCTACCGGATCTACGCCACCGCCGACGGCGGCCACATCACCCTCGGCGGCAGCGAGATGAAGTTTGCGCGCAACCTGCTGACGGCGCTGAATCGCGAGGATCTCATCCCGCTGTGCGCGCTGCCGCCCGGACCGGGCCAGCTACCCGTGGTGGAATATCTCACCCGGACCTTCGCGACGCGGACGAAGGCGGAGTGGGTCGAGTTCTTCTCAAGCCTCGATGTCTGCTTCGCGCCGGTGAACGACCTGCGCTCCGGGCTCGATCTGGCTCAGACCCGGCATCGCCAGATGTGCATCGAGGATGAAGACGGCCGCGAGCATCTGGGAACGCCGCTGAAGTTCTCGGCGGAGCCGGCGACGCTCAACCTCCGCGCGCCGGCACACGGCGAGCACACACCGGCCATTCTCTCGGAACTCGGCTACGATGCCCAGGCCGTCGCCGCACTGAGATCAGGCGGCGTGATCTGAGCGCGGCAGCAGACGTCAGATCGAGTGCACGCGCACGGGCAGCTCCGTGAAGCCGTGCACGAAGGCCGACAGGTTGCGCTGCGGCGCACCGACGACCTCCACCATCCGGAAGCGCTTCATGATCTCCTCCCAGACGATCCGGAGCTGCATCTCGGCGAGCCGGTTGCCCATGCAGCGGTGGATGCCGAATCCGAAGGAAAGGTGATGGCGGGCCTGGGGCCGATCGATCACGAACTCGTTCGGGCGATCGATGGCCGCCTCGTCCCGATTGCCGGAGATGTACCACATGAGCACCTTGTCACCCGCGCGGATCCGCTTGCCGCCGAGCTCGGTGTCCCGGGTCGCCGTCCTGCGCATGTAGGCAAGCGGCGTCTGCCAGCGGATGATCTCCGAGACCATGTTGGGGATCACGCTCACGTCCTCCCGCAGCTTGTCGTACTCGCCGGGATGCTGGTTCAGCGCCAGCACGCCACCGCTGATGGAGTTCCGCGTGGTGTCGTTGCCGCCGACGATGAGCAGGATCACGTTGCCAAGCAGCTCCATGGGGCGCGAGAGCATGTCCTTCGTGTCCTCGCCGTGCGCGAGCAGGGAGATGAGGTCGAACTTGGGCGGTTCTTTGGCGCGCTGGTGCCAGAGTGCGGTGAAGGTCTCGAGGCACTCCATCAGCACCTCGCGTCGCTCCTCGGGGGAGTCCACCATCACGCCGGGCGCCGAGGTGATCACGTCGGACCAGTAGGTGAGCTTGCGCCGCTCCTCGAATGGAAAGTCGAACAGCGTGGCCAGCATCTGCGTGGTGAGCTCGATGGACACCCGGTCCACCCAGTTGAACGTCTCGCCCCTGGGCAGCCCGTCCAGGATCGCTGCGACCCGCTCACGGATCGTGCTCTCCAGTGCCGCCAGATTCCTGGGCGCGACCACGGGGGCGACGGTGGCCCGCTGCACGTCGTGCTTGGGCGGATCCATGGCGATGAACATGGGGGTGCGCATCTGCTGCTCGGGCTTCAGGGTCACCGGCGGTCCGAGGGTGATACCGCCTTCGGAGGAGAAGGTCTGGTGGTCGTTGTCCACGGTGAAGATGTCGCTGAACCGGGTGACCGACCAGAACGGTCCGAAGTCGCTCTCGCGGCAGTAGTGCACCGGGTCTTCCGCCCGCAGCCGCTCGAAGTACCGCCAGTGGGCCTGCTGCTGGAACAGGGCGCCCTGCGACATGTCGATGTCCTCGAGCGGGACATCATAGGGGTCGGGCAGACCTGCTGCTGACTCGAGCGCTTCGCTCATCATTGTTTCTCCTGACTGGGACCGTTACCGGTTCTTCTACCCGAACACCCCGCCGACTTCCAGCATCGTCCCGGAACTCGACGTACAATCCTCCGCCATGAACTGGACCGACCTGCTCTTCGACTGGCTGCTGCCCGGCGGTGCTACCCTCGTCATTGCCGGTGTCCTGTTCTGGAGCCTCAGGCGCGCCATTCCGGACGAACCCGCCACCCGCATCATCCGCCAGCTCGTGGGCGTGGCGGTGATCGTGATCGCGAACATCGCCCTGGTCCTGGCACTACCGTTCGACAGCACCACCACCGGGCAGCTCCTGAGCCTGTTCGGTCTGGTGATCACCGCGGTGATCGCCCTGTCGTCCACCACGTTCGTCAGCAACGCCATGGCCGGACTGATGCTGCGCTATGTGGGCGGGTTTCATCCCGGTGACTTCATCCGGGTGGGCGAGGAGTTCGGCCGGGTCACCGAGAAGGGTCTCCTGCACACTGAGATCCAGAGCGAGGATCGGGATCTGATCACGCTGCCCAACCTCTTCGTCATGAACCAGCCGGTGCGCGTGGTCCGGTCCTCCGGCACGCTGATCTCCGCCGACGTGTCTCTCGGCTACGACGTGCACCGCAAGCGGGTGCGCGACCGGCTCAAGGAGGCGGCGCTCGACGCGGAGCTGTCCGATCCCTTCGTGCAGATCACCAGCCTGGGTGACTATTCCGTCAGCTACCGGGTCTACGGCTTTCTGGAGGACGTCAGCAACCTCGTCACCAAGCGGACCGATCTGCGCAGCAGGATGCTGGACCGGCTCCACGAGGACGGCATCGAGATCGTCTCGCCGAGCTTCATGAACCAGCGGCGGCTGGATCCGGCGCAGCGGCTGGTGCCTGCCTCGACCGAAGCCGCGGCCGGAGACGGCGCGAAGGAAGACAGCCACGCCGAGCAGCTCATGTTCGACAAGGCTGAAGTCGCGGCGCGGGTCAGCGAGCTCAGGGTGAAACGCGACGAGCTGCAGGCGGAGCTGGCCGCGCTGGACACCGCCGACGAGTCCCAGCTCGAGCGGGAGCGCGGCTGGCGGGAGCGGCAGATCGGCTACCTGCAGGACATGATCGACACCATGGAGAAACCCTGAGACATGCGCGTTGCCATCGCCGGCATCTCCCACGAGACCAACACCTACTGCACCGCCACCACCCGGCGCGAGGACTTTCACGAGCTCCGCGGAAACAGGATGCTGGCCACGGCGGATCAGGAATCCGACGTCGGCGGTGCCGTCGCCGCCTGTCATGACCTCGGGGTGGAGCCCGTACCGCTCCTGTTCGTCTCGGCCCAGCCCTCGGGCGTCATCGAGCGTGATACCTACGACGGTTTCAAGGAAGAGATCCTCGAGGGGCTGGCAGCTTCTGCACCGCTCGACGGTGTGGTGCTCTGTCTGCACGGCGCCGGGGTCGTGGACGGCCTCGAGGATCTGGAGGGGGATCTGGCCGCCGCCGTCCGTTCCGTGGTGGGTCCGGACGTCCCGGTCGTCGCCACTTTCGATCTGCACGGCAACGTCACCCAGGCCATGGCGGACGTCCTGAACGGTGTGTTCGCCTGTCATCATTACCCGCACGTGGACCTGCACGAGCGGGCACGTGAAGCCGTGGAGCTCCTTGTCAGCATCCGCCGGGACGGCACCCGCCCGGTCAGCGTCGTCACCACCCTGCCCATGCTGATGCCGACCACCACCACGTTCATCGATCCCGGCAGAACCTGGCTCGAGCGGATGCTTTCAGCGGAACAGGAGCCGGGCGTGATCGACGTCAGCTGGTTCCACGGCTTTCCCTACACCGACGTCACCCACGTGGGCACCGCCATCGTTGTCACCACGGACGGCAACCGGGATCAGGCCCGCCGGATCTCCAGGGAGCTCGCCAACGCACTCTGGGCCGCCCGGGCCCAGTTCGAGCCGGCCAGCCTCAGCGCCGAGCGCGCGGTGGCGGATGCCCGGGCCCTGCCCTGGCGGCCCGGGGACGGGCCCATCATCCTGCAGGAAACGTCCGACAACTGCGGCGGCGGTGCGCCGGGCGACGGCACTCACCTGCTCCGTGCCATGCTCGACGCGGACCTGGAAAAAGCCTGCTTCGGCTTCATCGTCGACCCGGAAACGGCGGCCGCCGCACACGCGGCGGGCGTGGGCGCGACCATCGACGTCAGGGTCGGCGGCAAAACGGACGACCTGCACGGCGAGCCGCTGCCGCTGCGCGTCTACGTGAAGAGCCTGCACGACGGACGCATCACCCTGCAGGCCATGTTCCGCGGCGCGCCGTTGAACCTGGGCCCCATGGCCCGACTCGTCCCCGAGGGGGCAGGAGTGGAGATCATCGTCGCCAGCCGCCGCTCGCAGACCTTCGACCCCGAGCCGTTTCTGGCGCTGGGTGTGGACGTCCGGCGCTGCCGGTACGTGGCCCTGAAGTCGAGCAACCACTTCCGCGCCGGGTTTCAGGACATCGCCAGCGCCATCGTCACCGCGGACCCGCCCGGGCTGACCACGCACCACATCGAGGTCTTCCCCCGGCAGCGCGCCACGCGCCCCCTGTGGCCGGTAGACCAGCGGGCCACCTTCGAGGCGGCAGTATGACCACGCTCCTCGAAGGTATCCGCGTCATCGATCTGTCCCGGGTGGTGGCCGGTCCCTGCTGCACACGCACCCTCGCCGATCTCGGTGCGGAGGTGATCAAGATCGAGCCGCCGGACGGCGACCTGCTCCGCCGGGGCGTGCCGAAGGTCGGCGGCGTCGCCGTCGGCTACGCCCAGCAGAATGCCGGCAAGCACCACCTGTCCATCGATCTCACCCGACCCGAGGGCCAGGCGCTGGTGCTGGCGCTGCTCGAGAGCGCGGACGTGCTGGTGGAGAACTACCGCCCCGGCGTCGCGGCCCGTCTGGGACTCGGTTACGACGCCGTCCGCGCCGTGAAGCCGGACATCGTCTACTGCTCCATCTCCGGCTACGGCCAGGACGGGCCTGCCGCCCAGCGGCGCGCCTATGCGCCGGTGATCCATGCGGAGCTCGGGCTCATCGATCTGAACGCCCGGGAACGGGGCACCGAGCCGCTGCCGGAGGCGGTCTCCCACGCCGACTTCGCGGTGGGCGCCCAGGCGGCCACCGGCATTGCCGCCGCCCTGTTCCATCGCGAGCGGACCGGCGAGGGTCAGCGCATCGACGTCTCCATGGCGGAGACCATGCTCGCCGTGAACGAGTGGACGGCGGTGGAGGTGAACGGCGGCTTCGGCGACGAGATCAGCCCGTTCCGGCCCGGCAAGGCGGCGCTGATCCGTTTCCCCGACGGCACCTGGATCCAGGTGCCCGGCAACCCGACCACCTGGGTCTTTGGCGTTGCCCGGGCGCTGAAGCGGGAAGCGGAGCTCACCGCCCGCGGCTGGACGAGCCCGGCCGCCACCCAGGGCAAGGACGGCGAGATCAAGGCGCTGATGCAGGCCTGGGCCGCGGAGTTCGAGAGCCGGGAAGCCTTCGAGGCGGCGCTGGTGGAGGCGCGTATCCCCCTCGGCGAGGTCAAGCCGCTGGCCGGCGCCGCGGACGAGGACTGGGCGGTGGCCCGCGGCGCCTTCGTGACCCTGCCTGCGGGTACCGCGTCGGTGCGGCTGCCCCGATCTCCGTTCCGCCTGAGTGGCAGCACCACCGGCCCGAGGTTCGGCGCACCGCCACGCGGCGCCGACAACCGTGCGCTGCTGAAGACCCTGCTCGGCCGCACGGACGCAGAGATCGACGCCCTGGAAACGTCAGGTGTGCTGAGCGCGGAGCAGCCGGACGGCGCGCCCGCCGCCTGACGCCCCGGCATGCCACGCGACCAACTGGCAGCCACCGGCTGGACGCACTTCGACCACGCGGCGGACATGGGCATCCGCGCCACCGGCCCGACCCTGGCCGACGCGTTCGTGCAGGCAGCGTTCGGCCTCACGGCCATCGTCACGAGCCGGGAAGTCCGATCGCTGGTGTCCGTGACCGTGCGCTGCGACGCGCCCGATCCGGAGCTGCTGCTCGTGGACTGGCTGAACGCGCTGATCTTCGAGATGGCCACCCGGCGCCTGCTCTTCGGCCGCTTCGAGGTGGTCATCGAGCCCGCGGACGATGGCCTCGCCCTTCGGGCCACTGCCTGGGGCGAACGGGTCGACCGGTCACGGCACGAGCCTGCCGTCGAGCCGAAGGGCGCCACTTACACGGCCCTGGACGTTCACCGGGAAGCGGACGGGAGCTGGGTTGCGTGCTGCGTGGTGGACGTGTGAGATCAGCGTCATGAACATCGAGCGGTTCGAGAAGATCAGCGAAGTCGAGTGGCACCTCCCGGCCTCCGGCGCCATGCGGGTGCCGGCCGTGCTCTTTGCGGACGAGCCGCTGATCCGCGCCATGGACGACAAGGTGCTCACGCAGATGGTCAACGTCGCCACCCTCCCCGGGATCGTCGGGGCGTCCTACGCCATGCCGGACGCGCACTGGGGATATGGCTTCCCCATCGGCGGCGTCGCGGCGTTCGATCCGCAGGAGGGCGTCGTTTCCGCCGGCGGTGTCGGCTTCGACATCTCCTGCGGCGTGCGCACGCTGACCACGGGTATCCGCGCCGCCGACCTCGACGGGGTCGGCAGCGCTCTGGCCGATGCACTCTTCGCCGAGGTGCCGGCAGGGGTCGGCAGCGAGGGGGCGATCACTCTGTCGAGCACCGCCATGGACGCCATGCTGGCTGGCGGGGCCCGCTGGGCGGTGGACCAGGGTTACGGTGAGGGGGCGGATCTCGCCCGCATCGAGGAGCAGGGCCGGATGGCCGGTGCCGAGCCCTCGCACGTCTCCGCCCGCGCCCGGGAGCGTCAGCGCCGGGAGATGGGCACGCTGGGCTCCGGCAACCACTATCTGGAGATTCAGGAGATCGTCGACGTCTACGCGCCGGACACCGCCACGGCGTTCTCCCTGACCCCTGGAGAGATCGTGGTGACGATCCACTGCGGCTCACGCGGTCTCGGTCACCAGATCGGCACCGAGTTCCTGCGCGAGATGGCCATCGCCGCGCCGGAGGCCGGCATCCACCTGCCCGACCGGGAGCTGGCCTGTGCGCCGATCCGCTCCGAGCTCGGGCAGCGCTACCTCGGCGCCATGCGGGCTGCCATCAACTGCGCACTCGCCAACCGGCAGATCATCTGCCACCTCGTGCGGCAGGTGTTCGCACGCTTCTTCCCGGAGGCCCGCCTCGAGTTGCTGTTCGACGTGTCGCACAACACCTGCAAGCTGGAATCCCACGTGGTGGCGGGTGCCGGCCGGGAGCTCTACGTGCACCGCAAGGGCGCCACCCGTGCCTTCGGACCGGGACACGAATCGCTGCCCGAGCCGCTCCGCGCCGCCGGGCAACCCGTGCTGATCGGCGGCAGCATGGGCACGGCATCCTACGTGCTCGCCGGCACGCGGGAGAGCGAGCAGCGAGCCTACTCGTCGGCCTGCCACGGTGCCGGTCGGGCCATGAGCCGCCGGGCGGCAACGCGCCGCTGGCGCGGTCGCACCCTCGTCGACGAACTGGCCGCACGCGGCATCCTGATCCGCAGCCCGTCGCTGCGTGGGGTGGCGGAAGAAGCACCCGGCGCCTACAAGGACGTGAGCGCGGTGGTCGACGCCGCCGATCGCGCAGGTCTCGCCGCCAGGGTGGCCCGGCTGGTTCCGCGGATCTGCATCAAGGGATAGTGGCCAGGGCTCGCCGCTGAGAAAGGGCAGTTGCGCCGATGGGAATGACTGACGGGAGGTCACGACGTTGACGGACCTTGAACGACTGATCGCCACAACCGTCGCCGGTGCCTCGCTGTCCGCCATCAAGGAGATGGCAATGCGGGCGGCACGGCTGCCCGACGTGGCAAGTCTGAGCTGGGGACTGCCCTCTTTCCGCACGCCCGACCACATCCGCGAGGCGGTGCGCACCGCGTTGTCGGAAGACCCCGACATCGGCAAGTACGCGCTGCCCGACGGCCTGCCCGCGCTGCGGGAGCAGGTGGTCGAGACGCATTTCGGCAAGACAGGCCGGCGGGTGAGCGCCAACGACAACGTCTTCATCACCGCCGGCAACATGCAGGGCATGAGCTCCGTGCTGACCGCGCTCATCGAGCCGGGCGACGAGATCGTGCTCACGGATCCCGGTTTTGCCTCCCACTGCCAGCAGGTGCGGCTGAGGGGCGGCGTGCCGGTGTACTGGCCGCTCGACGAGGCGGACGGCTGGCGATTGAACCTCCCGGCGCTCAGCGCGCGCCTCACCGACCGCAGCAAGGCCATCGTGCTGGTGAACCCGCTCAACCCCACCGGCACCGTCTTCGACCGGGAGGCGCTCGAGGCGCTCGGCCGGCTGGTGGTCGAGCGCGACCTGCTGCTCATTCTGGACGACCCCTACTCGGAGCTCGTCTTCGACGACCCCGGAAGCTGCTGGAATCCCGCCAGCGAGCCCGCCTTCGCCGAGCACGTCGCCTACCTCTTCACCTTCTCGAAGATTCACGCCATGAGCGGCTGGCGGCTCGGCTACATGATCGTCCCGGGCTGGCTCCGACAGTCGGTGCTCAAGGTGCACGACGCCAACCTGATCTGCACGCCGCGCATCTCCCAGGTGGCCGGCATCGCCGCCCTGGCCGGTGCGCAGGCGCACGTCGCGGAGTTCCGCACGATCCTCGACCGGCGGCGGGTGCTGATCTGCGAGCGGCTCGACGCGTTGCCGCACGTGTTCCGCTACACACGCCCCGCGGGTGCCTACTATGTCTTTCCCCGGATCGTCGCGGCGCACGAGGATTCCTGGTCGTTCGCGCTCGGGCTGCTGGACGAGGCCCGAGTGGCCGTCACGCCTGGCATCGCCTTCGGCCCCGCCAGCGATCACCACGTGCGCCTCGCTTTCTGCGTGTCCGAGGACGAGATCAACCGGGCCTTCGACAGGCTCGAGAACCGATTTCCGGCGTGAACGGTTCACCGCAGCACGACTGGCACCGGATGGGGGCCGATGCCTGCCTTGCCGCACTCGACACGGCCGAGGACGGCCTGTCGCTCGCGGCCGCTGCCGAGCGCCTCTCCCGGTTCGGACCCAACGAGCTCGAGGCCGGCAAGCCGCCCGGCGCCTGGCGGCGCCTGCTGCGGCAGTTCAACAACGTGCTGCTCTACGTGCTGCTCGGCGCAGCGGCGCTCACGGTGGCGCTCGGTCACTGGGTGGATGCGACGGTGATCGGCGCGGTGGTTCTGATCAACGCCTTCGTGGGATTCGTGCAGGAAGGTCGGGCCGAGCAGGCGATGCTCGCCATACGCAGCATGCTCCGCCAGCGCACGGTCGTCCTCCGCCACGGCCGTACGCTGGAGATCGATGCGGTCGAGCTGGTGCCCGGAGACATCGTGGTTCTGCAGGCCGGTGATCGGGTGCCTGCCGACGCGCGGGTGATCGCGAGCCGCCAGCTCGAAGTCGACCAGTCAAGCCTGACCGGAGAGTCGGTGCCGTCCGCCAAGCAGGCAGACGCACTTGCCGGCGACGCGGCGCTGCCCGACCGCTCGAACCTCCTGTTTGCCGCGACGCTGGTGACCCGCGGCTGGGCCAAGGCGGTCGTGTTCGCCACCGGCGAGCAGACGGAGCTGGGTCAGGTGTCGGACGTGCTGCGCTCCGTGCGGCGCCTGACCACGCCGCTGCTCGACCGGATCAACGTTTTCGCCCGCCGGCTGTCCCTGCTGGTGCTGGTCGTCGCCGGTGCCATCGCGCTGTTCGGCGCTCAGGTGCACGGCTATCCGGCCGCCGACATGCTGATTGCGGCGGTGAGCATCGCTGTCGCCGCCATTCCGGAGGGCTTGCCGCCCGTCATCACCATCACCCTGGCCATCGGCGTGCAGCTCATGGGTCGGCGGCACGCGGTGGTGCGAAGACTGCCCGCGGTGGAAACCCTGGGCGAGGTGGACGTGATCCTCACAGACAAGACCGGCACGCTGACCGCCAACGAGATGACCGTGCGCAGCGTCGTGCTCGCCGACGCCTGCTTCGAAACCACCGGCGTCGGATTCGAGACCCCGGGTTCGCTGGTGCCCTGCTCGGCTTCGCAACCGGAAAGGCCCCCTGCCCTGCACCGGCTGCTGCTCGCGGCGCTGAACTGCAACGACGCCCGGCTCGAGATCACCGATGCCGGTTTCCGGGTCACAGGCGATCCCACGGAGAGCGCGCTGACCGTGCTGGCGGCGAAGGGCGGCGTCGTGGAAACGGAGCCGGCACACCAACCGGAGCGGATCGACGTGCTGCCCTTCGATTCGGAGCTCCGCCTGATGGCGACCCTGCACCGGATCGACGATGCCCGCCTGGTCGCCTTCGTGAAGGGCGCTCCGGAGGTGATCGTCGACCTGTGCGCAAGCGAATACGCCTCGGCGGGGCCCGTTCCCGTGGATCGCAGCCGCTGGCTCGAGGAGGCTTCCCGGCTGGCGACGTCGGGAGAACGGGTGCTGGCGCTGGCGGAGCTCGAGCTGGCGGCCGGCGAGCAGACGCTCTCGCTGGAAAGGCTGCGCGGCAGCCTGACGCTGCTCGGCATCGTCGGCACCATGGACCCGCCCCGGGCCGAGGTGCCGGACGCGATTCAGAGCTGCCGGTCTGCCGGCATCCGGGTGAAGATGGTCACCGGAGATCATGCGGACACCGCCGTGGCCATCGGCGGCGAGCTCGGGCTGTCGGCGACAGGCGCGGCGCTCACCGGCGAGGACCTGGACCGCCTGGACGATGACGCGCTGATCGACGCCGCGGAAGCCACCGACGTGTTTGCCCGCACGTCACCCAAGCACAAGCTGCGTCTGGTCTGCGCCCTGCAGTCCCGCGGACACGTGGTGGCCATGACGGGTGACGGTGTGAACGACGCCCCGGCGCTGAAACGGGCGGACGTGGGCATTGCCATGGGGCGGAAGGGCACCCACGCCGCCCGGGACGCCGCCGAGGTGGTCCTCGTCGACGACAACTTCGCGACGATCGTCAGCGCCGTGTCCGCAGGCCGCAACATCTATCAGAGCATCCGGAAGAGCGTCGTCTTCCTGCTGCCCACCAGCGTCACCGAGGCGCTCGTCATCGCCGTCGCCATCCTGGCCGGCTACGAGCTGCCCATGACGCCCGTGCAGATACTCTGGATCAACATGATCACCGCCGTGACCCTCGGCATTGCGCTCGCCTTCGAGCCGCCGGACGCGTCGGTGATGCATCGCCCGCCGCGGAGCACCCAGGCACCGCTGCTGTCCGCCCTGGTGATCTGGCGTACGGCGTTCGTCAGCCTGCTCATGCTGGCCGCCATCGCCTGGCTGTTCGCCCGGGAGTCCGAGCACGGTCTCGAGTATGCACGCACGGCGGCCGTCAGCCTGCTGGTGACCTTCGAAGCCGTGTATCTCATCTCGTCGAGGCACCTCGACCGGACATCGGTGTCATTGGAAGGGGTGTTCGGCAACCGGTTGGCGCTGCTGGCCATCGTCGGCGTCGCGCTGCTGCAGCTTGCCTTCGTCTACACGCCGCCCTTCGCGGCACTGTTCGAATCCCGGCCGCTCGGTGCCGGGACCTGGCTCTCGATCGGTGCGCTGGGCCTCGTGCTCTTCCTCGTGGTGGAGCTGGAGAAGCTCGCGCGGCGTGGCCTGCGCGGCACCTTCGTGGAATCTACCTAAAGGCAGCAGCCGCTCCGCGGCCTAAGATGGGGTTTTCATCGCAGGGGAAGCGCCATGTCCGTGGGAACACTGTGCAATCGAGAGGTCGCCGTGACCGGTGCCGATACGTCCATCACGGAAGCGGCCAGGCTGATGCGCCGCCGTCACGTCGGCGATCTGGTGATCCTGTCGGAGGACGAGGAGCGCCGGCCCGTCGGCCTGGTCACGGATCGGGATCTCGTCGTCGAGATCCTCGCCGAGGGCGTGGAGCCGGACACCATCACCGTGGCGGACGTGATGACCCGGTCACTGCAGACGATCGACGAGGACGCGGACTTCTGGGACGCGCTGCACCACATGCGTCGCCACGGCATCCGGCGACTGCCGGTGGTCAACGCCGCCGGCGGTCTGGAGGGCATCATCACCCTCGACGACGCCCTCGAGCTGGTCTCCGAGGCGCTGTCCGACCTGGTGGGCCTGATCTCGCGGCAGTCCGAGCAGGAGAAGCAGAACCGCCCGGCGCGGTGAGCGGCGCCGCCGGTCAGCCGCCCACCGCTTTTCTGGCGCCGGCAATGCCACCCCGATAGATGCCCTCGATCATTGCCGAGGCCTCCGCCTCGCTGCCCTTGGGCTCGAAGGTGCCCGTCCAGTCCACCGTCGTGGTGCCGTCGCCCTTGTCGCTGACGGTCACCGTGGCGGAGTAACCGGAAACCGGGAGCGGGCAGTCGTCGTTGACGATGGAGTAGGCGAACACCCGTGCTTTCGAGTCGTGCCGGTCCAGGCGCTCGACGATGCGGCCGCCGCCCATGCCGATCGTCCTGACCATGCCCACACCCTGGCCTTCCACGTCGACCGAGGTGACAGGGCCGCCCACCTTGATGTTGCCGAAATCGCTGATGGCCGCCCACACCTTGTCTGCCGGACCGTTGATGTCCTCGACCACCTTGACCTTCGTCATCGCGCTGCTCCCTTCCTGATTGAGTGTTGATCGCTGTCGTATAGCGGAACCCCGTCCGGGTGTCGAGCTTGCGGTCTGCGCGATGCGCCCCTACAGCGCCAGGTCGACGGAGACGGGATAGTGGTCCGAGGCGCGCTGCGCCCTCTGCCCGGCGTGAATTCTCGCACCGCCCTCGGCCAGCCAGGCGCGAACCATCGTCGAGAGCAGCAGGAAGTCCAGGCGCATCCGACGCTTCGGCCAGTACGTGGAGGGATTGCGACCGGTGCGTGCCAGCACCTCGCCCATGGGATCCGAGAGCGGCAGCGCGAACAGCGGTGCGAGCACGGCGCTCGAGCGGGTGTCGTTGAAGTCCCCGGCGAGGATCACACCGCGTCCGGGATGTGACGCCTGGTAGGCCTGCACGGTGCCGGCCACCTGGCGGACCTCCGCCGCCCGGACCACGTCCGCCGCCAGACGCTTCCAGGGGCGGTTGGTCTTCGACTTGAGGTGCACGTTGAACAGCGCCAGGGGCTCGAGGTCGTCGAGCTGCAGCTCCGCCAGCATGAGGTCCCGCTGAAACCGCACCGGAACGGCGCATCCGGCGGCCGCATCCGCTTCCGATTCGTACTCGGTAAGCGTCCGGCCATCCTCGTCGGTCAGCTCCACCTCACGATGCGACGTGAGCTCGAACGGCTCACGACTCAGGATGGCGAGGTGAATGCCTCTGGGGCTGTTTCCCGGCAGCACGCCCGTGAACGGATAGGGCGCCGGCAACGAGTCGTTCAGCGCCTCGAGCACGCCGCCTTCCCCCACCTCCTGCAGCAGCAGCACGTCCGCGCGCAGCTCGGCGATGGTGCCGGCCAGCGCCTTCATCTGCTGGGTCGTTTTCACCGGCGTGCCGATACGACTCGCATCCGCCTCGCCGAGCAGGTTCTGAACGTTGTAGGACGCGATGCGCACGGTGTGCGGGCTCAGTCGCCCTGCGGCCCCATGGCGCCTGCCGGCCCTGGAAAGACCACCGGGCTCTCGAATCCGGCCGCGGAGACCGACGAGACGCCGAAGAAGTAGTTGTCGATCACCAGGTTCTCGAGCACCGCTTCCGTCACGTCACCCACCCATCGCCCATGGGTCCAGACCGGGGAGGTGGTCAACCGCCAGTGCACGCGGTAACCGGCCGCGCCCGCTACCGGCGCCCAGGTGAGCCGCGTGCTCGGCGCGACTGCCCCTTCTATCTGCACGTTCACCGGCGGCGCCGGCGCGCTGGCCAGTGCGGCGAGCGTGATCACGTTGAGCGCGGTGAGCTTCGCGGCATAGTCGAAGTTCACGCCCTCGATCACGTCCCCGTAGCGGATGCCGTTCTCTTCGCGTACGTCCTGATGCTGGCGGTGGTAGTGCTCGTTCGTCTCCATGATGCGCACCGCCGGGTAGCCGGCGTCGTTGAACGGCCGGTGGTGGCCGCCACGGGCGAAGCGATCCAACCGGTAGATCATCATCACGTCCAGGTTTTGCAGGTAGGCGTCCGCCATGGCATCCACGAACCGGGCCAGATTCCGGGAGGCGGAATCCACCTCGCCGCCCGTGAACCGTCGGAGCTGCGCCTCTTCGGCGGTTTCCACTGCCCGGGTTCCTTCAGAGAAGACCCGCGCCGTGGTGTTGTCGATGACACCGTTGACGCCTTCGATGTTGCCGATCATGTCGTTGTTGAGCACCGCTTCCACGTGCCAGCCTGCTGCGCGCGTGGCGTCCGCCATGATCCGGCCGCCGTAGAGACCCTGCTCCTCGCCGGACAATCCGGCGAAGACGATGGACGCGGGAAAACGGTGTGCCGAGAGCACCCGGGCGGCTTCGAGCACACCGGCCATGCCGCTGGCGTTGTCGTTGGCGCCGGGCGAGTCCGACTCGCCGTCCAGCGGATCCGACACCCGCGAGTCGATGTCGCCACTCATGATCACGTAGCGGTTGGGATCGCTGCCGCCGCGCAGCACGGCGATCACGTTCACCACCTCGGTGGGTTCCGGGATTCGGGCACCACGCACCACCTCGCTCTGCACGGACACCTCGAGACAGTTTCCGCAGGCCGCGGAGATGCGCCGGAACTCGCTCTCGATCCAGCGCCGCGCAGCTCCTATGCCGCGCACGTCCGAGGCAGTCTCCGAGAGGGTATGCCGGGTGCCGAAGCCAACCAGGCGGTGGACGTCCGCCTCGAGCCGGTCGGCACGCACATCGGACGCCAGCCCGGCAAGGGCATCGGGTGTCGCCAGCGGCAGCGGCGGCGGCGGCTGAGCAGCCATCGCGGCGGCCGAAAGCAGGATCGCCCCGAACACGGTCAAGCCCGATACAAGGTTAATTTTTACTATTTGAATCATAAAGATAATTGATCTTTCTCGATTTGATCGAGCACCGGCAGCAGATACCGCCGGAACTGGCCGTAGTCCTCGGACATGGGAAAGTGACCGAGCCCCTGCATCACCTCGAAGT
The DNA here is from genome assembly GCA_050185825.1 of Pseudomonadales bacterium. Taxonomy (GTDB): domain Bacteria; phylum Pseudomonadota; class Gammaproteobacteria; order Pseudomonadales; family Azotimanducaceae; genus SZUA-309. Next base: position 16,912 of record JBFWZA010000025.1, on the reverse strand, counting down.
GCCGGGCGCCGAATAACTCGGCCACCTCCGCCGCCATCGCCGGTGTGGCGGACAGGTCGTACTCACCGCTGAGCAGGTACAGGGGGCAGGCATCGGCGGCCTCGCGGGCAGTGACCCGGTTGCGAAGATCGCCATCCACGAAGTAGTAGTAGAGATCGCCGAGAAACACCCCCGGACCGCCCTGCATGTAATACCAGAGCGTCTCCCAGCGCTCCGCCGGCGGCGAGTCGGGGGCGGTGATGCCGGCCACCCAGGCGGCACCGATCTCCGCGCCGTGGGTGTCCGGCCGGAACAGCGGGGACGCACTCCCGCCACTCATGTCCTCGCCACCGCTGTCGGCATGCAGTGCCGACTGCAGACCAATGGCGCCCCGGAACCGGTGACCGTGCGCCAGCGCCAGATGCAGCACGGCGCGACCACCGATGGAGCAGCCCATGACCACCGGCCGTTCGAGCGCCAGCGCCTCCACCACCGCCATCACGGTCCGCACGTAGCGTTCCGTGGTGAGCACGTACGCCTCGCCCGGATGCCCGGGAGCGAAGGACGACTTGCCGTGTCGGGGCAGGTCGAAGGCGATGACCCGGAAGCGGTCGGTGACCTCGGCGTCGTTGAGCAGCCCGCGGTACTGCCGACCGTCGGCGCCGGCCGTGTGCAGGCAGAGCAGCGGTATGCCCTGCCCGGCTTCCTCGAAGTAGATCCGCTTGGGTGCGCCTTCGAGCGTCAGATTCAGATAGCGGCCGGTGATGGGCTCCACGACCGCCGGCGCCGTGCCCACGGTCACCGAAGACTCGGGCAGCTTCAGCCGGTCGAGCAGGATCTCGAGTGCCAGCAGGTGCCGGTGATAAGTAAGGGTGTCGCCGGACAGCCGCAGCACGCCCGTCATCACCATGGCGTGCAGGGTCTGGTAACCCGGCACCGGGACGTCGGCGAGGAACTTCTTCCAGTCCACATCGGTGGCCGCCAGCCGGACGCTGGCCGTGCCGGTGTCATCGGGCAGCACGCTCAGGCGCCCGGAACGGTTGCCGAGGCCCACGGCACCGCCGTCGGTTTCGAAGCGGATCAGCCAGTCCCCGGCGACAAGCCGCTGCCGTATACCGGGCAGGTCGTTGCCCCGCGCCGCGGCAGCCGTCAGCACCGCCTGCAGCCGGGTCGGAATATCGGCCATGCTCTCTCCGTCCGTCTCGTGAAATAATGCCGCGAGAATAACCCAAGCCGGCAGCTCTGACCGGCGTCGTCGAGGGGAAACCAGATGAGCGATTCCGACACGATTACCCAGGCCATGGAGCTCGTCGCCGAGCGCGCGGGCGACATCACGGAAGCGGTGTTCGCCCGCTACTTCGACCGCTGCGCCGGCTCCCGCGCCCTCATGGACCACATGGATGAGTACATGCGCGGCCGCATGATGACCCAGGTGCTGCTGCTGCTCATGGAGCCCGGCGAGCAGGAGCTGGCGAGCTACCTGCACTTCGAAACGGACGCCCACAAGTCCTACGGGGTGGAGCAGTACATGTACGAGAACCTGCTGGCCGCCGTGCACGAGGAGGTGGCGCAGGCGCTGAACGGTGCCTTCACACCCGCCATGGACGCCGCCTTCCGATCCCGCATCGACCATCTGCTGAAGGAGATCGCGGCCGCCGCGGCGTGAGCGGACCGGATCCACGGCGGAAGGAGGCAGCAACATGGCAACGAACGTTCCGACCGGCCCTCTGGCGGGCGTGCGCATCATCGACTTCACCGCCATCTATTCCGGACCGATCGCCACGGCCATACTCGGCGATCAGGGCGCGGACGTGATCAAGATCGAGCCGGCGGAGGGCGACGTCATGCGCCGCGGCGCGCCCGCCAGGAACGGCGTGGCGGCGTCGTTCGCCATGATGAACCGCAACAAACGCTCACTGGTGATCGACGCCAGGGCCGATAAGGGTCGCGCCATCCTCCGCCGGCTCATCGATGGCGCAGACGTGGTGGTGGAGAACTTTCGCCCCGGTGTCATGGCGCGGCTCGGCCTCGGCTACGAGACCTTCGCCGACTCGAATCCGGGCCTCATCTTCGCCTCCATCAACGGCGTCGGGCAGACGGGCCCGTACGCGAAGCGGCGTGTCTACGACGCGGTGATCCAGGCGGTGTCGGGTGTCGCGTCGCTGCAGGCAGACCCGCAGGAAGGCCGGCCGCAGATGGTGAACACCCTCATCTGCGACAAGGTGAGCTCGCTCAATGCCGCCCAGATCATCTGCGCCGCACTCTTCGCCCGGGAGCGGAGCGGTCGCGGCCAGCGCATCGAGCTGACCATGCTGGATGCCGCCCTCAACTTCATCTGGCCGGACGGCATGTACAACTACAGCTTCGTGGGCAGCGACGTGGAGACCGTGCCCAATCTCGATCACTCCACGTTCGTCCGCCAGACGGCGGACGGCTACGTGGCGGTCATGCCCGTGAAGGCCGACGAGTGGGCGGGCACCTTCCGGGCGCTGGACCTCGAGAACCTGTGGGGCGACCCCCGCTTCGAGACGCCGGCCGCACGGCGTCAGAACCGCGAGCTGCTCCAGGAATTGCTGAACGAGGCCTACCTCACCTTCACCACGGACGAGATCTGCGAGCGCCTCGAAGCCAACGACGTGCCGTACGCACAGATCAACGACCGGGACGGCGTGGTCAGCGACCCGCAGATCGTCGCCATGGGGGCGCTCGAGACCTTCGAGCACAGCGCCGGCGGCACAATGCGCCAGCCCCGGCCGGCTGGCCGCTTTCACGGCACGCCAGCCGGACTGTTCCGCAACTCGCCCGGGCTCGGCGAGCACACGGACGAGGTGCTCGCGGAGTGCGGCATCGATGAGGCGGAGATCCGGGCGCTGCGGGACGCGGGCGTCGTCGCCTGAGCCCCGATCAGCGGCCGGCCACCACCGCCGCCTGATAGCCCGGACGGCTGGATAGGGCAGCAAAGTATCGGGCGACCGCGGGCGGCAGCTCTCCCGGCGCCAGCGGACCGACGAGCATGAGCGTGTAGCCGGTCATGATGTCCGCACCCGTGAGCCCGTCGCCGACCAGCCAGTCCCGCCCGGTCAGCGCCTGCTCCAGCGCCGCCACGCACAGCCAGGCCCGCTCCTGCATTTCCCGGATGGCGGCGGGGCTGCGATCCGCTTCTGCGAGCACCCGACGGTGGTTGACGATCTCGCCCAGCGGCCGGGCGAAGGTCGCCTCGGCGAACCAGCTCCACTGCAGATACAAAGCGTGTTCAGGCGTACCCGGCGGCGGCTGCAGGCGACCGTCGCCGTAGCGGTCGAGCAGGTACTGCACCATGGCCCCGGACTCGAACAGGGTCAGCTCGCCGTCGACGAGCACGGGGACCTTGCCCACGGGATTGAGGCGCCGCCAGGCAGGGCTCGCGCGATACGCGGCGGAAAAGTCCACCGGCACCACCCGATACGGGACCCCCAGCTCCTCGCAGGTCCAGATCGGCCGAATGCCGCGCGTGCCCGGCACGTGGTAGATCTCGATCATGTCCGCCCTCCCCTCGAATCGGCCGACCATAGCGCGACGCCGGCGGAATCGGAACGCCTCCGGTTGCGTGCCCGACGTGATAACGTTGTCGGCCGGTTGAGGGGTCGGATTCCGAGGGAGTCACATCGTGCAGTTCGCGTTCACGGAGGAGCAGGATCAGTTCCGCGACATGGTGCGCCGGTTCGCCACCGACCACTCGCCCGTAGCCGAGGTCCGACGACTCATGGAGACGGACACCGGCTTCGATCCGGTCGTCTGGCAGCGGCTTTCCCGCGAGCTGGGTCTGACCGCGCTGCAGGTTCCCGAGGCCTTCGGCGGCGCCGGATTCGGTCCGGTGGAGGTGGGCATCGTGATGGAGGAGTTCGGCCGGGCACTCGTGTGCGCGCCCTACCTGTCCTCCGCGGTGCTCAGCACACGGCTGCTACTCGAAGCAGGCAGCGACGCGGATCAGGACGCCCTCTTGCCTGGGCTCGCCGATGGCAGCCGGCGTGGCGCCTTCGCGCTGGCGGAAGCCGATGGCCGCTGGGACCCGGCCGCAGTGCGCACGCTCGCCATACCCGACGGTGACGGCTGGCTGCTCTCCGGCGACAAGCGCTTCGTGATCGACGGCCACAGTGCGGACTTCCTGCTGGTGGCGGCGAAAGCCCACAACCAGGTGGCGTTGTTCCGAATCGACCCGGACGCCGCCGGTGTGCTGGTGTCGAAATCGGCGGTCATGGATCCCACCCGCAAGCTCGCCGACGTCAGCCTGCGCCGGGCGTGCGCCGTGCGCCTCGGCCCGCCCGGCGATGCCGCCGCGGCCATCGGGCGCGCCATGGATCTGGCGGTGGTGGCGCTGGCCAACGAGATGGTGGGCGGTGCTCAGGCGCTGTTCGACTCGGCCGTGGCCTACGCGAAGATGCGGGTTCAGTTCGGCCGCACCATCGGCTCCTTCCAGGCCATCAAGCACAAGTGCGCCGACATGCTGCTGGACGTGGAGGCCGCCCGCTCCGCCGCCTACTGCGCCGCCTCCGCGCTGGCGGAGGGCGATCCCGAGGCGCCGGCGCTCGCCTGTCTCGCCAAGGCCGCCGCCTCGGAGGCCTATCTCGCGACCGCCGCGCAGACGATCCAGATTCACGGCGGCATCGGCTTCACCTGGGAGAACGACACCCACCTCTGGTTCAAGCGCGCAAAGAGCTCGGAGGTGCTGCTCGGCGATCCCGGCTGGCACCGGGAACAGCTCCTGAGACGCTGGGGGTATTGAGCATGCGAGATCTGGAGGCACTGAAGCGCGAGGTGGACGACTGGCTCGCCGCCAACTGGGATCCCGACGCCCGGCTCGTGGACTGGCGCAGCCGGCTCGTCGACTCCGGCTGGGGCATGCCCACCTGGCCGGAGCGCTGGTACGGCAGGGGGCTCTCCGGGGCGGAAGCCAACGAGGTGGCGGACGCATTCGCCGCCGTGGGCGCCGTCGGTGTAGCCTCCGGGGGACCGGGGCGCCTGGCCGCGGTGACCATTCTCGAGCACGGCACCGACGCCCAGAAGGCGAAGTACCTGCGCCGCATCCTCACCGGCGAAGACCTCTGGTGCCAGCTCTTCAGCGAGCCGGGCAGCGGCTCGGACCTGGCCGGCGCCACCACCCGCGCGGACCGGGTGGACGGCGGCTGGCGCATCAACGGCCAGAAGGTCTGGAATACCAGCGCTCATCACGCGCGTTACGGCCTGCTGGTGGCGCGCACCGACTGGGATGTGCCCAAGCATCAGGGGCTCTCCTATTTCGTGCTCGACATGGACCAGCCCGGCGTTACCGTGAAGCAGCTCAAGCAGATGAACGGTCATGCCTCGTTCAACGAGGTCTTCTTCACCGACGCCCACGTGCCCGACGGCGAGCGGCTGGGTAACGACGGCGACGGCTGGAAGGTGGCCATGACCACGCTGGCCCACGAGCGGCGGATGGGCGATGTGCTCCGAAGCGGGGACACCACGCCCAGAACGGGCAGCATCTACGAAGAGGTGCGCCAGGAGAACGCGGTGCTGATGGCGCCCTACACCTGGTATCCGCAGCGGGCCGGCCGGGTCGACCTGATCCTGCCGCGAGCCGTGGAGACCGGCCGCATCCGCGACCCGGTGATCCGCCAGGAGATCGCCCGCGCGCTCATCATGGCGAAGACGGCGGAGTGGACGGCCCGGCGGGCCCGCGCGGCTCAGCAACAGGGCAAGCCACAGGGGCCGGAAGGCTCGCTCGGCAAGCTGGCGGCGAGCAATGTGGCGCGCGCGGCGTCCCACGTGCACACGCTGATCACGGGGGCGGAGGTGCTGCTCACCGGCCCGGAGAGTCCCGAGTCGGGCATCATCGCCGAGATCTTCGTCTCCGTGCCCGCCGTGTCCATCGCCGGCGGCACGGACGAGATCCAGCGCAACATCATCGCCGAGCGCGTGCTGGGTATGGACAAGGAGCCGCGCTTCGATCAGGGTCCGTTCCGCGACGTGCGCAGGAACTGAGCCAACCGACCGGGAGTGTGGGAACGGAGTATGGGAACGTGAGTCGATCGAGACCTCTGGATGGTATCCGTGTGGTAGAGGTGGGGCAGCTGCTGGCCGGACCCTTCGCCGGCACCCTGCTCGGCTATTTCGGCGCTGACGTGATCAAGGTGGAGCCACCGGTGACCGGAGATCCCATCCGCACCTGGCGGCTGCTCGATGACGACGGCACCTCCTACTGGTGGCGCAGCCTCGCCCGCAACAAGAAGTCGGTGACGGCGAATCTGCGAACCGACGCGGGACGCGCTGTGGTCCGCCGCTTGATGGAATCCGCCGACGTGGTCATCGAGAACTTCAAGCCGGGCACCATGGAGAAGTGGGGGCTGGGTCCGGAGGATTTCGCCACATCCAACCCGCAGCTCGTCTACGCACGGATATCCGGCTACGGGCAGACGGGACCCTACGCGAAGAAGCCGGGGTTCGCCTCCGTGACGGAAGGTTTCAGCGGCTTCCGGCACCTGAACGGCTTTCCGGGTGAGGCGCCCGTGCGACCGAACCTGAGCCTCGGCGACACCGTGGCCGGCCTGCATGCGGCACTCGGCATTCTGCTGGCCCTGCTCGAGCGCAGGAACGGCGAGCGCGGCCAGGTGGTGGACGTGGCGCTCTACGAGGCCATGTACAACCTGATGGAGGGCGTGGTGCCGGAATATTCCGGCGCCGGCGAGATCCGCGGCGCGTCCGGCACCACCATCACCGGCATCGTGCCGACCAACACCTATCGCTGCGCCGACGGCAAGTTCACCGTGATCGGCGGCAACGGCGACTCCATCTTCGTGCGCCTCATGCGCGCCATGGGCCGCGACGACCTGGCGGGCAATCCCGCCTACGCCAGCAACGCCGGCCGCGTCGAGCATCAGGACACTCTGGATGCCGCCATCGCCAAGTGGACCGCCGGTCTCACCGCAGCCGAGGTGGTTGCAGCGCTCGAAGCCGCCGATGTGCCGGTGGGTCTCATCTACGACGTCGCCGACATGATGGCGGATCCCCAGTATCAGGCCCGCGGCATGTTCGAGGAGGTCACCGTCAACGGCAAACCACTCTCCATCCCCGCCATCCTGCCCAGGCTCACCCGAACGCCCGGCTTCACGGACTGGCCGGGGCCGGAAGTCGCCGAGCATCGGGACGAGATCCTCAGAAGCGTCGGCTATACGGACGCGGAGATCGCCGCGCTCGAGGCCAGCGGAGACGTCTGATGGCGATCGATCGGATCGACATTCTGCTCAACGTCCGGGATGTCGAACGGTCGGCTGCGTTCTACCGTGACCTGCTCGGCTTGCGGCCCGACGCAACCTGGGCCGACCCGGAAGGGCGCACGCGCTGGGCGAGGCTGATCACCTCGGGAGACGGCGTGCTGATGCTCAATCAGCCGTCCGAGGATCCGCTGACGGATCGCCAGGCCCGGCCGGCCTACCGCGACGCGGTCATCTATCTGCGGGTGCGGACTACGGACGAGCTCGACGGTATCCACAGCAGGCTCCGACAGTCCGGCGCGGAACCCGGCGAGTGCCATGACGAGGCCTACGGCCAGCGCGAATTCATCGTCCGCGATCCGGACGGTTACGAACTCGCCCTCTGCGCCGCGATTTGACAGCTTCGCACCGCTCCCCCACCATCTTTCCCGCGAGCTTCACGCGAAACCTCTCGGACCACTCCAGGCACGGTCCCCTCGCGAGGCAAAGGGGAGCAGATCCTCGAAGCGTCATCGTCCATCCGCCTCGGTGCGGGAACGCTGCGTGTGCTCAAGCAGCACAACATCACCACCATTGCACAACTCGTCGAGACTACGGAAAGCGAGCTGGCTCACATCGGAATCGCCGATCAGAACCGGATCGAGATCCGCGAGGTGCTCGCCAGCCGGGGTCTCTAGCTCAGAGCGGCTGCAGCAGGTAATGCCCCTGCGACAGCGCGATGGGCCGGTCCCGGCTTTCCTGCCAGATCTCGGAGCGGACGTTGGCCACCCGGCGCCCCTGGCGGTTGACGATGGCGCGCCCGTAGGTAGTCACCGCCCGTCCGGAGCGCAGGTAGTCGAAGTTCACGTCCACGGTCTTCGGCAATCGCTCGCAGGCGGTTTCGTAGAGCAGCTGCAGCACGGCGGTGATCTCGAGCAGCGCGCCGATCACCCCGCCATGAATGGCGGGCAGGATCGGGTTGCCCACCAGCTTGTCTGCGAAAGGCAGCACGGTGATTACCTCGTTCCCCTGCTGCTGCACCTCCACGCCGAGAAACCGGGCGTAAGGGATGGCTGCGACCACGGCGGCCATGTCCCTGCCCTGGCCCCGCTCGCGAAGCTCGAGCAGGAGCTTCACGCAGCACCTCTCGGGGTCTCGCCACGTGGGGTATTGGGGGTGCCCATCATGAACGCCGCCACGCAGGTGGCCACCGGATCGGCGGGGCTGTCGTGAAACGCCCAGGCGCGCACGAAGGCGATGTTCGGCGTGCGCTTGTAACACTCGCCGGTGGCCCAGAGATCCCGGCCCGGCGTCGCCGGCCCCATATAATCGATGCGTAGATCGAGCGTCGCGATGGCGCTCTCCTCCCGCGAGGCGTCCGGCGGCCGCGCCACCATGCCGCAGGTCTGGTCCAGCAGCGTGGTGATCACGCCGCCGTGCACCACACCGCTGTCCGGATCGCCGATCAGGTGCTCACCGTAAGGCAGACGCATGGCGGGGGTTCCGTCCGGCAGCGTGGTGGCGACCATGCCGACGGCCAGGCCGTGGGGAACCGCCCACTCCACCTCGCCGTCGCCGACCGCGCCGGTCAACGCTTCGGCCCGAACAGGAACCAGAGGATGACGCCGAGGATCGGCAGCAGCAGCACGGCCACGGTCCAGCCGACCTTGGCGCCGGTGCTGGCACCGCTGCCCAGGATCTTCACGATCGCATAGACGTCGAGAACGAGGATGATGAGCCCGCCAATGCCGCCGACTTCAATACCCATGTGAATCTCCTTGTTTTTCTCAGGAGGCCGCGCGCGCGGCCGCTTCCCGGGCCTGGCGCACCTTCTCGTTGGTCTGGTTGAAGAGCAGCTCCCGGCGTGCCTTCTCCTCCTCTGGGCTGAGCTCGCGCTTGCCGAGGTCGCGCCCAACCTGCCAGCCCTGCTTCACCGCCGGCCGCGCCTCCACCTCGTCCACCCAGCGCTTCAGGTTCGGGAACGGTGCCCAGGTGTCGGCGTCCAGATCGAGCAGGCGGCCGATGAGGCGCGCCCAGGGCCAGGTGATGACATCGGCGATGCTGTACTCGGCGCCTGCCAGATACGGGTTGGCCGAGAGCTGCGCGTCCAGGATGCCGGCAAGCCGGTCCACCTCGCCGACGAAGCGCTTCGTGCCGTACTCGAGCTGCGCAGGATCCCCGGCGATGTTCTTCGCGTAGTTCTTGAAGTGGTTGGCATTGCCCATCATGGGTCCCAGGTTGGCCATCTGCCAGTGCACCCACTGCAGCACCCTGGCCCGGCCGCGGGGATCCGTCGGCAGCAGCTTGCCGGACTTGTCCGCCAGGTACTCGAGGATCGCCCCGGACTCGAAGACCGGCAGCGGCGCGCCGCCGTCCGCCGGCGCGTTATCGACGATGGCCGGCATGCGGTTGTTGGGGCTGATGCGCAGAAACTCGGGCTTGAACTGATCACCACCGCCGATGTCCACCGGAATCACGTTGTACGGCAATCCGCACTCTTCCAGCATGATGGTGACCTTCCAGCCGTTGGGCGTGGGCCAGTAGTAGACGTCGATCATCGTCTCGTTCCTCTCTCCGGTTTCTGCAGCAGTGTAAGGGATCCGATCAGTCTCAGTCGTTCAGGTAGCCCGCCAGCCGCTCGCAGGACTCGGCGAACTCCTCCATGAACGCATAGACCACCGCCCGCGCCGACGTGGGCTGGTTCATGAGCCCCACGCCCTGACCCACCCAGTAGGTGGCCAGCCGTTTGGCGTTCGGGTCCCCGGCCTCCGCCAGCTTGTCGATCCGGGCCAGCGCAGGGCCGGAAACCAGTCCCTGCAACGGCATGGGTAGCGGTTCCGGCGAGTCCTTCTCCTGCCAGGCGTCCGTCCAGGGCGAGCGGAGCTGCCGCGTGTACTTGCCCGTCCGGCTGCGGGAGCGCACCGTCTGCCGGGAGGTGGCGGCCAGCATCTTCTCCTTGACCGCAGGCGCCGTTTCCGCCTCCGCGGTGGTGAGCCACACCGAGCCGGTCCAGGCGCCGGCCGCGCCCATGGCCATGCAGGCGGCCATCTGCCGCCCGGTGACGATGCCGCCGGCAGCCAGCACCAGGGTATCTGCGCCCATCTCCCTGATCGTGTCGAGCACTTCGGGCACCACCACCAGCGTCGAGATCTCGCCGCAGTGCCCGCCGGCTTCCGTGCCGGAGACCACGAGCACGTCCACGCCCGCCTCGATGTGCTTGACGGCGTGCTCGCGCGAGCCGGTGAGCGCACCCACCACGATGCCCTTTTCCCGGGCCGCCTCCATCATGAAAGGCGGCGGCACCCCGAGCGCATTCACCACCATGCGGATGGGGTGTCTGAGCGCCACCTCGAGCTGGGCCTTCGCACCCCGCTCGCGCAGGGAGTCTCCCATGCCCTCGGAGATGGGACGGTCCCACAGCCCGGCGGTGTCGATACCGTTCTCGGCCAGGATCCGCTCCACGTGAGCCCTGTGCTCCGGCGGAACGCGGGCCTCCAGATCCGCCGGCGTGAGCGTGCCCTCCTTGTCCGCCAGGCTGGTCGGGACGATCAGATCCACGCCGTAAGGTTTGCCTTCCACCTGCTCGTCGATCCAGGAGAGATCGATCTCGAGGGACTCCGGCGTGTGGCCCACCGCGCCGAGCACGCCGAAGCCGCCCGCCTTGCTCACCTCCGCGACGACGTCCCGGCAGTGACTGAAAGCGAACAGCGGGAACTCGCAGCCCACCAGCTCACAGATTTTCGATTTCATGGTGTGTCTCCGTTTGCCCGGTCGACGCCGGGCTTCAATCCAGGTCGATGCCGAAGCCTACCAGATACGTCACGTCGTCCTGCTGGCGGCCTTCCGCGGGATCCGATTCGTGGTCGTAATCGATCTCCAGGTTGACATACATGTCCTTCGGCAGATCCAGGCGCATGCCGGTCTTGGTGCTCAGGATCTTGTTCTTCCGACCCTCGACCACGGCCTGATAGTCGGTCTGCTGAAACAGCACCAGATCGTCGTCGAAGAACTTCTGCTCGTAGCGGATCGAGCCGAGCACGGAGAGCGACTCGTCGTGCTCGCCGCTGATCTCCTCCACCAGCAGGTTGGGACCGAAGCTGAGGTTCAGGGTGCGCTTCGAGTCGTCGAAGATGTGGTAACCCGGGCCGGCGAAGAACTGGCTCCGACTGTCCAGATCCTTCACCGGATCCCGCGTCCAGGTGACGGATCCCCGGACGAACCACTCCTCACGGAAGGTCCACATGTCCTCGTAGTAGACCTCCGTCTGGTTCTTGGTGACCGAGCCGTCCGCCTTGGAAGCATCGCGCGTGTACTCGAGCACGTGCCTGTGCTCGCCGAGCTTCATGTCGCCGTGGATGAAGACACGTCCGTTGCTGGTCTGAGAGTTACCGGTGGAGACGTTGACGCTGATGTCGCTGCGCACGCCCCAGTCGAAGAAGTCCTCCACCTCGAGCATGTTGTCGATCTGCGACACCGGGTAGGTCGTCTCGCTGTCCTCTACCTGCACCACCGGTCGCCCCTGACCATCGAGGTCCAGCCGTCCCAGCACCGTCTCGGTATGTCGCCCCCGGCGGAACTCCACCTCGAACGGCTCGTCCGTGTGGATATAGGCCACGTGCTCCATCTCGACGGCATAGGTGTCGCCGTACTCGGGCTCGATGAAGACTTCGCCGTTCCAGATCTTTTCGATCTCACCGGTGATCCGATCGCCGTTCTTCATCACGACGAAGTCGGCCGCCTGAGCAAATCCCGCGCAGAACAGCAGCCACGCAGCGAAGATACCTCGAACCATGCTCCAAACCCCTTTCACCCGGACACACACGCGCCACGGCGACGTGGCGCGCACCGGCGTTCTGCCACATCCAGGGGCGGACGTCCAACTATCCCGCACGCGCTCTCAGGCGGCTAAGGCAACTCGGACCGACGGCCTTCGCGGAGGTAGCTGACCCAGCGGGTGGCCGCGGCCTCGTCTGCGGGCGCGGTGTCGAGCTGGTCGTTCACGAACTTTGTGAAATCCGCTGTGAACGGCGCCGGGTGCGCGGCCCACCACTGGCGGACACCGGGAAAGGACATCCACCAGCGGATGGTGTCCGCCCAGCGCTGCCACACCTCCTGCGGCAGGGCATCGCGCTCGGCCTGATACAGCATGAACTCGAAGCCGCTGAACATCTCGTAGAAGATCCACGTGAACTGCACACGCTCCGTCGCGGTGAGCTGCCGGTTGTCGGGCACGCCGCGCAGCAGGATGCTCGCCAGATCCGAGTTCTCCGCCAGCCGACCCTGCAGGGTGGTCACCCGGTCCAGCGCCCGTCCGTAGGTCTCCGTGCGCTGGGCGTGAGTGCTCTGGCGGATCTGCACGGCAAGATAAGCGAGCGTGACGATCACGCCGATCGCACCGAGCACCTCACCCACCGCACCGACGGCTTCCCAGTTCACGGTTGGAGCCACTCGAGGATCAGCGCGTTGACCACATCGGGGCGTTCCTGATGCACGAAGTGACCCGCCTCCCGGATCCGCTCCAGTCGCAGACCACCCGGAAAATCCTGCGGGTACATCAGCCGCTCGAAGACGTGGGTGTCGATGCAGCCGTCGCGGTCGCCGGTGATGGCGAGCGTTCGCACCGGGACCTTGAATCTCGCTGCCGCGCGGGCGGCCGGTGTGAAGGCGCCCGGTGCCAGCGCGGCTCGATAGTAGGCGAGCGCCGCCGTGGTCACGCCAGGTTCACGGAACGTTTCGATCACCCCTTCCAGCACCCCGGCGGGCACCGCCCAGCCCGGGCTCCAGCGCCGCCAGAGCGTGCGCAGAAAGCGATGATCGTGCCGTGCCACCACCTGCTCCGCGAGGCCGCGAAGCTGGAAAAATCCCATGTACCAGGACAGCGCGAGCTGCCGTGGAAAGCGGATCGCCTCGTTGACGAAACGTCCGGCATGCGGGACGGCGATGGTGGTCAGGCTCTCGAACCGCTCCGGCGCCGCCGCCCCCGCGGTGTAGGCAATCGCAGCACCCCAGTCGTGGCCGATGAGGTGCGCGCTGTCCGAGCCCAGCTGGTCGAGCCAGGCGATCACGTCGCCGGCGAGGCTGGCGAGCGAGTAGTCGCCCTCGGCCGGCTGCGACGACGGTTCGTAGCCCCGCAGCGTCACGGACACCGCGCGAAAGCCGGCCTCTGCCAGCGCCGGGAGCTGATTCCGGAAGCTCATGGCGTTGTCCGGAAAACCATGCAGACACACGACCAGCGGACCGCTGCCCAGGGCGTGCGCGGTGAAGCGCAGCGGCCCATGCGCCAGTGTCAGGGTTTCGCCGTCCAACGACCCTCTCCTCCTGCCATTGCGGGCGATCATAGCAGCGCACCGGCCGTCAGGCTCGATCCGGACTTGCGTCCTTGCGGTGCCGGGTTATGTTGGCGGAAACATTCGGGACGACCTGGCCATGCAGGGACTATTCCGTTTCGTCGCCGTGATCCTCATCGTGGTGGTGGGGATCTGGGCGTACGTCACCTGGTACATGAATCGGGGTGTGATCGCGGAGCTCGAGCAGCATCCGCAGGGTCAGCGGGCCGCGGAGACCCTGCTGCTGACGCTGCCGAGCGGCCGGCGCATACCGGTCAACTACCTGGAGGAAGGCGCGACGGTGTTCGTAGCCGCCGACGGACCCTGGTGGCGTCAGTTCCGCGGCGAGGGGGCACCGGTCATCTTGCTGATCCGCGGTGAAACCCGAGAAGGCATGGCCCGCGTGGTGCTGGACGATCCCGACTATGTGGCCGAGGTCTTTGCCCGCCTGCGCACCGGCGTGCCGGACTGGCTGCCGCGCTGGCTCGACGGCAGGCTCGTGGTGATCACGCTGGACGGCTGAGCGTCAGATCTCGTGCAGCCAGGCCGCGTGCCGCGGCGCGCGCTTGGTCCGGCTCCACTCCTCCAGCATGTCGTCGGCTACGGCCTGCAGCCGCGCCAGATCTTCGTCCGTTCCTTTGTTGGCGGCGAGCTCCAGGCGATGGCCGTTCGGGTCGAAGAAGTAGATCGAATCGAAGATGCCGTGGTTGATCGGCCCGAGCACGTCGATCCCGGCTGCTGCCAGCCGATCCCTGGTTGCGATCAGCTCGTCGAAGCTCGACACCTCGAAAGCGATGTGCTGCACCCAGTCCGGCGTGTTGCGGTCCCGGTCCATGGCCGGCGAGTTGGGAAGCTCGAAGAAGGCGAGCACGTTTCCCGCACCGGCGTCGAGGAAGACATGCATGTAAGGGTCCTCCGCGCCGGTGGAGGGCACCCTGTCTTCGGCAATGGCGAGCTTGAAGCGCATGCCGAGATGGGTCCGGTAGAAGTCCACCGTCTGCTTCGCATCGTTGCAGCGATAGGCGACGTGGTGGATGCGCTCGAGTCTCATGCCGCTCCCTCCAGCGCCCCTCTGCGCAGCTGGTCACGCTCCATGGACTCGAACAGTGCCTGAAAGTTGCCCTCGCCGAAACCCTGATCGCGCTTGCGCTCGATGAACTCGAAGAAGATGGGGCCGATCAGCGTCTCCGAGAAGATCTGCAGCAGCAGGCGCACGTCACCGCCGTCGGTGCTGCCGTCGAGCAGAATGCCCCGGGTGCGCATCGTCGCCACGTCCTCGCCGTGGCCCGGCAGGCGCTCGTCGAGCATCTCGTAGTAGGCAGCCGGGGGCGGGGTCATGAACGGCACCCCACGTGCCTGCAACCGGTCGACGGTGGCGGCGAGATCGTCGCAGGCAAAGGCGATGTGCTGGATGCCCTCGCCGTTGTAGGCGAGCAGAAACTCTTCGATCTGCCCGTCTGCCGCGCCCCGGGCTTCTTCGTTCAGCGGAATGCGGATCTTCCCGTCCGGGGCCGTCATGGCCCGGGAGACGAGACCGGTGTGCCGGCCGCGGATGTCGAAGTGGCGGATCTCTTCGAAGTCGAAGAAACGCTCGTAGTATCTCGCCCAGTAGTCCATGCGCCCGCGATAGACGTTGTGGGTGAGGTGATCGATCACGGCAAGCCCGACGCCGGCCGGGTGCCTGTCTGCACCGTCGAGCCAGTTGAAGTCGATGTCGTAGATGCTGCTGCCGTCCCCGTAGCGGTCGATGAGATAGAGGGGCGTACCGCCGATGCCGCGGATGGCCGGCAGCCGCAGCTCCATGGGTCCGGTGGGAATCTCGATAGGCTGCGCCCCCAGGCGCAGGGCCCGGTCGTAGGCCTGGTGGGCGTCCTTCACCCGGAAGGCCATGCCGCAGGCGGAAGGTCCGTGCTCCTCGGCATAGTAGGCGGCCAGGCTCCTCGGCTCGTAGTTGACGATGAAGTTGACATCGCCCTGGCGCCACAGGTGCACGTCCTTGGAGCGGTGCACGGCAACGCGCTGAAAGCCCAGCCTCTCGAACACCGGCTCGAGCTCGCCCGGCCCGGGCGCGCAGAACTCCACGAACTCGAAGCCGTCCAGCCCCATCGGGTTGTGAGAGGGATTGTGGCGCATGATCTCCTCCATCTCCTGCGCAGGTCTCTGCTCTTAATGTTAACCGGGTGGCCGAGGCAGAACTTTGCTTTTTACCCCCAAATATCGAGATATCAGAAGGTTTCTTCTATTTTTCTATTGATATATAAAGGATCTATCCAGTTTTCCGGGTAGTACTTTGACGGACCCCATCCCGCTCGACGCCACCGACCGGCAGATCCTCCGCCATCTGCAGGCCGACGGCCGGCTCTCCAACGTCGCCCTGGCGGAGGCCATCGGCCTCTCCGAGTCGCCGACCTTCCGCCGGGTCCGCCAGCTCGAGGCACACGGCGTGATCTCCGGCTACGCGGCGCTCGCCGATCAGCGCCGGCTCGGGCTCTCGGTGACCGCCTTCGTGCAGGTGACCATGGAACGGCAGCCGGACTCGGCCACCGACGCCTTTCATCAGCGCGTCGCGGACGAGGAGCACATCATCGAGTGTCACGCCATGAGCGGCTCCCACGACTACCTGATGAAGGTGGTCGCCCGGAACATGGATCACTTCTCCGAGCTGTGCATGCAGAAGATCCTGAAATATCCCGGCGTGCAGCACGTGGAGTCGAGCTTCAGCCTCAAGGAGATCAAGGCCAGCCGGATACTGCCGTCCGGCGGCTAGTCCGACCGACACACCGATGCAGCGTTTCGAGACGGCGACCTGAGTTACTCGAAAGTGCGCGCGCTGACGCGGATCGCCACGCCCGACAACGAAGCCGCACTTCTGGAACGCGCACAACGCACAAGCGCGGAAGGGGTGGAGCAGATCGTCCGCTCCCTGAAGCAGCAGGAGAGCCTGGAGGACGTGCAGGCACTCATCCGATCCCGGTCGTTGAGCACACGCTGGGATGAGACCGGCGCGCTGATCATTCAGGGCCGACTCACGCCGGAGCAGGGAGAAGTGTTTCTCAAGGCACTGGCGAAAGCGACCGAGGCGGTTGATGGCGACAGCGATAGAGAGACCGATAGAGAGACCACTATTGGAATCGCCGGGCGGATGCCCTGGTTCAGGTGATGGCCGACAGTCTGGCCGGGGGAGCGGCCAGCACGCCGGGTGACCGACATCAGGTGGTGGTGCACGTGGATGCAGAGGCCCTGGCGGCGGAGGTGGCAGAGGTGGTGGATGGAAACGTTCCCAATGGGATGGACTCCCCCTCATCCACAGATCGGCATCTAGGTGCCAGACTGGTGTTCTCAATGACCAGTCGGGGAAGAGGAGGAGTCCACGATGGAGATTATTCGGGTTGGGGTTGA
>JBFWZA010000024.1:0-71569 GCA_050185825.1 Pseudomonadales bacterium | reverse complement strand
ATGTTCGGGACGGTCATACCTTCAGCGTCTCCAGCTTGCGGCCGCCATACATCAGGTTGACGATCGAGCGCGTGCCGATGATGGCCGTGAACATCGAGGTGACGATGCCGATCGCCAGCGTCACGGCAAAACCCTTCACAGGACCGCTGCCGATGGAGAAGAGGATGATGGCGACGAAGAAGGTGGTGATGTTGGCGTCGAGAATCGTCAGCAGCGCCCGATCGAAGCCTGCGGCGATGGCCGCCTGAGGTGCGCGCTCCCTGAGCTCTTCCCGGATGCGGGAGAAGATGAGCACGTTCGCGTCCACCGCCATGCCCACAGTGAGCACGATGCCGGCGATACCCGGGAGGGTCAGCGTGGCGCCGAGGACGGACATGACGGCCACCAGCAGCATGACGTTGGCGACCAGCGCCAGGTCCGCTGCCAGGCCGAACCAGCGGTAGTAGAAGAGCATGAACAGCATGACGACCGCGAAACCGATTGCCGCCGAGTTCTTGCCCGCTTCGATGTTGTCGTCACCGAGGCTCGCACCGACCGAACGCTCCTCGACGATGTACATGGGCGCCGCCAGCGCGCCGGCGCGCAGCAGCAGGGCCAGATCCCGGGCCTCCTGCAGCCCCAGGCCCGTGATCCGGAAGCGGAAGCCGAGCGCCGACTGGATCGTCGCCACGTTGATCACGCGCTTCTCTTCGGTTGTGTAGGGAACCAGCTTCGGCTCTCCGTCCACCACCTCCTCGCGCATGTCGACCCGGAGCTCCTTGAAGATGATGGCCATGGAATTGCCCACGTTGTCTTTCGTGGCTTCGTTCATGGCCCGGCCGCCGTCGTTGTCCAGATTGATGCTGACCTGCGGCTGACCCGTTTCCGGATCGTATTCCTGTATGGCGTTGGTCACCTGATTGCCGGTGACGATGTTGTGCTTCTCGAGAATGACCGGTGCGCCCTCGTAGCGGTAACGCTCGGTCTGCGAGGGTCTGGCATTCGGACCGGCCACCAGCCGGAATTCCAGATTGGCGAACTTGTTGATGATCTCCTTGGCCCGGGCACTGTCCTGGATACCCGGGAGATCGAGCACGATACGGGACCGGCCCAGACGCTGCACCAGCGGTTCGGATACACCCAGCTCGTTCACCCGGTTTCTGAGGCTCTGCAGGTTCTGCTGGATCGCCAGATCCTCGAGCTGGCGGATCTGCTCATCGCTTATCGAGAGACGCAGGCCGGGGCGGCCGTCGACGTCCTGATCTGCGACGTCGAACTCTTCGAAACGCTCCGCGATGACAGAGCGGGCATCGTCCCTGGCCTGCTCGCTCTGGAAGGGAATGCTGATCACCGAGCCGTCGACCCAGTCACCGGACGCGTAGCGGATCCTTTCCTCCACCAGCAGGTCGCGGATGGCTTCCTGATTGGACGCCATCCGGTCACCGAGGAACTTGTCCATATCCACCTGGAGCAGGAAGTGGACACCGCCGGAGAGGTCGAGACCGAGCGACATCGGCTTGGCCCCGAGATCATCGAGCCAGGCCGGCGTCGTCGACGCGCGGGTGAGCGCCACCACGTAACGCGCGTCCCCCACGCTGTTCAGCGCCTCGCGGAGCACCGCCTGGCCGCGAAGCTGGGCGTCGTCGCTTTCCACACGGATGATGACCGAGTCGCCATCGAGCTCCGCGCCCTTGACGGCAATGCCTCCGGAGCGAAGCAGCGACACCGCCCGGTCGACCAGCGACTGATTGACACCGCGCACGCTCTCAGCGCCACCGCCGATGCTGGTGACCGTCTTGATCTGCAGCGCGCTGTCCGGCTGGAAGAGATTCGGTGCCGCGTAGATGGCGCCGATCAGCACGATGGCGCCCACGATCAGGTAGCGCCAGATGGACGATGTATTGGGCGGTCTGTTGACCGGCTTGGACAGTCCGAAAAGCCCCGGACCCGTGGTGGTGGTGCCCCGTCCTGTTGCCATCAGCGCTTGGGTTCCGGCGCCTGTCAGGCGTCTTCGAGAGACTTGAGCGTGCCCTTCGGCAGGGTAGCGCCGACGGCGCTCTTCTGTACCCGCAGCTCCACGTTGCTGGCGACCTGGATCTTCACGAAGTCGTCTTCCACCTTGTTGACCAGGCCGACGATACCGCCTGCGGTAACGACCTCGTCACCCTTCGCCAGACCGGCCATCAGCGCCTGGTGCTCCTTGCGGCGCTTGCTCTGCGGCCGCCACAGCAGAAAGTAGAAAATCAGAACGAAACCGCCCAGGAACAGCAGGTTGATCAGGCCGGCATCGGCCGGCGGCGCCCCGGCGTCGGCAGCGAAGGCGGCGGTTTCGAAGAGGTTCATTGCGGGGCGTTCCAGTCGTTTCTGAGGGTCTCGATGAGGGAGCGAAATGTACCGTTTTCGATAGAGGCGCGCAAACGGGCCATCAGGGAGTGGTAATAATGAAGGTTGTGTTCCGTCATCAGCATGGCACCCAGCATCTCGCCGCAGCGCTCCAGATGGTGCAGGTACGCCCGGGAGAAGTTCGCACAGGTGTAACAGGTGCAGGCCGCATCCAGCGGCAACGGGTCGTCCCGGTGGACGGCATTGCGGATCCTGACCGCGCCCGTGGACGTGAACGCGTGACCGTTCCTGGCGTTACGCGTCGGCAGGACGCAATCGAACATGTCGACGCCGAGCTCCACACCCCGCACCAGATCCTCCGGCGTGCCCACCCCCATGAGATAGCGGGGTCGGTCGGCCGGCATCAGCGGCAGCAGGTTCGTCAGCACCGCGTCCATCTCCGCCTTCGGCTCGCCCACGGAAAGCCCGCCCACCGCGTAGCCGTCGAAGCCGATGTCGACCAGCCCCTCCAGGCTCTCCCGGCGCAGCCCCTGATACATCCCTCCCTGAACGATCCCGAACAGCCGGGCCCG
The DNA here is from genome assembly GCA_050185825.1 of Pseudomonadales bacterium. GTDB lineage: Bacteria > Pseudomonadota > Gammaproteobacteria > Pseudomonadales > Azotimanducaceae > SZUA-309. Next base: position 68,675 of record JBFWZA010000024.1, on the reverse strand, counting down.
GTCGTTCTCACGCAAGGCGTCGAAGGCCCGCCGTGATCGATCCGCCCAGCGCAGCGACAGCGCCATGGATGCGCGGGCTTCCGACTCGGACGCCGGGTACGGCGTGCACTCGTCGAAGATCATCACCACGTCGGAACCCAGATTGAGCTGCACCCGCATGGAGATTTCCGGCGACAGGGTGACCCGGTCGCCGTTGATCGGGGAGCGGAAGACCACGCCCTCCTCGCTGATCTTCCTGAGCTCGCCCAGGCTGAAGACCTGAAACCCGCCGCTGTCGGTCAGTATGGGGCCGGGCCAGCCCATGAAGTCGTGCAGACCGCCCAGGTTGCGCACCGCCACGTCCCCCGGCCGCAGCATGAGATGGAAGGTGTTGCCGAGCAGCATCTGGGTGCCCACCCGCCCGAGGCCTTCCGGCGTCATGCCCTTCACCGTGCCGTAGGTGCCGCAGGGCATGAACACCGGCGTCTCCACGGCGCCGTGGGCCGTAGTCAGACGGCCGCGCCTGGCCGCACCGTCGGTTTCGAGCAGCTCGAAGCTCATGGCGTCGTTCCCGCAGCGTCGGCCGCAGCTCGTTCCAGAAACATGGCATCCCCGTAGCTGAAAAACCGGTATCGCGCCGCCACCGCCTCCCGGTAAGCCGCCATGACGTCCCGGTGGCCGCCGAACGCCGCTACCAGCATCAGCAGCGTCGACTCGGGAAGGTGGAAGTTCGTGACCAGCGCATCCACCACCCGGAAGCGGAATCCCGGCGTGATGAAGAGATCGGTCTCCCCCGGCCCCGGGCGCACGTCGTGCTCGCCGATGGCGGCGGATTCCAGGGTCCGGACGACCGTCGTGCCGACAGCGACGATCCGGCCCCCGTCCCGCGCGGTCTCGCGGATGGCCGCGGCGGTCGCCCGGGGAACCTCGTAGCGTTCGAAATGCATGCGATGCTCGGCGACGTTGCTGACCCGCACCGGCTGGAAAGTGCCGGCGCCGACATGCAGCGTGACCGTGACCCGCCGAATCCCCCTGGCTTCGATCTCCTCGAGCAGGCGCTGTGTGAAGTGCAGGCCGGCCGTCGGGGCGGCAACCGCCCCGGGCGAAGCACTCCACAACGTCTGATAGCGGGATTCATCCGCTGCGTCCGACGCCCTGTCGATGTAGGGCGGCAGCGGCACGCTGCCGTGGCTGTCGAGAAAGGTGAGCACGGGCTCCGGGAAGCGCAGCCGGTAGAACTCTCCTTCCCGGCCGATCACCGTGATCTCGCTCCCACCCGCCTTGAGCGTTCGTCCCGTTTTCAGGGGTTTGCTGACCCGAACCTGACAGAGCGCCTCACGCTCGGAGAGGATCCGCTCGAGCAGCACTTCCGCCCTGCCGCCGGTGTCCTTCCCGGCCAGCAGTCTGGCCTTGATCACGCGGGTGTCGTTCACCACGAGCAGGTCGCCCGGCTTCAGCTGCGCCGGCAGGTCGGTGAATGCCAGGTGCCGGACCGACGGCGACGGGCCGGATCGCCCGAGGACCAGCAACCGGCTGGCATCGCGTACCGGCGACGGGTGCTGCGCAACGAGCTCGGCAGGCAGCTCGTAGCCGAAGTCTTCCCGCCGCCACGGTCGTCCCGCGGTCGGGGTCATCTGCTGAGTTGTGCGCATGGCTTTACCGGCCAGCCGGACAGGGGCCGCGGATTGTAGACCAGGATGGCGAACCAGAGGAGCCCGGCGCTTCCGGTGGCTGACCCGCGCTGGCCAGCCCGTGCGCCGGTGTGATAAAAACCTCGTCCCCGCCAGGCGCGGCGCAGCCCGCGACGGGCGGCATTCCGGCTGGGTGGCGAAACTGGTAGACGCGCTGGACTCAAAATCCAGTTTGGGCGACCAAGTGCGGGTTCGACTCCCGCCCCAGCTACCAGACAACCACCCGATCCAACCACCTGAAAAAGACCGATGACCATGAGTGAGACACCCGTACTGGTAGGCATTGCCCAGATCGAGCAGCGCTGTGACGATCCGCGCGAGGCACGGGAACCACTGGCGCTGATGATCGACGCAGTGACGGCGGCGGCCGAAGACGCAGGGAGCCGCACGCTCCTCGCCGCCACCGGCAGCGTGCGGGTGATCCGGGGCATCTGGCCGTACCGGAATCCGGCAGCCGTGGTGGCCGACGCCATCGGCGCGCCTGGCGCCGAAACACGTCTGTCGCAGTTCGGCGGCAACTTCGTGCAGACCACCGTCAATCAGGCAGCCCTCGACATCCAGGCAGGCCGCCAGGAGGTCATCGTCATCACCGGCGCCGAGTGCGGGAACACGCAGGCGAAGGCCCGAAGAGCGGGACTCGACCTGCGCTCGGAGCTGAACTGGCAGCCGGCGCCCGGACAGCCGGACGCGATGATCGGCGAGGACGTGAAGATGATCGACGAGCTGGAGGCCGCCATCGGTCTCGTGCAGCCGATCCAGGTCTATCCCATGTTCGAGAACGCCCTGCGTCACCACCTCGGGGAGTCCATCGAGGAACACCAGCGCAGGATCTCGGAGCTCTGGGCCGGTTTTTCGGCGGTGGCCGCAGGCAATCCGCACGCCTGGATCCGGGAACCCAGAACCGCCGAAGAAATCCGCACCCTGAGCGATTTCAACCGGCCGGTGTCCTTCCCCTACCCCAAGCTCATGAACTCCAACAACAACGTCGATCAGGCCGCGGCCCTCATCCTCTGCTCCGAAAGCAAGGCCCGGACACTGGGCATCCCGGAGGATCGCTGGGTTTATCCCTGGGCCGGCACGGACGCCCACGACGCCTACGCGTTCTCCCGGCGCGATACCTTCTACGGGTCACCGGCTATCCGGGTCGCCGGCCGTCGGGCGCTGGAGCTCTGCGACCTGTCGCCGGCCGATGTGGACCTGGTGGACGTCTACAGCTGCTTCCCTGTCGCCGTGCAGGTGGGGGCGCGGGAAGTGGGCCTGGATCTCGGCCGTCCGCTGACCGTGACAGGCGGCCTCACGTTCGCGGGCGGACCGCTGAACAACTACGTGATGCACTCAATCGCACGCATGGCCGAGCTGCTGCGCGGCGACCGCAACGCCTGCGGTCTCATCACTGCGAACGGCGGCTATCTCACCAAGCACGCCTTCGGCGTGTACTCCGCAATGCCGCCCTCGCAGCCGTTCCGCCACCAGGACGTTCAGGCCGAGGTGGATCGCACACCGCTGCGCGACGCCATCGCCGCCCACGAAGGCAGCGCCACGGTGGAGAGCTACACCGTCATGTATGCCGGCGAGGCGCCGAGGATCGGCTACGTGAGCGCCCTGCTCGACGATGGCAGGAGAACGCTCGCCACCACCGAGGATCGCGATGTCATGAACGCCATGACCCGCGAGGAGTTCTGCGGCCGCAGCGTGCGGCTCGCGGGCGGGAAGGCCACGTTCTGACGACGTCGGTGAGCAGCCCACCGGTGGCCGTCCCGGCCGGGATCTTCCGCCGTCTCGCGGCCATGGTCTACGACGCCCTGCTGGTGCTGGCGCTCCTGCTCACCACCATCACGCTCATGGTGGTGCTGACGAACACCGCCGTGGCCGGCCGTCACGTGCTCGGCCTGCTGCTCGTCGAGTCCTTCGCTTTCTTCACCTACTTCTGGATCTTCCGCGGTCAGACGCTGGGCATGCTGGCCTGGCGGCTGGTCATCGTCTCCGCCGACGGCTACCGGATCACGTTCACTCAGTGCCTGCTGCGCTACCTGACGGCGATCCCGTCGCTGGCACTGCTGGGCGTCGGCTACCTTGCCCTGCTGCTCGACCCGGACCGCCGCGCCTGGCCGGATCGCACCTCGGACACCCGTATCCTTTATACGCCGGCGAAGTAACCGCCTGCCTCAGCGCACCCGCGCCAGCCCCCAGGCGCCCAGCCCCCAGCAGGCGAGGATGGGCAGCAGCACGGCCACCGCCGCTGGCAGGTCGTAGACCATACTCATGGGGGCGAACAGGTCCTGCAGGTATTTGAAACCGAGACCGGCGAACACCCCGACGGAAAGCCGAACCCCCATGCCCACCTCCCGCAGCGGCCCGAGAATGAAGCCGAGTGCCAGCAGGGCGAGACCGAGCACGGAGAGCGGCTGGAAGATCTTGCTCCAGAAGGCGAGCCGGTAGACGTCCGCGGACAGTCGTTCCCGATCCATATAGTCGATCTGATGGTCGAGATCGATGAGTGACAGGCGCCGCGGCTCCATGAGCACCCGCAACGTCAGCAGCCGGGGATCCACACGGCCGTTCCAGCGCTGCACGTCGGCGAGCCGCGTCTCCACCCGCGCATCCGTGAGCACTGTCTCGCGGACGTCGTGGAGCAGCCAGTGGGGATCGGTCTCCGACGCCACGTACTCTGCCCGGGCTGCGGCAACGGTGCGTTCGAGACGGCGGTCCGGCGTGTACCAGAACTGCAGCACGTCCCGCAGCTCGCCCTGATCGCCGAGGGTGGCGACCCGCATCATCATCCCGCCTTCCCGATACCAGTAGCCACGCAGAGCATGCGACACCGCCCGCTCGCTCATGGCCTGGGTTTTGAACGTCTCTGCCTGTTCCTCACCCGCCGGGGCCACCCATTCCCCGACCAGCAGCCCGGTGAGGAACACGACGGCCGCCGGCCAGGCGACGCCGAAATAGATCCGCCCGGGCGACACGCCGGCAGATCGGAAGACGACGATCTCGGACCGGGACGCCAGGCTGCCGAGACCGATCAGCGACCCGAGAAACACCACGTAGGGCAGGACCTCGTAGAGGCGCCTGGGGGTGGTGAGCGCCACGTAGACGAGCATCTCCCCGACCACGTAGCTCGAGTCTTCCTCGCGCAGCTCCTCGAGCACGGCAAACAGGGTCATGAGCCCGACAAAGGCCAGCAGCACCACGAAGATGGCCAGCAGCACGGCCTTCCCCACGTACCAGTCCATCCGCGTGAAGCGCATCCGCTGCCCCGTCCGGTTAACTCGGAATCCGCACACTACACCTTCGCCGGCAGCACCGAGCGGCGCAGCAGCAGCACGCCGGCGACCAGGAAGACGACGTGCACGGGCCACATGCCCACCGCGACCGGTACCACGCCGTCGGCGATCGCATCGCGGCCGAACACCAGGGCGGCGTAGTAGCCCACGAACAGACCGAGGCCGGGCAGCACCCGGGCAAATCGACCCTGCCGGGGCTTGGTCCGGGCGATCCCCAGCCCGCCCAGGCCACCGATGAGCACCACCAGCGGCAATCCCAGCCGGAAATGCAGCTCCGCCTGCGCTTCGGGATCGGACCGCGCGAGCAGCTCCGCGGTCGGCTGCGCCTCGATGCCCACCTCCTTGCCGCGACGACCCTCCTCGAGACGCTGTGTCAGCCGGCCGAAGGCAATCTGGTGGTAGTCGGAACGACCGGGCTCACCCACGTAGCGGGTGCCGTTGATCAGCACCAGATAACGCTCCCCGGTCAGCGGATCGATCTGCTGGCCGCCGGTCTGCGCCCTGATGGTCACCGGCTTCGAGTCGGGTGCCAGCTCCGCCATGAACACGTCGAGGAGCACCTCGGCCTCGTCATCCACGGAGTCCGCATAGGTGGTGCGCTGCCCCCGATAGTAGGTGTGGAACACACCCGGCGTCATGACTTTGAACTCGGCGTTGTCCTGCTGCTCCCTCAGGTACTCCGTGAGCCGCCGGTCGCTGTCCGGTGCCAGGAGCAGGCTGAGATAGCCGACCACCGCCGCCACCACCAGCGCCGGAGGTGCGAGCCAGAGCAGCAGGCGCGCCGGCCCGACGCCGCCGCCGCGAAGCACCTCGAACTCCTGCTCCGCGTGCAGACGGCCCAGCGTCAGCAGCACCGCGAGAAACCAGGCGAACGGCAGCAGCAGCTGCAGAAATCCGGGCATGCGGAAACCCAGGATGTGGACGATGCTCTGTGCCGCGTACTTGCCGAGCGCTGCCTCCTGCAGATAGCTGATGAAACGGCCGCCCACGGTGACCGCAAGCAGCACCGCCGTGAGCGCGACGAGCACCAGCAGGAGCTCGCGGTTGATGTAGCGTGCGGCTACGGCCATCGACCACCTGCGACCGTTCCCGCGAGCGGCTGGAGGCGACCGGCGCCTGCCTGACGGGGCGGTGCTTTTCGCCTAGAATTGCGCGCCAAGTGAAACTCTCGAGGCCAGATAAGGCGCGATTATGAAGTATTCGACCACCACCAGCACCCTGGCCGACCTGAAGACCGATTGTGTCGTCGCCGCGCTGGGTGTGTGCGAACGGATGGCGGGCGAGCTCGACGCGCAGTCGGCCTTCAACACGGCGGCTGCGGATTTCGAGGACAAGGCCGGACAGACACTGCTGGTCAACGTCGGCGCATCCGGTCCGATCAGGAAGCTCTTGGTGGTTGGCGGTCTGAAGGATACGGCGAGCACCGCCGACTACGACAAGTCGATCCGGGCGGCCGCCAGCGCACTGAAGACGGCCAAGGTGAAGACCGCGGTCTGGACGCTGGCGTCGGCAAAGGTGAAGGATCAGGACACCTACTGGAAGGCCAGCCGCGGACTCGGCGCACTGAACGACACTCTGTACAGCTTCGACGCCTACCGGACGGCCGACGTCAAACCCCAGTCGCTGAAGAGCATCGCCCTGCACGCGGACAGCCGCACCAGAAGCGCGGTGGCTCGCGCCGTCCGCCACGGGCAGGCGGCGAAGGCGGGGCTCGACTGGGCACGCGACCTCGGCAACCAGCCGCCCAACGTCTGCAATCCCACCTACCTTCTCCGGGAAGCACGCAAGCTCGGCCGGGCGCCGAACGTGACGGTGAGCGTGCTCGATGAAAAGAAGATGGAGGAGCTCGGCATGGGCGCGTTTCTCGCCGTCAGCCGCGGCAGCGACACGCCCGGCAAGATGATCATCATCCGCTACCGGGGAACGCGGCGCGCCGGCGAGGCGCCCATCGTGCTGGTCGGCAAGGGCATCACCTTCGATACCGGCGGCATCAGTATCAAGCCGGCCGCCAACATGCACGAGATGAAGTGGGACATGTGCGGCGCCGCCACGGTGATGGGCGCGACGAAGGCGGCCGTCGAAGCCCGGCTGCCCATCGACCTGATCACCATCGTCGCCGCTGCCGAGAACATGCCGAGCGGGTGTGCCACGCGACCGGGCGACATCGTCAAGACCTCGTCGGGCAAGACGGTGGAGATCCTGAACACGGATGCGGAGGGCCGGCTGGTGCTCTGCGACGCGCTGACCTACGCCGCGCGCTACAAGCCGCGAACGGTGATCGACGTGGCAACGCTCACCGGAGCGGCCATCGTCGCCCTGGGTGCTCACGCCAGCGCCGTCTATGCGAACGACGACGATCTCGCCCAGGCGCTGCTCGACGCCGGCGAGTACAGCGGCGACCGCGGCTGGCGGATGCCGCTGTGGGATGAGTATCAGGCGGCGCTGAAGAGTCAGTTCGCAGACGTCGCCAACATCGGCGCCGGCGGTGCCGGATCCGTGCTTGCGGCCTGTTTCCTGTCGCGCTTCGTCGAAGGTCTGTCCTGGGCACACCTGGACATCGCCGGCACCGCCTTTCCCCGCGGCCCTCAGAACGGGGCCACCGGCCGGCCGGTCAACCTGCTGTTCCGCTACCTCATCAACCAGGCGGGTTAGGCGGCGTGACGCGCATCGACTTCTACATCCTGCAGGACGTGAACCTGGGCGCTCAGCACCGTTTCGCCTGCCGCCTGGCCGCCCAGGCGCTGGCGGGCGGGAAGACGACGGATGGCAGCCAGCCGGTGATTCTGCACACCGCCGATGAGCAGACCGCCCGGGAGGTGGACGAGCTGCTCTGGCACTACCCGGACCGGCGCTTCGTTCCGCACGCCGTGGCCGGCGACCCGTCCGCAGGCAGCGCGCCGGTGCTGATCACCTGGCAGGAGCCCCCCGCTTTCGACGGCGTGCTCTTCAACCTGACCAGCGAGGTGCCGCACTTCTTCAACCGTTTCCACCGGGTGGTGGAGGTGGTGGTCCAGGACCAGCTGGATGCGGGGCGGGAGCGCTACCGTTTCTACCGCCATCGGGGTTACCCCCTGTACGATCACAAGCTGGACGAGTGGGAAACGGAAATACAGGCTTCCTGAGCGGTCGGCTGCCCGCAGGTGACACGGATACAGACATGAGCAACCCACAGAAACCAACCAGAAACCCGGACGGCGGCTCCGACGAGCTGCTGGGCGATCTCGAGTCCATCCGCGAGCTCCTGGACGAGGAGGCTCTCCGCGAAGGACAGGCCGATGCCACTGGCGGCAATCGGGATTCCGAATCTGCCGATACCGGCGTGCCGCTCCTCGACGACATGGTGGGAGGAGCCTGGGAGATACGCGAATCCTCCGACCTGCTGTCCGCCACGCCGGTGCTTGGCGGCGGCGGCGGCAAGCGGAGCCGCTACCTGCGGGAAGACGTCTTCAACGCGCTGCTCGGCGACCGCTGGAAAACGTCCGCGTCCGACATCCTCACCGAGGCCCGCGGCGCCATCGAAGCCCACCGCAATCGGTGGACACCCGAGGACACGGACGAGCTGAACGAGGCACTCAGAGTCCGTATCGACGAAACGCTCACCGAGTGGCTGAAGGCCGTGGTGAGTGAACGACTCGACGAGCTCCATGCCGAGCTGCTGCACGCGGCCGAGTCCGTGATCGACGAGAAGATCCGGGCGCTGATCGAGCGGCGCAGATCCGAGCTCGACAACAGCACCGACTAGACCACCCGCATGCAGAGCAGTTTCGACCCGCACGATATCGAGCAGTCCCTCTACGCCGAGTGGGAGCAGGCCGGCTATTTCGAGCCGCGCGGCAACGGACCCGGCTACTGCATCGTCATTCCCCCGCCCAACGTCACGGGCAGCCTGCACATGGGGCACGCCTTCCAGCACACGCTGATGGACGCGCTCATCCGTTATCACCGCATGAAGGGCGACCGCACGCTCTGGCAGATGGGTACCGATCACGCTGGCATCTCCACGCAGATGCTCGTGGAGCGGCAGCTCGCCGCCGGGGGTGTCAGTCGCCACGAGATCGGCCGCGACGCCTTCGTGGAAAAGGTCTGGGAGTGGAAGGAAACCTCCGGTGGCAACATCTCGGAGCAGCTGCGTCGGATGGGCTCGTCGCTGGACTGGTCGCGTGATCGCTTCACGCTGGACGAGGGATTTTCCCGAGCCGTGCTGGAGGTTTTCGTCAGGCTCTTCGAGGAGGGTCTGATCTACCGGGGCAAACGGCTGGTGAACTGGGACCCGGAGCTCAGAACCGCCATCTCGGATCTGGAGGTGGAGAGCGAGGAGGAGGACGGCAGCCTCTGGCACTTCCGCTACCCGCTCGCCGGCGATCTCAGGACGGCGGACGGCCGCGACTATCTGGTGGTTGCCACCACGCGCCCCGAAACCATGCTCGGCGACACGGCCGTGGCCGTGCATCCGGAAGACGACCGCTACCACAGCCTGGTGGGGGGGCACGTCCGCCTGCCGCTGGTGGACCGGGAGATTCCCATCATCGCCGACGACTACGTCGACCGGGAGTTCGGCACCGGCTGCGTGAAGATCACGCCGGCCCACGATTTCAACGACAGCGCCATGGGTGAGCGCCATGGGCTCGAGGTGATCAACGTCCTCAATCCGGATGCGACGCTCAACGACGCGGTGCCGGTGGCCTACCGCGGCCTGGACCGCTTCGACGCCCGCAAGCGGGTGGTGGCGGACCTCGACGCCCTCGGGTTGCTCGAGCAGGTGGAGCCGCACCGGCTCACCGTACCGAGGGGCGACCGCTCCGGTGCGGTCATCGAGCCGCTGCTCACGGATCAGTGGTTCGTGAGGATCCAGCCGCTGGCCGAGCCCGCCATCGAGGCGGTGGAGAAGGGCGAGATCCGCTTCGTGCCGAAGCAGTACGAGAACGTCTACTTCGCGTGGATGCGCAACATCCAGGACTGGTGCATCTCCCGGCAGCAGTGGTGGGGGCACCGCATCCCCGCCTGGTACGACGACGGAGGCACCGTGTACGTGGGCAGGGACGAGACCGAGGTCCGGGAAAAGCACGGCCTCGGTGCCGGCACGCGTCTCAGCCGCGATCCCGACGTGCTGGAAACCTGGTTCTCCTCCGCGCTCTGGACGTTCGGCACGCTCGGCTGGCCGGAGCAGACCGAGGATCTCAGCCGCTTCCACCCCACCAGCGTGCTGGTGACGGGCCACGACATCATCTTCTTCTGGGTTGCCCGGATGATCATGATGACCCTGAAGTTCACCGGCGAGATCCCTTTCCGCGATGTCTACATCCACGGCCTGGTGCGGGACGCGGAAGGCCGGAAGATGTCCAAGACCAAGGGTAACGGCCTGGATCCGCTCGATCTCATCGACGGCATCTCGCTCGAGGATCTGCTCGCCAAGCGCACGTCGAACCTCACCCAGCCGCAGATGGCGCCCAGGATCGAGAAGCAGACGCGGCGGGACTTTCCGGAAGGCATTCCGTCATACGGCACGGACGCCCTGCGCTTCACGTTCTGCGCGCTCGCGAGCACGGGTCGTGACGTGCGCTTCGATCTCGCGCGCATCGAAGGTTACCGGAACTTCTGCAACAAGCTCTGGAACGCGGCGCGGTTCGTGCTGATGAACTGCACCGATGCGGATCTCGGCGGCGAGTCCACCCGGAGCCTCGCCGACCGCTGGATCGTCTCCCGGGTCCGGTCCCTGCTCGTCGACGCCGAGCGGGCCATCGAAACCTACCGGTTCGATCTCTATGCGAACCTCGTCTACGATTTCGCCTGGCACGAGTACTGCGACTGGTACGTGGAGCTCACCAAGCCGGTGCTCTGGGACGAGTCGCTGCCCGAGGCCGAGCGCCGGGGCACGCGGCTGACGCTGCTGACGACGCTGGAATGCGTGCTGCGCGCCGCACACCCGATCATGCCCTTCATCACCGAGGCGATCTGGCGGGAGGTTGCCCCGCTGCTCGGCAACGAGGGCCCCACCGTCATGCTGCAGCCGTTCCCGGAGAGCGCCGATTACGCCGCGGACCCGGACGCCGATGCTGCCGTGGAGTGGCTGAAGGGTGTGATCGTGGGTTTGCGCAACATCCGCGGCGAGGCGGGCATCAAGCCCGGTCAGGAGATCGACGTGCTGTTCCAGCACGGCACCGACCAGGACCGTAGGCTCGCCGATGCCAATGGCACGCTGCTCAAGCGCCTGGCCAAGGTCACGGACACCCGCTGGCTCGAGCCCGACGAGGAGCCGCCGCCCAACGCCCTGGCGCTCGTGGGCGAGCTCAAGATCATGGTGCCGCTGGCAGGGCTCATCGACGTAGCGGCCGAACGGGCCAGACTCGGTAAGGAGATCGATCGCCAGAGCGCGGAGCTCAAGCGCATCGAGGGCAAGCTCGCCAACGGCAGCTTCGTCAGCAAGGCACCGGCGGCGGTTGTGGAGAAGGAACGTCAGAAGGCCGCGGACGCCAGAGCGGCGCTGTCCGTGCTGGAGGAGCAGATCCGCTCCCTGGATGCCCTGGTTTAGCTGCTGGCCGTCCAGCCGCTAGCCGCCCACCTGCAGGATCACCTTGCCGAAGGTGTCGTCCGAGGCGATCAGCGCATGAGCCCGCTCGGCCTCCTCGATGGGTACCACGGTTTCGATGATGGGTCTGATCGCCCCGCGTGCAACGTGCGGCCACACCTCGTCCCTGAGCCGGTCCATGACGGCGGCCTTGGCGCCGATGCTGCGCGCGCGCAGCGTGGAGCCGATGATGCGCTGCCGTTTCACCATCATCACGCCCAGATTCACCTTGGCCTCGGCGCCACCCATGAGGCCGATGATCACCAGCCGGCCGTCGGTCGCGAGCACGGACAGGTTGTCACCGAGATAGGCGGCGCCGACGGGATCCAGAATCACGTCCACCCCGCCCTCCGACCAGCCCCGCACGGCATCCACGAACGAGCCGTCATGGCGGTTCCAGCCGCCGTCCGCACCCAGCGCCACGCAGCGCTCGATCTTCTCCGCATTGCCGGCGGTGACGAAACAGGGATTGCCGAAGAGGCCACAGAGCTGAATGGCGGCAGTGCCGACACCGCTGGCACCCGCGTGCAGCAGTACCGTCTCTCCCCGGGTGAGGTTCGCCTCCATGAACAGGTTGAGGAACGCGGTGGCGAACACCTCCGGCAGCGCCGCTGCCTCGATCATGCCGAGGCCCGAGGGTACCGGCAGCACCTGGCCGGCCGGGACCACCACCTCTTCTGCATAACCACCGCCGGCGAGCAGCGCGCAGACCGCATCCCCCGGCGCGCATCGGGACACGCCCTCGCCTACCTCCACGACCTCGCCCGCGCACTCGAGACCGAGAATGGGGCTGGCGCCCGGCGGCGGCGGGTAGCCGCCACGGCGCTGAACCAGATCCGCCCGATTGACGGCGGTGGCCGCGACCCGGATTCGGACCTCACCGACGCCGAGCACCGGAGACTCCACCTGCTGCCACTGCAGACGGTCGCCGTCGATCTGAATGGCCTTCATGCTGCCCTCTCCTTTTCTCTCCACAGGCCCGGAGCCTACCAGGACATCCGCATCTTCACGCCGTGGTCGTGCAGGTAGCGTTTGAGGCCGCTGCAGGTGTAGTCACCGTAGTGCACCATGGAGGCCACCAGCGCCGCATCGGCCTTGCCATCCGTGAGCACGGCCTGGAGATGCTCCGGCGCCCCGGCACCACCGGAGGCGATGACAGGAATGCGCACGGCCTCGGCGATCATGCGGGTGAGCGTCAGCTCGTAACCCGCCCGGGTGCCGTCCGCGTCGATGGAGTTCACCACCAGCTCGCCGGCACCGAGCCGCTCCCCTTCCAGCGCCCAGGCGAGCGCATCCATGCCCATGGGGGTACGGCCGCCGTTGATGACGATTTCGTATCCCGACGGACAGGTGGCACTCGGCGCTGTCGAGCGGATGTCCATGGAGAGCACGATGTTCTGCGAGCCCACCGCGTCCGCACACTCGGTGATCAGGGCCGGTCGCTGGACGGCAGCGGAGTTGACGTTGATCTTCTCCGCGCCGGCCAGTCGGAGATCGGTCGCGTCCGCCACGGAGCGGATACCGCCCCCCACCGACAGCGGAATGAAGACCTGCTCCGCCACCGCCTCCACCACGTGCAGCATGATATTGCGTCTGTCGCTCGAGGCGGTGATGTCGTAGAACACCAGCTCGTCCAGACCGTCCTCGTAGTACTCCCGGGCTTTCTGCACCGGATCGCCGATGTCCTTCGTGTCGACGAACTTCACGCTCTTGGCAAGCTTGCCGTCGCGCACGTCCAGACAGGCGATGAGTCGTTTGCTCAGCATGTGCCGTTCCAGCCCGCAAAAGCCTCGATGAGCCGCAGTCCGACCCGGCCGCTCTTCTCCGGGTGAAACTGGGTGGCAAAGTAGTTGTCACGGCCGACGGCGCAGGCGAACTCGATCTCGTAGTCCGTGACGGCGTAGACGAGCCGCTGATCCGCCGGTTCCGGGTAGTACCCGTGCACGAAGTAGAACTCGTCTCCGGGTTCGATACCGGCCAGCACCGGATGCGGCCGCACGAGGCGCACCTCGTTCCAGCCCATGTGGGGAATCTTGAGCTCCGGGTTCTCGAAGCGGAACCGTCGTACCCGACCTGGTAGCAGGCCCAGGGTCGGCGTGTCGCCTTCCTCGGAGTGATCGAACGAGATCTGCAGCCCGAGACAGATGCCGAGCACCGGCACACCGGCGGCGATGACCTCCCTGAGCGCCTCGTCCATCCCGGCCCGCGTCAGGCTCTTCATGGCGGCACCCGCCGCCCCGACCCCGGGAAAGATGACGCGTGCCGCCCGGCGGACCGCATCCGGATCGGCGCTGATCTCGGCCGCGAGCCCGACCTCCGCGCAGGCGCGCTGGACGCTGCGCAGATTACCGGCGTCGTAGTCGATGATGAGGGTGTCGGCAATTCCCATGGACGAACGTGACGAGACCATGACGCGCGCTTCACGTGCCGCGGCGTAACGTCTCCGTCGTTTACCTGACTTCTGAGAAGACCGCGGATACTATCCCAACCGCTCGAGACAACCAATAAGACCTCGTCATGACACTGGGTGTGCTGCTCGTCAATCTCGGTACGCCGGCTTCCACCGACGTTGCCGACGTGCGCGCGTATCTCAGGGACTTTCTCACCGACCCCTACGTCATCGACCTGCCCTGGGTGTTCAGACAGCTCGTGGTGCGGGCCTTCATCCTGCCGACCCGACCGCGGCGCTCGGCCGAGGCTTATGCACACATCTGGGACGCGGCCGGTCCGGGGACGGGCTCACCCCTCCTGCACTACGGCGAGAGGCTCGTCGAAGCGCTCCGCGCCCGGATGCCCGAGGTGCCCTGCGAGCTTGCCATGCGCTACGGCGAGCCCGGGCTCGAACGGGGAATCCGGGCGCTCGTCGATCGCGGTGTCAGCGACATCAGGCTGCTCAGCCTCTATCCCCAGCACGCCGATTCCACCCGGGAGACCACCCTCCGGGCCGTACGCGAACGGCTGCCGGACGGTGTGCGGCTTTCGGTCCAGCCGCCGTTTTTCGATGATCCCGCTTATCTGAACGCACAGGCGGCGGTGATCCGCCGCCACCTGCCCGAGCGCTGGGACCACGTGCTCCTCTCCTATCACGGACTCCCCGAACGCCATCTCACCCGGGCGGATCCCACCGGCAGCCACTGCCTCGCCACCCCGGACTGCTGCGAGCGCTCTTCCCCAGCGCATGCCACCTGCTACCGGCATCAGGTACGTGCCACCTCCCGGGCACTGGCGGCGCGCCTCGGCATCGGGACGGACCGATGGTCGGAGAGCTACCAGTCCCGGCTCGGCAGGCTGCCCTGGCTCGCTCCCTACACCGACGAGGTGCTCAAAGGTCTGCCGGAGCGCGGCGTGAAACACCTGGTGGTTGCCTGTCCGGCCTTCGTCGCGGACAACCTGGAAACCCTGGAAGAGATCGGCATTACCGGCCGGGATCAGTTCCTCGACGCCGGCGGCGAGTCCTTCACGCTGATCCCGTGCCTCAACGACGACCCGGCATGGGTCGAGGTGATCGCCGGGTGGTGCACGGCCGATCAGACGGAGGCCGCGCGCTCCGACACCGCCAGGTAGAAGTTCTGCACCAGCGGCTGGGAGAACATGGACTTCCTGGCCACGAACCGCACCGGTCTCGCGAGGCCCGCCTCAGTGAGGTCGATCCAGTCGGAGGACGCCACCCTCAGGGTCCGCGCGACCCCGGCGGGCACGAGGCCGTGACCGAATCCCGCCAGGGCCATCTGCGCCACCGCGAAGAACGATTCCAGCGACGCGCTGCGATTCAGATGCAGGCGTCGCATGTCGTCCTCAATGGACTGCCAGGCACCGGAGCGGGACTCGATGGTGATCACGTCCAGCGGATCACCGACGCGGTAGTTCAGCGTCGTGAGTCCGGACGGCAGGATGACCATGGGCTCACGGCGGATCACCTCGCTCTGCAGGTCCGACTCCGCGTCTGACGTGCCCGTGCAGATGCCCACCATGTACTCCCCGGAACGCAGCCGGTCGAGCACCACCGGGGAGCGCTGGGCGTGGAACTCGAACTCCACCTCCGGCATCTGGCTGCGGACCTCCGCGAACAGCCGCGGCCCCCAGCTGCAGAGGATGGCCTCCGAAACGCCGAGAATGATCTTGCCCTTGCGCAGCGCGTTGTCCGTGAGGAACACGTCCCGGAGCTCGGAGATCAGCGGCGTCACCTTCTCCACGAGCTTGGTGCCGTGGTGGGTGAGCACCACCCGCCGGCCGTGACGCTCGATCAGCGCCCGGTCGTAGTAACGCTCCAGCGCCGCGATCCGTTTGCTCACCGCCGACTGCGACACCTTCAGCACCGTAGCGGTTTCCATCATGGTGCCCGTCTTCGACAGGGTCACCAGCGTTTCCAGGTTCTCGAGCATGGCCAATCAATTCCCGAAGCGCAGGAATCATATTCCATCTATTCGCTTTTTTCACACGGAGGTCCCCCTAGACTCTCCGCGGGCCATGTCAACGGAAACGCACCGTGCTCGAGATCCTGATCCTCGTCACCGTTCTGGCGACCAGCGTGTTGTCCGGCGTGCTGGGCATGGCGGGCGGCATGATCCTGATGGCCGTGCTCGTCTCCGTGCTCTCCGTAGGAGCGGCCATGATGCTGCACGGCGCCGTGCAGGCCGTCTCCAACGGCTCCCGGGCCTGGATTCTCAGGACTCACATCCAGTGGCGCATCCTCCCGGCCTATGCGCTGGGCGCCGGGCTCACCCTGGCAGTTTTCATCGCCCTGGCCCTGGTGCCCGATGCCAACCTGGTGCTGATCCTCGTGGGTGCGCTGCCGTTTCTCGCCCGTGTGGTTCCACACCTCAAGGGCCTGGACGTCACCCACCTGCCGACCGCGGCAGCCTGCGGCGCCGTGGTCACCGCCGCCCAGCTCTTTGCCGGCGCTTCCGGGCCGCTGCTCGACGTCTTCTATCTCAACGCCCGCCTCAACCGCTTCGAGATCATCGCCAGCAAGGCCATCACCCAGGCCGCCGGGCACGTGCTCAAGCTCGTCTACTACGGACTCATCATCGGCGTGACGGATTCCGTGCCTGCCTGGATCTACGGCGTGGCCATCGCCACCGCCGTGCTCGGTACGCGCATCGGTACCCGGCTGCTCGAGCGGTTCACCGACGAGCGTTTCCGGCGCGTGAGTGGACTTGTCATCCTGGCGATCGCCGGCGTGTGCATCGTCAAGGGCGTCTGGGGCTATCTCGCTCCCTGAGCGAAGGGCGGAAAACAGAGGTACCCCGGGCTTCCCGCAGCGCATACACTCCGATCTGAAGCACGAGCGGACGCGCCGGTACGCGCTAGAACAAGAGGACACGACATGCCGCTTCGACACATCCTGTTTGTCACTCTGTGCACCTTCTGCGCCGGCTCCCGGGCCGATCTGGTGGGAATCGATTTCGGCGCGCCTGGCAACACACCAGCCAACTGGACCTCCGTCACGGCCTCGGGCAGCTACTGGAACCTGATCAACGACGAAGGGCAGGCGACCAGAGTCGGGCTGAGCGTCTCCCGGGCCGGCACACCCTTCAGCGTCAGCCCCCTGCCCACTTCCCTTCCGTCTTACAAGAGCAGCCTCGGCGGCATCGACGGCAACCAGTACGAATTCGGTGGCACTTTCGAGGCCGAGATCAGCGGGCTCAAGCCGCTCGAGCCCTACAGCATCTATATCTTCGGATTGCGCGGTGGCGCAGAGCTCACTCAGGGTGTAGCCCTTTCCGGCGGCAGGGGTCTGACGCTGACCCAGAAAGCCCCGGACAGCATGCTGGTGATCAACGATCAGCTCGGTAGCGACCAGCGGTCGCTGTCGAGCTACGCGAAGACGCTCACCTCCTCGAGAAACGGGACCATCTCCCTGAACCTCACCGGCGGGTCCAGGGCCAATCAGACCTACGCGATCGCCGGCATTGCCATAGAGGGCGACTTCCCGGGCTCTGCAGGCACCAGTGTCACCTCCACCGCACCGCAGCCGGCAGAGGCGGCCGGTGCACCTGCAGGGTCTGCCTCGGCGCCAGCCACCGCACCGGTGACGCGGAGCGAGCCAACAGGGCCCGACGTCCTGGGTGTGTATCTCGGCATGCCGTACAGAGAAGCGTACGCGGTGATTGCCGGGACCTATCCGGAGATGCCGCTCACGCCGTTCCAGTGGTGGCTCGCTCAAGTGCAGAAGTCGCGAATCTCCGGCGGTCCGAAGTACGAAGCGGGCTTTCAGGGCGCCTACAACGCCCGTGAACGGAACGACCGGATCATCGTCATGGCCCACATGCCGCCGAACGAGGACCGTGTCGCGGGCATCGCCCGCTACACGTACACCGGCGAGATGCTGCTCTCCGAGTTCCGCGCGTCGCTGGTGGAGAAGTACGGCGAGCCGCACCTGGAAATTCCCGCCGGCACGGTGCTGCGCAAGCCTCACCGGATCTACTCCTGGAGTCTGAACCGCAATGGTCAGCCACAGACCGATCCGGTGCCCGTGATCAGCTGCGTCTACCAGCAGGCCGGCAGCCCGTGGGAGGGTGGTGCGCCTGTGACGCTGTGGGACACGGAAGAGGCCTTCAACGGCATCTATGACGACTGTGGTCTGACCCTGGCCGTGGTGACGCTGGAGCCCGCCCAGCAGCCGCCGAGAATCACGGGCTTCGGCGTCGTGCTCTACGATCTCAACGAGATCCGCCGGACCGCCCGGCAGGCGTGGGAAGACACCGACCGCATGGCCACGCGGATCGAGGAGGACAAGGAAAAGACGCTGTCGGGCAAGAAACCGGTGCTGTAGAGGTCAGACCGGTTTCACGACAAATAGCACGTCGCCCACGGGCGCCATCAAACCGGTTTGACCACGAATAACAGGTCGCCCGCGTTGACCTGCTGCCCGGTCGCCATGTTGATCCGCGTCACCTCGTACTCCCGCTCCGGATCGTAGAGCACGATCTCGGTGTTGAAGTCCGCAAGCTTCAACGGCGTGAAGATCTTCATGGCCTCGAGCTGACCGAGGGTGTCCGTCACCCGGATGCGGTCGCCGACGTTGACGAACTCGGGCTCGGTGGGCGTCGGTGTGGTGTAGAAGATGGCGGTGGCCGGTGAGAGCACCTTCAGCTCGTCGCTGTCCTCGATACGGATGGCTTCCATGTTGATGCCGCCGCTCGACTCGCCGGCAGACGCGTCGATCTCCGCAATCAGCGCCTCGGAGTCGGTGCGGGTGAGGAAGTCGGGCAGATAGCCGGTGTCGTAAACACCCTTGTTGAACACCTCGTCGGCGAGCACGCGCTTCAGCAGCGGGATGTTGGTGCTGATGCCGCGCACCGTGATCCGGTCCAGGTAGTCGAGCAGCTTCCGAACCGCCGACGGCCGGTCGGCCGCGTGCACGATGACCTGGGCGATCATGCTGTCGTAGAAGGGCGAGACGAACTTGCCTTCAGCGACGGTGGCGATGACCTCCACGCCGTCTTCCTCGGGGAACGTGCAGGCCGTCACCTGCCCCGGATGCGGTCGGAAGACCAGCCGTCCGCGGCTGTCCTTCTGCACCCGTTCCGCGTTGATCCGCGCCTCGATGGCGTAGCCGTTCTGAGCGGGCTGCAGATCCGCGATGGATTCTCCGGATGCGATCCGGAACTGCTGGGAGACGATGTCTATGCCGGACACCCACTCGGTGACGGGATGCTCCACCTGCAGGCGGGTATTCATCTCCATGAAGTAGACGGCCTCGTTGGCGAGGTCGTGGATGAATTCCACCGTACCGGCGCCGACATAGCTCACCTCGTCGGAGATGGCCGCCGCGTAGTTGAACACCGATTCCCGGAGGTTCGGTGGCAGCACCGTGGAATCGGACTCCTCGAAGACTTTCTGCTTGTCGCGCTGGACGCTGCAGTCCCGGAGTCCCAGCACCCGGGTGTTGCCATGCGTGTCCCGCAGCACCTGGACCTCGATGTGGCGCAGCGAGGTGACGTACTTCTCCAGATACACGTCGCCGTTGCCGAACGCGGCACGGGCCTCCACCGTCACCCGGCGGAACAGCTCGTGGAAATCGTTCGGATCTTCCACCACCTGGATGCCCTTGCCGCCGCCGCCGTGCACCGCCTTGATCAGCACCGGGTAGCCGATGTCCTCGGCCACGCGCGCGGCGCTGTCCACGTCGGTGAGAATGCCGTGGCTGCCCGGCACCACAGGCACCTTGAGCCGCAGGGCGGTGTTGATGGCGTTCGATTTGTTGCCCATGGTCTCCATGCTGGAAACCGGCGGGCCGATGAAGTTGATGCCGTGGCTGCGCACCAGCTCTGCGAATCCCGAGTTCTCGGACAGGAAACCGATGCCGGGATGCAGCGAGTCCACCCCTTCCAGCTCCGCCACGCGCAGCACGCTCATCGCGTTCAGATAGCTCTCGTCGGGCGTGTTCCCGCCGATGCACACCAGATGGTCGCGGTCACCGAGCATGTCGACGGCCACCGACTCCATGTCCGGGTCGGACTGCACCAGCACCACCTGAATGTCGTTACGTTTGGCGATACGGATCAGCTTCACCGCCGTGCAGCCCCGGGCATGGATGAGCACCTTGCGCGTCGGCCGGATCAGATCGCGATCCGTGTAGCGTGGCCGGTGGGCCACCACCACCGGACGCTCCTGGCTCAGCACCCCTGCGACGACGCGGGACACCACGTCCTCCACCGTTTCCTGGGGCACGGGAATGTCCGGGTCGATCTCCCGGAGCAGATCGTCGAGCTCCGGATGGAACGGGTGCTTCACCAGGCCCTGCATGGCCTTGGGATCCTGGGACAGGTAGTTCGCGAGGATCGAGTTCAGCGGCAGGTTCGACGGCACCACGATCTGGCCGGCGAACGGCATGGTGGTGCCGCTGAAGTAGTAGGTCTGCGCCAGCGGGTGGGTGACGAAGCTGGCCTGGGCGCCGCCGGTACAGTCGCCGAAGCCGAACATGATCACCGGCAGGTCGTGATCGCGCACGAAGCGGGTGATGCGGTCGTTCACCGCCGCCATGGAGAAGAGCGCGCCCGCACCTTCCTTGGTCTGCATGCCGCCGGAAGAGATGAAGCAGATCACCGGCAGGTGCTGCTCCGCGCACTCCACCAGCAGCTTGCAGAATTTGACCGCGCTCGCCATGTCGAACGAGCCGGCCTGGAAGTCGACGTTGGACACGAGAATGCCGGCCCGGATGCTGCGGCTTCCGACCCGGAAATCGCCGAAGCCCGACACGATGCCGCACGGTTCCTGTCCTTTCGCGAGCGCCTGCTCGATGGACATCCGGAAACCGGGGAACCGCCTCGGGTCGGAGCTCAGCAGGTCGGCATAACGCTCCTCGAAGTTGCCGACGAACCGCTCGATGAACGCGGTGTAGCCGGTTTTCTTCTGGTTCTTGACGTCCCTGAGCACGTTGCTGATGCGCAGGTCCCGATAGGCCATGTCGAGCCGGTTCCAGAAATCCTTCCGCCGGCCGATGTTCTTCGGTGCGATGCGGCCCTGATAGCGACCTCCGTCGCGCTCGGCCTGGATGTAGGACAGCAGCAGGCTCTCGAAGAGGTAGGTGACCACCACGAACAGCGTATCGGAGAGGTGCGGGAACGCGACCTTCTTCCACTCCTCCACGGAGCGGAAGAACTCCGTGTTCTTGGGCAGCCGCTGAATGCGCAGGTACCACTGGGTCATCTGCTCGCCGAGCTCGGCCTTGCGGCTGTCGGTCGACGCGGCCGGGGATTCCGACGCGCCGATGACCAGGCCGTCGACGGCGAACCCGAGGGTCGTCTGGATCAGCTGGGCCAGCGAGTTCCTGGACAGCGCCTGGGAGGCCTGCGCCTCCTCCGCAATCTCGTCCAGGTTGGCGATGATCTGGTCGTAGACCGAGTCGAACAGCAGCAGGTTTTCGCACTCCCGGATGAAATCGCTGCGGAGCTCGTCTTCCACCAGCACGTCCAGCACCGTCATGTCGCTGAACGCCACCACCGGCCGCGTGGTCGCGGCAGGCTTGATCAGGCCGCTGAAGGTGCCGGCCAGCACTTCCCGGTTCTTCTTCAGCGACGGTGCATCCGACCCGTCGAGGGCGGCGCCGGTGATCGCGAGGTTCAGCTCCACCGTGAGCTGGGTGCGCAGATACTGGTCGGACTTCTCCCGGTTTTCCTTCTCTTCCGAGAGGAGCTTCCTGCCTTCGTGGGAGAAGCTGCCGCGCAACGCGCCGCGCAGCGCCGATGTGCGGATGGCCTTCAGCAGCTCGCGGGGATCCGCGATGTCGGTGACCTGCAGAATCTGCCGGATGTCCTCCGGGTGAGCCAGGTATCCTTTCAGCGCCCGCAGGTTGCCGACCGCCTCGGTCTTCCAGCGGTTGTAGAGGAAGACGCCGACCGAGGACAGCAGCACGGCTCTTGCTTCCTCGTAGTTCTTCTTCGGCTCGCCGAACAGGAGCTGGGCGATGCGTCCGCGCTCGTCGTGCACCGCCTGCTTCTTCTCGTTGTAGTTCTTCCAGGCTTTCGACAGGGCGTCGTCGTAGACCACCCGGTCCGGATCCTGCAGCCACTTCAGGAACGTCAGCCGCCGCTCGAGCTCGGCGCGCTTGTCGAGCTCGCCTTCCGGCAGCTCCTGATTGGAGAGTCTGCCGTACTGGGAAGTCGTGGTGGCCTTGATGCGCTGACGTACCTTCAGGTAGCGCAGGTAGCGGAACGCCACCCCGAACACGTTCAGATACTCGGTCGGGTTGCGCGACAGCTTCAGTGCCGCGCTCGCCTGCATACGCTTCAGGTTTTCCGACGGGTTCAGGAACCGCTGCAGGCTCTGCCGGTAGTGATCCAGGATGTAGGGATTCTTCGCGACGAACTCCTCGCAGCTCTCCTCCACCCTGCTGATGCCCGCGACGATGGCCTGCCGCAGGTTCGCAGGATCCGGGTCATTGGGCGAGTAGTCGATGACCCCGTCGATGTTGCCCTGCCTGTAGAGCTCGTAGGCGCCGAGACCCACGTACTTGGCGCACTCCTGCCAGGACAGGTTCAACCGGCGGGCGATGCTGGCCAGCGACTTCGGCTGGATCGTGCTGAACACGCTGTCCCTGAGCGCCAGGATCATGTTGCTGGCAGCCAGCGGAATGGCGCCGCCCGAGTAGCCGAGCCCGTAGACGATGCCGACGTTGGGCACGTCCAGGTTGCTGGCCTCCGCGATCAGCCGTGAGATGCTGTGTGCCTGATTGTTGCGGTTCGCCTCCTCCTTGGCATCGGCGCCGGGGGTGTCCATGAGGGTGACGATGGGAATGGCGCGCCGGGAGAACTGCCGCAGCTTGTCGGCCGCTTTCAGGTGGTGATGCGGTCCCCACTCGCCGTTCCGATAGGAACGATCCTGAGCGATGAAGCCCACCTCACGGACATCGCCGCCGAAATCCATCTGCAGCACGGCCGCATAGAAGGAGCCATCCGCCGTTTCCTCCACAACGCGACCGAGCTCGCGGATGATCTCCGGAGCCGGTGTGCGTCCGGGATCCTCGGCCGCGGCCACCACGGCCTCGATGTAGGAGTCGACGTCGAGCCGGGAGAGATGCTCCGCCCGCCGGAGGATCTCCCGCTTGCCGAGGCAGCCGGGCAGCAGCTCGTCGCTGTCCGTGCGGGGGAACAGAGAGAAATCCTGAGCCAGACTCTCGGCGATCAGATAGAGTCTGTCCCCTTCTTGAAGCTGCTTATCCACAGGCGAGACAACGGGTAAAAATTGGCGGTACTCTAGCCACTTGCCCCCTCGATGGCAACGTGAAACGACCTCCAGACAGACTTGGAAATCGTTCTAAGCTGTCGAATTTTAAGGAATTTCTACTGTGAGGAGCCCATGACCGCGCTCAGCTGTGCCGTGCTGACGATCTCCGACAGCCGCACGCTCAAGGACGATACCTCCGGCGATCTGCTCGCCGAGCTGATCCGCACGGACGGCCACCGCCTGGCGGACAGGAATCTCGTCCGCGACGACGTCTACCAGGTGCGGGCGGTGGTGTCGGCCTGGATTGCCGACCCGGAGGTTCAGGTGGTCATCACCACCGGCGGCACCGGCTTCACCGGCCGGGACAGCACGCCGGAGGCGCTCACGGTGCTGTTCGACAAGACCATCGACGGCTTCGGCGAGCTGTTCCGGCAGATCTCCTACGAGGACATCGGTGCCTCCACCATCCAGTCACGCTGTGTGGGGGGCCTCGCCAACGCCACGCTGATCTTCGCGCTGCCGGGGTCTTCCAATGCCGTACGCACGGGTTGGGAGCGCATTCTCCGGCCGCAGCTCGACAGCCGCACCCGGCCCTGCAACTTCGTGGAGCTCCTGCCCCGCCTGCTCGAGCGTTGAGCCGTGCGCCCGGTCGCTGACACCCGCTGCACCCGGCGGGTAGAATGCCGCGACAAGATGCCTGCCGAGAGACCGTCATGAGTGAACCCGTCTTCATCCTCAGTGCTGCCCGCACGCCCATCGGTTCCTTCCAGGGCAGCCTGGCGGGGAGCACGGCACCCGAGCTCGGCGCTCACGCCATCCGCGCGGCTCTGGAAGGCTCGGGGCTTACCGATGAGACCATCGACGAGGTCATCATGGGCAACGTCATCAGCGCCGGTCTCAAGCAGGCGCCCGCGCGACAGGCCATGCGCCTCGCCGGATTGCCGGACGCCTGCGGCGCACTGACGGTCAACAAGGTCTGCGGCTCCGGCATGAAGGCCACCATGCTGGCACACGATCTGATCCGCGCCGGCAGCGCACAGCGTGTGGTCGCCGGTGGCATGGAGAGCATGACCAACGCGCCGTACCTGCTCACCCGTGCCCGCAGCGGCATGCGCATGGGCCATGGCCAGATGTTCGATGCCATGTTCACGGACGGCCTCGAGGATGCCGAGACCGGCGGCGCCATGGGCACCTTCGCCCAGGCCACGGCGGACAGCTATCAGCTCACCCGCGAGGCCATGGACGACTACGCCATCACCTCGCTCGAACGCGCCCGCGCCGCCATGGCAGCAGGACACCTCGATACCGAGATCTCGCCCATCCGTGACGTGTCGGAGGACGAGCAGCCGGGACGCGCAAAGGTGGAGAAGATTCCGACACTGAGGCCGGCGTTCAAGGCCGATGGCACCATCACGGCCGCGAACTCGAGCTCCATCTCGGACGGCGCTTCCGCGCTGGTGCTCGCCGCCGGGAATGCGATCGGCGCCGCCACGCCGCTGGCCCGCATCGTCGGTCACGCCACTTTCTCCCGGCATCCCTCCGAATTCACGATCGCGCCGGTGGGCGCCATCGGTGCCCTGCTGGAGCGGCTGGGCTGGTCCGTCGACGACGTGGATCTGTTCGAGATCAACGAAGCCTTCGCCATGGTCACCATGATCGCCATCGCCGAGCTGAAGCTCGATCCGGAGCGGGTGAACGTCTACGGCGGCGCCTGTGCCCAGGGTCATCCCATCGGTTCCACCGGCAGCCGGCTGATCGTCACCCTCGCCCACGCCATGGCGCGCCGCAACAGCAGGCGCGGCATCGCCGCCCTGTGCATCGGCGGCGGCGAGGCGACTGCCGTGGCGCTGTCCCGCGAATGAAGCGCCTGCCCGTCATCGTCGGTTTCGGCGGCATCAACTCCGCGGGTCGGGTGTCTTTTCATCATGCGTACCGGCGCCTGGTCATCGAGGCGCTGGGCGAGGCCGATCGGGGGCGGACCTACGAGAGCCTGGCAGCGCTGATGGGCCTCGAGGACGCCGGCGATGCCGGAACCCGCAGCTTCATCGACAGCCACACGCTGATCCGCCGCATCGAGCTGTTCGACCCGGACCGGGTGCCCGTGAACCGTGCCGCCCGTCTGCACGCCACCGAGCCGGATACACCCTTCCGGTTCGTCATGAGCAAGCGCTACCTGCCGGAGCACCTGCCCGGCGACTGGCGCCTCGAGCCGGTCAACGACGCGGAAGTGCGGATCACCGTGCCGGACCGGCTCGACGTCTTTCTGCCGGACACCCGGACCTCCCGGGTATCCAGCGCCGGGCAGCTGCCCACGGGTTTCGATCCCGGCAGCCGCTACCAGTCACGCAACCACCCCCGCGGCCTGCAGCTCACGGTATTCGGCGCATCCGACGCGGTGCGCTCCACAGGCATCGACGTGCAGACGCTGCGCGACGCGGTGCCGCCCGACCAGGTTGCGGTGTATTCGGGCTCCGCCATGGGTCAGCTCGACAACGACGGCTACGGCGGCATGTTCCAGAACCCGCTGCTCGGCAAGCGACCCACGTCGAAGAACGTACCGCTGGGCCTGAACGAGATGCCGGGTGACTTCATCAATGCCTACGTGCTCGGCTCCGCCGGCGGTGCGGCGGGCATCATCGGCGCCTGCGCCACCTTCCTCTACAACGTCCGCGCCGGCTGCAACGAGATCATGAGCGGCAGGAAGCGCTTGGTGCTCGTGGGCAATGCGGAAGCGCCCGTGGTGCCGGAGGTGATCGAAGGCTACCGGACCATGGGCGCGCTCATGGAGGACGAGCAGATCATGGCGCTGGACGGCACCAGCACGCCGAACCATCGGCGCGCCTGCCGCCCGTTCTCGAGCAACGGCGGTTTCACCGTGGCGGAAAGCGCCGTCTACACGCTGATCATGGACGACGAGCTGGCCCTGTCGCTGGGCGCGCGCATTCTCGGCTCGGTGCCGGGCGTGTTCGTCAACGCGGACGGCTACAAGAAGTCGATTCCGGGCCCCGGCATCGGCAACTACCTGACCGTCGGCAGGGCCATGGGGCTTGCCCGGTCGATCCTCGGTGAGGAGGGCCTCAAGCGCCGCACCCACATGCAGGCGCACGGCACCGGCACGCCGCAGAACCGGGTCACCGAGTCCCACATTCTGGACGAGCTCGCCCGTGTTCACGGTATCCAGGGCTGGCCGGTGGGCGCGGTGAAAGCCTACGTGGGTCACTCCATGGCGCCTGCGGGTGGAGATCAGCTGGCGGCCGTCCTCGGCACCTGGGCGCACGGCTGGCTGCCCGGCATCACCACCATCGATCACATCGCCGACGACGTGCACCACACCCACCTGGACCTGCCGATGCACCACCGGGAACTGGACCCGGAGCGCCTGCAGGGCGCCTTCATCAACTCGAAAGGGTTCGGCGGCAACAACGCCACCGGTTTCTTCCTCTCACCCGAGGCCACGACCCGGATGCTGACCCGGCGCTGGGGAAAGGCGCGGATGCTGGAGCACGAACGGGCCGCCGAAGCGGTGGCGGAGCGTGCGGCCGACTACGATCGGCGCGCGGACGATCCGGATACCAAGGCCATCTATCAGTTCGGCGAAGGGGTGGTCGACGGCGAGGATCTGACGATCACGTCCACGGAGATACGCATTCCGGGGTTCGCGAAGCCCGTGAATCTGACGCTGGAGAATCCCTTCCCGGATATGTGCGACTGACGTCGTCGCCGCCGCGTATGCGGCAGGCTGCCGACCCGCTCAGTGCAGGGTATCGCTGCGGTCGCCGAGTTCTGCCAGACGCCGTCTGGCCGCGACGCGCACGGCGGCATCGTTGATGACACCGTCGCCGGCCACGATGCGCCGGAATGCCGCCCGGGCACCCTGAATCGAGCCGAGCCGCAGCCAGTACTCACCCTGCTCGAAAACGAGACCCGCGTGGCCGGGCAGCACCTCGAGCTGACAGTCCACCACCTCCAGCGCCCGGTGAAACTCGGCGCGACCGACGTGAAAGACCTTGAGGTTGTTGAGCATGCGCAGCAGCACTTCGCGCGGGCCGGCGTCGGCGAATGCCGCGGACCGGTCTGCATCGTCCGCCAGGGTGGCAAGGCATTCCGACTCCGTTCGCACCTCGAGCGCCAGCGGGTCCACCAGGGTCTGTCCGACCCGGACCAGGAAGTGACCGGGAAAATTGATGCCCCGCGCCTCGATGCCCGCCGACGAGGCGAGCTCCACCACCAGCACGGCGAGCGTGATCGGCAGACCCCGACGGCTCTCGAGCAGCGTGTCGATCCGGCTGCCCGCCACCACGTCGGCGGGCGGTAGACCACCGAACCCCACGGCCCGGAGGAATGTCCACGGCTCGCTCCCGCCCTGCCCGGCATACTGCTCCTTCAACCTGACGATCGCGTCGACAACGGTCGCTTCGTCCAGCTCCTCGTCGATACAGACGTTCACCGCCAGCGCAGCGTCCATCAGCGTCGCCGCCGGATCGGTGGCAACCGCTGAAAGCCGCGCCAGTGAGCTTTCATGCAACACGGCCGCTCCGCTCAGTGCTCGCGCGTCTTGGAGAAGACGATGTCCGGCCAGCGTTCCTCGACGAGCGCGAGATTGGCCCGGTTGGGTGCCAGATACGTGAGGTAGCCACCACCATCCAGGGCGAGCTGCTCCTGGTGCTTGCGCTTGAACTCCTCGAGCTTCTTCTCATCTTCACAGGTCACCCAACGCGCGGTGTAGACGTTGGCGTCCTCATAGACGCAGTCGGCGCGATACTCGTCGTTCAACCGGTAGGCAACCAGGTCGAACTGCAGCACGCCCACCGCACCCACGATCAGATCGTTGCGGGTGAGCGGCTTGAAGATCTGGCTGGCCCCCTCCTCTGCGAGCTGATCCAGACCCTTCTCCAGCTGCTTGCTCTTCAGCGGATCCCGGACCCGGACCCGGCGGAAGAGCTCCGGCGCGAAGTTGGGAATCCCCTTGAAGCGCAGCGTCTCCCCTTCGGTGAACACGTCGCCGATCTGGATGGTGCCGTGGTTGTGCAGGCCTATGATGTCCCCGGGATAAGCCTCGGTGGCCTGCACCCGATCTCCCGCCATGAAGGTCACCGCATCAGAGATCTTCACCAGCTTCTCGAGGCGCACGTGCCGCATACGCATGCCGTGATGATAGGTGCCCGAGCAGATCCGCAGGAAGGCGATCCGATCCCGATGCTTCGGATCCATGTTCGCCTGGATCTTGAAGACGAAGCCCGAGAACGCGCCTTCCGTGGGTTCTACCCTCCGGGTCTCCGTTTCCCGCGGCTGCGGTGGCGGCGCCTGCGCGACGAAGTCGTCGAGCAGCTCGCGCACCCCGAAGTTGCCGAGCGCCGTGCCGAAGTACACGGGGCTGAGCGTCGCGCCGAGGAAATCCTCACGGTCGAAGCTGTGACTTGCACCACGGACCAGCTCGATCTCCTGCACGAATGTCTCGTAGTCGTCGGCCAGATAGGCGCGGGCCGCATCGCTCTCGAGCCCGTCGATCTCCGCATAGGGATGGATGTGGTGACCATGACCCGGGGTGTAGCAGAGGATGCGATCCCGAACGAGGTCGTACACGCCCCGGAAGTAGCGGCCCATGCCGATGGGCCAGTTCATGGGCGCGCACTGAATCTGCAGGATGTCCTCGATCTCGTCGAGCAGCTCGATGGGATCGCGGATTTCCCGGTCCAGCTTGTTGATGAACGTCAGGATCGGCGTGTCCCGCAGCCGGCACACCTCCATCAGCTTGATGGTGCGTGGCTCCACGCCCCTGGCGCCGTCGATCACCATCAGCGCGGAATCCACGGCCGTCAGTGTCCGGTAGGTGTCCTCGGAGAAGTCCTCGTGACCCGGTGTGTCGAGCAGATTCACCATGGCGCCACCGTAGGGGAACTGCATCACCGAGGTGGTGACGGAGATACCCCGCTCCTGCTCCATCGCCATCCAGTCGGAGGTCGCGTGCCGGTCGGACTTGCGCGCCTTGACCGTCCCGGCGAGCGTGATGGCATTGCCGAACAGCAGCAGCTTTTCGGTCATGGTGGTCTTGCCCGCGTCCGGATGGGAAATGATGGCGAACGTCCGGCGGGCGTTGACTTCCCGGGCAAACGCCGCGGGGCTCAGGGACATGACAACCTCTCGTGCGGGAAAAAGCGCGCGATTATACCTGTCGGCAGTCTAACGATCGAAAAACGATTCCAGATCCAGCACCAGCACCCTCGCGTCCTCGTGACCGATCTGTGCCGGGTAGTAGTCCTTGCGAACACCCACCTGAATGAAGCCGATCGACTCGTAGAGCCGTGCCGCCACGTGATTCGAAGGCCGCACCTCCAGAAAGAGCGCGTCCGCACCGGCGTCCCGGGCTTTCTCCATCGCGTGCATGACGAGTGCCCGCCCCAACCCCCGGCCCTGCTCGCTGCCCCGGATGCAGACGTTGAGCAGGTGCGCCTCGCCCGCACCGACGGTCACGATGGCGTGGCCCATCACCTCGCCGTCCGACTCCAGCACCCAGCACTGATTGCCCGCCTTGAGGCAGTCGGTGAACACGCCGCGGGTCCACGGAAAGTCGTAGCCGGTGAACTCGTTGGCGAGCACGGCGTCCAGGTCGTCGGCAAACATCGGGCGGATCTTCATTACGCTCGACGTGACCCGACTTTCTGCCAGAGCGCGCGTTTCAGGCTGCCATCGGTCATCAGCGCATCGATGGGGGGCAGCAGGAGGCAATCCGCCGGCAGGGTGCCCGGTGCCAGCCGGTCGGCGACCTCCGCACCTACCAGTACCAGCGCGCCGTCGCTGTCTGCGAGCTGCTTGCCGACGAAGGCCCCGAGCGCCCGGGCGACCGCGTCGGCGGTCGGTGCGATCCCGGGCTGCGGCCACTCGAAGCGGAGCTGTTGCGTCTCCCCGCCCCACACCCCGGTGGCAGCCGCCAGCAGATCCGCGGCAAAACGGCGGGCAGCCCGGGGATCTGCGGGTTCGATCAGCAGCAGCGCACCTGCCTTGGACAGACACAGCACGCTGAACGGAGCCACGCCGCTCGCGGCCGGGCGTTCCCGCGCAGCCGTCGCCTCCGGCACGGACCGCGCAGGCGCACCGGCAGTTGATGTCCCGCTCCGCGCGCCGGCAACCCGGGCATCCTCGAGTACCGCGCGCGCCGCCCGGGCCGGTGCTTCGTCCTGCGCGTGTGCATGCGCAGCCGGCGATGCATCGACCTCCACCCGAGACGACGGCTCCGGCCCGGCGGGACGGCGCGCGTGCCAGACGTCGATACCCATGGCGTTGAGCAGGCGTACGGCATCGGGTTCGAGGGCGCGGGTCATGGCGTTCATTGTACACTTAGCGCCCTTTCCACAATGACGCGATCCCGATGAAGTACCTCACCGACGACCTGCGCATCACCGGCATGGAAGAGGTGGTGGCGCCCAACGAGCTCATCCGGGAGATTCCCTTGAGCGACCAGGTCTCCGAGCTCGTGTTCTCCAACCGGCAGACCGTGAGCCGTATTCTCCGCGGCGAGGATCCGAGGCTGCTGGTGATCATCGGGCCCTGCTCCATTCATGATCCCGCGTCCGCGCTCGAGTATGCCGACCGGCTTGCCGCGGCCGCCAGGACGCACGACGAGCACCTGCACGTGATCATGCGTGTCTACTTCGAGAAACCGCGCACCACGGTGGGCTGGAAAGGCCTCATCAACGATCCCCATCTCAACGACTCCTTCGACATCAACCACGGCCTGCGCATTGCCCGTGGCCTGCTCCGCGACATCGCGCTTCGCGGCCTGGGCACCGGCACCGAGTACCTGGATCCCATTACGCCGCAGTACCTGGGCGACCTGGTGTCCTGGGGAGCCATTGGCGCCCGCACCACCGAGTCCCAGGTCCACCGTCAGCTTGCCTCCGGACTGTCCTGTCCCATCGGCTTCAAGAACAGTACGGACGGTTCGATCCAGGTGGCCGTGGATGCCATCAAGAGTGCGGCCCACCCCCACATCTTCCTGTCCGTGACCAAGGAAGGCCACTCGGCCATCTTCTCCACCTCCGGCAACGAAGACTGTCACGTGATACTGCGCGGGGGCGGCGGCAAGCCGAACTACGACAATCCGTCCGTGCACTACGCGGCCAGGCTGCTCGAGCAGGCGGGCCTCAACAACCGCGTGATGATCGACATGAGCCACGCGAACAGCGAAAAGGACCACAGGAAGCAGCTCAAGGTCTGCGAGGACGTGTGCCGGCAGCTCGCCGACGGTGAGCAGAGGATCTTCGGCGTGATGATCGAGAGCAACCTGGTGGAAGGCAATCAGAAGATGGCGAAAGCCGAGGACCTCACCTACGGTCAGAGCATCACGGACGCCTGCCTCGGCTGGGAGGACAGCGAGCGCTGCCTCGACTCACTGGCCCGGGCGAGTGCCGCCCGGATGGCAACACGCACCGGCTGATCACCACCCTCAGACGCGGACGCGTCTCCTTGCGCGCCGGGCGAGCAGACGCTCGAGCATCAGTCCGGCGAATATCGCCAGGTACAGCACCGGTTCCGCGAAGCCGTCCTTGGTCAGCCAGAACTCGTGCAGCAGCACCAGGGCCATGGCCGGGTAGACGAGCCGGTGCAGCAGCAACCACCGACGACCGAGACGCCGACGCCAGGCATTGGTGGACGTGACAGCCAGCGGTACGAGCAGGACCAGCGCCGTGAACCCGACCACGATGTAGGGCCGCTCCGTCAGGTCGGAGACGATGACGCCACCATCCCAGGCGGCAAGCAGCCAGAGGTAGGCCGTGAAGTGGGTCGCCGCATAATAAAAGGCCGCGAGCCCGACCATCCTGCGAAAGCGCATGATCCCCGGCGCGCCGAGTCGGCGCCGCAGCGTCGACACCGCCAGGGTCAGCAGCAGAAAGCGGATGGCCCAGCTGCCGAGCTCCCGCACCACCGCCGTGGCGGGGTCGGCGCCCAGTCGGGTGCCCGGGGCGTTGAGCTCGATATAGATGTCGAAGGTCAGCAGCGCGAACGGTGCCGACAGCGCGACGAAGAGAAGCGGCTTCGCCAGCCGCGTCCCCCGGTGCCAGGGTTCAGCGCCGTGTGCACGATCGCCGATGTGCGCACGCTCAGTAATAGCGGGCGAGATCCATGTCGGCGTAGAGCGATGCCACCTGCGCCGCGTAGCCGTTGAACGGCAGCGTTTCCCGCCAGTTGGGGTCGGTGAGCGTGCTCGGCAGGCGTCGCTCCCGCGCCTGGCTCCAGCGCGGGTGGGAGACCGCCGGATTGACGTTGGCGTAGAAGCCGTATTCCCGCGGCGCGCTCCGCTGCCAGGTGTTGACCGGCTGGGTGCGGCTGAAGCGGATACCGACCACGGACTTGATGCTCTTGAACCCGTACTTCCAGGGCACCACCAATCGCCACGGCGCGCCGTTCTGGTTCGGCAGATCCTTGCCGTAGATGCCCGTCGCCATGAGGGTGAGCGGGTGCATGGCCTCGTCCATCCGCAGCCCTTCCACGTAGGGCCAGTCGATGCTCGAGAAGATCGATTTCTGACCCGGCATCTCGTCCGGCCGGTAGAGGGTGGTGAGCTCGACGTACTTCGCCTGTGACGTGGGTTTGTACTTCGCCAGCACCTTGGCGAGAGGAATGCCGAGCCACGGCACCACCATGGACCAGGCCTCCACGCAGCGGAAACGGTAGACGCGCTCTTCCGGCGTGAAGCCCCGGATCACGTCCGCGTAGTCGAACTCGCCGGTGACCTCGGCCTCGCCGCTGACCGTCACCGTCCAGGGCGAAGTGGTCAGCCGGTGCGCGTAGCGGGCAGGATCGCCCTTGTCGGTGCCGAACTCGTAGAAGTTGTTGAACCCCGTGACGATGCGTTCAGGTGTCGGTGGCTCGTCCACCGCTGGAACCTGGAACTCGGCCCGGCCGATGGTGGGAATCAGGCTGCCCGCCGCACCCAGACCCAGCGCCTTCACCAGCATCCGGCGGTTCAGGAAGCTCTGTTCGGGGGTGATCTCGGAACCGGCAATGTCGGCGGGCTTGCTGATCAGCACGGCACGTCTCCTCGGCGTCTTCTCGTCTGTTGCTCTGCTAGGACCCGCTCGCCCGCCGGGAGTTCAGCGAAAGGTCACTCAGACGGTGTCGTCGTTCACGGTGGTCGCATCGCCGCCGGCCGCCTGGCGGATGCGGCGCCGGCGACGCCGCCAGAAGTGCTGAATCGGGCCCGATGCCGCGTAGGCCAGCGCAACCAGCAGCAGTACCCGGGGCGGATCCGCAAACAGAACCGCGAACACGAGCACCACCGCCACCAGGGTGATGAACGGCACCCGCCCCTTGAGCTCCAGCACCTTCGGAGAGAAGTAGATGAAATTCGAAACCATGAGCAGCCCCACCCCGACCACGATCAGCGCCATGAGCACCGCCGCCGCCTGGGAAGGCTCGCCGAACCCGGAATCCGCCCACGCCCACACCAGGCAGGCGATGATGGCCGCGGCGGCCGGGCTCGCCAGGCCCGTGAAGGTCTTGTTGTCGCCCTTGGTGTTGAAGCGCGCGAGGCGCAGCGCCGCACACGCCATATAGACGAAGGTGGCGACCCAGCCGGCCTGACCCAGGGTGTCGAGGCCCCAGGAAAACGCCACCAGGGCAGGTCCGACGCCGAAGGCCACCATGTCCGACAGAGAGTCGTACTCCGCGCCGAACTGGCTCTCGGTGCGTGTCCAGCGGGCAACCCGGCCGTCTGCGGTGTCCAGCAGCCCGGCGACGATGATGGCCAGTGCCGCCGCCACGAAATCGCCGTTCATGCCGGCGACGATGGCGAAGAAGCCGGCGAACAGCGCACCGGTGGTGATCAGGTTCGGCAGCAGGTAGATGCCACGCCGCCGCATCTTGGCTTCGCCGGACTCCGGCGAATCGTCCGCCTCGATCCGGTCGGAGGACTCCGTGACGTCGATCGGATCGTCGCCGCCCCGTCCGGGCACTGCCTTCAACCTGTGGTCGTCACTCACCGTACCACCCGAATGTGTGCCGGCGTCAGTTCTTGTCCCTGTCCACCAGCCGGTTCGCCTGAATCCACGGCATCATAGCACGCAGCCGCTCACCCACGGTCTCGATCTCCTGCGCCTGGCTGATCCGCCGCATCGCCTTGATCGTCGGCGCACCGGCCTGGTACTCGGAAACGAACTCCTTGGCGAAGCGGCCCGTCTGGATCTCCTCGAGGATGCGCTTCATTTCCGCCTTGGTTTCCTCGGTCACCACCCTCGGTCCCCGGGTCAGGCCGCCGTACTCGGCGGTGTTGGACACCGTGTACCACATGTTGGTGATGCCGCCCTCGTAGAAGAAGTCGACGATGAGCTTGAGCTCGTGCAGGCACTCGAAGTAAGCCATCTCCGGTGCGTAGCCAGCTTCCACCAGGGTTTCGAATCCGGCCTGCACCAGCGCTGCCGCACCGCCACAGAGTACGGCCTGCTCACCGAAGAGGTCCGTTTCCGTCTCTTCACGGAACGTCGTCTCGATGATGCCCGCACGGCCACCGCCGTTGGCCGATGCATAGGACAGCGCCGTATTCTTCGCCTGACCGGACGCATCCTGATAGATCGCGATCAGGCTCGGCACGCCACCGCCGGCGACGTAGGTCGAGCGCACGGTATGTCCCGGCCCCTTCGGCGCGATCATGATCACATCCAGGTCCGCGCGCGGCTCGATCAGCCCGAAGTGGATGTTGAAGCCGTGCGCGAAGCACAGCGTCGCGCCGGATTTCACGTTCGGCAGAATCTGATCACGGTACAAAGCCTGCTGATGCTCGTCCGGCGTGAGGACCATGATCAGGTCCGCTTCTTTCGCCCCGTCGACCACCTCTTTGACCGTGAAGCCCGCGTTCTCAGCCTTCCGCCAGGAGTCGGATCCCCTGCGCAGGCCGATCGCGATGTTCTTCACGCCCGAATCGCGCAGGTTGTTGGCATGGGCATGACCCTGGGAGCCGTAACCGATGACCAGCACGTTCATCTTCTGGATGATCGAGAGGTCGGCGTCTTTGTCGTAATACACTTGCATGACTGTTCCTATCGCTTGAATTCGTCTTCCTGTGAACGCGTCCGCCTCAAGGCTGTCAGACGCTGAGAATCTTCTCGCCACGACCGATGCCCGTAGCACCCGTTCGCGCCACCTCCAGAATGGAGAGCTTGCCGATGGCCGAGATGAACGCGTCCAGCTTGTCCCCGGGGCCGGAAAGCTGGACGGTGTAGTGATTGGGCGAGACGTCGATGATCTGCCCGCGGAAGATATCCGCCGTCCGCTTCACCTCCGCCCGGGCCGCACCTTCCGCACGGATCTTCACGAGCATGAGCTCCCGCTCCACGTGCTGCGACTCGGAGAGATCCATCACCTTCACCACCTCGATCACCTTGTAGAGGTGCTTCACGATCTGCTCGATCTTGCTGTCGTCGCCGATGGTGGTGAGCGTCAGCCGCGAGAGGGTCGGATCTTCCGTGGGGGCGACCGTGAGCGACTCGATGTTGTAGTTGCGCTGCGCGAACAGACCCACCACCCGCGACAGCGCGCCCGGCTCGTTCTCGATCAGCACCGCGATGATGTGGCGCATTACATGTAGTCTCCCTGGATGCTGGTCGTGATCCTCGAGAGGTGCATGTCCTGCATGGAGCCGCCCTTGATCGCCATCGGGTAGAC
This sequence comes from Pseudomonadales bacterium, assembly GCA_050185825.1. Lineage (GTDB taxonomy): Bacteria > Pseudomonadota > Gammaproteobacteria > Pseudomonadales > Azotimanducaceae > SZUA-309. The sequence goes on along the minus strand of JBFWZA010000024.1, from coordinate 32,829 downwards.
GTGCTCCTCGGGGTCGACCCAGACGTCCACGAACACCAGCCGCCGCTTGAGGTCGGGAGAGAACGCCTCGGCCATCACCGGTTCCAGATCCGCGGCATGCTCCACCTTGAAGCCCACGTGACCGAAGGCCTCCACCAGCGTCTTGAAATCCGGCAGCGAGTCGCTGTAGGTGCTCTGTGAGTGCCGGCCGCCGTACTGCATGTCCTGCCACTGCTTGACCATGCCGAGCGCCTGATTGTTCAGCGCCACGATCTTGATCGGCAGCCCGTACTGCAGGCAGGTGGAGAGCTCCTGCATGTTCATCATGAAGCTGCCCTCACCGGTGACGCAGGCCACCGTCGCCTCCGGATAGGCGAACTGGACGCCCATCGCAGCAGGCAGCCCGAAGCCCATGGTGCCGAGACCACCCGAGTTGATCCAGCGGCGCGGCTGGTCGAACCGGTAGTACTGGGCGGCGAACATCTGGTGCTGGCCCACGTCGCTGGTGACGAACGCCTCGCCGCCGGTGACGCGGTACAGGGTCTGGATGACCTGCTGCGGGAGGATCGGCTTGCCCGCTTCGACAGTAAGGCGATGATCGAGGCCGTGTGCTTCACGCCAGCCTTCGATCCGCTCCCACCAGCGCTCGAGCGCCTTGGCGTCCGGCTTCGACGGGTCGTTCTTGCGCAGGCTGTCCACGGTCGAGTTCAGGTCCGCCAGGACGCTGGCGACCTGACCCACGATGGGGATGTCCGCCTCGATGATCTTGGAGATCGAAGCCGGATCCACGTCCACGTGGATGATCGTGGCATCGGGACAGAACTTGGCCGGGTTGTTGGTCACCCGATCGTCGAACCGGGCGCCGACGGCCAGGATCAGGTCCGCATGGTGCATGGCCATGTTGGCCTCGAACGTGCCGTGCATGCCCAGCATGCCGAGGAACTGCCGGTCGCTGCCGGGAAAGCCGCCGAGGCCCATCAGCGTGTTGGTGACCGGATAGTTGAGGGTTCGCGCGAGCCTGGTGAGCTCCGTCGCACCGTCTCCGGTGACCACGCCACCGCCGGCATAGATGATCGGTCGTTTGGCGGCCAGCAGCGCCGTGGCCGCCTTGCGGATCTGCCGGCCGTTGCCCTTCACCGCCGGGTTGTAGGAACGCAGCTTGAGCTTCTTCGGATAGGCGTACGGTGCCGTGATGTCGGGATCCGTGGTGTCCTTGGGCACGTCGATGACCACCGGTCCGGGACGGCCGGTGGTGGCGATGTGGAAAGCCTTCCAGACGATGTTCGGAATGTCCTCGGGCTGCTTGACGATGAAGCTGTGCTTCACCACCGGCCGCGACACGCCCACCATGTCCGTTTCCTGAAAGGCATCGGTGCCGATCACGTTATTCGGCACCTGGCCGGAGATCACCACCATGGGAATGGAATCCATGTAGGCCGTAGCGATGCCGGTGACGGCGTTTGTCGCGCCGGGTCCGGAAGTGACCAGCACCACGCCCGGCTTGCCTGTGGCTCGCGCATAGCCATCCGCCATGTGCGTCGCCGCCTGTTCGTGCCGGACGAGGATGTGCTCGATCTTCTGCTGCTTGAAGATCGCGTCGTAGATGTGCAGCGCCGACCCGCCCGGGTAGCCGAAAATGTACTCCACGCCGGCGTCCTGCAGGGCGCGGATGAGCATCTCGCCGCCGGAGAGCTGTTCCAGGGTCGCCTCGGCTGTGTCTTCTCGCTTGTCAGTGGCCACGTTTCGATCCGGTCGCTGGTCAGATTCTGTCAAATAAAAGGCTCTTTACGGCTGCGCTGACCGGTCCCGGCAGGCAGGCACCGCTGGCATTCCGATCCACTCTCTAACTGCTTGATTTCTGAGAATTTTGGCCGGTGGCCGCGGAAAAGGCGGCTATTCTTGGCGTTCGCACCCGACATGTCAACGAAAGTGAGAATCAGGTAACGAAACGCTTCCCAACTCGACCTGCGTCACCAGGGGTGTAGCGGCTACAATGGCACGGTGAATCAGGATTCGAGGGAACGAGGCGCGATCATGAACGGGATCAAGCACAAGGTATTGCCCCTGATCGGTGCCGCGCTCCTGATCGCGTTCAGCGGTCAGACCGCAGCAGACGAGATCTACCGCTGGGTGGACGCCAACGGCGTGGTCAACTACACCCAGCTCAAGCCCAAGGACACCGAAGCCGAAGCGATCACCACCCAGGGAGGCGCTACCCGGGTCGCAAAGGCGGCACCGACGCCGGCCCCCGCCTCGGTCACCGACCCCGCCACCGGCGAACCGCTCTCCCCGGAGCAGGAGCAGATGCTCGAAGGTCTGCGCGCCGCCGAACGCGCCCGCCAGCAGGAGATCGCCAAGATCAAGGCGGAAAACTGTCAGCAGTCGAAGGACGTGCTCGCCAGGCTTACGGTCAAGGAACGCATCCGTGTCCGCGGCGAGGACGGCGACTACCGGGTCATGCCGGAGGACGAGCGCGCGTCCCGCATCAGCGAAGCGCAGAAGAACATCGCCCTGTACTGCGCCTCTGCCTGATCGACATCCCGGCGCTAGGAGTCTGGGCCGTCCAGACTCCTAGGGTCTGAGCCAGGCCAGCGTCGCCATCCGTCCCGTCTCTCCAACACGCCGGTAGGAATAGAACCTCGGGTCGGTGTAGGTGCAGGCGCGCACGCCGTAGACTTCCGTGACCCCTTCCCGCGACAGCAGGCGCTCCGCCAGCCGGTGGAGGTCGAGATAGCCCTTGCCGGTCTGCGGTGAGGGACGGATAGCGTCCTCGGCACGAACGGGCAACCGGGCCACCGCCTGGAGCACGTCCGCACCCACTTCGTAGGCGTCGGGTCCGATGGCGGGCCCAAGCCAGGCCGCCCGGGGCCGGAACGGCAGCGCCGCACAGCCCGCCGCGATCACGCCGGACACCAGCCCCCGCCACCCGGCGTGGACGATGGCCAGATTCCGGCAGCGATCATCCACGAGCACCACGGGCAGGCAGTCGGCCGTCAGCACCGCCAGCACCAGACCCCGCTCACCCGTCCAGGCACCATCCGCCTCCGGCACCGTATGGACGCCGTCTCGAGTGGCCTGCACCACGGCCGTGCCGTGCACCTGCTCGAGCCACTGAACGGGCATGCCGCCGAGCAGCGCATCCAGATCTCTCCGGTTCGCGCGAACGGCCGCCGGATCGTCCCCCACATGGGTGGCCAGGTTGAACCGGGCATAAACCCCCGTCGAATGGCCGTCCTCGCGCGTGGTGGTCAGGGCCCGCACCCGGTCGCCATAGGGCCACTGCGCATCCAGCCAGCCGGTCACGAGGCTTCGTTATCCGCACCGGCAGCGTCCGCACGGAGCGCTTCGATGAGCTCCACCAGGTCGTCCGGCAGCGGCGAGTCGAAGTGCATCGACTCGCCGGTTCCGGGATGCGTCAGCCCGAGCTGCCAGGCATGCAGCGCCTGCCGGGGAAACTGCTGCAGCAGCCGCACGAGTGGGCGCGCTGCCCCCGGCGGCACCCTGCCCCGGGCGCCATAGCGGCGGTCCCCGACCAGCGGAAAACCGATGCTCGCCAGGTGGACTCGGATCTGGTGAGTCCGACCGGTGGCCAGCTCCGCCTCGATCAGCGTGTGCACGCGATACCGTTCCATGACCCGCACCCGGGTGAGCGCCGGTCTGCCGTCCTCGCGCACCCGCTGCCGGGTGCGGGTTCTCGGGTCACGCCCGATGGGTGCTTCGATGTCGCGACCGCCGACCATGCGGCCTTCGGTCACGGCCACATAGAGTCTCTGGATGAGACGCTGCTGAAGGTCCCGCACGAGACGGGTACGCGCCCGACTCGAGGCAGCCACCACCAGCAGGCCGCTGGTGTCCTTGTCGAGCCGGTGGATGATGCCCGCCCGAGGCTGGCTGGCGAGCTCGGGGCGATGCGCAATCAGCCCGTTCACCAGAGTGCCGTCCGGATTCCCCGCGCCGGGATGCACCACCAGCCCGGCCGGCTTGTCGACGATGAGGAGATCGTCATCCTCGTAGACAATCTCGAACGCCACCGTCTGGGCGCTGGCCCAGTCCTCCCGGGGGGTGAGCGCCGCATCCAGTGCCAGAGTCTCGCCGCCAATCAGCCGCTGTTTCGCTTTTACCGCGACGCCGTCCACCGTGAGGGCGCCTTCGTCGATCCAGCGACGGAGCTCCGCCCTGGAGAAATCGTCGAAGAGCACCGCGGCCGCCTTGTCCACACGCTCGCCCGCGAGCTCCGGCGGCACCGGTACCGCCCGCCGCAGCTTTTCTATCCCGGAGTCCATCCCGGAGTCTATCCCGGAGCTGGTCGCTCCCATGATTGTCCGCATCACTCGAACCGGAGTTGCAACCGTACGCTATATCGTTAAATTAGCGAAACTTTTCACCGTCCGGCAGTGCTGCCGGCCCACCACGGTTCGAGGTTGCATGACCAGAAGCATCGCGGCAACCAGCCCGTCCCGCCCTTCCGTGCGCACCGCGCTGCTGGCGGTCTGTCTTGCCCTGGCGGCGGCCGGTTGCTCTGCCATCCCCTTCTTCGGGAAGGACAAGAAGAACTTCGACGACGAAGACCTGGACAAGACCGAGCAGGTGCTCTACCGCGACGCCCAGCGCAGCCTCCGCTCGGGCAACTACGCCACCGCCATCGAGATGCTGCAGCGGCTGGAAGCGCGGTTTCCCTTCGGTCGCTATGCGGAGCAGGCCCAGCTCGAGATCATCTATGCGCACTACATGGCTTCAGCCTACGAGTCTGCGCGCAATGCCGCCGACCGCTTCATCCGCCTTCACCCCAGCCATCCGCACATCGACTACGCCTACTACCTGAAGGGGCTCGCCTCCTACAGCGAGAACCGCGGGCTCATGGACAGGATCTATGCATCCGACCCGGCCCGGCGGGACATGACCCATCCACGAGCCGCGTACGCCGACTTCGCCACGCTGCTGGCACGCTATCCGTCCAGCCAGTACGCCGCCGACGCCCGGCAGCGGATGCTCTATCTGCGCAATCTGATCGCCCGCTCCGAGCTCCACATCGCCGACTACTACATGCGCCGGCGCGCTTATGCTGCTGCCGCAAACCGGGCACGCTACGTGGTGGAAACCTATTCGAAGTCGGACGTCACGCCGGACGCGCTGGCCGTGATGATCGAGGCGAACTACCGGCTGGGGCTCACCGACGCCGCCAACGACGCGCTTCGGGTGCTGGCGCTCAACTATCCTGACTACCCGGCATTCGACAAGAACGGCAATCTGGTATTGAAGGACCAGATCCGCAACCGGGACCGCTCCTGGACCAACCTGATCACCTTCGGCCTGCTGGACCGTCCCTCGGTGCCGCCACCGATCAGGATCACCCAACCGGAAGGTACCGGGGAGTTCGACTCCAACTCGTGATCACCTACCGGGCCGAGATCCTCGATGAGGTGGAGCGCCGCCGGCTCGAGCTCACCGTCCGGCTGCTCAAGGTCTACAACTACTACCGGGTCCTCGTCGGCCTTGCGCTCATGGCGGTGTCTTCCCAGACGCTGGTCTCCACCCGGCTCGGCGAGTACGACCAGACCGGTTTTTACCTCCTGACCGGCGCCTATACCCTCGCCAACCTGCTCAGTGCGGTGATCGTCCAGTTCGTGCCCCAGCGCGTCTTCAAGAGCGAGCTGCCGTCACTGGCGCTGGTCATCTTCGACATTCTCGTGCTCACCGGCCTCACGTTCCTGTCGAACGGCGTCGCCAGCGGGCTGGGAGCCCTGGTGCTGGTCTCCGTGGCCATCGGTTCCATCCTCGTGACCGGGCGGCTGGCCAACCTGCTGCCCGCCGTCGCTTCCATCGCCATCCTCTACGAGGAGTTCTACCTCTCCCTCGCCGTACCCGGAACGCACGACGATTTCTTCCAGGCGGGCATCTTCGGCGCCCTCTACTTCACCGCGGCGCTGTCCATACAGAGCATCTCCAGGCGCGTCCGCCAGAACGACATCAGGGCCCTGACCCAGGCCGCCGAGATGGCCGACCTGGAGCGGGTCAACCGGCAGATCGTCCAGCGTATGCGGACGGGCATCGTGCTGGTCGACCACGAGAACCAGATCCGTATGGCCAACCAGTCGGCGCTCGCGCTCATGGGTCAGATGCAGGAAGAAGGTGACACGACGCTGCCGGAAACCCTGCTGGCGCACCTGCAGTCCTGGCGGGAGAACACCCACCTCAGGATTTCGCCGTTCCACATCCGTGCCGACACGCCGGAGGTACGCGTCGCCTTCTCGGCCGTGCGCAGCGACGACCCGGAAGGTGACGTCACCGTGTTCCTGGAGGACACCGGCGAGATTCAGCAGCAGGCTCAGCAGCTCAAGCTCGCTGCGCTCGGCCGGCTCTCGGCCAGCATCGCGCACGAGATCCGCAACCCGCTCGGCGCGATCAGCCATGCGGCCCAGCTGTTAAGCGAGTCACAGAATCTGGACAAAGGGGACGCCCGGCTGACGGACATCATCCACAGCCATTGCCAGCGGATGAACGGTGTCATAGAGAATGTGCTGGAGCTGTCACGCCGCCGGCCACCGACACCGGTTAGACTGCAACTGATGGATTTTCTCGAGGAATTCAGGACGGAATTCGTCGAGACGCAGGCCGACGCGATCATCGAGATCGACGTAGAACCGAGGGACACGGAAGTGCGGGTCGACAAGGGGCAGCTCTCTCAGGCACTCACCAATCTGGTCGAAAACGGCCTCCGCGCCAGTGTGGACGCGGGAGGGGAACCCCTCGTGCGGCTGACCGGCGGCATCGATTCCCGCACCGAGCGCCCCTTCCTGAACGTGATCGACCACGGCCCCGGTGTTCCGGAGGAGCAGCTTCCGAGGCTCTTCGAGCCCTTCTTCACCACCGCTGCGGCGGGAACCGGCCTCGGGCTGTACATCTCCCGGGAGCTCTGCGAGGCCAATCAGGCCCGGCTGAACTACACGCCCGAGCCGGAGGGCGGCAGCTGCTTCCGCATCACCTTCGCCCACCCGGAACGGATCACCGCATGAGCAGCCCGGCCCACAATCTCGCGAGACCCGGCAAGCGGGCGCTCATCGTCGACGACGAGCCCGACATCCGCGAGCTCCTGGAAATCACCCTGGGCCGCATGTCCATCGACACCGCCGCCGCCGCCGACCTGGCCGCCGCGCGGCGATTGCTCGAGCAGAACGACTTCGACCTGTGCCTGACGGACATGCACCTGCCGGACGGAAACGGTCTGGAGCTCGTGGAGTACATCGCCGATCACAAGCCCGACCTGCCCGTCGCGGTCATCACCGCCTTCGGCAGCATGGACACCGCCATCAGCGCGCTGAAGGCCGGGGCATTCGACTTCGTGCAGAAGCCGGTGGATCTGGAGCAGCTGCGCAGCCTGGTGGACACGGCACTCAAGATCACCCCCCTTACCTCCGGGCGGAGCGGCGGTACCCGTCTGCTCGGCACATCGGCGCGGATGACGGCTCTGCGTGAGCAGATAAGCAAGCTCGCCCGCAGCCAGGCCCCCATCTACATCAGCGGCGAATCCGGCTCCGGCAAGGAGGTGGCGGCGCGGCTGATTCACGAGCAGGGCCCCCGGGCGGAGGGACCGTTCGTGCCGGTGAACTGCGGCGCCATACCGAGCGAGCTCATGGAGAGCGAATTCTTCGGTCACATCAAGGGCAGCTTCACCGGTGCCGTGGCCGACAAGAAAGGGCTGTTCGAAGCCGCCGAAGGTGGCACCCTGTTTCTCGACGAGGTGGCCGACCTGCCCCTGTCCATGCAGGTGAAGCTCCTGCGCTCGATTCAGGAAAAATCCGTTCGCCCGGTGGGATCGGCCGATGAGCGGCCGACGGACGTCCGGATACTCTGTGCCACCCACAAGGACCTCGCCGACGAGGTGAGCGGTGGCCGGTTCCGTCAGGACCTCTACTACCGCCTGAACGTGATCGAGCTGCCGATGCCGAGTCTGCGCGAGCGCAGCGGCGACATCGCCGAGCTCGCGGCGCAGATTCTCGACCGGCTCGCCCGGGATTACGGCGGCAGCCGTCCCGAGCTCACCCCGGACGCGCTCTCGGCGCTGGAGCGTTATGCGTTTCCGGGGAACGTGCGGGAGCTGGAAAACGTCCTGGAGCGCGCCTTCACCCTCTGCGAAGGTCAGCGCATCCTCCCCACCGATCTGCAGCTCGATCCGGCCGCGGATGCGCCGGCCGAGGTACCCGAGCCGGTCGACGAGGGGTCAGCAGCGGCACCGGCCCCGCAGGCTGCGCGCGAGGCGCCACTTTCCGCGCACGCGCTTGCTCCGGGTGAGTCGCTGGAAGACTACCTCGAAGCCATCGAGAAGCAGATGATCGTCGATGCGCTGGAGTCCACCCGCTGGAACAAGACGGCCGCCGCCAAGAAGCTCGGCATCACCTTCCGGGCCCTGCGTTACCGGCTGCAGAAGCTCGATCTGGAGTAACCGCCCGGGCGCCGCTCTGAACCGGCGGCAACCCGCACACCACCGCGCCAAGGTCGCACGTCGGAATCGACGTCGACGGCCTAAGCTGCCCCGGCATGAAGTGCCCGGGATTCACCCTCCTCGAACTGCTGATTGCCCTGGTGGTGGCCGGCTGCCTGGTCTGGCTCGCACGGCCGTCGATGCAGAGCCTCGCGGAGCAAACCCGCACTGCCAGCAGGATCAACGCGCTGGTCGCGCTCATCCGGCACGCCAGACATGCCGCAGTCACCACCGGGCGCTGGGTTACGGTCTGCCCCGCCGAGGGGGAGACATGCCTGGACAGCCAGGACTGGGCGTCCGGAATCATGACGTTTTCCGATACCAATCGGGACGGCGTCCGGCAGCCGGCAGAGGCCGTCCTTGCCTACCAGGCTGCGCTGGATCCGGGTGAGCGGCTCGACTGGCGCGCTTTCCGGCGACAGAACTTCCTGCAGTTCAGGGTGGAGGGTTATACGAACTGGCAGAACGGCAGCTTCCGCTACTGCCCGGCCAGCAGGGACCCGCGCTATGGCAAGGTGCTGATCATCAACATCCAGGGGCGCACGGCCCTGTCCAGAGACAGTGATGGCGATGGTGTGGACGAACAGGCCAACGGCGAGCCGCTGGCCTGCTGAGTCCGGAGCTCACACACCTTCGACGTCGTAGTTGTCGGGCAGCTGCTCGATCTGGAACACCTCGCGCCGCGAGCCGGAGATGACGCGATAGACGATCCTGGCCTTCATCCCTGCCTGGAGCATGGTGAAGGCGCCATGGGTGCCGCGGATCTCCACGACGAGATCCGGCGCCATGTAGTACCGGTTCCCGTCGAAGATCATGCTGTTGTCGGCGAACTCGAGCTGCTGGATCGTCCCTTCCCGCTCCGTCACCGGCGCGAGTGCCGGGTCGAGGCTCTGGGCAGCGGCCCCGCCGGCGAGCAGCGAGGCTGCGGCCAGCAGGGCAACGGTCAGCAGGGATTTCAGGCGTTTCATGGGTTACTCCTCGCTCAATCCAGTTCCTGCCAGGACAGGCGACCGGTGCGGTTGTCGTTCGGATCCAGTATCCGGAAGGACGTGGTGTCGTTACCACCGCTGATGAACAGGAAGTCCGTGTCGCCCTCACCACCGAGGATGGAGGGATCCACCAGCGAGCCGTCGAGCGCGTCCTGATCGAACAGCAGTCCGGCGGCATAGGTCTGGCCGTTGAAGTCCACCAGATCGCCGTCATCGACGTAGCCGTCGTTGTTGAAGTCGATCAGCGGGAACGACGGGTTGCCACCGGTGGCGGCGTCGATCAGCATGATCGAACCGGGCCGGGAGCCGAAGCAGCTCGTCGTGCCGATGCTCGGCAGAATGGTGGTGGCGATGATCACGCCATCACGGAACAGCATCCGACGGATCGCCTTCTCACCCGGGAACTGCGGGGCTGGAGGCGCGTAGCCGGAACCATCCAGGTTCGACGCCCCGGACGTCGTGGACGTGGCCCGCGGCATGTCGAAGTCGATGTACCAGCCGTAGGTGCCCGGCACACCGCTCTCCGGCGTGTAGTTCACGGCGTTCTCGGAGAGAATCCTGCGGGTTTCCGGCGTGCCGGTGGAATCGTCCACCACGTTGGTGATGGTCTGCTCCACCAGGCGCAACGCCTTGGAATCCGGCAGCGCGGTCGCCGGCGAAGACACTACCCGATCCCAGATCGTGTAGATCGACTGAATGTCTTCGCTGTCCGCGTCCTCGCGGGCAACGTGGCTGCCCGTGCCGAAGGTGATCAGGAAGCCATCCTCCGTCGGGTGCTTGGTCACCGTGGGCTTGGAGAGGATCGGCTGAATCACCGGGCCGCCGCCATCGTCATAGGTGGCCGTGAACAGTCGCGTGACGGTCCAGTTGCCCGGGTTCGGATCCTGGATGTTGAACCGGTACAGGTTGCCCAGCCGGTCGCCTCCGTAGACCAGATCCACCGTGCCGTCCAGGTCCACGTCCACCGACGTGGTGGTACCCAGACCGTTCGGATAGCCGGTCAGCGGCCCGGACGTCGGGACGCCCGCGCCGGTGTCGAGCTTGATGACGTCACCGGCCTGCCATCCGTCCACCCCTCTATTCACCAGCAGGACGTAGAGCTTGGCGACACCGGCGGTGGAGTTGAGGCCGTTGCCGAAGATGGCCGCCCACTCCTTGTCCCCACCGTCGTTGACGTTGGTCATCACGATGCTCGGCTGCTGCAGCGCGAGGCCCAGATCCTTGACGGGCAGACCGTCGGGATCCGTGATGGAACCACCACCGAGCAGCGCACCCGGGCAGGCGGTTTCCGACCGCATCGGGCAGTTGATCGGATAGGTATCGTCCTCGTCCGTGAACTCCCACAGCACCGACGTGGCGGCCGCGTTGACCTCGGAGGAGAACTGCACCGCCGGATCGGTGACGTTCAGGGCGTAGTAGCCCTTGCCGCCGGCGCCGAGACCACCGACCAGCAGCGTGATCCAGCTCTTGCCGGTAGCCGCGCGGTTCGGTCGCATGTACACGTCATTGAGGCTCGGCGTCAGATCGACATAGAACTTGTGCTGATAGAACGGCGACGTGAAGTCCTCCAGATCGTTGTGATACCGGCGACTGGTGTCCATGATCTTGTTCGGCACGTAGGCGAATACCTCGCGGCCCGTGGTGGCGTTGAAGCCGTGCAGCATGCCGTCGTTGGCACCCACGTAGACCACCGGTGTCCTCGAGTAGGCTCCTGCCGCGAAGGTGGAGTAGAGGTCCGTGAGCGGATACGGCGTCTGATCCCGGTTGATCGAGCTCGGCGAGCCGACGAAGATCGGGCTCGAGTTCACGATATCGCCGAGCAGACCGTCGGTCGTCGGCCGCTGCCGCAGGGTGCCGGTGGGATTCTCGTCGCCGCGGGCGCCCCGCAGGTAGTTCACCTCGATGGCGCTCATCATCAGCTGCTGCTCAGGCGCGAGCGAAGGCTGCCGGAACGGCACGCCATCACCCGTGGTCGAGTGCGAGGTCACGATCACCCGGTTGTTGGGCACGATGTGCACGGGGTTGAGCTGCTCGGAAGCCCACCAGCAGTTGGTGGGATCGATGGTGCAGTTCTGCAGCGTGCCGTCGTTGTCGACCGGTGTTGCGGTGAGCTCGCCGGTGTTGTTGCGCAGGTCGTAGAAACCGCGATACAGGAGCGTGCCTTCCCGCAGCGACGTGGAGTTGAATGCCGCAGCCGAGGTCGACGACGCCGCGGACGAGAATTCCAGGAAGGCCTGCTCGAAAGCTTCCTGCAGCGCCACCGGGTCCCGGGCATTGAGGAACTGACCGCGGCCGTTGACCGCGGCGTGCATCATGTCGTCGATCTTCTCCGGCGAGCCGGACAGAGGCGACGGCCACGCAAACGGTGCGGTGACCGTTGCCGGGATCGTGGACGGATCTACCGTGCCGGTCACACCGAAGGCGATGGTGTACGTCTTCATGTGCTGATGCATGGTGTTGAACGCGGCCGTGAAGGTGCCGGAAGGCGCCCCCAGCAGATCGCGGGAAGCCAGCGGCACGACGTCGTCCAGCGAAGGCTGGAGGTCGTTCTCGTAGTAGTACATGGCGACGTCGGCCAGCGTGGAGGACACGGAGTCCGCATAGCGCCCGCCATCCCAGACAGTGTTGTTGTCACCGTCCCGGTTGCCGCTGGCCGTGAACGGCGTGTTGCCGTTCCAGTAACCGTCGGAGAAGAGCAGCGCGAAGTTCTGCTGACACTGACCGTCCGGTGCCGGCAGGATCGGGCAGTTGGCCGATCCGGCGGAGCAGCGGAAGGTCTGACCGGCACGCTCGAGCGAACGCCGCAGCGGCGTACCGCCCGAGGAGTTCACCCGGTAGATGTCGTCCAGCAGTGTCTTCTTGTTGCCCTCCGTGTGCAGCTCGTTCATGTCACGAACGGGCTCGGAGCGGCGCTCGCTGATGGTGTCGAAGCCCACGCGGATGTCCTGGACGTTGGCGATGACACTGCCCACGGATGCCTTGGTGGTGTACTCCCGCGACCGGTAGTACTGGAACCAGTTGGCGAAGTTCTGAATTTCCTCCGCGAACGAGCAGTCCATGGGGTTGCCGTCACCGGCACAGTCTTCCCGTGCCGGTCCGCCGACGAAGGGGGCGTTGGCCGCACGGATTTCCACCAGGGTATGCGGGTCGTTCCAGTCCAGTGGTGGCGTCGCGGTGGTGGTGTAGTAGCGCGGGATGTAGACCGCCTCGGAGTTTTCTACCCGAACCGTGGTGGTGCCGCCGGTGCTGTCCCATTCCGGTACGTTGTAGGAACGGTACTCATGCGGCACTGCCAGGTCGATGGTCCGCGTGGAATCCAGCGGATCGATCCGCACCGCACGCCAGTCCGCATTGGTGAACTCACTGTTGGTGAGGTCCTGTCCCCGCCACGGAAGATACCGCACCTGCGGGTTGTAGTAGAGGGCGTTGTAGAGATGGTTGCGGGCGCGCCAGACACCGTAGCGGTTGTTGTCCGTGTCGGAATCCGCGGCCAGCGCTTCCTCCGTGGGCAGAATCCGGCCGTTGCCGCTCGTCGCCGAGAAAACGTTGTTCGGCAGGCCGTAGAGATACAGGTACCCGGTAACGTTCCGCCGGCCTCCGGAGGTGGCCGCGGAATTGTCCAGCGTCATCCCGCCGTTCTCGTCGTTGCCCGACACGCTCAGGTTCCAGTCCATGCTGCCCGAATCGTCCAGGATCACCATGACGTTGGGTGACACCGAGGAGGCCTGCTCGAGCGGCACGTTGGCGACGTTGAAGTTCACGGCTACCTGACCCGGCGGTGGCGGCGGAACGGGCGGCGGAATCGGATTCACGATCACGCGGACCACGTACTCCTCGCTCACGTCCGTGCCGTCGAACAGCCGGTAGGTGAACGTGTCTTCACCGGTGAAGTTCAGGAACGGCTCGTAAGTGAACTCACCCGTCACCGGATCCGTGTACGGGATGGTCCCCATGCTGGGGTTGTTGGTGACCGTCCAGAACATTGGCGAGCCGACCGGATTGCCGGAACCGTCGAGCAACGCGCCGTCCACGTCGTAGGCACCGACCATCACGCCGTTGAGCGCATCGATGGTGAGCACGCCGTTCTCGTACATCGCGAACGTCCGTTCCTGCTGGCCCACAGGCGGGTCGTTCTGCATGTTGACCGAGATCGTCACCGTCGCCGGCGGCGAGACGTCGCCGTCGTTGTCGACCAGGCGGTAGGTGAAGTAGTCGGTACCGAAGAAGTCGGCCTTCGGTGTGTACTCGATGACGCTGCCGCTGACGACCACGGTGCCGTTTGGCTGGCTGATGGGGTTGTCCAGCGGATCGAGCACGATGGTCGGCGTGCTCTCGCTGTTGCCGTCCACACCCGCGGACGAGATACCCGTGGGCTGCTCAGCGAGATAGTCGTTGGCCATCACCGCGATGACGATGGTACCCGGGTCTTCCGGGTACGGACCGGCAAAGTCGTCCGACGGCACGGGGATGTCGTTCACACCGGCAGCGTTGAAGGTGAACGTCTCCGTCGCGGTGCGCCCGGTGCTGTCCGTCGCCGTCAGCGTGAACAGCGAGCTGCCGTTCTGGTCCGGCGCCAGCATCAGGCTCAGCTCCGTCCCCGAAAGGGTGTTGGTCGCAAACAGCGCCGGATTGGTATCCGATGCGGCAAACGTCAGCGAGTCACCGTTCGTGAGAATGTCCGGATCGTCGAAGACGTTGGCCAGGTCGATGGTGAACACCGTCGGGTCGTCTTCGTAGGTGTTGATGTCCGCGACCGGGCTGGTCACGAACGGATCGTCGTCGACGGGCGTCACGTCGAATACGAACGTGATGCTGGCCGTCTGGAAGGTCGAATCTTCCGCCTGCAGGGTCACATTGGCCGAGCCGTTCTGGTTCGCGGGCACGTTCAGCGTCAGGTTCGTGCCGGAAATGCTGAGCCCGGAGATCAGCGACGGGTTGTCGTGGCTTGCCGAGAAGGACAGGACGTCGCCGTCCGCCAGGTCGGGGTCATCGAACACACCGGCGAAGCTGACGACGACCGTGGCGGTGTCCTCGGCCACCGTCTGATCGGCGACCGAGCCGACGACGACAGGTGCATCCGTCATCTCGCTGATGACGATGTCGAACGTTTCCACCGCCTGCGTACCCGCCGCATCTTCGGCGGTGACCGTGATGGTGGCCGTGCCGTTGGCGTTGATCGGCACGCTGAAGTCCATGTTCCCGGTCAGGGCGGCCAACGGCGAGTTGGTCGGCGATACCAGCGCGGTATTGGAGCTGGTAAAGGTGACCGTGTGCGTGTCTCCGCCGTTGGCGAGGTCCAGATCCCCGAAGGCGCCCGCGAGGCTCACGGAGATCGTGCCCACGTCCTCGTTGGCCGCCACATTCGCGATGCCACCGGTCACCTGGACCAGATCGTTCACCGAGTTGACCACCAGATCGAAGGTATCGGCCGCCTGGGCACCGGCATTGTCACGTGCGGCGACGGTAATGGTGGCTGTGCCGTACTGATTCGCCGTCAGCACCAGGTCGACCCCGGAACCGTTCGGGGTGACCGTGACGAGACCCGGATTCGTATTGCTCAGCACGATCGGGGTGAGCACGTCCGGCGGCGTATCCGCCAGATCCGGATCGTCGAAGCTCGCCAGCACTTCCACGTTGAGCACGGCGTCGTCTTCATCCATCGCCTGATCGGCAATGCCCGAGACGAGCACGGGCGGGTCGTTGACCTCGCTGACCGTGATCGTGAGCGTTTCGAACGCGTCGAGCGCCGGAGCGCCGTCGTCGGTCACCCGCACGGTCACGTTGTAGCTGCCCGGGCTCTGGGCCTCGATGGGCGTCCAGTTGAACACCCCCGTCACCGGGTCGATGGCAGCACCTGCCGGCGCACCGGAATCCAGACTGTAGGTGAGGGAGTTGGCCGGCACGTCGCTGTCCGCGGCAGCTGCCGTGAAGCTCAGCAGGGTGTCCTCGCTGACGGACTGCGCGCCGATGGGGCTCAGTGTGGGCGCAACGTTGGTTTCCGCGACGTTGATGGTGAACGTTGCCGTATAGAACAGCGAGCCGGCGCCGTCGTCGGTGACCCGGACCGTCGCCGTCGGCGCCGTACCGCCGTCGCTCTCGCCCGGGGTCCACTCGAACAGGCCCGTGGACGGGTCGATGGTCGCACCCGCCGGGGCGCTGTCCAGGCTGAAAGTGAGCCCGTTGGCCGGCAGGTCCGCATCCGTTGCCGTCACCGTGAACGAGAGCAGCGCGCCCTCGGAGGCCGCCTGATCAGAGATGGGATCCAGCACCGGTGCAACGTTGCTCTCGGAGACGTTGATGGTGAACGTCGCCGTGCCGGACAGCAGGCCGGCGCCGTCGTCGGTGACCCGAACGGTGGCCGTCGGCGCCGTGCCGCCGTCGCTCTCACCCGGGGTCCACTCGAACAGGCCCGAGGTCGGGTCGATGGTCGCGCCTGCCGGGGCGCTGTCCAGGCTGAAGGTCAGCCCGTTGGCCGGGTCGTCGGTATCCGACGCGGTGACCGTGAAGCTCAGCAGCGCGTCTTCCGAAGCCGACTGGTCGGCGATGAAATCCACCGCCGGGGCCGTGTTCGTCTCCGCGACGTTGATCGTGAACGTTGCCGTACCGGACAGCAGGCCGGCGCCGTCGTCGGTGACCCGAACGGTGGCCGTCGGTGCCGTGCCGCCGTCGCTCTCCCCCGGGGTCCACTCGAACAGGCCCGTGCCCGGGTCGATGGTCGCGCCCGCCGGGGCGCTGTCCAGACTGAAGGTAAGCCCGTTGGCCGGATCGTCGGTATCCGACGCCGTGACCGTGAAGCTCAGCAACGCGCCTTCCGAGGCCGGCCGGTCGGAAATGGGGTCCATCACCGGGGCCGTGTTCGTCTCCGCGACGTTGATCGTGAACGTTGCCGTACCGGATAGCAGGCCGGCGCCGTCGTCGGTGACCCGAACGGTGGCCGTCGGAGCCGTGCCGCCGTCGCTCTCCCCCGGGGTCCACTCGAACAGACCCGAGGACGGGTTGATGGTCGCACCCGCCGGGGCGCTGTCCAGGCTGAAGGTCAGCCCGTTGGCCGGATTGTCGGTATCCGACGCCGTGACCGTGAAGCTCAGCAGCGTACCTTCAGAGGCCGCCTGGTCGGCAATGAAATCCACCGCCGGGGCCGTGTTCGTCTCCGCAACGTTGATCGTGAACGTCGCCGTACCGGACAGCAGGCCGGCGCCGTCGTCGGTGACCCGAACGGTGGCCGTCGGCGACGTGCCGCCGTCGCTCTCACCCGGGGTCCACTCGAACAGACCCGAGGACGGGTTGATGGTCGCACCCGCCGGGCCGCTGTCCAGGCTGTAGGTGAGCCCGTTGGCCGGCAGGTCCGCATCCGTCGCCGTCACCGTGAAGGACAGCAGCACGTCCTCACTCGCCGATTGCGGACCGATTGCGCTCAGCAGCGGCGCTTCGTTCACCTCGGTCACATCGATGTCGAAGGAATCCGTATCCGTTCCCCCGGCGGTGTCCGCAACCTGTATCGTCACGCTGTAGGTTCCGGGGCCATCGGCCTCGGCAGGTGTCCAGCTGAATGCACCCGACGACGGATTGATGGTCGCTCCAGGCGGTGCGGAAACGAGGCTGTAAGTGAGCGTATCCGCGCCGCCGTCGCCATCCGTCGCGGAAACAGGCAGGTTAAACACAACGCCTTCATCGACGATCTGATTCCCGCTGCCGCTGAGCACCGGGTCTGCGTTGGTGACAGTCACATCGAAAAAAATGTCCATATCGACGCCGGCGTCCGTAGCCAACAGATGAACTGTCGCGACACCGGTGGATCCGTTAATCGGATCGATGGTAAGCAGGTCACCGGCCAGATTCAGATTCACGACCGGATCACCGGAAATCCCGACGATGGTGAAGGAGTGAGGCTCTTCAGGCGCCGGGAAATTCGGACCACTGTAGGTGACGAGTGTAAGCAGATTGCTCGAGATGTTGGCCCCGACATGGCTGACGGTTCGATCGGGGACCGCTTCTGCAAATGGCTCCGCGTACAGCGCCGTGCTTGGCAGCACCCCGAACAGCAGCGCGAAAGCGGCTGCAGAGCGGATTCTGGTTAGGTGGTACATCTCAACTCCTCCTCAGGCAGATCACGACCGGTCAGTCGAGAATTCGACCGTACGTGGTCTGCAGGGTGGCTCTCGAATTGGGGCTGCCCCCGAATCCACGAGCCGTAACTCGAAACACTTCAACCTGGTCGGCGCCTGCGCCGCCACCGTAGTCACTTTCCATCTGGTAGGCGTTCTCGGAACGGATCACGGACGCCACGTGCTCGATCATG
The DNA here is from genome assembly GCA_050185825.1 of Pseudomonadales bacterium. Classification (GTDB taxonomy): domain Bacteria; phylum Pseudomonadota; class Gammaproteobacteria; order Pseudomonadales; family Azotimanducaceae; genus SZUA-309. Next base: position 15,083 of record JBFWZA010000024.1, on the reverse strand, counting down.
TAACGCGGCTGGGCCTGCCCGGCGATGCCGGCGACCGCCGTCGGCGCGACGATCGTGCGCCCGTCGCCCCAGATCGTTTCGTCCGCCCAGCGGTTGGCCTGGTTGAGCGGCGCTACCGTCCACAGGCCGTTGGCGCCGGTGTCCACGAAGTTCACCGTGGTGGTCGTCGCCTCGATCTGGTTCTCCGCGTCACGCAGCGCCGACTCCGCCGCCTGGAAGGCGAGCAGCGAGTCGTGCTCGTTTCGCGCCATGCGGATCTCGAGCGAGGTGGTCTGCACCACCGAGACGCCGAGAATGGTCAGCACCAGCAGCAGCACCAGGCTGATGAACAGCGCGACGCCGGTGTTTCTCTTGAAGTTGACGGGCTGCTTCATGATCAGAGTTCCGGGTTGGCGTTTCTGACCAGGATCGTCTTGGTGAACGTCCGGGTCAGCAGGTTGTTGTCTTCGGTGACCCGGTCGATGCTGTCGACCGTCAGCGACACCTGGATCGCCACCACCTGCGTGGGGTCGGGGATCAGGTTGGCCGTCACGTACTGGTTCGGATTTGGAATGTCGTCGTTCAGGGTCGTGTCGATGCCGAACAGCACCTGCATGTCCTGCACCCCCTGGATGAGCTCCACCGGAGCGCCGGGACCGACCTTCTGCCAGAGGGCGAGCGGCGTGTCGCCGCTTTCGTTCTGGCGGGTACTGTCGGCAATGAAGAAGAACGTCGACTCGATGGCGCCCACCACGGCTTCCGGGCCGTAGGGACGGTTCAGGAACGAGTTGCGGCGCGGAACCTGCGGCCCGGTCGGTGGCGTCATGTTCACCGCATTCTGGAAGAACGCATTGGGACCGCCCACGCCGTTGGCCTGCTGCAGCGTCGCCTCATTGGCAGCGATGTTCACGCCCGTCACGCGGAAGACCGACGCCTGCTCGCAGTCCGCGACCATGGCGATCTCGTCCGCGCCGAAGTTCAACGTGTTGCCGGGGGCGGTGACCACCGGATTGTCCGTCGGGTTCAGGGTCACGGTGAGCTTCTGCACGGGCTGGCGGAGATTGCGGAACACCAGGATGTCGGCGCCGTCCTGAAGCGTGGCAACGTTGATGTTGCCGCCCTGGATGGTGCTGCCGGCCACACCGGGCAGGTTCACCACTGCGGGCGCCCAGGTGCCGCCGCCGCTCGCATTGAACCCACCCACGGGCTGATCGATGTTGTACTCGGGCAGCTGGTTCGGCAGGCCGTTCAGCCCCCACACACGGGTCTGGGGATCCCGGATGCAGCCGAAGTAGCCTGCCTGGCGGGCAGCGCGGGAAATGAACTCGAAGGCAAACCGGGCATTCTCCTGCAGACGCGCCTGACCGCTGATCACGCGGGCGCTCTGGGAGTTGCCGATGAAGAGCTGAACGATGCCGGTGACCACGATCAGGCCGAGCGCCATGGCGAGCAGCATCTCGATCAGCGAGAAACCCTGCTGCCTGTTGAGGATGCGACGTTGCTTCATGAGGATCATCCCTGGCTGTCGATGGTGACGGTGCCGACTTGACCGTCCGGCTCGTCCCAGGTCACGGTCACCCGAACCACGCCGGCGCCATCCACCTGGATGGAACCGTCGCCGTTCGGCAGACCCGGCTGGTCGTTCTCCGAAGGCAGCGCACCGGCAGCGCGCAGGGCCACGCAGGTCACGTTGGCGTGATAGCTGCCGAGCGAGCATTTCCACATGGCCTGATCGAAAGCCACCATCTGCGCCTGCGTGCACTGATTGCCCAGGCAATCGGGCGCTCCGGGTGGCGCATCGGCGAGCGCCAGGCCGCTGTAGGCCCCCCCGGGTACGGCGCCTTCGGGATTGGCCCGGATCCGGTCCATCATGTCGTAGGCGAGCTGGACCGCCTCGGCCCGGAACAGCGCGCCGCGGTTGTTCTGCAGGCTGACCATCTGCAGCGCGGTGATCCCCAGCACGCCGATGGCCAGCACCAGCACGGCCACCAGCAGCTCGATCATCGACAGACCTCGCTGGCGCGCACCGGATTGAAAGGTTTTGGCAGGAGTCATGGTGTGGTCCTTCCGGCGGTTACGGGCAGATGAACTCGAGGCTCGACGCCCGGCCAATCCCGTTGATCGCAATTTCGCGGCCGGGATTGATGCCCGCCTCGCAGATCTGGATGGTGCCCTGAGCACCGAGAACCAGGAGTCCACGTCCGTTGAACGTGAGCATGTTGACGCCGTTGAGGCCGCCCAGGGCATCGATGGTCGCGCCATCGCCACCCACGAAGTCTCTGAGAGAAGCGTTGCAGTTGCCGGGCGTGCCGGGCGTGACGCAGTAGCCGCCGCCCCACTCGTCGCTGGCCGCCGGTGCCACCGCCTGAATGCTCACCAGGCCGCCCCGGTTGATCGCCTCGCTGCGGGCAAGGTTCACGGCGGAGATGAAGTCGTTGACCCGCGACGTCATCGACCGCTGCTCGATGAACGTGTTGAACGCCGGCAGCGCCATGCCCAGCAAAATCGCGGCCACGGCCATGGCCACCATGAGCTCGACGATGGTGAATCCGAGCGCGAATCGTTTATTAGAAAACTTGCTTAACAAACTCTTCTACCGGCTCTAATGCCAGCGAAGAGTGTAGAAGGCCGGTTGGGGAAGAAAACGGATAGCCGATGAGTGGAGGAATCTGGTCGGACGAGCGGTCGTTTCGAGGATGAGCGGTAGCGGCCAGGCCGCTACCGCGGGCATCTGATCAGTTTTCTTCCCAGTTCATCTCGCCGGCTTCGATGGCGCCGGAGGCGTTCTCATCCCAGCCACGCTGCCCGTTGGAGTTGTAGGACAGCAACCGACCATCATCCACGCCCCCCTGCGGCACGGCGGTCAGGGTGAAGTTGGCAGCGGTGCCGTTCACGTTGATGACGTAGCGCTGAGGGTTGCTGGACATGGACTCCGGGGTGCAGACCGCTGCGTCGATGACACCGGCATCCGCACCGCCCACCGCCGCGCCCAGGTAATCGAAGGTGACACTGGCCCGCCGCTCCAGGGCCTGGGCGCAATCGAGCAGGTCTGCCATGGCTTCGGATCGGTAGGTCCGGTCCGAGTAGCGGGTGTAGATGGGGATCGCCACAGCGGCCAGGATGGCGAGGATCGCCACCGCCACCATCAGCTCGATCAGAGTAAACCCTCCGACCGCCACCCTGCCTCGTCGTCCCTGCAAGAGATTGCTTCTCGGTTTCACGTTTTCCTCGCCCGTCACACTGTCAGCGTTCGCGAAGCCGCCGATCAGGGCGCCCGCACATCGATGACGGAGACGTCGAACAGGATCCGACGGCCCGCCAATGGGTGATTGAAGTCCACTTCCACGTGATCTTCCATGACCCGGCGCACAACTCCGGGGAGTTCACCACCCGGACCCTGGAACGACACCATCAAGCCCTGCTCCAGGCGAATGTCCGCACCGAACCGGTCTTTCCGGAAGATCTGTACGTTTTCCTGCCGGTGCAGGCCGAAGGCCGCTTCGGCATCCAGCAGCACCTGGACATCGTCCCCGGGACGGAGGCCGATGAGCACGGACTCGAACCCGGGCAGCAGGTTGCCGTCACCGATGGTGAGCATGGCCGGATCCCCCCGACGGGTGGTGTCCACCTCTTCCCCCGTTTCGAGGAACAGCGCGAAGTGCAGCCGCACCCGATCGCCGACCGCAATGGATCGCCCCCCAGAGCCCGCGATGAGATCACCGGCACCGCTGCCGCCGTCACCGGTCAATCGGCACCCCCCGCGGCTGCAGACTGGCGCTCCTTCAGGAAGGCGATGAGCAGCAGCAGTATCCACAAGGCGGCGCCACAGGACAGGGCGATATCCGCCACGTTGAACGCCGGAAAATACCACTCCCGGTAGTGGACGAGGATGAAGTCCACCACGTACCCGTGCAGCAGCCGGTCGATGGCGTTGCCCAGCGCGCCACCCAGGATCAGGCCGTAGACGAGGCCCATCAGCCGGTCTGCCGGTGCGAGACGGCGGAGCTCATACAGAATGAAGAGGGTGAATCCCAGCGCCAGTGCCAGGAAGAACCAGCGCTGCCAGCCGCCGCTGCCGGAGAGGATGGAGAAGGCGGCCCCGTCGTTGTGCCAGCGCACCCAGCTGAAGACCGGGTAGACGTCGATCCGCTCGCCGTAGGCCAGTGTCGCGCTCACGTACCACTTGCTGAGCTGGTCCAGGGCGACGACGAGGGCCGACACCGCCAGCCACCGGAAACCACCGCTCCCGTTGTGGGCTTCCCGGCTCACACGCGGCTCCCGTCGGCGAGCAGCACCCGGGCCTGTTTGATGTCGGCGTGGATCTGGGTCTTGAGGGCTTCGAGGCTGTCGAACGTCCGCTCGCCCCGGATCTTCTCCACGAACTGGACGGTCAGCAGCCGACCGTACAGATCACCCTCAAAGTCGAAGAGATGCACCTCGAGCAGGGGCTCCTTGCCGTCCACCGTCGGGCGCACCCCGATGTTGGCGACGCCCTCGTACACGCGGTCGAGGCCCGATATCCGCACGGCGTAGACCCCTTCGAGCGCCGCGCGGTAGCGCTGCAGGCGGATGTTCGCGGTCGGCGCGTCCAGTTGCCGGCCGAGCTGCCGGCCGTAAACCACCCGTCCCATGATGAAGTAAGGATGACCGAGCAGCTTCTCGGCCAGCGCGAAATCGCCGTCTGCCAGTGCCTCCCGAATCCGGCTGCTGCTCACCCGTTCGTGGTCGAAGGTCAGCGTGCCGAGATGGCTGACGCCGAAGCCGTAGCGGTCCCCGGCCGCCTTCAGCATGGCGTAGTCGCCGCGCTGGTCCTTGCCGAACCGGAAATCGTCTCCCACCACGATGTAGCGGATCGCCAGCATCTCCTTGAGCAACACGTCCGTCACCCACTCGGCCGGCGTGTTGCGTGTCCGCTCGTTGAACGGCAGGCACAGCACCCGGTCGAGTTCTGTCTCGCACAACAGCGTGATCTTCTCCCGGAAGCGGGTGAGCCTTGCCGGCACCTTCGCGCCGGCGAAGAACTCCCTGGGCAGCGGTTCGAAGGTGAGCAGCATGCTGGGCACGTCCAGCTCCCGGGATTTCGCCACCAGGTGATCGATGAGCATCCGGTGCCCGTGATGCACGCCGTCGAAATTGCCGATGGTGAGCACGCAGCCCCGGTGTTTCGGGGTGAGGCTGTAGATGCCATGTATGATTTCCATCGGCGGCATTATACGGTCAACGTCCGCCATACCGAGCGTTCACGCCCGATGGGTCAGGTGCGCCGGCCTGCCGCCGAGCAGCAACATGATGGCCAGGTAAACGCCCCCACCCGTGGCGACGCAGCCGAGGAGCCAGAGCGCCCGGCTGCCCAGGCCGCTGCCGAGCCAGAATTCGTCCGCCGGGGTCATCCACAGGAGCGTCGCCACCATCGCGCCAGACGCGACCACGCAGCGACCGAGACTCCAGCCCGACAGCCTGCTCACCCGGAAGCGTCCGGCCAGATGCAGGCCCCGCCAGAGGAGGTAGGCATTCACGCACCCCGCCACCGACGTCGCGAAGGCCAGCCCCACGTGACCCATCACCCGGAACAGGGCGAGATTCAGCACCACGTTCACGCCCACCGCGACCACACCGATCCGGAACGGAGTGGCCGTGTTTTCCTGTGCGAAGTAAGCCGGTGCCAGCACCTTCACCATCACCAGCGGCACCAGGCCCACCGCGAACGCCTCCAGCGCCAGCGCCGCCATGCGGGCGTCGAATGCCGTGGTGGCGCCGTGCAGGAAGATGCTCGAGATCAGCGGCAGGGCGAGCACGTACAGCGCGAGCGCCGCCGGCAGGCCGAAGAACACGCCGACGCGGAAGCCCCAGTCCAGCGTCTCCCGGAACCGTTCCAGGTTGGCTTCGGCCTCCAGACGCGACAGGTTCGGCAGCAGTACGGTGGAAAGGGTCACCGCCACCAGCCCGATGGGCAGCTCGAGGAGTCGGTCCGAGTAGTAGAGCCAGGAGATGCTGCCGGTCATCAGCGTCGAAGCCAGCATGGTATCGATCAGCGCGTTCACCTGATTGACCGACGCCGCGAAGATTGCCGGTACGAGCAGCACGCCCACACGGCGGGCGCCTTCGTGCTCGAGTGACGGTTTCGGCACCAGAATGAGCCCGAGCGAGCGCAGAGAGGGCAACTGGAACAGAAGCTGCGCAATGCCGGCGAAGAGCACGCCCCAGGCGAGGGCGAACACCGGCTCGTCGAAGCCCCTCATCGCGATGAGCATGGCCCCGATCAGGGATAGATTGAGCAGCACCGGCGTAAACGCCGGCACCGCGTAGCGGTGGTGGCTGTTCAGGATCGCGCCGGCAAACGCGGTGAGCGAGATGAAGCCGAGATAGGGAAAAGTGATTTCCACCATGTCGCGGGCCAGCGCGAACTGGTCCGGACGCGAGAGGAATCCCGGGGCGAACACCGTCACCAGCGCCGGTGCGGCCAGGATGCCGACCACCACCACCACCGTCAGCACCAGGGCGAGGTTGCCGGACATCACCTGGATGAAGGTGACCAGCTCGGCCCGCGACGCTTCCCGGTAGCGGGCGAGGACCGGCACGAAGGCCTGATTGAACGCGCCTTCCGCAAACAGCCGACGGAAGAAGTTGGGAATCCGGAAGGCGACGAAAAAGGCATCCGCCACCGCACCCGCGCCGAGGAAGTTGGCGAGCATCATGTCGCGGAGGAAGCCGCTGATCCTGGACAGGAGGGTCATGCTCGCGACCACCGTGCCCTGGGCAGCAACGTTCTGCTGCCGGACCTCAGAGCCGGTTGACATACCCATACCTCGACGGCATATTAGCGCGCCTCAAAATTCCCGAGTTGAGGAAAAATCCTTGGCGAACAACCCTCAAGCCCGCAAGCGCGCCCGTCAGGCCGAGCGCAGAAGGCAGCAGAACGCGAGCCAGCGGTCCATGGTTCGTACTTACATCAAGCGTGTCAACGCCGCCATCGCCTCGGGAGACCGGGCCAAGGCCGGCGAGGCGCTCGCCACGGCAGTACCCGTGATCGATGGCATGGTGCTCAAAGGCATCATGCACAAGAACAAGGCTGCCCGTCACAAGTCGCGGCTGAACGCCAAGATCAAGGCGCTCGCCAGCTGAGCATCCCGGCCGGGCCACCGGCCGGTCGTTCGCGCCTGTCAACGGTTCCCCGCACACCCTGTCTGCGGGGCGATCAGGCAAGCAGCACCAGGTTGTCCCTGTGGATCAATTCCGGCTCGAGGCTGTAGCCGAGCCGGGCGACGATCTCGTGGGTTCCCGCACCCAGCATCTTTCTCGTCTCCCCGCTCGAATAGTTGGAGAGGCCCTGAGCAACGACCCGTCCGTCCGGGCCCACGCACTGCACCAGCGACCCTCGCGAGAATTCTCCTTCCACGCCGGTTACCCCTACCGGCAGCAGGCTCACCCCCCGGGCGACAAGCGCACTCACGGCGCCGGCATCGAGCAGCACCTTGCCGCGTGCGCGCTGCTGGCCGACGATCCAGCGCTTGCGCGCATCCAACGGTGACACACCTGCCGCGAGCAGCGTGCCTTCGGCCTCTCCGGCCATGATCCGGCTCAGCACACCGGGATCCGCGCCGCCCGCGATCACCGTGTGCGCTCCGGAGCGGGCGGCGAGCCTGGCCGCCTTCAGCTTGGTGATCATGCCGCCGCGTCCCAGCGCGCCGGAGCTGCCCACCATGCCGTCGAGCCGGGGATCCGCCACATCCGCGAAACCGACGATCGGAGCGCCCGGATCCGCCCGGGGATCCCGTTCGTAGAGACCCTGGATGTCCGTCAGCAGAATCAGCGCCTCTGCCTGCAGCAGGTTGGTCGTCATCGCCGCCAGCGTGTCGTTGTCACCGAAGCGGATCTCGTCCGTCGCCACCGAGTCGTTTTCGTTGATGACCGGCACCACGCCGAAGTTCAGCAGCGTGGTGAGCGTCGAGCGGGCATTCAGGTAGCGCTGCCGGTCTGCCATGTCCTCATGAGTGAGCAGCACTACCGCCGCATGACGGCCGTAGCGCGCGAACGCCCGTTCGTACGCCTGAACGAGCCCCATCTGCCCCACCGCGGCAGCCGCTTGCAGCTCGTGAATTCGATCGGGACGTCGGGCCAGGCCGAGCCGGGCCATGCCTTCCGCGACTGCACCGGAGCTGACCAGCAGCACCCGCCGGCCACCGTCCGCAAGGCGACTGATCTCCTCGCCCAGCGCTTCCACCAGGTCCTTCGCCAGACCGCGGCCGGGGCTCGACAGCAGCGCGCTGCCGACCTTCACCACCAGGGTCCGGGCCCGGGTGACATCTGCTCGGACGGCCGCCTGTCTGGCTGCATCAATCTCGGACATAGACCACTTCCGGATCATCACCGGCGTCGTCGTCACTTACCACCGGACCACCGGTCAATGTCTTCTGGGGGCGGCGGCGCAGCGCGCTGGCGATCACGTCCTCGTTGATCCGCTCGGCCAGCTCCGCCTCGGCAGCCGCGAAGTCCTCGTCGGCTGCCAGCTGCCGGCGGATGCCGGCGATGGTCTCGGTCAGCGCGTCGACAAGCTCACGGATCCCCGCGCCCGTCGCTGCCGAAATGCCGAACACCCGCCGCCCGGGAAATGCTTTGCGGAATGCCCTGACCAGGCTGCGGGCAGCCGCCTCGTCGATCAGATCCGTCTTGGTGAGCACGATCCAGATCGGCCGCTCGGTGAGCGCAGCGCTGTAGCGTGCCACCTCGCCTTCCACCAGCTCGGCGTTCGTGAGCGCCGGGCTGCCGTCCGCGGGCGCCACCTCCACCAGGTGCAGCAGGATGCGCGTCCGCGACAGGTGGCGGAGAAACTGCGCGCCAAGCCCGGCGCCTTCCGCCGCACCTTCGATGATGCCGGGGATGTCGGCGATGACGAAGCTGGAATCGGATCCGACACCCACCACACCGAGGCTCGGCACCAGGGTGGTGAACGGGTAGTCGGCGATCTTGGGGCGGGCAGCGGATACCGTGCTCACCAGCGTGGACTTACCCGCATTCGGCAGGCCCAGCAGCCCCACGTCCGCCATCAGCTTCAGCTGCAACCGCAGCAGGCGCCGCTCACCGGCCTCACCCGGCGTGGTACGCCGGGGTGCCCGGTTGGTGCTGGATTTGAAGTGGGCATTACCCACACCGTGTCGTCCACCGGTGGCGACGACGAGCTCCTGTCCGGCCCGGACGATGTCCCCCAGCGTTTCCAGGGTCTCCTCGTCCACCACCGAGGTGCCTACCGGCACCTTCACGCGCCGGTCGTCGCCGCGGGCGCCGGTCTTGTTCTTGCCACCCCCGGGCTGGCCGTTCCCGGCCCGGTACAGGGGCTGATAGCGGAAATCGATCAGGGTGTTGAGCGCGCTATCCCCGACGAGGATGACGTCCCCACCGACGCCGCCGTCACCGCCGTCCGGTCCGCCGCGGGGGACGTATTTCTCCCGCCGGAAGCTCAGGCAGCCTGAACCGCCCTGGCCTGCTTCCACTCGAATGGTGGCCTCGTCGATGAACTGCATGGGAAAGCTCGCCCCGGATAGAAAAAACCCCGCTGTCGCGGGGTTTCTCTCAGTTCGTGATCGGATCTACCGTCACGAAGGTCCGGTTCTGTTTGCCCCGCGTCAGGAACCGGACGTGACCGTCCGCCTTCGCAAAGAGCGTGTGGTCACGGCCAAGGCCGACATTGGGCCCCGGATGGTACTGGGTTCCGCGCTGTCGGACCAGGATGTTACCGGCGATGACCTGCTCACCACCGAATTTCTTCACGCCGAGGCGCTTCGATTCTGAATCGCGGCCGTTGCGGGTCGAGCCGCCGGCTTTCTTGTGTGCCATCTGTCCTGTCTCCTACGCGCTGATGCCGGTGATTTTCAGCTCCGTGAACCACTGCCTGTGGCCCTGCCGGCGCATGTAGTTCTTGCGGCGGCGGAACTTGATGATCCGGATCTTGCCGTGCCGGTCGTGACCGATCACCTCTGCCGTGACCTTGCCGCCCTGCACGTACGGCTGTCCGACGGTAACCTGATCGCCGTCAGCGACGATCAGCACCTTCTCGAACACCACTTCCTCGCCCGGCTCGGCCGCCAGACGCTCCAGCTTGATCACCTCACCTTCGGTAACCCGATGCTGCTTGCCGCCACTGGAAAACACCGCAAACATAGACTTCTCCTATCCGGGGTCTGACACCTTAAAAAACGGCTGAAAGGCCCATGGATACTGGGTTCGAATGGCCACAGAACCGGGGGGTGCCGCGAAAGGCGCGCCATTTTACGGGCAAAGTTCGGAGGTTTCAACGACTTACCCCGATACTGCCGGCAGGGGGGAAATCGGCCACGGCCGCTCAAAAAGGGGCCGAAAAACGGTCGAGAAAAGTGCAGAATAGCGGCCGTAAATCCATGGCATTGAAGGTAGATGTCAGCTGACACTGCAGTTGCTGCCCGGGAAGTCGCTGGCGATACGCCGCTGGCTGCCCTGGCCTCCGTGTACGAGCTGGTGGCGGACGATTTTGCCGCTGCCAACCGACTGATCCCGAACCGGCTGACGTCCGACGTCGCCCTGGTGGAAGAGATCGGTCAGTACATCGTGGAGTCCGGCGGCAAACGGCTGCGCCCGCTGCTGGTGCTGCTGGCCGCGCGCTGCTGCGGCTACGACCGCACCGACCACATCAAGCTCGCCGCCATCATCGAATTCCTGCACACCGCCACCCTGCTCCACGACGACGTGGTGGATCATTCGGTGCTCCGGCGCGGCCGTGCCACCGCCAATGCCACCTGGGGCAACGCTCCCAGCGTGCTCGTGGGCGACTTTCTCTATTCCCGCGCGTTCCAGCTCATGGTGGAGCTGGGGCAGATGCGGATCATGTCGATCCTCTCCGATGCCACCAATACCATTGCCGAAGGCGAGGTGATGCAGCTCGCCAACGTCGGCAACTGCGCGATCAGCGAGCGTGAGTACATGGAGGTGATCCGCTGCAAGACGGCGCTGCTGTTCCAGGCGGCGACCCACACCGCGGGCGTCCTCGCCAGCGACAGCACCCCCGTCCAGCAGTCGCTCAGGCAGTACGGACTGCATTTCGGCCTGGCCTATCAGCTCGTGGACGACTGGCTCGACTACGCAGGCGAGTCCGAGGCCATGGGCAAGAACGTCGGAGACGATCTGGCCGAGGGCAAGCTCACCCTGCCGCTGATCAACGCGCTGGCCCGGGGCAACGACGCGCAGGTGAAGAAGCTCGGCGAGTGCATCGCGGCGCGCAGCGTCGAGGCGCTGCCCGATGTGCTGCGTATCGTCCGCGAAACCGGCGCTCTGGACTACACCCGGGCCGCAGCCCGGGCGCAGAGCGAGCAGGCCGCCTGCTGCCTCGCCTCTCTGCCGGACAACGTTTATCGGGACGCGCTGGAGGCGCTGGCCGGCTTCGCCATTTCGCGGCTGAACTGACCCGCTTGCCCCTGCCCCGGATGCCCCACCCGCGCGCCTGCCTGATCCTGGTTCTGGCGAGCCTCATCTCGTATCCGGGCGCGGCGACCGAGCTCTCACTCGAACCCTGCACCCTGGGCGGCAGCCTGGACGTGTCCGGCGTCGAGGCTCGCTGCGGCTGGTTCGAACGCCGGGAAAATCCGGAAGACGACAGCTCGCCGACCATCAGCTTGCGCGTCGCGGTGGTCGATGCCCTGAGCCCCAATCCGAAAACGGACGCGCTCACCGTGATCAACGGCGGTCCCGGCGGGTCCTCCATCGACCTCTACGCGGACATGTCCGGCGCCTTCGCCCGTATCCATCGGGAACGGGACATCGTGCTGATGGACCAGCGTGGAACCGGGGCTTCGAATCCCCTGGACTGCCCGACGCTGGAATCCACCTCCCTCGAAGAGGATCCCGGGCGGGTCGCCGATGCCGCCCGTGCGTGTCTGGCAGCCTTCACGGCGGATCCCCGCTACTACACCACGAGTGTGGCCGTGCAGGATCTGGAAGCGCTGCGCCAGGCACTGGGATATCCAGCGCTCAACCTCTACGGCGTGTCGTACGGCACACGGGTCGCACAGCACTACGCTCGACGTTATCCCGATGTCGTGCGCACCCTCGTCATCGACGGCATCGTGCCGCCGGACGTTCCGCTCGGCCCCAACGCCGCGTTCAACGCCCAGCGGGCACTCGACCGGCTGTTCGAGCGCTGCGCGGCCGACCCGCAGTGCCGGGAGCGCTTTCCAGACCCCTCCGCCCAGCTTGCGGTGCTGGAAGCGCGTCTGAAGGCAGGCGCCATCCCTCTGGAGATCGCGCATCCCGTCAGCGGCCGGACGGAGCCGATCGAGCTCGGTTACGCGTTCCTGCCGCTCACCGTCCGCATGCTGAGCTATGCACCGGAAACCGCGAGCCTGCTGCCACTGATCATCGACGAGGCGGAGGCCCGGCGGAACTACGTGCCCCTGGCGGCCAACGCGCTGCGCGTGGAAACGGAGCTGCGCCGCGGCATGCGGATCGGCATGCACAACTCCGTGATCTGCACCGAGGACATTCCCTATCTCGGCGAGGTCGACGAGGCTGCGCTGACGGCGACGTATATGGGAGCAGGACAGGTCGCTGCTCTCGAAGCCATCTGCAGCGTCTGGCCCAAAGGTCCCATGGACGCCGATCTGCGCGAACCGCTCACCACGGACGTCCCGACGCTCCTCCTCTCCGGCGAGGAGGACCCCATCACCCCGCCCGCCTATGGTGACCGGGTCCGGACCGGGCTGCCGAACAGTCTTCACCTGGTGGCCAGCGGACAGGGGCACGGTGTGGCGCCACGGGGTTGTTTCCCCAGGCTGATCGGCAATTTTGTGGAGAGCGCGGACCTGGACGCGCTCGACACCGAATGCGTAGCGCGGTTCGACCACGTGCCGTTCTTTCTGAATCTCATGGGTCCGGTACCGCTCGTGGACAAACCGGCACCCGGCGCGGAAGCGGCGCCGTGATCCGCGTCGAGGGATTGAGCAAATCGTTTGGCGCCGTTCACGCCGTGCGCGAGGTCTCCTTCTCCGCCAGTGACGGACGGGTGACCGCGCTGCTCGGGCCCAATGGCGCCGGCAAATCCACCTGCCTGCGCATCCTCTCCACCGTGCTGAAGGCGGATACCGGGGCCGCCTGGGTCGGCGACCACGAGGTGAGCCGGGATCGCAACGGCGTGCTGCGGGCCATCGGCGTGCTGCCGCACGCCACGGGCCTGTACACGCGCCTCACCGCACGGGAGAACATCGCCTACTTCGGTGCGCTACACGGCATCCCGAAGGCCACACTGGGCAAACGCATCGACGAGCTCGTCGGCGAGTTGGAGATGGAAGGCTTCGCCGACCGACGGGTGGCAGGATTCTCTCAGGGCCAGCGCATCAAGGTCGCTCTGGCCCGCGCCCTCGTCCACGATCCCAGGCATCTGATTCTCGACGAGCCCACCAACGGCCTCGACGTGATGGCCACCCGGGCACTCCGGGAGATCATTCTCACCCTCAAGCATCAGGGCCGATGCGTGCTCTTCTCGAGCCACATCATGCAGGAGGTCGCCAATCTCTGTGACGACGTGGTCATCATCGGCGGAGGCGAGGTCCGGTTTCAGGGCACCCTCGACGCGCTCACCGTTGCGAGCGGGCAGAGCAACCTGGAGGACGCGTTCGTCAGCATGGTGGGCAACGAGCCGTGAGCGGATTCACCACCGTGCTCGTCAAGGAGTGTCGCGACAACCTCCGGGATCGGCGAACCATTCTTTCGTCGTTCTCACTGGCCCTGCTCGGCCCGGCGCTGTTCATCGGCCTGATGTCCTTCGTGCTGACCAGCGCGATCGGCGAGTCGGACGAACCGGCGGAAGTGGCCGTGGTGGGCGGGCAGCACGCACCCGACCTGGTGAGCTATCTGGAATCGCAGAACGTGATCCTCACCCGGATCGAGACGGACGACCCACGTGCCGATGTGGAGAGCGGCCGCGAGGACCTGGTGCTCGTGATCGAGGCGGACTACCCGGACCGTTTCAGCAGCGGCCGCATGGCAGCCGTCACCCTCTGGCACGACAGCTCCAAGATCGGCAGCTCACGTCGCAACTTCTCCACCGTGCGCGCCATGATCGCCACCTACGCGCGAACCATCGGCGTGCTCAGGCTGCAGCTGCGCGGCATCGAGCCCATGGTGACGAGCCCCGTCGTGGTGCGGGAAGTGGACACCGCCTCTCCCGCCGCCCGGGCGCTGACCGTGCTGGCCACGCTCCCTTACCTGCTGGTACTGGTGGTCTTCATGGGCGGTTTCTATCTGGCCATCGATGCCACCGCCGGCGAGCGGGAGCATGGCTCCCTCGAACCGTTGCTCTGTCAGCCCGTCTCCCGCGCCCAGCTCGTGCTCGGCAAGATCTGCGCGGCGAGCCTGTTCAGCGCCGCTTCCCTGATGCTGTTTCTGCTCAGCCTCGCCATCGCCCTGCCCTTCGCACCCCTGCACCGCATCGGCATGTCGCTGTCCGTCGGCCCCCTCGCCTGCGCCGCGATCTTCGGCGTGACGATACCGCTCATGCTGTTCGGCGCCGCGGTGCTGACCGCCGTGGCGTCGTTCGCGAAGAGCTACAAGGAAGCCCAGACCTACCTCACCCTCGTGGTGCTGGTGCCCACCCTGCCGCTGATCCTCACCCAGCTCATGAACGTGGAGCCGTCGGCCTGGCTCATGCTGATACCATCGCTGAGCCAGTCGCTGCTGATCGGCCAGCTGATCACCGGCGAAGCCCTGGACACCTGGCATCTGGTCATTTCCCTCACCGCCAGCGGCGTGTTCGCCGCCGGCGCGATCCGGCTGGCCATCTGGCTCTACAGCCGGGAGCGGATCCTGATCTGATGTGTAGATAGCAAATAGATTTGTCCGGTTTTTACAGCACGCGAGTTGTCCGCTTTACGATCCGCCGGCGGGCGAGCCGTCAGGTGAGCTCGCCAGCCGGCGGCGTGACCACGTAGCGGGTTACGCAGCCACCTTTCTGTCTGGTTGACGTGCCCCAGGTTTCACGTACACCGAGATTAGGTGAGATGATGAACTTGGAGGAACGGTTATGGCACGTCGGAGTTTCACACGGGAGTTCAAGCTCGAGGCGGTCCGGTTGGTCAGTGAGCGAG
>JBFWZA010000023.1:0-87875 GCA_050185825.1 Pseudomonadales bacterium | reverse complement strand
GCGAGCGTCAGCAGCACGCCCTGGAACGCATCCGTCCACACCACTCCGCGCCAGCCGCCCACGGAGATGTAGACCGACATGACGATGGCGATGAACACCACGCCGGACCAGAAAGGCAGCGCGCCGGAGGTGAGGCCGACGATGGCGTGGCCGGTAGCCTCCGCCTGGATCATCAGGTAGGGGAACATGGAGACGATGGTGAGCACCGCGACGATGAGACGCAGCGCCGTGCTGCGGTAACGGTCCGCGTAGTAGTCGGCCGGTGTCAGATAGTGCCGGCGTTTGGAGAGCACGTAGAGCCGCGGCGCGAAGGAGAGCTGGGCCGTGATGATGAGGCCGATCAGCGGGATGGCCACGATCCAGATCAGCCCGTTCCGGTAGCCCATGCCCGTGAAGCCGAAAAAGGCATTGCCGCTGTACTGGGTGGCCTGCATGGTGAAGAACAGCACCACGGCACCGGTGGTTCTGCCGCCGAGGAAGTAGTCGTTCGGGGTCATGTGCCCCCGAGCGCGCGCCAGGAAGCCGATGACCAGCGTGGCCGTGAGGTAGGCCCCGAGGATCAGCATGGCTTCCCAGCCGAGCCTGAGGGTGTCAGTCATCCTTCGGCTCGTCCCAGAACCGCAGGATGCGCCAGGCGGACAGGGCCGCAATGGTGATGGAGGCTGCCAGCGACAGGTGGAACCAGAGCGGCAGGTGGAGAAACCGCGGTTCGCTCTCGCCGAGGAAGCCGTAGGGCACCACCACGAACAGCAGCGCGCCGATAGCCAGCCAGAAGATCAGGCTTCCCGGCTCCATGCTCTTCATACAGATCTACCTTCTATATTCCAGTGGTGCGCCAGCGACGGGCCTGTCCACCGGGCCAATCGAACTCGACGATCACTCACGTCTGCCTCGTCCCTTGACCTGTATCCAGGATACAGCTTTAGACTGTTTCGACCGAGTGCGGGAGTCCAGCATGAAAGTCGAAACCTTTTCCGACCTGATCGAATGGACCCGGACTCTGCACCGCCGACTTGCGGAGTGTCTGGCCCACTGCTCGACGCACTCCGAGCAGGTGCTGGCAAAGATGCTGCTCACCTACCTGAGCGACCACGAAAACACCCTGGAAAAAATCGTCGACGGGTTCGAGAAGCGAGCCGATCCCAAAGCGCTCAACACCTGGGTCTACGACTATCTGGGGCACGAGCCCATCGACCCACATCGCGCATGTGACGCGCCGTTCGCGCAGATGAGCTTCGACGAGATATGCACCGCCGTCTTCGACCTGCACAATCAGGTGATTGTGCTCTATCGTTACCTGCTCGGACGCGCCGAGATTCCGGAAGCCCGGGAACTCCTCGAAGCATTGCTGGCCATGGAAGAGCACGAAACCATGCGACTGGCTCAGCAGGCCAACCGCATCCGGGATATGTAGCGAACCACCTCGCTTCGGTTGTCTCTAGTTGTAGAACTACCGTTCGATGCTCTTCAGCAACTTCAGAAGCTCGCTGTCAGTAGATAGAACCAGCGTCGTGTTCGGGTCGATGACCGATCGGTAGGTGTCCAGAGTCTTCAGGAAAGTATAGAGATCTATGGCCTGCTGGTTTTTATTGTAGCTCGCGGCGTATATTTCCGTAGCTTTGGCGTCCGCATCCCCTTCAATCTTCTGAATCGTCCGGTACGCAGACGACTCGATAGATTGCAGCTCCCGCTCCTTGTTCCCGTTTATCCGCGCCGCCTCGCCCGCACCTTCGGACCGGAAGCGATCCGCGATCTGATCCCGCTCGCTGATCATACGGGCATAGATCTTCTCCCGAACGCTGTCGTTGTAGTTGATGCGTTTGAACCGGACGTCCAGCAATTCAATCCCGAACTCCGCAAGCTTGCCAGCGGCCGCCCCCAGAACGGCTGCCTCGATTCTCTGTCGACCCTGGCTGATTGGCAGTAGGGTGCTTATATCCACTTCCGCCATCCTGGGGTCACGTTCAGGCGATCGCTCCTTCGTAGTCCGTATGATCTCGATAAGCTCGTTCCTCGCAACCGCATTGCGAGTCTCGCTCCCGAGAATGTCCTCCAGCCGCGATTGGGCGCTGCGTTCATCCCGCAGCCGCAGAAAGTACTGCAGGGGATCTCTGATACGCCAGCGGCCGAACATATCGACCGTGATATAGAGCTTGTCCTTGGTAGGCATGTCGTTTGCTGAGCCATCCCATACCAGGATCCGTTTTTCGATGCGGTTCACTTCCTGGACGAACGGAATCTTGATCTTGAGGCCAGCCTGGTCGATGACGCCACCAACGGGGCGGCCGAATTGCGTGATGATGACCTGCTCGGTCTCGTCCACTGTGTAAAACGACTGCGAAACGACCGCTGCCGCCAGCACCCCGACCACGACGGCTATAGCACCCCACATATTTTTCACGGCGCACCTCCTGTTTTTTGCCCTGACTCGAGCTGCAGCAGCGGTAAGAAGGAAGGTGCTGTCTCGTCGATGATCACCTTGCTCTTAACTCGTGGTAGAACCGCATTGAGCGCCTCGAGATACAGTCGACGCTTGGTGACTTCAGGGGCCTTCAGGTATTCGATCAGCAGCGCATCGAAACGCTGAACATCCCCTTCGGCCTGGTTGATCCGTTGGATCGCATACCCTTCCGAGCTCTGAATACGCTGATCGGCCTCTCCCCGCGCCCGGGGGACGGCCTGGTTGTATTCACCCCGGGCGAGGTTGATGAGTCGTTCTCGCTCCTGCTGCGCCTCGTTGACCCGATCGAAGGATGCCTGCACGGGCTGTGGTGGATTGACGTTCTTGAGCTGGATCTGATCTATCCGCAAGCCCATCTCGTACTTGTTCACCACCTCCTGCAGCTTGGCTTGAGCGCTGCTTTCAATGTCCTGGCGCCCGATCGTGAGCACTTCGTCCACGGTGCGGTCACCGACCACTTCGCGCATGACGGACTCCGAGACATCCCGTAGCGTGTCGCCAGGATCCCGGACGTTGAACAGGAACTCGAAGGGATTCTCGATCCGGAATTGAATGATCCACTCCACGAGTGCGATGTTCAGATCTCCGGTCACCATCGTGGTCTCCAACGACCACTGACCTGGTGCTGAGGCCTGGCTGGCATACGTGGCACCGGGAGTTCTGAAGCCGAACTCCTCCTTCAGCTGCCGTTTCACCGGTACGAGCGCCACGGTTTCGATGCCGAACGGCAGCTTCAGCTGCAGGCCAGGATCGACCTCCCGATGGTAGTGACCGAAGCGCTGAACGACGCCGACGGACTCCGCCGGCACCGTGAAGAAAGTCGAGAAACCCGCCCAGACCAGCAGCGCGATAGCCGCGCCAATCCACAACACCGTACGTGATGGACGAAGCTCCGACAGGTCCGGCAATCCGCTCTCTTGTGACATCAGCGTCTCCGAGTCTGGTTTTATCGGTGGCAGTGTTCTCGCGAGCCGGGTTATGCATGCTGCTTGGCCTACCCACTCTGAACACCGAACTTTCAGATACCGTACAACCCATATGCGGCATACAAGTCCAGGATTGTTTTGGCTCAGGGTGCCAGCATTGCCGCTCTCTCGGGCTCGTACTCGAAAACGACCTCCGGATCAGGCACCGCCAGGTGCTCCAGCTTGTCCGGACAGTCGACTCTGGACAGCAGGTGCCGAATGACATTCAGCCGGGCAGCCTTCTTGCGGTCAGCTCGGACGACGAACCACGGTGACACGGGATTGTGTGTCCGCATCAGCATCTCGTTTCGAGCCTCGGAGTACTCGTCCCAGTGCTTGATCGCAGCGGCATCGATAGGGCTGGTTTTCCACTGCTTCAGCGGATCCCGTCGACGGTCCTTCAGGCGCCTTGCCTGCTCATCCCGGGTGATGTCCAGGTAGTACTTCAAAATCTGCACGCCCGAGCGGACCAGCAGCTGCTCAAAAGGCACGACGTCGTCAAAAAAAGCCTGATACTCGTTCTCGGTGCAGAAACCCATGACCCGCTCGACACCTGCGCGGTTGTACCAGCTGCGATTGAACAGCACCATCTCCTGATCGACGGGCAGATGGGGAACGAACCGCTGGAAATACCAGCTCTGGCGATCCCGGTCCGAGGGTTTCCCCAGGGCCACAACCCGAGTTTCCCGTGGGCTGAGATGCGCGGTGATCCGGCGGATCGTTCCATCCTTTCCCGCCGCGTCACGACCTTCGAACAGAACCAGAATCCGGTGGTCATAGCGGATCAGATGACGTTGGAACTTCACCAGCTCGATCTGCAGCTCTCGAAGCGCCTGCTTGTATTTCACGTCACCACCTTCCGTTTGGAGCGCCGGGCTGCAGGAACGCCACCAACTCGTCCAGGTCGGCTATCCGCCCGTTGGCGCCCTCAGACCACCGGACCAGCGCTCGCTCCATGCACGCCCTGCGCCGGTCCAGCGCTTCGACGTCGTTACGAACGACGTTCAAGCGATCACGGATGGATTCAATGAGCAGATCCGACACTTCCTGCCCGTCATCGAGGCATTTCAGAACATCGCGGACGTCCGACAGGGTGAGCCCCAGCGTCTGCGCGAGCCGGGCAAACGCCACCCGCTGTCGATCTTCCCGGGTGAAATAGCGATAGCCATTACGCTCACTGCGAACGGGATTGAGCAATCCGATGCGGTCGTAGTAGCGAATGGTCGCGGGTGTGACGCCTGCGGCACGCGCCAGATCCGCCACCTGGAATATCCCGCGGCCGCACACTGCGGGGGTATCACGATTCGTGGGTTGGGTAGACACGGCAGTCCCTCCGATTTCCAAAGTATGTTCTGTGATCCGAACTGGCGTTCGGCGCGAACTGGAAACGGGTAGACGGCCTAGATCCGGAATCTCTGCGTGGCAAGATAAACGGGCGGGGAGGTCTGGTGCAGCAAACACCTCTCGGGGGCGCTCAGCATCGCTCGGAGGGCACCGACGATCTGCAGATGCGGGAGCGGTACACCCGCGAAGTGCACGCCGATCGGCTCATCCGGTGTGGGAGACGATCTGTCCGCTGAGGGGGATACCTTCACCCCGTAGCAGCAGCCGTCGTCGACCGTCACCGGATGGTGCGACGAGCCTGGCGTATGGGAGTGGTCATGCGTGTGCGTCTGCCCACGATGGTGGGAATGACCTTCATGGTGTGCTTCACCAGGTGCCTGGCTTGCCAGCAGCTCCGACGCTTCGAGCGCGGCAAAGGCAGCAGCGCAGGGTCCGGCCAGCATGCCCAGGAGCACGCCAGTCAGCCATACCCACCGGTATCGGCGCAGCCCGGCCGTTTTCCGCAACACCTGATGCCTGCCCGTCACTTCCCTGACGTACCCTCCTACACCTGTTGATTAATAAAATCAAACACCGCAGATCGCAGATGAATCCCAGTATCCGCAGCCTCGGTACTCAACGACGCAATGGAGCCCGGCTCACCAGATAGATACCCACCAGGCTCAAAGAGATCCCACCGACCGCAATCGGCGTGATCCGTTCGCCGAAGAACAACCGCCCGATCAGCAGCCCGAACATAGGTGTCAGGAAAGTGAACACATTGAGCTGGGTCAACCTGGCACGGCCGAGCAGGTGGAACCACAACACGAAGACAGCAGCGGTGCCGAGCAGACTCAGTACCATCAGACTCCAGATGAAGGTCCAATCCCACCGCACCGTCGTGACATCCTCGCTGGCGAACGCAAACAGTCCCAACGGCAAAGCACCGACCAGAAACTGCCATCCCATGGCCCGGATCACGTCCAGCTGTCCGGCCAGCCGCTTCTGGAGCACGTTTCCTACCGCCACCCCCGCCGCGCCTACGAGCAGATAGGCCATTCCCGCAACGCCACCGCCCCCAACCAGGTCCGGCAGGCCGATCAGGACCATGCCGCCGAATCCCGCTGCCAGCCCCAGCTGCTGCGCGCGGCCCAGTCGCTCGCCGAGCAGGAGCCAGGCCAGCACCGCTGCCAGCAGCGGCTGGACGTTCGCAATCACCGTGGCAATCCCCGGCGAAACCAGCCCACCCCCATTGAACATGCCGGTGAAGCCGAGTGCCGTGGCAGACAGCCCGATCGCCGCCACGCCGGCCAGCGACCGCAGGTCGCGGGCGAGCGGCGGACGGCGAAGCAATGTCGCCAGCAGCAGCAGAGAGGCGCCGGAAACGACGGCTCTGAGCGTGGCGTACGTCATCGGCGGCGCGGCGTCGAGGCCGAAGTTGATCAGCGGAAAGCACAGCGACCAGAGAAACATGGCCATGACCGCCCCGGCCGCCACCAGCAGGTTCATGCGTCCAGCTGTTGCTGCCACGGGTCACACGTATCTCATCGTGGGGGCGTAGCCGGGGACGCCGCAGCCAGGGCATCCGCTGCCGGAGCGCCTCGAAACGCCGCCAGCTCCGCATCCGTGAGCGTCTCCCTTTCGAGCAACCTGCGCGCACCCGCATCCAGCGCTTCGCGCCTGTCGGCCAGGATCCCGTGCGCCCGGTCGAAGGCTTGCTGCACGAGCCCCCGCACGGCCTCGTCGATCCGCGCTGCCGTGGCGTCGCTGACGTCGAGATGCGCACCGCTCAGTATTCCGTTCGACAGAAACGCCGGTGAGGGTTCCTGGTACGCCACATGACCAAGCGTTTCGTCCATGCCGTAGCGGGTCACCATGCTGCGCGCAATTTCCGATGCCTTGATCAGATCGTCACCGGCGCCCGTCGACAGGTGGCCGAAAACGAGGTGCTCGGCCGCTCGGCCGCCCAGAAGCACGGCCATCTTGTTGGCGAGCTCCTCTCGGGTCATGAGAAAACGGTCTTCCGTCGGCCGCTGAATGGTATAGCCGAGCGCGCCGATGCCCCGCGGGATGATGGACACCTTGTGGACGGGATCTACTCCCGGCAGCGCCATGGCCACCAGCGCGTGTCCCATCTCGTGGAAAGCGACCACCTCGCGCTCCTTCGGGTTCAGCAGCCGGTTCTTCTTCTCCAGACCCGCCACGATGCGTTCAATGGCCCGACTGAAGTCATCGAGCGTGACGGCATCGCCGCCGCGCCGGGTTGCGAGCAGCGCCGCCTCGTTCACCAGGTTCGCGAGATCGGCGCCGGTGAAGCCTGGCGTCAGCGCGGCCACGGTGTCCAGCTCCACGTCCGGCGCAAGCTGCACCTTCTGCACGTGAACGGAGAGTATGGCTGTCCGGCCGGCCCGGTCGGGCCGGTCCACCAGCACCTGCCGGTCGAACCGCCCCGCCCGGAGCAGCGCCGGATCCAGAATCTCAGGCCGGTTGGTGGCCGCCAGCAGCACGACCCCGGAAGACGTGTCGAACCCGTCCATCTCCACCAGCAGCTGATTGAGCGTCTGCTCTTTCTCGTCGTGGCCGCCACCAAAGGCTCCCTGAACCCCCCGGGCGCGGCCGAGCGCGTCTAGCTCGTCGATGAAGACGATGGCCGGCGCCTGCTGGCGGGCCTGATCGAACAGATCCCGCACGCGGGCAGCACCAACGCCCACGAACATTTCCACGAATTCCGAGCCGCTGATGGAGAAAAACGGCACACCCGCCTCACCTGCCACCGCCCGGGCAAACAGGGTTTTTCCCGTTCCAGGCGGGCCGACGAGCAGGATGCCCTTGGGAATCCGCGCACCGAGCCGTCCGTATTTACCCGGCTCGCGCAGAAAGCTCACCACCTCCTGGAGCTCTTCTTTCGCCTCGTCCACCCCCGCCACGTCGGCAAAGGTCACCTTCGTGTCCTTTTCCACGTAGACCCGTGCCTTGCTCTTGCCGACCGACATCATGCCGCCGGCACCCTGCATGCGGCGCATTGCGAACGACCAGATGCCGAAAAACACCGCGATCCAGATCACCGTCGACAGAACCGATCCCAGCCATCGGCTCTCGACCCGTCCTTCGTACCGTACCCCCACCCGAGCCAGGTCGGCGACGAGCGTTGTGTCTTCAACACGCGTCGTCACGAAAGCATGCCGCCCCTCTCCGACACGCTGCAGCGCGGCGACCTTCTCCGGCGGCAGCAGATCTCCGAGGCCATCCGTGCGCACCGTGCCGCGTATCTCCGTCGGGCCGATGCTGAGGTTCTCGAGCTGACCGGCGGCCAGCAGGTTCTTGAAGTCGCTGTAGGGCAGATTCTCGCTGTGCCCGCTGAAATAGCTCTGCACCGACAGCAGCATCATGAAAGCGATGAGGACGTACCACACGGAGAACTGTTGGTTTCTGTTCAGCTGCATGACGCTCTGCTCCCGGGCAGGTTTCCCGCCATCATCGGCTTCGTGCCTGGAAGAAGCGGGTGAAGAAATTGTGGAGCGGAACGTACAGCAGCCCCGCATACACACCGTAGAGGAAACTCTCCACAAGTCCGAGCACGAAGCCCCACCAGGTGAGCCACTGAAATGCCGGCAGCACCTGCTCCAGAAACCGATGCATGTGCACGGCTTCCGGGGTGACAAGCCCCCAGATTACGCACAGCACGAACGAAATCGCCGCCCAGGTACCGAGAGACCAGCACACGACTCTCCAGCTCAGCATCTCATCCTCCCGGATTGCATCCCTGTTTCGATTGGATCCGCCCCTCACAGCTCTGCCGGGTCCACATCGGCACCCTGTCCCAGCATCACCAGCCGCTCGATCGACTCCACAGCGACGATGCCCGACTGCACGCCGTGCCGCTTAGCGCAGCTCGTGAGGGCCTCGAGAATGGTCTCCACCCGATCCTCGGCGGAATACAGAACGAGTCGCACGTTCTGCCGCATCAGATCTCTCCGGAAAAAATTCGGATGTACGCCATAGCCGCGGACGTGCTCGACCGTCACCCCCGGCACACCGCAGCGCCGCAGGTCTTCCTCCAGCGGATCCAGCATCTGTACGGGCATGATCGCCGTGATTCGTTTGATGCTCATCGCATGACCTCCGCCGTTGCCAAACTGTCGGAGCGCTCCCGGAGGAGCGATGCGACCGCTGCTGCGACTTCCGTGCTGAGATCGATCCGATTCGTCGGGTGCGCCACCGTATCTGCCGTCGCGATCTCGGCTGCACCGCTGCGTTGAAGCTCGTCGTGGGCTCTGTCGGCAAAAATCGCGTGCACGCCGACGCAGACAGGAGCCGGATAACCTGCACGAACGAGGTGGCCGACTGTTTCGACCATGGTTCTCGCGGTGGAAATGATGTCGTCCACGAGCACCGGGGTTCGGCCCAGCCACCTATCGAGTGGCGGCACGTCGATGGTGACCTCCCGGTCCCCACGCCGCGTCTTGGAGAGCACCACATGAGGAGACGCTGCCAGCCGCGCCACCTCGCTCACCCACTGCTCGCTCTCGCTGTCGGGACCGACGATCAGCGGTTTATCGACGTTTCCGGCTATCCAGGCCGCCAGTGCCGGCGCGGCATGCGCCACCCGGGTCGGTACCCGATAGATCTCGGAGAGGGCATGAAAGCGATGCAGATGAGGATCCACGGTGACGACACCGTCAAACGCGGCGCTGAGGAGCTCGGCGAATCCGCGCGAGGTGACCACCTCACCGGATTGGAACTGCCGGTCCTGACGCATGTAGGCCAGATACGGGGCGGCCAGCACCACAGTGCGTGCGCCCTCTGCTCGCAGTCCGTGCGCGAGGAGCAACAGTGGCAGCACAATCGGATCGGGTCTGGCCAGCGTCGCAGCAACGACGACGTCGCGATCTCTGCACTCACCGTGAATACGCAGGTAGGATTCGCCATCCGGAAACCTTCGCCGCTCGACACCAAGCATCTCAGTGGACAGCGCAGCAGCCAACCTGGCGGCCAGCCGTTCCTGGCCAGGCAGCGTCACCACGACAGGCCCGTTCACCGGGCACCGCCCACGGTTTGCCCGTCCGCAATGGCCACCATCTCGGGATGGCGCGCGACGAGATCGAGGGCATAGGCGAGTTCGCCCCGGCTCTCCGCATGCACTTCGAGCACCCCCTGTCCCCTCTCCACCCAGTCGCCGACGCGAGCGAGCACCACCACCCCCGCCGCCGGCGCATCCGGGGCCCCCGCCAACTTGGCCAGCTTCGACAGCCGCCGGTTGTCGATGGCCGAAACGGATCCCGTGAGCTGCGCCACCACGGTAGCGATGTGGGCGGCTTCGGGTGGCGTCCGCAGGCCGCCCTGGGCATCGCAGATCGCCTGGAACTTCTTCCAGGCGCGTCCGTCTGCCAGCACCTCCAACGCCAGGGCCACACCAGCGCCGGCGGCGCATTTCCCACCCTGCTCCAGCACGGCCCCAGCCAGCGCGGCTGCCCGCTGCCTCAGATCGTCCGGTGCTGATCGTTCGCCGCGGAGCACGGCGAGCACGTCACGGGCTTCGAGCGCCGGTCCGACACCCCGACCGACCGGCTGGCTGCCGTCGGTGACCATCACCTCGACCTGGATGCCGAGATTCGAACCGACCGCACTGAGCAGGGCCGACAGCCTTTCTGCGGCGCGCGCATCGCGCACCTTCGCCGTCGGCCCCACCGGCACGTCGATCAGCACGCAGGTGGAGCCGGCGGCGATCTTTTTCGAGAGCACCGACGCCACCAGCTGGGCGTCACTGTCCAGATCGAGCGCCCGCTCCACGCGGATCAGCAGGTCGTCGGCCGGGCTCAGCTCGACGGCGCCGCCCCAGACGAAACAGCCTCCTTCGCGCTCCACCACGCGCCGCATCTCACCGAGAGACAGGTCCACCCGGGTGATCACCCCCATGGTGTCTGCAGTACCTGCCGGTGAGGTGATGGCCCGTGACGACGTCTTCGGCATCACCAGACCACAAGCGGACACGATGGCGACGACCAGCGGCGTGGTGCGATTGCCGGGCAGTCCGCCGATGCAGTGCTTGTCGAACACCGGTGAGCTCGGCCACTCGATGCGGGCACCCACGTCAACCATGGCCCGGGTGAGCTCGACGATTTCCTTCTCACTCATCCGATCCCCGACGCCGGCAGCCAGGAAGGCGCTGAGCTGCACGTCGCTGTATCGGCGGCGGGCGATGTCGGTGACCACCGCGCGGATATCAGGACCCGTGAAGTCGTGACCATAGAGCTTGCCCCTGACGGACCTGAACGACTCCACCGGATTCGCGTGCGTCACCTCGATGAAATCCGGCTCAGGCGCGCCGAGCAGCGACCAGGCCGCATCGGACAGCCCGGCTTCACCTTGCGCCAGCAGCCCACCACGCACCACGTTCAGCGTGGCGATGAACTCCCTGCCGTTTCCCGTGACGCTGACACGCGTCTGCGCGTCGAATCCTTCCGCCCGGCAGACCGCACAGTCGGCGCGCATGTAGATCACCGGCTCCTGGTGGGTGTCGATGCCGATCGGTCGCGCCAGCAACCGGCCCGGCGATTCCGCCTGCCACCCATTGGCGTCCTCGAATCCGATCATGGCTGCTTCCCGTGCACGAGGTTGAAGCCGCACTTCTGAAGCAGCGCCAGCCAGGCCAGCGCCGGGTCCTTGAGATCCACCCCGCCGAATTGCGCGCTGTGCTTACGAAGGTAGCCGTCGACGAAAGCCACCACACGATCCAGGTGCACCCAGTGCCAGCCATGTGGCGCCCGTTCGCCCCGCGCCGCGAACAGCACCATGCGCACGGTGTGGCCCATCTCGCTCGTGGCGGTGCCGTCGCGCTGCAACTGCTGCACCAGCTGCCGGCTCTCCCCGTCCTGGCAGCAGCCGAAGCGGGTGAGCACCGCCGCCAGCACCGCGGGATCATGGGTGGCCGGATTGACGAAAGCGCGCCCCTGCTTCACCTCCGCGACGATCATGTCCGTGCCCACCTCGGGGCCGCCGAGCAGCGGGTCCGGCGCGCTGGCCAGCGGTCCACCGACTCGGCGACCCTTACCACTCTTCCCATCGTTCGCCACGTCGAAACGCACCGCCAGCAGGTCGATGTCCGTGAGCGTGCGGATCGCGTCGTGCCGACGTTCCTCCACGAGGGGGTACTCGGCAACCGTCAGGTAGCCGTTGAGCCGGAGGTAGGCCTGAACGAGCTGAGTCCCCACGTCCATGATCAGTCCAGCCCCCAGCTCTGCCCCAGCTCCGGGACGTCCGTCGGCCAGCTCAGCTCGCCCTGCAGGGTGTTCTGCAGAGCCCTAGCCGATTCAGGCTCTCCGTGGGTGACGAAGACCCGGCGGGGCGGCGAGTTCGTGGTCGCGAGCCAGTCGCGCAGCTCGGTCGCGTCCGCGTGCGCCGACAGGCTGGACAGCTCCGTCACGGTCGCGTTCACCGCCAGGTGGCGTCCGTGGACGAACACGGACTTCGCGCCCGCCACCATGGCAGCACCCCGGGTACCGCCGGCCTGATAGCCGGTGAACAGCACCGTGTTGCGATCGTCTTCGAGCCAGGCCCGGAAATGGTGCAGAATCCGCCCGCCGCTGGCCATGCCGCTCGCGCTGACAACGATCATCGGACCGTGGCGCTCGTTCAGTGCTCGGGACTCATCCGCCGAGTTCACGAAGGTCGCAGCACGACACATCACGGCGCACTCCGCGTCGCTCAGCCGGTGCTCATCGGCGTGGCGGCAGTAGATGTCCGTGGCGTCAATGGCCATGGGGCTGTTCAGATAGGTCGGCAGGCCCGGTATCTGACCTCGTTCGCGCAGGCGGGCCAGCAGGAGCAGAATGGCCTGCGCCCGGCCCACGGCGAACGCCGGAATCATGAGAACGCCGTTGCGTCGTGCCGTGGCATTAACGACCTCGCGCAGCGCGGCCTCGGGTGACTGCGGGGAATGCTGGCGGTCCCCGTACGTCGATTCCGTGACGAGGTAGTCGGTGCCTGACGTCAGCGCTTCCGGAGGCAGCATCACGGGGTCGTCGGGCCGGCCGACATCGCCGCTGAACACGATCCGAGTGCCGCCGAGATCGAACCGGATCCAGGCAGCGCCCAGAATGTGGCCGGCCCGATGAAAGGTCGCCGTAATGCCCGGGCCGACGGCAACCGCCTCGTGGAACGGCACCGGTTGCAGCAGGCTGAGTGCCTCGCGCGCATCGTCTTCGGTGTACAGTGGCTCGCGCGGCTCTCCACCCTCAAACTTCTTCCTGGCCGCGTACGCCGCATCTTCCTGCTGCAGATGCCCCGAATCCGGCAGAAGAATGCCCGCGAGCGCCGCGGTTCCGGAGGTGCAGTACACGGGGCCGGTGAAGCCCGCGCGCTTGAGCACCGGAAGGTAACCGCTGTGATCCAGATGGGCATGGGTGAGGAACACCGCGTCGAGGCTGCCGACGTCGAACGGCAGGGGTTCCAGATTTTTCTGCCCGAACGCCTTGCCTTGAAACAGTCCCGCATCGACGAGAATTCTGCAGCCCCCATGCTCGAGCAGATACTTCGAGCCCGTGACGGTCCCGGCAGCGCCGAGAAAGGTGAGACGCGTTCCGCCGTCGTGCACCCTGTTGTTCATCGGTCGTTCGCCATCCGGACTTGCATCGGGTCAGGCTGCACGCTGTCGCTCCCGACGGCTGGGGATGAAAGCAGGCGTCGTCGCCATGTAGACCCGGTAACGGTCGCCGAACTCGGCGATGGCCGCCTCCTCCTCACGCCTGGCCAGCCGCACGTACACCCAGATTAGAATGGGGAACATGATCAGGGTCGGCAGGGTCGGCCACTGCAGCAGAAAGCCGAACATGATGACCACGAAGGCCACGTACTGGGGGTGGCGCATACGCGCGTAGAGACCGTCGACGGCGAGCTCGCCGGTCTGCTGCGCCGCGTGCAGCACCCGCCAGGCCGACGCCAGCATGATGAAACCGCCGAAGATCACCAGATTGCTCAGGATGTGCAGCGGGTCGAAATGCGGGTTGATGTTCCAGCCGAGCAGCGTGTTCCAGAGATGGCCCGCGTCGTGGCTGAACACGTTGGTCTGGGGAAACCTCGTCTGCAGCCAGCCGGATAACAGATAGATCGTCAGGGGAAACCCGTACATCTCGGTGAACAGCGCCACCACGAAGGCGGAAAAGGCGCCGAGGCTCCGCCAGTCCCGGGAAGTCTTGGGCTTCGTGAAGCTGAAAGCGAAGATGATGAAGATCGCCGAGTTCAGGATGACCAGCGTCCAGAGACCGTAAGCATCACCGCCACCGCCGTGCATCACTGCTTCTCCGGTTGTCTGCCGGCGGCCGACCCGGACCCGCCGCCGTGGTGTCCGCCGTGGCCGGGATTCTCACCATCTCCCCCGTGGCTGCCATGATCACCGTGCATGAAGAAGTGCATGAAGGGGCACAGGAGCAGAATCAGGTACGGTAGTGCGTAGATGAAATGCGCACGGTGCTCGGACAGTAAAAAGTAGGTCACCGCACCGATCAGGCCCAGCGCCGCCAGCCCGTTGGGTGTCAACCAGAAGTTGCGCTTCCCCGGCTCCGGCGTTTTTTGATGATTCGAAGTCGATTTGTTCATTGCACGATCACCTTGCCGCGAAACATACCCATCTGACATGAGAACTCGAATTCTCCTGATTCCTCGGGTAGAAACTCCAGCGCGACGACCTCGCCCGTGGGCAGCTCGGCGCTCTTGTCGAAATCCGGCAGCAGCACGCGCTCCGAGCAGCTGGCGGTTTCCTCTCGGCGGAAGTTGAGCCGCACGGGCTTGCCCCTCTCCACCAGAACCACGTCCGGCGTATAGCCGCCCTTGACCAGAATCATGGCCTCCTGATAGCCGCTGCTCGCCACGGCGGCCTTTGTGCCGCTCGCCCGGTTCATCCAGAAGTACCAGACGATGAAAACGATGCTGCCGATCCCGAGCAGCGTCACGAGAATTCGATCCGGTGTCACGCGGCACCTCCTGCTGGGCGGAAGTAACGCAGCCTGTTGGCATTGGTGACCACGGTGACCGAGCTGAACGCCATGGCTGCGGCGGCGATCAGCGGCGACAGCAGGTGCCCCGTGAATGGATACAGCAGGCCCATGGCGACCGGGAGCCCGAGCGTGTTGTAGATGAAGGCGCCGAAGAGGTTCTGATAGACGTTGCGCATGGTCGCCCGGCTGATCGCCATGGCAGTGACCACCCCCTTGAGGCTGCCCTGGATGAGCGTGATGTCGCTCGCCTCGATGGCGACGTCCGTGCCCGTGCCGATGGCGAGGCCCACATCCGCCTGGGCCAGGGCTGGAGCGTCGTTGATCCCGTCGCCCACCATTGCCACCGTTTTACCTTCGAGCTGGAGCTTCTGGATCTCGTGCGCCTTGTCTTCCGGCAGCACGTCGGACAACACCCGCTCGATGCCCACCTGGCGTGCGATGGCCGCCGCGGTGCGCTGGTTGTCGCCGGTGATCATGACGACCTCGAGCCCCATCTTGCGGAGGGATTCGATCGCGTCGCGCGAGTCCTCCTTGATGGTGTCCGCAACGGCAACCAGCCCCGCGGCCGCGCCGTCGACGGCGACGAACATCGGCGTTTTGCCGGCCTCCGCCAGGCGTTCCCAGTGGGTGGTGAGCGGTCCGACATCGATATCGTGATCCCGCAGCAGCTTTGCGTTGCCGAGCAGCACGTCCCGGCCTTCCACCGCACCTCTGACCCCGTGGCCGGGGATCGCCTGGAAGCCGCTGGCGGATACCGACTCGAGGCCGCGCGCCTCGGCGCCCCGGACGATGGCCTCGCCCAGCGGATGCTCCGAGCCCCGTTCGAGCCCTGCGGTGAGCCTGAGCACCTCGTCTTCCGCCAACGCGCCCGCGACCACCACGTCGGTGAGCTCGGGCTCTCCGCGGGTGATGGTGCCGGTCTTGTCCAGGACGACGGCATCCAGCCGCTTCGCCGTCTGCAGCGCGTCGCCGGAACGGATGAGGATGCCGTTTTCCGCACCTTTACCGATCCCGACCGTCAGCGACGTCGGGGTTGCCAGACCGAGCGCGCACGGGCAGGCGATGATCAGCGTCGTCACCAGCACGATCATGGCGTAGACGATGCGCGGCTCCGGACCGACGTCGTACCAGATGGTGAATGAAGCGATAGCGAGAATCAGCACCGCCGGCACGAAGTATGCCGACACCTGATCCACCACCCGCTGAATAGGGGCCTTGGAGCCCTGAGCATCCTGCACCATGCGGATGATGTTGGCGAGCATGGTGTCTTTGCCGACCTTGGTCGCCCGGAACCTGAACGAGCCGGTCTTGTTCAGCGTGGCGCCGATCACCTCGTCCTCAGCGTGTTTCTCCACCGGAATCGACTCGCCCGTGATCATGGACTCGTCCACGCTGCTCGACCCTTCGAGGATCACTCCATCCACCGGCACCTTCTCGCCGGGACGAACGATCACCGTGTCACCGGCGACCACCTCTTCCACCGGAATGTCGAGCTCTGTTCCGTCGCGCACGACCCTGGCCGTCCTGGCCTGCAGACCCACCAGCTTCTTGATGGCCTCCGACGTCCTGCCCTTGGCCTTCACCTCCATCGCCAGCCCCAGCACCACGAGCGCAACCACCACGGTGGACACGTCCCAGAACACCTCTGCCAGCGCCTGCTGCGGAAACCAGCCGGGAAACGTCACTGCCACCGCCGAGTACAGAAACGCCGCGCTGATCCCGGCCGCGATGAGCGTATGCATGTTGGCGGTGCGGTGCTTGAGGGCAGACCAGGCACCGGCGTAGAACTGGGAGCCCGACCACAGCAGCACCGGCACCGTCAGCAGCCCGAGCAGCGCCCAGACGACCCGACGATTGACGCTCCCCATGGGCATCCATTCGCGCAGCCCGGGGATGAAATCCGGATAACTGAACAGCATCACCGGCAGCGAGACGATTGCCGCGAACCAGAACTTGCGCATGAGCTGCCGGTACTCGGCATCCTGCGCCGCCGCGTGACGGTCCATGCTGGCTTCCGTTGCTTCCACGGCCGGTGCCAGCGTGTAGCCGCTGTCACTCACCGCCCGCTCGAGGCCGGCAACGTCGATCAGCGCCGGGCGATACTCGATGTCCGCCTCGCCGCTGGTAACGTTGACCGATGCCGACAGCACGCCCGGGGTCGCCGCCAGCGCCGCCTCGACCCGCGACACGCAGGACGCGCAGTGCAGACCACCAACCGCCATGCGCACCCTGGTGGAGCCAGGCTGGTACCCCTCCGCCCGGATAGCTTCTGCCAGGTGGCCTGCCGACACACGCTGGCCGTCAAACTCCACCGAGGCTCTCCTCGATGCCAGGTTCACGCTCGCTCTGGTCACGCCCGACACCTGCCGCAATGCGCTTTCGACGCGTTGCGCGCAATGCCGGCAGGTCATGCCCTCGATCGTCAGGTTCAGCTGGTTCACTCAACACTTCCTCGTCCACTTCCGTCGCTCCGCGCCGGCCCATCCCATCAATGCTGACGCTACAACCTGTGTGCAGCGTTCAGGTCAACGGCTCGTCCTGATCCAGCAAGCGGGACGAACCGTCTTCCCGCGCCACGGTGTCGATCAGGTAGCACAGGCTTTCGTGATCCGGCAGCCGGTCGGGGAGCCGTGCCCAGCGTGCGACCGCCTCATCCATCCGTTGCTGCAGCGCGTTCACCTGGGCCAGACGTTTCCGGTTTTCACCGGCCCGCCGGCGGATCAGCTCCCGGGATTCCGGGCAGGGTGACGAACCCCGATCCGCTTCGCCCAGAATCACGGCGACGTCCGTCAGGTTGAAGCCCAGCCAGCGCGCCCGCCGGATGAAGCGGACCCGGTAGACGTCGGACATCGCATAGGCGCGGTAACGGTTCCCCGGTTCACGGCGGGGATGCAGCAGGCCCAATCGCGTGTAGTAGCGGATGACGTGGGATGCCACCCCCGAATGATCCGCCAGCTCCTTCACTCGCATTGGCGTTTTCCCCACGTATCGCTCTGCACCCCGCCCGGCCACTTCGATTCCAGGTCCGGCGCTCAACACCAAGCCATCCTAAAACCTGAACCCTACGTATAGGTCAATCTCGGGCATTCCGACCCGCATCGGGCTCGTGGCCGGCCGCCAACCGCTCGGCGGCGGCAACCTGTCGTTTCACCGCCAGGAAGCTGTCCGGGCTGACCGACAGGGAATCGATGCCACATTCCACCAGAAACGCCGCAAACGACGGGTGGTCGCTCGGCGCCTGACCACACAACCCGACCGGCGCCCCGGCCTCGTGGGCCGCCGCGATCACGTGCCTCACCATCCAGCGCACCGCCGGATCTTCCTCGTCGAACAGCCCGGACAGCTCCGATGAGTCCCGGTCCACCCCCAGGGTAAGCTGGGTGAGATCGTTGGAACCGATGGAGAACCCGTCGAACCGCTCGGCAAAGGCGCCCGCCAGCACCACGTTGGCGGGCACTTCACACATGACGTAGACCTCGAGCCCGTCGGCACCGCACTCGAGACCATTCGCCGCCATCGTTTCCAGCACCCGGTCGGCTTCCGTGATCGACCGGCAAAAGGGGATCATGACCACCACGTTGGTGAAGCCGAGCCGGCGCCTCAGCCGATCGATGGCCCTGCACTCGAGGGCGAACCCGTCCCGATAGCGCGGCGAGTAGTAGCGTGCTGCGCCTCGAAACCCCAGCATGGGGTTTTCTTCCACGGGCTCGAACTCGGCGCCGCCGACGAGATTGGCATACTCGTTCGTTTTGAAGTCGCTCAGCCGCACGATCACCGGTTTCGGGAACTGCGAGGCCGCAATCCGCGATAGGCCCCGGGCCAGACGATCGACGAAGTATTCGGTGCGGTCCGCATAGCCGCGGGTCATCTCCTCGATCTGCCGGCGCGCCTCCGCATTGGACAGCGCATCGAAACGCACCAGCGCCATCGGATGAATCCGGATGTGGTTGCTGATCACG
Source organism: Pseudomonadales bacterium (assembly GCA_050185825.1). Taxonomy (GTDB): domain Bacteria; phylum Pseudomonadota; class Gammaproteobacteria; order Pseudomonadales; family Azotimanducaceae; genus SZUA-309. The sequence goes on along the minus strand of JBFWZA010000023.1, from coordinate 69,175 downwards.
AACTCCATGCGCGCGAGCCCGACGCCGTCCGCAGGAAGGCGCCACCAGCGGTATGCCGCCTCGGGGTTGGCCAGATTCAGCATGACCCGGATACGGGTCTCGGGCACGTGCTCTACGTCGAGGGTTTCGCGGTGGAAATCGGCCGTACCATCGTAGACGTAACCCTGATCCCCTTCCGCGCAGGATACGGTGACCACCTGCTCATCGCGCAGGACACGGGTGGCGTTACCGGTGCCTACCACCGCAGGCAGTCCGAGCTCGCGGCTGACGATCGCGGCGTGCGACGTCCGTCCGCCATGATCCGTCACCAGCGCCGCCGCACGTTTCATCACCGGCACCCAATCGGGATCGGTCATTCCGGTGACCAGCACGGAGCCGTTCACAAAGCGATCCATGTCCTTCGGACTCTCGATGAGCATGACCGGTGCCGCGATCACCGCGCCGCCGACGCTCAACCCGGTGGCCAGCACCGCTCCGCGCTCACCGATCCGGTAGCTTTCGAGGGCCACGGCACCACGCCGTGACTGCACCGTCTCCGGTCGGGCCTGCACGATGTACAGCTCACCGTTCCTGCCGTCCTTTGCCCACTCCATGTCCATGGGGCAGCCGTAATGGGCCTCGATGAGACAGGCCCAGCGGGCGAGCGTGAGGATCTCCGCATCGTCGAGCACATAGGCTTCCTGCTCGACCTTCGACGTAGGCACGTTCCTGGTCGGCCGAGTCGGATCGCCGGTGTAGATCATCTTCTGCAGCTTGCTGCCGCACCGCTTGTCGACGATCGGCACCACTGCAGGCTGCTCGAGCAGCGGCTTGAACACCTGGTAGGCGTCCGGATCGACAGCACCCTGAACCACGTTCTCTCCCAGACCCCAGGCGGCATCGATGAGGACCACCCGGTCGAAACCGCTCTCGGTGTCGATGGAGAACATCACCCCTGCCCCCGCCAGGTCAGACCGGACCATGACCTGCACCCCGACCGACAGCGCGACCTCGAGATGGTCGAATCCCTGCGCCTGGCGATAGCTGATGGCCCGATCCGTGAACAGGGAGGCGTAGCAGCGCCGGCAGGCATCGAGCAGCGCCCGGCTGCCACGCACGTTCAGAAAAGATTCCTGCTGACCGGCAAAACTCGCGTCGGGCAGGTCTTCGGCGGTCGCGCTGGAACGAACCGCGACGTCGATGGTCTCCGCGCCGGCCAGCCTGCAGAGCCTGGCGTAGGCCTGCTCGATTTCTGCTGCCAGCCCCGGCGGCCACCGCCCACCGAGAACCACCTCTCGAATCTCCGAGCCTGCCTGCTGCAGTGAGACCTCCCCGGTGGCAAGCGAATCGACCGTCTTCGCCAGCCGTTCCTCCAGGTTGTTGTAAGCCAGATACTCCCGGTAGGCCGCTGCCGTGGTCGCAAAACCGTTCGGCACCCTGACGCCGCGGGCAGCCAGTTGAGACACCATTTCTCCCAGGGACGCGTTTTTCCCGCCCACCCGCGCCGTATCCTGCCGCCGCAGCCCATCGAACCAGAGGACTCGGTCAACACTCATATCGTGGCTCCCAACTGTTATCCGGACTCGACCTGGAGCCTGACGCTACAACCTGCTTCCTGCTTCCAGGTCAACCCCGCCAGCCTGCCGACCCGAGGTCCGACTTGACCTGTCACCTGCGAACACCTTGTTATCATTGGCCATGATCTGCCAGCGACCCCCGGATAGAGCGTGAGACGACACGTACTCCTGGCCACCAGCGAGCTGGCTCCGTGGGCCAAGACCGGCGGTCTGGCCGACGTTGCTGCGGGACTGAGCGGAGCGCTGGCGCGACGTGGTCACGACGTCCGGATCGTCATGCCGTGTTATGAATCATCTTTGAGCACCGCGGCGCCGGGGAAGCTGGTTGCGACCGCCACGATCGGTGGTCATCGGCTGGAGGTCATCGAATCCGCGTTGCCGGGGGTTCGGGTCTGGCAGCTGCTTTGCCCCGCGCTCTACGGCCGGGCCGGTACGCCTTACGGCAGCAGCGCCGGTGAGGACTGGCCGGACAACGACCTGCGGTTCGGCGTGTTCGGTCGGGCGGTGGCCTGGCTGGCCTGCGAATGGTCTGGATGGGACGTACGTCCGGACGTACTGCATCTGAATGACTGGCCGAGCGCACTGGCCGCGCCGTTCGTCAGGCAGTCGGGCCATCGCCCGGGCGTGCTGTTTACGATTCACAACCTCGGCTATCAGGGGCTTTTCGACAGAGACTCCTTCGACCGCCTGTGCGGCCGGATCGGTCTGGATCCCGCCTGGTGGAACCCGACAGCCCTGGAGTTCCACGGCCGGCTGTCGTTCATTAAGGCGGGGCTCGTGTTCGCCGACCGGCTGTCCACCGTCAGTCCCGGCTACGCCCGGGAAATCCTGACCGACGAACACGGCTTCGGCCTGGGGGGGCTGCTGCGGCACCGCGCCACGGATCTTCGAGCAATCCTCAATGGGATCGACACCACCCAGTGGAATCCGGCGGCGGATCCCCACCTGCCGCATTACTTCGACGCCGGCCAGTTGGAGGGCAAGCGCCAGAACAAGCTGCTCCTGCAGCGGGAACTGGGCCTGGTCGAGGATGCCGCCCGGCCGCTGGCAGCGGTAGTCAGCCGGCTGGTCACTCAGAAAGGCATCGACCTGGTGCTGGATGCACTGCCGGTTCTGCTCTCCCGGGGGCTGCAGCTGGCTGTCCTGGGCACGGGCGAGCGCAATCTGGAGCGACTGCTCGGGCAGGCACACCGGGAGAACCCGCAGCAGGTCGCCTTCCGCCCGGGCATGAACGAACCGCTGGCACACCGGCTGGAAGCTGGTGCGGACATAGTCATCATGGCGTCCCGATACGAGCCGTGCGGTCTGAACCAGCTCTACAGCATGCACTACGGGACGATTCCGGTGGTGCGACGCACGGGCGGGCTCGGTGACACCGTGGATGCGGACACGGGCTTTCTGTTCGATGAGCCCTCCCCGTCTGCTCTCGTTGCTGCGGTGGACGAGGCATTGGCGGCCTACCACGATCGCACGCGCTGGCGCGAGCTCCAGCAGGCGGGGATGCGACGGGATTTCTCCTGGGACGCAAGAGCGGCCGAGTACGAGCAACTGTACGGTGAGCTGAATGCCTCCCCCGGCCGCTGACGCCGGCAGCCTGAAACGTCTGACCGACGGACGCCACCACGCGCCATTCGAGCTGCTCGGGCGGTTCGACGACGGCAACCGGACACTGATCCGGGTCTTCCGTCCCGGCGCGCGTCAGGTGTTCCTGACCGACGGGGCGCCATTTCATCCGACCCCGATCGAGGGGTTGTTCGAATGGCAGGGCCGTGCTTCCGACATCAACGGGCGGTACCGGCTCCGCTTCGCGATCGACGGCGCGCCAACGGAGGATCCCTACGCCTTCCGCATCAACCTGCCGGAAGACGAGCTCGAGGCACTGGCGCGTGGCCAGCACTACCGGCTGCATGACCTCCTCGGCGCGCGACCGACGTCGGTCGACGGCGTGCCCGGCGTAAGGTTCTCGGTCTGGGCACCCAATGCCGAGCGGGTGAGCGTCGTCGGCGACTTCAACGACTGGAACGGACGCTCACTGCCCATGCAGAACCTCGGCAGCAGCGGCGTCTGGTGTCTGTTCGTACCCGCGGTCCGCGCCGGTGCCCGCTACAAATTCGAGATCCGGCACCGGCACGGCAGCAAGGTGGCACTGAAAGCCGATCCGTGCGCGGCATCCTTCGAGCTGCGGCCGCGAACGGCTTCCGTCGTCACCGCGCCGTCCCGGCACGAGTGGGCTGATGCCGAATGGATGGCGCGCCGGGCCCGCGGCAATCCCCTCGAGCAACCGATGTCGATCTACGAGATCCATCTCGGCTCGTGGCGGCGAGCGGATGACGGCGGGTTTCTGAACTATCGGCAGATCGCGGAGCAGGTCGGCGCCCACGTGCTCGACCTCGGCTTCACCCACGTGCAGGTGATGCCGGTGATGGAGCATCCGTTCGACGGCTCCTGGGGTTATCAGACTCTGGGTTACTTCGCGCCGAGCAGCAGGTTCGGCACGCCCGACGATTTCCGCTCGTTCGTGGATCACCTCCATGGCCTCGGCATCGGCGTCATTCTCGATTGGGTGCCCGGGCACTTTCCACGCGACGAGCACGGCCTGGCACGGTTCGACGGCACGGCACTCTACGAGCACGAAGATCCGCGCGTCGGTGAGCACCGTGACTGGGGAACCCTGGTCTTCAACTACGGCCGCAACGAGGTGCGCAGCTTTCTCACATCGAGCGCCTTGTGCTGGCTCGAAACCTTCCACGCGGACGGGCTCAGAGTGGACGCGGTCGCCAGCATGCTCTACCTGGACTACTCGCGCCAACCCGGCGAGTGGCAGCCCAACCGGTATGGGGGCAACGAGAACCTCGATGCCATCGACTGGCTGCGCGAGCTGAACGCGGTCACCCACCGTGAGTGCCCCGGCACCGTGATGGTGGCGGAGGAATCCACCGCATGGCCGCAGGTGACCCGGCCGGCCTATGTCGGCGGGCTCGGCTTCACGCTGAAATGGAACATGGGTTGGATGCACGACACCCTGTCCTATCTGCGGCATGATCCCGTTCACCGCGCCTTTCACCACGACCATCTGACGTTCGGCCTGCTCTATGCGTTCAGCGAGAACTTCGTGCTGCCGTTCTCGCACGACGAGGTCGTGCACGGAAAGGGTTCACTCTGGTCGAAGATGCCGGGCGACGACTGGCAACGCTTCGCCAACCTGCGCCTCCTCTACAGCTATCTCTTCACCTATCCGGGGAAAAAGCACCTGTTCATGGGCTGCGAACACGCCGAACGCGCAGAATGGTCCCATGACCGGAGCCTGGACTGGGCGCTGGCGGCACGGTCCGGACACGCGGGCATCGCCACGCTGGTCCGGGACCTCAACGCGCTCTACCGCCGCGAACCCGCTCTCGGCAACGATACGGATTCCGACGGTTTCGAATGGATCGATTGTCACGATCACGCGAACTCGGTCATCAGCTACCTGCGCCGCGCCGGTGATGAGGAGGTGCTGATCGTCGCCCTCAACTTCACGCCCGTGCCACGACTGAACTACCGGCTCGGCGTCCCGGGGCCAGGAGACTACCGTGAGGTGCTCAATTCCGACTCGCGATACTACGGTGGCTCGAACCTGGGCAACGGCCAGGGGGTAAAAGCCGACGAGCGGCCGTGGATGGGCCGGCCCTGCTCCCTGTCGGTGACCCTGCCACCCCTGGCCGGCATTGTCCTACGACCGGTCTGAAGCGATCACCAGACCGCGGATCCGGTCCGCGAGCGCAGCCGTGAGCTGGTCGGAGTCCACCTGCCAGCGCCAGTTGCCGGCGACCGTGCCGGGCGTGTTCATCCGGTGGCGGCTGCCCAGACCGAGGAAGTCCTGCAAAGGCACGATCGCGGTGTGAGCCCGGCTGCCGAGCACGGCTTCGATCAGCGGCCAAGGCCAGTCGGCGCGCCCGCCGCCGACCGCGGACCCGACCCGGCGCTGCTCGGCGGGACCGAGCGAGCGAAACCAACCGAGGCTGGTGTCGTTGTCATGTGTGCCGGTGTACATGATCGCGTTTTCCGGGCAGTTCGCGGGCAGATGGGGATTGTCTTCAGCACCATCGAAAGCGAACTGCAGCACACGCATGCCGGGCAGCGCGAACCGGTCCCGCAATGCCTCCACCGCCGGCGTGATGACACCGAGATCCTCCGCCACCAGCCGGTCGCGCACCGGCGGCTGCAGGCTGTCCAGCAGCTTCCCCCCAGGTGCTGCGCGCCACCGGCCGACGGCCGCCGGGCTGTCGGGCGGAATGGCCCAGAACGCCTCGAGCCCGCGGAAGTGATCGATGCGAAGCACGTCGAACCAGTCGAGCTGACGGTCCAGCCGCTGCCGCCACCAGGCGAACCCGGACGCTTCATGCACCGGCCATCGATAGACGGGGTTGCCCCAGTGCTGACCACTGGCAGAGAAGTAGTCGGGCGGCACGCCGGCCAGTTCCCGCGGCATGCCATCTACATCCAGCTCGAAGAGGTCACTGTTGGCCCACACGTCCGCGCTGTCGTGGGCCGGATACAGCGGCATGTCGCCCATCACCAGAACCCCCCGGTCGTTCGCCGCCTGCTTCAGCCGCATCCAGGCCCGAGCAACCTGCCGCTGGGCTGCCTCGATGCGACCACGCAGTCTCCTGGTGGTCGCGTCCAGCTCCGCGAGCGCGGGCCCACGTCTTTGCCGCAATGGTGTCGGCCAGCGTGTCCACGGCCCGCCGAGGCGCTCCTGCGCGGCCACGAAACGGCCGAAATCCAGGAGCCAGGCCGGGGTCGCTCCGGACACGCCATCTTCTGACTCCCGGATGTCGACCAGCTCCGGGTCGATGGCGAACAGCGAAGAGCTGCTGTAGGGCGAGCCGTACCGATCGGGAGGATTGAGCGGCAGGACCTGCCACAGGCCGATGCGGGCCGCTTCGAGGAAGTCGAGAAATCGTTCGACGCCACTGCGCGGCAGGGAGCGCACGTGGCACAGAACACCAGCGCGGCGGCCATCGAGCACGTGGCTCACGGATGGCCAACGGACAGCCAGCGCATTCGCCCTATCTCGAAGGGGTGCGCCAGCAACTCGTGGTAGGGGTAGATACGTATCCGGTAGGACTGCAGACCGGAGAAAGGCGGCTCCAGCGCGACCGCAAATCGCCATACGCCGTCCGCCTCCTCCATCGCATCGAATCGCGCCGTGACCGCAGGCTCGGTTTCAGTGACCTGGTCCACCACACACTCGACGCGCACGTCGTCCGGAGACAGCCCGTTCAGGTTGACGCCCACCATCAGCTCGAGTACCTGACCGTGCTCGATCACCGTGGGCAGCGGGCCGATGGGGGCAATCGTCGTGCCGTCCCACACATCGAGCACCAGCTTTTTCCACGCCGAGAAGGCATGCGCCACCGCGCCGTCCGATTCGCCGAGCAGCCGGCAGCGTCGAATGGCGGGCAGATAGAACCGACGGACGTAGTCGAGCACCATGCGTTCGCTGTTGAAACGGGGAATGATCGTGCGCATGGAGGCTTTCGCGCGCCTCACCCAGGCGTCGGAACCATTGCGGGCGAAGTAATCCGGCACCACCTCCCGTTCGAGCAGCTCGAGCAGATCTTTGGACTCTTCCTGATTCCGATACTCGGCGGGCAGCTCCGGGTCGTGTGGCGACACTGCCCAGCCGTTGCCGCCGTCGTAGGCCTCAGCCCACCATCCGTCCAGCACCGACAGGTTGATGCTCCCGTTCATGGCGGCTTTGATGCCCGACGTGCCACTCGCTTCCTGCGGATGCTCCGGGGTGTTGATCCAGACGTCCGCCCCAGAGACCATCAGACGTGCCAGGGCCATGTCGTAGTCTTCGACCAGGATGAGCCTGCCGATCAGCGCCGGGCTCATGGCGAGATTGTAGACCTCGCGGATGAGCGCCCTTCCGGGCTCATCCAGCGGATGCGCCTTACCGCCCATGAGCAGCAGCACCGGACGTTCATCGTCGCTGAGCAGCTTCGTCATCCGCTCGCGATCGTTGAAAAGCAGCAGCGCGCGTTTATAAGTGGCGAATCGGCGCGCGAATCCGAGCACCAGCACGTCCGTTGTGCTGTTCAGGCGGTTCAACACCCGCTGTGTCGTGGCGTGGGCGGTGCCGTTCCGGCGATGCTGGGCAGTGACCCGCCGCCTCACCTCGACCAGCAGCTGCGCCTTGAGATCCTGACGCAGGCTCCAGAAGCGGTGGTCCGGAATGTCGTCGATACAGGACCAGAATTCCGTGTTCGTCAGGTTCGACCGCCAGCCGGTGAAGCGGGTGTCGAACAGGTGAACCCAGTCCAGCGCCATGAACGTCGGCAGGTGGATACCGTTGGTCACGAACGTCAGAGGATTCTCGTCGGCCGAGATGTCCCTCCACACGTGGCGCTCGGTGGCCGCCGCGACCTCGCCGTGTATCCGGCTGACGCCGTTGCGGTACCGGGATCCGCGGATGGCAAGGGTGGTCATGTTGAGACGGTGACTTCCGTCACTGCTCCCCAGCGCGATCAGCCACTCCGGATCGATGTTCCGCTCGTTCAGGTAGCCGCCGAGCTCCTTCAGCACGAGTTCCCGCTCGAACACGTCGTGTCCGGCAGCCACCGGGGTGTGCGTGGTGAACACCGTCGACGCGGCGACGGCTTCGAGCGCTGCTGAAAGGTCCCAGCCCTGGGACGCCAACCGGGCCGAGCGCTCGACGATCCCGAATGCCGCGTGACCTTCGTTCAGGTGCCAGATCCGCGGCTGGATCCCGACGGCCGCCAGGGCGCGCACGCCGCCGACACCGAGCAGCAGCTCCTGGCGGACGCGATTCGTCGCATCGCCGCCATAGAGCCGGTGGGTGACGGATCGTATCGCAGGCTCGTTGTCCTCGATGTCGGCATCGAGCAGGAGCAGGGTCGCGTGACCGGCTTTGACCTGCCACAACCGCAGGCGGCAACGATCGTCCGCAAGGGGGACCTCGATCCGCAGTTCCGCACCGCTGGCATCGTGAAGACGCTTCAACGGCAGCTCGTCGAAATCCGTTTCCACATACACGGCGTTCTGCTCACCCTGGGCATCGATCTGCTGCCGGAAATACCCTACCCGGTAAAGAAGCCCGACGCCGACCACCGGCAGCGCCAGATCGGAAGCCGCCTTGCAGTAGTCGCCCGCGAGAATCCCCAGCCCGCCCGAATACAGCGGCAGGCTCTCGTGCAGCCCGAACTCGAAGCAGAAAAACGCGACGCATCCGGGACCGGTCGCCAGCTCATTGAGCTCGGCGATCGGTTGCCTTTGCCCGTAGGCCTGGTAGGCCGAAATGGCGCGCTGATAGGCATCCATGAACGAACGGTCGGCCAGCACCGCGTCCAGACGCTGCTGCGCAACCCGCCGCAGCAGAACCTTCAGATTGCCGCCGCACTGCTCATAGAGGTCGTTGTCGAGCATGCGAAAAAGCCGCCGCACTTCCCGGTCCCAGCCGTACAGGAGATCGTCGGCCAGGTCACTCAATCCGGAAAGCGCAGCGGGAATCTGCGGCCGAACCTCCAGCGAGAATCGAGTCGGATCCACTTCGGTCAGCTCCCAGCCATGTTCAGGGGTCCCGCGTTGGAGACCGATAGGAATGCAGCTCGGAACGATAGGTTGCGCGGCCATACCCTGCAGCGGCGCCGCGCCTGCTGGCGAGCAGACCGCAGGCTTCGCCGACCGAGCCGAAGTTCCGCGCTTCGAGCCAGCTTTCCAGGCCCGCGACCAGCTCCGAGGCAAACTGCGGGCCATGGCGCAGCAGCGCGGAGGCGGTCATCACCGCATCGGCCCCCGCGAGCAGATAGCGCACCACGTCGTCCGGGGTTTCCACGCCCGTGCTCCCGGCCAGGCAACCATCAAGCCGGCCACGCAGCGTGCTGAGCCAGAGCAGCGGCAGGCGCATCTCGTGACGGTGACTGAGCGTCAGATCGTGACGCAGTCCCGGACGCACGACATCGATATCGGGCTGGTAGAGCCGGTTGAACAGCACCAGGCCATCCGCACCGGCGGCCGTGATGGCTCGTGCCATCGCACCGAAAGCGCTGTAGTACGGACCCACCTTCACCGCAATCGGGAGCGACACCGCGCTCCTGACGTGACGGACGAGGGCAAGCACACGATCCTCGACCTCGGGGCCCGTTTCGGAAAGATCGAGCGGCAGGTCGTAGAGATTGAGCTCGATGGCCGCGGCGCCAGCCGCCTCGACCAGCCTGGCAACATCGCTCCAGCCGGTATCGCTGATTCCATTCAGGCTGCCGATGACGGGGACGGACAGGGTGGCGGACGCCTCCCGAACGAGGTCGAGATAACGGTCCGTATGCCCCGAATCCATCATCCGCTCCGGCAGGTAACCCCCGTGCACCTCCGCCGTGCCGCAGCCGGCATGTGCAAATCTGCCTACCTCCGCCAGCTCGCTTTCCACGTCTTCCTCGAACAGCGACGGGAGCACCACCGCACCGATCCCGTGCGCTTCCAGCGCACGCAAGGTGTCGATCGATCCGGTGAGCGGGGAAGACGATGCGATCAACGGGCTGCGAAGCTCCAGGCCCAGATAGCGGATTCCGAGATCAGCCATCAGCGTGACTCCCGCGTCAGAGCGGCTCGAGCCAGCCGCGCAGGTGAGTCGACCGGACCCGTCGCCATCTGCTCGTACAGGCGATACCTGTCCAGCGCCCTGCGCTGGGCCTCGGCCATGAGCCGCCCGGCCTCGGACGGCTGGCTCGCCGACAGCAGGCGGTAGCGGAGCTCGTTGTCTGCGTAACGGGTGAGAGGAACGGTCGGCTGCGGCGAATCCAGCAGAAACGGCCGGCGTCCGGCGGCCGCCATCACCGGGCTGTAGCGGAAGAGCGGCCAGTGACCGGAAGCCACCGCCAGATCCTGCTGTCTGGCCGTGTAGCGCAGATCGAAACCGTGCGCGATGCAGGGACTGTAAGCGAGGATCAGCGACGGACCCCGATACGCTTCCGCTTCCCGCAGCGCCACGAGGGTCTGCTGCGGATTGCCGCCGAGCGACACCTGCGCCACATAAACGTCTTCGTAGGCGATTGCCTGCAGGGCGAGGTCCTTCCGCGGCGTCCTCTTGCCCGCCGCCGCGAACTTGGCCACGGCACCCAGCGGCGTCGCCTTGGAGGCCTGGCCTCCGGTATTCGAATAGACCTCGGTATCCATCACGAGCACATTCACATCGGCGCCGGTGGCGATCACGTGATCGAGCCCCCCGTAGCCGATATCGTACGCCCATCCGTCGCCGCCCACGATCCAGACGCTGTGGTGCACCAGGGCACCCAGAACGGCTTCGAGCTCGCGCGCCTCTTCGTCCTCGAGCTCACTCAGAACCCCGCGGAGCTGCTCCACTCTGCGACGCTGCGCCCGAATCTCGGACTCCCGGATCTGAGCTGCGTTCAGCACGTCGTGAGCGAGCGTTGCACCCACCTTCCCCGACAGTTCCTCCAGCAGCGCCTCGGCCTGAGCACGCTGGCGGTCCGCCGCCAGCCTCAGGCCGAGACCGAACTCCGCGTTGTCCTCGAACAGGGAATTCGACCAGGCAGGACCGCGCCCTTCGGCATTCCGGGTCCAGGGGGTCACCGGCAGATTTCCACCATAGATCGAGGAGCATCCGGTGGCATTGGCAACGAGCATGCGATCGCCGAACAGCTGGGAGATCAGCCTCAGATAAGGCGTCTCTCCGCATCCCCCGCAGGCTCCGGGAAACTCGAACAGCGGCTCGAGAAACTGCACGCCGTTGACGTTGGCGTAGTCGATGCCTGCGCGATCGTTGACCGGCAGCGTCTCGAAGAACGCCACCCGCTCCCGGGCAGCGTCGAGCAGCGTCGATTTATCCGCCATCGCAATCGCCTTGCGGTCCGGCTGACGCGCGCTGTGTGCCGGACAGACCTCCTCGCAGAGCCCGCAGCCCGTGCAGTCCTCGACGTAGAAAGCGAGCGCGAATCGCCGGTCGGGAAATCCCCGAGCGTTCAGGCGGCTGGACTGGAACGACGATGGTGCCTCTGCCAGCGCCGTCTCCGGAAAGTGCTTCGCGCGTATGACCGCATGCGGGCAGACGAAGCTGCACTGGCCACACTGGATGCACAGATCCGGATCCCAGACCGGCACCGAATCCGAAACGTTGCGTTTTTCCCAGGCCGCCGTGCCGGAGGGGTAGGTTCCGTCCACGGGCATGAGGCTCACGGGCAGGTCGTCTCCCCGGCCGGCCATGAGCGGCGCCGTGAAGGCCCGCACGAACTCCGGCGCGGTGGCGGGCACCAGCGGGATGTCGTCCACACCGGCGCCGGGATCATCGGGCACGTTCACGCGGTAGAGCCCAGACAGGGCCTCATCCAGCACGGCCAGATTCCGCTGCACCACCGCCTCACCTTTCCGGTGATAGGTCCGGCCGATGGCCTCGCGCAGGTGTGCCATGGCGGTGTCCAGCGGGATGACGCTCGAGAGAGCAAAAAAACCTGCCTGGAGTATGGTGTTCACGTGACCACCGAGACCGTGTTTCCGGGCGATGCGGCTGGCATCGATGACGTGGAACCGCAATCCCAGCTCGACGATACGGCTGCGTACCCGGCGCGGCAGCTGCGGCCAGATCTCGTCGGCACCCAGCGGCGCGTTCAGAAGAAACACGGCCCCGGGTGCGGCGTGGCGCAGCACGTCGACCCGATGCAGGGCCTGGAACTGATGGCAGGCGACGAAGTGCGCCGATTCCACCAGATACGGCGCGCGAATGGGCTGCGGGGAGAAGCGCAGGTGCGACACCGTCTGCGCGCCGGACTTGTGCGAGTCGTAGACGAAGTACGCCTGCGCGTAGAGATCGCTCTGCTCAGCCACGATCTTCGCCGAATTCTTGTTGGCGCCCACGGTGCCGTCGGAGCCCAGGCCGTAGAACAGCGCGCGGACCTCGCCTTCCGGCTCGACAACCAGCCCGCCATCCTGCGCCAGGCTGGTGTGGCTGACGTCGTCGCGGATGCCCACGGTGAAGCCGTCTTTCGGCTTCGCCGACGCCAACTCGTCGAACACCGCCTTGGCCATCGCCGGGGTGAACTCTTTCGAAGACAGACCGTAGCGCCCCCCGATCACCGCGGGCATGACGGCCCGCAGACCGGTTGCGCAGGCGCGGGTCAGCGCCGCCACCACGTCGAGGTAGAGCGGCTCGCCCGCGGAGCCCGGCTCCTTGGTTCTGTCCAGCACCGCCACCGCTCTCAACGTTTTCGGCAGGGCCTGGAGCAGGTGAGTACCCGAGAAGGGTCTGTACAGCAGCACCTGAAGCACCCCGACGCGTTCACCATCACGCTGCAGGCACCTGGCCGCCTCGCGGGCGGTCTCTGCGGCGGATCCCATGACCACGATGACCCGTTCGGCATCGCCGGCGCCCTGATAGTCGAACGGCTGGTAGCGGCGGCCGGTGAGCGCCGCGAATCGAGCCATGGCGGCTTCGACAATTCCGGGGACGGCGGCATAGAACGGGTTGACGGCTTCCCGTGCCTGAAAAAAAGTGTCCGGGTTGTGTGCCGTGCCTCGGACCACCGGCCGCTCCGGGCTCAGCCCGCGACGGTGGTGGGCCCGAACCTGCTCCGCCTCGATCATGCCGCGCAGCACCTCGTCCTCCAGCAGCTCAATGGTGTTCACCTCGTGCGAGGTTCTGAAGCCGTCGAAGAAGTGCATGAACGGCACCCGCGATTCGAGGGTCGCTGCCTGCGCGATCAGCGCGAGATCGTGCGCCTGCTGCACCGAGCCGGCGCCCAGCATCGCAAAGCCGGTGGCGCGGGCGGCCATGACGTCGGAGTGATCACCGAAGATGGACAGTCCATGGGTCGCCACGGAACGGGCGGCGACGTGAATGACCGTGGGGGTCAGCTCTCCGGCGATCTTGTACAGATTCGGAATCATGAGCAGCAGACCCTGGGACGCGGTGAACGTCGTCGTCAACGCCCCTCCCTGCAGGGCGCCGTGCAGGGTCCCGGCGGCACCCGCCTCGCTCTGCAGCTGCTGCACCTGCGGCACCTGCCCGAACAGGTTGGCCCTGCCCTCGGCAGCCCACTGATCCGCCAGCTCGGCCATGGGCGATGCCGGCGTGATGGGGTAGATGGCACAGAGCTCGTTGAGCCGGTAGGCGACGTCCGCCACCGCCGTATTGCCGTCCAGCACGGCGCGCGCGGCCTGCGGATACCTCACGTCGCGCCTTCCTGCCCCGACGGCTCCTGCACCATCTCGATGGCATGACAGGGACAGACCTGGAAACAGACCGCGCATCCGGTGCAGCGATCGAGGTCGATCCGATAACCCCGGTCCCGACCGAGCTTCTCGATCGCCTGCTCCGGGCAGGCCCCGTAGCACTGATCACACTCGAAGCAGTTCCCGCAGGAGAGACAGCGCTGCGCCTCGTAGCGCGCGTCACCGGCGCGGATGCCACCGGTGATCTCGACAAACCCGCCGAGACGCGCCGCGGCGGGCAGCTCAGGCTGTGTGCTCGCGACCGCGTCCGTGTAGAGCTCGAGGTGGAGCATGTCGAAGCGGACCTCTGCGGCGGGTTTCGGCCTTCGATAGCCCACTCCCCGAATCCACCCGTCGATCTGCAAGGCACCCCGCTTCCCGTGGCCGACCGCGGCGCTCACTGTCCGCTCGCCGCGGGTCATGTCGCCGCCGGCGAACACGCCGGCCTGACCCGTCATGAGGTTCTCACCAACGACCACGCTGCCATCGGCGAGCACTTCCACGCCCGGCACCTGCCGCAGGAAGCCGGTATCCGCACGTTGACCCACGGCCAGCACCACCGAGTCGGCATCCAGCGTCTCCATGACGCCCGTCGGCTGCAGCTCACCATCGGCGTCCAGACGCATCCGTTCCACCGTCACCGACGCGCCGTCGACCCCACGGATGCTGCTCAGCCACCGGAACCGGATCCCTTCGACCCGCGCTTCCTCCGCCTCGAACGCGTGCGTGCTCATCCGGCTCGCATCACGGTGGTAGACCACCAGCGTGTCCTCGGCGCCGAGCCGGCGGGCGGTGCGCGCCGCATCGAGGGCGGTGTTGCCTCCGCCATACACCACCACCCGCCGTCCGAGCTGTGGCCGTTCGCCCTCGCCCACCCGATGCAGCAGCGACACCGCGTCCAGAACCGGCCTGGCGTCGCGGACCGGAATGTCGATACGGTGCGCAATCTGTGCCCCGATGGCCAGAAAAACCGCGGCGAAACCACCATCGGCCCGCTCGGCCTGAACATCGGTGACCCGTTGCCCCAGCGAGAACTTCACGCCCATGGCTTCTATGCGATCAACCTCCCGACGGAGCTCCGCGCGGGGCAGCCGATAGGCGGGGATTCCGAAGCGCAGCATGCCGCCCGGCTCATCCTCCGAGTCGCGGACCTCCACGGCGTAGCCGAGCCGGCGCAGGTGGTAGGCGGCGGACAGACCACAGGGTCCTGCCCCGACCACGAGCACCCGGATGCCGCGGTCTGACACGGGCGTCGGGTACGGCCACTGCTCGTCGTTCGCGAGATCTCCGAGAAACCGCTCGACCGCATGCACCGAAACCGCGCTGTCCAGTTCCCTCCGGTTGCAGGCGTCCTCACACGGGTGGTAACAAACGCGCCCATGAACGGCCGGCAACGGGTTGTCCGCGGTCAGGATCTCCCAGGCGGCCCGGAAGCGCCCGCCCTGGGCCGCGTCCAGCCAACCCTGAATGTCCTCACCGGCCGGACAGGCGCCGCTGCAGGGCGGCAGCAGATCGACATAACGCGGTCGTTGCACGCGCCGCGGTCCGGTACCGGTCCACGCCGTGAGATCGACGGGCGGCGTCAGGTCCCATGGGCCGTCGCGCATCTGCTCCTCCCGTTCAAGCCCGGTGCCCAAGCCCGGTGCCGGTCAATCCGTTGCCACCTCGACAATCGAGTTGTCGCTGCCGTAGGGCGTTGGCACGTAGCCGTCCGCCGCCGCGTCGTTCTCCCACAGCGCATCATCGACCAGGTAGCGAAACTGGTAGCTGTGGCCGCAAGGCAGCTTCACGGCCGTCGAGAACGCGCCGCTCTTACGGCGCTTCATCGGATTCACGCTCGCATCCCAATCGTTGAATTCCCCGACCAGGGACACGTGGTCGGCTTCCGCCACGGCGCCGTGGTCAATGGTGAAGGTCACCTTGCATGTTTTCCCATCAGCCAGGTATCGCTTGTCGAGCATCGTCTACCTCCTCGCGGCTTCTCCGCGCCTGCCAGCCATTGAGACGGCAGTCTACGAGTTGTGTGCGGGGTGCAGGTCAATGCGTGTGACTGAGCGGATTCACGCACTCTAGCCGCAGGAGGCGGGGGAGCGCCGACCACCGTCCGTCTCGCCTGCGGAGACACCGAAACCGGCACGCTGAATAGCGCCCGCGAAACCTTCAGGGCCGCCGCCGGCCGCCTCGTTGAAACGGACGGTGGCCATACCGGACTCCAGGTCCACATCGACACTGTCCACACCCGCAACGGCTTCCAACGCACGTGCAACGGCAGCGGCACAGCCGCCGCACCGCATACCCGACACCTTCACTCGTTCTGTCCGCATGACCCTGCTCCTTGCCGATTTTCCTGCCGGCCTGCCGTCAACCCTGCTGATCCGAGATGCTGGAACGCTCGATGAGCTGTTTCCATCGGCCGGGCGAAGGGAAGAACATCGGTACACGCCGCCGGTACTCGAGGTACGCGTCGCCAAACTCCTCGATCACGTGGCGCTCCTCCCGCCTGGCGAGCCAGACGTACACCACGACGATCACCGGAAACACAGTGATCGAGAAGACAGTGGGCCAGTGCACAACCCCCTCACCGAACAGCGCGATGAACAGGCCGGTGTATTGCGGATGCCGGACCAGCCCGTAGAGCCCATCGGTGACGAGACGGTTCTCCTGCCGCGCGCGGTAGAGCTCACGCCAGCCCTGAGCGAAGAGGCCGATGCCGAGAAAGAGCAGCAGGTAACCCAGGATCATGGCGACCATCATGCCCGTCTCGCCCATCCCGAGCAGGGTCGACCAGAGGCTGGCGTTCAGGTTGCCCTGGTCGAGGCCGAAGAATCGGACCAGCAGGTAGATGGTCAACGGGAAACCGTACATTTCCGCATACAGGGCGATGATGAAGGCCTGAACCAGTCCGGCGCTCGCCCACTCGCGCCAGGTTTTCGGCGCAAAGAACCGGTAGAAGACCCACGAGGCGACGACGATCATGATCAGCGCCAGCGCCCAGGTTCCGGAATGTGCAATCGTCGAGCTGCTCACCGTTCATTCTCCTTGTCGGTTCGATCCGGATTCATCGCTGCCAGAGCACGTGACCGGCTTCCAGGGGCAGCACCACGTCGGGATGCCGGGGCAGAACACGCACCGTGTAGTCGGACACCGGGCGGGCGGCCGGCACCGACCCCACGTACGCGAGCGCACCGGACCGCCCCGAGTGCTGCTGCACCTGCATCGGCTGGCTGGCCGGCGCTCCGCTCGAGTCCGGCTCCGCGTAGATCTCCACGTTCAGCCAGCGCGAATCGAGCTCGCCGGGCTCCACCTCCGCCTCAAAGACGTATTGCCCGTCCACGGTTTCCACGCGCGGTTCGGCCAGCCGCAGCGACGACCAGTGCTCGTCGAGCACGCGCCGCCAGCGGACGATCTGCGCCGCCAGCTCGCCGCGATCGGCCGCACGCCGCTGATATCGACGGGCGGCAGGCAGGTAATACTGCTCCACGTATTCGCGCACGGTCCGGTTGCTGGAAAACCACGGCGTCAGCTTCGACATGCTGGCCCGCATGCGATCCACCCAGCGCCTGGGAAGGCCGTCTGCATCACGATCGTAAAAAGCCGGAGCCACCTCGTCCTCGAGCAGCCGGTACAGGGCGTCGGCTTCCGCCGCGTCCCAGCGCGCATCGTCGCCATGCTCCGCCCCGTCACCCAGCGCCCAGCCCACTTCCGGCGAGTAGGCTTCCGCCCACCAGCCGTCGAGCACAGACAGGTTGAGGCCGCCGTTGACCAGGACCTTCATCCCGCTGGTGCCGCTCGCCTCCCAGGGCCGGCGCGGCGTGTTCAGCCAGACGTCGACGCCCTGAACGAGTTGCTCGGCAAGATGCATGTCGTAGTCGCTCAGGAACACCACCCGGCCCGCGGTGTCGGCGCGGCGGGCAAACCGGATCCAATCACGGATCAGCAACTGACCTGCCGCGTCCGCCGGGTGCGCCTTGCCCGCGAGAACAATCTGCAGTGGCCGCTCCGGGTGGCCGATCAGGGCGAGCAGACGCTCGGGATCCGTGAGCAGCAGGTTGGTGCGCTTGTACGTGGCGAATCGCCGGGCAAAGCCCAGCGTCAGGATCTTCGGGTCGAGCACCTGCCCGGCGGCTGCCACCGCCGCGCTGGAGGCCCCGGACTCCGCCTGCTGTCGGCTCAACCGGCGACGGACATAGGCGGTGAAAGCCGCGCTCGCCTCGCCCCTGAGCCGCCAGAGCTCCACGTCCGAAACACAGCAGATGAGCCGCTCCAGAGACTCGGTTTCGCCCTGCCAGCGCGACTGGCCGCAGGCGTGGGTCCACAGCGCATCCGCGGCCGCCGAGTCCCATGTCGGCGTGTGCACCCCGTTCGTCACGTGACCGACCGGTACCTCCTGCACCGGACGGCGGGGAAACAGCGGCGCGAACAGGCGCCTGCTGACGCTGCCGTGCAGCCGGCTGACGCCGTTGACCGCCGCGCTGCCACGGATCGCCAGGTAAGCCATATTGAAGTCTTCCCCGGGGTCTCCCGGGCGCAGCCGCCCCAGTGCGAGCAGCTCATCCATGCGGATGCCCAGCTCGTTCTCCGCGTAGCCGCGCAGGCAGTGATTCATCTGTTGCGTGGTGAAACGGTCGAATCCGGCGGGGACCGCCGTGTGGGTGGTGAAGAGGTTGCCGGCCCGCGTCGCGGCCAGCGCCACGTCGAACGGCTCGCCGGTGCGGGTCATGAACGATCGCGCTCTTTCCAGCACCGCCAGCGCGGCATGTCCCTCGTTGAGGTGGCACACGCTCGGGGCCCGTCCCAGCCTCTCCAGCAGCTGCCAGCCGCCGATGCCGAGCACCATTTCCTGCATGAGGCGAAGGTCCGGTCCCCCGCCATAGAGATTGCTCGTGATGGCCCGGTACGGCGGGTGATTGGCGGCATCGTTCGTGTCGAGCAGATAGAGCACCAGGCGCCCCACCCGTGCCTGCCAGGCGCGGATCCAGATCGCGTGGCCGGGCAACGCCAGCCGCAGCCGAAGCCACTCACCGTCCGCGTCGCGCAACGGCGTCACCGGGAGCTGGCCGGGGTCGTTGTAGGGAAAGATCGCCTGCTGTTCACCGTCAGCGTCGATCAGCTGCCGGAAGTAGCCCTGCTGGTAGAGCAGCCCGACCCCCGTCACCGGAACGCCGAGGTCGTTGGCGGCCTTGAGTTGATCGCCCGCCACGTTGCCGAGGCCGCCCGAGTAGATGGGCAAGGCTTCGCTCAACATGAACTCCATGCTGAAGTAGGCGACGCCGTCCAGCACCGAGCCGTCATGCTGGTTCTGGAACCAGGCGGGTGCCTCGGCGGATTCGCGCCGCGCCTCGAGAAGCCTTGCCACGTCGCTGCTGAATCGGGCATCGCCCAGAGCCGACTCGAGCCGCTGCCTCGATACCGACTGCAGCACCACCCAGGGATTGCGGGTCGCCTCCCACAGCTCCTCGTCGAGGTAGCGCCACACGAAGTCCGATCCGTGGTGCCACTCCGAGCGCAGATCCAGGGCAAGCTCGATCAGCGGCTCCGCCCCGGCAAGCCCGCTCGGCAGCTCACCGTACTTCAGCTCGACATCAGGCATCGTCCGCCTCCGCCAGCACTTCCTTCATGAGGCTCCTGGCATCGCTCACGAGCCATCGGAGATGATCCTCACCGAGGAAGCTTTCCGCGTAGAGCTTGCAGAGGTCCTCGGTGCCCGAAGGGCGGACGGCGAACCAGCCACCGGCGGTGCGTACCCGCATTCCGCCCAACGGCTCTCCGTTGCCCGCAGCCCGGATGTCCGTGCCGTCAATCGGCTCACCGGCTACGACCCGTGCAGAAAGCCGTTCGGGGTCGAGCCGCTCGAGCGACGCCTTCTGTCCTGCGGTGGCGGGAAAGTCGATGCGCTGAAAGAGCGGATGACCGAGCTCACCGCAGAGCGCCGCATACTGTTCCGACGGGTCCCGTCCGGTCCTCGCGGTCATCTCTGCGGCGAGCAGCACCGCCGTGATGCCGTCCTTGTCCGTGGTCCAGACCGTGCCATCGAGCCGGGAAAACGCGGCGCCGGCGCTTTCCTCGCCCGCGAAAGCGATCGCCCCCGACAGCAGCCCGTCGCTGAACCACTTGAATCCCACCGGCGTCTCGAAGATCGGTCGTCCATGCCGCCGCGCTATCCGATCCAGCATCCGGCTGGTCACCGCGGTCCTGCCGAGGGAGGCCGACGTCGGCCAGCGGGGGCGGTGCGTGCAGAGATACGCGGCCATGGCGCAGAGGTAGTCGTTGGCCGGCATGAGGCCGGCGCGGGTGACGATCCCGTGCCGGTCGTGATCCGCATCACACGCGGCCGCGACGTCGTAATGCGCACGCCGGGCAACCAGCCCCTGCATGACGTGGGGGGAGGAAGGGTCCATCCGGATCCGGCCATCGCCGTCGACGTGAACGAACCGGAATGTCGGATCCACCCGGTCGTTCATCACGTCGAGATCGAGCCCGAAGCGCTCAGCGATCGCGTGCCAGTAGTCGAGGCCCGCGCCGCCCAGCGGATCGATCCCCAGGCGCAGGCCCGAAGCACTGATGGCATCCATGTCGATCACCTGCGGCAGCGACTTCACGTACAGGTCGAGAAAGTCGAAGCGCCCAGTGGTTACGGCCTCGAGCGCGCGTCCCAGGGTGACTCGCCTGACCCCGGTGAGCCTCTGTGCCAGCAGCCGGTTCGCTGCCTGCTCGATCCAGGCGGTCACCTCGGCGGACGCCGGCCCGCCGCTGGGGGGGTTGTACTTGATGCCGCCGTACTCGGGCGGGTTGTGCGAAGGCGTGACGACGATTCCATCCGCTGCCCCGTTGCCGGCGGCGCGATGATTCAGGATAGCCAGCGATACCGCGGGCGTCGGCGTGTACCTCGTGCCGCCCGCGATCCTCACCGCCACGCCGTTTGCCGCTAGCACCTCGAGAGCCGTCGCCTGGGCGGGCTCCGACAGCGCGTGGGTATCGGCGCCGAGAAACAGCGGCCCGTCGATGCCCTGGAGCCGGCGATGGTCGCAGACCGCCTGGACGATGGCGGCCACGTGCCCGTCGTTGAAGCTGCCGCAGAGCGCCGAGCCGCGATGCCCCGAGGTGCCGAACCTGACCCGCTGCGCCGGATCTTCCGGCGAAGGCTTCACGTCGGCATAGGCAGCCATCAGCGCATCCACATCCAGGAGCAGGTCCGCGGGAGGCGGCAGACCCGCCAGTGGGCTGATTGTCGAACCAGCTTTGGTATTCACGCCGTTTACGCTGCCGGATGTACCCGGCATACAGGTCAAGCGCGTTCGGCACCTCCCGGAGGGGGCGTTTTCTCACAGGTATCGGAAGCTGAACTCGACCGGCGCCTGGCTGCCGGGTACGCGCACCGACACGTCGATGAGATAGCTGCGGTGCATCTCGAAGCGGAAGTAATTTCCGTAAGAGGTCTCGCCCGCCATGGCGAACGGCTCGAGCGGCTTGCTCTCGCCCCGGTCCGGCTCCTCCGCGGATCGCACCGTGCCGGTGACCTCGGCATCGGCGATGCGGCTGCCATCCTCGCGGAACAGCGAGATGACCACGTGCTTGGCCATGCGGTCGTCGGGAATGCCCCCGTGCATCGTCGCCGCAGATTCCATCCGCACGTGCAACGCCACCATCTGGGCGGGAACGACCCCGATATAGGCGGTGATGCCGTTCTTCGAGAGACGGGTATCGCTCGCCGCGCGCTCTCCGCTGCAGCCCCAGAGCGTGAGGCCGGTTGCCGCAACCATGACGGCCGCACCCAGCCAGCGCGACCATCCGAATCGCCCTTCGTTGATCTTGGCTTTCATCAGCAGGTTCTCCTCCGGTGATGTCGGGTACTCACTCCTCCCCGGCCGCGGGGTGACGGTCCAGCCTCAGGCGCTTGAGCAGCAGGGCGTTCACCGCCACCAGCGCCGAGCTGCCCGACATGGCCAGCGCGGCGACTTCGGGACTGATCACCAGCGGGTAGAACACACCCGCCGCCGCCGGAAACGCGACCACGTTGTACGCCACGGCCCAGAACAGGTTCTGATGCATCTTGCGCAGGGTCGCCCGCGACAGCTCGATGGCGACGACGATGTCGTACGGATCGCTTTTCATCAGCACCACGTCGGCACTTTCCATGGCGACGTCCGTGCCGGCGCCGATCGCGAATCCGACATCCGCCTGCGTCAGCGCCGGTGCGTCGTTGATGCCGTCGCCCACCATGCCGACGCGCTTGCCCTGGTCCTGCAGGCCTTTCAGCGTCTCCGCCTTCTGGCCGGGCAGCACCTCGGCGAACACCGTGCCGATACCGAGCTCGTTGCCAATGCGCTGGGCGGTCTGCTGGTTGTCGCCGGTGAGCATTGCCACCTCCACACCGCGCGCCTGAAGGCGCCTGACCGTGTCCGCCGAGCTCGGCCGCGGCGCGTCGGCAATGGCGATCACACCGATGAGCGCCCCGTCCCGCGCCAGATGCACCACCGTCTGACCCTGGTTCTGCAGACCTTCGATGTCCCGGGACAGCGGCGTGAGATCGATCCGCTCCTCGTCCATCAGCCGCCGATTGCCGAGCAGGACCATGGCGCCGCCGACGCTGGCCCGCGCACCCTTCCCTTCCAGCACCTCGAAGCCGCTGGCGGCATCGACGCTGAGTTTCTCCGCCCGGCGCAGTATCGCCTGCGCCAGCGGGTGATCGGATCCCTGCTCCACGGCCGCCGCCAGAGCCAGCACGTCGTCCTCGCTGTGGGGCTCTGCTGCCACTACGGCCACGACCTCGGGCTGACCCAGGGTCAGCGTGCCGGTCTTGTCGAACACCACCACATCGAGCTTCGTGGCGTCTTCCAGGGCCGAAGCGTTCTTGATGAGCACGCCTTTGAGGGCACCGAGACCGGTGCCCACCATGACCGCCATCGGTGTTGCGAGGCCGAGCGCATCCGGACAGGCGATGACGAAAACGGTGATGGTCAGCGTCACGGCAAACAGCAGCGGCGCCCCGATCCACCAGTACCAGACGGCAAAGGTGGCCACACCGATCAGCACCGCGATCAGCACCAGCCACTGCGATGCGCGGTCAGCCAGCAGCTGGGCCGGCGCCTTGGAGCTCTGCGCCTCCTGCACCAGCTTCACGATCTGCGCCAGTGCCGTGTCGGCGCCGACCTTCGTCGCACGGTAGCGCAACCGGCCGCTCTTGTTGATGGTGGCACCGATGACGGTGTCGCCCGGCTTCTTGGCCACCGGCATGGACTCGCCCGTGAGCATCGACTCGTCGACCTGAGACTCGCCTTCCAGCACTTCCCCGTCGACCGGGATCTTGTTGCCGGGGCGGAGCACGACGATGTCGCCCTGAACCACATCGGCGGTCGGCAGCTCCACCTCCCGGCCGTCGCGTTCCACCATCGCGGTGGGGGGCGCCAGATCCAGCAGCGCGCGGATGGCTTCCGACGCGCCGGCACGCGCCCGCATTTCCAGCCAGTGCCCGAGCAGGATGAACACCAGCAGGACGGCCACCGCTTCGTAGAACTGCACGCCCGCGAAGAAGAACGTCGCACCGACGCTGAAGGCGTATCCGGTGCCGACCGACAGCACCACCAGCACCGCCATGTTGAGGACGCCAGTGCGCAGGGCCCGCCAGGCCGCAACGAAGAACGGCCAGCTCGGCCAGATCACGGCAACGCTGGCCAGCACGAACAGCCACACCTCCAGACGCAGGCCGAACGGCGGCGCCGGCGGCGTGAAGATCCCACCCATGGGCGAGTAAACGAAAATGGGCACCGTGAAGACGAGGGCCAGCCAGAAGCGATTGCGCATGTTGCGCACCATGTCCTGCATGTCACCGCCGCCGTGCCCCATCTCGTGGGCCATCTCGTGGGCCATCTCGTGGGTTCCGTCATGGGCACCGTCGTGAGCGCCTGCTTCCGCCTCCCCCTGGCGACGGGCTTCGGCGTGGGCGTGCCCAGCCTCTGCCGGCACCACGTGATGGGCGTGCGGCGGGACGGCGACGGCCGCAGCATTTCCTCCGGGCGGGTCCACGGGTGCGCAGACGTGCCGCGGCACGACCTCGCCCGCGCAGTGGTATCCGCAGGCGCGGACCGCCTGCTTGATCTGCGCGAGGTCGACGACCGACTCGTCATAGCCAACCGTGGCGCTGCCGCCCACGTAGTTCACCTCGGCGCGAGCCACACCGGGCAGTCGCCGCAGCCGCTTCTCGAGCCCGGCGGCACTGAGCGCCGACAGCATGCCGCCGACGTCGATGATGGCGGTCTTCACGAGGTCTTCCCCTCGCGCCCGGAGCCGGCTGTGTCTTCGCCTTCCGGCGCGGGTTCGTCATGGCGGTGGCTCCCGCCGTGTCCACCATGTCCGCCGTGTCCTAGGTGCATGGCGAAGAAAGCGATTCCTACGAGCACCCAGAGCCAGTTTTCAGCCAGCCAGTCCATTATCTGTCCTCCATTACTGCCCGTCGTTTTCCATCGCGGTGGTTTCCGCCCGTCACCGCGATTCCGTTTGCCCCTGCGGATCGTGCCAGCCGGACGCCCCGACGAGCCCATCCGCCTGTGCAGGTCCCCAGCCGCCCGGCTCGTAAGGGATCGGCGCGGTATCCGGATCCAGAACCGGCTCGACGATGCGCCAGGCTGCCTCCACCGCATCGTCCTGGGTGAACAGCGCCCCGTCGCCCCGCAGCGCATCGCGCAGCAGCCGTGCATAGGGCAGCGCATCCTCGCTCCCGGTATGGCGGAAATTCAGCTCCACGTCTTCTCCCAGCATGTCGTTGCCCGGCCGCTTCACGCGCGCTCCGGCGGCGATGATCACCTCGGGGCTCAACCGGAACCGGAAATGGTTCGATCCGGCAGCGCCGTCGAACGTCCGCATCGGTGGCTGCCGCAGCTTTACCAGGATCTCGGTCACCGTCGAGGGTAGACGTTTTCCCGTGCGCACGTAGAACGGCACCCCCGCCCATCGCCAGGTGTCGATGGCGAGCTCGAACGCGACGAACGTCTCGACCAGCGACCCCGCCGCCACCCCGGGCTCGTCCCGGTAACCCGCATACTGTCCGCGCACCACCCGTCCGGGGTCGAGCGGGCGCATGCCCCGGAGCACCCGGAGTTTCTCCGCGCGCGCCGCATCCGGACCGCCGCCCACCGGCGCATCCATGGCAAGCAGCGCGACGATCTGCAGCAGGTGGTTCTGCACGACGTCCCGGACACTGCCGACTTCCTCGAAGAATCGGCCCCGGCCGGCCACACCGTCGGCCTCGGCCATGGTGATCTGCACGCTCTCCACGTACGTCCGGTTCCATATCGGCTCGAGAAACGCGTTCGCGAACCGGAAGTAGAGCAGGTTCTGCACTGCCTCCTTGCCGAGATAGTGATCGATGCGGAACACGGCATCCTCGGGGAAGACGGCGTGCACCGTGCGGTTGAGCGATCTGGCCGAGTCGAGGTCGCGGCCGAAAGGTTTCTCCACCACGACGCGGGCCATCGCCGTGCATCCGGCTGCCGACAAGCCCTCGATCACGGTCTGGAACATGCTCGGAGCGATGGCGAGATAGTGCAGCGGCCGTCGACACTCGCCGAGCGCACCGTGCAGGCGGTCGTACGTGGCGGGATCCTGATAGTCGCCGCCAACGTACCGCAGGCGTCCGCTCAGGCGCGAAAACGACTCCGTGTCGAACCTGCCCGCATCCCGCAGGCTCTGCGCTACCCGCTCGAGCAGCCGGTCGCGGCTCCAGCCGTCCCGCGCCATACCGATGACGGGCAGGTCCAGCTCGCCCTGCCGGGCGAGCGACTGCAGCGCGGGAAAGATCTTCCGGTACGCCAGGTCTCCGGTGATACCGAACAGCACCAGCGCATCGCAGGCGATGCCGCTCATGGCCATTGGCTCCGGCTCCGAACGCGCCGGAAGGCGTCAGACGATGTATCGGTTCCATCCGGCATAGGTTTCTCGAACTGCGCCTCTCGGGATCGCCAGCAGAACCAGCAGCACCCCGCTCACCACCCCGTTCAACATGCTCGAGCCCGTCGCGGCGTCCTGAAGCACCCAAGGCGCCACGACGATCCAGATTCCCATCGGCACGTTCAGCCAGCGCACGCTGCGCCCGACCTCCGAGAAGGCGATGATCGAGAACGTCACCACCAGCGCGCCGATGAGGTGATCACTGTCCGCCATGGGACCGACATTCCCGACCGTCACCCGCGAGAACATGAGCCAGGTGCCGATCGCCGTGCTGAGAAGCAGCGGCACCGGCAGGGTCATGCCCCGGGCACCCTCGCGCACCCAGTCGCTCATCGAGCCGAGCACCCCGGCGGACCGGTCTTCGCTCCCCCCATCCATGGCATCCCCCGTCCAGAACGTCCGCCAGAACGGTTTGCCCTGACGCCGCGCCCAGAGCAGGAACTGCCCCATGGCCACGAACTCGTCGAGCGAGTACGGGATCATCACCAGCATGGCGATGGCAGCCACCCAGCAGAGCGTGCACCACGTGCCGATCGTGATCGGCTGAATGATCACGAAGAAGATGCTGGTCACCCCGAGGGGCACGATCAGCACACCGAGCGCCAGCACCATCCATGGCATGGTACGCCAGCGATCCTTGCCGCCCATGAACGTCATCACCAGCTCGAGCATGTAGACCACCGCACCCAGGCCCGCGTCGGCAATCGGCCAGGCCTTGGACACGTCCGAGGTGATGATCACCTCGGTGCCGTCGCCGAAGAACGGGTCCCAGGCGGCGTCCGTGTAGCCGAGCTGATAGGCCGTCATGTAGCGGGCAATGAAGAAACCGATGAGCGCCAGGACGGCGATGGGCATCCGCTGCACCCAGCTCGCCGGTGTGTAGTCCCACCCGGGCGGAATGTCCGGCGTACCCATCATGCCCGCCATGCTCATGCCCGGCATCATCGGGATCAGAACCGCCAGCGCGATCACCAGGGCGCCCACGAGCGTGGCGTTGGTGTAGGCCGCGGCCAGCGGGGCCCAGAACACCAGCGGTGCGAACAGCAGCCACACTCCCACCGCCGCGTTGGCCCATTGCGCCCAGGGAAATCTCCGATTCGTGCTGGCGGCGAGCGCGCTGAAGAGCACGATGAGAACTCCGCTCACCACGTCGCTCCAGGCCATCGCCATATTGCGCCACTCGAAGGACGGCAGGCCACGCTCCGCCATGACCCGGAGCAGGTTGGCGTCCGGAGCGAAGTCACTCAGATAACCGAGGGTGAACGGGGTGGTGATCAGCCAGACGCCCAGCATCAGGCTCAGGTGGTGTGGCCACAACAGCTTTCGATGATCGGCGACCATCATGTCCACGTCGCCACCGCCCGATGCCATGTGCGCGTGGCCGTGGTGGCCGTGCTGATGCGCGCCGTGCTCGTGCGCTCCGCACGCGTGCGCGCCGTGCTGGTGCCGTTCGAGATCGTCTCCGCTCTCAGTCATCTGAGCCGCCTCTGTCGCCGTCCTGGCGGACCGATCGCGGCGCTTCGAGCCCGTTGTCGCGATACCAGGTGAGCGGGTCGGCCCTCAGCGCCGCCACCATCTTCGGCAGCGTCTCGTGCAGCGTCCGCCGGGGCTGCCAGTCGAGCAGCGTGCGGGCGCGGGTGATGTCGAGGGCATAGTGATCGTTGGCCCGGTCGATCATCCAGGGCTTGATGAACGGGTCCTGCCCGGGCAGGTGATCCTGAATCCAGGCGCCGATCTTCGCCACCGGTCCCGGAATCTCGTGGGTCTCCCCGGATCGCCCGTGAATCAGCCGGAACAGCGTGTGCTGCAGCTCGTCGTAACTCAACGTCTGCGGCTCGCCGAGCAGAATGGCAACTTCCCCGGCCAGCTCACCACGGCGGACGACAACGCTCTCGATGGCATCCACCACGTCGTCGAGGTGCACGAAGGACTGGCCGTGGGCCGTCTCTCCGGAGTACAGGGTTCCGGCCAGCTGCTTCTCGTAGATCCGCTGAATCTGGTGCGCCAGCGGCGGCGAGTGGCAGCCGTCGTCGTATACCCCGGCGATGCGCAGAAACACGGCCGGCACGTCGCCCCGTTCTTCGCTGATGAGGCGCTCCGTGCGCAGTTTGGACTCCGGGTACGCCCAGGTCGGCCCGATCGGCGACTCCTCCGTGATATACAGACCCGGCTCTCCGGGGGCATGAACGAGCATGGTGCTCGCGAATACGAACTGCTGAACCTCGAATTCCGAGCGCAGGCCGTGCAGCAGGCGGCGCGTCCCGCCCACCGTGATCTCCTCGTACTTCGGGCTGGGGCGGCCCAGAAAGTCATAATACGCAGCCAGATGAATGACCGACGCGATGCGCCGACCGTGGTGGTCTCCGAGCACCTGCAGCCCTTCGCTGACGCTTCCGTCGGAGGTCACGTCCACCGGTATGAACTGACAGCCCGGCGGCGGTGGCGCCGGGGCATCCCGGTCGAACCCCACCAGATTGTCGAAATGCTGACGGAGGCGGTGCATCACCGCGGTGCCGATGCGCCCGCTGGCCCCCGTGACGAGAACGATGTCGCCTGACCCGCTGATGATTTTCACCCTGATGTGTTCCGGCTGTGCCGATTCAGTGACGAACCCTACGACCTGTATGCGGCTCACAGGTCAAGCCAGGCGGACCGGGTGACGTGTGGCGCCCGTGATTGACCTGTGAGCCGCATACAGGTCCTAGAGTCCATACGACAACTGTGGAGGGCAGCCATGAGCACGGTCAGAGTTGGGGTGAACGGATACGGCGTCATCGGCAAACGGGTCGCCGACGCGATCCGCCGGCAGCCGGACATGACGCTGGCCGGCGTGGCCGATGTGGCCGCCGACTATCGCACCCGCACTGCCGGTGTCCTGGGTATCGAGCTCTACGCCGCAAACAGGGATGCGCTTGGCCCCATGACGGACGCCGGGCTGGCACCTTCCGGCACTCTCGACGATCTGCTCGGCCGTGTCGACGTGATTGCCGACTGCACGCCCAAGCGCTTCGGTGCCGACAATCTGGCCAGGTACAGGAATGCCGGCGTCAGATCAGTCTTTCAGGGCGGCGAGCGGCACGAGCTCACCGGCCACTCGTTCGTGGCCCAGGCGAACTACGCGACGGCGATCGGCCGCGACAGCACGCGGGTCGTCTCCTGCAACACGACCTCCATCGTGCGCACGCTCGGCGCCCTCCATCACGAGGGACTCCTGAAGCGCGCCCGCGGGACGCTGGTGCGCCGGGCGTCCGATCCCTGGGAGGGTCATCTGGACGGCATCATGAACACGGTGGTCCCGGAGCGGGTGATTCCAAGTCACCAGGGTCCCGACGCGCAGACGGTGATCCCGGACCTCGACCTGGTCACCATCGCTGTCAAGGCGGCGCACAACGTCAGCCACCTGCACGCCTGGTGCGTGGAGCTGACCCGAGGCGCCGGGCGCGAAGAGGTGCTCGACGTCTTCCGGCGCACGCCGCGGGTCGCCATGATCCGGATGGCCGACGGGCTCGAGGCTTTGAACAGCACGGTGACGCTGATGCAGGATCTGGGTCGGCCGCGCGGCGATCTGTGGGAAGTCGCACTGTGGGAAGACGGTCTCGCCACGCGAAACGGTGAGGCCTTCTTCACCTATCAGGTATTCAATCAGGCCATCGTCATTCCGGAGACCATCGACGCCATCCGGGCGCTGGCCGGCAATGAGCCCGACGGCGGCCGCTCCATCCGCCTCACGGACCGCGCCCTCGGCCTGACGTCCGATTTCTTCTCCCCCAGCCGGCCGGAGAACGCCGCGTGACCACCCGGGAGCCCTACCGGCGGCTGTGCGATTGCGATGCGGGTGAAAGAGCCCTGTACACCAGCTTTCTGCTGGTGGCCGGCCTCGGCTATCTGATGGCCATGGTCTACCTCTACACCAGCCACGCCGGCCATGACGCCCGCCCCGGAGTGTCTCTGGAGGACGTGGCCGCGAACTACTATGGCAACCGCAGCGGCACCCGC
Source organism: Pseudomonadales bacterium (assembly GCA_050185825.1). GTDB lineage: Bacteria > Pseudomonadota > Gammaproteobacteria > Pseudomonadales > Azotimanducaceae > SZUA-309. The sequence goes on along the minus strand of JBFWZA010000023.1, from coordinate 39,452 downwards.
CTCGAAGCCGCCATTCGCGGGCCCATGGCCGGGTTCATCAGCGTGGACGACCGCAACGTGATGGTGGCCTGGCTGAACGCCGGCGCCAGCGCCGGAGACTACGAAGCCGCCGTGCAGCCGATTCTCGAGCGATCCTGCACGGGCTGCCACAACCCCGCCTCCGGGCTGCCCGTGCCCGATCTGACAACCTATCCGGCGGTGCAGACCGTCGCCGAGGTGGACCTGGGAGAGTCCCTGCACACGCTGATGAAGCTCTCCCACATTCATCTCTTCGGGATCGGCCTGCTGCTCTTTGCGGTCGGCCTCATCTTCCGGTTCGCCCTGATGCGACCCTGGCTGAAGGTCACCCTGATCGTGCTGCCCTTCGCCGCCATGCTGGCGGACATCATCGCCTGGTTCCTGACCAAGCAGGACCCGGTGTACGCCACCGTGGTCGTGATTGCCGGGGGGCTGCTCGGCGGCAGCCTGACCGCTCAGATCCTGATTTCGCTCTGGCAGCTGTGGGTGCCACCTCGGGCAAGCGGAGAGCAGGGATGAGCTATGCCTACGCGTTGTGGAGCGGACTGCTGCTCGGCATCTGGTTGCTGGTCTTCGCCGGTCTGCGGGATGGAGAAAACCGTCGGCAGATGCTGATCACCAGCGGGCTGACCGCGCTGCTCGGGCTCACCGAGCCGCTGTTCGTGCCGGATTACTGGGACCCGCCGACGCTGTTCGATCTGGCACAGCGAACCGGATTCGACCTGGAAAGCCTCATCTTCGCGTTCGCCGCGGGTGGCCTGGCCGGCAGCCTCTACGAGCGGCTGTTTCCGGTGCGGCACGAGAACGTGCCGGATGCCGAGCGTCACCGCCGCCGGCACCGGTTCCACCTGCTTGCGCTGCTCTCACCCGCGGTCGCATTTGTGGGTCTCTATCCCATCGATGCCCTCAACCCGATCTACGCGGCCATCCTGGCGATGCTCATCGGCTCCGTGTTCGCCGCCTGGTGCCGACCGGACCTGCTGCGGCAGATGCTGGGCGGGGCAGCACTGTTCGGCGTGCTGTACTACGTCTTCTTTCTCTCGCTCGTTCTGGTGCATCCCGCCTACGTCGATCGGGTCTGGAACCTGGCGGATCTGTCCGGCGTTCTGCTGATCGGCGTGCCGTTGGAGGAAGTGCTGTTCGCACTCGGCCTGGGACTGCTCTGGTCGAGCGCGTACGAGCACCTGCACTGGCTGCGTGCCGCCCGTTGAGCCCGCCGCGGTGCCGGCTCAGCAGCGTTCAGTCGAGCCAGCCGCTGTGCACGGGTTCGCCCTCGGGGTCGTCCCTGCGCAGGTAGCCATGGGCACCAAAGGCGTCGCGTTGCGCCTGGGTCAGGTTGTGGGGCAGCGCCGCCGCGCGCAGACCGTCGTAATAAGAGAGGCCGCCCGAGAGCGCCGGCACCGGAACCCCGGCCTGCTGAGCGAGACACACCACATCGCGCCAGGCCTGCTGCCGGGCTTCCACCGCCCGACGCAGCGGCTCGTCGAGCAGCAGGTTCGATGGACCGCCGCTGTTCCCGTAGGCCCGCATGATGCTGTCGAGCAGCCGGGCGCGAATGATGCATCCACCCTTCCAGATCCTGGCGATCTCGCCGGGATCGATGTGCCACCCGTTGTGCCGCGACAACTCTGCAATGAGGCTCATTCCCTGTGCGTAGGCCGCCACCTTGGCCGCATAGAGCGCGTCCTGCACCTGTTCCACCAGCTGCTCCGCATTGCCCGCACCGGTCGGCCCGCCCGGACCCGACAGCAATCCGGAGGCTTCGGTCCGCTGCGCCCGCATCGCCGACAGTACCCGCGCATCCACGGCGGCCGCGATGCTCGGCACCGGGATCCCCTGCTCAACCGCAACGGCCACGGACCAGCGGCCCGTTCCCTTCTGACCGGCGCTGTCCAGCACCTCATCGACCAGGGCATGACCCGTCACCGGATCGACAACCGAGAAAATTCGCGCGGTGATCTCTATGAGAAAGGATTCCAGGGGTCCCCGGTTCCAGGTTTCGAAGACGCTCGCCAGCGCCGGCGCCTGCATGCCGGCCACCCGGCGCAGCACGTCGTAGGCCTCTGCGATGCACTGCATGTCCGCGTACTCGATACCGTTGTGCACCATCTTCACGAAGTGACCAGCAGCGCCAGGCCCGCAGTAGGTCACGCAGGGACCCGATTCCGTCTGAGCCGCAATCGCCCTGAACAAGGGCTCGACCTGGAGGTATGCCTCCCGACTGCCGCCTGGCATCAACGAGGGTCCGAAGCGGGCCCCCGCTTCACCGCCGGATACCCCCACACCGAGAAATCCGAAGCCCGCTTCCCGGAAACGGCGCTCCCGGCGCTCGGTGTCCCGATACCAGGAATTGCCGCCATCCATGAAGACGTCGCCCTGCGCGAGCAGCGGCTCGAGCTGATCCATGACGTGATCCACCGCCTCACCCGCCCTGACCATCGCCAGCACCCGCCTGGGTGTCTTCAGCATGCCGATGAAAGCGGCGAGGTCGTCCGCAGCCACCAGCCTGCCGCCGGACTCCGCCACGGCGTCTGCAAGCGGCCCGGGGCTGCGGTTGTACACCGCCACCCGGAATCCATGATCCGCGATGTTGAGCGCGAGGTTGCGACCCATCACCGCCATCCCGATGACGCCGATGTCACACAGCTCGGACATGACCTCGCACCTCCACAACCCGCACGTTAATGACTCAGTCGACCTGCCGACCCGGTGTCCAGCAGCCAGGTGAGCCGGCGCCGGGGGCTGACACGCGCCGCCGGCAGCAGCGGCGTTCCGGACCGGATCTCACCAAGGACGTCCCGCACCCGTTCGGCTTTGGCTGCGCCCCGCACCAGCATCATGACCTCGGCCGCCTCGTTGATCGCGCTCAGGGACATGGACACCCGTTCGAAGGGAGCTTCGGGGGCGAGCACCGGGACCGCCCGCGGGCCCGTGCACGAGGTTTCCGCCCCCGGAAACAGCGAGGCGACGTGGCCGTCATCACCCATCCCGAGCAAGACGATGTTCAGCGGCGACTCGAGCTGCCGATCGTAGGCCGCCGCGGCCTCCGAGATGGGTTGCTCGCCTTCGATACGGTGCACGCCGGCCGGAGGCCTCCGGATGCGATCGATCAACGTCCGTTTCGCCAGGCCGAAGTTGCTCTGCGGACTGTCTGCAGGCACGGCACGCTCGTCGCTCCAGTAGAAGACCACCTGACCCCAGGGCACGTCCAGGTGAGCGAGCGCCGTGTAGACCGGAGCCGGGGTGCGGCCGCCGGACAGGGCGAGACGGCAGATACCGCAGCGGGCAACTTCCATCCGTATCCGACGGGCGAGGTACCAGGCTGCGCGGATCGGCCACTGCGCCGGATCGAACATCACGATCCGAGGCAGCAGAGGGGGTCGACACGGCTTCCCGGAGTGCATGGCTCAGGCGCCGAGCACTCTGGCCCGATCACCGTCCACCTTCATCGGCCTGCGCAGCGCCGCGTAATCCGTGTCTGCAGTGAGCACCAGCGGCTCGACGATCCCGAACCGATGCGGTCCTGGTCCGATGCTCGTGCCGGCGGGCACATGAACGCCGGAATCGACGATGACGTTGCTGAGTCGGCAGCCGGCGCCGATCGATGCCCCGGGCAGCACCACCGCGTTCTCCAGTTCCGCTCGAGGCTCCAGATGCACACCACCGAACACGACGGAGCGCTGCAGATTCACCCCTCGAAGGTCGCGATCGTCCGCGATCAGCACGCCGTGGCGGCGGGCGCGCGCCCACGAAGAGGCACGGCCGTTCAGTCCCGGGCCACCGAACGGCAGCACCGGCCAGCTGGCATCGCCGAGATTCACGTCGGGAATTCCGTCGAGCAGCTCCATGTGCGCCCGCCAGTAGGCCGCGATCGTCCCCACGTCCCGCCAGTAGCCGGCGCCGACCTCGGCACTCCCGGTGAATGGATAGGCCATCAGCCGGCCAGCGTCGACGAGCGACGGAATGAGATCACGGCCGAAATCGTGCGTCGAGCTCGGCGCGTCCGCATCCGCCAGGAGCAGATCGGCGAGGAGATCCCGGTCGAACACATAGATGCCCATGGATCCGAGAGCCCTGCCCGGACGGTCCGGCAGCGGCTCGGGATGCTCCGGCTTCTCCGTGAAGCGGACGATCCGGCCGTCGCCGTCGACGGTCATGACGCCGAACTGGCTGGCCTCGGCGATCGGCACCTCGATGCAGGCCACCGTCGCATCGGCACCGGTCGCCACGTGACGGGCGAGCAGCGGCCGGTAGTCCATGCGGTAGACGTGATCGCCGGCCAGCACCAGCACCAGACGTCGGTGCTCGCCGTGAATGGCCAACCAGTTCTGGTAGACGGCGTCGGCCGTGCCGAGGTAGCCGCCGGACTCGAGTGCTGCCGCCCGCCAGGCGTCGATCCGCACCGGCGATGTCGTCGAACCGGCCCGCCAGGACTGCCGCAGGTGGCGGAGGAGCGAGGCATCACGATACTGCGTGGGCACGCCGACAACCTCGATTCCGGAATTCACGCAGTTCGACAGCGAGAAGTCGATGTTCCGGTAGAACCCGCCGAACGGCAGCGCCGGCTTGCACTCGTAGCGGGTCAGCGGTCCGAGGCGCGTACCCCTGCCCCCGGCCAGAATCACCGCCGTCGTGTCTTCTGCCAGCCCGCCTTCGTACGGACCACGCTCGGGGTAGTCCAACAGTCCCTGGTCGATCATCGTGCGCCTCGCGTCCCGCCTGGTTGTCTCCGTCGTCGGGCCTCTCGTGCACCCGATTCCTTGTTGATGATGGTAGGACCTGCATGCGACGCACAGGTCAATAGGGGTTTCTACGGGGGTGGTGAGCCAGTGCGACTCGGCTACGGGCGCAGCGGGTTGAAGAGGTGGACGTGCGACCGCTTGAAGAAAAAGACGAGAGCCATGCCGGCGGCGAAGCCGCCAAGATGGGCGCGAAACGCCACACCAGCCCCATCCGTGGAAAATGCGTTACTCACCAGCTGGAGCAGGAACCAGCCGATCAGCACGAGGCTCGCCGGCCACCTCACCGTGTAGAGCAGAAAGCCGATCGGGATCAGCACGAGCACCCGCGCTCGCGGAAAGAGCAACAGATACGCTCCGAGCACACCCGAGATGGCTCCACTCGCGCCGATCATCGGGATGGTCGAGTGAGGATCGGGGAGTGCCTGGGCGAGCGCGGCCGCGACGCCGCACAACAGGTAGAACAGCAGGAACCTGGCCCGCCCCATGGCGTCCTCGACATTGTCGCCAAAGATCCAGAGATAGAGCATGTTGCCGAGCAGATGCATCCAGCCACCGTGCAGGAACATCGAGGTGAACACGGTGACCATGGGAGGCACGAGCGCAAGCTCGGGCGGGAGCTCGTGCTGCCCCACCAGCGATCCCGGGATCAGGCCCAGCGTGTAGACCATGGCCTCGCCGGCGCGTGGGCCGAGCGAGAGCTGCCACAGGAAGACCAGCGTAACCGCGACGAGCAGCCCGATCGTGACGAGCGGGCGTCTTTCCGAGGGGTTGTCATCGCGCAGAGGAATCATCCGGCGCGACCGTCTGGCCGGCCGACACAAACCGCCGGTGTGCACTCCGGGGGGCACACCGCGTGAGCCCGCTCGAAATTCCCTGTATGCCGGATAATGATCTGCAGCTGGGCGGGTGGCAGACCGAGATATCGGCACTGTTGAGTCACAGCCTGGGACGGCGGTAGCCGCTCTCGCGCCTACCCTTGCTCAACACGATCTGCCACAGCTGAATGTCGCGAGCGCGAAACGCACCGGCACACGCCAGCAGGTAGAAATTCCACATGCGGCGGAACCGATCATCGTAGCGATCACCAAGGTCACCCCAGGCCCGATTCACCCGTTCATGCCACGTCATCAGGGTCTGATCATAGTCGGTTCCGAAGTTGTGCCAGTCTTCCATCACGAATCGGGACTCGATTGCCCGACCGATCTGGGCAACTGACGGCAGCATGCCGTTGGGAAATATGTAACGGTGCAGCCACGGGTCCGTGGAAGTCACCGAAGCGTTGCTGCCGATCGTGTGCAGCAGCATGAGTCCGCCGTCGCGCAGCAGGCCGTGGCACTTGCGGAAGAACGATTCGTAGTTCCTGCAGCCGACATGCTCGAACATTCCGACGGATACGATTCGGTCGAATCGACCGTCAACGTCCCGATAGTCCTGGCAGCGGATCTCGACCGGTGCGCTTCCCAGGCGCGATACCGCCCAATGGTACTGCTGATCAGAGATCGTGAGCCCGACGACGCTCACGCCGTGCTCCTCGGCAGCATATCTGGCCAACCCGCCCCAGCCACAGCCGATATCGAGCAGCTTCATGCCGGGCTCGAGCTCAAGCTTTCTGCAGATGAGCTCCATCTTGTCGCGTTGTGCCTGCTCCAGCGTCCCCGCCCGCTCCCAGAAGGCACAGGAATAGTTCATGTACGGATCCAGCATGGACTCGAACAGGTCGTTGCCGATGTCGTAATGCCGTTCACCGACCGTTCTCGCCCGGCGGCGGGTCTGAAGGTTCTGCACCCGTGATCGCCAGGTCAGGAAGCGGCGCGCCCAGATGCCGGCAAAGCGCTGATCCAGGGCACCACGGAGCAGGCGCGCGACCAGCTGATCGATGCGTTCACACTCCCACTGGCCGTCCATATACGACTCACCCAGCCCGAGCGACCCCTGGCGAAGCCACCGCTCCGGGGCGCGCGGGTCGATGAGCTGAATGTCGAACTCGCAAGCCCCGTTCAGGGTCACGCCGCAGTCGGCCAGCAGGGACTGTACCTTTCCCGCTCCCCGTTTCCGCAACGCTCGTGCAGGCTCGTCTCCGATCAGAGCCGTCACGTGAACTCTCCCTAATATCGGTCTGGTCAATAAGGAAATGCTAAGACCTGAATCCCGCTCACAGGTCAAGAGGGCGGAAAATGCACCGGAAGCGCGTTCCGGTGAGCGCTATCGTCTCTCGGAGAAATCGTGACCAAGCGGATAGCGGCCGACCTTGCCCCGGAAAGGCTGCGTCAGCATCCGGAGAATTGCGCTTTCCTCGAGTCGGCGGAACGCTCCGACCCCGATGGTCATCGTCTCGTGAGGGGCTCCGGGTTGCGCCCGGTACCTACCGAGAAGACGATCCCACCAGGGGACATTGATAGCGAAGTTGGTGCCGGTTTCGGCGCGCGATACCGAATGGTGAACCCGATGCATGTCCGGCGTGACCACGATAAGGCGGAGCCAGCCGTCAATCGCCGCAGGTTTCCGGATGTTGCCGTGATAGAACATCGAGGTTGCGTTCAGCAGGACTTCGAAAAGCAGCACCGCCACGGGCGTCACGCCGAGCAGCAGGACCACACCGGATTTGAATCCGGGCGAAATCAGAATCTCCAGCGGATGAAACCGAAGACCCGTGGTCACGTCGAATTCCGTGTTGGACGCGGTGGAGCCTCCACAACACGGGAACCGCATGAAAAAGAACGTGCTGCAGATAGATCGCAAGATCCAGCATGAGCACACCAACGGCTGCGGAGGCAAGCCAGGGCAATTCGAGACGGGAGAGCAGCCCCAGACCTGCCGCTTCGGCAAACACCGCAGCTCCCACGACCGCAGACGGAGAGAGGACCCTCACGAACAACGTGTTGAACACCGCGATCGCAAGGTTGCCCGGCCAGCGTTTCCATCGAGAGACGTTCGTCAAACGCCTGGGAGCATAAACCTCCCAGAGCGCAACCACGCCGAACGCTCCCGCAAAGCAGGCTGTTCGGATCAACATTTCGTGACTCGCCTCCATCGGCCCTCAACAACCGCACAGACGTGGATCGACTTTCATCGTCCAGCAACGAGCACCCTGAGAGATCTGTCGGAAAGCATCAGCGCTCCCGTACCGCCGCCGGGGGATTCTACATCCTCAGCCGTATCGATCGCCGGCTGCCAGTGGCGGTGATCGAACCCATCGGGGAGTCGGAACGTCACCACCTCGTCGCGAGGGTTGAAGAGCACGCACAACGGCCCGTCGTCGTCACGCCGGAGTATGATGCATCCGAACGCCGTCGTGCGCTCCCAGACCGGCAGCCGACCATCCGGCGCAAACCAGATCACGTCCTGCGCCGAGTAGAACTCCGACGAACGCAGCAGCGGGTGCCGCTTGCGGAAATCGATCAGGCGGCCAACGAAACCTCTGAGCGCGCGCTGGTCTTCCACGAGCCGCCAGTCGTACCAGGACACCGGGTTGTCCTGACAGTACGCATTGTTGTTACCCTGCTGCGTGCGCCGGAACTCGTCACCGCCGAGCAGCAGCGGCACACCACGTGAAAGCATCAGGGTTGCGAGCAGATTGCGGATCTGGCGGGCACGCAGCGCCTCGATCAACGGATCGTCCGTCGGTCCCTCCACACCGTAGTTGGCGCTGAAGTCGTGGTTGCTGCCATCCCGGTTATCCTCGCCGTTGGGCTCGTTGTGCTTGCTTTCATAGCTCACCAGATCGTTGAGCGTGAAGCCGTCGTGGCAGGTAACGAAGTTGATGCTGTGCAGCGGCTGCTTGCCTGAACGCTGATACAGGTCGGCACTGCCGCACAGCCGGCTCGCCAGGGCGCCTGCCATGCCGGCATCTCCACGCCAGTAACGGCGCACGTCGTCCCGGAAGCGCCCGTTCCACTCGGAGAAACGCTGGCCGGGAAAGTCACCGACCTGGTAAGCACCGCCCGCATCCCAGGCTTCGGCGATCAGCTTGACGTGATGCAGAATCGGGTCCTCCGCGATCCGCTCGATCAGCGGCGGGTCCGCCAGCAGCCTGCCATCCGGACCTCGGGTGAGCACCGAGGCCAGGTCGAAGCGGAAACCGTCCACGTGCATCTCCGTGGTCCAGTAGCGCAGGCAGTCGAGGACGTGATCGCGCACCACGGGATGGCTGCAGTTGACCGTGTTGCCGCAGCCCGAGTAGTTGAGGTAGCGGCCGCGATCCTCCGGATCCAGCAGGTAGTAGATGCTGTTGTCCAGACCTCGATAGCTCAGGGTGGGCCCGTTGGCATCACCTTCCGCGGTGTGATTGAAAACCACGTCCAGAATCACCTCGATGCCGGCCGCGTGCAGCGCCCGTACCATCGTCTTGAACTCCGCCACCTGGCAGCCCGGCCGGTGATGCGTGGAGTACCGCTCCTTGGGCGCGAAGAATGCCGCCGTGTTGTATCCCCAGTAGTTGAGGGGGCGGGGACTCCCCCCGGCCGCCGGTGGCAGGGATGCGTTTTCCGGAAACTCCTGCACGGGCATCAGCTCGAGAGCGGTGATGCCCAGGTCTAGAAAGTAGGGAATCCGTTCGATCACCCCGAGAAACGTGCCGGGATGGTTCGAACCGGACGACGGATCGACCGTCAGCCCGCGGACGTGGGTTTCGTAGATGATGGTGTCCGACCAGTCGTGTCCGGGCGGACAGTCGCCCTGCCAGTCGAAGTCCTCCGAGACGACAAGACAGCGGGGCGGTGCTGACTGAGAAAGATCCGCATCCACCATCCAGCATTCCGTGCCGACCAGGGCCCGGGTGTGAGGGTCGAGGAGCGCCACGGCAGATTCGAACCGCTGCCCGTTGTCGGGATCGTACGGACCTTCCGCCTGCCAGGCATAGGCCGTCTCCGGCGGCACGCCAGACAGGCGGACGTGCCACACGTCGCCCGTGCGTTGACAGTCCGGGTCGAGATCCAGTCGAAACCAGGGCTCACCGAGCGACTCCCCCGCATACAGCAGCAACGCCATGCCCGTGGCGTGCCGACTGAAGACGGCAAAATTCACGGCATCGCCCGTCCGGCTGCAGCCGAACGGCGACGCGGTACCCGGCGTCACGCCGATTTCCACCGCTGCGTCAGCCATGTTCGGCAATGGCCCGCAGCACGTCCTGCCGGCTGATGATGCCCACCAGCCGGTGCTCCGAGACAACCGGATACCGCCGGTAGGCGGCCGTCAGAAACCGCTGCGCCACGCTGAGGATGTTGGCGTCCGCTTCGACGGACACCACCTGCCGGCTCATGTAGTCGGACACCCGGCCGGCCTCGCGCTGGTCGTGGTAGCCGGTGCTGATCAGCGTCTCGAGGCAGTCACGCTCGGTCAGTATCCCCACCAGCGTTCCGCGGGCATCGATCACGGGCGCGCCGGAGACCCGCCGGGAGAGCAGCAGGCGCATGGCGGCAAGCACCTCCATCTCCGGCGTCAGCGTCAGCACCCGCGTGCTCATGAAGTCCCGGACTCGCAGCGCACGGGGTAGCGTCATTGGACACATGTCGGCCTTCCAGCATGTCTCGGAGCCGAACAGAACGGGCTTCTCCTCACATCGGCCCTCCCGGAAGCTGACTGCCTGGCGCGGCACCGCCAAAATCGTCGAACGCGATCTGCTCGTCTTCGACACCGAGGTCGTACAGGAGTGCGATCACGGCCGAGTTCATCACCGGCGGTCCGCAGATGTAGTACTCGCAGGACTCTGGCGCCGGATGGTCTTTCAGGTACTCGTCGAAAAGCACGTCATGAATGAACCCGGTCGCCCCCGCCCAGTCATCCTCGGGCAGTGGCTCCGACAACGCCACGTGCCAGCTGAAGTTATCGAACCGCCCGGCGAGCGAATCGAACAGCTCCGCATAGAACACCTCACCCAGGCTGCGCGCCCCGTACCAGAAGGAAATGGTCCGGCGGCTGCCGAGACGGAGCAGCTGATCGAGTATGTGCGATCGCATGGGCGCCATGCCCGCGCCGCCGCCGACGAAGACCATCTCCCGGTCGGTTTCCCTGGCCAGGAACTCGCCGAAGGGTCCTGTCACCGGGAGCGTGCTTCCCGGGGGCAGGGAGAACAGGTAGGAAGAAACGACTCCGGGGGGTGCCTGACGGTCGGCATCCGGCGGCGGCGTCGCGATTCGCACGTTCAGAACCAGCTGGTCGCCCTCCCCCGGGTAGTTCGCCAGCGAGTAGGCCCGCGACTCAACGCTCCGGCTCGTCGAGTGATAGCGCCAGAGATCGAGCTTGTCCCACGCCGGCCGGTACGGCGCGTCGATGTCGAAATCCCGGAAGCTGAGCTCGTGCGGAGCGGACTCGACCTGGACGTAGTTTCCGGCCCGGAACTCGAAGGCCCTGCCGGCAGGCAGCGCGAGCACGAGCTCCTTGATGAAGGTCGCGACGTTGCGGTTCGAGACCACCCGGCACTCGAATCGCTCGATCCCCATGACTTCGGCCGGGACGCGAATCTCGAGCGCCTGTTTGACCACCAGCTGGCAGGCCAGCCGCTCGTGCGCGGCCGCCTGGCGCGGCGTGATGAGCGCGCGCTCGGTGGGCAGCAGCGCGCCACCACCTTCGAGAACCTTCACCCGGCACTGTCCGCAGGTACCCCGGCCGCCACAGGCGGACGGCAGGAACAGGCCGTGATCCGCCAGCCCCGCGAGCAGCGTCCGCCCCACCGGAATCGACAACCGGCGCGCCCCTTCGTTGACGGCCACCTCGACCTCACCACCAGGAATCAGCAACCAGCGCGCCACCACGATGAGCACCGTCAGCATCGCGACGATGAGCGGGAACGCCACCATGGCAGCCTGCATGTCAGGCATGATGGCCGACCACCGGGCTCAGAACCGCAGCCCTGAAAAAACCATGAAGCCCATGGCCATCAGACCGGCGCAGATGAAGGTCACCCCTGCACCCTGGAGGCCGTCCGGCACGTCGCTGTAGCGGAGCCTGAACCGCATGCCGGCGAGCACGAGGATGGCCAGCGCCCAGCCGACGCCGCTGCCGAAACCGTAGACCGTGCTCTCTGCGAGGGTGTACTGCCGTTCCGCCATGAACAGCGACGCGCCGAGGATCGCGCAGTTGACGGCGATCAGCGGCAGAAAGATGCCGAGCGACTGGTGCAGCGCCGGGAAGAAACGATCCAGAGCCATCTCCAGAATCTGCACCACGGCGGCAATCACACCGATGAAGGTCACCAGCGAGAGGAAGCTCAGGTCGATGTCCGCGCCGCCGGCCCAGGCAAGCGCGCCGGGCGCCAGCACGAAGGTGAGCAGCAGCATGTTGAGCGGCACCGTCACGCTCATGACCACGATCACCGCGCCCCCCAGACCCAGTGCCGTGTCCGTGCGCCTCGACAGCGCCAGGAACGGACAGATCCCGAGGAACATGGCCAGCACCAGGTTCTCGGTGAACACCGACTGCGCAAACAGGCCCAGGTAGTCGCTCATCTCCCCGCCTCCGGCCGATGCACATGGCGGATGCGGAACTCGGGTGCCTCGACCTGCTCGAGCCGGAAGGACCGGATCAGCCAGATCATCAGCCCGATGATGAAGAACACGCCAGGCGGCAGGATCATCAGGCCGTTCGGGTAGTACCAGCCGCCGTCACGGACGAGCGGCAGCACGGTGACGCCGAACAGCGCTCCGGAACCGAGCAGCTCGCGGATGGCCGCGATCACCATCAGCGCCAGGCTGTAACCCAGCCCGTTGCCGAGCCCGTCGAGAAAGCTCGGCACCACGCCGTTCTTCATGGCAAAAGCCTCGATCCGGCCCAACACGATGCAGTTGGTGACGATCAGGCCCACGAAAACCGACAGCAGCCGGCTGGTTTCGTAGGCGTACGCTTTGAGAATCTGATCGGCGACGATCACCAGGGATGCGACGATCGTCAGCTGCACGACGATCCGGACATTGTCCGGAATCTGGTGACGAAGGGCGCTGATCACCGCCCCGCCGACGGCGAGCACACCGGTCACCGCCAGGCTCATGAGCAGCGACGGCCACAGAGAGGTCGTCACCGCCAGCGCGGAGCAGAGGCCGAGAATCTGCAGGGTGATGGGATTCTGCGCGATCAGCGGCTCGGTGATCAGCCTGGTTGCCACCCGACTCAAGTCAGCTCTCCCTGGCGCAGCCGCTCGAGAAAGGGGCCGAAGCCATCACCGCCGAACCAGTAGCGCAGCAGATTCGTGACCCCGCGTCCCGTCATCGTCGCCCCGCTGATGCCGTCCACCTGGAAGCGCGCCGAATCGCCGTCCGGCGCGGTCCCCGCGCCTTTGGTGACTTCGATGACCGCCTGGCCGCTCCCGTCATAAATGCGTTTTCCCGGCCACTGCGCCAGCCAGCGCGGATTGTCGATCTCGCCACCGAGGCCGGGCGTCTCCCCGTGCCGGTAGAAACGCAGCCCGACGACGGTGCCGGCATCCGGGGCCAGTGCCACGTAGCCGTAGAGCGTCGACCACAACCCGTATCCGTAGACCGGCAGGATGAGCATGGCGAGCTCACCGGACTCGTAGAGAAAATAGCCGACGACGTAGCGCGGCCTCGACTTGATGACGGCGATGTCCAGATCCCGAGGTATCGGCATGCGCGCTTCAGCCTCTCCCGACAGAACGTCCTCTACCTCCACACCCGACGCGAAGCGGCCTTCCTGGAGATCGATGACTTTCGGCTCCACAGCCGCGAATCGATCTGCCACGTCGTCACCCGGCGCCAGCAACCCGGCGGCCGCGAGGATGTTCTCCTGCCGGCTGCGTTCCTCGTTGAGGCGCTGCTCGGGCCGCAGCACCATGACCGAACCCGACACCAGCAGGGCGCAGACCAGGCTGACCAGCACCGGCACCAGAAATGTTTTCAGCGGCCCGTTCTTCGGCGATTTCCGAAGCCAGGCGATCGGCGCGAACCCCTGCCGCAGATCGTGCGGTTGCTCAGACACGGCGCCGCAACCTTTTCCGCACGTGTGCGCGCACCACGGCCTGGTCGATCAGCGGCGCGCACAGATTGGCAAAGAGGATCGCCATCATCATCGCTTCCGGAAACGCCGGATTGGCGACACGAACCACCACCGTGAACGCACCGATCAGCAGGCCGAACCACCAGCGGCCGGCATCCGTGTGCGCGGCAGTCACCGGGTCCGTTGCCATGAACATCATCCCGAACGCGAACCCGCCGAGCACCAGATGCCAGTACCAGGGCAGCCCGGCCATCGGTCCCGCAGCCGGACCGAGGACATTGAAGAGCAGCGAGGTGACGATCATGCCAAGGAACACGCCCGCCACGATGCGCCAGGAAGCGACCCCCACCGCGATCAGCACCAGTCCCCCGAGCAGGCAGGCGAGCGCGGACGTTTCGCCGAGCGATCCGGGGAGCGTGCCGAGCAGCGCGCTCATCCAGGTGGTGCCGGTGTCGACAACGCCGTCCAGTCCCGACTCCGCGGCAACCGAGAGCGGCGTGGCCCGGGTGTACCCGTCCACTGCCACCCACGGGCCCGTGCCGGATATCTGCGCCGGATAGGCGAAGTACAGGAAGGCACGCCCGAGCAATGCCGGGTTGAGCAGGTTCTTACCGGTGCCGCCGAATATCTCCTTGCCGATGACCACGCCGAAGCTGATGCCCAGGGCAACCTGCCAGAGCGGGATCGACGGTGGCAGAATCAGCGCGTAGAGCAGCGACGTCACCAGAAAACCTTCATTGACCTCGTGGTTGCGGACCATGGCGAACAGCACTTCCCATGCCCCACCCACCAGAACCGTCACCACGTAGATCGGCAGAAAATAGAGCAGACCGTGCAGGATGGCCGCTGGCACGCTCGCCGGGTCGTAGCCGGTTCCGGCCAGCGCAATGAGCGCGCCCCGCCACCCCGGCGCCGCCGCCACGCCCAGATCCGCCATCGCCAGATTCGCCTGGTAGCCCGCGTTCCACAGGCCGATGAGCGCCGCGGGCGATACCGCCAGCACCACCAGGATCATCACCCGCTTCAGATCCACCGCATCACGCACGTGGGGCGCTCCCGGTGCGCGATCGGCCGGTGTGTACAGCAGCGTATCGACCATCTCGAACAGCGCGCCGAAGCGGTGCAGCCGGCCTCCCTGGGCGAAGTGCGGCGCTAGGCGATCGAGCTGTCTGCGCAACGCGCTCACGCGGCGTCCCTCTCGATGGCGCTGAGCACGTCCCGCAGGGCCGGACCGAACTCGTACTTGCTGCAGCACACGAACGAGCACAAGGCGAGGTCCTCCTCCTCCAGCTCGAGGCAGCCGAGCAGGCGCGCCGTCTCCACGTCGCCGACCAGCAGCGCCCTCAGCAGCGGGGTGATCAGCATGTCCAGGGGCATCACCCGCTCGTAGCTGCCGATGGGCACCATCGCCCGGGGACTGCCGTGCTGGGAGGTATGGAGCGGAAAGCGCCGTCCCCGTCCGGACAGGCTCGACAGAAACATGCGGCTCGCCGAGAAGCTCCGCCATCCCGGTGCCAGCCAGCCCAGGAACGTGCGCTCGGCGACCTCCGGCAGCACGCTCACCTGGTGGTGGTAGCGGCCGAGATAGGCCAGAGGACCCACGGCCCGGCGTCCGGAATACACCGATCCGGAAACCACCCTGCAGGGACCCGGATACAGCTCGTCCTGCAGAAGCTGGTTCAGGTCGGCGCCCAGCCGCGTCCGCAGCAGCCGCGGATTTCGCGCCTGCGGACCGCCCATCGCGATGATGCGACCGGCGTCGATACGCCCCTCTACGAACAGGCGTCCGATGGCGATCACGTCCTGACAGCCCACGTACCAGACCGACCGGTTGTCCCCGGTGACAGGGTGCAGGTAGTGAACGTGGGTGCCGACCAGCCCCGCGGGATGAGGCCCCGAAAATGCGACCGTCTCGATGCGTTCCGAGTGGGCTGCCGTCAGGCCGCTACCTGATGCTGTGCAGACATAAACGATGCCCCGGGTCAGGCGGGTCAGAACCTCGAGGCCGTCCGAGAACGCCTGGCCCGACTCGGCGACGACCACCACCGGATCGGGCGCCAGCGGGTTGGTGTCGATGGCAGTGACGAAGATGGCTTCCGGCTGGTCGTCGATGCGCGGTACGCGGCCGAAGGGCCGGGTTCGAAATGCGGTCCACAGCCCGGATTCCGTGAGCGTCTGACGGACCGATGCGGCTTCGAGGCTTTGGAGCGCTGCGCGCGACCAGGATTCGAACGACCGCTCCGCGTCACCGTCCACGGCGATCACCAGAGAGCTCAGACGGCGTCGTTCACCGCGGTGGACGGCAACGACCCGACCGCTCGCCGGAGACGTGATCATCACGCCCGGATTGGCGGCATCCTCGAGCAGCGGCTCCCCCAGGGCAACCCGATCACCCTGCTCGACCCGCAGCACAGGTTTCAGCCCGACATAGTCGGAGCCGAGCACGGCCACCAGATCAACCGGCCGGGCCTCGCTGATGGTTTGCGCCGGCTCTCCGGAGATCGGCAGATCCAGCCCTCTTCTGATCCGGATGGTTCTGGTCATCGCCCTGCACCACTCAGTTGACTACGCTACAACCTGTAACCCGCATCCAGGTCAACCCAGGACCGCGGAGAGCCGGATCCGCAGATCAATGCCGAAGCGGGATCGTGCGGCGGGCCAGCGGCGCCATGGCCAGTGGCCCGACGACGGCCAGCAGGATCGTGGCCGAGATCAGCACGACGAACACATTCCGGCTCAGATGGTCCTGGGCGTAGCCCAGCGTCGCGACGACCATGGCAACCTCACCGCGTCCGACCATGCCGAGGCCCACCAGCCACCGCTCCCGGGCCCTGAGCCCGGACGCACCCAGCCAGCCACCCAGAGCCTTGCCGGCCACACCGACCACCAGCAGGGCAGCGAGCAGCCACCCGGATCCGGGTTCCGCCAGGCCTCCCCAGTCGGCCTGCACACCGATCATCACGAAAAAGAAGGGCATGGTGATCCAGACCAGCGGCCCGATGCCGCGGGCCGTGGTGCCACGCAGGCGCCTGCCGAGACCATCACCGACCCCAAGACCGACGAAAAATCCGCCGACGACGGCCGAAAGCCCCAGCAGGTCCGTCAACGCCGCGCCAAGCAGCACCGCGCCAACGGTCCAGCCGCCACGCAGCCAGCCGGAATCCGGTGTATGCAATGCTTTCCAGCGACTGCTGGCGAAGCGGGCAGCCCAGTAAAGGGTGCCAAGCACCGCACACGCCTCGACAACCAGGAGCAGCGCGCCCACCGGCCCCTGACCCTCACCGAAGATACCGTGCGCGGCCCCGAGCAGATAAAGCGCCAGCACGTCATCGACGACGGCCGCTGCTATGACGATCTCGCCTACGCGATGCTCCACCAGCCCGAACTGCTCCAGCACCTGCACGCTGATGCCGATGCTGGTCGCGGTGAACACCAGCGCCACATACCAGCGCTCCGGGACCGACGAACCGAACCACCAGGCGACGGCGAACGCCCCGAGGAAGCTCAGCCCGACGCCGAGCAGCGCCACCATCACCCCGGACCAGCCGGCGGCTGCCAGCCGGTCCATGCCCAGTTCCAGACCGGCCAGTCCGAGCAGCAGCACCACCCCGACCTGGCCGATGTCGTGCAGGACCGGCGTGTGCACCACGACGCCGAGCACAGCACCACCCAACAGCACGCCGAGCAGCACCTGAGCCACAGCGCTCGGAAACTGCCAGTGTCTGCACAACCCGTTCAGCACGCCGCCGAGCACCAGAACGACGGCCACGTCGAGGACGTCCGCCAGCATCCTCAGCCGGTCCCGGACGTACCACCGGGGATAAGCGCCACCGCATCGCGTTGACACCGGCACCAGGTGCAGTCGCACCCCGCTTCCGCGCGGGTGGCTCGCAGCAACGGCCGGCTCGGCAGCAGGCGGGCCAGCGCGACTTTCCAGGCAACCGGCGCGTAGATTCGCTGCAGCAGCAGGCGCGGGTCGCCGCCGGACAGTGAGCGTCGAATGAGCAGCCGCCGGCCGGGGTCGCCCAGCAGCTCGAACAGCCGCCGGTTGAAGAGGCTCGCGGCATTGAGGCCAGCGAGGCGATCGTGCCAGGCATGCTCGTAGGACGACGGCGAACCGCAGGCACGGCCTGCCAGATGCCCCGAGCGCAGGGCGTAGCGAAGCCCGAAGCCGAACAACCCGTCCTGGAATCCGGGGGTCTCGCCGACGTAGAGATGATCGCCTACCGATGCCGTCGCCACCCGGTGATAGTTCCCGCTGCCGCCGAAGGGTGTTCTGGAGCGCCACCGCAAGCCCACGTTCCTCTGGAAGAAATCCACGGTGGCCTCCACGTAGTGTCGTTCGTTGTGGAAGTCCGTGAACAGGCAGCTCGCCACGGTGCCGCGGCCTCGATCCACCAGCAGGTAGCTGTAACCGCCCGGCGCCAGACGTTCCGACATTGCGCCATAGCAACCGTCCGGCATGTCGGTCTCGAACTGGAAGCCGGCTGCGATCGCATCTGCCCGGTGCGGTCCTTCGCCGACGATGCCCCCGGACGCCAGCCTGCGACGGCGCTCGCTGAAGCGGATGTCGACCCCCGCCGCCAGCGCCTGGGACTTCAGCCCCTGGTCCAGCGTGCCGGCTTCGCTGCCGCGGCGGAGCAGGTAGAAAACCGGACGGGGCGAGCGCACGCGATGTTCCCTGCCACCCGGATCGAAGCAGACGAACTCGTAGATCGGGCGGTGCTCGAAGTCCGGCTCGATGCCGAAGCCGGCGAGCTCGGCCAGCACGTCGGTCTCGGAGGTCCAGTTCTCCAGACCCTGGAAGTCGCCATGGAAGCGCATGCCCACATCCGGGCGTTTCTCGTAGACCGTTACCTGCCTGCCCAGCGAATTTACGGCCAGCGCAGCGCTCAGACCGGCGGGCCCTGCACCGACGATCTCGACCGGCGGGGAGGTCATGGGCCGCCCGCGCCCCCGCGACCGGCCCGCTCCGCTGACGTCGAGGTGACGCCCGCGTTCCCCTCCAGCGCGCGGTCGCAGAGCTCGCCGATCCTGTCGAGCAGCGTGTCGAAAGCGTCCGCGAACTTCCGCACACCCTCCCGTTCGAGCTCGTCCGCTACCCGTTCGAGATCGATGCCATGTCCGGTGAGCGCCCCGGCTATCCCAGTGGAGCGGTTGGCGGTCGCACGGAGATCGGCCTGAAAGCCGCCGGCATGCCGGACGGCGTCCAGCGTGCTGCTCGGGAGCGTCGTGACGGTCTGCGGGGCGATCAGCGGTTCGACGTACTTGAGCTCGTGGTAGGCCGGATCCTTGGCGCTGGTGCTGGCCCAGAGCAGGCGCTGTGGCATCGCCCCCCTCCGCGCGAGCTTCTGCCAGGCTGCGGAGTTGTCGGTGGCAGAGAGAAATCCCGCATAGGCCATCCCGGCGCTGCCGACAGCAGCCTGACCACGAAGCGCCCCGACGGCAGGGCCAGGCTGCGCATCGAGCAGCTCGTCCACGCGGGTGTCTATGCGACTGAGGAAGAAGCTGGCCACCGAAGCGACACCATCGACGGCTTGACCGGCAGCCGCCCTGTCCTCGAGCCCACGCCGATGACAGTCGACGACCTCCGCATAGCGGGCGACGCTGAACAGCAACGTGACGTTGACGTTGATCCCCTCGGCGATCAATGCCCGAACCGCCGGCAGACCGGCTTTCGTCCCGGGCACCTTGATCATCAGATTCGGCCGGTCGACGGCGCGCCAGAGACGACGTGCTTCAATCAGCGTCGCAGCGGCATCGTCCGCCGCATGCGGCGAGACCTCGAGGCTGACGTAGCCGTCCTGCTTCGCCGTGCGTTCATAGGTCGGATGCAGCAGATCAGCGGCGCGGCGCACATCCTCGGTGACGAGCCGTTCGTAGATGCGCTCGATCAGGACCACGCCCGTACTGACGGCATCGGTGATGGCCTTGGCATAGCTTCCGTCCGTCTGCAGGGCCCGAGCAAAAATGGCCGGGTTGGTGGTGATGCCGCTGATCCCGTCATCACGGATCAGGCCGAGCAGCGTCCCGTCATCGAGCACCGTCCTGCTCAGATCGTCGAGCCACACGCTCTGCCCCAGCGCCTGGACCTGTCGCAACCCGTTCGTCATGGCGTTCTCCCAAGGCCCGAGAGCGCGACGATACGACCTGTCACCTGCTGCCAGGTCAACACGCGCTCATTCGGCACCGGGAAGCGCGTGGACGATGCCGCGGTGACAGTCGATGCAGGTTCGTCCCGCCTCCTGCGCAACGGCATGGGCGCCGCGCGCCGCCTCAGATTGCCGGTCTGCCGACATGGCGTCACGCTCATGGCAGCTCCTGCAGAAACGGGAGTCGTCGGCGCGGAACTGGCGCCAGACGCTTTCCGCCATCTCTCTGCGGTTTGCCTCGTACTTCTCCGGGGTGTCGAGCTTACCCATCAACTCCGGCACCACATCGAACGACACCCGGACCTTCGTGGCGACAAGATCGAACCAGTCATCGTGAGGCAGGTGGCAGTCAGCGCAGTCGGCCCTCACCCCGGTGCGATTCGAGAAGTGAGTGGAAGCTTCGTACTCCGGCCTGATATTCGTTTCGTGGGAGTGACAGGAGAAGCAGAACTCGTTGCTGCTGGTCACCTCGAGCATCCCGTTGATACCACCCAGAACCGCTGCTCCGGCCAGAAAGAGGATGAATCCGCCGACCGGGACGCCCAGCAGCCAGGCGGAGCGGGGCTGCCGCCACAGCCGGCTCCACCACTTGCCGCGCTCGCCTATCATTGCGTCCTCCAGTTCTTCCCTGCTTCACCGCGGATACCAAAAACTAGCACCTGAGTGCCGCTTACAGGTCAATCCCCGCATCCAGGAACTTTTGTGCCCCAAGAAGCTCCAGCGTACCGAAAACCGTGGAGAACCGGTCCAGCGCGCGAACTTCCCGGGCGCCTGCATCTCGAACCATCCCGGCAAGAAGGCCCTGCACATTCGCGGCGGTGTTCGAAAAACCATCGAGGAGGCGAATAGGGTAGAACAGGCCTTGCATCAGGAAATTCGCCGGTTTACCCCAATCTGCGACGATCAGTCGACCGCGGGCGTCGAGCACCCTGAGGCATTCCAGAAGCGCACGGCGCTTGCCTTCCGCAGACAGATGGTGGAAAAACAGGCTCGAGACTACGCGATCGGCAATACCGTCGGGCAGCGGCAGGCACGTCGCGTCCGCTTCGAGAAACAGCACATCGACCCCGGAGCGCGCCGCCTTCCTGCGGGCGAGGTCGAGAATGCCCGAATCGAGATCGACACCAATCATCCGGGCATCCGGATATGCCTGCTTGCAGGCAATGGTCAGCGTGCCTGTGCCGCAACCAACATCCACGATGATCGCTGCCCGTGGCGGCGCTGCTGCTTCGACCACAGCCTGTTTCACGACCTGCTCCCGCGTCGTGACTCGCACGACCGGATCGTAGAGACGAGACAGTGTTCTGAATCTCAACGCGGGCACGAAGGACCGATTGCCGCGCATCATGGCCCGGCTCCAGATTCAATGACACGATCGATCATCTGCAGACATTCGCGCGTATCACGCAGAAATGGATGATGGTCTACCCCTGGCATCACGCACACATTCCAGTCCGAACGGTGCCCAGCCAGAGCCTTTATCGGAGGCAGGGGGGCCATGACATCCCGGTCGCCATGAATCAACAGAACGCTCATTCGCGGGGGTAGCCGGCTCAGCTCTGCCGATACATCGTATCGGTACACGACTTCCCACAGGGAAGACGTCGAGGATCGCCACGTGTGCTGGACGAGATCCTCGGCAACCTCACGTGGGACCGAACGAAGCAGATACGGCAGCAACTTTCCGAGC
Organism: Pseudomonadales bacterium; assembly: GCA_050185825.1. Lineage (GTDB taxonomy): Bacteria > Pseudomonadota > Gammaproteobacteria > Pseudomonadales > Azotimanducaceae > SZUA-309. The sequence continues at coordinate 17,907 of JBFWZA010000023.1, read as the reverse complement.
ACGCGACGGGTGATCACGCAAGCCACCATGGTGAGCAGGACGTTCGTGTAGACGATTCCACCCCTGACAGGACCGTGCCGGAAGTAACGGTACGCCAGGGCCTCAGAGCCGAAAACCGGCAGGCCGATGAGCGTGATGCTCTGCACGTCTTCGGGAAACCGTCCCGCGTAAGCCACCGTCAGCAGCGCACCCAGTGAGTGGCCGATCAACGAAATGGCACCTAAAGGCTGCAGTACGCTGCGGAGCGCTTCGATGTGCCTCTCGACGCTGTATCTCGTCCAGGGTTTTGGCGACCTGCCGAAGCCGAGCAGGTCCACAAGCACGATCCGGTAGCGTTTTTCCAGCGGGCCAATGCGCGACTTCCAGTATCTGGTCGTGCCGCCAAGACCCGCGAGGAAGACCAGAGTATGGGAACCGCAACTGTTGCCCCTGATCTCAGCGTACAGTCGATCGCCGTTGCGTTCGTGCCTGACGCTCATCCGACTGACAGGTAACCCGCAATGCGGCATCAACCGCGCGAGTGATCCTTACCCTCACTTCATCTTGCGATGATCGTGGGTTTTGCGGGTTTCACGTTGCTGGGCGTCCATCTGCTTCATCATCTCGCCCATGTTCTCGTGCATCTCGCGCATTTCAGCCATCATCTGGTCCATGTGCTCTTCGAGCAGCCGTGTGCGCTCTTCCGGATCCTCCGTGGCCCGGATCTGCGCCATGGTCTCCTGCATCTTCTGCATGTGTGAGGTGTGATCCATCTTCTCGGCGGCGGCGCCCGTGCCGGCAACCAGCAACAGCACGCCCGCAAGCACGGCAGGCCTGAACATCTTCATCTCGAATCTCCGACAAGGATTATTGGATTGCACAGTCGACCCAGCGCGCGTCCGGTGGCACTGTTTGCCGACTCGTTCCGAATCGTAAAACCTGTATGCCACATGCAGGTCAAGGGGCCCAAACGACCTACTGATCCCTTTCCCGCGCAACTGATTTGTCTTACAGATACCTGGCGATCCGCAGGGTAAGGTAGCTGTCGTCCCGGAATCCCGCGAGCCACGGATCCGTCCGGTCGACATCGGCAAAGAGCCTCGCCTCAACCTCGACTTTCCAGACATCACCCAGGCGCCTCTCACCATCCAGAAACACGATGGTGCCGCCGTCTCCGATCACCGCACCGAGCAGCATCGCGGTTCCCTGCACGTCGTTGAGCCCGAGCCTCACCCCCAGGAAGACATCGTCGTCGTAGATCGTCGGTGGCGCGCTGGCATCCCGGCCATCGTAGAGATACTCCGCGAGCAGGCCGAGATCGGCGCCGCTGCCCGCGAGATCGAACAGCGTGTACTCGAGCCCGCCGACGGCGGCACCGAACGTGTGGCCGTCGCCTTCACGAACGATCGTCTCGAGCTTCCACAGCCAGGCATTCCGGGTGTACTGCAGCTCGAGGCCGAGCTGTTGGATGACGTTGTAGCGCGGAACGAGCACCAACCGGTCGGTCGAGGGCCGCGGCAGCAGGTGAGGATCGCGCGAGGTGCCGTTGAAGCCGGACAGGCCGATGTCCCAGCCGCCGGTCGACCGCGACCAGCGCACGGCCCAGTCGAGCCGCCGCTTCCCGGCGCCGGACTCGTACTCCGTGCGGTCCGTATCGATAGGGAGCGGACCGCGAAGGCGGGCGTCTCCGGCGGGAAACGTGCGCTCGCGAAAGCCCGGCAGCAGAAACAGCTCGAACGTGCCGGCGCTCGCCGTCCAGCGCGTGAGCGCGACCATCGGCTGACCGAGCTTCTCTTCCTCGTCGACGTCCTCGACGAGGTCGGTCTGGTTCACCACATCCACCAGATGACGCGACTCCGTCACGCCCCAGAAGACCTGCCCCACGCCGACCCGCCAGGTCCACGGGCCACGCACTCCGAGCCAGAGCGCCTCCCGCAGATCCCAGTGGGTCCTACTGCTGTCGTCGTCATCCCAGCGGAAGAACGGCGCGAGTGTGAGCCGGTCGTCGCCCTCACCCCACTCGTATCTGAGCTCCGGTGCCGCGACCGCCGAGGGAGACAGGCCGGCGTCTGGTTGCTCGGGGAACAGCGGCTCGTCCAGAAAGTACCGGGGCTCGAAACCGACGTAGCCGGAGACATCCATGCCGTCCGCCGTGCCGGACAACATCAGGCACAACGTCAGCGCAATCGGCGACCAGCGGGACCTCATCCCGGTTTCATCGCAGCTGCTGCAAAACGCTCGGATCGAAGTCGCGCGTCGTCAACCCGGTCCGGAACCTGAAGTCGGAGAAGCGCAGGGTGGTCGTCTTCTCCGTCTGATGGTTTTCCATGGTCAGGACCCGCGCACGCCAGTACCGGTCGAGATAGAGGCGGTAGTCGTCGAAGACCAGCGTCTTCTGCAGCCGCTCCCGGCGATCGTAGAACTCCGTCCGGTATGGCCGGAGCTCGGACTGGTCCAGCCAGAGGACCTGCTTCGAATAGCCCGAGTCCTCGTAACGCGGCCGCCTCTCGATCACGTAGCACACGAGGTCTCCGCAGGCCTCGTCCCGGAGCCAGAGGTAGTCGAACTTCTCCACCTCGTCGGACAGCAGATCCTCATAGGCGAACTCGCTTCCGACGAAGGCGCTCGACTTGTTGCTCGACGCGATGCGCTTCACCCGCTTCAGTGCCGGCAGGTAGAGCCACTGATCGTCTTCCCGGCCGATGTAGGTGTGGCTGAGAAAGGCCGTGCCCTCGATATCGCGCGGCTCGTGAAACTCCGTCAGTGACCGGTCACCCTCCGCGGCCGTCTGCGACTCCAGCGTCCTCCAGGTCAACCGCCGCAGCCGCTCCCGTCCTTCAGCGTTTCTGAGGATCATGGTCAGCTCGACCACGGAGTCGCCGAAGCCGTCGTCGCGACGCTCGCCCTCCTCGGCGATGACCCGCCCCCGCTGATCCGCCGGCAGCGACGCGTCGATCGGCGGTGCGGGCGCAGCTACGGCGAGCGCGGCAAAGAGCCAGAGTGACAGGCAGACATTCGCTGGTGCTCTCATCCGCTTCGCTCCTCCCTGCTGCCGTCGCCCGCCATTTTCGTCGCCTTCAGGTAAACCCCGGGATCGGCTTTGAACCGTTCCAGGCAACGTTTCGAGCAGAACACATAGCGCCGGCTGTCATGAGTGCTCGTAACCTCCGCCGTCCACTCGTCCACGCGCATGCCGCACACCGGGTCCCGCACCCAGGCGTGCTGCTCGGTCTTGCGGTCACGGAATTCTCCGTCCTCCAGCCAGAGAATCCGGTCGGCCACGTCTTCCACGCGCGGATCGTGCGTCACCAGAACGACACCGCGACCCTCGTCCCGGGCGATGTCATGGAGGATCATGATCACGTCCTGGCCGTTCGCCGAATCCAGATTGCCCGTCGGCTCGTCGGCCAGGATCACCGGCGGCGCGTTGATGAGGGCGCGCGCGATCGCGACCCGCTGCTTTTCCCCTCCGGACAGCGTCGCCGGGAGCGCGCGCCGGCGGCCCGCCAGCCGCAATCGGTCGATGAGCATCTCGCAGCGTTCCTTCGCCTCCGGCATGCCGCTCTTCACCAGACGTGCCGGGAACAGGATGTTCTCCTCCACGGTCAGCGCCTCGAGCAGATTGAATGCCTGGAAGACAAAACCGATCTTCACCGCTCTCAGAGCGGGCAGGCGGCTCTCGTCGAGCCCGGTGATGTCCGTGCCGTCGATCGTCACGCGGCCGGACGTGGGTCTCAGCAGGCCGCCCAGCATAGACACCAGCGTCGTTTTTCCCGATCCCGAAGGTCCCATGATCAGTACCAGCTCGCCTTTCGCTATGGAAATGGACACGTCGTCGACCGCCCGCACTTCGGTATGACCGGTGCCGAACGTCTTCACCAGATGCTCGCCGGACAGGATGGGTTCGGCCATCGTCAACCTCCACTCAAGCCTTGAACGCGCTCAGCGGGTCCACCCGGGCAATCTGCCGCGCCGGTATCAGCGACGCCAGCACAGAGACAAACACGCCGACCACCGCGACGCGCACCACGGCACCCGGCGTCAGCTTCAACGTGACGGCGGCAACCAGCTCGGTCAGCATCGGCATGATCGCCAGTGCCAGGCCGGTCGCCGCGACGCCGCTAACCAGCGTGATGACGACCGCCTGCAGGCTGATGCACGCATAGAGAGAGACGTTGCTGACCCCCAGCGCTTTGACCACCGCCAGCTCCCGACGCTGCCGGGAAACCCGGGAATAGACCGTGAACGCCACCAGCAGAATGGCCAGCGCGCCGCCGATGAGCGTCATGGTCGCAATGGTTTCCACTCCCATCTGCAGGGCCATCTGCCGGTCGTTGCGCACGAACTGCTCTGCCGGCAGGGCGTGCACCTTGTCGACTGCCTCTTCGATGCGTTCGGCGAGCGCAACCGGATCCACTCCGGGCTCGGCCTTCACCAGGGCGTAGCTGGTGATGTCCAGCGACGACATCATGTCCTCGAGGTCCGTCTTTGCTATGAACACGACCGAGTTCGCCATCGAGAACGTGCCTCTCGAGAAGCCGACGATCTCGAACTGCCGGTCCGTGATCTGAACGGCATCACCCAGTTTCAGGCCGGCCAGAGCGGCGAACACCTCCGGCACCACCACCTCTCCCGGCCCGGGGTCGTCGCGACCCGCCGCCATGTCCCAGGGGCCCGACAACCGGCTCGGCGTGCCCAGCCCGACGATGTAGGCGAACCAGCGGCTGTCGTCGCTGCGGATCACGGCGTTGAGATAGAGAATTCCTTCGACCGCCTGCACGCCCGGGAGCCCAGCCACCTCGTCGAGCTTCCAGTCCGCGAGATAGGACGTGGCCATGTGCATGTTGGCCACACCCCGCTGCATGATCCAGAGGTCAGCGTCCACATGATCCACATAGGCGACGATCTGCTCCGACTCGCCCTCGTAGACGGCTTCGAACAGCATCACCAGCAGAAAGGCGCCCGCCACCGCAGCCACGCTCGCGAGCATGCCGACCGGCTCGGTTCGAAGACTTTTCAGGGTCCAGCGCCACACGGTCAGGACCTGAACACCAGCGCCGGATCGATCCGGCGGATGAGGCGCACCGGCATCAGCGCGCCGACCACCGCAAAGATCAGGCAGGCGAGCGCCGTGCGCACCACGGCTGCCGGGTCGGTCGCCAGTATCCGATAGAGCGGCAGGATCGCCTCGATGACGGCGGCCAGCACAGCAGCCAAGCCGATGCCGAGCGGGATGGCCATCAGCACCAGCACCAGCGCTTCGAGAACGACCGAGCCCGTCAGAAAGCCCTGCCCGAATCCCAGCGCTTTCAGCACCCCGAACTCACTCCGCCGGGCATTGATGGAGGAGAACATCAGTATGCCCGTCACCATCACGCCGATTCCGTAGCCGACGGCAATCAGCAGATTCAGAATCGGGCCGAACAGCAGCCGGCCCAGCGACTCGTCGGCGGCGGCGAGGACCTCCGGCAGGAAGACGTCGCCTTCCCGGACGGCCTTCTCGATGTCCGCCGCGACCGCTGCGCGGTCGAAACCCGGTTCCAGCGCCACGAGCAGAAAGCTCACCAGCGGAAACGTGCTGATGTCTGCCGCCACGTCCGATTCCAGGTAGAAATCGATCAGGTCATCGTAGCGGGCAAAGGCAAACGGCGTGAACATCGCAGCCGCCCCTTCCGTGACGCCGGAGACGGTGAACTCGAAGTCGGAGACGACCAGAGGGTCTCCCGGGCGGAGTCCGTATTTCACCGCCAGGGAACGATCGATCACGATGTCACGCGGGCGGTTCGCCGCCGCCCCCTCCACCACGCGTACCGGTCCTCCGCGGTCGTCGTAGACCAGCAGAAATATCGGGGTTCGTTCACCGCCCTCGGCGTAGATGACCGGTATGCCCGTCAGCGGGTACGCAGCCGCAACGCCTTTGATCGATTCGACCTCGCCGCGGCTGGTCTGCGGCAGCAGCGACCGGGCCGCCGTCATGTTGGACACCCCCGCCTGGGTAACGATGAGGTCTGCCCGACGGTCGAGAACCGTATCACCGAGCTGCGCGACCAGCCCCTCATTGAACCCCTCGAGCACCAGAATGACAGCGATGACGGCCGCCAGCGCGGCCACCATCAGGCCGGTCCTCGAAGGCTCGAGCACCATCTGCCTGTACAGGTACCGGAGCATCAGCCGTTCCTCACAGCCATCGTCGGAACCGCATCACGACGGCTTCCGTCATTGCCGAGAGCCGGGATGCGGGTTGCTCCGAAGGCGTCAACTGCCTGGATTCGGCAAAGTCCTGCGTCAGCAGGCTCTCCAGCGACGCACATGCCGCTGGCTGCGTCGTTACCAGGTTCAGCTCCCTGTTGACGAAAAAGCTCCGGTAGTCGGTGTTGGCCGACCCCACACATGCCCACCGGCCGTCGACGATCATGAGCTTACTGTGCATCATTCGTGGCAGGTACTCGAAAAACGACACGCCCTTGCGTGCCAGCCGTCGGGCCATGGCACGGCCCGCTTTCTGCAGCAGTGGATGGTCGGTCGTGTGCGGCAGCAGGATCCGCACGTCCACGCCGCGATCGACCGCCTCGACCAGCGCGGCACGCAGGCCTCTATCCGGCACGAAGTAAGGCGTCGCCAGGAAAACGCGTAGCCGCGCGCCGGTGACCGCCTCCAGGACCAGGCATCGAAGCACCCGACGACAGGCCGCGGTCTCGTTGGGCACGAGGCGCATGGCGCTGACCCACGGAGGTACGGCCCGCGACGTCCTGCCCGACCACGTCGCATCGAACAGCTCGATCGCCTGCCCGGCGACGCCTCCCGCCACCCTGACGTGAGCGTCCCGCCAGCGCCCGCTGCCCACCTGGGCCAGCGAGCTTTCGCGATGGATGTTGAACCCACCGATGTAGACGGATTCCTCGTCGGTGATCAGGAGCTTCCGGTGATTGCGGCGGTTGTAGCGCAGCGGATCGCGCCATTCCCAGCGATTGAACAGGCGCGCGTCGACGCCCGCGCCGCGCAGAAATCGGAACAGCTTCCCGGTGCCTTCGAACAGCGCGCCGGCGGAGTCCACGTGCACCTGCACGCGCAGGCCGGCCCGTGCACGCTCCGCCAGGGCCCGGGCAAAGGACCAGCCCACCTCGTCCGCTGCGAGAATGTAGCTTTCCAGGCGCACGACCGTGTGCGCTCGAGCAATGTCCGTCAGCATCGCCGCATAGAGATCGTCCCCTTCGCCGAACACCCGGCAGTCGACGGTTCCACCTTTGAACGGCAGCGCGAACGGAACCACACCCATCAGACGCGCTCCGGCGGCGCCGGCCACCGCCAGTCACGCACCTCCGGCATGTCCTCACCGTGGCGGACGATGTAGTTCCGGTGCTCGGTGCGCTTGTCCCGCAGCATCTGCTTGATGTGAGCCGCCGGAACCGCGAGCCCCGGCACCCGATCGATCACGTCGCCCGCCAGATGATAACGGTCGATGTCGTTGCGGACCGCCATGTCGAATGGCGTGGTCGTGGTGCCCTCCTCCTTGTAGCCCCGCACGTGCAGATTCGGATGGTTCGTCCGCCGATAGGTGAGCCGGTGAATCAGCCAGGGATAGCCGTGGTAGGCGAAGATGACGGGGCGGTCTTTGGTGAAGAGGCTGTCGAACTCGCGATCACTCAGGCCGTTGGGATGCTCCTCCCGCGGCTGCAGGGTCATCAGGTCCACCACGTTCAGCACGCGCACCTTCAGATCGGGAAGCTGCTCGCGCAGAATCGTCACGGCGGCCAGCGTCTCCACGGTGGGCACATCGCCCGCGCAGACCATCACGACATCGGGCTCAGCGCCCTGGTCGTTACTCGCCCAACCCCAGAGACTGATGCCCGCCGCGCAGTGCTCAACCGCCGCCTCCATATCCAGCCACTGATGCTGAAGCTGCTTGCCGGCGACGATGACGTTCACCAGGTTGCGCGACCTCAGGCACCAGTTCGCCACGCACAGCAGCGTGTTCGCATCCGGTGGCAGAAACACCCGGATGACGTCCGCCTTTTTGTTCACCACATGATCGATGAACCCCGGATCCTGGTGGGAGAACCCGTTGTGGTCCTGACGCCAGACGTGCGAGGTCAGCAGATAGTTGAGCGACGCGATCGGCCGTCTCCACGCCACCTCCCGCCCGGCCACCTTCAACCACTTGGCATGCTGGTTGAACATGGAGTCGATGATGTGGATGAACGCCTCGTAGCAGGAGAAAAAGCCATGCCGGCCGGTGAGCAGGTATCCTTCGAGCCAGCCCTGACACGTGTGCTCGCTCAGAATCTCCATGACCCGGCCATCTGGAGACAGGTGGTCGTCATCGTCCAGGCGCTCGGCGAGCCACGTTCGGTCGGTGGCTTCGAAGATCGCGGAGAGCCGGTTGGACGCGGTCTCGTCCGGACCGAAAACCCGGAAGTTACGGCTCTGCGTATTGCGGCGCATCACGTCGCGGAGAAAGTCTCCGAGCACCCGCGTGGCTTCTGCCCGGCAGCCGCCCGGCGTCGGAACCGTTACCGCAAACTCACGGAAGTCCGGCAGCCGCAGATCCTTCAGCAGCTCACCACCGTTGGCATGGGGATTGGCGCCCATCCGCCGCCGGCCTTCCGGGGCCAGGGCGCTGATGTCTGACCGCGGAGATCCCTCACCATCGAACAGCTCCTCCGGGCGGTAGCTCCTGAGCCACTGCTCGAGCTGCGCCACGTGCTCCGGATTGTCAATGAAGCCGGAGAGCGGCACCTGATGCGACCGCCAGGAGCCTTCCGCGCGGTGGCCATCCACCTCGACCGGGCCCGTCCAGCCCTTCGGGGTCCGGAGCACGATCATCGGCCAGCACGGCCGGCCGGTGCCACCCTGCCTCGCCTCGTGCTGGATATCGTGGATATCGCCGATGGCGGCGTCCAGCGCTGCCGCCAGAGCGGTGTGGACAACCGCCGGGTCCTCACCGGCGACGAAGTACGGCCGATGGCCGTAACCGCGCAGCAGGCTCTCCAGCTCGTTTTCGGGAATTCTCGCCAGGATGGTGGGGTTGGCGATCTTGTAGCCGTTCAGGTGCAGAATCGGCAGCACGGCGCCGTCGCCTGCGGGATTCAGAAATTTGTTCGAGTGCCACGCGGCCGCCAGCGGCCCGGTTTCCGCCTCGCCGTCGCCGATCACGCAGGCGGCGATCAGCGTCGGGTTGTCGAACACCGCGCCGTAGGCATGTGACAGCGAGTAGCCGAGCTCACCCCCCTCATGGATCGATCCCGGCGTTTCAGGCGCCACGTGGCTCGGCACGCCGCCGGGGAAGGAGAACTGCCTGAACAGCCGCTGCATCCCCTCGGCGTTCCGCGGCACGTTCGGATAGACCTCGCTGTAGGTTCCCTCGAGCCAGGTGTTGGCGACGATCGCCGGGCCGCCATGACCGGGGCCGGTGACGATCATCATGTTCAGATCGTGCTTCCGGATCACGCGGTTGAGGTGCGCGTAGAGGAGGTTGAGACCCGGGCAGGTGCCCCAGTGGCCCAGCAGGCGGGGCTTGATGTGCTCGAGCGCGAGCGGGGCCTGAAGCAGAGGATTCGCGAGCAGGTAGATCTGGCCCACGGACAGGTAGTTGGCCGCCCGCCAGTAGCGGTCCAGCTGCGCAAGCTCCTCTTCGCTCAACGGGGTTCCTGCGCCGATCGCCAGCCCGCCGCTCACACCGGCATCTCCCGCTTCGGAAGCAGAAGCGCCCGCGCAGCCAGCGCCATCTCCCGCGCTTCGTTCGGCGGGGTCACCCAGACTTCCACCGCGCTGCCGTCGGCATGAATCGGTCCTCCGACGGCGCCGGATACGCTGCCGTTCCTCTCGGGATCGGTGAGCACGCCCGCCCACCCCAGATTTTCCAGAATCCGCGCGCGAACGACCGGTTCGTTTTCGCCGATACCGCCCCCGAAGAGAATGGCGTCGGCGCCGCCAAGTGCCACCAGATATGCCCCGAGATAGTGACGGGCCCGATGGCAGAACATGGCAACGGCAAGCGCCGCCGACTCGGTGGGGCTGCTCAACAGGACCCTCATGTCCGCCGACTCCCGGGACACGGCGCGCAGGCCGGAGGATTCGTTCAGAATCCAGCCGAGCTCCTTCGGGCTGAAGCCACCCTGCTCGATCAGATGCAGCACGGCTGCGGGATCGAGGTCACCACAGCGGCTGCCCATCATCAGCCCTTCGAGCGGAGAAAAGCCCATGGAGGTCTCGACCGGCCAGCCGTGATCGCTCGCGGTCATCGAGCAGCCGGACCCGAGCTGCAGCGAGATGACGCGCCCACGGCCGCCCGCCGATCGTTCGGACTGCCAGCGTCTCAACATCGACTGGTGCGCGATGCCGTGAAATCCGTAGCGGCGAACCTCGAACTTCTCGCTGAGCTCCTTCGGCAGCGCGTACTCTGCCGAGTGCGCCGGCAGGTCCCGGTAGAACGCGGTGTCGAAACAGGCGATCTGCGTCACCTGCTCGCCGAACGCCGTCTTCGCGGCCTGCAGCCAGTTCAGAGCCACCCCGTTGTGGAGCGGAGCCATGGCCTTGATCCGGGCAATTTCCGCCTCCACCTCGGCATCGATCACGCAGGGCTCGCTCAGCCGCGCGCCGCCATGCACGATCCGGTGCACGACCGCCGCCGGAGGCGGCAGCGCGTGCCGGGCGAGATACTCTCTCAGAACCGCGGCATCGGCGGCAGGCGGCGGCGACAATCTGGCCTCCGCAAGGCAGTCCGACGGATCCCGCGGCCGATGGCTCGCGAGCCGCAGCGAAGAGCTGCCGGCGTTCACGACCAGCATGTGGTGCCCAGTTTCGAGCGGATCACGCAGTCGCTCTTCGATCATCCAAACCGGTCCTTGGCGGCATTGAACCTGAAATCACTGTCGCGCAGCCTGTAGGATGTACCCTACTTACAGGTCAAGCGCCCGGCGGAGTCTTCTGGCCGTCCGTCGAGCCGGGAACCGGAACCGACGCACGTGCATGACCACAGCCCCTACAAAGCCAACAGCCTGAGCCTCGCCGCGACAGTGGCGATGGGGACCGGCGTCATGATCGGCGCCGGTATCTTCGCGCTGACGGGGCAGGTCGCCGAGTACGCCGGACCCCTGTTTCCACTCGCATTTCTCGTGGCGGCGATCGTCAGCGGCATCAGCGCCTACACCTATGTCCGCGTCACCAGCAGGTATCCTTCGGCGGGCGGCATCGCCATGATCCTCGAAAAGGCGTACGGCAGGACGACCATGACCGGCGCCTGCGCGCTGCTCATGGCGTTTTCAATGATCATCAATGAGAGCCTCGTAGCCCGGACCTTCGGCACCTACACGCTGCGGCTCTTCGAGGTGGACGATCCCGGCTGGCTGGTACCAGCGCTGGCCGTCGGTCTCATCGTCGCGGCCTTTCTCGTCAACGTCGCCGGCAATCAGTTCATCGGCTGGATCTCCAAGGTGACCGCCGCAGTCAAGATTCTGGGTATCGTCGCGTTTTCCGGCGCAGCGCTCTGGGCATCCGGCTGGACATTCAAGCCTGCCCAGAACGGCAGCCTCGCGGAAGGCGTGACCCCGGCCGGCTTTCTTGCGGCCGTTGCGATCGCCATTCTGGCCTACAAGGGATTCACCACGATTACGAACAGCGGCGACGAGGTTGTCGACCCGAGCCGGAACGTCGGACGCGCCATCGTGATCTCGCTCGTGATCTGCCTCGTCGTCTACCTGTTCGTGGTGTTCGGCGTCGGCTCGACGCTCAGCGTCGAAGAGATCGTCCGCGCGAAAGACTACGCTCTGGCCGAGGCATCGCGCCCGGTGCTCGGCAATGCCGGTGTCGCGTTCACCGTCGCCATCGCGATCGTGGCGACCGCATCCGGATTGCTGGCCTCGATGTTCGCGGTGTCACGCATGCTGGCGATGCTGACCGACATGAACATCATCCCGCACCGCCACTTCGGGATGCCCGGCGGCATTCAGCAGCACACTCTGGTTTACACCGTGGTGCTGGCAGGTCTCCTGGCCGCGTTCTTCGATCTCAGCCGGATCGCGTCGCTCGGCGCCATCTTCTATCTGGTGATGGACATGGCCATCCACTGGGGCGTCCTGCGGAATCTGCGCAGCGAGGTGCAGGCACGCGCCGGTATCCTGTGGTCCGCTATCACGCTGGATGCCGCAGCCCTGATCGCCTTTCTCGTCATCAAGGGCTCGGCGGATGCGCCGATCGTCGTCATCGCGGTGGCGTCGATCGCCGCCATCTTCGCGTTGGAACGCTTCTATCTCGCCGGGCGTCGCCGGAATGCACCTAGCCCGGGTTGAGCTTCCCGGTCTGTCTGCCACGCCAGATCAGGAACAGTGCGGGAATGACGATGAGGGTCAGTATGGTCGCACTCACCATGCCACCCACCATCGGCGCGGCGATCCGTCGCATGACCTCGGAACCCGTGCCGCTGCCGAGCATGATGGGAAGCAGCCCCGCGATGATGGCCGCCACGGTCATCATGATCGGCCGGACCCTCAGCACCGCCCCGTCGATCACCGCGTAGCGCACGTCCTCCATCGTCAGGGCACGATTTTCCGTTTCCGCCAGCGTCGTCCGGTGCCTGAAGGCCTGATTGAGGTAGACCAGCATCACCACCCCGATCTCCACGGCGACACCGGCCAGGGCGATGAACCCGACGCCAACCGCGACGGACAGGTCGTAGTCGAGCAGGTAGAGCAGCCAGATGCCGCCGATCAGCGCCATGGGCAGCGTTCCCATGATGATGGCGACCTCGGCAAAGCGCCGGAAGTTGACGTAGAGCAGGAGCACGATGATGGCCAGCGTCACCGGGCCGACGAGCATCAGCCGTTCCTTTGCGCGAACCATGTACTCGTACTGTCCGGACCAGGCCAGGGAGTAGCCGGGCGGCAACTCCACGAGATCCCGTACCGCACGCTGCGCGTCCGCAACGTAAGAGCCGAGGTCGCGCCCGGTGATGTCGACGAAGCTCCAGCCGTTCAGCCGCGCATTTTCGCTTTTGATCATCGGCGGGCCGTCGACGACCGTCACGTCCGCCACATCGGCCAGCGCGATCCGCGCACCCTGCGGCGTGACGATGGGCAGAAGCTTCAATTGCTCCACGGAATCCCGAACCCGCTGTGGATATCTGACGTTGACCGGATACCGCTCCAGCCCTTCCACCGTGGTCGTCACGTTCATGCCGCCGATGGCGGTCCGCACGATGTCCTGAACGTCGCTGATGTTCAGACCGTACCGGGACGCCCGCCGGCGATCGATGTCCACATCGATGTAGCGCCCGCCTGCCACGCGTTCGGAGTACACGGATGCCGTACCCGGCACGTTCGCGAGCACCCGCTCCAGGTCCTTGCCGATCCGCTCGATGACGGTCAGGTCCGGACCGGCCACCTTGATGCCCACCGGCGTCTTGATGCCGGTGGCGAGCATGTCGATGCGGGTTTTGATCGGCATTACCCAGGCATTGGTGAGTCCCGGGAACTGAACGATCCGATCGAGCTCGGCACGTAATCCCTCCGGCGTCATCCCTTCCCGCCACGCTTCCCTGGGATTGAGCTGAATGACCGTCTCGACCATGGTCAGCGGCGCCGGATCGGTGGCCGTATCGGCCCGTCCGATCTTCCCGAACACGCTCTTCACCTCCGGCACGGTCCGGATCATCCGGTCGGTCTGCTGAAGGATTTCCCGGGCCTTGTCGACCGACACCCCCGGCAGGGTGGTGGGCATGTACATCAGATCCCCCTCGTCGAGCGGCGGCATGAACTCGGAGCCGATCCGGGTGACCGGCAGCAGCCCGACGACCAGGACCGCCAGGGACACGGCCAGGGTCGATCTGGGGAACCTGAGGACACCGTTGATGACCGGCCGGTAGGCCGCGATCAGCAGCCGGTTGACCGGATTCCGGTGCTCCGGCAGCACCCGCCCCCGGATGAAGTAGCCCATCAGCACCGGGACCAGCGTGATCGACAGTCCCGCAGCCGCGGCCATGGCGTAGGTCTTGGTGAAAGCCAGCGGCGCGAACAGGCGTCCTTCCTGCGCCTCCAGCGTGAAGACCGGCAGAAAGCTCAGGGTGATGATCAGCAGTGAGAAGAACAGCGGCGGGCCCACCTCACTCGCGGCATCACCGATCACCTGCCAGCGGTTCTGATCGGTCAGCGGCTCGCGCTCGATGTGCTTGTGCACGTTTTCGATCATCACGATCGCAGCATCCACCATCGCACCGATGGCGATGGCGATGCCGCCGAGCGACATGATGTTGGCATTGAGCCCCTGCTGGTGCATGACGATGAACGCGACAAGAATGCCCACCGGCAGGCTCAGGATCACCACGGCAGACGAGCGGATGTGAAAGAGAAACACGGCGCATACCAACGCTACCACGAGAAACTCCTCGACGAGCTTCTCCTCGAGTGTGGCCACTGCCCGCTCGATCAGCGCCGATCGGTCGTAGGTCGTGACGACCTCAACGCCGTCCGGCAGGCTGCCCTCGAGCGCTTCGAGCCGCTGCTTCACCCTGCTGATCGTCCGCGAGGCATTCTCACCCCACCGCATCACGACCACCCCACCCACCACCTCGCCTTCGCCGTCGAGCTCGACGATGCCGCGCCGCATCTGCGGCCCCAGTCGAAGCTCCGCCACGTCCGAGAGGACGATGGGCGTACCGTTCGGGTCGACGCCCAGAGGCACCTGCGACAGATCATCGAGGCCTTGTACGTAGCCCGTCGCGCGGACCATGTACTCCGCTTCTCCCATCTCGACCACCGACCCACCCGCCTCCTGGTTGCCGGATTGAATGGCCATCTTGACCCGGGCAAGCGGAATGCCGAAGGCGCGCAGCTTGTCCGGATCCACCACCACCTGATACTGACGGACCATGCCGCCGATGGTTGCCACCTCGGCCACGCCCGGCACCGTCTGCAGCTCGTACTTCAGAAACCAGTCCTGCAGGCTGCGCAACTCCGACAGATCGTGCCGTCCGCTGCGATCGACCAGCGCGTACTCGTAGACCCAGCCGACGCCGGTTGCATCGGGGCCCAGCGCGGGTTTCGCCCCGTCCGGCAGCTGACCGGCAACCTGGCTCAGGTACTCCAGCACCCGGGATCGGGCCCAGTAGAGGTCCGTGCCGTCCTCGAAGAGGATGTACACGTACGAGTCGCCGAAGAACGAGTACCCGCGCACGGTCACCGCCTTGGGCACGGCGAGCATCGCTGTCGTGAGCGGATAGGTCACCTGATCTTCCACGACCTTCGGCGCCTGGCCCGGAAACGGCGTTTTGATGATCACCTGGACATCGGAGAGGTCAGGCAGCGCATCGATGGGCGTCTCCCGCAGCGAGTAAATCCCCCAGCCGATGAGAAAGCCGGTCGCCAGCAGCACCAGAAAGCGGTTCTCGATCGACCAGCGGATGACGGCGGCGATCACTGAACGGTGTCCGCAGTATGCTGGTGCTGATGGCCGGCGGCGTCTTGGTCAGGTTCGGCACCTGCCGGCAGTATCTCCAGGACGACGTAGCGATCACCCTCGAACCTGCCGATTGTTGCCATCACCGGTTCGCCCAGGCTGACGGTATCCAGAATCTGCGGGTCCTGCACGGGAAAGGGCATGGTCATGGCTGGCCACGACCACTCCGGAACCGGACCGTGCTTGAGCTCGATCGCCCGTTCGGCAGAGTCGATCCCACGCACTACGGCCGCGACCCTGACTGTCTCCGGCGGCGCTGAGCTTCTCTCGTTCAGCCGGGCCAGCGAAGTCTCGATGTTTGACTCCGAATCGATGAGAAACTGCCCGGATGTCACCACGCGGTCCCCTGCCGCCAGCCCGGTGCGGATCTCGACCCGATCACCCGACTCCAGCCCGACCTCAACGGGCTGGCTGCGAAACCGTCCCTGCCCGAGCGCCAGCACCACCCGGTCGAGCCGGCCTCCGCGAATCAGCGCCTCCCGGGGCACGTGCACCACGGGCGGCGTTGCCTCGCCGAAGATGACGACCCGGGAGAACATGTTCGGGCGCAGCACGGCGCCTGGATTGTCGAAACGCAGCCGCACCTTGAGCGTCCGCGTACGCTGGTCGAGCTCGGGGTAGATGTAGTCCACCGAGCCCCGCCACTGCCTGCCCGGCAGGTAATCCAGCGTCACCTCGGCACGCTGACCGGGGCGGACCCAGGCAGCCTGCCGCTCGAATACCTCCGCCAGCACCCAGACGCTGTCGAGATCGGCGATCGACATCACTGCCGTGGCCGGTACGATGTAGCTGCCTTCCCGGACCCCCAGATTCGCGAGCACCCCATCCGACCGGGCGAAGACCCGGATGCGCTGGTCGACCCTGCGCTCGCGGTCGAGCCGCTCGATCTCCCCCGCCGTGACCCCGAGCGCTGCCAGCCGCTCGCGGGACGCGCTCAGCAGCACCGCATTGCCGTTCTGCAGCGCCACGAGGTACTCCTCCTGGGCATTGACGAGCGTAGGCGAATAGAGCTCGAACAGTACCTGTCCTTCGCGCACGGGATCACCCGCGGCCTTGACCGACAGCTTCTCGATCCAGCCATCCACGCGGGTGCTGATCTGGTGGAGCGTGTCCTCGTCGTAGCCGACATAGCCCACGGTCTCGATACGGCGCGACAGGATTCCCTGCTCGACCGCAGCCGTCCTCACGCCCAGATTGCTGACGACCTGCGGATCGATCGAGACGACACCCGGCGCCTCTCCCGGACCTTCATCCGCGTACACCGGAACCAGGTCCATGCCCATGGGCGACTTGCCCGGCTTGTCGCGTCGATAGTTGGGATCCATCGGCGCCTTCCAGTAGAGAACCTCCCGCTCACCCGAGGCGCCTTCGCCCGATGGCAAGCCTCCCGACCACCAGCGGCCTGCAGCCACGCCGACCGTCAACGCGAGCAGCATGCCCGCCGCAGCCAGCACTCTACATCTCATCGGGAAGTCTCCTGTTAAAACCAGAATCTGAGGCCGGCGACGAACTGAAGCTCGCTCGCGTCGCCGCCGTTCGCCTCGGCAAGGTCACCCGTCTCACCGAACTTCCGCACCCACGAGACACCGAGGTACGGCGCGATCTCACGACGGATCTCGTAGCGCAGCCGCAGCTGCAGATCGACGTCCGCAAGGCCGCTGCCGAGGCCACGGGCCGGGTCATCCTTGCCGTAGACGTTTGCTTCCAGCGTCGGCTCCAGGATCAGTCTCTGTGTGAACAGCAGCTCGTATGAGGCATCCAGACGCAGCGCCGTCCGCCCGCTCTCACCGACGTATGCCGCCAGATCCAGCTCGAACCAGTACGGGGCGAGTCCCTGCATGCCGAACGCCAGCCACGTGCGATCCGGGCCGTCGCCGCTGTCGAGACGGATCCCCACCTGGCCATCCCAGTAGGACCTGAGCGCCCGGCCGTAGAGCACCTCCGTGCGGGCGTCCTCGATCCGGCCTTCCGTGGCATCGCCTTCGGCCTTGAGCACCGTGCGGTTGTAGAGCCCGCCGTACCAGCCCTGCAGGTCGTACTTCAACGCGCTCTGGCCGTCGCTCCACGCGCCCTCAAGATTCTCTGCGAGCAGCGACGCGAAATTGTGCCTGTCACCGAGCTTCAGCTCGTAGGGGCCGAAGTCCTGCCCGCCCGCATAGGCATGCGGATCGCGCGCATCCGGCGGCGGCCTGCCGCCCTGCGTGGAACCCATCTCCATGGCTCCACCCATATCATGTGCCGCCATTTCCGCATGAACCGGCGCAGCGGTCAGAAACGCAATAAATCCGTAAGAGACCAAGACGCCGACCCTGCCTCCCCTCACCCGGGGCGCTTTCATTGGTGCTGTGGAACTGCTCATGCGACCACCACCTCCCGGAACATGCCGGAATCCATGTGATAGAGAAGGTGACAGTGCCAGGCCCAGCGTCCCAGCGCGTCGGCGCTCACAAGAAAGCTCACGCGCTGAGCGGGCTGGACGCT
>JBFWZA010000022.1:0-90225 GCA_050185825.1 Pseudomonadales bacterium | reverse complement strand
CGATCAGCATTGCCTGACGGTCTGCAAACGCGCGCAGCAGGACAAGGTAGGGCGCAGGATCGGCGGCCACCTCGGGGTAGTGCAGCTCGATGACGTGATCGGCGAGGGTGCGGATGGCCTCGGTGTCGCCGCGGGCGGCAAAGTACTGGAACGTGCCGACCCGGATATGGCTGGCGGCGACCCGGGTCAGGACAGCGCCGGGTAGTGCCGTCTCCCGGTACACGGGCTCTCCGGTGCTCACGGCGGCCAGGGCGCGGGTGGTGGGGATGCCCAGGGCGTACATGGCCTCGCTCACTACGTACTCCCGGAGCACCGGGCCGAGGGCTGCGCGCCCGTCGCCGCCACGGGAGAAGGGCGTGCGACCCGCACCTTTGAGCTGCAGATCACGACGGGTACCGTCGCGATCCACCACCTCGCCGAGCAACACCGCCCGTCCGTCTCCGAGCTGCGGCACGAAGTTGCCGAACTGATGACCGGCATAGGCCATGGCCAGGGGTTCGCTGCCGGGCAGCGGTGTGTTTCCCGCGAAGATCTCGGCCCACGCACCGGCATCCCGGGCGTCCGGATCCAGGCCCAGCATTTCAGCCAGCGCACGATTCAGACGGATCAGGCGCGGCGCGGCCACGGGCGCCGGTGCCTGGCGCACATGAAACCGTTCGGGCAGCCGCGCATAGGAGTTGTCGAACCGGGGAAGACCGGCCTGGGGAGTGCTCATGGGCTCACCATAGCCGGTGGCCGGCGATTCGGCTACCGAATCGGGTGGACTGCTGCGCTCGACTCAGACCCGGGAAAACTCGAACGGCGCCAGGGTCTCCTGCGCCCGCCGGCGCCATTTATGCCAGTAACCGCCGCCGTAGTAGGCGAGGCTGCCCGGCTCGGCGTCACCGTGACCGTTGTAGTAGGAGAGGCAGTCGCGCAGCGGCGCGGTGGCGACGTCGGCGGCGGCGCAGTGCTCGGCGTATTTCGCCTCCGGCTCCGGCTTCACGTCCACCACGTTGTCACCACGGTCACGCAGGGTCTCGAGCATCCAGACGATGTAGTCGGCGTGGGTGTCGATGGCGTCGGTGAAGTTGAAGCTGCCGCCGCCGCCCTGAGGTCCCGAGACGATGAACAGGTTCGGGAAGCCGTGCGAATGGATGCCGAGGTAGGTGCGCGTCCCTTCGTTACGCCACTTGTCGTGCAGCGTCACGCCATTGCGACCTTTGATCATGTTGAAGGTGGAGGTGGCCATCCACTGAAAGCCGGTGGCGTAGATGAGCACGTCCAGGGGGTACTCGATGCCGTCGTGCACTACTCCTCGCTCGTTGATCTCTCTCACCCCCATGGGAGCGGTGTCGACGAGGTGGACGTGGGGCAGGTTGAAGGTGGGCAGGTACTCGTCGTGGAAGGTGGGCCGCTTGCAGCCGTAGGGGTAGTAGGGCTTCAGCGCCTGGGCCGTCTTCGGATCCTTCACGATCGCGTCCACCCGGGCGCGAATCTGCTCCATGATGCGGAAGTTGGAGTCGAGCTGGGCGTCGATCATCTCCTCGGGCGTCAGGTCCCGCTCGTACTCCTTGCGCTCCTTGTAGTCCGGCACGCGTCCGGCGAGATAATCGTCGTTGGCCTTGATGGCGGTGCGGCCGGCGGAGATCTTCGCGAAGCGGGCGCGCCGGGCTCGTGCCCAGCCGGGCTCGTGCTTCCAGGCGTTGATCTCCTCCTCGGTGGTGGCGCGCTGGTCGCGTACGTCGATGGAGGAAGGCGTGCGCTGGAAGACATACAGTTCCTTCACCACTTTGGCGATCTCGGGAATCACCTGCACGGCGGTGGCACCGGTGCCGATGATGCCGACGGTCTTGCCCTCTAGATCCACGTGATAGTTCCAGCGTGAGGTGTGGAAGGCCTCGCCCTGAAATTTCTCCATGCCGTCGATGCGGGCCAGCTTCGGGGTGGTGAGGATGCCATTGGCGAGCACCACGAATCGAGCCCGCATGGCATCGCCACGGTCCGTGTAGACGGTCCAGCGACCGGCGGCATCATCCCATTCGGTCTTCTCCACCGTGGTGTGAAACAGGCAGTGGTCGTAGAAGCCGAACTTCTCCGCCATGTTCTGGCAGTACTCCATGATCTCGAAGCCGGAGGCGAACTTCATGGTGGGGAAGTAACCCATTTCCTCCAGCAGCGGCAGGTAGGAGTACGCCTCCACATCACAGGCGATGCCCGGGTAGCGGTTCCAGTACCAGGTACCGCCCACGTCGCCGCCCTTCTCGCAGAAGCGCACGTCGGTGAAGCCGGCCTGGGAGAGCTTGTGCCAGAGCAGCAGGCCGGCGAAGCCTGCGCCTACCACGAGGATCTCGCACTCGTCGCTGAGCGCCTCCCGCGCCACAGGCTCCGCGGAGTAGACGTCCTCCAGGTATTTCGCGAACTCCCCCTCCATGGCCATGTAGTCGGCCGCTCCGCGTCGCGCTTCCTTGAAAGCCCGATACTTCGCCTGTTCCTCGGCATTGAACACCGCGCCGGGCGGCTGCTCCGGCAGGCTCTTCAGGGCTTCGTCCTCGATGATCGAGTAGCCCTTGCCGCGGATCTTCTCCGTGGCCTTGGCGGCGCGGGTGTCGAAGGTTTTCAGGCCGGTGGCCGGATCGAGGCGGATCGCTTGCGTCATCGCGAGAAGCTCCTGGATGAATCGCCGGCGGCCGGAGTTGCCGCCCGAAAAAATGGACAATCTACCGGAATTCCGCGATACCTGCCCAGCACCCCTGTCGAGAGCCTTGACGACATGAGCCGATTCGAACGACTGCTGCGCCGCCTGGACCTGACGGAGTCCGCGCCGGACGTGTTTCTCGGCGGCGCCGGCGAGGGCGGTATCGGCGGTGAGCAGCGTCTGTTCGGCGGGCTGGTGGCTGCGCAGGCGGTGATGGCGGCGCAGAACACGGTCGCAGACTTTTCCCTGCACTCGCTTCACGCCTACTTTCTCCGGCCCGGCAGGGCGCTGGCCGACATCGAGTATCGGGTGATCCGCAGCAAGGAGGGGCGGAATTTCCAGGTTCGCGAGGTGGATGCCTGGCAGCACGACGAGCGGATCTTTCAGCTGCAGGCGAGCTTTCAGCGCCCTCAGGATGGGGTGATGCATCAGGACCCCATGCCCGCGGTCGCCGACCCCGAAAGCCTGCCCAACCGGGATCAGCTGCGTGGCCGATCCAACTGGCAAGACATGCCCATCGACGTGCGCATGGCGACGCCCATCACCGCGGACTCACCGTTGCCGCCGGAACAGCACCTCTGGCTGAAAGCGAACGGCGAGCTGCCGCCGGACCCGACGCTGCATACGGCGTTCGTGGTGTACGCCAGCGACCGCACGCTGCTCGACACCGCCTGGCGCCCCCACGCGGACCAGGGCCCGCTCGTCGGGGCGAGCCTCGATCACGCCATGTGGTTTCATCACGAGCCCCGCGCTGACGACTGGCTGCTCTACACGATGCAAAGCCCGGCGGCGGCGGGCGGCCGGGGGCTGGCCTTCGGCGCGATCTACGACCGTCGGGGTCGCCGCCTGGTCACCGTGGCCCAGGAAGGGGTGCTAAGGTCTGTCTGATCCAGCAGGAGGTCCGCACATGCCGAAAGTCGACGTTGCCGGGGTTACGGCGCGACAGGGATCCGGGTACCCACCGCCGTACGACGCGCCCTGCGCAGCGCGTACCCGTCGCCGGCTGGGTGACGCGGGCGGGCTCCGGGATTTCGGCGTCAATCTGATGACCCTGCCGCCGGGCGGCTGGTCCAGCCAGCGCCACTGGCACAGTCACGAGGACGAGTTCGTCTACGTGCTGGAGGGTGAGCTGGTGCTCATCGAGGACGGTGGCGAGACGGTGTTGCGGGGAGGCGACTGCGCGGCCTTCCCGAAAGGCACCGGCGATGGACACCACCTGGTCAACCGGTTCGATGTTACGGCGGTACACCTGGAGGTGGGCTCCCGGCACCCGGACGACCTGACCACCTGTTCGGACGTGGACATGATGAGCGCCAACTCGGACGGCCGATTCCTGCGCAAGGACGGCAGTCCTCTTTCGGGCACGTAACTCCTGGCACGTCCCGAAAACCGAACGCCGGTTACATCCCCGGCGGCAGATTGGCGCGCTCGGAAGCCATCCGGTTCACCACCAGAGGCGAGGCGTAGGCCGCATCCAGATAGCGGCGCAACCTCGGGTAGCGGCCTCCATCCACGTCGAAATCGCCGTACTGCGCCTGGATGAAGCAGGTTACTACCGACAGGTCGGCGATGCTCAGTCGGTCTCCCACCAGATAGCCCGACTCCGGCACGATGGATTCGAGGTAATCCAGGCAAGCCGGCAGGGTGGTGTCGAGAATGCCGGCCAGGCGTGCCTCGTCGGTGGGCTGCTTGAGCAGCCTTGGCTTCATCAGGCGCTCCTGAAACACACCGGCGCAGTTCTCGATGAGGCGGGTATCTGCGTACTCCTCGAGCCAGAGCGCCCGCGCTTCCTCCTTAGCGTCCGCCGGATAAAGGCTTTTTTCCGGCGCGATGCGGTCGAGATACCGGCAGATAACGCTGGTGTCGGGAATCGTGAACCCGTCGTGGTCCAGCACCGGGATCTTGCCGAGCGGGCTGATGCTCTGGAACGGTTCCGACTTCTCGTTTGGAAACGTCTTCTGGCTTTCGTACTCGAGCCCTTTGTACTCGAGCGCGAGCATGGCTTTGCGCACGAATGGTGACAACGGCGTACCGTACAGCTTGAACATGTCCTGTCTCCTAGTCGTCCAGCGTGAAGCCGATCTTCGTGGTCACCTGCCAGTGCTCGATTTTTCCATCCTTCAACTCACCGCGCACATTCGTCACTTCGAACCAGCGCAGGTTGTGCAGCGTTTCCCCGCTGCGCGCGACGGCTGCCTTTACGGCGTCCTCTATGGACGTTCTGGATGAACCGGTGACTTCAATGGTCTTGTAGACGTGGTCTGTCATGACTGATCTCCTCGAGTGATTGAACTCAGAGCGGGTGCAGGATCACAGGCACGTCGGCAATCCCGCGAATGAAGTTGTTGGGCAGCCGCTTCACCTCGCCGGCGAGCTCCACGGTGTGGAACCGCTTCAGGATCTCCTCCCAGAGCACACGGAGCTGCATTTCCGCCAGCCGGTTGCCCATGCAGCGGTGGACACCGAAGCCGAAGGCCACGTGGGAACGGGCGTTGGGACGGTCGATGATCAGCCGGTCGGCATCGTCGAAGACGTTCTCATCCCGGTTGCCGGAGAGGTACCACATCACCACTTTGTCGCCTTCGCGGATCTTCTGCCCGCCGAGCTCCACGTCCTGAAGCGCTGTTCTTCGCATGTGGATCACGGGGGTCTGCCAGCGGATGATCTCGGCCACCATGTTCGGAATCAGATTCGGATTCTCGCGCAGCTTCGCGTACTCGTCCGGATACTGGTTCAGCGCCACCACGCCGCCGCTGATGCTGTTGCGGGTGGTGTCGTTGCCGCCGACGATCAGCAGCAGCAGCGTGCCCAGGAAACGCCCGGGATCCTCGTTCATGGTGCGCGTGTTCTCGCCGTGGGCGAGCATGGAGATGAGATCGAACTTCGGCGGCGCGGCGGCGCGCTCCTGCCAGAGCTGATAGAACGCGCCTGCACACTCCATGAGCTCGCTGTAGCGGGCCTTCATGTCGATGCTGTCGTCGCCGGTGATCTGCGGCACCGCGGTGGTGATGTCCGACCAGTGGATGAGCTTCCTGCGATCCTCGTAGGGGAAGTCGAACAGGGTGGCCAGCATGCGGCTGGTGAGCTCCACCGAGACGTCCTGCACCCAGTTGAAGGGCTCGCCGACGGGGAGGTTCTCCAGGATGTCGATGGCGCGCTCGCGGATCAGCGGCTCCAGCTCCGCGAGATTCTTGGGTGCAACGGCGGGTGCAACGGTCTGGCGTTCCGGCGCGTGCCGTGGCTCGTCCAGAGTGATGAAGCTCTGCCCCTGCACCTGCTCCGGGTCCACCTCCATGGGATCGGCGATGGCGATGCCGCCGGCCTCGGAGGAGAACACCTCGTGGTTGGTGTCCACCGCCTTGATCAGCGGGTGCGTGGTCACCGACCAGAACGGGCCGTTGGCGCTGTCGGCGAGGTAGTGCACGGGGGCATCGCGGCGCAGGCGCGCGAACCAGGGCTGCCAGGTATCCGACTGGAACCGCTCCGGCAGGCTGACATCGACCTCCTCCAGAGGCGTGGCCTCTGCGGCCGCACGCTGATCCGCCTTGATGTTCATTGGAATATCTCCACCTCAATACGCTCAATCGACATGATAGACCCGTGCCGCGTTGTCGTGCAGCAGGGCGCCGACGACGTTGTCCGGCAGCCCTGCCAGCGCTTCAGCAGCGTAGACCCGGGGATGCTGCGCGATCGTTGCCGGCCCTGGCGACATGGACGTGGGGTGCGGGAAGTCCGTCTCGTACATGAGGTTGTCCGGGTAGAGCTCGGCAGCCCGGGCGATCATGTCCCGCTCGAACCAGAAGCAGGCGTACACCTGACGGCGGAAGAACTCGCTCGGCAGCAGCTCGTACTCCGGGTGCTCCTTGGCCGCACCGGCGTTGTGCCACTGCCAGTCCAGGGATTCGAGCAGGGTGGGTATCCAGCCCGCGCCGCTCTCCACCGACACGAAGTTGAGCTTCGGGAAGCGATGGCAGACGCCGCCGCAGATGATCTCCGAGATGCCGAGCGCGTTGCCCACGAACGCCAGAGCGGAGAAGCGGACGAAGGCGGCCTTGGTGCCGATCCCGCCCTTCTCCCGGGGCACGAACTCACCTTCGCGCACGCCGAGAGCCGCCTGGCCGCCGATGTGAAAGCTGATGGGCAGACCCAGATCCTGGGCGCACTCCCAGATCGGATTCCAGTGCGGGTGGGCGAGGAAGGGCTGACGGAAGTCCTGGGGCTGGCTCGGAAACAGCACGGACCGGTGACCCAGTCCGGCGCAGCGTTCCACCTCCCGCACCGATTCGGCCACGTCCCAGAACGGCAGGGCACACACCGGCAGCAGTCGCTTCGGCGCCACGCTCGCCCAGTCGGCGAGAAAATCGTTGTAGACACGCACGCAGTCGAGCTTGAGGGATTCGTCCTCCATGGACAGGAAGTTCTGGGAGCCGAAGCCGCCGACGTTGGGGTAGAGCACCTGGGCGTGGATGCCTTCGCGGTCCATGTGGGCCAGCCGTGCGTGGGCGTCGTAGGCTGCCGGATCGATGTCGTCGTAGGTGGGTGGAAACTGGTTGGGCGGGTGGCCGTCGTATCCGGCGAGTGACACCGCACCCGGCGCCAGCCCCTTCTTGCCGTTGATCACCCAGAAATCCCGGCCCTTGATGCGCTCCACGTGTGGGATCGTGTCGTGCCACCGGGCGTCGATGCGTGATGTCCAGAGATCGGGCGGCTCGGTGACGTGGGTGTCGACGTCGATCACCGCGTGCTGCGCAAAGATATCCATATTCCCCTCCCGGCTCGAAGCGCTTCGATGAATCTAACACGAACGGCCGTCGTGCAAGCCTTGCGCAGCTTATCTGCCAGCCTTTAACGTTGGCCGCCTGGGGAACGATTGGGGGAATCGGTCGTGATGCTCGACCCTTACCGGGTGCTGGACTTCACCGACGAGCGTGGCGAGATCGGTACCATGCTACTCGGGGATCTGGGAGCGGACGTGATCCGGGTGGAGCCGCCCGGAGGCACCGCGTCCCGTGTCGTCGAGCCTGCGATTTCTGGGGCACCGGAGGAGCTCTCCAGCCTGTCGTTTCTGGCCTTCAACCGCAACAAGCGCTCCATCGTGCTCGACCCGGAAGCGGACGCCGATCGGGAGACCCTCGATGCGCTCATCCGACGCAGCGATTTCCTCTTCGAGCCCTGGCCGGCCAGCCCGCTCGCTGCCTACGGTATCGACTTCGAGCGGGCCAGGGCGCTGAATCCGCGCATCGTTTACGTGCGCCTGTCGCCCTGGGGCGAGGACGGCCCCCATGCGAGCCACCTCGGCAACGATCTGGTCGTCGCTGCCATGGGCGGTCCCGTGGCGCTGCAGGGCACCGTCGATCGGGCCCCCGTGCGCCTGAGCGTGCCGCAGATCTGGCGCCATGCCGGCGCGGAGGCGGCAGCCGGCGCCATGGCGGCGCATCAGCGGATGCTTCGCACCGGTGAGGCCCAGTACGTGGACCTGTCGGCCCAGAGCACCCTGACCTGGACCATGCTCAACGCCATGGATGCCCACGCGATCCAGGGTGTGGACTTCCAACGCGGTGGCGGTCTCGACACCGGCACCACCCGGATCAACATGATCTTCCCCTGCGCGGACGGCTACGTGCTGGCGCTGCCCAACTCCAAGGTGATCCTCGGCTGCCTGTCGTGGATGGTGGAGGACGGTGTGGCCGATCCCGCGCTCGCCGGGCTCGACTGGCCGGCGTACGACCTCAATCTGCGCAATCCCGATCACAAGCCGCTCAACGTCTACCAGGCGTCCGACATCCTCAGGGCGTTCTTTGCGAAGCATCCGAAGCGCGAGCTCTTCGAGTACGGCCTCGAGGTGGGCATCACGCTGGCGCCGATCAACACCCTGCAGGAGCTTCTCGATCTCGAGCATTTGAAGGTGCGGGAGTACTGGGCGTCCATGCCGCTGCCGGACGGCCGGACCGTGCCCGCACCGGGGCTGTGGGGCAAATCCCATCAGAACGTGATGTCGATCAGACGCGCAGCACCGCGGCTCGACGAGCACGGCGACGAGATCCGCGAGGAGCTTGCCCGGTCGGCCGAGCCGGTCAGCTATCCCGAGCCGGACGGTGGCCTGCCCTTCGAGGGCATCACGGTGGCCGACTTCTCCTGGGTCGGCGTGGGCCCGATCTCGGGCAAGTACCTGGCCGACCACGGCGCCCGGGTGATCCGCATCGAGTCGGAAACCCGCCCGGACGTGCTGCGCGGCGGCGCGCCGTTCAAGGACATGGTGCCCGGCCTCGACCGCTCGCAGTTCTTCGGCGACTTCAACACGTCGAAGGAGAGCCTGACGCTGAACATGAAGGTGCCGGAGGCGATCGAGATCGCGCGGGAGCTGATCCGGCGCTCGGACGTGATGATCGAGAGCTTCGCGGCCGGTGCCATTCACCGGCTCGGGCTCTCCTATGAGGACGTCCGTAAGCTCAACCCGGGGCTCATCAAGATCAGCACCTGCCTGATGGGCCAGACCGGTCCGGCGGCGCCGCTTGCCGGCTACGGCTACCACGCCGGCGCTATCGCCGGCTTCTACGAGATCACCGGCTGGCCGGATCTGCCGCCGTCCGGTCCCTGGGTTGCCTACACGGACACCATCGCGCCGCGCTTCATCTCCATTCTGCTGGCGGCGGCGCTCGACCACCGGCGGCGGACGGGGGAGGGCTGCTACGTGGACGTGGCGCAGATCGAGACCTCGCTGCACTTCCTCACCCCCGAGCTGCTCGACCTGCAGCTGAACGGTGTCGCCGCCACCCGCGTCGGTAATCGTTCAACGCGCGCAGCACCGCAGGGCTGCTACCGATGTGCGGGTGAGGATCGCTGGTGTGCCATTGGCGTTGACACGGACGACCAGTGGCAGCGTCTTGCCCGGGAGATGGACCGGGAGGATCTGGCGGCCGACCCGGCGCTCAGCAGTCACGCCGGACGTCTGGCGGTCCACGATGCGATCGATGCGGCCATCGAAGCCTGGACCTCGAATCTGGAGGCCTACGACGTGATGCGGCGGCTGCAGTCAGCAGGTGTTCCTTCCGGGGTGGTGCAGCGCTCGAGTGATCTACTCCGCGATCCGCAGTACGCCCACCGCAACTTCTATCGCTACTTCGACCACCCGGTGATGGGTCACATCCCCTACGCCGGTCATCAGTACCGGATCCGTGGCTACGACAACGGCCCGCGCGGTCCGGCGCCGACCCTGGGTGAGCACAGCTACGAGATTCTCACCGGGCTGCTCGGCTTCGATGACGAGCGGATCGCCGAGGCGTATGCCTCGGGGGCCGTTACCTGACCGCAGGCACCGCCTCGAACGCCAGGCCGGTGTGGTAGTGTTCGGCCACCATTCTGAGGGGACGGGGTCATGGGAAGCATGAGGAGAAGGTTGCTCATCGGCGCCCTGCTGCTGGTCGGGACGCAGCCCGGCTCTGCCGGGGAGTCCGCCGGTTGTGATGCCACGGCGGGCCTGTCGTACGTGTGCGGTCCGATCAATGCCGAGGACCTGGTGCAGATACCGCAAACCCGCTGGGTGCTCTCCAGCGGCATGGCACCCGGTGGCGGCATCTATCTGGTCGATTCCGTCAGCCGGCAATGGCGCCAGCTCTACACGGGCGCGCCGGACCAGGTCCGTCACGACGCGGCGACCTACGGCACCTGTCCGGACGCACCGGCGCTGGCAAGCTTCGTGAGCCACGGGCTGCACCTGCGGGCGAAGGGTGACGGCCGGGCCACGCTGTACGTGGTGGGTCACGGTGGTCGTGAAGCCATCGAGGTGTTCGACGTGGACGCGACGGCGGCCGAGCCGACGCTCGCCTGGCGGGGCTGCGTGCCCATGCCGACAGGTGGAGTGGCGGCAAACAGCGTCACCTCCCTGCGCGACGGCACGCTGCTGGCCACGGTGCTCATGCACCCGGGTCAGACGTTCAGCGACGTGTTTGCCGGCCGCCCGACCGGCGCCGTGTACCGGTGGTCGCCCGGTGATGCCGGCTTCACGGTCATTCCGGGGTCGGAGCTGCCCGGCAACAACGGCATCGAGGTGTCGGCGGATGAGCGGGAAATCTACGTGGTGTCCACGGGGCTGGCGAACATCTCGGTGTTCGCGAACGAGAGCCCGACGCGCGTGCTGCGGGCAACGCCGTCATTGGACTACGGGCCGGACAACATCCACATGACTCCGGAGGGCCTGCTCATCACGGGCGGGCCGAGCAACACGGATCACGCCTGCGGCGCGCTCGATGTGGAGAACATGGATCTCGAAGAGTTCGCGAGCTGCCCGCGCGGCTCGGTGGCGGCGACGTACGATCCGCTGACGCTCGAGGAGGTGCAGCGCTGGAGCAGCCCGCCGGATCCGCAGTTCAGCAATGCCACCATGGCGCTGGAGGTGGGCGAGGAGGTGTGGATCGGCACGTTCGCGGGCGATCGCATCGGCGTGATCCGATGATCGGCGAGCGGACCGTTCAGACCGGCGCGCACACCATCCACTGCCGGGAGGCTGGCCCGGCCGACGGGCCGCCGGTGATTTTCGTCCACGGCTGGCCGGAGCTGTCGCTGAGCTGGCGCCATCAGCTGCCGGTGCTGGGCGGGCTGGGTTTCCGGGCGCTGGCACCGGACATGCGGGGCTACGGGGGTTCCACGGTCTACGATCGCCACGAGGACTACGCCCAGGAGCAAGTGGTGGGCGACATGATCGGCCTGATCGATGCGCTCGGCATCGAGCGGGCGATCTGGGTGGGACACGACTGGGGCAGCCCGACGGTGTGGAACATCGCCAGCCACCACCCGGAGCGCTGCCACGGCGTGGCCAGCCTCTGCGTGCCGTATTTCAGCCTGGAGCGGGGTCTCGAGCACTGCATCGATCTCGTGGATCGGAGCATCTATCCGGCCGAGCGGTTCCCGGCCGGGCAGTGGGAGTACCAGCTCTTCTATCGGGAGAACTTCGAGAAGGCGACACGGACGTTCGAGGCGAATCCGTACAACACCGTGAAGCTGCTGTTCCGCAAGGGCGACCCGGCGGGTTTCGGCAAGCCGGCGGCCACGGCCATGACCCGCATCAACGGCGGCTGGTTCGGCGATCTCGACGCCGCGCCGGACCTGCCCATGGACGCCGATGTGGTGACGGAGCAGGATCTCAGGACCTACACACGCTCGCTCGAGAGAAACGGCTTCTTCGGGCCGGACTCCTACTACATGAACCACGAGGCCAATGCCGCCTACGCGGCGACGGCGGGCAATGGCGGCCGACTGGACATGCCGGTGCTGTTCCTGGCTGCGCAGTACGACTACGTCTGCGAGACCATCACCTCCCGCGCTGCGGAACCGATGCGCCGGATGTGCCGCCAGCTCGACGAGACCGTGATCCGTTCCGGCCACTGGATGGCACAGGAGCGACCGGCGGAGGTGAACGCGGCGCTGGTGCGGTGGCTCGTCGAACGCCTGCCGGAGATCTGGCCGCGTCCGGCTGTTCGCTGATCAGGAGGCCCCGAGGTGTCCGTACTCACTGAGCTGAAGCGAAGGCGGGTGCTCAGAATCTGCGGAGCCTACCTGGCTTTCGGCTGGCTGATTGCACAGGTGATCAGCACCGTGGGACCGGCACTCGAGCTGCCGGAATGGCTGTTACCGGCTTCCATCTGGACGGTCATGATCGGCTTCCCCGTAGCGGTGCTGCTCGCCTGGAGCTTTGGCGCGCGGCAATCCCGGGTGGCCGCCGGTGTCTCAGAACTGCTGGCGAGGGAAACACCCGTCGCGGTCCCGCAGCCGATCAAGCCATCGGAACCGGTCCTCGCCGTGCTGCCGTTCGACAATCTGTCGAACGATCCGGAGATGCAGTTTTTCTCCGACGGCGTCAGTGAGGAGATCATTCAGCGACTGACGCGCGGCTCCAGGCTCAAGGTGATCGGTCGCACGTCGAGCTTTCAGTTCAGGGGTGCACAGAAATCGGGTGTGGCGGCCCTGCTGCGCTGCACGCACGTGCTCGACGGCTCGGTCCGACGGGGTGGCGGCAGAGTGCGCATCGGCGCGCATCTGGTGGAGGCCACGTCCCAGACCACCCTCTGGTCGGAAAGTTATGACGGCAGCCTCGAGGACATCTTCTCCGTCCAGGACGACATCTCCGAGCAGATCGCCGGCGCGTTGAACAGGACGTTCGCCATCACGCCCGCGCCTGTGGTCGATCCGGCGGCTTACGATCTCTATCTGCGGGCAAGCCCGGAGTCCTTTGCACCCGATGAGCTCCGCGCGAACGTCGGCCTGCTCGAAGTCGCGACGGAGCGAGCCCCGGAATTCATCGAGGCGTGGGGGCGGCTGGCGTTTGTCCGCGGCTGGCTCGGTTTCTACACACCCTATGCAGAGCGGGCAGCCGTCGCAGCAGACGTGGCCCGAGAAGTACAGCGGGCGCTGGAAGGAGATCCGGACAACCTGGACGCCCAGCTCGCGAAGCTCTTTCTGCTGCCACCCTACGGCGCGTTCAAGGAGCAGGAAGCGATCCTCGAGCAGATCCGACGGACGCCGGGCTGGAGTGATCGTCGCATCTATGTCGGCTGGTGCCTGCGGGCCAGCGGCAGGCTGCGTGAGAGTGCGGAAGAGACCGAGGCGTGCTATCAGCTGGATGCGCTCAATCCCGCGTCCGCCAACCTCGCTGCGCTGTCGAGGATGGCCTCCGGGCGGATCGCAGAAGCCGTGCCGATCCTCGAAGACATCGTCGCGCGGGTACCGGGGATGAGCTTCGCCATCGCCAATCTGCTGCGCGCCCACGCCTTTCTCGGAGACTGGGATGCGGTGGACAGGCTGCTCGCCTCCACGCCGGCCAGTACACTCCGGGAGTTCACCGACGGCCTGCCGTTCATCAGAACGAAGCGCAACCCGACCGCGGAGAACATCGAAGCCTACCGCAGGACGCTCATCGAGCAGGTGGCGCGCACCGGGGGCGCCGACGTGTCGCGCCTGGTGTACGCCGCTCATCTGGGACTGGCGGAGGAAGCCTATCAGGCGATCGAAACTGCGCGGCTCGGTCCGCTGGGCAGCCGGGATGACCTGCTGGGTCCCGATGCCTACCGGACTTCGCTGATGTTTCAGCCCGCCATGCCGGAGCTGCGCAACGATCCGCGCTTTCCGCGCCTGTGCGCACGGCTCGGGCTGGTGGAGTTCTGGCTCGACAGCGACAAATGGCCCGACTGCATCGATGAGGTGCCTTACGATTTCCGCGCGGGGTGTCTCGCGGCACGTGCGACTCCCCGCGAGCCGTACGGCTTCTGAAGGTAAACTGCGATCGACGGGATTCAAACGAAGGAGCGAGAACCATGGCTGAATACATTCCCCCCACGCTGGACTGGGTGCGCAGGCAGGTCGAGGTCTACGAGGGCAGCGGCGGCACCAAGGGCACCACGCTGCTCGACACGGGCCTGCCGTGCATCATCGTCACGCACACGGGCAACCAAACGGGCGGTATCCGGAAGATCCCGCTGATGCGGGTCAAAGTCGGGGATGGGTACGTGCTTGTCGGCTCCATGGGCGGCCAGCCGAAGAACCCGGTGTGGGTGTACAACCTGCGCGCAAACCCCGACGTGGAGATCCGCGACAAGACCGAGGTCTTCCGGATGCGTGTGCGGGAGGTGACGGATGAGGCGGAACGGGCGCGCCTGTGGAAGGCGAGTGTGGAAGCCTATCCGCCTTACGAGGAATACCAGGCGAAGACCACCCGCAGGATCCCGGTGTTCCTCGCGGAGCCGGTCTAACGGTTTGAGGCTGATTGAGAGATCGGTCCGTTGAAGATCGTGAAATCGTTGGAATCCTTCTGCTGGCAGCCATCGGCGTCGGGGCCCTGTTGCTGTTCCGGGGAGATCTCCCGGCCGCGGAAGTCGATGCGAAGTACGCAAACGAGGCTTCCAGGTTTCTCGTCATGGGCAATGGTGCTCGCGTTCACTACCGGGACGAAGGCAGGCAGGACGGGCATCCCATCGTGCTGGTTCACGGCGCGATGGCCTCGCTGCACACCTGGGAACCCTGGGTGCGGATTCTCGGCGAACGCCATCGGGTGATCACGCTTGATCTGCCGGCTCACGGCCTCACCGGCAGGGTGCCGCATGGTGCGTACGGCCCTGATGCGTTTACCCGAACGATCCGTGCGGTGACTGAGGAACTGGGCATCCGTTCCTTTGTGCTTGGCGGTAACTCCATGGGCGGTGGTGCCACCTGGCGATATGCCCTGGCCTATCCGGAGCAGGTCCGTGCGATGATCCTGGTGGATTCGGTTGAACCGGCGGGATGGCGTCAGGAGGGCGGATCGGATCAGGGCGCCGACCGATCCGGCAGCCCGATCGGTTTTCAGCTTCTCGGTCAGGGCTGGTTTCGTGCCATTGCGCGTTATCTCGATCCGAGGCTGCTGATCGATCAGGGACTGCGCGCGGCCTACAACAACTCGCCGGTCGTCGATGAGGTGCTCATCGACCGTTATTACGAGCTGATCATGCGGGCAGGCACGCGAGCGGCCATCCTAGAGCGAACGCAGGCGTTCGCCGGGGAACGCCGCGCCGATGCGGATCCGTCAACGCTGACCCAGCCGACTCTCGTGCTCTGGGGTGCTCAGGATGCGCTCATCCCGGTCTCGGTCGCCCGAGAGTTCGAGCAGAGGCTGCAGAATGCCGAGGTCGTGATCTATGATGACCTCGGCCACGTGCCGATGGAGGAAGATCCGGAAAGGACTGCAGCAGACGTGTTGAGATTTCTCGGCAGCCTGCCGGCAGCTGATCCGGAAGTCATACCCGTTGAATGAATCCGGACGGTTTCATGCCCAGTGACAAGACAGCCGCCGAGCCGGTGCCCTACATCCGGCGTTCACGCGAGTACTACGAAGCTCAGGGTTTCGAGCAGCACTACCGCTACGCACACTTCGAGACCGCGCCATTCACAGACCTGCCGAAGCCACTCAGGGAATGCACGCTCGGTCTCGTCACCACGGCGAGTACGTATCCACGGGCACCCCTGGAGCCCCGCAAGGTGGATTCCGGGCCGGTCGATCCGCCCCCTGAGACGCTCTACACCGCCGATCTGTCCTGGGACAAGCAGTCTACCCACACGGACGACGTGAACACCTTCTGCCCCATCGAGCATCTTCAGGAGCTCGTGGCCAGAGATGTCATCGGCGCGCTCACCCCCCGATTTCACTGCGCACCCACGGAATACAGCCAGCGCACCACGCTGGATAAGGACGCACCGGAGCTGCACCGACGTCTGCTCGAAGATGGCGCCGATATTGCCCTGCTCGTTCCGTTGTGACCCGTCTGCCACCAGACCGTGAGTCTGGTCGCGCGGTACCTGGAGTCGCACGGCATGCCGACGGTGATCGTCGGCTCGGCGCTGGACATCGTGGAGCATTGCGGCGTGCCGCGTTTTCTGTTCGTCGACTTTCCGCTCGGCAACCCCTGTGGCAGACCCTGGGATACGGACATGCAGCGGCGTATCGTCCGTCAGGCTGTTGGCCTCTTCGAATCGGTCCGCAAGCCGCAGACCACGGTTCGCAGCGATGAATGGTGGGGTGACGACGCCTGGCGACGACGCTACATGGAGATCAACGACGATAATCGCGCGGAGCTCGCGAGGAAGGGTGAAGAGCTGCGACGGCGTCGCGCAAACCGGGAGCGCCGGCCGGAGTAATCCCGCGTCACCAGTCCAGGTCGTCGGGCACCTGAAACTTCGCGTAGTACTCGTCGTCTGAGCCCGGCTCCGGAGGCTTCTCGTCGTGCGCGGCGATGATGCGCCTGGGATCCCGGGCGCGGATCTTCTCGGCCACTTCCTTCGACACCAGGTGATACAGGCCATCGTTGTTGACGATCACCAGCGTGCCGCGGCTGAGCTGCTCGAGCTGTGCCTTGGGGACGTGGATCTTCTTGATCTTCTTGCCGTGGACGAAGTTGTAGGGCAGGTCGTCGTCGCGGGCTTCCCTGGCGCGCTGGTCGTTCTGCAGGATGAGCTGACGGATCTCCGCCCTGAGTGCCTTGGCTGCCGCCTTCTCGTTGGTCGCCCGCGCCAGTGCCCGATCCTTCTCGCGCTTCTCGGCCCGCTGCTTCGCGGCCCGGGCCTTCACCGCCTCCGGGGCTTCCGGCGTCGGCTTGTCGGCTGCAGGTTTGCCGCGACGGCGGGCGTGCCGGTCGGCCTCCAGACGCTTCTCGGCCTTCTTCGCCTGCGAGGCGGTTGCGAGGCCGGCCTTCACCAGCTGATCTCTCAGGCTTTCAGCCACCTTGGTCTGGTCTCCAGTGCACGTCGGGAAATGCGGACTTTCTCACTCAACGCGCCGGATTGCGAGCACGGGTGTTCGGCGGCACCTCAGCAGAGGCAGTCCGCCTCCGTGGCCACCTCGGCTCCGCTCACGCGCTCGACCACGGGGACGAGCATCTGCGTGCCCGGCCGCAGCGCGGTGAAGTCCAGATCCGGATTGTACTGACGCAGCAGCCAGATCGGGACGTCGTGGAAGCTCATGCTCAGCTTCCACAGGGAATCGCCGGGGCGCACGTCGTGGGTAACGGTGCCGGCGATGCGGTAACTGGCGAAGAAGGTCTCCTGAAGTAGCCGGTGGTACTCCCGGCGCTGCAGCTCGAACGCGGCTCGATCCACCCGGCTGAAGTCCATGGTCAGCCGTCGTCCCACCGCCAGGGAGGCGTTCTGGCGCAGGCCGTTCACCTGCCGGAGGCGGGATGCGGAGACCTGCAGCCAGTCCGCGTAGTGGCCGAGGGTCTCGAAGGGCTGGATCTCGATGCTGCCATTGGCGGCGACGTCGAAGTTGCTCGGATCGGCGCCCAGTGCCCGGGGCATGCCGATCTCGTCCGGCGCGGCGGTTTCCGCCTCGATCATGGCCGTCAGCGCCTCTACGGACAGCTCGGTCGATTCCGGCATGGCGACCACGGGCACGGGCACCACCGGCACCAGGTCCTGCGCGGGTATCCGCAGCACGGCCGGCTGCGCGGACGGTGCTTGGGCAACGGATGCGGGCATGGGCGCACCCGGCAGCTTCAGTACGGTGCCGGCACGGATCCGATGTGGATCACGAAGATCGTTCATCAGCACCAGCTCCCGCACCGTGGTGTGATAGCGGCGGGCGATGACCGACAGCGCCTCACCCCGAGCGACCTGATGGTACTGGTCCGGCACCTGGAAATCGTAGCGCTCGACCGCCGGAATGCTGGCAAACGCGGCGCCGAGGTCGGGAGCGCCAGTGTCCGGTGGCAGGCGCAGGGGAAAACCTCGGGGCCAGCGTTTCTCGCCGGACCAGACCGGGTTGCCCAGCGCCGGATTGAACTGGCGGAGCACGTCCACGTCCACCCCCATGGCTGCCGCAAGCGTGGTGGCGCCTACGTACGCGGGCGGCTCGATCACCCGATCCTGACGCGGCGGGACGCGCTTGACCGGTCCGAACAGCGTCTCGGCCTTCGATTCCACATCCACGGCCGCCAGGAACGCCGCGTAGAAGTTCCGTGAAGCGAATCCGAAGCTCTTGCCCTGGTACTTCCAGGCGATCTCGCCCATGTCCCGGGTGCCGAGCTCCTGCGTGGCCCGGCGCATGCCCGCAGCGCCATGGTTGTAGGCCGTGATGGCCAGCGGCCAGCTGCCCGTGACCTCGTAGTTGTGGCGCAGGAGCTGCGCGGCCGCGCGGGTGGAGAGGTAGGGGTCCAGGCGCTCGTCGACCAGATGATCCACCTGCATGTAGCGGCGGCCGGTGGAAGCGGTGAACTGCCAGAGACCGGCAGCACCCGCGTGGGATTCCGCCTTGGGATCGAAGGAGGATTCCACGTGGGGCAGGGCGGTGAGCACTTCCGGTACGTCTGCGGCCTTGAGCGTCTCGCGGATGTAGTCCTGCCAGGCGCCCGAGCGGACGATCCCGGCCTGGAAGCGGTTGGCCTGGCCGCGCTGGAATCTCAGTCGGTCTGCCGCACCCGCCAGCGCCTTGGCGTCGTGCGCCTGCCACATCGCTGCGACCCGTTCGGCGTCCGGGTCGTCCGACGTCCGGCCGGCCACCAGGGTGCGGACAAGACGCTGGAAACGCTCGCGCTCGGCGTCGATGCGCGCACGCTGATCGCGCCACGAGGTGCCTGCGGGAAACTCGAGAATGGTGTAGACCACGTCCAGGTAGCGGTCGTCGTGGAGCAACCCACCGTCTGTGCCGACCTCGCTGTACACCCGGGTCCAGAAGCCCACGGCCGGCTCCAGGCTCACCGGACGCGGCATTTCCACGGCCGTCACCGCGATCGTCCCGGCGCTGGAACCGGTAGCGGTGGTGCTGGTATTGGCTGCTGCCACCAGCGGCAGCAGCAGCGGCAGCAACAGGATCTTGGGCATCAACCAGGAAGCCATTGCTTCACGACTCCGAGGGACAGTTTCCCAACCATTCTAGACACGACCCGGCAGCGTTTGGTGTGGGCACTTGTAAGTAACCCTGCCGCGGATCAGGGATCCGCGGTGAGGGTCAGACGCTTCAGCATCTCGTCGCGAACCCCCCGCTTGTAGATCTTCCCGGAGGCGGTGCGCGGCAGCTGCTCGTCGTGGATCCAGACGTGCTCCGGCACCTTGAAGCGGGCCAGATGCTCGCTGACGTGGGAGCGGATGTCGCCGGCCGTAAGCACCACGCCGGGCTTCGGCACCACGGCCGTGGCGACGGTTTCGCCGAGCCGTTCGTCCGGCACGCCGAACACGGCACATTCGGCCACGTGGGGGTGCTCGTAGAGGCAGGCTTCCACCTCCTGACAGCCGATGTTCTCGCCGCCGCGGATGATCATGTCCTTCTCGCGATCGGTGATGAAGATGAAGCCTTCCTCGTCCATGTGGCCGAGATCGCCGGTGTGGAGCCAGCCGTCGACCAGCACCGCGCTGGTGGCGGCGGGATTGTTCCAGTAGCCGGAGAAGAGCATGGGCCCCTTGATGCAGATCTCGCCGGTTCGCCCCGGCGGCAGGGTGTTGCCGTCCTGGTCCGCGATGCGGATCGAAACGAGCGGCGGCAGGGCACGGCCACAACTCTTCGGGCGATCCTGCAGATTGGCGCCGGCGTTGGAAGCGGCGAGGCCGTTGGTTTCCGTCATGGCGTAGGAGGCGCTGGCCCGCGCGCGGTTCCTGGTGCGTTCCGCGATGCGCTGGGAGTGCTTGGGCGTCATGGCGGCGCCGCCGCCGCCGATGCTGCGCAGGCTGGAGAGATCGTACTTCTCATAGTTCGGCGAGTTCACTAGCTCGTAGGCCATGGTCGGCACGCCGCTGAAGTGGGTGACCTGCTCCCACTCGATGATGGCCAGCGCCTTGTCCACGTCCCACTTGTACATGCCGATCACCTTCCGGCCGTTTCTGAGCGATGGCAGCAGCTGACCATTGAGGCCCGTGACGTGGAACAGCGGCACGGTGATGATCATGCAGGGCTGTCGCTCGGGCGGTCGCTGCCGACGTCCGGCGGCGGCGCGGGCGATGGCGGCGGACGCCTCCCAGCCGAGGATGGAGTGAATGATGGCGCGGTGCGAGGAGACGACACCTTTCGGGCGCGAAGTGGATCCCGAGGTGTAGAGAATGGTTGCCGGATGGTCCGGCGGGATGTGGGGCGCATGCATCTGGCCGTCGCCGGACGCCATGAAGGCCTGCCACTGCATCACGCCGCGGCCGGCCGCGTGCGGGGTGCGCACCGTGATCACCTTGAGATCCAGCTCTTCGAGATAGGGCGACAGATGCTCGAGGCGCTCCCGGTCCACGAAGATGGTTTTCAGACCGCTGTCCTCGATGCCGAAGTGCATCTCCTCACCCGTCCACCAGGCGTTCATGGCCACGGCGATGGCGCCCATGGACGTGACGCCCATGAAGGCGAACACCCACTCCGGGTAGTTGCGCATGGCGATGCCGACCCGATCACCCGGCTGCACGCCGAGCGCATGTAGACCGGCCATCACCCGCTCTGTGACGCGCCAGGCTTCGGCGAAGGTGTAGCGTTCGTCCTCGTAGACGTAGAACGTGTCGTTGGCGTGCTCGAGCGCGCCCTGGTAGAGCTCCCGCAGGTGCAGGGGCGCGTTCCGGAACACCGGCACCGTCGTGCCGTCGATCGTGGCTTCGGCGAGCTCCCAGGCACCGCCCGGGCCCAGCAGTTCAGCCACCGCCGGCGGGTGTTCTGATCCCATGTCTCCCCCTGTACCTCCGACCGGATCCCGATCAAGCCTAGCGCGAACCCGACGCGCCAGCCAGCGAGTCTGCTTCCAGCTCCCGTTGATCCCGTGCTTCGACCATCTCCTCGACCCGGCTGTAGAGCAGATACAGCAGCACGCACATGATCACCGTCGCCGTGCCGCCGATGCAGAAGTGCCAGAACCAGCCGAGGTGGTGGGCGATGAAGCCACCGGCCGACGTGGCCAGCGCGCCACCTGCGGCCATGGTCACGATCTGGCTGGTGTAGTCCGTCGCGGCCTGGGACTTGCTCGCCCACTTCAGCCGTGCAGCCTGGAAGGTGACGGTGAGGAAGGAGGGCAGCGCGATGCCGTTCAGGGTGACGGCAAAGACGATCGCGTAACTCGGCGCGTCCAGCGATCCCATCCAGATGATGGGAATCACAGCCAGCACCATCATCACCGCGGAGATCAGAAACGCTTTCAGATAGCCGAACCAGGACAGGTACCAGGTGGCCGCTGACGCGCCGATCACGGTACCGACCAGCGTGGCCGGCCCGACCATCGTCGCCACCTCCGCCGCGCGGAAGCCGAGGTCGGCCAGATAGGTGGGGTACATGGTGGCGATGATGCCACCGGCGAACGCAACACCGAGACACAGCGGATAGATGTAGTAGCTCTCCTGCCTCGCCAGCAGGTTCTTCAGGCTCGGGCGCGCGTGCTCGAACTGGCGCGGGCGGGGCGGCTCCGGGCGGAGGATACCGGGCAGGGAGCAGGCGATGAGGAGCAGCGAGGCGACGAGCATCGCGAGGGTCCAGCCGTAAGCATCGTAGAGCCAGGCGATGCCCACCCAGGAGACGAACATGCCCACATTGCGGGCGATGTCGAGCACGCCCGCCGCCACCGGGCGCTCCTCGTCGCGGATGTTTTCCACCATGTAGCCGTCGATGGCGATGTCCTGGGTCGTCATGATCGCGCTCTTCAGCGTCCACAGGGCGATGACGATGGCAAGGTGCTCGATGGTCGGCTCGACGATGGTCATGCCCATGTAGGCGAACGCCCCCATGGTGGTGCAGGGGATGAACCAGGAGCGGCGCATACCGAATGCGCGGCTGCCGGTCCGGTCCACGAACGGGGCCCAGAGCGGCCGCAGCCAGGTGGGAATGAGGGGGATGGTGAACACCCACCACATGTTGAGCGGCAACCCCTGCTCGCGGTAGATCACCGGCAGCATGAGGCCGATGAACGCCTGCGGCAGCACCTGACCCGTCTGCAGACCCATGACGGCCAGAAAGCGGAAGGCGGTTGCCCGGTCTCTGAGCATGTCGCGCGCGCGAAACTTTGCGGCGCTTGTCGCGTCCGTCACTCTCCGGCTCCCCTGTGTGCTGCTCCTTCCAGTGGAGCACTCTACTGATCCTCGCCGGCGGGACTCAAGAAAAACCATGCACGAGTTCTTTGTCCTTCCGTTTTCGGAGGAAGCGCTTCAGGACGGGTGATTGCGTTTTCGCCTGGCGGGCCAGATCCGAGTACATTTACGGCCCATCTCATACTCGGCGCTACCCCCTTGAAGGCACCGGACAGCTACTCGGCGACGCTCACTCTCTTAGGAATGCTCGTAATCATCGATCTGTTGTTCATGGGCGTGCACGTAGTGCATGCCTGGACGCCATGGCTCGACGGAGGGCACTACTCCATCGAAGCAGACCGCGGGTTGGCGGAAATCTATCAATACATAAAGGAATTCTGGGTTGCAGCCTGCATGGCCGCAGCGTTTCTGATGACTCGCATCCGGGCCTTTCTGGGTTGGAGCGCCCTATTCGCTTTTCTGCTCCTCGATGATGCAGCACAGATCCACGAGCGGGTTGGATACTGGTTGGGTCAGGGCCTCGGACTGCGGGGTTTCGCGGGTCTCCGTGCGGACGATTTCGGAGAGCTGTTGTTTGCTGGCCTGATTGGTCTGCTCACCTTTGCGATGATTGCCCACACTCTTTTCCGGGGAGAACCGACTGCTCGGCGGTCGACACGGGATGTGTTCCTGCTGGTAGGTACGCTGGCGTTTTTCGGTGTAGCCGTAGATGCGGTGCACGTCATCAGCTACTTCGAAGCCCCGCTGGTGGCACCCCTGCTGGCGCTGATCGAAGACGGCGGGGAGATGGTCGTGGTGAGCATGCTGACCTGCTATGCCTTCGATGTGGTTACCAACGACGGCCGTATCAGGATCGACTGCTACCAGGCCGCGAAAACGTGGTGGTCCGGGAGGGGCGCTGTGAACCTTTCTACAGATAGGCTTTCCACGTGAGAAACGCACCGATCAGCAACCACACGACACCCATGACGCGCGTCAGGACCCGCTGATTCATCATCGACGCACCCACCCGGTCGACCACCTGAGGGAAGGCGACCCGGGTCACGCCGCCCAGCGTCAGCGCCCAGCCGAAGACCGTGACGATCACGGGCCAGTCGAGCACCCACAGGTTGTGGGTATTGACGATGGAAAGTCCGGCCGTCATGGCCAGCACGCCGGAGACCAGCACCAGCGGCGGGTCGGCGAGAAAACGCACGGTGGTTTCCTGAAGCTTCTCCGGTGCGGTGATCATGGGGATGCTCAGAGCGAGGATGACGGGCCCAATCAGCCCGGCGATCCAGATCGTTGTTTCCATGCGGCATCCCCTCGGTTCGGTCGGACAAGACCAGTGTAGCCCGAAGGACGTTCACCGAAACCGGACGATCCGTGGCTATACTTGCTCGCATTCCAGGGACGCAGGAGGACGGGTGAGCAGATTCACGCTGACGGTGAACGGGCAACGGCACGAGGTGGAGGCGCCACCCGAGATGCCGCTGCTCTGGGTGCTCAGAGACAGGCTCAAGCTCACGGGCACCAAGTACGGCTGCGGAATCGCCCAGTGCGGTGCCTGCACCGTGCACGTGGATGGAGAGCCGGTGCGTGCCTGCATGCTGCCGGTGTCCGCCGTCAGCGGTGCCGTCACCACCATCGAGGGGCTGGAGAAGGGGGGCGAGCTGCACCCCTTGCAGGC
Organism: Pseudomonadales bacterium; assembly: GCA_050185825.1. GTDB lineage: Bacteria > Pseudomonadota > Gammaproteobacteria > Pseudomonadales > Azotimanducaceae > SZUA-309. The sequence continues at coordinate 66,388 of JBFWZA010000022.1, read as the reverse complement.
CGCGTGGATCGAGCACGACGTGCCTCAATGCGGCTACTGCCAGTCCGGGCAGATCATGAGCGCCGCCGCCCTGCTGGCGAAGACCAGAAAACCCACCGATGCGGACATCGACACGGCGCTGGCAGGCAACTACTGCCGCTGCGGCACCTATGTGCGCATCCGTCAGGCCGTGCACACCGCGGCCACCTACTATGAAGCCGGCGGGGAGTCGCGAGGATGAAGCTGAGTCGACGACACCTGTTCAAGGCCACCGCGCTGGTGGGCGGTGGCTTCCTGCTCGAGCTGTCGCTGCCGCGGCTGACGACGGCGCGGGAGGGCGAGCCGCTGGTGAGCTCCCGGGAGTTGAACGCCTATGTGTACATCGCACCGGACGGCGAGATCACTATCTACTCCGCCATTCCGGAGATGGGCCAGGGCATCAAGACCGCGCTGCCGATGATCGTGGCGGAGGAGATGGGCGCCCGCTGGGAAGATGTGCGGGTGCTCACGGCCCCGGTGGATGAGGAAACGTTCGGCCGGCAGGGCGCCGGCGGTTCCACCTCGATCCCACGCAACATCGGCGCCATGCGCCGCATGGGCGCTTCGGCCCGGGAGATGCTGATCGGCGCGGCCGCGCTCCTGATGGAGGTGGATCGCAAGGAGCTGGAGGCGAAGGACAGTAAGGTGATCCACACCTCTGGCGAGAGCCGCACTTTCGGCCAGCTCGCGTCGCTGGCGGCGGAGCAGCCGGTGCCGGACGAGGAGTACCTGTCGTTCAAGGATCCGCGCGCCTACACCATCATCGGCACCTCGGTGGGCGGCGTGGACAATCTGGTGATCGCCACCGGCCGTACCGAGTTCGGGATCGACGTGGACGTGCCGGGCATGAAACACGCCTCCTACACCCGCTGCCCGCGAAACGGCGGCAAGGCCGTGCGCTTCAACGAGGCCGAGATCAGGGCGCTGCCCGGCGTCGTGGATGCCTTCATCCTGGAGCCGGACGACCGGGCGGGCGAAGCCGCCATGGGCTTTCTTTCCGGCCTGGCGGTGTTGCGCGGCGGTGTCGCCATCCTCGGCGAAGACACCTGGTCGGTATTCAACGCCAAGAACCGGCTCGAGGTGGAGTGGGACGACTCGGATGCCTCCGAGGACGACTGGACGCAGATGATCAGCCAGGCGAAGCAGATCGCTGCTGAAGGCGGCGGTCGGGAGACGCACGCGCCGGCGGTCCCCATCGATGAGGCGCTCGCCGACGGTAACAATCGGATCCACGAGGCGTTCTACCAGTTCCCGTATGTCACCCACCTGTGCATGGAGCCCATGAACTGCACGGCGAGCTTCGAGAAAGGTGAGAACGGCGCGCCGGACCGCCTGGAGATCTGGTACGGCAGCCAGTTTCCCGCGCAGGTCAAGGAGATCGCCCAGAACATGCTGGGGATCGCGCCTGAGAACGTCACGGTGCACATGAAGCGAATGGGTGGCGGCTTCGGGCGCCGGGCCGTGCATGACTTCGCGGCGGAGGCGATCGCCATCTCCCACCGCGCCGGTGTGCCGGTGAAGCTCACCTGGACCCGCACCGACGACATCCACAACGACTTCTTCCGGGTGGGCGGTTTCGAGCAGATGAAGGCCGCCATCGACGGGGACGGGAAGCTCGCGGCCTGGGATCAGCACTACATCGGCTTCAGCCGCGGCGGCAGGCCGGTGATCGGCTCCGGACTCCGGGGCAACGAGTTGCCGCAGGCGGTGATGAAGCAGGCCCGTGTACGGCAGAGCTTCATGGAGATCGCCACCAACTGCGGCGCCTGGCGGGCTCCCGGCTCGAACACCAATGCCTTCGTGGAGCAGAGCTTCCTGCACGAGCTCGCCGAGCTGGCCGGTCGCGACCACGTGGAGTTTCTCATCGAGCTCCTCGGCGAGCGGCGCTGGACGGACGAGGGCAACGTGAACGCGCTCAATACCGGCCGCGCCATCGACGTGATCCGGCTTGCCGCGGAGAAGGCCGGCTGGGGCAGGAAGATGTCATCCGGTTCCGCCCTGGGTCTGGCGTTCTACTTCTGTCACGCGGCGCACGTTGCCGAGATCGCCGAGGTGACGGTGGACGACGACCGGAACTTCCGCGTCGATCGGGTGACGGTGGCGGTGGATGTCGGCCCCATCATCAACATGAGCGGGGCGATCAGTCAGGTGCAGGGATCCGTGGTGGATGGTCTCAGCACCATGGCGCTGCAGCAGATCACGATGAAGGACGGGGTGATCCAGGAAGACAACTTCCACGAGTACCCGGTGATGCGCATCGCCGCCACGCCGGAGATCGACGTGCACTTCATCCAGAGCGACAACCCGTCCACGGGTCTCGGTGAACCGGCCCTGCCGCCGCTGGCCCCGGCGGTGACCAACGCGATTTACGCCGCCACCGGGGTCCGCATCCGCTCCATGCCGCTCAGCGAGCTGGGTTTCAAGCTGGTTTAGGGAGGCTCAGGTTCCCGTCCAGTTCGGCGCCCGCTTCTCGGCGAAGGCCTTCGGGCCTTCCTTGGCGTCGTTGGAGCTGAACACCGTTCTCGAGAGCGGCTCCTGCATCTTCCAGAGCGTGGGCTCGTCGTAGCCCTGAGCCGCCGCGCGCACCAGTGCCTTCGATGCCGCCACGGCCAGCGGCGCGTTCTCGGCCACCCGGTTGGCCCAGCCGATGGCTGCCTCCAGCGCGCCGCCCGGCTCGGTGAGCTCGCTCAGCATGCCGCACGCCATGGCCGTTTCCGCGGTGATCGGCTCGCCGGTGATGGCCATCTCCATGGCCCGGGTGACGCCGACCCGCGCCGGCAGCCGGAAGACTCCCCCGGCTGCGGCAAAGAGTCCCACCTTCACCTCACGGATGCCGATCTTGGCCCCCTTGGAGGCCACCAGCAGGTCACAGGTGAGGGCGATTTCGCAGCCGCCTGCCAGCGCAAAGCCTTCGATGGCGGCGATCAGCGGCTTCTTGCTGCCCTCGCGGATGAAGGTGGTGAGCGGGCCGATGTCCTCGCCACGGGAGAAGGCCTTCAGGTCCATGCCGGAGCAGAATCCCCGGCCCTTGCCGGTGATGATGCCGGCGGTGAGCGAGTTGTCCTCGTCCAGCGAGCGCACGGCGTTCAGCAGGCCGTGGGAGAGGGCGCCGTTGATGGCGTTCATCGCCTCCGGGCGGTTCAGCGTGATGATCATGATGCGGTCGTGCCGCTCCACGAGTACGGCGTCTTCCTGGGCTGCGTCGGTCATTGTGAGTCCTCCGTGTGAATGGCGAGATGGTCGCTGGCCCTGGCGGGGAGTTCAAGCCGGATGACGAGGCGGCAGTGGTGTTCGACTGCCGGGCCGAGCTCCGGCGTGGGTCAACCGGACCTCAGCCGGGCAAGCAGCGCCGGATCCGCGAAGTTGAAGATGTAAGCGCGACGCCGGCGGTTCGAGCGGTTGGGTGGGGTGTAGTGGAGCGTACCCGAATCGTGCACCGTGGCGCCCCCGGTCTGCAGCGGACAGGCGGAAACCATGTCGGGGTTTATGTGGCGAGTCTCGTCAACCAGCCCCAGCAGACGGGCGTCGTCTTCCGGGTCCCCGGCAACGACCCGGTGAGGCAGCAGCTCGTTCGAATCGGGCGCTGGGTGAAAGTGCATGCAGCCGCTGGCCTCGTCGGTGTCGTCCAACGCCAGCCAGAACTGCAGGCTCAGATGCCGAAGCGGTGTGCCGGCGGGCAGGAAGGGCAGCTTCGAGTAGGCGTCGTCCTGGTGCCAGGGTGTGGCGTGCGTGTGTCCCGGGGGTTTGTAGAGCAGCTGGGAGTAGAAAAACGCCGGCTCGTCCCAGCCGCGCAGCGCCCGCGCCACGGATTGCCCGATCTGCAGCGCTTCGTTGTCGGCGAACACCGGGTGCGAGTGCTCCGGACCGACGATCTGCCTTGTGAGGCCACCTAGCCAGCTGTCTCTTGCAGACCCCGGCGCGCCGTTCTCGATCAGCTCGTCGTACGCTGCCCGCAGCCTGGCGATTGCCGCGTCACTCACGAGACGGGGAATCCGGAGAAAGCCCGAGCGTGCAAACTCGCCAACCTGGCGGGGCGTAACCACTCTCAACGGACTGTCGGGCATGCGGTTTCCCTCTCTGCAGGCGCTTCAGTCAATCCATCCGGCGATCGCCCGACCGATTTCGTCCGGACTGTCTTCCTGAATGAAGTGGCTGCCGGGTACGGTCACCTCCGTCTGGTTCGGCCAGGAGCGGCAGATCTCACGCACTCTGCCGGTGAGGATGGCGCCGGGGTCGGCGTTGATGAAGAGCTTTTTCACGGGGCTCTTCGCGAGCCAGGCTCCATAGGACTCGACGATGGCGACCACGTCCGCGGGCTCTCCCTCGATGGGGATCTGCCGGGGCCAGGTGAGGGTAGGCCGGCGATCCTCGCCCGGCTCGGCAAACGGGCGGCGGTAGACGGTCATTTCCTCTTCCGTGAGTCCGCGCAGAACGGATCCGGGCAGGACCCGCTCCACGAAGAGGCTCTTCTCGAGCACCATCGCCTCGCCCGCCGGCGAGCGGAATCCCTGGAACACGGGAGTCGCCTGCTTCGAGAAATCGTCCCATGTCGGGAATGGGGCGACGATGGCTTCCATGTAGCAGATGCCTTTCACCGCGTCCCGATGCTCATTGGCCCAATGGAAGCCGAGCGCCGAACCCCAGTCGTGAATCACCAGGGTGACGTTGTCAGTCACCCCCAATGCTTCGAGTGCAGCGCTGAAGTAGGTGTAGTGCTCGGCGAACGTGTAGCGGTCGGGGCCGGAGTTCTGGAGCTTCTCGGAATCGCCCATGCCGATGAGATCCAGGGCGATGCAGCGGCCCTTGTCCTGCACATGCGGCATGACGTTGCGCCAGAGATAGGAGGACGTGGGATTGCCGTGCTGGAACACGATGGGATCGCCTTCACCCATCTCCACGTAGGCCATGCGTTTGCCGAGAACCTCGATGGTCTGCTTTGCGTGCTCTCTGCTGTTCATCAGGTTCCCTTGAATTCCGGTTTGCGTTTGCTGAGGAACGCGCTAATCCCCTCCCGGCCATCGGCCGTATCTACCATGTCGGCGATGGCCCGGGACTCGAGCTCCATCTGCGTTTCCAGACCATTGTCGAAGCTCGCGTTCAGCAGGTCCTTCACCCGACCGTAGGCGAGGGTGGGACCGGCCGCGAGCTTCGTCGCCAGGGCCAGCGCCTCAGAGAGCACCTTGTCGTCGTCCACCACCTGATTGACCACGCCCCACTCGAGTGCTTCTTCGGCGCTCAGTACCCGATTGGTGAGCATGAGTTCCCGGGCGCGCCTGTCGCCGATCCTGCGTGGCATGAAGAACGTGGAGCTACCGTCGGGTGCCAGTCCCGCATTCGTGTAGGCCATCGTGTACACGGCGCTGGCGGCGGAGACGACGAGGTCGCACATCATGACGACGGAGAACCCGGCGCCGGCCGCTGTGCCGTTGACGGCGCCGATCACCGGTGCAGGGTTGCGCGACAGACGGGAAATGGCCAGGTGCAGGTCGCCCGTCATCCCGAGAATCACCGTCCGCGCGGCGTCGCCGGCAGCGGAAATGGCGCGCAGATCGCCGCCGGCACAGAACATCCTGCCCTTGCCGGTGACCACCACGGCCCGCACGCGGGGATCGGCGTCGACCTCGAGAGACACCTGATTCAGATCGCAGGCCATCCGGGGCGACAGCGCGTTGGCCGCTTCCGGCCGGTTGAAGGTGATCGTCGCGACCCCGTCTGCCACCTCGTAGAGCAGCGTTTCATAGTTCACGGTTGCGTCTCCCCGATTCCGCGCCGGGCGTGAGTCTGCAGAAGTCTAGCCCAGTGGTGCGTTGCGTGCAGATTCGCGGGCTGAGAGGATACCGCAGACCCGGTTGCGCGCTCGCTCTGCAGACAACCTCGACAGGCAAAAGGACCATATGACCAATCACCAGCATGCACTCCTCATGGCTTTCGCCCTCTGGCTCGGACTGGCCGGAACGGCGTCCGCAGACGATGCGGCCAGCATTCATCTGGACGTCTACAAATCACCCACCTGCGGCTGCTGCGTGAAGTGGATGGATCATCTGGCCGAATCCGGATTCAGCACCACCGGCCACCACGGCAGCCTCGATCAGGACTTCGGTGTGCCGGCCCGCTACGGCTCCTGTCACACCGGGGTGAGCCAGGACGGCTATGTCTTCGAAGGCCACGTGCCGGCCCGCTACGTGCGGCAGTTTCTGGCGAATCCGCCGGAAGGTGCGCTCGGTCTCACCGTGCCGGCCATGCCGGTGGGCAGCCCGGGCATGGAGTACCGGGACGAGTTCAATCCCTACGACGTGCTGCTGCTGAAGAAAGACGGCAGTGTCGAGGTCTATGCGTCGGTGACTTCCTACCAGCAGCAGTTCGAGTGAGAAGACGGGATTTTCTGCAGGGTACGGCACTGGCCATCGGTGCCGGTGGCACGCTCTCCCCGCTGGAGCTGATGGCGGCGTCGGAAAGCGCGTCCTATCCGCCGGCACTCACGGGCCTGCGCGGCTCCACCCCCGGCTCGTTCGAGGTGGCGCACGCGCTGGCCTGGAATGGTCAGACCTGGCCGCGACCGAGCGGGCAGACGGACGACACCTACGATCTGGTGGTGGTGGGCGCCGGCATCTCGGGGCTTGCCGCGGCGTACTTCTACCGGCAGCGGGTCGGGGCCGAGGCGCGCATCCTGCTGCTCGACAACCACGATGACTTCGGCGGGCATGCACGGCGCAACGAGTTCACGGTGGGCGGCCGCACGCTGCTCGGCTACGGCGGCAGCCAGAGCATCGACACGCCGGGGCGTTACTCCGTGGTGGCACGGAGGCTTCTCGAGGAGCTCGCGATCCACACCGACAGGTTCTACGAATACTTCGACGCTGACTTCAACGAGCGATTCGGGCTGACCTCCGGCATCCGCTTTCCGGGAGCACACTTCGAGCGGGAGGTTACACTGCCCGGTACGTTTGCCTGGTTCGACGCGCTCACGGCCGAGGAGCAGAAGCACAGGATCAGCGCCTATCCCGTGTCGGCGGACACCCGGGCTGCGTTGATTCGCCTGGCCACGGGCGAACTCGCGGACTCGGACGTCGTCCGCCGAATGCTGGCAGACCCGGAACGCACCCCGACGCCCGACTACCTGCGCGCCGGCTTCGGGATGACGGATGAAGGTCTATTTCTGCTCAACCGCCGTTCCGGGCCGCTCTGGGGCTGCGGTCTCGATGCGCTCTCCGTGACGGAAACGGTGGGGGAGTACATGTTCGGAGCTGCCGCGGCCATGGCCGGCGCAGAAGCCGGCGCAGTCCTGATGCCGGACACGCTCGAGGAACGGGACGAAAGCGAGCCCTACATCTTCCACTTTCCGGATGGCAATTCCGCCATCGCCCGCGCCCTGGTCCGCACCCTGATCCCGGGTGCCGTGCCCGGCAGCACGATGGAAGACATCGTGCACGCCCGCACGCGCTACGAGCGTCTGGACCTGCCGGAGAACGGGGTCCGCATCCGGCTGAACGCCACGGCCGTTCGTGCCGAGAACCGAGCCGGTGGTGTGGACGTCACTTACGTGGCCGGCGGGCAGGCAGCCCGCGTGCGCGCCCGCCACGCGGTGATGGCCTGCTACAACCAGATGGTGCCCTATCTCTGCCCGGAGGTGGGAGAAGCGCAGCGGGAGGCGCTCGCCTATCCGGAGAAGATCCCGCTGATGATCGTCAACGTGGCGCTGGCCAACTGGCACGCCATCGCCGACTCGGGTCTCGGCAGCTTCTACTCGCCGAGCGGCGTGCTGTGCAACATGGGCATGGACTTCCCGGTGAGCCTGGGCGGCTATGCGTTCACCGGCAGCCCTGACGAGCCCTGTGTGCTGCAGGGCTGGCACGCGCCGGGCTGCGGCAAGTCCGGCAGCGGCCGGGAGCAGTTCAATGCGGGCCGCCAGGAGATCTACCAGACGCCGTTTGCGGACTACGAGCGGCAGATCCTGGCGGAGCTCGACGCCGTGTGGGGTCCGCACGGGCTCGATGTGGCGAGGGACGTGGCGGGGCTCACCGTCAACCGCTGGCCCCACGGCTATGCCTACGAGTACATGGATCTCTGGGACCCGCCGGAGTGGGATCGGGGTGCCGGCGCGCACGTGACCGGCCGCCAGCAGATCGGCCACATCAGCATCGCCAACTCGGACAGCGAGCAGTATGCGTACGTGAACGGCGCGGTCGACGGGGCATATCGGGCCGTGCGGGAGTTGACTACCTGATGCCGCACAGGCAGAAAGGGGCATCGAACAGCGTTCATGGGAGAGTCTGGTGGCTAAAGCATTGATGGCGCATCCTGAGCTGCGTCACCCGTTCGAGGAGACGCCGATCCATCCGCAAGGCAGCGCTACGGTGCTGTATCAGGGCCGGCAGATCACCCTGCCCGAAACCGGCGGGGGTGAGGGTCTGCTCATCCGCCTGGAGGATCTGACCCGAATCAACGGATTCGAGCTGAAGCCGGAAGGCGCGTGTCTGGGTGAGCTCTGCATCCCGCTGAAAACGGATCTCCTGGTCGAGCGGGATGGCCGGCAATGGTTCGATCTGGTGGCCTTCGCCGATCTCCTCGGTCAGCCCTATGTGGCCGATCGGGAAGCCGGTGTCTGGAGCTTTGCCGAGATACCGGTGAGGCGCGAGTCCATGATGGTCGACGCCATGGCGCCGGACGTGGAAATCAAGGACCGCAAGGGCAACGTGTTCCGGCTGGCTGATCTCAAAGGCAGAAAGGCACTGATCGTCACCTGGTCCTCGTGGTGAGGCTGCTACCTGGACGTGCCCGTGTGGCAACGTATCTATGAAGAGATCAACGACCCGGATTTCGTGCTCATCTGCGTCGCCGAGGACACCGGCGGCGAAGCGGTCGCCGGCCCCATTTTCGATGCGGCCAACCCCACCTACGTGCAGGTGATCGACGAGGACCACCTGATCAGCAGTGCCTTCAATTTCATCAACGTCCCGTCGGCGGCGTGGATCGACGAGGAAGGCCGGATCGTGCGCATCGACGAGGGCACCTACGCGAAAACCCACGAGTTCGACGCCGGCGAGCAGAAGATCAGCTTCGGCACCGACGTCTACTCACCTGCACTGAAGGACTGGGTGACGAAAGGGGCGGCAAGCCGCCATGTGCAGTCAAGAGCCACGGTCACAGGCAACATCCGCAGACACAGCTTCGAGCAGCAGAAAGCAGAGGCTGCCTTCCGACTGGGCAATCTGTTCCGTGCCCACGGGCGGAAGGAGCAGGCGGAGCACTACTGGGACATGGCCCGGTCTCTGCACCCGGAGAGCATCAACTTCTTCCGGCAGAACCTGACTCTGACCGAGGAAGGCTCGGCCGGTGAAACCTTCAGGGAGTTGCGGGGGGAGTACATCAGGGAGGGAAAAGACTACTACCGGCCGCTGGACATCGATTGACGCAGAGGCTCTTCAGGCTGTGGCGGTCCCGCTGAATCTCGCCAGGCTTCGCAGCCTCGGGCCCACGGTGAAGAACCGGCTCCTGGCGCTGTCGAATTTCCTGATCGGGTTCGGTGTGCTGGTGCTCGTGTACACGATCCTCTTTCAGGTGTTCATGCATTTCGAAGGACGTGACTATTCCTGGCTGAGCGGTCTGTACTGGGTGCTGGTGACGATGTCCACGCTCGGCTTCGGCGACATCGTCTTTCAGACCGATCTCGGCCGGAGTTTCTCCATCGTCGTGCTGCTGTCCGGCATCGTCTTCATGCTGGTGCTGCTGCCGTTCATGTTCATCGAGTTCGTTTATGCGCCCTGGGTGGCGGCACAGTCGGCCAATCGTCTGCCGAGAAGTGTCCCCATGGACATGCAGGGGCACGTGATTCTAACGTTCATGGGCGCGGTGGCCCGTTCCTTCATTTCCAGACTCAGCAAGTTCAACTATCCCTACGTCGTGGTGCTGGCCGAGGAAGAGACCGTGATCGCCCTGCGCGACGAGGGAATCGTCGCCATCTGCGGCGAGCTCGACGACCCGGAGACCTACCGGAAAGCCCGTGTCGAAACAGCGGCCATGGTGGCGACCACGCGACCGGACATCGAGAACACCACCGTGGTCTTCACCGTGCGCGGGATTGCGCCGGACGTGCCCATCTTCGCGACCGCCCGCGAGCCGGCGGCCGCAGAGGTTCTGAAGCTGGCGGGCTGCACCCGTACGCTCAATCTCACCGAGCTGATGGCGAACGCGCTCGCGCGTCGGGCGATCGGCGGCGAGCGGGTGGCGCACATCGTCGGCAACATCGACGACCTGGTGATCGCGGAGGTCGATGCTGCCCGCACCACGCTGGTGGGTGAAACGCTGGGCTACGCACAGGCGGTTACTGCTGTGAGCGTCGTAGGTGCCTGGACACGGGGTGTGTTCGAGACCGGCAACGAGCACACCGTGATCGAAGAGAACATGACCCTCGTGATGGCGGGTGCTCCGGCAGATCTCAAGGAATTCGATGAGCAGTATCAGAATCGGGATCCCAGCGCTGCGGAGAAGCATCCCGTCATCATCGTCGGCGGTGGGCGGGTTGGCCGCGCCACGGCGCGTGCGCTCGAGTATCGAGGGATCGACTACCGCATCGTCGAACCCTTACAGGAGCGCGTGCTCCCCACCGGGAAATACGTGCATGGCTCGGCGGCCGACAAGGCGGTGCTCAAAGAAGCCGGTATCGAGAAGGCGCCAACGGTCATCATCACGCCGCGCGACGACGAGACCAACATCTATCTGACCATCTACCTCCGACTGCTGCGTCCCGATATTCAGATCATTGCGAGAACGACGCTGGAGCGGAACGTGGCCGCGCTGCATCGGGCCGGTGCGGACATGGTCATCTCCTATGCCTCAATGGGTTCCAACGTGCTGTTCAATCTGCTGGAGCGGAGCGACCTGCTGATGGTTGCGGAGGGACTCGACGTGTTCAAGGTGCCGGTGCCCGAAGCGCTCGCGGGCAAAACGCTCAGCGAAGCGGCCATCCGCGAGCAGACGGGCTGCACGGTGATCGGCATCGACGAGCACGACACAACCCGCACGGACCTGCGCCCGCACACCGTGATCCCGCAGAACGCCGAGATCGTACTGATCGGCAGCGCCGAAGGGGAGCACGCGTTTCTGAAGGCGTATTCCCTGGAGAGCACCCGCAGGGTCAAAGACTTCCGATGAACTCGCCGATCACGCCGCTCGCCTCCTTGAGATGTGCCCTGCCGTTCGGGCCTGTGTAGTAGTGTGTCGCGCCTTGCACCATGTGCAGCTTTTTCCGGTTGTGGGCGACACACTCATAAAGCCGGGCGGTATGGCTGGGCGGGCAGGCGTCGTCCGCGGTATTGCCCACGACGAGCACGGGTACGCTGATCCTGCGGCCTGAAGCGATGGCGTCACACCGCGCATCGTCGTAGCTCCATTGGCTGAGCCAGCTGCGCAGCGTGCAGAAGCGGGCAAGGCCTACGGGGCCGTCGTTCACCAGTCTGGGATCTCCCAGGTAGCAGGTGCCGGGCTTGCGGTCGCTCGGCTCGATGCTCGGGTCCAGCCAGCGCGGGTCGGCCATCGTGCCGTGAACCGTGAAGGCGAACTCGCCCCATGGCTGTTCAGAGGCCCGGATCGCCTGCAGCTTTTCCCGCACCCAGGCGGTGATGCGACGATTACGTGCGATCTGCGCCGCGGAGAAACGGGTCAGAAACTCTGCGGAATACGGCGGCTGGTTCGGGTTCGCGGGGTCGTACAGATTCAGCTCCGGATCCCGCACTTCAGACCGCGCTTCGTCATGAATGGAGGGGTCGAGCCACTCGGTGAAGATCCGGTGGCGGCTGACATGCGCCGCCAGCATCATCACGGCCCTCGCCGGCGGCAACCGTTCGGGTTTCACGTCGTAGGGGTCGCCGGCCGCCGTGTTCGAGATGCCTTCTCCCGCTTCCGCCAGCGCCTGGTACCACATGGACAGGGAGCCGCCACCGGACCAGCCTGCCAGCACGATGTTCGTATACCCCAGCCGATCCCGGGCATCGCAGATGGCCTCACCCAGATCACAGGCGACCTTTTCCATGATCAGGGCGTAGTCGGCGCCCCGGTAACGTGAGTTGGCCCACAGCACATGATGTCCGGTCCGGGCGAGTTCCCGCACCATGGGCAGGTACATGCCGCCCCCGACCGGGTGCATGAACACGATCAGCGTGTCCGACGGCTGGCCGATCGGTCGAATCAGATGACAGTCGAGCCCCACGACCGCGCCGCCACCGCCGTAAACGTCGCTGTAGGTCGCGTTCTCCGCAAAGCCGACGACGTACGCAATGCGCTCACAGCCCTCCGGGGTCCCCGGAATCACACCCGAACTCATCCAGCCTCCTTCCTGTGTGTCTTGCGTAACTCGGCAAATATACCTCGCACTTGATCGCTTCGTGACCGCCCTCACAAAAAGCCTGCAGATCTCGCTCTACGTTAGACGTTCGGGTACGCCCAGTGGGACCAAGGGTGTGCTCGCAGCCAATTCCAACCTTGGAGAGAGACATGAAAAGATCAAGAAGCGTACTTGCGCGCAGCTTGAAGCAATCCCTCATCGGAATGTCGATCGTGGGCGCGGGGCTTGCGGCGTATGGTGTGCACGCGAAGCCGAACGTCGACACCCCGCCACCGAACGTCAACAGCGTGGCCATCTATCAAGTGCAGTGGGGTCCCGGATGCAGCACGTTCACGGTGAACGCATCGCTGAACGAGGCCGGCAACACGAAGGACATCTCCAACATCGTGCTCGCCTGCGGCACCGACGCGGACGGGAACGTGACGTGGAACAAGTGGGAGTTTGGTGAAGGGTCGTCGTACGTGTTCGGCACCGCCTTGCCCGGGGGCCTGGATCCCACGGAGGGGAGCGGCTGCACCGGACCTATCACTACGGCCTACGTGAAGGCGGGCTCGAAGAAGTCGGGAAAGGGCATCGAAGGGGTCGACCCCAAGGAGTTCAACGGTCACGTTGGTGGCCGGATCGACTGCGACCCGTCGCCGCCCACCGACGGCTAGAGAGCTCCCGGCCCATCCCGTGGCCGATCTGGTGTAGATTTACGGATCGGTCAACGGATTTGAGGGTCGTCGATGGCACTGGTCGAGTATCGGGTGTGGGACCGCACGACGCGAGTCTTTCACTGGCTGAATTTCCTCTGCGTGCTTGCATTGATCTGTATCGGAACGGTGATCCTCTACGCCGGGGAGCTGTCGATACCCAATGACGGCAAGATCGCGCTGAAAACGCTCCACGTGTGGATCGGCTACGTCTTCATCCTCAATCTGGCCTGGCGGCTGATCTGGGGATTCATCGGTAGCGCCCATGCGCGCTGGTCGTCCGTGCTGCCCGGCGGGAAGGGTTACGCCGCCGCTCTGCGGGCATCCCTGCGAAGCGTGTTCTCACGTGAACCCGAAACGCACGTCGGCCACAACCCGGTGGGCCGTATTGCCGTTACCGTGCTCCTGCTCGCCCTCCTGGTGCAGGGTGTCAGCGGCACGATTCTGGCGGGCACCGATGTCTACATGCCGCCGTTCGGCGAGTACTTCGCACAATGGGTGGCCACGCCGGACAAGGACCCGGCACTGGTGCGGCCGTACGCGCCCGAGACCGTGAACGAAGCGTCGTATGCCGAGATGCGCGAGTTCCGCAGCCCGGTGATCACGACCCACCTGTACAACTACTACGTGCTGCTGGGACTGATCCTGGCCCACGTGATTGCCGTTGTCGTTCTCGATGTGCGCAAGGGCGGCAACCTCATCTCGGCGATGTTCACGGGCCGGAAGACGCTCCCCGAGCATCTCAAACCCGAGTCGGAGCTCCTGGACTGAAGGGATCGGACGCCCTCAATCGTCGCCGGTCGGCTCGCTCACGCTCACCCGCATGATGTGGTTGGTCGCGCTCTGGTGAATCAGCAGATCGCCATTGCTGGCGGCGCGCATGTGCCGAAGGATGCCGGCGTAGACGCCGGAAGAGGGAATGGGCCAACTCTGGAACGTCTCCATCGCCAGGTCGAACCGCACCAGCGCATCCGGGCGCATGCCGGACTCGTTGTACCAGACGACGCCGTCCACGATGAGCAGCGCATAGGGATGGGACTTCGGTCCGCTGGGGGAAGGCCACTCGCGGATCGCGCCCGTCTCCGGATCGTAGCGACCGAGCCGTCCGGCACCGGAATTGGCGTACCAGATCATGCCGTTGTCGGCGATGTCGAGGCGGCGGACGTGGGTCTCCTGATTGGGCAGATCGATGCGGGTGGCCGCCATGGTGTCGCCATCCAGGCGGTACAGGCACGGCCCGCCGTTGCAGGCCACCCAGGCATCTCCGGCCGCGTCGATCTTGATGCCGTAGGGGCGTGACCGCGGTCGATCGAGTTCCACCAGCTCAATTGCACCTGTGGCGGGATCGAGCCGGCCGACGCGATTGCTCTGCTGCAGGGTGAACCAGAAGCGGCCCGCTGCATCGAACTCGCCGGTGTGAGGATCGCGAGCGCCGGGCTCGGGCATGGGGAACTCGGTGATGTCGCCGGTGCTCGGATCCAGCCTGCCGATGGTGGCGTTGCCGTTGCCGAGGTACCACAGGTTGCCCTTCGAATCCGGCGTGACGCTGTGCGGCCTGGCGCCGGCAGGCAGCGGATATTCGCGCATGGCGCCGGTTTTCGGATCGATCCGCCCGACGATGTCGAGCCACTGTCCCACCCACCAGATGCTGCCGTCCGGGGCCTCCACCGGGTCTCGGGCGCGCTGGCCGAGCGTCGGCACCACCCAGGTCTGGATGTCCAGCTCCACCGGTCCGGAAATCAGGGTCGGTGTGCGTCGGTCGTTCGGCGGAAAGTGCTCGCTGAGATAGGCGGTGACCCGGCCCTCCACGTCCGGCGGCAGCTCGACCATGGTCCGGATGAGGCTCCGCCAGTCTGCCTGGCTGTAGCCGGCGCTCTGCTCGATGGGCCGCATGTCGTGGCAGGCACTGCACAACGATGCCACCTCTTGCTGGCCCGGACCATCGGGCAACGCCAGCGCAGGGGAGGCATTGAGCAGCAGGGTGAAACCCAGTGTCGGAAGCGCGAGAGTGAAAGAGCTCATCAGATCAATCCTCACCTATTGGAGCGCATCGAATACGGCCTCCATGAGGCCGAATCCGCGCGGGTCGCCGAGCACGCCGCTGTCCATCCGGTTCATCACGTAGGAGAAGCAGACTCTCGCGTCGAGGTCGACGACGATGGCCGATCCGCCCCAGCCGCCCCAGTAGCAGGTGTTCGGGTTCGGCCCCATGGCACCGTTCTGATTGAGCCCGTAGCCGAGCCCGTAGCGCGTGGGCACGCCGAGGACGAGGTCCGTCCCGTTGGTCTGCTCTTCCATTACGCGCAGGCACCCGTCGGGTGACATCAGCGTCTTGCCGAACGCGGTGCCGTGGTTGGCGAGCAGCGTCTGCACCCGCACCACCGACCGGGCGTTGCCGTGACCGTTCGCGGCCGGTATCTCCGCCCGGCGCCACGCCTCCGTGCGGGAGGCCAACGCATCGATCATGCCCCTTCCGAAGGTGCGGGCGGCCACCGAGCCTTCCGGATATTCAACGGCGGCCGGCGATGCGGCGGGTGGGATCAGCTCGCCGATCCGGTGAAAGTGCTCAGGAGTCACCCCGATGTGGAAGTCGGCGCCCAGGGGCTCGGCGAGTTCTTCGCGGAAGAACGTGCCCAGGGAGCGACCGGTGATTCTGCGGACGACCTCTCCGACGAGGTACCCCTGGGTGATCGCGTGATAGCCGCTCTGCGTGCCCGGCGTCCACCAAGGCGCCTGAGCCGCCAGCCGGTCGCAGATCAGATCCCAGTCGTAATAATCGGACGGATCGTTGAATTCCTCGAGGCCGGAAAGGCCCGCTGAGTGGCTCATGAGGTGGCGAACCTCGATGTCTTCCTTGCCGTTCTGCGCGAACTCCGGCCAGTAGCTCGCCACCCTGGCGCAGAAATCGAGCTCGCCGCGGTCCGCCAGGAGGAGGGCGGAAAGCGCCGTCATGGTCTTGGTCGTCGAGTAGACGTTGACGATCGTGTTCTCTTCCCAGGGCAGGGTCGCCGCCGCATCCCGGTGGCCTGCCCACATGTCGATGAGGTACTCACCTTCCAGAGTCAGTGCGAACGAGGCACCGACCTCGTTGTGCTCCGTGAAATTACGTTCGAACACGTCGCGCACGTGCGCGAATCGGTCGTCGCAGTAGCCGTGAATGTCCACCGAGGTCTCCTGATCAGCCAGACACGCCAGCCTAGCAGCATTGTGAGGTCGTTCCGCTCCTGAAAAGCGTACATAGGGCTTTGCCGCTG
The DNA here is from genome assembly GCA_050185825.1 of Pseudomonadales bacterium. GTDB lineage: Bacteria > Pseudomonadota > Gammaproteobacteria > Pseudomonadales > Azotimanducaceae > SZUA-309. Next base: position 50,081 of record JBFWZA010000022.1, on the reverse strand, counting down.
CGGGCCTGAGATATGGTTTGTCCGTATCTGATCATATGGGTAGTATGGGTTCCGTGAAAACGACGCTTGATATCAAAGATGATCTGCTCATACGGGCAAAGCGGCTGGCCAAGAAAACCGGTCGACCGCTGCGAGCGATTGTTGAAGACAGCCTCCGCGTCGCCCTCGAGGTGGCTGAAGCACCCCCTAGATACGAACTACCCGATTTCAGTGTGGGCAACCCGGATGGGGATGATCCGCTGCAACGTCTGACCTGGCAGGATCTTCGATCGGAAATCTACGGCGAACCTGAATCCAGGTGATCGCGCTCGATACCAACGTACTGGTGTATGCACACCGCCGGGAAGTCGAGCATCATGATGCCGCTAAGTCATTGGTCACGGAATACGCCGAGGGTGGAGCGCAGTGGGCCATTCCATGGCCGTGTATCTACGAGTTCTACAGTGTGGTCACCAATCCGCGTATCTGGAAGGAGTCGGCTTCGACCCCGAAGCAGGCCAGCCGTCAGATCAGAGGATGGCTGGATTCACCCACGGTGAGGATGTTGAGCGAGACCGCGGAGTTTTTCACGGTCGTTGGGCCCCTGATGAATCTACCCCGGGTGCGTGGTGCCATCATCCACGATGCGAGAGTTGCAGCGCTATGTCTGGCTCATGGTATCGACGAGCTGCTGACCGCGGATCGAGACTTTCAGTTGTTTCCAGGTCTGAAAACGCGAAACCCGTTCCCGCTGTTGTCAGCTGAGTGGTAGGTCCAGTTGTATTTGTTATCGATGTCCGATAATGTCGGTACATGATCGAAACGTTCGGGAACCGGCTGGCAGAAGACCTGTTCTTTGACCGAAGTAGTCGCGCTACAAGAGCCTTCCCCCAGGAACTGCGCCGCGTCGCCAGAAGGAAGCTGCTGTATCTGCATGACGCTGCCGAACTGAAGGATCTGAGAGTACCTCCTGGAAACCGGCTCGAAGCGCTCAGGGGCGATAGAAAAGGGCTCCATTCGATCCGGATAAACGATCAATGGCGTGTCGTGTTCCGCTGGCAAGGTGGACAGGCACTGGGCGTGGAGATAGTCGACTATCATTGACCGAGGTTTTGCATGAGCAAGCAACCCAAAAATCCTTTCCATCCAGGTGAAATTCTTCTGGAAGAGTTTCTTGTGCCGATGGGCATGAGTCAGACGGTGTTTGCGAAAAAGGTCGGCTGGACTCGCGCGAGACTGAATGAGCTCATTCGCGGCAAGAGAGGCGTTACTGCGGAAGCTGCTTTGGATCTGGCGGACGCGCTGGGAACTTCCGCAAAAATGTGGATGAACCTGCAGGCTACATACGATTTGGATAAAGCCCAGCGAGCGCGAAACGCGGCTTAGGGATTCGTGTTAGTTGATCGGGACGGTATTCAGTTCCAGGGCGGTCGATTCGGAGGCTGAAGGACATAGGGGCTGATATCCAGAAACGGGGCTTTCTGATCGTCGAGCATGATCGCCTCCGCTTCCTTACGCGACGCGGCTCAAGGTAAGAATCCGACTTTCGTAAAGTCGTCGCGTTTCAGGAGTTCGAGTGGCTCCGTGAGCTGACCGTCGATCTCAACAAAGCCACCAAAGGTGGCCCCGCGCGACCAGCCCAGCAGTCGCTGGATTTCCTCGGGAAACGCCTTCATCTTCTCGATCGGGATGGACAGATACTGGTTCTCCTCCTGCCGCAGGAACGAGAGGTCGTAGGCCATGGTCACGCCAGTTCGGGGACGGTTGGAGCGGTTTTCTCCGCCGCCGTGGTATAGCGATCCCACCCACACGAGCGCGTCGCCTGCGTCCATCTCCGCGGAGATGGCTTCCTCCGGCTGTGGTGCGCGTTCGTCGTCCCATTTGTGGCTTCCGGGTATGACCCGGGTTCCCCCGTTTTCCTGTGTGAAGTCCGAAATCGCCACCATGATCTGCAGCCGTGCCTCACGGCCGTAGGTGGGATGCCGCCACAGGAAGACGGCATCGTCCCGGTGCAGCGGCTGCTTGCCTTGCCCCGGCCGGATCTGGATGGCCTGGGTGATGCTCACCTGAAAGTCCGGCGCCACCTCCATCGATTCCTGGTCGACCCAGATCTTTACCGGGTCCGCCTGCAGGATCGCACGCGCCGTTTCCAGGTACAGCGGATTCGCCGCGATCGACGCGATGTGTCTTGTGCGCGCGAACAGGCGCGACACGCGGCGTGTCTGGGCACCGAGGAATTCGTCCTCGCCACCGCGGGTACCCTCGAGCAGGGGCATCAGATCCTGCTTCAGGCCCGCCAGCGTTTCCGCTCCGGCGAAGTCCTTGATGCAGGCGACCCCGTCCTCACGCAGGACAGCGGTGATTTCCTGAGGCGAGGAGGTGTTGGGCAACTTCTGGAAAGTCATTTTCTGGATAGTCATGGGTAAGGTCCCCAGGGCCTCGCGCGCTAAACGTTGATATTCGGCGCGCCTGCGGGCCGGTACGCATCGCCATCGGTGAGGTAGGCGCCGTTGACAGACCTGATGGGGGTGTACTCGTACATGCCTGGCGCATCCGGGACATGCGCGCTGTAGTAGGAATCGTCCCCAAAAAAGCGGAGTACGAGCGTGCGACGTTCCGGAAATCTGTCATCGACTCCTCCGCCGGCGTGCAGGCAGTGCGGGTGGAAGACGACCACATCGCCTGGCTCCACATCGAATGAGACGATGTCCCACGAGGCGGGGTCAGCGGCCATGTCGGCTGCGATGTCCGGAAGCCTCGGGAAGTTTCCGGCACTGCCCCAGAGCGGTTCGGTTGGATCGTTTGGGTTGAAGGTCGTGCCGTCGTACATGATGCCTTTGTGCGAACCCCGCACGACCTGAATGGCGTAGTCTGCGGCATGAGAGCAGAGAGGAATCCAGAAGTTGGCCCAGTGCTGTCCACGCCAATGCCAGTAGGAGGTATCCTGATGCCAGAATGTCCGATCGGCCTTGCCTTTTTTCCAGAACACTTCCTCGCAAAGAAAGCCGACGAAACTGGATTGCCATAGATCCGCTGCCATGCGGCCGAGCGGCGATTGTGCGATTGCCGCCTCGTACATGGATCTGTTCTCGGGGTTTCCGTAATCCACGAAGGTGAATGCATCGCCTTCGGTGGAGCCAATCACGCTGGGTCCCGGGTGATGCACCGACCACTGGAAGCACCGGTTCAGTGCGTCCAACGTGTTGTCGTCGATGACTCCGGTCAGCTTGACCACGCCGTCCTTCTCGAGAGCCGCGCGCTTTTCGGCGCCTACATCAGTTCCCATTTTCTGTCTCCTCCGGTCAATGCGTGACCTGCTGGTGATTGCGTTTGTCGGCCAACCAAGGGTGCGCAGATTGGCATGCTCCTATTAGTTAGTCAATAGACTAATAAATATTTCGCTATGATCGAGGTCATCCGCTGTGGTCGGGCAGCGTCGTCGTCAAGAAGACAAGCATGAGGCGCGATAATGCCAAGAGAGAGGAAACGAACGTGGGTCCAAGGCACCACGCCGGCGCGAGTGGAAGAGATTCTTGTCAGCGCCTGCGAGGTGCTGGTGCGGGACGGCTACGCTGGGTTCAATCTGCGCAAGGTTGCTGCGGAGGTCGGCGTGCAACTGCGCACCGTTCAGTATCACTTCAAGAATCGGGAGGCGCTTCTCGGCGCTGCCGTCGAGCGGGCGCTGATTGAGTGGGGACGTGCCTATTTTGACATCGTGAAGACGCCGGAGAGCGCGGAGCAGAAGTTGCGGGACGTTCTACGACTCAATCTCGACCTGACCGAGCGTCCATCGACGAGCCAGCTGCTCCTGGAGTGCTTTGCGCTCGCGCAGCACGATGCGCTGATCCGCGAGATCGTGCAGTCGCAGTACTACGAATACCGCAGACTGATCGCCAAACTTCTGCACGAGATCCGACCGGACCTGTCCGACGAAGGAACGATGGGCTTTGCGACCGTGTTCGCGGCGCAGATGGAAGGGCTAACCGTCGTGCTCCACAGCGACGATCCGAATCGCCCGAACGAAGCCGCGCTGCGCCTCGCCCTTGATGTTCAGTGTGATGCCTTTATCTCAGCACTGCGCGAACATCGTGAACCTGGAGCCCGTGTCGGAAGAGGCGCGACGGAGAGGAGATGAACTTCCTGGCGGCAAGGAAGTGGTCGGGACGGCAGGATTTGAACCTGCGACCACTTGACCCCCAGTCAAGTGCGCTACCAGGCTGCGCTACGCCCCGATGAGGCGCGGGATGATACCCGATGGTCCCGGCGCGGAAAAGGCGCCGCCAGGGCCGAATTCCAGCTCAGCCGCACGATTTCAGGGCTTTCCTGACGTGGCGTCCACATACAGCGGCGATCCTGGATCCCTCGCCAGGTAGTCCTGGATTGAGGCGACCCCCAGGGCATCCGCCTCGAACAGGCTCTCCAGGTGCTCCCGGGAATTGACGATGCCGAGTGAGGCGATGTGGCCATCCGGGCGGATGAGCACGGCGTAGGGCAGCTTGGAAACCCCGTAGGCCTTGCCGAGCGGCTCCGAGAGCACGTAGGGAAAGCGATCGAGACCGTTGGCCGCCACGTAGGCGGCGTGCTCCCGGGCCTCGCCGCCGTCGCTGGCGAGGACGATGGTCACGTTCCGTTCGCTCTTAGCCATCGACTTCAGCACCGGCAGCAGGGATCTGCAGATGGGACAGTCCGGCGCCAGGAAGAAAAGCAGCTGCGCCTGCCCCGTGCTCCCGACGCTGACCGGTTCATCGTCCAGTGTCTCGAGCGCGAACACCGGAGCCGGATCGCCCGTCTTCACCGCCGCGTTCACGGCCAGGGCCCCGGCGGGCGCCACGCGCTCGTAGAGCCCACCGATCTGCCGAGCCAGGGCGTAGACCATCACGGCCAGCACGGCGATGAGGATCCAGAGCAGAATCATGGCGATGGTGAGCGCCGTCATGCCGCTTGCTCCCACAGGCGCCGGCGTGTTGCATGGTTGGCCTCGAGCTGGTTGAAGACGGCGTAGAGCAGGCCCAGACAGAGCGCAAAGCCGAGTACGGTCATGGCGAGCATGGGCGCCCCGGAGAACCCAGAGAAGAGGCTGAACGCATTCCCGGGCAACGCGGCCGCCCAGCCGAATGCTGCCGCCAGCACCAGGTTGCGGACGACGGCCGCCCAGCTGATCGGCATTGGCGTACCGCCGCAGCCGCAGTCGATGTCGTTGCGGCCCCGCAGCAGGTTCACGCCCATGGCGCCGGCATAGGCCAGCAGCAGTAACGCGGGAAGCTGGGCAAGCCCGGGAATCAGACCGAGCGCAGCCGGAATGGCGGCAAGCTCGGCCGCCACGATCACACCGCTGCCCAGGCGCACGAGCCCTTCCGGCAGCAGCCGATAGCCGCTGACGAATCCCGTGAACTCGGCAAAGGTGCGGACCTTGTGCAGCGCCGCGGAAGCGAACAGACCGGCGGCGAAGATCAGCAGCCCCGAGGCGAGCGCCTGCGTCAATTCCGGGGCAACGTCGGCCATCTGGTCGTCCCTCAGTCGGCGGGCCGCAGCGTCCGGCTCTGGACGTTGCCGAGGCGAACACGCCGGCTCGCGAGCTCACCCGCGGTGAACGGTGCTGCTTCCACAGAGCTCCCAAACGTCTGCACGGCGTAGGTAAGGGCAGCGGCGATCTCGCCGTCATCGATGTGCTTCATCTGCGGCATAGCGCCTGCGTATTGAATTCCGTGCACCTGGATGAGGCCGAAGAGGCCATTGCTGACAGCGCTGACCAGATAGTCGCGCCCTGTCTCGGTGGCCGCCCACCGGCCGAGCCGCTCGTCGAGCGGTGGAAAGGCCGAAGGCACTCCTTGGCCGTCTTCCAGATGGCAGGCGCCGCAGTGGGTGAGATAGGCCGTTTGCCCATCTGGGTCGGACGGCGCGGTGTCGGCCACAGTCGTAGCTGAGATCAGGGCGGCTGCGAGCAGACAGATCACATACGACTCAGGGTGCCGCGGCAATCCGTTACTCCGTCGCCACGCCGAGCAGCACGGCGGTGGAGCAGTTGTAGACGTTGTTGGTGGTGCCCAGGCACCAGTCGATGTCGTTGTTCTTCTGCGGGCGGTAGACCGGCTTGTCACCTTCGTTGCGGTTGCACAGGCAGCGGCCGCAGTCGCCCTTACCGCAGCAGTCGTTGTAGGAAATGATGTAGTTGCGCCCGTCCGCCGGGTTCCGGCAGGTGCCGATCCAGGTGAGCGGTGACATCTCGGTGCCGGGCGGGCAGGTATTGTGCGTGCCGCCGCAGCAGCTGCAGAGATAGCCGTCGATGGCGCAGTAGCGCCAGTAGTCGCACTGGGTCGGGTCGCCGGGATCCTGCGGGTTGCCGGTGGTCTGTGGCGGCACCCGGGCGGCGCCGACGGCAGTGCTGGCGCGGGCCACCGGCAGCAGCGGAATGGTGGCGGCGGTGCCCACCAGCACGGCGCCGAAGCGGCCGAGAAAGCTCCGTCGGCTGCTGTGGTGGGCGATGTTGCGGGTGGTGGTTTCCGTCAGTCGGTCGAGCCACTTCATTCTGGGTCTCCTACGGCATCCGGTGGACCTGGTACGGCGAGGCGCCCAGGTCGTAGATCGTGCGCTGGTGCTCGCCACTGGCAGCGTCGTAGACATCGAGCGCGCCCTCGGCGTTCACCACCAGCAACCGCGGCTTCTGCTCCAGCGTCACGTCGATGCTGAGCGCCGGTACCTTCAGGGCGATGCGGGCCAGCCGCTGCTGGCTCTGCGCGTTGAAGAGCCAAGCCTCCGGCGCCGGATCCTTGTGGCTGCCATCGTAGCCGTTCGGCGTCATGAGAACCCACAGACGCCCATCGGGGTGACCGGCGGTCCAGTGCCAGCCGGCGGGACGCCAGTTCGCGGTGCGCTCGTCATCGCTGGTGAGCGACCAGCGCGTGCCCGGCACGCCATCCAGGCTGATGGGCTGGACGTCGCCGAGGTAGGAGATGAACTGCCAGGTGCCGCCGGCGAGGGTCGACTTCTCGGAGAGCGGGTCGGCGTCGATGTCGATGAAGGGCTCACTGCGCGCCTGGGATACCACGTTGCCGGAGTCGTCGAGACTGATCTTCAGCAGCGCGCCGTCGCCGCAGATCATGAAGAAGTCATTACCTTTCAATGGGTAGACCAGGCTGCAGCCGGCGGTCTGGATCTCGCCGACGAAGGCGCGGCTGTCCAGATCCACCACGGACACGGAGGTGGCCGGCGTGAGGTTGAAGACCAGCATGAAGCGGCCGCTCTCGGTGATGGCGTGGGCCCACTTCTGGACGACGATGCCGGCCCGCTTCGTGGGAATCTCGATCTCCGCCAGCAGGCCCAGGTTCTCCATGTCGTACACGGCCACCAGATCCGAGCGCTCGCCGCGGGTGCCGTGGCGGTAGTAGGTTTCGCCGATGTAGATCTCGCCGCGCCGGGTGGAGACCACCGCGGTGGCAAAGTTGCCGGCACTCATCATGCCCTTGAAGCTCGCGTCCGCCGCGTCCACCAGCGTGAAGGCGCTGTCGATGAGACTGCCGAAGCCGAAGTCGTGGACCAGCGCATAGCTCTTCGGGTAGGGCGTGGGGATGGTCGCCACCGACGGGATGGGCTCGGCGGGCAGCGGCTCGGGGTAGTCGGCGGCAAGCGATGGCGGTGCGAGGCCGATGCAGCCTGCGGCGACCAGCAAGGCCAGGGGCCGGATCACGGCGCTGGAAACGGCGCTGGAAACGGCTCCGGAAACGGCTCCGGAAACGAATTGATAGCGTGGTCGATCCATCGCGTCCTCCCTCGTACACCCGCGACTATCCGGTATTCAGCGTCGAAGTCAATGTCAGGCGCCCTTATCCCCACTGACATCGGGGTGCGCTAGGGACTATGCTCTCGGCAGTCGCATGGGGAATGGAGGGAAACATGGGCTCGTCTGCTCGGAGATCGCGCTGGGGTGTGCTGGCGCTGCTGGTCTGGTTCGCGGGTGCCGAGGCCGCGGTGCTGGAAGAGATCGTGGTGGTGGCCCAGAAGCGTGAGGAGAGCCTGCAGGACGTGGGCATTGCCGTCTCCGCGTTCACCGGGAATCAGATCGAGCAGCTCGGCTGGACCAGTGCCGAGCAGGTGACGGCCATGTCGCCCGGGGTGACCACGATTCAGCCGAACGGCCCCTCGGCTTTCTTCACCAACATCCGCGGCGTGGCGCAGAACGACTTCTCCGGCGACCACCAGGAATCTCCGGTCGCCATCTATCTGGACGACGTGTACATCAGCGCCGCCTCCGGCGCCGGTTTCCAGCTCTTCGACTTCGAGCGCATCGAGGTGCTGCGCGGACCACAGGGCACCCTGTTCGGCCGCAATGCCACCGGCGGTCTGGTGCACTACATCACGCGCAAGCCGAGCCAGCAGGCGGACGGCTACATCCAGGGCACCTACGGCGACTACGACCAGATGAAGGTGGAAGGCGCCATCGGCGGCGGCATCACGGAGATCCTCTCGGGCCGGCTGTCGTTCGTGCGCAATACCCACGATCCGATCTTCAAGAACCGGATCGGACCCGATCTGAATGACGGCGACGACTGGGCCGTGCGCGGCCAGCTCCTGTTCGAGTTCAACGATCGGGCGGAGTGGCTCCTGAGCCTGCGCGCCGGCAACCAGGACGTGAAGGTTGCCCCCTGGTCGCACGGCTCGGCGCGGCTGAACCCGGTGACCGGCCTCGGCGAGGACTTCGACGGCCCGGACCTGACGGCTGTTGGCGACTCGCGTAACGAGGAAGGCTATCAGGATCCGGACGGCGACCTGCTGAAGGGCTCGATCAACATCGAAGGCTTCAACAAGACCGACACCACGGGCTTCACCAGCAATCTGAGCTTCGGCCTCGGCGACACCATGGAGCTCGTGTTCATCACCGACTACTCCGAGCTCGAGAAAGACTACATCGAGGACTCCGACGCCGGCCCTGGGGATTTCTTCTCCTTCTCGCTGCGCTCGGACATCGAGCAGTTCTCCCAGGAGATCCGCCTGATCGGCAGCACGGAGCGGACGGACTGGGTGGTGGGCGCCTACTACCTGGACATCGATGGCAGCTTCATGAACGGCGGCCCGGCCTCCAACTTCTTCGCAGCCGCCTTTCCCGGTTTCGGTCTGGACGACCCGTCGCTCGAGACCCTGGGTCTCTTCAATCCGTTCGAGACGAAGACCAAGTCCTACGCGCTCTTTGCGCAGATGGAGTTCCAGCTCACCAATCAGTTCCGGGCCACCGCCGGTCTGCGCTGGTCGGTGGAAGACAAGGAGATGAACTTCCAGCAGTTCTTCTCGCTCTTCGAGACCACCAACTCCTTCGACGTAGCGGAGCTCGACGGCCTCGGCCTCGGCGGCGCCATCTGGACCTACAGCCCGGACGAGGTCTCGAACCTGCCCGGCGGCCCCGCGTTCGGCTTCGACCCCATCGTCGGCGATCCGGGCAGCGCCTCGCTCAAGGACGACCTCATCACGGCGAAGCTGGCGCTGGAGTGGACCCCCTCCGACGACCTGCTCGGCTACGTGAGCTACAACCGGGGCATCAAGGCCGGCGGCTACAATGCCCCCATCGACGCCACGGACTTCTACGCGGGTGCCCGCTCGCCGGAGGAGATGCGCTTCGACGAGGAGGTGCTCAACGCCTACGAGGTGGGCGCCAAGTGGACGTTTGCGGACGGCCGGGCACGGCTGAACGCTGCCGCCTATTATTACGACTACAACGACTACCAGGCCTTCGACCTGGACAGCCTGACCACCATCGTCTTCAACACGGACGCGGAGACCTACGGGGTGGAACTCGAGCTGCAGGCGACGCCAACCGACGGCCTGGACCTGATGCTCGGCGGCTCCTGGCTGCACAACAACGTGGAAGACGCGTTCACGCGGCCAGACGGCACGGACATCGACCGCAAAGCCGTGCTCACCCCGGAGTGGAACCTGAACGGCATGGTCCGTTATCAGTGGTCAGCGCTCAAAGGCATCATGTCCGTGCAGGGCGACGCCACCTACATGAGCAAGCACTACTTCCAGCTCAAGAACTCGCCCGTCGGCACGGAAGATGCGTACGCCATCGTCAACGCCCGCGTCACCTGGGGCACCGAGGACGGCGACTGGCTGCTCTCCGTGTTCATGGACAACGTCTTCGACGAAGGCCATCGGCTGATGGTGTTCGACCTGGCGGGCGATCCGACCCAGGGCGGCTTCGGCATGTACGAGAGCTATGCCGGCCAGCCCCGCTGGTGGGGTGCCAGCGTCCGTTACGCCTGGGGGCTGTGAGGTCCGCATGGCGCATCCCATGAGCGGCAAGGCCGCCATCTGCGGGCTCGGCATCACGGAGATGGGCCGGGTGTACCGGTCCGCCAACGATCTGGCGGTGGAAGCCGTGCACCTCGCCCTCGACGACGCGGGGCTCGAGAAGTCGCAGCTCGACGGGCTGCTGATCAACGCCGGCACCACCAACAACATCAACCTGGGTCTGCACCGGCATCTGGGCCTCGAGGAGCTGAAGGTGCTCACCTTCATGCAGGGTTTCGGCTCCAGCGCCGGGCAGATGGTGCAGTACGCGGCCATGGCGGTGGCGAACGGCATGGCCGACTACATCGCCTGTGTGTTCGCCGACGATCCCCTCAAGGAAGGCAAACGCACGGGTGACAGCTATGCCACCCGCAGTCGCCCGGAAGCCATGGCGAGCCTCTATCCCATCTACGGCTTCGCGGGCGCCATCCCGATGTACGCCATGGGCGCCCAGCGGCACATGGACACCTTCGGCACCACGCAGGAGCAGCTCGGCCAGATCGCCATCTCCCAGCGCCAGTGGGCGGCCTTCAACGAGCGGGCCACGAAACGCGAGCCGCTGACCATGGACGATTATCACGCCTCGCCCTGGGTGGTGGAGCCCTTCCACGTGCTCGACTGCTGCCTGGTGTCGAATGGGGCCGTGGCCGTGATTGTCACCACCGCCGAACGCGCGCGGGATCTCGCGCAGCCGCCCGTGTACGTGCGCGGTTGGGCGCAGCATCATAACCACGACGTGGGCCGCACGGACCGCGACCCGCTGCTCTACGGTCCCGGTATTCAGGCAGGACCGCGAGCCTTCGCCATGGCGGACGCGACACTGGCCGACGTCACCCAGTGTCAGCTCTACGACTGCTACACCTACACGGTGCTGGTGACGCTCGAGGACTACGGCTTCTGCGGGAAGGGGGAGGGTGGCGCCTTCGTCGAGGACGGCAGGCTGGGCCCGGGCGGGTCGCTCCCCACCAACACCGGTGGCGGTGAGCTCTCGTCCTTCTACATGTGGGGCATGACGCCGATCACCGAGGGCGTGATTCAGGGCCGCGGCCAGGGTGGCGCGCGCCAGGCGCCCAACGATCTCATTCTGGTGACGGGCAACGGCGGCATCCTGAATTACCACGCCACGCTGCTGCTGTCGCCGCACGCGGCTTGAGCAGCCTTGAGCGAGAAAACAGCCTTGAGCGAGAAAGCAGCCATGAGCGAGCAGAGCTGGATTCCCGAGCCGTCCGAAGCCACGGCGCCGTTTTTCGAGGGTGCCCGGAAGGGCAAGCTGCGGCTGCAGCGCTGTGCGGCGTGTGGCACCTGGGGCTTTCCCCCCATGAGCCGCTGCACGGGCTGCGGCTCCGCCGACATCGAGTGGGCGAACGCCAGTGGTCGAGGCACGGTATACAGCCACGCGCTGCTGCAGCGGCCCTACCATCCACGCCACCAGGGTCGGCTGCCGCTGGTGCTTGCCCAGGTCGATCTACCCGAAGGTGTGCGGGTGATGACCAACCTGGTGGACGTGGACCCGGAGGCCGTGCGGGTGGGCGACGCCGTGGTCGTCACCTTCGAGCGCTTTGCCGATGGTGGTGTGCTGCCCGTGTTCAAACCGGCCTGAGGAGGTTCGCATGTCCCGTCTGGAAAGGAAGACCTACGCGGAGCTGACCGCCGAGCAGCAGGCAGCCTTCGATGACGTGGTCGCCAACCGCCCGGTGAAACCGGTGGACGGACACATCGGCGGTCCGTTCGACATCTGGATCCGCAGCCCGGAGATGGGTAAGCGCCTGGTGGGGCTCGGCGGGTTCTTCCGTTTCCGCACCACGGTGGATCGGCGCTACATCGAGCTCGCCATCCTGGTGACCGGACAGTTCTGGCAGGCGCAGTTCGAGTGGTGGGCTCACGAGCCCATGGCCCGGGAAGCAGGGGTGCCGGAGGACGTGATCACCGCGCTGCGCGCTGGTGAAAACCCCGTGCTGAGCGACCCGGGCGACGTGGCGGCCTACGCCCTGGCCCGAGAGATTCACAACGACCGGAAGCTCTCGGATGCGACGTTTGCGGCCGCGAAGACGCAGTTCGGCGAGACGGGGGTGGCGGAGCTGATCGCGCTCTGCGGCTTCTACGGGCTCGTGTCGATGACTTTGAACGGCTTCGAGGTGGGGCTGCCGGCGGGCGCCAAGGCGCCGTTCGCCTGAAACGACGGGGAGAAAAACATGCAGAAGATCTTATCGTTCGTTCCAACTGTCGTGCTGGCCACCGGGCTGGCGGCCGGCGCACTCGCAGAGGAGGCCTGGTATCCGTCGCGTTACGGCGCCGACGACACGCTGGGCGCCATCAACCAGCTCTCTCCTCAGAAGGTGCTGGAAGCCGCGCGCCTGGTGAAGACGGGCAGAACGTATGCGCTCGGGGTGGAAACCGGGCCGGACTCACCGGCCTATCCGCCGCGACGGTACGCGCTGACGGTGCTGCAGCCCGGTGATGGCACCGGTGCGACGATGGGAGCGGATCGCGCCACCGGCAACGACGACCTGCTCATCACCTGGATGGGCATCGGCAGCCAGATCGATGGTCTGGGGCACATGGGGCTCGAGCACGTCTACTACAACGGCAACCACGCCCGCGACTTCGTCACCGCGACGGGGCTGACCAAGCTCAGCACGGACAAGCTGCCGCCCATCGTCACCCGCGGGGTGATGCTCGACATGGCAAAGCATCTGAAGCAGCCGATCCTGGCTGCCGGTGCGGCCTTCAATCGCGCGGAGATCGAGGCCGCGGCGAAGGCGCAGAAAGTGAAGATCGGCGCCGGCGACGTGGTGCTGTTCCACACCGGCTGGCTGAACGTTGCCGATACGGACAAGGCGAAGTTCATGGCCGGCGAGCCGGGACTCGGCGTCGACGGTGCCCGCTATCTGGCCGGACTCGGCGTGGTCGCCGTCGGCTCGGACACCTGGGCGGTGGAGGTCATTCCGCACGAGGACCCGAGCCTCGCCTTCCCGGTGCACCCGGAGCTGCTGGCGAAGAACGGCGTGTACATCCTCGAGAACATGGACACCCGGGCGCTGGCCGCAGACGGCGTGCACGAGTTTCTGTTCGTGCTCGGGCAGCCCCGTTTCGTCGGCGCCGTGCAGGCCGTGATCAACCCGGTGGCCATTCAGTAGCGGGAAAAGGGGCGGGCGTGGGGACATCCACACCCGCCCCGGACTCTATCGTCCGTCTCCCATGCGGAAGCTGACCGCGAGCCCGTAGGTCGCCGGCATGCCGGTGAAGCGCAGCAGGACGTCGTTCACGTGCTGCACCTGGTTCCAGTAGTACTTGCCGGTCACGTTGCGGCCCCAGGCCCACACCCGCCAGGCGCCGTCTGCGGCCTCGACCCCGGCACGCAGATCCAGCAGCGCGCGCTCGTTGATCGGCAGCTTGTAATCACCCACCAGGAACGGATGCACTTCCGGCGTGCAGGGCCGTGCGGTGGTGCCCCACTCCGACGGTGGACCCGGCTCGTTGCACTGATCGTAGAAGAAGCCGTTGGTCTTGCTCTGGTAGTTCAGGTTGGCGCCGATGAACGGGATCATGTCGTTGGCGATCCGCCACTCGTACTGAACGTCCACGTTGCCCGTCCACTTGGGTGCGTTCGGGAACGGTTCTCCGGAGAAATCCTTGTCGTACGGATTGAAGGTGCCACTGAAGAACGGGTCGAAGTTGCGGAACGTGCCCTTGACCTCGCTGTCCGCATAGCTGACCGACGGCGCGATGCGCAGACCTTCGATCGGGTACCACTCCATGGAGAACTCGAAGCCGATCACCTCGGAATCGGGCGTTCACCAGGGCCGGCAGCGAGCCGAAGATCGGATCGTTGATGGCGCCCAGGATCTGCTTGTCCGTGTAGTCGTAGTAAAAGGCCGCCGCGTTGAACTGCAGCGTCGCATCGAAGAGCGACATCTTGGTGCCGATCTCGTAGGCGAGCAGTTCCTCCTGGGTGGCCGGCTCTAGCTGAACCGCTGCCGAGGTGGCGACCGTGGGAAAGCTGCCGGACTTGTAGCCCTTGCTGACGTTGGCGTAGAGCATCTTCGCTTCGTCGAAGAACCAGTTCAGGCCCACCCGCCAGGAGACGTTGTCCTCATCCAGCTTGCTGGTGAAGCCTTCGGGAACGGGGTAGAAGTCGGGAGCCGGCCCGGTGGTTGCGCAGTTGCCTGGCCCCGCGTCCAGAAACGTGGTCTGGTCGAGCGGCGTGCCGTTCAGCCACTGCAGAAGCTGCTGGATCTCCACGGAGATGTCCGCCCAGGTGCCGTCACCGCCGTCGTTGCCGCAGCCCCGATGGTCCCGCTTCTGATCCGTGTAGCGCACGCCCGCCTGGGCGGTGAGCGTTTCGGTCAGCGCGTACTCGACGTTGCCGAACACGGCCCAGGTCTCGATGGACTGGCGGCTGTTGGGGTTGGTCGCACCGAGCGGAATCCGGTTGAAGACCTCGGTCGGCACCGCGGTGGAGATACCGTAGGTCTGCAGGAAGCTGTCCCAGGTCTCCGTGTCCTCGTAGTTGGCGCCGACTACCCAGTTGCCGTTGTCGTTGAACGAGCCGGACAGGCGCACTTCCTGGAAGAAGTCCTTGATGTAGCCGGTCTGGAAGGACTCGTAATCCTGGTAGATCGTGCCGTCGCTTTCCAGACGCTGGTCGCGGGTGAACTTCCCGTAACTGGTCAGCGACGTCAGCATCATGTCGTCCGTCACGTTGATGTCGAGACGCAGCGACGTCGACCAGTAGTCGTTGTCTTTCGCGGCCTTCTCGCAGTTGTCGTAGCGTCGATTGCCGGTGTTCAGCGCCTCGCCGTCCGGGTCGATCTCCGTGACGGTGTACTGCAGGGGTCCGGGCCGGAAGCCGTAGACGTTCGCCTCCGAGCCGCCATCGACGTTCACGCAGGGGCCCCAGTCGGCAGAGCGGTTGTTCTTCGGTGAAAGCGGGTAGTCGGCCACCAGCGGATTCAGGCCGTTGATCGGGTTCAGGGCCGCGAATCCGTAGAGCTGCGGTCGCTGTGAGTCGCTCTGATCGATGAAGCCGGTGGCGGTGAACAGCGCGCTCACGCGGTCGTTCGGCTCGAACAGGAGTGCCGCCCGGCCGCTGAAGAAGTCCTGGTCGCCGGCGGTGTTGTCCACTCGGTAGTTCACCGGCGGCGCGATGTCCGGATCCAGATCGGTCCAGTAGGGGTCCGGCGCGTGGCTGTCGCCGCTCGTGTACTGCTTCTGCCAGCCGTCGGAGTTGATCACCCGGGCGGCGACCCGATAGCTCAAAGATTCACTGATCGGGCCGCTGACGAATCCCTGCAGATCCATGGTGTTGAATCGGCCGTAGCTGGCATCGATACCCGCCTCGAACGTTTCGGTCGGCTTGTTGGCCACGTAGTTCACGGCCCCGCCGGTGGCGTTCTGGCCGAACAGCGTGCCCTGCGGACCCTTGAGCGCCTCCACGCGCTGCAGATCGAGGACGACACCCTGGGTCATCACGGAATAGGGCAGGGGCGTCTCGTCGAGGTAGACGCTCACCGTCGGGCTCGACGCCAGCGCCGTGTCCTGGAAGCCCACGCCGCGGATGGTGTAGATGGTGGTGCCGTAGTAGGTGACATTCGAGTTGAACCCCGACACCACCTTGAAGAGCTCCGCCGTGTCGGTGATGCCGAGCTCGTTCAGCTTGTCGCCGGTTGCCGCCTGAATCGACATGCCGACGTCCTGGATGCTCTCTTCGCGCTTCTGTGCGGTAACGACGATCTCTTCGATACGGCCGGTGCCCGCCTCTTCTGCCAGAGCCGGAGGGCTGAGCAGCGTGCCGAGAACCAGCGTGCAGCAGTACAGCAGCCCCACGGACGCAGTCCGTGTGTGCGATCGGTAGGTCATGTTTCTCTCCCCAAGAAATCGTGCTGGATCAGACAGTGGGTGTCGACGCACGTATCCAGATCGGCCCAGCACGGACCGAACAACCATGGACCAATTCCGATACCCCTCTCTCTCGCCGAACATCGTGCTCTCTCTTGTGGAGAACTTCAATATTTTTGAAACACGTTATAGGCAAAAGGCCTGCTTCTCAGGACGCGACAGGAAAGATCAGGCAGGCTTTGAGCCCGGGCGCGTTGTTGGAAAGCTCGAGCTCCGCCTGGTGCATCTTGGCCACCGCGGAGACCAGGCTCAGTCCCAGTCCGCTCCCGGGCGTGGAGCGGCTGTTCTCCAGACGGTGGAAGCGTTTCAGCACTGCCGTTCTGTCCTCGGCGGGAATGCCGGGGCCGCTGTCCGCCACCCGCAGAAAGATCCGTCCGCCCGCTTCCGACGCGGAAACCTCGATGCGGCCACCCGCGGGGGTGAACTTCAGAGCGTTGTCGATCAGGTTGGCCACGGCCTGGAAGATCAGGTCCCGGTCTCCCTGAATGCTGGGATGGCCGTCGACGCGGACGCTGAGTTTGAGGTGCTTCTCCTCGGTGGCGGCTTCATAGAGCTCGGCCGCGTCGTGGATCAGCGCGCCGAGATCGATCTCGCCGATCTGCAGACGATAGCCGCCGGCCTCGATCCGGGCGATGCGCAGCAGGGCCGAGAAGGTGGCGAGAAGCTGATCCGCCTGCTGGATGCTCTCCTCGATCTGGACATCGCGTTCAGCGTCGTCGAGCGAGCCGTCGCGCAGCGTCTCCAGCTTGTGGCGCAACCGGGTGAGCGGCGTGCGCAGGTCGTGGGCGATGTTGTCGGAGACGTGGCGGATACCGCCCATCAGGCGCTCGATCTCGTCGAGCATCGCGTTCAGATTCCCTGCCAGCTCGTCGAAGTCGTCGGAGGTGCCACGGGTGGGCACCCGCCGCGAGAGATCCCCCGCCATGATCTCGCGGCTGGTGTCGTTGATGTCCTCGAGCCGCTTCAGCGTGGTGCGGGAGAGCATGAAGCCGCCGAGCGCGGCGAGCGCGATGGTGATCCCCACACCCCAGAGCAGCGCCTGCTCGATCAGCCGCTGCATGCTCTGCAGCTCGCGCACATCCCGGCCCACCAGCAGGTTGAAGTTGCCCTGCAGCGCGAACACCCGGGCCCGGGCGTTCACGCTCTTCAGCCCCTGGTTGGGATCGTCCACGTCGAAGTCGAGCCAGCCCTCCGCATCGGGTGTGCCTGTCGGCCAGCCGTTCAGGTTGCCGGCGAGCGGCTGCAGGTTCGGCGAGGCGAAGAGATAGATCGACGAGCTCCTCGGGTTGCGCTCGATGCGGTCGTTGATGGTGCGCACCAGGCCATTGAGGCCGCGGGCCCGGTACTGCTCGGCAAGCCCGACGATCTCCGCCTCGATGGTGTCGTCCACCTGGCTGGACATGAAGCCGACGGTGGACCAGTAGATGAAGCCGAGCAGCGCCAGCATGGCGGCGGCCACCAGGGTCATGTAGAGCAGCGTCAGCCGGAAGGTGGACGACTGAAGGAGCTCAGCCGGGTGCATCGATCATGTACCCTGCGCCGCGCACGGTCTGGATCAGGTGGGTGTCGAATCCCTTGTCGATTTTCGCGCGCAGGCGGCTGACGTGGACGTCGATGACGTTGGTCTGGGGATCGAAGTTGTAGTCCCAGACCTGCTCGAGGAGCATCGTCCGGGTCACCACCTGACCGGCGTGGCGCATCAGGTATTCGAGCAGACGGAACTCCCGGGGCTGCAGATCGATGCTCCTGCCGGCGCGGGTGGCGGTGCGGGCCAGGAGGTTCAGCTCCAGGTCTGCCACCTTAAGGGTGGTTTCCGTTTCGGGGTGCGGCGTCGCCCGGCGGGCAAGCGCCTCAATGCGGGCCAGCAGCTCGCTGAAGGCAAACGGCTTGGTGAGGTAATCGTCGCCCCCGGCCCTGAGCCCTTCCACCCGGCTGTCCACCTCGCCCAGTGCCGAGAGGATCAGCATGGGGGTCTGCTTGCCGGTACCGCGCACGCTGCGGACGATGGTGAGGCCGTCCAGCTCCGGGAGCATGCGGTCGATCACCATCACGTCGTAGTCCTCCGTGGTAGCGAGCAGCAGGCCGGTCTTGCCGTCCATCGCCTTGTCCACCGAATGACCCTGCTCGGCAAGGCCTTTCGCAATGAAAGCCGCTACCTCGGCGTCGTCCTCGATGACCAGTACGCGCAGCATGTGCGGTGAGCTCCGAATGAAGTGAAACCGGTGTTCCGCGGACACTAGCAGAGTCGGCCGGTTCCGCGCCCAACATTACACATCCTTAATTTTCCGGAAATCCTGGTGAAACGGATCGCTTCGCATACTCCGCCGCAGTCAGTGATGGAAAGCGGAGGAATCCGATATGAAAGCCCGGCACAGAAACCTGCTCATCGCGGCATCGGTGGTCGCCGCCTTCGGCGTCGGCGCGGCGGGCGGTCAGGCCATCGCCCTGCCGGACAGCGCGGAGACACCGGCCCCCATCGACGTGCCCTCCCTGGCACCGATGCACCAGGGATTCTCGGCGCTGGTGAAGGCCGTGAAGCCCGCGGTGGTGAACGTTTCCATTTCCGGTCACCGGTCGGGCCCGCAGGGCGGGCCGATGTTTCAGTTTCCGGAGGGATCACCGTTCGAAGAGTTTTTCGAGCAGTACTTCGGATCGCGTGGTCCCTTCGGCCCTGGCCAGGACTTCCGGGGTGAACGCGGTGCGGGGCCCGCGCCTGAGTTCAGGGCCGTGGGCTCCGGGTTCATCATCTCGCCGGACGGGCTGGTGGTGACCAACAACCACGTGATCGACCGCGCCGAGCAGATCGATGTGATCCTGCAGGACGGCAAGCGCTACTCCGCCACCGTGCAGGGCCGGGACCCGAAGACGGACATCGCCCTGCTCAAGGTGGAGACGGACGAAGTGCTGCCCTACGTGGAGTTTGGCGATTCCAACGGCGCCGAGGTCGGCGACTGGGTGGTGGCGGTGGGTAACCCGTTCGGGCTCGGCGGCACGGTAACGGCCGGTATCCTCTCGGCGCGGGGCCGCGACATCCAGGCGGGTCCTTTCGACGACTTCCTGCAGGTGGACGCGCCCATCAACCGCGGCAACTCGGGCGGCCCGCTGTTCGACAGCGAGGGTCGGGTCATCGGCATCAACACGGCCATCTACTCGCCGAGCGGCGGCAGCGTCGGGATCGGCTTCGCCATTCCTTCCGAGCTTGCCGTGAGCATCATCGACCAGCTCAAGGACAGTGGCACCGTCGAGCGCGGCTGGCTCGGTGTGGAGTATCAGCCGGTGACGGAAGCGGTTGCCGCGAGCCTCGGACTCGATGGCACCGGTGGCGCCCTGGTGGCGAGCGTCGTCGAAGGCGGTCCTGCAGAAAAGGCGGGCGTGAAGATGGGTGACGTGATCCTGAGCCTCGACGGCAAGCCGCTGGCGGATCCGAAAGACCTGCCACGGCTGGTGGCGGGCGCCAAGGCGGGCGAAAAGGTCGATCTCACCGTGCTGCGCAACGGCAAGGAGAAGAAGCTTGGCGTCGAGATTGGCCGCAGCGAGCCGGATACCGCCGAGCTGGCCGCGGTGCCGGCATCGGCGAAAGAACCGGCCAGGCTCGGGGTGCAGCTCTCGGCGCTGACGCCGGAAGTGCGCCAGCGCTACGGCCTGGAAGCGTCGAGCGGCGTGCTGGTCACGGACGTTCAGCGCGGCAGCCCGGCCTCGAAGGCCGGTATCCGCCCGGGACAGATCATCACCATGGTCGGCCAGACCGCGGTGACCTCGCCGACCGACGTGGTCCGCGAGGTCGAGAAGGCTGCGGAGGAAGGACGTCCCTCCGTGCTGCTCATGGTGGAGCAGCGGGGCGCCCGGCAGTTCGTAGCCGTGGAGTTGGCCGCATGAGCTCGTGAGCCAGCAGAAAACGTAACTCTCTCTTTCCCTCCCCTTGCCCGTAAGTTTTCAGGGCGGCCGCTTCAACTCCCCGTGAAGCGGCCTTTTTTTTGGGAGAACATTGGCGCTGAGAGTCGGGATTCGTCGGGAATTGGAGGACACTTGGCCAGGATGAGGCCGCAGATCGTCGAGACGTCGCTGCCCGTGCGCACGCCCGCGGGCTGGCAGCCGCTGAGCGCAGGCACCGGCACCATCGGCGCACGGCTGGTGAACGGTGTGTTCGGCGACCCGCTGCTGGAGGTGAAGTTCAGAAATCGGCGTGAACGGCTGCTGTTCGATCTCGGCGACGCCGCGGCGCTGTCTCGACGGGTGCTGCACACCGTCACCGACATCTTTCTCACCCACGCCCATTTCGACCATATCTGCGGCTTTCTGCACGTCCTGCGGGCGCGGATGACGGGCGAGTATCCGCCCTGCCGGATCTACGGGTTGCCGGGCACGGCGAGCCGCATCGAGAGCCTGATCGGCGGCATCCACTGGGATCGCATCGAGAATGCGGGCCCCGAGTTCCTGGTGGCCGACGTGTACGGACAGAGCCTGGAGTGGTCGCATCTCAAGGCGGGTCACGCCAGCGCGCACCTGGAGCCGCAGCCGCTCCCCGATGGTGTGATCTGCCGACAGCCCGAGTACCGGGTCCGCTGCACCGAGCTCGATCACGGCATTCCGGTGCTGGCCTTCGCGCTCGAGTACGCGCCGCGTATTCACATCGACCGCGAGCGACTCACTGACCTGTCGCTGGAACCCGGGGCCTGGATCACGGCGTTGAAGCGACACCTGCGCGACGGCGACACCCGGGCGGTCATCGAGCTGCCGGACGGCAGCGCGCGGACGGTGGCGGAGCTGGCCGAGGCGCTGGTGGTCGCCTCGCCAGGGGAGCGGCTGGCGTACGCCACGGATTTTGCGGACACAGCGGAGAACCGTCACCGTCTGAGTGAGCTTGCGGACGGCGCGGACCTCTTCTTCTGCGAAGCCACGTTCTGTGCAGCGGACGCGGCTCAGGCACAGGAGACCCGCCACCTCACCGTGCGCGCATGCGCGGAGATCGCCCGCGCGGCGAAGGTGGAGCGCCTGGTGCCGTTTCACTTCTCGAAGCGCTACACCCGTCGTCCGGAAGCGGTGTATGCCGAGCTGCACAACGCGATGGATGACTGAGTGGCCAGGCAGGCGCACAGGATTCTGCCGGCGCTGGTGGTCTCGATACTCGTACACGGCGCCGTTGTCTGGTGGATCGTCGGGCAGGAACAACCCGGCAGAGCACCCGTCCGACTCGAGGTGGTGCTGATGGTGCCGTCCGCCGCGCCGGAATCGAAGGCCGCGCCTGCGGATGAGCCTGTCGCCGCTGCCGACCCGCCGGCGCTATCGACGCCCAGCGTGCGCGAGCCGCCTGTCGAGCGTCCGCCGGAACCTCGTGTGGCTCCAGACCCCTCGCCGCCGCGCGTGGTGCTGAACCTCGAGCGGCCTGCGGAATGGGACGACCTGGTCGCCGGTGAGGCCGGCTCGGACGCCCCAGGTCAGTGGGCGCCGCGCCTGCCGTTCAATGCCGCGCTGGAGGCCGCGCTCGACACCGGCATTGCGGAGCAGCGGCGCCGCGTGCTCGTGGCCGAGCGCAGCGCCGCCGCCTACGGTGTGGCGGATGAGGCCTACGCCCGCGACGGCGCCCTGGGCACCCAGCTGAAGCGCGACGGCCACTGCCTGACCCTGGTGGAGGATCGGGCGGTGGAACGCGGTGCCCGCTGGTGGGCGGGCACCTGCACGGAGACGCGCCGGTCGCCGTTCACCTTGCGACCGGTGGAGTACGACCGGCTCGGCAGGATGGTTGCGGACTGAGCGTCAGTAACCCTTGAACTCGGGCTTGCGCTTCTGAAGGAACGACTGCATCCCTTCCTTGAAGTCTTCCGAGGCGAACAGCGGCAGCAATTGCAGGTACACGTGATGCACGTGGTCGTTGAAGGTCTCGTCGAGCCCCATACGCATCATCCGCTTGGCCGCCTGCACGGCCATGGGGGCGTTAGTGGCGATTTCCCTGGCAAGCGCCTGGGCCGTGCCGGCCACCTCGTCCGGGGCCACCACCTTGGAGACGAGCCCGAGTTCCCTGCACTCGTCGGCCAGCAGTGTGCGGCCGGTGAAGATCAGCTCAGCAGCTTTCTCCCAGCCGAGCAACCGCGGCAGGATCCAGGTGCCGCCGGATTCCGGGACGATGCCGCGGGCGGTGAACGCTGCCGCGAGCTTGGCCTCGCTCGACATCACGCGGATGTCGCAGCCCATGGCCAGGTCCATGCCGTAGCCGGCGGCGGAACCGTTCAGCGCGCAGATGGTGGGAGTGTCGAGCGCGTGCAGCACGGTGGGCGGTGTGTTGCGCAGGTCCAGACCACGCTTGGTGTTGGACTTCTTCCCCCCACCCAGGCTCGATGTGCCGGCATTGAGATCGAGCCCGGCACAGAAGAATTTACCCGTGCCCGTGAGCACGATGGCGCGCACGTCGCCGTCTTCCTCCGCCGCCAGCAGCTTCTCGCAGAGCGCCTCCAGCATGGGCCCGCTGATGGTGTTGCGCTCGTCGGGCCGGTTGAAGGTGATGGTGGCGATGTGGTCGGTGACGTCGTAGAGCATGCCTTGATCAGCCATGGTTTGCCTCGTGTGTGTTGTCCGTGTTGCGTGCGCTCAGCCCGGGCGGCCCGGCATCTTTTCCTCGGTGACGTCGTAATCCGCCTCCGGCGGGATGCAGAGGTAAGTGCCATCCGGGCGTTCTTCGGTCCACGGCAGCACCCGGACCGGAGTGGTGTGGGCCGTGGCCTCGAGTGCGTCCGCCACCGTATGCCAGCGGCCGAGCTTCTCGATGTTGCGCAGTGTCGGAAAGATGACCGTCCGCCTGCCGGATGCGGCGTCGGCCAGCGCCTGCGCCGGCGTGATCCACACGGAGTCCACGGATTCGTGACCGTCGTGGATGGCGAGGTGGTCGGCGGGTGCGGCCGCCAGGAAGAAGTGGGTGTCGAAACGCTTCGGCACCATGGGCGGGGTCACCCAGTGGGCGAAGTGCACGAGCCGGTCGCAGGCGAGGCGCAGATCTTCCCGCTCCAAAAACTCGAGGATGCTGAGCTCGCCCTTGTGCAGGCGATCCCGGTAGGGCTCCAGCGTCGCCAGCCTTTCGCCGGAGATGAGCGCGTCGGATCCGGCCGGACGCGCCAGCAGCACGCCGCACTCCTCGAAGGCCTCGCGAATGGAGGCGACCTGAATGGCTTTCATGTCAGGCTCCGCCATCGCACCGTCGAGGTAGGGGTCGAGGCCGGGGTCGAAGTCCGCCGGGTCCGCCTTGCCGCCGGGGAAGACCAGCGCCCCGGAGGCGAAGTCGATCTGGTGATGACGCACCACCATGAACACCTCCAGGCCGCCTGCGCTGTCGCGCAGGTTAGCGCAGTCACGCAGCATCAGAATCGTCGCCGACGGAACGGGGGTGGCCGCTTGTCTGTCGTTCATCGTGGACGCTTCAGCGGTCGGCGACGTCGCGGATGAAGGTGTCCATGGTGGCGAGCTTCTGCGCCTTGGGCCCGAGGGTGAAGTCCGGCACGATGAGCTCGTCCACGCCCGCCGCCTCGTACTCGGCCACGATCTGCTTCACCTCCGCCGGCGTGCCGATGATGGCCGCCTGCTGCAGGCTCGCGCCGCGCATCCGCTCGAGGAAGGCGGGGTCGTCACTCATGAACAGCAGCGCCACCGCGGAGCGCTGAATCGCCTTGGGATCCCGGCCGGCCTTCCGGCAGTGCTCGTCCAGAATGGCCATTTTCTGCTTGAGCGTGGCCACCGTGCCCCAGACGTTCCACTCGTCGGCATACTTGGCGGTGATCTTCAGGGTCATTTTCTCGCCACCGCCGCCGATCAGCAGGGGCAGTGGCTTCTGCACCGGCTTCGGCTCGAGGGACGCGTCCTCGAGCTGGTAGTAGTGGCCGTCGAAGTTGCTCTTCGTCTCCGAGAACAGGGACTTGATGACCTGGCAGGCCTCGTCCAGGCGCTTCAGGCGGTCCGGGACCGTGTAGAAGGGGATGCCGTACTGGGTGTGCTCGTTCTCCTGCCAGCCGCTGCCGAGGCCGAGCACCACCCGCCCGCCGGTGATGTGATCCAGCGTCGCTGCCATCTTGGCGAGCACGGCAGGGTGGCGGTAGGTATTACCGCTCACCAGGGTGCCGAGCCGCACCCGCGGCACCCGCGCACCGAGGGCGGCGAGGGTGATCCAGGCTTCCGGCCATGGGGCGGAAGTATCTTCCGCGTTCGGCATGAAGTGGTCGGCATACCAGATGCCGTCCCAGCCCGTCTGCTCGGCGTGGCTGCAGAGCTCGAGCACGTCGTCGAAGGCCTGGCTGGGTGCCGGCCAGAAGCTGAAACGCATGAAATCCCCCGGAGAATGCGGTCTGGCCGGGCATGTTCGCTTATGCCGTAGGCTATGGCAAACTCGGCCGGGTAGGGAGGGATCGCATGATCATGCTGGCCACCGAGCGGCTGCGTCTGCGGCCGTTGTGTCACAACGATGTGGAGGCATTGCATCGTTTCTACAACGATCCGGAGGTGCGCCGTTACCTCTGGGACAACGAGCAAGTCTCCACCGAAACCGTTCGCCAGATCGTCGACGAGAGCCAGCGCTGCTTCACCGATCTGGGCGCGGGATTCTTCGCCATCGAGATGCTCGACGCCCCGGGAGAGCTGGTCGGATTCTGCGGCTACCGCCGCTTCGAAGGCAGCGACCAGCCGGAACTGCTCTACGGCATCCTGCCCGAATTCTGGGGCCAGGGCTTCGTCACGGAGGCGGCCACCACCGTGCTCAGGTTCGGTTTCCAGGAGTGCGGCATGGCGCGCATCATCGCGGCCACCGACACGCCGAATCAGGCCTCGGTGCGCGTGCTGCAGCGTCTCGGCATGTTTTTCACGGAGCGCCGCGAATATCACGGCCTCGACACGGTGTTTTACGGGCTTGCGAGGGAAGAGTACGCGGAGTGAACGTCCGTCTGCTCATCGTCGACTTCCGGCTCGGCGGCTGTCGCTCGCTCAAGGAAAAGCGTCAGCGGCTGAAGGGCCTCCGGGAGCGGTTCGGGAAGGCCACCAACGTGGCGGTGTGTGAGAGCGCGTTCCAGGACGCGCTGCAGCGGGCGCAGTGGTCGTTCGTGGCCACATCGGCAAACGGCGACGTCGCCGAACGGGCGCTGTCGGAGATTCTGCAGTCCATTCAGCTCTCTGTGGATGCGGAGCTGATCGGCGTGCAGCAGGAATCCCTGCTGCCGTGACCGGTCCGCACGCGGCAGGTCAAACTTTCATGCCGATTGACTAAACTAACGCCATGGCATCCCTTCTCGTCGTCATCGCCGTGACCGCCCTGGTGGTCGTCTGGGTCCGGGGGACCCGGCGCAACCGTGCCCGCTGGCTGGCGCGTCTCGACCTCCCGGGCATCTGGGAGCGGCATGGCGAGTGGGGGCGCCTCGAGCTGACCGGCAATCTGGACCGCGGCAGCTACCGGCTCTCGGAAGGCGGGGATGCACCGGTGGAAAGCGGCACCTGGATTCTGCATGGCCACACGCTGTGCCTGACCAGCAACCGTGGTGAACGTAACGAGTGCGATCTCAGGCTGTTCGAGGAGGGCAGGATCGGTATCGACGGGCCACGCCTGGAGAGAAGGATCTACCAGAAGGTGCCCGGTAACGTGGTACCACTCCGGGGACGCTCCGGGAGCTGAGGCTCCGCGGCCGGGCCGGCTTCAGCGATCGGACTTCCGTCGGTCCTTCACGTCCGGATGGCGGCGAGGCGCGATGTCCTCGACGAGCCGTTCCGAGTTACGTCTGTCGGCCTTGGCGATGCGTCGATCCCTGACGCCGGATCTTCTTTCTTCTTCCGTCACGTCTTTTCCCTTCACCGCCGCGAGGGGCTGGCTGGCAGATTTCTTGTTGTCTGACATGGCGCGTGAGCCCGGTTGCATCGTCCACAGAACAGGCCGGAAATTTTACCACTTTCGAGAGACAATTTGCTCATCTGAGCATTCGCCTGACCGCATCGCTTCAGTACAATGCGCGGTTTTTTCGGAGGGGACTCATGCAGACGTTGTTAGCGGATGTGGCCGAGCTGGTGCGCCGCGCCCTGCGTCTGCTGCCGCCCTCCGACGGGCCGGACTGGGTGAGTACCTCCGCCGCGGTCTGGCGCGCCGAGAGCCTCGGCGGACGGCTCATGGCCCATCCCGACGTGGATCGCATCCGCCTGGACGATCTGAAATGCATCGACGATCAGAAGGCGGCCCTCGTGCGCAACACACGCCAGTTTCTCGCCGGCGCGCCGGCGAACAACGCGCTGCTGTGGGGTGCCCGAGGCACGGGTAAGTCATCCCTCATCCACGCTCTGCTCGAAGCCTTTTTTCCGGATGGACTGCGCCTCATCGAGGTGGACAAGCTGTCGCTGGCGAAGCTGCCGGATATCGCGCTCAGTATCCGGGAAGCGCCGTACCGGTTCATCGTCTTCTGCGACGATCTCTCGTTCGAGGCGGACGATCCTTCCTACAAAGCGCTGAAGAGCGCGCTGGAAGGCTCCATCTTCCGCTCCTCGGACAACCTGCTCATCTATGCCACCTCGAACCGACGGCACCTCCTGCCGGAGTACATGGCGGAGAACGAGCAGGCAAGGTTTCAGGGCGGTGAGCTGCATCAGTCCGAGGCGGTGGAGGAGAAGATCTCGCTCTCCGACCGGTTCGGCCTGTGGCTCTCGTTCTATCCGTTCAGGCAGGACGACTACCTGAGCGTGGCCGAGTACTGGGTCGGAGAGCTCGCCGGCAGGCACGGCCTGACTGACCCCTGGAGCGACGAGGCCCGGGCGGAAGCGCTGCGCTGGGCACTGGCTCGGGGCGTGCGCAGCGGGCGGACGGCACAGTACTTCGCCAGACACTGGATCGGCAGCCGGATCATCGGCTGACCGTTAAAAACAACCAACAAACAAATCCCTCAAAGCAACGACTCAAGGAAAAGAAGGAGAGACGATGAGACTTACCACAGGGACGGGCAGGACGCTCCTGCTTGCAGTGCTGCTGAGTGCGGCCGCGGCCACCCAGGCAGGCGTGCTGAACCTCACGAATGGCGATCGCCTGACCGGGGAGATAGACAGCATTACCGGCGGCAGGCTGATCCTGAATACGGAATTTGCGGGCACCATCGGCGTGAAGCTGGAGACGGTGAAGAACTTCGAGAGTGACAAGACCTTCGAGATCCGCATGGAGGACGGGACGAAGTCGCGCGGTCAGTTCGTCGTCACGTCGGACGCCCAGCAGTTCCGCGCCGAAGACGGGGCGCTTGCGGATCTCAATCTGGCGACGCTGAAGGCCGCCGGGGAAAACAATCTGGGCATCACGGACCTGGGCTCGGACTGGGAGACGCGGTTCGACGCGGGCATCACGGCCTCCACGGGTAACTCCGACACCTCGGCGCAGAACTACCTGCTCGAATCCATCCTCACCCGTTCCCGCTCTGACCACACCCTGAACTTCACCTACAACACGCAGGAAGACGACAACGTCAAGACCAAGGACAACCTGCAGGCCGGCTATCGCTACCGGCGGTTCTTCGGCGAACGCTGGTACGGCCTCGGCAACGTCGGCTACCAGGAAGACGAGTTCAAGGGCATCGACTACCGGTGGACGCTCGGTGCCGGTGCCGGTTATCAGTTCTGGGACAACAGTCAGGGCGCTCTGTCCACGGACCTCGCCGCCAACTACGTGATCGAGGAGCTGGAAGGGGTGAAGGACGAGAACCCCGCACTGCGCTGGGGGGTGGACTGGAACCGTTTCCTGTGGACCAAGAAGGCCGAGGCGTTCTACAAGCAGAGCGTGCTGTTCATCTTCTCCGACCCGGAAAACACGGTGTACAACGGCTCGCTCGGCATCCGCTTCAACGTCACGGAGATGTTCACGGCGAACCTGCGGGTGGACGTGGCCCACGAAACGGAGCCTGCGGACGACCTGAAGAAGACGGACGTGACCTACGTGATCGGCGTCGGCCTGGTTCTCTGAAGCGCGCGCCGCCGGGGCGCCCCGTTGCTTGACGGCAATGGGGTGCCTTCATAGAATGCGCGCCTTCCTGAAAACGTCCCCTTCGTCTAGAGGCCTAGGACTCCAGGTTTTCATCCTGGCAACAGGGGTTCGACTCCCCTAGGGGACGCCAATTAAAAAGCCGGCTTCTGCCGGTTTTTTATTTGGCGCCTCCCGTGGCCGCCGGGTTCGGCCGTTCCAGCACCGAACCACCCCGTCAATCCCCGAGCTTGTACACCCTCGCCGCCGTCCCGCTGAACACCTGCGCCTTCTCCGTGTCACTCAACCCGGCCTTGCTGGCGATGCGCTTGAACAGGTTCCAGATCGTCCGGTAGGACACGCACTCCTTGTCCACCGGAAAATTGCTTTCGAACATGCAGCGGTCTGGGCCGAACGCCTCCAGCGCGTACTCGTAATAAGGGTAGACGAGCTCGCAGAGCGCCTCCGAGCCGATTGGGGTGGCCCGTTTGTGCATGTGGAACGGCGGCTCCCAGGGCCCGACCCGTTGCTGGGCACCGCCGAGCTTCATCACCACGTTCGGGCAGGCGGCGACGGCATCGATGCTGGCGCGCCACTCTTCGAATTCTTCGGGTGGGGCGTCCGGATCCACCCGCCCGCCCAGGTGGTTGACGATCACGGTCACGTCCGGATGCGACCGGGCGAGCTCCGCCAGTACCGGTAGCCGGGAGTGGTCCGGTGAGTAGTTGTCGAACGTGAGCCCGAGCCGGCCGAGCACGGAATAGCCCTGCAGGAAGCGCTGGTCGGGCTTGCGCGGAAAGGCGCTGCGGATGCCGCGGAAGTTTTCCGACGCTGCGATGTGCGCCTCGAGCACCGGCTGCACGGCACGGCCGATTCTGAGGTCGGCGGTGGAGAAGATGCCGGCGCAGAGCTGTGTCGGCCCGTAGGCACCGGAGCGGCTCATGGCGGCGATGCCGCCGGCGAATTCCGTTTCGCCCACAGGACGCAGGGCTTCCGGCCCTTCCGCGCGATGAAAGGCGTTGCACTGCGCGAACACGGTCTTAACGACGTTGTGACCGGACTGCTCGATGTCCGCGGTGATCTCGTCGATGAGATAGACCTTCTGCTCGAAGCTCAGGAAGGGCTCCGTGCGCATGGTGCGCAGATCCCAGAGATGGTGGTGCGGATCGACGATGGGCAGGCCGGGCTCGAGCACCTCTTCCGGCGTTTCGCGACCGAGCCACTGTTCGATTCGGTCGTTTCCCCTGGTCATGCGGATCGTGCTCCTGAAGGTGCGTTGCGGCTGCTGGGTGACAGGGCGGGATGGTCGAAGGCATCCAGGAATCGCGCGATGCGTGCCCGATCACCCTCGCAGGAAAGCAGGTTTCTCGATTCCGCGTCTTCCACGGTGAGCCGGCCGCTGAGAATCTTCGCCCAGGTCTCGTGGCTGAGGCCCAGGCTCAGCGTCGCCTGGCGTCCGTCGGTGGGAATCGCCACCTGACCGCGCAGCTTCAGTCCCACTCGTCGGCCGCCGGCGAAGTGCCAGGCCAGCTCGTCGTCGATGCCTTCGGCGCGCGACGGCTCCAGCAGCACGCGCAGCACGGGCACGTAGTGCTCCGGAGGGGCAGCCAGCACGTCGTCGCGGCGGAAACGGTGAACGAGAAATCGGGAGAGGTCGATGCCGCCTTCCAGCGTGAGCGCGCGCGTGAGGCACCAGTTGCGGACGTTCGCCGAGGTCGTGTGGGTGGCGAAGTGGCGCAGGATGGCGGCAAGGCGCTCGCGATCGGATGCATCGCACGCCGGTGTGCGGACGAGCCAGGTGGCGAGCTCCGCCGCCCAGCGCCAGTCGCCATCGGCGATGGCGTTTTCCGCGTGCTGTGCCACCCGATCGCGCCCGCCGAATCCGGCGATCAGCTTCTCCGCACGTTCGACCTCCGGCACCGGGAAGAGACGGCTCTCGTCCTCGTCGAGCCAGCCGAAGAGCCCCGCATGGATCTGCCGCACGTGGTGCTCCACCAGCCCGTAGAGCTGGCGGGTGAAGTAGCTGCGCTGGAACCTGGAGGGCAGCTGCACGGTGCGGGTGAGCTCGCTGAGGCGCAGGCCGCGATTGATGCCGCGCACGGTCTGGTCCCAGATGAACTGGATGGCGTCGCGGCTGTCGACCACGGCATCGGCGACTTCCGGCCCGGACAGCGGCGGCCCGTGCGTGCCGATCAGGTGCTCGGGGTCGAGCTCGTGGATCGCGTCGATCCCCTCGATCACGATGCGCGGGTCGCGGTACTCCTCGCCGCGGATCGCGAAGACGTTGAACAGGCTCGGCCAGATCAGGTTGTTCACGCAGAGCCTGAGCGACGGGAACCAGAGGGTGATGGAATCCGTGGCATCGGACGGCGCGTGGGTCATCACCACGTCCAGACCGCCGATCCGGGTTTCCAGCCGATCATCGAACGTGTGCCGGGCCGGCACGTAGCCGGGGGTGAACGGCGCGTGGGCGGGATTCCGGAGGTGCAGGCCGAGGCCGCAGTGCAGGAGCGCATCAGGTCCTTCCTCCGGCAGCATCAGGCCGAACTGATGCACGAGGCCGCGGCTCGACCGGGGTGCGATCTCGCCGCCGAAGCGGCTGAGGTTCGCCGGAATGCCGGCATGGCCGTAGATCTGCAGGTTCCGGGTGGCGGACTCCTCCAGCAGCGCACGCGTACCGTTCACGTAGTGGAAGTGACTGTAGATGCAGGCGATGACGGGCTTGTCGGTTTCGGTGCGAACCGCCGCCAGCGCAGCGCGCATCTCCTCCACGCAGTCGCCGGTGTCGATGGCGATGAGGCCCTCGGGCGCGTCGATGAACGTCTGATTGGAGAGCCCGTTGCCGACCAGGCACCAGGCGTGATCGCCGACCCGATAGAGTCGTGGCTGCAGCCGCTCGAGATGCGCGACCGCATCCGGGTGGGCGAGCTGGCCCGCCGGTCCTGCGATGGGCTCCCGGGCGCTGATCGAGTCGGGCAGCGGATCCTGTGTGGTCAACTCTGGTTTTCCTTCTCCAGCACCGTGCATCTAAGCAGCCGCCGACCCCGGATGCTAGAGTGGCGAGGTGCGGAAGCGGGGAGGAAGGCCATGGTCCGTTCCAGACTGATCGCTCTGGGTGCGGCGAGCGTTCTGAGCGCGTCGGTCGCGGCCGCCGAGACCTGGGTAGACCTGACCCACGAGCTGAGCGCGGCATCGGTGTTCTGGCCCACGGCCAGGCCGTTCGAGCTCACCACCGAGGCGGCGGGCATGACGGAGGCGGGTTACTACTACTCGGCCTACAGCTTCAGTGCCGCCGAGCATGGCGGCACCCACATCGACGCGCCCGTGCACTTTGCCGAAGGCCGGCGTTCCGTGGACGAGATCCCGTTGACGCAGCTGATCGGCAGCGCCGTGGTCATCGACGTGTCGCACACGACAGGCAAAGACCGGGATCACCAGGTGACGGTCACGGAAATCGGACAGTGGGAGGCCGCTCACGGCCGGATTCCGGACGGCAGCATCGTGCTGCTCCGCACCGGCTACAGCCGCTACTGGCCGGATGCGGCCGCCTACCTCGGCACTGCCCTGCGCGGTGAAGAGGGTGTGGCGGCCCTGCATTTTCCGGGTCTGCATCCCGAGGCGGCGGCCTGGCTCGTCACCGAGCGGAAGGTCGGCGCCGTGGGCATCGACACCGCCAGCATCGACTTCGGGCAGTCGAAGACGTTCGCCAGCCACGTGGCGCTGATGACGGCCGACGTGCCCGCCTTCGAGAACGTCACGAACCTGGATCAGCTGCCGCCCACCGGCGCGTTCGTCGTGGCCCTGCCCGTGAAGATTCGCGGCGGCAGCGGCGGGCCGCTGCGGATCGTGGCCAGGCTGCCGGATCGCTGAGCGGAATCAGCTGAATCGGTACAGACAGATGGTGACGTTGCGGATCACCCGGCCTTCGAACCGGTCGTCGGCGATGGCCCGCAGCTGGCTCAGCACCGAATCCCGATCGGCGGCAGTGAGACGCTGGATCGACGAGAACGTCGCGTACAGCTCGACCACCCCGTCCGGATTCAGCGTGATCGACCCCTGGGACTCGCGGTAGGCGACGTTCCGGAAGCCCGCGGCCCGGGCTTCCGATTCCCGGGCGGCGCGATCGAGCGGATAAGGCGTGGCATCCGCCGCGCCCGACGGTGACGTCGCAAGCGGCGTCAGCAGTGATGCCGTGGCGTCGTGAAACGGATCCGGCGCCCCCGGCACCGCGAACACGTTCCACATCAGTGCCAGCGTGCCGCCGGATTTCAGCAAGGTGCGCGCCCGGGCGAGCGCGGAGGTCGGCTCCAGCCAGTGGAAGGCCGTGGCCGCCACGATCAGGTCGAACGAGCCCGGCGCCAGCGCTGCGGTCTCGAAGGGCTCGTGGCGCACGATGCACGTCTGTCCGGCCGGCCGGGGGAGGTGGGCCAGGACGTCGGCGAAGCGCGTGTCGGGCTCCAGCAGCGTCAGCGGATTCGCGCCATGCGCGATCAGGTGGCGTGTTGCCAGACCGGTGCCTGCACCGATCTCGAGCGTGGCGGCACCCGGAAAGAGCGCACCGGAGGCGACGAGATCTTCGAAGATCCAGTCGGGGTAGTCGGGCCGCGCGCGATCGTAGGCATCCGGATCGGTACCGAACAGCCGCCGGCCCTCGCTGCGTTCAATCTGCTCCGGCATCCGATTCGCTCAGGTGACGTTGAAGAGATGCCAGTCCAGCGCGTCCAGCCGACGGGCCACGGCGGTCCAGGCGCGGTGCTCCCGGTCGGGGTTGGCGGTGAGCACCAGGGTAGCGCGCTCGTCGTCGGGATTTTCCACCAGCTTCAGGTCACCCAGCGTTTCGTGCTTGGCCATGTGCCGGCGCACGGTCTCGAGCGCGGCGTTCGTTTCTCTGCTCAGCGTGCTCGCTGTGATGCCTTCGCCGGACAGCGTGGCCTGCTGGATCAGCAGCGCGGTCTTGTAGCCGCGGATCCGGATGCCTGCATCCAGCGCGTCGGCGAATGCCTGCAGCACGGCGAGCAGAGCGCTCAGGGTCTCCGGGCACTGTAGGCGCGGTGGACTCTCCGGCCTGCCCGAGGTCTGCCGCAGCGTGTACAGCTTGCGGGCAACGTCACCGGCCGGCCAGGCGCTCAGCCCCCTGTTGGTCATGGTGTAGAGCGTCGAGCGGTCGTCCTTGGGGTCCGGATGCGCCGTGATCAGACCCCGCTCGGTGAACTGCTGGAATCGTCTGCGAATATTCTCCAGCGGCGCGCCGGTGAGTCGATGGAGCGTGCTGGGACTGACGCCGTTGCCGAACCGGGTAGCCTTCTGAACGATCAGCAGCGTCTGCACGCCGTGCATTCGCGTCGCGCCACCAAAGGTGGCGACGTACGCGTCGATGATCCGGATGAGCCGCTCGTAGAGCTCCATGCGGTCACAGCCTCGCGTTCGAGAAGATCAGAATTCGTGTTGCGTCGCGAAATATACACCCAAATTGGGCCCATCGTTGCGCAGGGCGTGGGCATGCCACCATTATCGCGCGGTACTCACGCACGCGAACGGAGTCACGCCGATGCTCATACTGACCAGGAGAGTCGGGGAAAAGCTGATGATCGGAGACGAGATCTCGGTGACCATTCTCGGGGTCAAGGGCAATCAGGTGCGCATCGGCGTGCACGCGCCGAGCAACGTGGCCATCCATCGCGAGGAGATCTACGACCGCATTCAGGACGAAGAGCGTGAGCTGAAACGCAATGGCGTTCAGCGTCTGGCCTGATCAGACCACCTCGATGTAGACATCGTCCGTGGGCGCCGACCCCACGCTGCCGATGATGACGGCATCCGGCACACCTGCCGACCTCAGCGCACTCACCAGACCCTCACCTTCCGCCTGCGGCAATGCGAACAGCAGCCCGCCGTTCGTCTGCGGATCGAAGTAGAGGTTCTGCTCGACCGCCGGAAGTTCACGCGTGAAACGCAGGTGCGGCCGGGTGAGCGCCTCGTTGGTGTCGTTGGCTCCCGTGCTCATGCCCCGCTCGTACATCGCCCGGGCGCCGCTCAGCACCGGCAGCCGCTCATGTTCGAGACGGAACCGGCAGTGTGCACCTCGCGCCATTTCCAGCGCGTGGCCGACCAGGCCGAAGCCGGTAATGTCGGTGGCCGCGTGGATGCCGAAGGCACTTGCGATCTCGGCAGCGCGTCGATTCAGGGTCTCCAGCACCGCGATGCAGGCAGCCAGATCCGCCTCGCTCACCCAGCCCTTGAGGTTGGCGTTCAGGATCACTCCGCTGCCGAGCGGCTTGGTGAGCACGAGCACGTCGCCGGGCTTCGCGCCCGCGTTGGTCCACACGGCGTCCGGATGGACGAGACCGGTAACGGCCAGTCCGAACTTCGGCTCCGGGTCTTCCACGGTGTGGCCGCCCGCCAGCACCGCTCCGGCCTCGGTAATTTTTTCCCGTGCTCCGCGAAGAATCCCGGCGAGCACGGACGCGGGCAGCTTGCTCGACGGGAAGGCGACCAGATTCAGACAGGTCACCGGCCGTCCGCCCATGGCATAAACATCCGAGAGCGCGTTGGCCGCCGCGATCCGCCCGAACGTTTCCGGATCATCGGTGGGCGGCGTGATGAAGTCGGCCGTAACCACCAGCGCCTGGGTTTCCGACAGGCGATAGACACCCGCATCGTCGTGCGTGTCGTAACCGACGATGAGATCAGGATCCGTCTCGGACGGCAGTCCTGCGAGCAGCGCGTTCAGCTCGACCGAGCTGACCTTAGCAGCTCAACCGCAGGTGCGTGACAGTCCGGTGAGCGTGTTCTTTCGGCCAAACAAGAGTGGTAATTCCGGGTTGATCGGTTTCGACGCCTAGTGACGCCGGCCCTCCGGTGTGGGCGGGCCGGCCGAGTATAGGCCGAAAGTCCCGGAGCGTGTGCGCCCGAAGCAAAGGACAGTATAGTTACCCGCTCGACACGGATAGTTGCACAGGAATGTCCCGCTCATTCACCTCCATCGCCACCATTACCGAAGTCATCGCGCGCACCCTCGAGGCGTATCAGATCGATTCCAAGGCCCTGTTCGAATCGTTCGGCTTGCCCGCCGAGCCGTTCCGCAATCCGGACGCCCGGGTGCCGAAAGACGCGATGGAGAACATCTGGGAGGAGGCGGCACGACTCACCCGGAATCCGTGCATCGGTTTCGAGGTGGGCCGCAACTTCCACGCCACGAACCTGCATGCCGTTGGTTACGCGATGCTGGCGAGCTCGACGCTCAGGGAGGCGCTGGAGAGGCTGGTCCGCTACCAGCGACTGCTGTCCACAGCGGCGGAGATGGATCTGATCGAGGAGGACGGCCTGCTGCATCTCCAGATCGACCCCTCACCGGGTATCGATCTGGCCGACGATGCGTCGTTTGCAGCGTTGGTGCAGTTCTGCCGGGATCTCACCGATCCGGAGTTCAATCCGCGGAGTGTGCGCATGATGCGGCCTGCGCCGCCCTGCGAGCGTGAGCTCAACGACTTCTTCCGCTGTCCCATCACCTTCAATGCCGACGTCGACGAGGTGACCTTCACCGTGGAGAGCGTCGACGAGTTGCTCAACCGGAACAATCCGGCACTTGCCCAGGCCAGCGAAGAAGTTGCGCGGGAGTACCTGGCGAACATGGACAAGAAGGACGTGGTGGCGCGGGCGCGCGTCGCCATCACCAGCCAGCTTCCGGACGGTGAGCCGTCACGGAAGGAAGTGGCAGGGATGCTGCACATGAGCGAGCGGACGCTGGCGCGTCGCCTGTCTGATCGCGACTACACCTTCTCGACCCTGGTGGACGAGGTCCGCGGCCAGCTCGCCAAGGAGTACCTGCGGCAGGCCCGATTCTCGGTGACGGACGTGGCCTTTCTGCTCGGCTTCTCCGACCAGAGCAACTTTGCCCGGGCGTTCAAACGCTGGACCAGCGAATCACCCACGGACTTCCGGCAGCACCTCAGATCAGCTGATTGAGGAGGAAGGCGATCAGCAGGGTCAGCACCACCAGCGGCCACTCGCTGACCTCGAAGTGACTTCTCAGCTTGTTGGTGATTTTCCGGTTCATCATCTGCTCCAGCGGTAACTGCCATCCACTCTAGGGGCCCGCGAGGCGCGGGGCCGGTGCGTGGGGACCGGATGCCATGCTTTCCGTGCCCCGATACGGGCGAACCACGTATACTTCCCGGCCCTTCCGTGGGCCCACATCTGCCGGAGCAGCGACTTGGCGCGACCGCTGAACCATTACCTCGTCGGAACCGCCAGCTGGTTCATGGCCTACGGCATCCAGAGCGTGATGTTCACGTGGCTGGTGACCATGGTGCTGCGCGAGTCACCGGAGAAGGTGGGCCTGGCACAGATGTCCCTGCTGCTGCCGGGCACGCTGCTGATCCTCGTCGGCGGCAGCTACGCAGACCGGTTCGGCGGCCGGCGCGTGGTGATGATCGCGCAGTCGTTCGCCGTGCTGGCGAGTGCCTACCTGCTGTTCGTGGTCGGCACGGATCGTCTGAGCTTCCCGCTGGTGGTGGGCTATGCCGTGCTCATGGGTCTGGCGCAGGCGTTCGTGACGCCGGCGCGGGACGGGCTGCTCAACGAGGTGTCGAGCGGCCGCCTGCAGCGGACGGTGATGCTCACCAGCATCATGCAGTTCGGCATGCAGATGATCGGCTTTCTGGTTGCGTCGCTCTCGGATGCGGTGGGTCCGGAGCTCATTCTCGGCGTGCAGATGGTCACGCTCGCCATCGGCGTGGTCGGCTTCTCCCGGATCCCCGCCAACCTGCCCGAGAAGGAGAGCGCGGCGAAACGGTTGCTGCACTCCGTCGTGGAAGGTGCGGGCACGGTGTTCACGTCGGCGTCCATGCGGATGGTGATGTTTCAGAACGTGGCGATGGCGCTGTTTTTCATGGGTTCCTACATCGTCACCATGCCGCTGCTCGTCCGTGAGGTCTACGATGGGAGCGCCCAGGACCTGGCGTTCATGAACGGCGCCAACTCTCTCGGCCTGGTGGTGACCATCCTGCTGCTGCTGCGACTCGGCGACGTGCGCCGGCAGGGCAGGGCGCTGCTGCTCTCGCAGGGGATCGGCGCTCTGGTGCTCTGCGGCGCAGCGGTGGCACCAAGCTTCGGGCTGTGGGTGCTGGCGCTGTTCGTCTGGGGAACCTGCGGCGGCATCGCTATGACCATGTCGCGCACCATCATGCAGGAGCAGGCGCCCCCGTCTCAGCGGGGCCGGGTGATGAGCTTCTACGCCTTTTCCTTCATGGGTGCGGGCCCCATCGGCGCCGTGCTCAATGGCTATCTGGTGGATCTGTTCGATCCGCAGCTCACCCTCATGATCGCCGCCGGCTCCATGTTCGCCGTGATCCTGATCGTGGGGATCGGCTCGGGGCTATGGCGGCTCGAGAGCCACGCTCATCAGGTGCTCGAGGAGAGCGAGCGTGCCGTTTGAGCTGGCGGCGGACATCGGCGGCACGTTCACGGACGTGGTGCTCAAGGCGGGCGATTCGCAGACGGCGGTGAAGGTGCTCACCACCTACGACGATCCGGCGAGGGGGGTGATGGAAGGCGTTGACGCGGTGCTCGAGCGTAGTAGCGTGCAGCCGGCGGAGGCGCGCGTCATGCTGCACGGAACCACACTCGCCACCAATGCGCTCATCGAGCGACGCGGGGCCGTGACGGCGCTGCTCACCACCGAAGGTCACCGGGACGCCGTGGAGATGGCGCTGGAGAACCGGTTCGAGCAGTACGACGTGAACATCGACCGACCGGCACCGCTGGTGCCCCGTCGACTGCGGCTGCCGGTCCGGGAGCGGCTCGATGCCCGGGGAGCGGAGCTGATCGCACTGGACGAGGAGAGCGTGCTCGGTCACTTACCGGTGCTGGACGAAGCGGGTGTGACGAGCGTCGCCATCGGTCTGCTGCACGCTTACGCGAACCCGGCGCACGAGCAGCGCGTCGCCGAACTGCTCGCGCGCGAGCTGCCGTCGCTGTCACTCAGTCTGTCCTCGGAGGTCTGCCCGGAGATCCGGGAGTACGAGCGGCTCTCCACTACCTGCGCGAACGCCTACGTGAAGCCGCTCATGGATACCTATCTGAAGAGCCTCGAGCAGCGATTCCGGGCGCGGGGATTTACCTGTCCGCTGCTGCTCATGACCTCGGGCGGCGGCCTCACCACCCTGGATGCGGCACGGGCATTTCCGATCCGGCTCGTGGAGTCCGGTCCCGCAGGTGGCGCCATCCTGGCATCGCAGGTGGCTCTCGCGGGCGGCTACGACAAGACGTTGTCGTTCGACATGGGCGGCACCACCGCCAAGCTCTGCGTGATCGATGATGGCGAGCCGCTCCTGAGTCGCGCCTTCGAGGTGGATCGCAGCTACCGCTTCAAGAAGGGCAGCGGGTTGCCGGTGCGTATTCCGGTGATCGAGATGGTGGAGATCGGCGCCGGCGGCGGCTCCATCGCCTCGGTGGATTCCCTCGGACGCCTGCAGGTGGGGCCGGCGAGCGCCGGCTCCGAGCCCGGGCCGGCCTGCTACGGCCGCGGTGGTGACCGGCCGACGGTGACCGATGCGGACCTGCTGCTCGGCAGGCTGGATGCCTCGTTTTTTGCGGGCGGGCGTCTCACCCTGGATCCGCAGGCGGCGGCAGCCGCAACGGTTTCCATTGCCGACACCCTCGGCACGACCTCGCCGCAGGCGGCGCACGCGGTGAGCGAGGTGGTCAACGAGAACATGGCGGCGGCGGCACGGGCGCATCTCGGCGAGTGGGGCCGTGGCGCGGCCGGGCGCACGCTCATCGCCTTCGGTGGCGCCGCGCCGCTGCATGCCTGTCACCTGGCCGCCAAGCTCAAGCTTAAGCGCGTGGTGATTCCGGCGGATGCTGGGGTGGGCTCGGCGGTCGGATTTCTGCTCGCCCCGGTGGGATTCGAGGTGGTGCGCAGCCACTACCTGCGCCTGACGGCGTTCCAACCGGCGCCCATCGACGCGCTGATGAAGGAGATGCGTGCCGAAGCCCTGAGTGTGGTGGGTGGCGTGGTGGACGTTCAGCGCCTGACGGAACGGCGGCGGGCATTCATGCGTTACCTCGGCCAGGGCTATGAGATCGCGGTGGAACTGGATGGCCTGGAAGACTCCCTGGACGCCGAGTCGCTGCGCCAGCGCTTCGAGCAGAACTATGCGGCGCTCTACGGCCGCGTCATTCCGGATCTGGAGGTGGAAGTTCTGAGCTGGACGCTGAACCTGGTGGAGGCGGGGAACGAGCGGCGGCTGCCGGCGGAAACCGGAGAGACGACGCGACGCATCCAGCCAACGGGTGAAGCGCTGCTGTTCGACGTACTCGAAGGCAGGAGCGTGCGGGCCGGCTGTTATCGCCGCGCGGATCTGCAACCGGGAGACTGCTTCGACGGACCCGCGCTCGTGCGCGAAGATCAGACCACGGTGGTGGTGGCCGGCGGTTTCACCGCCTGTATGGGCAGCCGCGGCAGTCTGATCCTGGAAGACACCCGGGCGGAGGAGGGCGCGTGAGCAGACCTGTCAGCGCGCTTGATCAGCAGCTTGCCTGGAACCGGCTGCTCGCCATCGTCGAGGAGCAGGCGCAGGTACTGATGCGGACGGCGTTCTCCACCGTCGTCCGGGAAGCCGGCGACCTGTCTGCCGGCGTGTTCAGCGTCGAAGGCGACATGCTGGCGCAGGCGGTCACCGGCACGCCGGGCCACGTCAACGCCATGGCCGCTTCCGTGGGCAAGTTCCTGAAGGTGTATCCGCTGGCGCGCCTCGAGCCGGGCGACGCGCTGCTCACCAACGATCCCTGGGACGGCACCGGGCACCTGAACGACTTCACGGTGGTGACACCGGTGTTTCGCGACGGCCGCTGCGTCGGGCTCTTCGCGAGCACCAGCCACATCGCCGACGTCGGCGGGCGGGGATTCGGACCGGACGCGAACGATCTCTACGAGGAAGGCATCCGGATACCCATCAGCTACCTCTTCCGCGGCGGGGAGCGCGACGACACGCTGTTGACCCTGATCCGGGCCAACGTCCGCGATCCGCGCGCGGCCGAGGGAGACCTCTACTCGCTGGCCGCCTGCAACGAGCAGGGCGGGCGGGCGCTGAACGAGATGCTGGACGACTTCGGTCTGGATGATCTCACCGAGGTGGGGCGGCACATCCTAGATACCTCCCGCGTCGCCATGAGCCGGGAGATCGCCGCGCTGCCCGACGGCACCTGGCGTCAGGAGATGGTGATCGACGGTTATCGGGAACCGGTCCGGCTGGTGGCGGAGCTGGTGATCGCTGGTGACCGGCTGACGGTGGACTTCACCGGCACGTCGCCATGCTCGGAGGCCGGCATCAACGTGCCGCTCCCCTACACCCAGGCCTACGCCTCGTTCGGGGTGCGGTGCGTCGTCGGCAACGAGGTGCCGAACAACGCCGGATCGCTGGCGGCGGTGGTGGTCACGGCGCCGGCGGGGTGCATTCTCAACGCCCCGCCGCCGCGGGCGGTGTCTGCCCGGCACTCCGTGGGCCAGATGCTGCCGGACGTGGTGCTCGGCTGCCTGGCGCAGGTGGTGCCCGATCGGGTGCCCGCTGAGGGCGCATCCTGCATCTGGAACCCGGTGTTTCTCAGCACCCACGCAGCGGCGGGCGCCAACGCCGAGGCGGAGAGCTTCGTCAGCAACCCCATCTTCAACGGCGGCACGGGGGCCCGGGCGGGCAAGGACGGGCTGTCCACCACCGCCTTTCCCTCCGGCGTGCGGACCACCTCCACGGAAATCAACGAGGCGACCACGCCGCTGGTGATCTGGAAGAAGGAGTACCGGCCGGATTCCGGCGGCGCCGGCACCCGTCGCGGCGGCCTGGGGCAGGTCATCGAGATCGGCCATCGCGAAGGCGCGCCGTTCGTGGTGTCACGCATGTTCGACCGGGTGGATCATCCCGCGCGTGGCCGCTTCGGCGGTGGCGACGGTGCACCAGGTGTGGTCTACGTCAAGGGCGAACAGCCGCTCGCCGGGAAGGGGCGGGACGTGGTGCCCGCGGGCGGGATACTGGTGCTGGAGACGCCGGGCGGCGGTGGCATGGGCGCTCCGGAAGAGCGTGATTCAGCGCTGGTGGCAGCGGATCTGGCGGCCGGGCTCATCACCCCGGTCAGCGCGCGGGTGCGCTACGGTCAGGGGGCAGGGAAGGACGACGAGGATCGTTGAGGAGGAGTTGCGTTTCCCGGTGGTATCTGGAAAATAGCGCCTCCTTTCAAGGTTCCGAGCGGGAATAGCTCAGCTGGTAGAGCGCAACCTTGCCAAGGTTGAGGTCGCGAGTTCGAACCTCGTTTCCCGCTCCATTTTTCCACCCATTCCAGGTACGGCGTTCAGCCGTCCGTGACCCGGCGGCCATAGCCACTGCGGGCATCGTTGGGATGATCCTTCATCGGTAAGCCGACGTCGGACTCCCGGCGGGCTTCCGTGCGGCGATCGTCGAAGTGCTGGTAGCGGCAGCGGCAGTCGGGGCGGCAGTCGCAGCCCGCCACCGGCAGCATGGGCGCCTCGTCGGCCAGATAGCGGACGTTGGCGAGGGCTTCTACGGCCTCGCAGTGGATGTCACGACCGGGAATGATCGCCACGCCATGAAAGATCCGGCGTGCCGTGCTGGTGCGTGCCGGCTGTCTGCCGCCGGATCCCCCGGTGCCGCCCTTACGCTTCTGCTTCCTCTGCTTCTGCCACTTCAACCTGAACATGCGTACCTC
This sequence comes from Pseudomonadales bacterium, assembly GCA_050185825.1. Classification (GTDB taxonomy): domain Bacteria; phylum Pseudomonadota; class Gammaproteobacteria; order Pseudomonadales; family Azotimanducaceae; genus SZUA-309. Next base: position 8,263 of record JBFWZA010000022.1, on the reverse strand, counting down.
CCTGGTGCTGCTTGCCGGCCTCGCTCTCTCCCCCTGAGAACGGCGTATCTTCCGCCAATGCGCGTCTGCCTGTAAATAACACGATCAGGCTATGCGCGGGTCGTTGGACAGAACGGAGCGTGACACAGGCTGGATGACGACGATGTCAAGGGGATGACACGACGGGCCAGGCGCGTATTTCTGCGCGTCTCACCGGCTTCTCCGCTATGGTTTGCGCCATGAGAATGTCCCCCAGACGCGCCCTCCACCTTGCCATCGGGCTCTACACCGGCATCCACCTGCTGCTCGCGGCGTTGCTGCCGCTGGCGGCGCACGAGGCCCACTATGCGGGATACGCACGGGAGCCGGCGCTGAGCTACCTGGATCACCCGCCGCTCGCCGCCTGGCTGCAGGCGCCGGTGGTGGCGCTCGCAGACACCGATTTCGCGCTGCGCCTGGTGCCGATCGGGCTGTCGGTGCTGGCCATGGTCCTGCTGGCCCGTCTGGCGCGGCAGACCTACCCGGACGGTTCTGCCTGGCTTCCGGTGATCGCTGTGCTGATCCTGCAGGGAACGCTGGTTTTTCACGGCAGCCTGACCCTCTCGCCGGATAGCCCGCTGCTGCCTCTGGCACTGGGGACCGTGCTGGTGGCGCAGCGTTGCTTCGGCGATGCACACCGTCCGGGACTGTCCCCGCATTGGCAGGACTGGCTGCTGCTGGGCGGGCTCATCGGCCTGGCGGGCCTGGCCAAATACACGGCGGTGACCCTGGCGCTGTCCGTGCTGCTGCTGGCCGTGCAGCGGGCCGGTTGGCGTGTGCTGCTGCCCGGCAGGCTCTGGGGAGCAGGCCTCGTGGCGCTGGCGATGATCGGCCCTGTGCTGCTCTGGAACTGGCAGAACGACTGGGTGACGGTGGCGTTTCATTCGGACTACCAGTTCGAGGATGTCGTGCCCTGGTCCCTGCAGGCGTTCCTGTTGAGCTCGGCGGAGCAGCTGGCGTACTACTCGCCGCTGCTGGTCGTCGGCGGGGTCTCTGCTCTCTGGGTGCGCGGACGGGCGCGTGGGCGCCATCTACTGGAGGGCAGGGAAGGTGTGCTCATCGCCTTTGTGCTGCCGGTGCTGGTGCTGTACGGGCTCACCGCGCTGGCGAGCCGCGCGTCGCCACACTGGTCCATGCTCGGCTGGCTGCTGCTGATTCCGGTGCTGGCGGCCTGGCTGATCTCGGCGTGGAGCCGTCGTCCGGCCCTGCGGGCACTCACCTGGCTGTCCGGCATGACGTCCGTGGCCGTGCTGCTCGCCCTGCCGCTGCTGGCCGTGCCGGTAGGCACCTGGCCGGACTTCCGGCATCCGGCGCGCCAGCTTCAGGGCTGGTCCGAGGCGTCTGCCCGCGGGGTGGGCCTGCTGGAGGATCTACCCTCGAATGGTTTTCCCGGCTCACCCGTGCTGCTGGCCCGTAACTGGCATCATGCGGGCCTGCTCGCCTGGTACGCGCCCGACGTGCCGGTGCTGAACCTGTTCCACGACCTCAATCCCCACAACCTGATGAGAGGCTATTCCGATCGGAACACCTGGGGCGTGCTCGTGTACCCCCGGGCGGACCTGGAACCCCGGGGTGAGGATCTGACCCGGGACTTCGCGTGCAGCCCGCTGGAAGCGATGCCCGTGTACTTCGGCAGGAGCCTAGTGCAGGTGTTCCACTTCTATGCGTGTTACTCGCGCATGGACGGCGCTCCCACCGATCGCGTGGCCAGGCGTCCACGCTGACGGTATATTCCGGGCTCGATTGCCCGGGGGAGCTCCATGCATTCCGTTCTGATCGTCCTGCTCGGCCTCGCGGGCATGGCCTTCGGCTGGTTCGTCTACTCGAAGTTCATCGCCACCCGGATCTACCGGCTCGATCCGAACTTCGTCACGCCGGCCCACCAGTTCAACGACGGCGTGGACTTCGTGCCCACCAACAAATACGTGCTGTGGGGCCACCACTTCACCTCAGTGGCCGGAGCGGCGCCCATCGTCGGGCCCGCTATCGCCGTGTACTGGGGATGGCTGCCGGCGGTCCTCTGGGTGACGCTGGGGACGATCTTCTTCGCAGGCGTGCACGATTTCGGCGCCCTCTGGGCGAGCAGCCGGCACAAAGGGCGGTCCATCGGCGCGCTGTCGGAGACCGTGATCGGCAAGCGGACGCGGGCGCTGTTCATGGTGGTGATCTTCCTGCTGCTGCTGATGGTGAACTCGGTGTTCGGCGTGGTGATCGCCAACTCCTTCGTCGGCACGCCGGAGGCGGTGTTCCCCGCCTGGGCGGCCATCGCCGTGGCGCTGGTGATCGGGCAGCTCGTGCACCGCCGATTCAACCTGGTGATCCTCGGCATCGTCGGTGTGATCGTGCTGTATGCGACGGTCTATGCCGGCAGCTTCCTGCCGCTCACGCTGCCTGAAACCTCGTGGCTCACGCCGCAGGCCAACTGGATCATCATCCTGTTCATCTATGCGGCGATAGCCAGCATGCTGCCGGTGTGGATGCTGCTGCAGCCCAGAGACTTCATCAACGGCATGCAGCTCGTCGTGGGGCTGATTCTGCTCTACGGCGCCGTGTTCCTGTTTCTACCCGACATCTCCGCGCCGGCGTTCAACAACCGGGTGAGCGAGACCGGGCCGGCCATCATCCCGCTGCTGTTCGTCACCATCGCCTGCGGCGCCGTCTCCGGCTTTCACGGCATCGTCGCTTCGGGCACGAGCTCGAAACAGCTCGACAAGGAGACGGATGCCCGCTTTGTCGGCTATCTCGGGGCGGTGGGTGAGGGCACCCTGGCGCTGATCACCATCGTCACCGTGAGCGGCGTTGCCCTGGCGGCGACGCCGGAAGCCTGGTACGAGGTGTACGACGAGTTCGGCGCGGCCGGCGCCGGCTCGTTCATTACCGGTGGTGCACAGCTCATCGAAGGCGGCTGGGGCATACCCGCTGGCGTGGCGCAGACGCTGCTGGCCACCATGGTGGTGCTGTTCGCCGGTACCACCATGGACTCCGGCGTCCGCCTGCAGCGCTACATCATCGAGGAGTGGGGCGAGATCTACGGCATCGGCGTGCTGAAAAACGGCGTGCTCGCCACGCTGTTGGCGGTGGGTGCCTGCCTGCTGCTCGCCTTCGGCGCCGGCGGCGCTTCGGGCACCGGCGGGCTGATCATCTGGCCGCTGTTCGGGTCCACCAATCAGATCCTCGCGGGCCTGACGCTGCTGGTGATCTCGGTGATGCTCATCAAGCTCGGCCGACCTTCCTACTACACGCTCCTGCCTATGCTGTTCGTGCTGACCATGTCGTTCCTGGCCGGCTGCGTGACGCTGGTACAGTTCTTCGAGGCGGGCAACTACCTGCTGGTCGGGCTCGATCTGGTGGTGCTGTCGACCAGCCTGCTGGTGATGCTCGAAGCAGGGGCGGTAATTGCCGCCCATCGACGAGATGGAAAAACAATCACAAATATCACGTAACTAATTGATATTTAATTATTTATATCCGCCTAACTAGAATTTACTTGAAAGCTGCGAATGAGCCGAGGTAGAGTTGTCCGGCTTCTGGGGGGAAGCGTTAGCGCGGTCGTTCCCAAGGATTCTTTGAGAGATCCGGCAAGAACCGACCGCGCTTTTTCTTTTATGCCTACCGCAATTCATCTGTCCACACCGGACGCACAGCTTTTGCGCCGGCACGCCGGGTAGCCGCTCTTGCGTGTCCTCGTCATCGGCTGCGGGCTGGCAGGGATCTCCACGGCTTACTATCTGCATCGTGCCGGCGCTGAGGTCACGGTGCTCGATCGAGGCACCGCGCCCGCACGGGAGACGAGCTATGCCAACGGCGCCATGCTCACGCCCAGCCTGGCGGATCCCTGGAATGCCCCGGGCGTGCTGCGCACCCTCATCCGCTCCCTCGGAGATGACGAAGCGCCAATGCTCCTCCATCTGTCCCAGCTGCCGCGAATGGGGCTCTGGGGACTGCGCTTTCTCTGGAATGCCCGACGTGACCGTTTCGAGGCCACCTTTCTGCACAACGTCGCGCTCGCCCGCCACTCGCAGGTGCTGCTCGCCACGCTGTGCGACGACACCGGCATCGAGTTCGAATTGCAGGCCGGCGGCATTCTCAAGGTGTTCGAAGATCCGGCCGCGCTCGAGGAGGCCACCCGGGTCGCCCACTGGCTGAAACAGTCCGGTATCGATCATCGGCTGCTGGACGTTCCGGCGCTGGTGGCCCTTGAGCCGCAGCTCGCAGCAGGGGCCGACCGGCTCGCAGGTGCGCTGCACTTTCCCGACGATCAGGTGGGCAATGCCCGGCTCTACTGCGAGGCGCTGGCGCGCTGGCTCGGCAAGGCGGGGGTCAGGTTCCGCTTCGGCGAGATGGTGCTGGGCTTTCAGGTCGCCGCCGGGCGGCTCATCTCGGTGCGGACCGCGCGGGAAGTCATCCGGCCGGACGCGCTGGTGCTGGCTGCAGGAAGTGACAGCGCCCTGCTCGGCCGGCGGCTGGGGATCCGGGTGCCCGTGGTCCCGGCCAAGGGTTACTCCATCACCGTGCCCGTCGATGGTCCGCTGCCGGCATACCCGGTGGTGGACGATGCCCTGCATGCGGCCGTCGTGCCGCTCGGCACCAATCGGCTGCGGGTGGCCGGCACGGCGGAGTTCGCGGGCTTCGATCGAAGCGTCCGTCAGCCGAGAATCGACAACCTGATCCGTCTGCTCGCCAGGATCTACCCATCGGTGCCGACCACGGGACGTCGACTCGAGGCCTGGGCTGGCCTTCGGCCCATGACGCCGGACGGCCGGCCGCTGCTCGGTGTCACGCGGCTCCTCAACGTGTTTCTCAACACCGGACACGGCGCGCTGGGGTGGACTCACGCCACGGCTTCGGGGAAGGTGGTGGCCGAGCGGGTGCTCGGTGAGCCGCCGTCTTTCGATGCGACGCCATTCTCGCCGGACCGGCTCTGAGCGCCATCCAGAAGGAGTCCCAGGAGGAGTCAATGGCAGTTGCGTCCCATGAGCAGTGGTCCTCCCGGTTCGGCTTCCTCATGGCGGCCATCGGCTTCGCGGTCGGGCTCGGCAACATCTGGCGCTTCCCCTACATCACCGGGGAGAACGGCGGCGGGGCCTTCATTCTCGTTTATCTCTTCTGCGTGTTCTGCATCGGCGCGCCGATCCTGATCGGCGAGATCATGATCGGCCGCCGCGGCCACATGAGTCCCGTGGTCGCCATGCGCACGGTGGCTCAGGCCGAAGGCAGGAGCCGTGCCTGGCAGTGGGTGGGGGCTATCAATCTGTTCACGGCGTTCATCATCTCCGTGGTGTACATCGTCGTCATCGGCTGGGTGCTCTACTACCTGTCCGTGGCCGTCACCACCGGCTTCACCGCCACGGATGGCGGCATGTCGGCGGCCCGCTTCGACGGCCTCATGGCGAACGTCCCGGGCATGCTGCTCTGGACGGCCGTGGGCCTGGTGCTCACCGGCCTGATCATCTACTCAGGAGTCCAGAAGGGCATCGAGCGGGCCGTTCGCGTGCTCATGCCCACGCTCTTCACGCTGCTGGTGCTGCTGGCCGGCTACAACCTGTTCGCGGGCGGGTTCCCCGCGGCTGCCGATTACCTGTTCTCCGCCGACTTCTCCAAGGTGGGGCCGGCCACGGTGCTGGCCGCGGTGGGGCAGGCGTTCTTCTCCGTGGGGGTGGCCATGGCCGGCATGATGACCTTCGGTGCCTACCTGCCCAGGGACATCTCCATCCCCAGGAGCGTGTTCATCATCGTCGGCGCCGACACACTGGTGGCGCTGGTGGCCGGATTCGTGATCTTCCCGGCCGTGTTCAAGTTCGGCCTGGATCCGGCGGGCGGCCCGGGGCTGGTCTTTCAGACGCTGCCGGTGGCCTTTGCGCAGATGCCGGGTGGTCAGCTGGTGGCGGTGCTGTTCTTCGTGCTCCTCGCCGTAGGCGGCATCACGTCCATGGTGGGTCTGGTGGAGCCGGTGGTGTCCTGGCTGGAGGAGCACCGGGGGCTTGCGCGGCACGCGAGCACGATCCTCACCATGTCCGTCGTCGGCCTGCTCAGCATCCTGAGCGTGCTCTCCTACAACGTGCTCGCCGGGTACCAGATATTCGGCCGCGACCTGAACGGGGTGCTGGACTACGTTTCCAACCAGATTCTGCTGCCCCTCGGCGGCTTCCTCATCGCCTGTTTCGTCGGCTGGTTCGTCAGCCGCCGGTCGTCCGAGGCCGAGCTCGACATGGCGAATCCGGCGCTGTTCCGGCTCTGGTACCTGTCGATCCGTTACCTCGTGCCGCCCGCCGTGCTGCTGATCCTGGTGACCGGCCTGTCGTGGTGATCCCGGGAGGCTTCATGCACAAGCTCTGTTACTACGTGCCGGCCTCTCACCTCGAGGCCACCAAGGCGGCCGTGTTCGAGGCCGGGGCGGGGCGTGTCGGGCGCTATGACCACTGCTGCTTTCAGGTGCTCGGCCAGGGACAGTTCCGGCCGCTCCCGGGCAGCAGCCCGTTTGCAGGCAGCGTGGGGAAACTCGAACGGATCGACGAGTACCGTGTGGAAATGGTCTGTGCGGACGAGCGGGTCGAGGCGGTGGTGGCCGCGCTCAGGCGCGCCCACCCCTACGAGGAACCGGCGTTCGACGTTATCCGGCTCGCCGAGGTGTGAGCCGGGCGGACGGCTTGACGTCCAGCGTCCTTTCCTTTCCCATGACCTGAGACCCACTGCCACGGAGATCCCACCATGGCCCGATTTCCCGCCACCTGGGTGCTGGTCGCGGACAGCGCCCGAGCCCGCATCTTCTCCTGGAGCGATTTTCAGGGGCCGCTGGTGGAGGAGAAGGATCTGACCAATCCGGAGGGACGCCGCAAGGACCGGGATCTGGCGGCGGACCGGCCGGGGGTGACGTACTCGTCCAAGGGCCACAGCGCCCACCGGATGCAGGGCGGCTCGGTGGCGGAGTCGGCGGTGGACGGCTTCGCGCGGGACCTGGCGGACACGCTGAAGGCGGGACTCGACAGCCACCGGTGCGAACGCCTGGTGCTGGTAGCGCCGCCCGAGTTCCTCGGGCGGCTGCGTTCCCACCTGGACAAGCAGACCGAGAAGGCGGTGGCGGAGAGCCTTGCCAACGACCTGAGCCTGGAGTCCCCGGAAGCGATCTTTGCCCGCCTGCCGCGGCTGAACAACCTCTAACCGGGGATTCGCACCGGCAGCTCGCGGATACCGTGGATGAAGCTCGACTTCAGGTACACGGGATCGCCCACCACCTCGATCCGCGGAAACCGCTTCATGATCTCTTCCCAGAGAATTCTGAGCTGCATCTCACCGAGCCGGTTACCGAGGCAACGGTGAATGCCGAAGCCGAATGACAGGTGTTTGCGTGCATCCGGGCGGTCGATGCGGAAGCTGTTCGGAGATTCGAAGGCGTCCTCGTCACGGTTGCCCGAGATGTACCACATGCAGATCTTGTCGTGCTTCGCGATCTTCTGCCCACGGATCTCCGTGTCCGTGAGCGCCGTGCGGCACATGTGCGCGACCGGTGACTGGTAGCGGATGATCTCCGAAACCATGTTCGGGATGACGCCGGGATCGTCGCGAAGCTTCTGATACTGGTCGGGATTCTGGTTCAGCGCCAGGACGCCGCCGGTGATGGAGTTGCGGGTGGTGTCGTTACCGCCGACGATGAGCAGCAGGATGTTGCCGAGATACTCGTTGGGCGGCATGTCCCGGGTGGACTCGCCATGCACCAGCATGGAGATCAGGTCGCCGCCGGGCTCCTTCTGCGCGGCCCGTTCCTTCCAGACCGCGTCGAAGTACTGCCAGCAGTTCCAGAGCTCCTTGAAGCCGTCCTCCACCGACTCGAACGCCTCCGGATTCGACAGGTTCTCGACACTGTCGGACCAGAAGATGAGCTTGTCCCGATCTTCCTGGGGCACGCCGAAGAGGGTGGCCAGCATGCGCCCGGTGAGGTCCTTGGACACCAGGTCCACCCAGTTGAAGGTCTCGTTCCTCGGCAGGTTGTCGAGGATCTCCGCCGCGCGGCCGCGGATCAGCGGCTCGAACTCCGCGAGGTGGCGCGGGGCGAACATGGGTGCGACGACCTTGCGCTGATCGTCGTGCTTGGGCGGGTCTTCCATGATGAACATGGGCAGGTGGAACATCGGGTCCGGCTGCGCGTCTTCCGGCTGCACCTGGCCGCCGAGGCGGATACCACCCATGCGGATGTCCGAGGAGAAGATGTCGTGGTGGGTGTCCACGTACTTGATGTCGTCGTAGCGGG
>JBFWZA010000021.1:0-104043 GCA_050185825.1 Pseudomonadales bacterium | reverse complement strand
GCACCGGAGAGCCCGTGTACCGGGAGACGGCACTACCCGGCGCTGTCCTGACCCGGGTCGCCGCCAGCCATATCCGGGTCGGCACGTTCCAGTACATAGCCGCCCGCGGCGACACCGAGGCCATCCGCACCCTCGCCGATCACGTCATCGAGCGGCACTACCCCGAGGTGGCCGCCGATCCTGCGCCCTACCTTGTCCTGCTGCGCGCGTTTGCAGACCGTCAGGCAATGCTGATCGCGCGCTGGCTCGGTGTTGGCTTCATCCACGGCGTGATGAACACGGACAACGTCTCAGTCGCCGGCGAGACCATCGACTTCGGTCCCTGCGCGTTCATGGACGAATACCACCCGGACACCGTCTTCAGCTCCATCGACCAGATGGGCCGCTACGCCTACGAGCGGCAGCCGCACATCGCCCAGTGGAACCTGGCACGCTTCGCGGAGACCCTGCTGCCGCTGCTGGCGGACGATCAGGAACGGGCGGTGGCACTGGCAACCGAGGTGGTTTCCGCCTTCAGCCAGCGCTTCGAGGCCTGCTGGATCGAGGTGATGGCCGGAAAGCTCGGCCTCCGGCAGCCATGCGCGGCGGATGGTCGACTCGTCCGCGAGCTGCTCGGGCTCATGCGCGAGGCCGAAGCGGACTTCACCCTCACCTTCCGGCCGCTGGCCGGCGTGATCGACACGGACTGTGCTGCGGAGGACCTGAATACGTGGCTGCCAGACAGCGCAGACCGCGACGACTGGCTGGCCCGGTGGCGGTCGCGGCTCGCCACGGAAGGCAGCCTGCAGGCCACTGCCACCCGGCTGCGCGAGACCAATCCCGCCTACATTCCACGCAACCACCGGGTGGAGCAGATGATCGAGGCTGCGGTGACCCGGGACGACTTCAGCCCGTTCGAGCGGCTGCTCGACGTGCTGTCGTCACCTTTCCAGGAACGCCCCGAGCACGCCGCCTACGGCACGCCACCTAAGCCCCACGAGCGGGTGACGCAGACCTTCTGCGGCACCTGATCCCGGATCGAGCGGCTTGCATTCTCTTGGTACGGGCATATTATTAGCCGCCTAACTATAAGGCCGCTAATCTAGCGCCAGGGACGCGCTGGCGATGACCCGCAGATCGGACATTCCCCTGAAGGACACCCCGTCACTGAAGCTGCTCGAGCAGGGATTCGGCGGCGCGGAGGCGGATTCCATCGGGGTCGCCGACTGCATGCAGCTGCTCCGCGTTTCCAAGAGGCTGCTCGGGTATTTCTACGAGCACTTCGCCAACCACGAGATCTCACCGGGCAAGTACTCGGTGCTCTGCGAGCTGCTGGCCACCAACTCGCCGATGGCGCCGTCCGCACTCGCAGAGCGGATCGGCGTGCGGCGGCCCACCGTCACCGGTCTGCTGGACGGATTGTGCGCACAGGCGCTGGTTGCCCGGGTGCCCGATCCGAATGACCGGCGGCGCCTGTCGGTAGAGCTCACCGCGAAGGGCCGACGCTTCATGCGCACCCTGCTGCCGGTGCAGTTCGCCCTCATGGCGGACGTCGTCGGCGGGCTCACGGACACGGAACGCCGGCAGCTCCGCCGAACGCTGGCCAGTCTGGAGGAACGAGTCACATGACACGCTCACACACCTGGCTCGTCGGTGTGGCGATCGTCGCGTTCGCCTACGCGCTGCTCGGCAACTACGTGGCCCTGCCGGGCTACCTGCGCTTTTTGGAGCGCGGTGGTACCTCGGCCGCCGGCAATACGCTGGACATGGCGGTGATCCTCGGCGCGGCGCGGACCATACTCTGGATGTACGCCTTCAATCTGGGCGCCATGAGCCTGTATCTTTTCGCCCTCGCCCGCCAGCGCTCACCTTACCTGCGCCGAGGCATCCTCCTGTGCATCGTCTGGCTCGGCTTCTGGTCCGTGCCCGTGCTACCGAAGATGCCGCCCGTGTTCTACGTCGTCCTCGGCAGCGCCATTCTCGTCGCAATCGTGCTCGCACACGTGCGGCGGGCAAACATCACGCCGGCGCTTGCAGCGTTTCTGTCCGCCGCTGTTCTTCGCCATGGCCACCTGGGATGTTTGCGGCCTCGGCAGCACCGGACGGATTCTGCATCCGGAGGAAGTGGTGCTCGGTCGGTCCCAGGCGCTGCTCAACGCCCAGACCACCAAGCTGATGATCGCCCTGGCCATCGCCTGGATCTGCTTTGCCGCCTCACGGGATCGCCCGCCGGCAGCGTTCGGCGGCAGCTAGGAACACGGGATTTCCGGTCAGCGCCTCAAGCTCCACACAGACCTCGGCCAGCTTGATCACGTGCTCGTCGCCATGGGCGACGGCGGCGTCGACCACATCGTGGGGCAGGAGAACGCCTGCCGCCTCCCGCCGCCGCAGCGGCCGGCCGTACGCTGCGTACAGTGCGCACCCCGTCTGCCAGGCATGAAGCACGAGCGAGCGTGCGGTGGACGCCTCCACCAGAGCACCCAGCCGGCGCGCCGCGCCCATTCCCGTGATGGCATGCGTGAAGACGATCGCCTCCAGCGGCGTGTCGACCTGCTCGACAAACAGGCCGGCAATCGCTTCCGCGATCTCCAGGGACAACGCCTCCCAGTGCGAAGCGGTGTCGAGAGCGGCAACCGCGCGTGGAAATCCGTTCTCTTCCGCAAGCACCGTCAGGGCGTCCGTGATCGAGCCGGAGTTGCGACGTCGAGATTCCGCCACCAGCGGCACCCGAGAGAGTGCCTCGGCAGCCGCGAGCACACCGCGGCCTGCAGGCGGATCCCCTGGCAATCGCTGATGGCTTGCCGCCCACAGGGCGAGACCGCCGGCCAGCTCCCTGATCCGCACGGGGCTGGAGCGCCGCGCGAGAGAGCGCACGGCATGAGCTGTGCGGATCGGGCCATGGGCGGCCGCCGCCGCAAATCCGGGCGCCAGTCGTGGCAGCCAGCGCGACAGGACCTCCCGCCAGTCCTCCTTACCGAGCTCGAGTTCGAAGAGGGTCCGCCACGCGGACTCGAGCCTGACATCACCCAGCCAGGCCTGCCAGTTCTCCGGATCCAGAGCCGCTGCAGAGGCCCGCGCGGGGCGCGCCTCGGTCAGGTAGTGATCGAGCCAGCCGGTGACCTCATCGCTTCGGCCCAGGGCGGTCAGAGCTTCCACCACCATGGGGGCGTGGTTGGTGAGCCCGTTGGCGAGCTCGGAGTCGAAGGCCTCGAGACGCCCGAGGGCGTCGTCCAATGCGCTTTCAGCCTCGTCCGCCATCCGCTTTCCTCAGCAACGCACCGGTCCGCTCGCCTGGTTCCAGGTCAGTCGGGCTCGGTGGCGGCGAGCGGCACGGAGCGGGAATACGGTGCAGGGCCCTGCTGAAGCCCGGGACCCGGTCGGGCCTTCACCTCCTTCGGCTTCAGACGTCGGCCGTCCGCCGCGAAAACCCCCATGGGCTGGATGGGCTTTTCGTCGCGGCGGTCCACGAACGTGAGCCTTCTGCCTTCCGGATGGGGCATGTAGGTGTCACCCCAATGCGTCATGGCGATCATGACGGGCTGCAGCGCCAGCCCCTTCTCCGTGAGCCGGTACTCCACAGCGCCCGTCACGGCAACCTTCTCCAGGATGCCGGCCGCCACCAGCTTCTTCAGACGGTCGCTGAGAATGTTCCGGGCGATGCCGAGGTCTTTCTGGAAGGCGTCGAACCGGCGGATGCCGAAGAAAGCATCCCGGATGATCATCATGGTCCAGTGCTCGCCGATCACGGACAGGGTCTGTGCCAGCGAGCAGTTGAAATGTTCGAACGACGTCAATTTCACGGTTGCATTCTAGCCTTGAAGTTTTATCATGCAACCTCTTTTAAGTTTCATCATAAAACTGCTTGGAGGCACGGGTGGCAGGAGGCGAAGCGGAACGGATCGACACGGGGACGGACGAGCTGCGCTGCGAGCTGAGCCGGCGGGTTGCGCTGGTTACGCTCAACAAGCCCGAGAAGAAGAACGCCCTCGGCGACATCCTCACCCCCGCGCTTCGCGCCTTCCTCCCCGTGCTCGAAGCGCGCGACGATGTGGGCTGCGTGATGCTCACCGGCGCCGGGGACGCGTTCTGCTCGGGCGGCGACGTCACCGAAATGGGCAGCGGCTCGACCCGAAGCGCCCAACCCCCGTCGCTCGAGGCACGCATCGCCGACCTGACGGCGAAGCAGGAGACCCTCACCGGATGTCTCTATCACCTCCGGAAACCAACCATCGCCGCGCTGCCCGGCGCGGCCGCCGGCGCCGGGCTGTCCATCGCCCTGGCGTGCGATCTCCGGATCGCGTCCGACAACGCCATCCTGGTCACCGCCTTCCGCAACGTGGGGCTGTCCGGCGACTACGGGGTGAGCTGGTTTCTGCCGCGGCTCGTGGGGCTTGCCCGGGCCAAATCGCTGCTTCTGCACTCGCCCCGGCTGAGTGCGGATCAGGCATTGGACATCGGCCTGGTGGACCGCGTGTATCCCCGTGACGTGTTCCGCGACGAGGCCATGCGTTATGCACTGGAGATCGCGTCCGGCCCCACCCAGGCGCTGGTGCGGATGAAGCAGAACCTGCAGACGGGGCTGACCTCGTCGCTCGCCGACACGTTCGCCCTGGAGGCACGCCACATGATTGCATCCGGCGGTGGTGTCGAGGCTCGCGAAGCCATCGCCGCATTCCGGGAAAAACGCAAACCCGTGTTCCATCGGGACACGGAAGCTCACGGAGGATCCGAAACATGAAACCAGTCTGTCTCGTGATGGGTGCGGGGGCCGGCATCGGCGGCACCACCGGCAAACGGTTCGCGGCGGAGGGCTACCATGCCGTGCTCTGCCGGCGCAGCGACGAGGAAGGTCTCAACCGGTTGGTCGGCGACATCGAGGCGAGCGGCGGCACCGCCTCCGGCTACCTGCTGAACGCCGCCGAGGACGGCGCCATCGAGTCGCGTATCGAGGCCGTGGAGCGGGACATCGGCCCCATCGAGGTGGTCGTCTACAACCTGGGTGCCCAGATCGGCGACCGACGGCTCGCGGACACGAGCCACAAGGCGTTCGAGATGGGCTGGCGCCTGGCCACGTTCGGTCTGTTCCGGGTTGCGTCCGCCGTCTGCCCAGCCATGGAAGCACGCGGCCACGGCACTCTCCTCGTCACGTCCGCGACCGCCGCGGTACGGGGCAATGCCGGACAGCATTCCCATGCCGCCGCCATGGGTGGCCGGCGCATGCTCTGCCAGTCGCTCAACGCGGAGTTCGGCCCGAAGGGTATCCACGTCGCGCACATTCTCATCGACGGCGCGGTGGATGCGCCGGATACGCTCGGCAAGATGCTCGGACCCGACCGCTTTCAGGCGCTCAGGGACACCCGCGGCAAGGCGGACGGCCTGATGCAGCCCGAGAAGATCGCCGACACCTACCTGCACCTCGCCCGGCAGCACCGCTCCACCTGGACCCACGAGATCGACCTGCGGTCGTTCTCCGATCGGCCTTGGTGGAATCACTAGGAGGCAACCATGAATATCGAGTTTCACTACGACTTCGGCAGCCCCAACGCCTATCTCGTGCACAAGGTGATTCCCGCGGTCAGCGCCGAGACCGGCATCACCTTCGACTACGTGCCCATCCTGCTCGGTGGCGTGTTCAAGGCTACGAACAACGTCTCCCCGGCCGTGTCGCTGCAGGGGGTGAAGAACAAGCCCGAGTACCAGCGCATCGAGACGGAGCGCTTCACCCGCGCGCACCACATCAAGCCCTACGTGCCGAACCCACACTTCCCGGTGAACACGCTGAAAATCATGCGTGGTGCCGTCTTCGCCCGCGCCACGGACTATTACCTGCGCTACGTCGACGCCATGTACGCGGCCATGTGGGAACAGGCCCTGAAGATGGACGAGGATGACGTTATTGCCGCCGCCCTGGCTGCGGCCGATCTGCCCACTGCCGAGATCGTCGCCGGCATGTCCAATCCCGTCGTAAAGCAGACCCTCATCGACAGCACGGAGGCCAGCGTCCGCCGCGGCACGTTCGGCTCCCCCACCCTGTTCGTGGGCGACGAGATCTACTTCGGCAAGGACAAGCTGCGCGACGCCATCGAGGCGGCGAGGGGGACCGGATCATGAACGATCCGGAAGTCGCCCTCATCGTCGGCGGCGGACCCGGGATCAGCGCGAGCTGCGCCCGGCTCTTCGCCCGCGAAGGCATGCAGGTCGCCATCGCCGCGCGCAACACGGACAAGTCGGTACTGAAAAACCTGGCGAAGGACCATGACGTAATGCTGGTGCCCTGCGATGCCTCCCATCCGGTGGCGGTCGCCACGCTGTTCGAATCGGTTACGGAGACGCTGGGCCCGCCCCGGCTGGTGGTGCACAACATCGACGGCCGTCCTGCAGAGGTTTTCCGCAAGTCGATCACTGAGGTTGAACCCGCGGCGGTGCTCGCCACGCTGACGAACTCCACCTTCAGCGCCTTTCTCGTCGGTCAGCAGGCCGCGCGGTCGATGCTCGCCCAGGAAGACCGGGGCGGACATCGCGGCACCATCCTCTTCACCAATGCCAGCGCCGCGCTCAAGGGTTTTCCACTGAGCGGCGCGTTTGCCGCCGCCTCCCACGGCAAGGCGGGGCTGGCCCAGAGCATGGCCCGGGAGCTGATGCCTCAGGGCATTCACGTCGCCCACGTGCCCATCGATGCGGCCATCGGCTGGGAGCAGCCGGACGGCACCCGCGGCCACCGCCTGGCAGGCACCGCGGTGGACGACAACCAGGCGCATCCGGATCACATTGCCGAGTTGTACCTGCAGCTGCACCGGCAGCACCTGTCCACCTGGGCCTTCGAGGTGGTGCTGCGGCCGTGGACGGAGAAGTGGTGAAGCCCGTCAGCGGGCATCGATGCGGCGGATGAAGTCCTGCAGAACGATGCGGTAGAGGTCGTCCTTCAGCACCTGATCCTCCACGTGCCGGTCTAGATTGGGGTTGTCGTTGATCTCGATGACGAACGTGCCGCGATCGTTCTGCTTGAGGTCCACGCCGTAGAGCCCGTCGCCCATGAGGTTTGCCGACTTCAGGGCCGTTTCCACCACCTCCTTCGGCGCGGCCTCCACCGCCATGGTGGTGAACCCGCCCTCGACCACCTTGCCGTCCGCCCGGTGATTGACGATCTGCCAGTGCTTGCGAGACATGCGGTACTGGGAGGCGAAGAGCGGCTTGCCGGCGAGCACGCCCACCCGCCAGTCGAACGTCGTGTACATGAACTCCTGGGCCAGGATCAGGTCCGTGCGCTTGAAGAGCTTCTTCGCGTGCTCCATCAGCGACTCCCGGTCTTCCGCCTTCACCACGCCGCGCGAGAACGACCCGTCCGGTATTTTCAGCACCACGGGGTAGCCGAGCTCCTCTTCGGCGCGGAGCAGGTTCGAGCGGTCGAGGATCAGCGTCTTCGGCGCCGGCAGCTTGTTCGCCTGCAGCAGCTCGGCCAGATACACCTTGTTCGTGCAGCGCAGGATGGACACCGGGTCATCGATCACGGGCATGCCTTCGTGCACGGCCTTCTTCGCGAAGCGGAACGTGTGATCCGAGATGCTGGTGGTCTCGCGGATGAACAGCGCGTCGTACTCGGCGAGGCGCAGAAAGTCCTTGCGCTCGATCATCTCCACCTCGATACCCAGCGTCGCGCCGACGGTGACGAACTTCTTCAGCGCCGCCTCGTCCGACGGCGGCATGGCCTCGCGCGGGTTGCGGAGGATGGCGAGCGAGTAACGCGACGGCGGCGCCGACTTCGGCTGGCGCCACTCGCTGCGGGTGTAGCCTTCGAGCGCCGAGAGAAACAGATCGAACTCCACCGGAGAGAGATCGGAAGGGGCGATGGGCTCGAGCGAGCGGATCTGCCAGCCGTCCTCCGGACCGACCCGCACCTTCATCAGCGGGCAGCGGAAGCGGTCGAACACCTGGCGGGCAAAGTTCTTGTAGTGCGACTCCGTCGGCTGACCGAAGCACAGCGTCAGGGTGAAGGCGGCCCGTGGCGGTTGCGGCAGCTTGGCGAGCTCCTGGCGGAGCGCTTCGTTCAGATCCGGCAGCTGCAGGCCATAGAGCGTCTTGCGCGACAGATCGAGAATGGTCTCCACGGTGGGCAGCACCTTCTGCTTGCGTGCCTCGGCGAGCAGCGAGCAGTAGTAGCCCATGTCCATATAGCCGTAGTCGTCCGAGAGGTTGACCACCCGGGCGCGGCTGCCGCCGTAGAGATCCGCCTTGGTGACGTACTCCTTGGCCGTCACCGCCACACCGGCCGCCTCGGCCCACTCCCGGTCGTCCGACTTCTCGACGATGATGATGTGGCGCGTCATCTATCCGCGCGCAGCGACTTTGCGAATTTCAGGGCCGTCTCTCCGTCTTCGTAGTAGCCGGGCTCACAACCGAACTGGGTGTAGCCCGCTTCGTGATAGCGATGGATGGCGGCGCCGTTGTCGGCGCGGACCTCCAGCCGCATCCGGTCCAGTCCCAGCGCCAGCACCGACCGCTCTGCGGCCTCGAGCAACCGCGCACCGATGCGCACGCCCCGCGCCTCTGGATCCACCGCCAGAGAATACACCCGTGCCGACGTGCTGCCACTTCTGGTGAGCACGGTGATGTAGCCGACCACCCGACCGGCCAGCTCCCCCACCAGATTCACGGCGCGGGCGCGGGTGAGCAGGTATCTGAGTGAGCGGCGCGAGAGCCGGTCGCCGCTGAAGCTCTGCTGCTCAATGCGCTCGATGGCGGCGAGATCTTCGAGGACCGCGCGGCGGACGTGGACGGTGGGGCCGGTCATGAGGCCCGTATTGTAGAGTTCCTGAGGAACGCCGTCCGCTCCCGGTGCATGTGGGCTTCCTTCCAGACCCTGACCTGCGCCTCCCGGGCGAGCGCGCAGAACCGGAACCGGGCGTAGACGATGAGCAGCAGAAAGCAGGCGAGGTAGGTGGCGACGGCCATGAGCAGCGGCATGTTCGTGACCTCCATCGGGGCTCACCCGTAGGTCACGGCCGGACGCGCGCGCGTTCAACGTCCCCGCGACGATGTATCCCTCAGGAACGCGCGAAGGACGCCGATGACACGCCCGATGGTTGCCGGACGCGCCTTCGAGGGGTAGACGAGATACGCCGGCAGGCTAAAGGTCGACGCCTCGCGAAGGCGATACAGGCGCCCGCTCGAGAGGTGATCGGCGACGAGGCGCTCCGGAAAGTAACCCGATCCGCCGTTCGCCAGGATGTGCTGCAGTCCCAGCCAGCCGATGTTGACGGTGAGTCCGGAGCCCGCGAAGTCCGGGAACGTGGCGCTGTGCTGGCTGGCGAACTCCGGCCCCCAGTCCACGTAGACATACCCCTCGCCCGCGGATGCTGCCGGAATAGCCCGCCGGCACCCCCACCCCCTGACGGATCTGCTCGACGGTGCGCACCAGCGTGGCGGCGTGAGACTGAAACCAGCGTCCTTCCGGGGTCAGCGCCGCGCCGCCCCGATTGCGCACGAAGAGACGGCAGCCGAGCTGGTCTTCCAGGGTGGCGATTCTGGCGCTCACCGTGGACTGGGTGACGTGCAGTCGGGTGGCCGCGTGGCTGAAATTTCCGGCCGCCACCACCGTGAGGAAGGTTCGTGCCAGCTCAGTATCCACGGGTGTCGATCCGATCGGCCCACATTACGCCGGATTATATCGACACCATCGATATCAAGGGCCTGAAAAATCTACTTTACCGCTGCATGTGGCCGAGCTACGGTCACAATGGGTATTCGGCACACCGGCGGATGTTTTCAATATGGGTTTCGCGCATCTCGGTGAGATCGGCCAGGAGCTCCGGCTCCCGAACGGAGGGCAGGATCTCGTCGAGCATCCTCACCACCGCGCTCTGACCCCGATCGAGCAGGTGAAGTTGCGCCTCGAGCGTTTCCCGCGCCTTGAGCTTCTCGTAGAACACGCCCGTTTTCCGGCTCGGCGTGTAGCCGAGCCGCTCGAGGTGATGTCCGAGCATGGCGCAGAAGCGGGCCTCGTCCCGGGCTACGGCATCGAGCAGCTCCGTGAGCGCCGCATCTCCGCTCGCGGCCTTCATGTCGATCAGCCCCCGCGCGCCCGCGCGCTCCCCCTCGAGCAGCTCGTTGAGGCGACCGGCGA
The DNA here is from genome assembly GCA_050185825.1 of Pseudomonadales bacterium. Classification (GTDB taxonomy): domain Bacteria; phylum Pseudomonadota; class Gammaproteobacteria; order Pseudomonadales; family Azotimanducaceae; genus SZUA-309. The sequence continues at coordinate 93,944 of JBFWZA010000021.1, read as the reverse complement.
TCTCCTCGAGGGAGAGTGCCGGTGCTGCGTCGAACTCGTGCTGAGAGCAGGGCGGCGACGCGTAGGGTCGATGATCCCGTTCGTCCTGGTGCATGACCGTCTCCGTGGCTGCGCTCTACGGTAATGCAACGTTCCCCGTCCACAAGCAAAAAATCCTGGAGGGCACCATCGACGCTGTCGATGGAAGCGTTTCTGAGCTTCGGCTTCCGTCCATTCTACCTCGGCGCCGCCGTCTTCGCGGCGATCGCGATTCCGCTCTGGATCGGCGCCTTTCTGTTCGGATTCATGCCTGAAACCGCGTTGCCACCGTATCTGTGGCACGCCCACGAGATGCTGTTCGGCTTTGCACCGGCCGTGATCGCGGGCTTTCTGCTCACGGCTGCCCGCAACTGGACCGGCCTGCCTACGGCATCGGGTCGCGGGCTCGCGGCGCTGTTTCTGCTCTGGGTGGCGGGGCGGCTGGCACCTTTCCTGCTCTCGCCGGTACTCGCTGCCGTCGTCGATCTGGCCTTTCTACCAGCGCTGGCGGTTGTGCTGGCGGTGCCGCTCTGGCGCGCGCGCAATACGCGCAACTACTTCGTGGTCGCCGTGCTGCTCGGACTCTGGCTGGCAGACGGACTTTTTCACCTCGCGGCACAGGGTGCCGCCGTCGTGCAAGGTGCGGCCGCTGCGTCGCTGTCCCGGATCGCCACCACGGTGGCCGGCGACGTGGTGCTGGTGCTCATGACCGTCATCGGCGGCCGCGTCATACCCGCGTTCTCCGCCAACGCCATTCCCGGGCTGGCACCCCGCACCTGGCCGCTGCTCGAACGGGCCGCGATCGGCGGGGTGGTCGTGATCGTCGTGCTGGATCTGGCCGGCGCGTGGCTCGGCAACGGGCTGCAGGAGGCCTATCGATGGTTCGCCGTCCTGCTGGCCGTGCTGCACGGCGTGCGCCTCGCAGCCTGGAAACCCTGGCGGACCTGCGGCAACGCCCTGCTGCTGGCGCTGCCGCTGGCCTATCTGTGGATCCCGATCCATCTGCTGCTGCGCGGCTGGGGGAGCTCGCCTGGCCTCCTCGACCCCGTTGCCGCCCACGCCCTGTTCGTCGGCGCCATGGCATCGCTCATGCTCGCCATGATGACCCGCAGCGCCCGCGGCCACACCGGCCGCCCGCTCAGCGCCGGGTGGCCGGATCGGCTCTGCTTCCTCGCGATCCATGGTGCCGCGCTCGCGCGTATCCTGGGGCCGGTGCTGATGCCGGCTCGTTACGACACGGCGCTCATGGCCGCAGCCGTGCTCTGGGCTCTGGGATTCGCCACCTTCGCCATCACCTACGCCCCCTGGCTGCTGTCGCACCGGGCCGATGGGAAACGCTGATGGACGTTCACGTCTTTCGCTTCAATCCCGACACCGACCACGAGCCGTACCTGCAGACCTACGAGGTGGAGCTGCCCACCGACACGGACCTGATGCTGCTCGACCTGCTCGAGCAGCTGAAGCGCGAGGACCCATCGCTCAGCTTCCGCAGAAGCTGTCGGGAAGGCGTGTGCGGCTCCGACGGCATGAACGTCAACGGTGCCAACGTACTGGCCTGCATCACACCGGTTTCCCATCTGCTCGACGGCAAAACGCTGCCATCCGGACAACGGCTACGGCGCAGGCCGTCGCTGACCATCCGACCGCTGCCCGGCATGCCCGTCATCCGCGACCTCGTGGTGGACATGCAGCCTTTCTTCCGCCAGTACGAAGCGATCAAACCCTGGCTGATCAACGGCGAGCCGCCACCGGCCATCGAGCGGCGGCAGTCCCCGGAAGAGCGGGCGCGCCTCGATGGCTTCTATGAGTGCATCCTCTGCGGCTGCTGCTCCTCCGCCTGCCCGTCCTGGTGGTGGAATCCGGACAGGTACATCGGACCGGCGGGATTGCTGTGGAGCTACCGGTTCCTGGCGGATTCCCGGGACACCGCAACGCAGGAACGGCTTGCCGAGCTGGAGGATCCGTACAGCGTTTTCCGGTGCCGCGGCATCATGAACTGCGCGGCTTACTGTCCGAAGAAGCTCAATCCCCGCGACGCGATCGGCAGGATTCAGACCCTGCTCGTGAAGGAAGGCATCTGAGGCTTGAGGGGCCCGCCGGCATCGCGACCGATCCCGCTCAGCCGGGCCCCCAGGCAGCCCGTTCGGGATCCATCGGGGCGCTCTGCACGTCCACCGTCTCGCCGAGGCGCAGCGTGCGCCGCGATCCGGGCTCGTAACGCGGCCAGGCCGGCAGGCCCTCGGCATTGGGATTGCCGGTGCGGGCAAAGGCACTCCACGCGGCAATGAAGGTATCGGAGAGCCGGTCTGCGGCCGCCCCGGTGCCGTAGAAACCCGCGTGCTCTCCACTGGCGTGGGTGCCGAACGTGAAGCCCAGATCCACGGCGTGGCAGGCGCCGAGCACGCCGCCCATGGCCGGCGACGGCCAGTCCACCAGATACATGTACACGTCCTCCTGGTGAGCAGACTGCGATTCCGCGAGTCGGATGTCGGGAATCCGGAAGACCGCGTCGCTGAGCATCGCCACGGCCAGCTGCCGGGGTGACGTGCCCTCTCCCCGTTCACTGCGCGCTGCCCGGTAGGCGGCTACCGCCGCGGCGGCGTCTCCCGGGAATGACACGGCGACCCGCGCCGCCAGACCCGCGTCGTCGAGCTCATCCAGAGACGGATCCGCCACCAGAAACAGGGCCATCTCGTCACGGCAGGTGCCTGTCATCACGCTGACATGCCGGTGAACGCCGGCTCGAACCCGCGCCAGCGGCGGCTCCGGCAGGTCCGGTGTGCCGACCACGGGTGAAAACGGCAGCGCCTGCACCCCGCCAGCCGCGCGCGCGGCTATCACCCGTTGGCCGGCGCGATAGACCTCTTCTGCGGAAGCAGACCAGGCCGTGGCAGCGCTTTCCGCCGTCAGACCCAGACCGGCCAGCAGCTCCGACTCCACCCCGCTGCGGATACCCGGCGTGGTGGCGAGCGCCGGACCGCCGCTTTGCAGGATGGCGCGGTGATAGAGACCGTCGGCGGCCGGCATGCCGAGCAGGTGACCGATGCTGATGGCGCCGGCGGACTCCCCGAAGATCGTGACATTGTCCGGATCGCCGCCGAAGGCCGCGATCTCGCTGCGCACCCACTCGAGCGCGGCAATCTGATCGAGCAGCCCTTCGTTGCCGGTAGCGCCGAGCAAGGGCGCCTGGAGAAAGCCGAAAACGCCGAGGCGGTAGTTGAGGGTCACCACCACCACGTCACCTCGACCGGCGAGGCGGCGGCCATCGTAGAGGTCCTGGGAACCGGCGCCGACGATGAACGCTCCGCCGTGGATCCACACCATCACCGGACGTTTTCCCTGCACGTCGGGCGACCAGACGTTCAGGTACAGACAATCCTCGCTGGTCTCGTTCACCGTGATGCCCAGAAGCGCGCCGAGCGGGCCCGGATCCTGCAGCTCCGCCGGACCGAACCGGGTGGCATCGCGCACCCCGCCCCAGGGCTCGACGGGCTCCGGCGGACGCCAGCGGAGATCGCCCACGGGCGGCGCCGCGAAGGGGATGCCGCGGAAAACGGCCAGACCCTCCTCGAGTCGCCCGTCGAGCCGTCCCTTACTTGTGCTGACCTGAACGCTGCCTGTCATCCCTCTGCCCTCGCGTGAAGTGAAACCGGCAATGTAGCAGAGTCGGTTGGCGGCGGCCGATTTGCTAGAATGCCGGCTCTTTTGACTTCGCTCGAACAACAGGCTGACCGACTCGTGCCCTTTCCCCTACTCAACGTCCTCGACCTCGCCCCCATCACCGAAGGCAGCACCGCGACGCAGGCCCTGCACAACAGCCGCGATCTGGCCCGGCTCGCGGAGCGCCTCGGGTTCCGCCGGTTCTGGCTGGCCGAGCACCACAACATGCCCGGCATCGCCAGCTCCGCCACCGCGGTGGCCATCGGCTACGTGGCGGAAGGCACGGAGACAATCCGTGTCGGCGCCGGCGGCATCATGCTGCCGAACCACGCGCCGCTGGTGATCGCCGAGCAGTTCGGCACCCTGGCGGCGCTCTATCCCGGACGCATCGATCTCGGCATCGGCCGCGCACCGGGCACCGACCAGCTCACCGCCCAGGCGCTGCGGCGGACGCTGGTGGGCGACATCGACCGGTTCCCGCGCGACGTGATGGAGCTCCTGGCACTGCTCGACGATCCGGAGCCGGGGCAGCGGGTGCAGGCGGTTCCCGGCGCCGGCTCGAAGGTGCCGGTGTGGATCCTCGGCTCGAGCCTCTATGGCGCCCAGCTCGCCGCCGCGCTCGGTCTGCCCTATGCCTTCGCCTCGCACTTCGCGCCGGCCGCCATGATGCAGGCCATCGACATCTACCGGTCGAGCTTCCGCCCGTCCGAGTACCTGTCTGCACCGTACGTGATGCTCGGCTTCAACGTCTGTGCCGCAGAAACGGACGACGAGGCGCGTTATCTCCGCTCCTCGTCGCTGCAGGCGGTGCTGCGCCTGCGACGCGGCATGCCCGGGCGGCTGCCGCCGCCGGTACGTGATTTCGAGGCGACGCTGGACGCCGCCGATCAGGCGATGCTCAGGGAGTTCACCGTCTGCTCCGCGGTCGGTGGTCCGGATGCGGTGGCCGACGGATTGAAGGCATTCGTCGAGCGCACGGCACCGGACGAGCTCATGGTTGCGAGCCAGATTTTCGATCACGAGGCCCGGCTCGACTCCTACCGGATCCTGGCAGAGGTGCATCGGACGCTGACGGCGGACGCGGACGTCACCGCATCATCGGCCTGAACCCGGTCAGGCAACGACGATACCCGCTGCCTCGAGCACGGCTCGCATCGGTTCGAGCTGACGTTCGTATCGCCGCCACCGGCCGACGCTGCGGGTGTGGGCCTTCTCCCGCACCTGCGCCGCGCTCGCCGTGCTCACCGGGGCGTCCTGCTCGTGGAAGTTCAGGCACGCGTCTTCCCAGGGTAACTCCAGATAGTCGATGAGTGCCCGGGCATTGGGCTCGAGGTCTGCCGCCACCGCTTCGTACTCGATGTCGTGGAAACGGCCCGGGAAGCGCTCGCGCCAGAGCCCCATCAGCCGGTGGTAGCGCACGTAGTGACGGGCCATTTCCTGCTGATCGTAGGAGTGCGGGTAAGCATCGGCGAAGAGCTGCTTGAAGCTCGCGAAGCAGGCGTCCATCGGGTTGCGCACCAGGTGCACAATCTTCGCCTCGGGCAACGCGGCGAGGATCAGCGGCAGATACCGGTAGTTGGACGGCAGCTTGTCCACGAAGCGTTCGCGGCCGTCACGGAACCGCCGCGTCACGTCGAGATAGGCTTCGCCCACCCTGCGCGGCTCGAGCCCTGCCGCCCGTTCGAGCAGCTCCGCGGAGAACCGGCCGGGCACGTTGCCGTCGAGCTGGCGGCGGATGGACAACCCGAACTGCTGCAGCTCGCCGGCGGAGCACACGGCGGAATGACTCGTGATGATGCGCTCCACCAGCGTGGTGCCGGTGCGCGGCAGGCCCACCACGAAGATGGGCGCCGGATCTGCTGCGCCGGGCGGCCGGCTCTCCAGCCACTCGGTGGTGAAGCACCGCGCGGCAGCCTGGAAGGCCGACGTCTCCGCCGCCTCGTCGAAGGTCAACGTGGATCGGCGTGCCTTCGCGCCCCGGGAGAATGCTTCGAAGGCCCGTTCCCACTCACCGAGATCCTCGAGCTCCTTGCCGAGCGCGTAGTAGAGAAACGCGAAATCGTGACCGGTGCGATTACCGGCGGCGATCTCCCGGACAAGCGCCTCCACGTGCCGCCGGTCGGCTGCCTTTCTCGCGCTCGAGAGCAGCCAGTGCGCCTGGGCGTTGCCGGGGTGCTTCTCCAGGAGCCCGTTCAGTATCGTTTCGGCTTCGTCCAGCTCGCCGAGAAACACACAGCTGCTCGCCAGGTTCACCAGGAAGCCGGGCTGATCCGGCGCGAGTGATACGGCGCGTGCATACCACGCCTTCGCGGCGCGCTGATCACCGAGCTGGGAGTACACCGCACCGATGAGGTCGAGCACCACCGGCTCGTCGCCCGCATGTGCCACCGCTTCGGCGAGTGCCTGATCTGCGCGGTTGGGCTGACCCGCACGCGTGAACAGACGCGCAAGCTGGGCCCACGCCGCCGCATGACGCGGCTCGAGACGGGTCACGGATCCGAACGCGCTGAGCGCCGTGGCCCGGTCGTTCATGGCCAGCGAGACCAGACCCACGAGAAAGTGGGCAGGCACCGATGTCTCGTCGAGCGCAAGCGCCTCCCGGCAGTAGCGCGACGCCTCCTCGAAGCGGCCCGCCGTCAGCGCGACGTGGCCAGCGCGCAGGCGCTCGGCAAGCCGCGCACGTACCATGCCTTCCGTCGGTTCACTCACCGTTTCGCCCGGTCATGGTGTAGAGTCGCGCCTGCTTCAAGTCAGCCAGACCGCTATGCTAGCCGAAAACCGACGACGACCGGGCAGCGATCCCGAGACAGGGTACGAGGACTCCTGGTACTACCACACCGCCGGTGACCTCTCGACGCGCCCGTCGCTCACCGGAAGTCTGCAGACCGACGTCTGCATCGTCGGCGCCGGCTACACCGGGCTGTCTGCCGCCATCGAACTCGCCGAGCGGGGCTATTCGGTGGTCGTGCTCGAGGCGCACCGCGTCGGCGCCGGCGCCTCGGGGCGCAACGGCGGCGTGCTGTCCGGTGGCCAGCGTAAGCACCAGGACGAGTTGGAGGCCTGGGTCGGCGACGAGACGGCTGCCCGGCTGTGGCAGATCGCGCTGGATGCGAACGCGCTGATCAGGGATCGCGTGTCGCGCTTCGGCATCAACTGCGATCTCACCTCCGGAGAACTGATCGTTGCCCACAAGGCACGCCACGTCGAGTCGCTCTGGTCCTACACCCGGCACCTGGAGTCGCGCTACGGCTACGTCGACCAGCAGAACCTGACCACCGAAGAGGTTCGCGATATCCTCGGCACGGATCGCTACTTCGGCGGCTACATCGACCGCAGAGCCGGACATCTGCACCCGCTGAACCTCGCCCTCGGGCTTGCCCGCGCCGCCACGGGGCTGGGCGCACAGGTATTCGAACGGTCGCGGGTGGTTTCCTACCGGCAGGATGGCGAGGGCGTGAAGGTGCAGACCCGCGACGGCGAGATCACCGCCGGCTGGCTCGTGCTGGCCTGCAACGGCTACCTCGGCGATCTGGGGCGCGCCTTCGAGCGCTATCAGATGCCCATCAACAACTTCATTCTCGCCACGGAGCCGCTGGGTGAGGCCCGCGCCCGCCGCATCAATCGCGACAACGTCGCGGTGGTGGACACCAAGTTCGTGGTCAACTATTTCCACAACACGCCCGACCACCGGCTGATCTTCGGTGGCGGCGAAACCTACTCCTCGCGATTTCCCCGCGACATCCGGGCATTCGTGCGCCGCCGGATGCTCGACGTCTATCCGGACCTGCATGACGTAGCCATCGATTTCGGCTGGGGCGGCACGCTCGCCATCACCCTGCGCCGCATGCCGCACTTCGGCCGCCTGTCGCCCAAGGTCTACTATGCCCAGGGATACTCCGGCCACGGCGTGGCCATGGCCAACATGGGCGGCAAGCTGGTGGGCGAGGCCATCGCCGGCCAGGCGGAGGGTTTCGACGTGTTCGCGAAGCTCAAGCAGCTGCCGTTCCCCGGCGGACGACTGCTGCGCTGGCCAGCGCTGGTGGCCGGGATGCTCTACTACTCGATGCTGGATCGCTTCTAGATCGTCTTCAGACCGGGGCCGACCGCGCCGTCCGGGCATTGCGCGCGGTCGAGAGCTCCTTGTGCCATGTGAGCACGTTCATCTCGATGAACACGAACGCCACGAGCCACAGAAACGCATCCCAGAAGTCCAGGAACGATCCCTCCAGACCCCAGTAGGTGGCAGCGGCGAACAGCACCGTATAGAGCACGTACTTGGCATACTTGCTGAACGCCAGCCACGCCCCGCGCAGCGCGTGATGCTCCTGAAGCCGGACGTCCAGCTCCAGCAGCCCGACCACCAGCAGCCAGGTGCCCGCATTGATGACGTCTAGCCAGGCGAGGCGCACGGTATCGAGCCAGACCCCTGGTGCCGCGACGATGCCGGCGCCCTCGAGCAGGTAGATCTGACCGGCTGCCTCTAGCGGCGCGCAGTTGTCACCGGTCAGCGGCTCGTACTCGTCCAACTCGAGCAGCACGGAAAAACCATCGAGGCCGCAGATCCCGGCGGCGCTCGACAGCGAATACCCATACATGGCCAGCATCTTCGTCAGATAGCCGACGAAGGCATAGATGATGAGGGTGTAGCAGACCACCCGCACCACGTGCAGCATCGTGGTCAGCGGCGGCTTCAGCCGGTGATCGGGAATCTGGGAGGTTTCGAGCTCGAAGAGGAACAGCAGCACAACCCAGGCAAGCGTGTCGATGCTGGCGGCAAACGCGGTGACAAGCTCTCCAACAGGAACCGATTCGCCGAACAGATAAGCCGACGCTTCCCACTCGTCCATGAAGAAGAGAAAGATGTTCGCCGCCAGGAGCAGATAGACGGTGAACTTGAACCATTCGTGCCAGGCCAGTCTGGGGTGCGCTGTGCCGGCTTGGCTCATATTGACGGCTAGTGGGTGTTGATGCCGTAGTGACGCGCGGTAGCGTCCAGCGCGGCCCGCACCCGATCCACCAGCAGGTCGATCTCCTCATGGCTGCACACCAGTGGTGGTGCGGAGACGATCGCATCACCGATGGCCCTGACCATCAACCCGCCGCTGATGGCTGCATCGCGGCAGAAGAAGGCGCCGGCGCCCTGGGGTGCCAGCGGCTCCCTGCCCGGCCTGTCGCGAACGAGCTCCACAGCCGCCAGCATGCCTTTCGTTCTGGTTTCACCGACGATGGGATGATCGGCCAGGCTCGCCCAGCGTGTCGCAAAATAGGGTGCGAGATCCCGTGCGGTCCGCTCCACCACGCCTTCCTCCCGGAAGATGGACAGGGTTGCGACCGCGGCCGCCGCGCACACCGGGTGCCCCGAGTACGTGAAGCCGTGCGCGAACTCGCCGCCGCCGCCCAGCATCACGTCGGCTATCCGGTCGCCCACGGCAACCCCGCCGAGCGGCTGGTAACCGTTGGTCACCGCCTTGGCGAAGGTGATGAGGTCCGGCTCGTAGCCGTAGGTCTCGCAGCCGAACCAGCGGCCGGTGCGGCCGAAACCGCAGATTACCTCGTCGCTGATCAGCAGCACGTCACGTTCCCGGCAGATCCGGGCGATCTCCGGCCAGTACGACTCCGGCGGAATGATCACGCCGCCGGCCCCCTGGATGGGCTCGGCGATGAACGCCGCTACCCGATCCGCGCCCAGCGCGTCGATTCTGTCCGCCAGCGACTTCGCCGCGTGCACGCCGAACGACTCCGGATCCATCGCGCCGCCTTCCCGGAACCAGTACGGCTGGGCGACGTGCTCCACGTAGGGCAGCCCCAGGTACTGCTTGTGCATCGCCGCCATGCCGCCCAGGCTGCCGCCGGCAATGGTGCTGCCGTGATAGGCATTGTGCCGGGCGATGATGATCTTCTTCTCGGGCTTGTCGAGCAGATCGAAGTAACGGTGCACGAGGCGGATGTTGGTGTCGTTCGCTTCGGATCCGGAATTGGTGAAGAAGAAGTGATTGAACTGCGGCGGCGTCACCTCCTTCAGCAGCCCGGCCAGCTCCACCGCCGGTTCGTTCGAGCACTTGAAGAAGCTGTTGTAGAACGGCAGCTCGGCGAGCTGGGCGGTGATCGCATCCTTGATGCGCTGCTGGGAATAGCCGAGACTCGTGCACCAGAGACCGGACATTCCGTCCAGGAGCTGCTTACCGTCGCTGTCGTAGACGTAGACGTGCTCGGCCCGGGAGATGATCCGCCCGCCCTTTGCGGCGTGGTCTGACAGATCCGTAAACGGGTGCAGGTGCGTGGCCCGGTCCAGCGCCCGCCACTGTGCCGTGGTCCGCTTCATGTTGCTCCGGCTCTCTCGATCAGCCTCTGTCGTCAGTCGAACTCCCAGCCGATGCGCACGCCGATGGTCCGCGGACGGCTCATGCCGATGTAGTGGCCGGGCAGGATCCCGGAATCCTCGGAGGTGGCGTCGAAATACTCTTCGTCCGTCAGGTTCTCCACGTAGGCGGTGATGTCCCAGCCGGAGTTGGCCCGGTAGCCCGCACGCAGTGTGAGCTCAGTCCAGGCGTCGTTGACGAAGACCGGATTGAGGGTCTGGCCACCATAGGTTTTGGTCTGACCGTAGAGCTCGAGCCGTCCGAAGAGCTCGCCCGGGCCGGTCGGGAACGTGCCCTGCAGGGTCGCGCTGTAGCTGAGCTCCGGCTGGTTGCCGAGGCGGTTGCCCTCGCACTCGTCGGAGCCGCCGCAGAGCGCGTCCTCCACGTTGGTGGCTTCCGAATCCGCCCACGCACCGGAGAGGTAGACGTCCCAGTTCTCGCCGAGGACGAGCTGCAGCGTGCCTTCCACGCCCCAGCCCTTCACCTTGCCGGCATTGTCCACGCGGATCCCGCCGCCGATACCGGGCACGATCACCTGCAGATCTTCGTAGTCGTAATAGTAGACGTTGGCCGTCAGCAGCCCGCGCCGGTTGGCGAACGAGCCCTTGGTGCCGATCTCGTAGGAGACGGATGTCTCCGGCTTGAAGTCGTCCGGCCGGGCGTCGTCCTGGGTGACGTCCGTGCTGCCGTAGGGCTGGCTCGGATTCAGCGCGAAGCTGCCGAAGCCGCCGGACTTGTAGCCCCAGGTGACGCTGCCGAAGGTCATCCAGTCGTCGTTCACGAAATAGCGCAGCACGACCCGCGGCGTCAGGTCGTCCCAGCTCTTCTTCGCCTCGAGCGGTCCGTCGGTCGTGAAGCCGATGCCGAAATACGGGCCGAGCATGCTGTCCACCGGCAGGGCGTTGTTGGAAAATTTCTTCTCGTCCCAGGTGTAGCGGAGCCCGACGCTGGCATCGAAAGACTCGGTGAAGGCATAGGTAACGTCGGCATACGCAGACCACCCCTGGTAGGTGCCCTTGACCTGGTTCGACTCCACCAGACCTTCGGGAATCGCGACGAACGGATATCCGTACTCAGTCAGGAAGTAGTCGTTGCAGTCGGCGTAACCGTAGTAGATCGAGTAGTAGTCACAGAGCGTCTCTTCGTCGCCGACCTGCGAGAACAGGGTGTCGATGTTCTCGTGGTAGTAGGAGACACCGCCGTACCACGTGAGCGGACCCTCACCCTGGGAGACCAGCCGGAACTCCTGCTCGAAGTAGTCTCCGCTCTGGTCCTGCAGGTAGTTGTTGATCCGCAGTGGCGAGCCGTCGAAGTCCTCCGCATAGGAGTAGTCGTGGTCCTTGTATCCCGTGAGCGAGGTGAACATCACGGACCCGAAGTCGTGATCGACCTGCAGGCCCACCGTCAGAACCTCGCCGTCGTCCTTCTCGCCGTTGAACAGATCGCTGTCCGAGTCCTGGTTGCTGCCGCTGAGCTCCACGCCGAAGAGGTCCGACAGCGTGATCCAGGTATCGCCTTCCTCGATGGCCCGGTAGATGGAGCCGGACTGCTTGCGGTCCTCGTACTCCACCATCAGGTTGACGTCGGTCTGATCCCACAGGCCACGCAACGAGCCGCGCACGGCCGTCTTGTCCTGGGAGATGAGATCGGGACGCGACGGATCGAACACGTCCTTCACATAGCCGTCCTCCTCGGAGTGGTAGGCGGCGATGCGCGCGGCCCAGTGCTCGCTCAGCACGAAGTTGACCGCGCCCTGACCCTCGATGTGCCCACGCTCCGCGAAGTCACCGCTGATGTAGCCGTTGACCCCGTCGAAATTCGGTCGCGTCGTGTAGACGCTGACCGCACCCGCGATCGTGTTGCGGCCGAACAGGAAGCCCTGGGAACCCCGCACCACCTCCGCCCGGTCCATGTCGTAGAAGCTCGAGACCACCACGCCGTTGCGGCCCTGATAGAGGCTGTTCTTGAAGAAGCCGATGGACGGGTCGCCACCGACGCCGAAGTCCAGAGTGTAGATACCGCGGATACTCAGCCAGTCGATGAAGCTGTCCTTGGTGTTGCCGCTCATGCCCGGGGTGTAGAGCGCCAGGTCCTTGACGTCGTCCAGGTTCACATCCTGGATGAAGTTGCCGCTGAAGGCGGAGACAGCCAGCGGCACGTCCTCGACCGATTCCTCCCGGCGCTGAACGGTGACGAGAATCTCCTCGATCACGCCTTCTTCGGCATGGACCGGCGTGGCGCCGACCGCACTTGCCAGGGTAATGGCTGATATGGACGTGGCGAGGAGGCCTCTTCCGGAAAGCTCGAAGGCGGGTCGGCTGCGACGGGATGAGGGACTGTGATCGTGCTTGGGTCTGGCCATGGTGATTCGTGCTCTCCACTGAAAACGCCACTGAAAACGCCACGGAGGCGGCGCGGCAAATGCACACCTCCTGGCGCGCACACCGTTGTCTATCCACGCATCTTGTCCCCTGTGCGTGTTGGTCGGGATGAGATCACATCACGCCGGACGTGGCAATGATCGGCCACGGATCACTGCCGCTGGTTGCCCGGTCCGGGCAAGCCGGCGCGCAGGCTCCGCCAGACCCCGACCGCGCTGATGGCGAGCCAGACGACCTCGATGATGAACGACGACAGGTTGAAGTCGATGCTGAGCGAGACGAGGATCAGCATTGCTCCGAGACCGTTGATCAGCGAGAACGACAGGGCTGCGGGGCTCATCCTGCCGAGCTGCAGCAGCAGGTAGGTACCGAGAATGCACACCACGCCCAGGTTACCCACCAGATCGTGCCATTCGTAGCTCACGCGCACCCCACATCGAACGAACCAGCGGCGGACTTTACCTCAATCCCGCAGCGATCCGGTCGCTGCACGGACCCTGCCGTTCCGGTTAGGATCCGGATCTCGATCAACGGGGGAACACCAACGTGAAACTGGACTACAACCGGCTGGATTCGGAGCTCAAGCCAGCCCTGGAGCAGATGCCGCCGCTCGAGATCACCCGCGACAACGTCGCTGCCATCCGCGCGCTGCTGGCATCGAGGCCTCAGCCACCCGGTGTGGAGGTCCTGACCGAGAAGCGATCGGTGCCTCGCGACGGTGGCACGGTGGATGTCTACCTCTACCGGAAGAGCGAACGGTCGTCGCAGCCGGCACTGCTGTGGATCCACGGCGGCGGCTACATCATCGGCTCCGCGGAGGACGAGCGGGCGCGGGTCATCGCCGCCGCGCTCGACATGACCGTCTGCTCGGTGGACTACCGCCTGGCACCAGAGCATCCCTTTCCGGCGGGTCCGGAGGACTGCTACGCGACGCTCGAGTGGATGTTCGCCGAAGCATCCTCGCTCGGGATCGATCCGGATCGCGTGGCCATCGGCGGCGCCAGCGCCGGCGGCGGCATGTCGGCGGGAGTGGCGCTGATGAACCGTGACCGGGCGAACCACCCGCTCGCCCTCCAGCTGCTGCTCTACCCGATGATCGACAACCTGCACGCCACCGAATCCGGGCAGTACGAGAATCATCCCATCTGGAATCAGGGCACGTCGTTCCGCGCCTGGGAAATGTATCTGGACGGCACGCCGGGTGAGCGCGCCTCACCCTATGCGGCAGCGGCCAGGGCGGCGGATCTCAGCGGTCTGCCGCGGGCCTACATCTGTGTGGGTAACGAGGACCTGTTCCGGGACGAGGACGTGGACTACGCACGCCGGCTGAACGCCGCGGGGGTTCCCTGCGAGCTCGCCGTCTTTCCCGGGCTCTACCACGGTGGCGACGCCTTCGTTCCGACCGCTGCCGTCAGCCGCCGCCTGCAGCAGAGCTTTCTGGCGGCGCTCAGCGACGCGCTGCGCTGACACGGCGCGGTACGGCAGGCCACACTCAACCGGTTGTGAGCTTCGAGAGCAGCCCGGCGACTTCCGGGCCGCCGATCTGGCCGAGCGCACCGACGGCGGCCGGCAGAAACCGGGTGATGGTGTCGGGAGACATGCCGATCCTGCCGAGCGCCGCTTTCAGACCCTCCAGGCTGGTGATGGGCGAATCGAGCACGCCGAGGCTCTTCGCCGCATCGAGGTACTTGTCCACACCGGGAATCGCCGAGGTGATCTTTGCGAAGTCGTCGCCGCTGAGCTGACTGCCGGCCAGCGACATCAGCGAGCCGAGCCCACCCTCGATCTGCGACTCGTCGGCGCTGACCTGCTGACCGATCAGCTGGGTGAGCGAGTCGGAGCCGAGGCTTTTCGCCTGGTCGAGCAGGCCTCCGAGCTGTGCCATGGAGGCCGTGGCAACAAGCCAGGCAACGAGCGCCACGGAAAGCGTTTGAAATCTCAGGTACATTGCAGGACCTCCCTGTCGGTTGACTGAGTCGGTTGGGTCAGGAGACGGCCCGGATGGCCGCCTCCATCGTTTTCCGGGTGACCGCGAAGCGATCCTCCCCCCAGGGCATGGGCATGAGCACCGGATGCTCCACCCCGGCCGCGACGTAGCGGCGCACGAACTCCGTGACTTCCGCTTCGCTGCCGATGAAGTCGATGGCCTGAATCATACGCTCGGAGATGGCCGCCAGCGCCCCATCCCGGTCGCGTTCCGCCTGCCTGGCCCGCAGCTCGTCCACCTCGTCACCGAATCCCGCGTTCCTGAACATACGCGCGTAACCGTCCGCCATGGCGTAGTTGAAGAGGTCGCGGCGGGCGGAGCCCGCGGCGCGCTCGAGGTCGCCGACGGCGGCATGCACATAGGCGAAGATCCGGGCGTCGCCTCCTCTGCGCACCTGGGCGACGGACTCCGCCACGTGCGACGCGGGCAGGTAGTTGAGCAGCACGCCGTCCGCCACCTCTCCGGCAAGCTTCAGCATCTGCGGGTTCAGCGCCGCCATGACGAGCTTCGGACGCCGCTCACCGAGGCGCACGCCCAGGGTGAAGCGCTTCACCTGCCAGAAGTCACCCTCGAAGTTCACGGTCTCTCCGGACAGGCACTCGCGCAACAGGGCCACGTACTCACGCATCATGGCGATGGGCCTTTCCGCCGTCGGCGCACCGTGCTGTCGAAGGATGCCGGGCGCCGACACGCCCACACCCAGCCACACGTCCGCATCCGGAGACAGTGCCTGCAGCGTCGCCGCCGACATGGCCGCGAGCGGCGGCGTGCGCAGCTGCACCGGCACGATACCGGTGGCGAGATCTAGCCCCGGCGCCACGGCCGCTACGGCGCCGAGCAGCGTGAAGGCATCCGTGCCGGTGGCTTCCACGGTCCACAACGATCGGTAGCCGAGGGACCCGGCCAGCCGTGCCACGTCCATGACCCCACGCGGACCCAGCACGGCCAGGCTGCCGAAGGTAACGCCCAGCGGCGTGGTGGCGGCACTCATCTTCCTCGAGTCTCCCTGCTGCCCGTGGCCTGAAAGGTCGGATAGGGTACCCTCCTTCGCAACATTTGCCACGAGAATCGCCGTGAAGCAGTTCGATGCCGAGACAGCCCTGGAGCCGGCGGACGCCGGCCGCTGGAAGGGATTCGTGCACGGCGCCTGGAACATCGGCGGCAACCCCAACGGCGGTTACCTGAAGAGCATCGCGCTCGGCGCGGTGCTCGAAGCGGTGCCCCATCCGGATCCGGTTTCCGTCACCACCCACTTCCTGCGGCCCGGCATCCCCGACGCGCCCTGCGAGGTGCGCGTCGACGTGATCCGCACCGGTCGAACCCTGTCCACCGCCACGGCGACCCTCACTCAGGACGACAAGCCGCGACTCGTTCTGCTGGCCGCGCTGGCCGATCTGACGCAGCCGGCCGGTGTGCAGGCCGATGTGACGCTGCCCGCCCCCGCCTACCCGCCGCCGGATGCCTGTCCGCCCCGGCGTGGCGACCTGCAGGGCATCGACCTGCCGATCCTGAAGCGTCTGGACATACGTCTGGATCCGGCCGTGGCGGTGCCGGGAGGCAGCGATCGCGCGCAGATGGGTGGCTGGATCCGCTTCGTCGACGACCGACTGCCCGATGCCCGGTCGCTGCCGCTGTTCACCGACGCCTTCCCGCCATCGCCCCTCACGCGGCTGGGCGTGATCGGCTGGGTACCGACGCTGGAGCTAACGGTACACGTGCGTCGTCGCCCCGCACCCGGCTGGATCAGCACCCGATTCGAAACGGACGACCTCCATGAAGGCCGCATGATCGAGAGCGGCGCCCTCTGGGACAGCACCGGGGCGCTGGTGGCCCAGAGCCGGCAGATCGGGCTCGTGACGAAGCGGGACTGACTGCCGCGTGCCCCGGGTACCGCCAGCGAAGCTCTGAGCCTGCGTGCAGAGCTTCCCTAGCGCAGCACGCCCTGCTCGATCAGCGCGTCGATGCGTTCCGCGGACAATCCCGCTTCCTCGAACACCGCTCGGGTGTGCTCTCCCACGTCCGGTGCCGGCCCCCGGGCCTCGACGTCTGCATCGCGGATGTGGAACGGTGCGGAGACGATCTCGAGCGCCCCACCCCGCTCGTGCACGATCAGGCTGAAGGCACCTGCCTCCCGCAGCACCGGATCGTCCACCACCTCCGGCAGGGTCGAAACCGGCTCCCAGATGAGACCCGCGCCGTCGAGCCGCTCGCGCCAGTACTCGAGGTCGTGCGCCCGGAACAGGTCCGTGATTTCCGGGACGATCTCGGGGCCGTTGGTGGCGAGATCCAGCAGGGTCGCGAAGCGCGGATCGTCGATCCACTCCTCCCGGCCGATGGCCGAGCAGAACTTCGGCCAGTAGGGCATGGCCATGGGCATCACCATCAGCAGCCAGCGCCCGTCGGCCGTCTGGTAGCTGTTCCAGATCGGGTTGCCGGGGGCTTTGCGGCTCGTCTTCTCCGGCTGCTGACGATCGAACAGGGCCACGCAGACGTCGCTGGCCAGTGCCCAGATGCCCGTGCGCTGCAGCGTCACCTCCACGTACTGCCCTTCGCCGGTTCGGTCCCGTACCCTGAGTGCCGCGAGGATGGCCGCGAGCAGGTTCAGTGCCGTCGTCCGGTCGCCATAGCCGCCACGGGAGATCAGCGGCCCGTCGTCCCGGTCGCCGAATACGGACATGGCACCGGCGCGGGCCCAGAACGCGGTCTGATCGAAGGCCGCCCGGTGACTGTCCGGTCCGCTGACGCCGTAACCGGCCAGCACGGCGTAGACGATGTCCGGCGCGACCGCGTGCAGGTCTGCATCCCGTAACCGGTAGCGGGCGAGCCGCTCGGGCACCAGGTTGGTGATGAAGACGTCGCAGCCGCGGGCGAGCTCGTGGACGAGCTCCACACCCTCCGCTTCCTCGAGGTTCACGCAGATACCGCGTTTGCCACGATTGTCGAACTGATAGGACGGATGAACGAAGTCCTCGCCGAGCAGGTCGCTGAACAGCCGCCGGTAGGAATCACCGATGGGCGGCTCCACCTTGATCACGTCCGCTCCCATGTCGGCCAGCAGCGCCGCGCAGCTCGGCGCCGCCAGCCAGCTCGCCACTTCCAGCACCCGGATTCCCTCGAGTGGCGCTACCATCCGCCCTCCCCTGCATCTGCCGAAACGAGTGCCCACTGTAGACCAACCCTGCGCCTCGAAGCACCAGTCGGGTTGCACCGGCCAACCGCCTGCAGGAGCATGGCGGCACGTCATGCTGCACGAAGGGTCTATCGTCGAACGGACGGCACTGCGCAGGATCGCCACCCGATGGGTACCCGCCGCCGGGCTGGTCGCGGCGCTGCTCTGGCCCCTGCCTCACGATGCCCGCTGGGACATCCGGCCGGATGCGGCGCTCAGCGCCGGAAAGGCCGTGTATCTGGATGCGCTGAGGGCGGCACCCGTGAGCTCAACGCCCAACGTGCTGCTGATCGTCGCCGACGATCTCGGGCGTTACGACGTGGGTTACCACGACCCGGGCATCACCGTCACCCCGGCCATCGACGCGCTGGCCGCTGCCGGTACGGTCTTCACCCAGGCTTATGCCTCCGCCGCCATCTGCGCGCCTTCCCGGGCGGCGCTGCTGACCGGACGCGTGCAGAACCGGTTTGGCTTCGAGTCGCAGCCCATGCAGCGCTATGTGCAGAACCGGGGCGAGTACCTGGGCTTCCGCTATCTGATCGACACGGATGCCATGCAACCCTTCCTCGCAGACAGCTACCCCGACGCGGCGCAGAAGGTCTTGCAGGGCCTGCCGGCCAGCGAGATCGCGCTGCCCGAGATCTTCCGGCGACTGGGCTATGCGACGGCCATTCTCGGCAAGTGGCACCTCGGCTACGGCGAGCAGAATCAACCGCGGCGGTTCGGCTTCGATACCCACTACGGCTTCCTGGAAGCCTTCACGCTGTATGCATCGGCAGGGGATCCGCAGATCGTCGAGCATCATCACGACCTTTTCTGGGAGCGCCACATCTGGCGCATGGGTCGGTCGGGACCGTCTGCGATCACCCGCAACGGCGTGCCTCACACGGAGACCCGCTACCTGACCGATGCCATCCTCGAGGAAACCGTCCGCTTCATCGACGATGCACGCGCGCAGAACCAGCCTTTCTTCGCCTACGTACCCTTCAGCGCCCCGCATACGCCATTCCAGGCGCGCAGGGAAGACTACGACGCGCTGCCCGCCATCGCCGATCACAACCGCCGCGTCTATCTCGCCATGATCCGGCGGCTGGACCATGCCGTCGGCCGGCTTGTCGAGCATCTGAAGACCACCGATCTGCTCGAAAATACCCTCATCCTCTTCACCAGCGACAACGGCGGCGCAGCCTACACCGGGGCTACCGCCAACGGACCCCTCAAGGCAGGCAAGTTCACGCAGTTCGAAGGCGGGCTTGCCGTGCCGCTGGTTCTGGCAGGACCGGGAATCGCACCCGGCCGGGTGGAGCAGCCGGTGCTGCTGACGGACCTGTTCGCCACGCTGCTCGCAAGACTGGGCCTGCCAATGCCGGTGGACCGGCCGTACGATTCCGTCGATCTGCTGGCCACCGCCGGTGTCCCGGAGCGTCACCTCTACTGGCGCAGCGACTTCAACCGTGCGCTGCGGGCCGGCCGCTGGAAGCTGATCGAGGACAGACGCTCGAACGTCGTGCTGCTCTACGACCTCGACGCGGATCCCGGCGAACGGAACAACCTGGCAGGCGCAGAGCCGGAGCGGGTCACATCGCTGCTTGCCGAGCTCGACCGCTGGGAAGCGACGCTTGCCGAACCGCTATGGCCGCGGGTGATGAACTACCGTCACCAGGCTGAGGACGGCGCGCTCTGGTTCGCGATCTGACCCGAATCCGGCATTCAGGGCCAGACCACCACCAGCACGACACCCGCCATCGCGAGCCCGCCGAGCACCGGCAGCAGCCGTCGGCGGAGCGCCGCGCCACCCACCACCGCCACGATGCCGGCCTTGAACACCAGGTTGGCCAGTGAGGCGACGAAGATCACGCGCCAGGCCGTGTCCGGGCTGATCCGCGACTCGGCGTAGAGCCGCGCCGTGGAGAGCGTGATGGCATCCACATCCGTCAGCCCGGAGAGCACGGCCACCGGGTAGAGCATGGTCTCTCCGAAATGCTCGCTGACGGCCGCGCTGACGAAAATGACCACGCTGTACACGGCGCCGAAGAACAGGGCCGCCGGCAGCTCCGCCGGGTTGCCGGACTCCACTTCTGCATCCGCCACGTGTCGGATCCTGAGGACGTAGACGGCAATGGCCACCGCAAACAGCAGCACGAACGCGGCCAGAGGTCCTGCCAGATCGGAAAGCAGCGGCGGCGCCACCACCAGCGCCTCCACCACCACCCGGAGATAGACCACGGCCGACGCCACGAGAATGATCACCGCTGCCACCGGCGCGAGCGCAGGCCGTTTTCCCGAGCGCGTGGCAAAGCTCACGGTGGTGGCCGTGCTGGAGACCAGCCCACCGAGGGTCCCGGAAGCCAGCGCCCCGCCGCGGCCGGTGATCAACCTCAGCCCGAAGTAGCCGATGAGGTTCAGCCCAACGATGAGCACCACCATCAGCCAGATGTGAAAAGGGTTCAGCACATCGTACGGACCGAAGGTCCGGTTCGGCAGAACCGGCAGAATCACCAGCGTCACCAGCACGAAACGCGCGACTGCCTGGAACTCCGTCGCCTCGATCCTCTCCACCCAGTCATGCAGCGGCTGCTTCCAGTGCAGCAGCAGGGTGACGGCGCCGGTAAGCACGACGGCGGTCACGATCCAGCCGGAGGTGGTCATGGCGCCGATCAGGAACATCGCGAGAGCCGCGAGCTCGGTGGTCATCCCCTTCACGGGCGCTTCCCGTGCCAGGAGGATGGTGTGCACGGCGACGGCAACGGTCACAGCCAGCAGCCCCGCCCCGACAGGCCAGAAACCGTAGTCCGACGAGTAAAGGCCCGTGATGGCGCCGAGCAGGGTGACCAGCGCAAAGGACCGCAGACCCAGCGGCTTGTCCACCGCCCATTCCCGCTGCATGCCGACCAGCAACCCGAGGCCGACGGACACCGCGAGCTGCACGGCGACCAGATCGAGCAGGTGGTTCACAGGATGTACCCGTCTCCGGAGGCCCGTACGGTGATGTCGCCGATCGAGACGCCCAGCGGCTGGTTGATGGCGTGGATGATGGCAGCGGCCAGATGCTCGGGCGCCAGCGCGTAGTACTCGATGCTCCCGGCGTCGAGCTGCTCGACCGGCAGCTCGCCGGCCTGGGCCGCGCCCATCTGCTGCAGATAAGCCGGAGCGTTCTGCCCCAGGATGCCGATGATGGCCTGCGGATTGACGATGCCGCTGGCGAGGTTGGTGGCCGGCACACCCGTGGGGCGGACGTTGGTCACCTTGATGCGGCCCCGGGACTCCACCCTGAGCGCTTCCGAAAGGAAGTTCACGGCGGCCTTGGTCGCCCCGTAGACGCCGGCGCCGGCCACCGGGAAGTTGCTGTAGATGGACGACAGGTTGACCACGTGACCGGCACCCTGGCTGATCATCTGATCGTGCACGGCGACCATGCCGTGCAGCACGCCCTTGATGTTGATGTCGATACAGCGTTCCCAAGCGGTGAGCGCCTCGGCATGATCGGCGAAGAACGCGAGCGGCATGACGCCGGCGTTGTTCACCATCACGTCGATCCGGCCGAAACGCGCCACCGCTGCCGCGGACAGCGCGTGCATGTCCGCCATGCTCGTGACGTCCGCCATCCGTCCGAGCACCTCGGCGCCGCCTGCCTCGATCACCGCGGTGGTTTCCTCCAGGGCGGATCCGTTGACGTCGGCGAGCACCACCTTCGCACCCCGCGCCGCGGCCTGCTCGCAGACCAGACGACCAAAGCCGCTCGCCGCACCGGTGACGACGATCACCTTGCCGCGAATGAACTCGGGCTCAGACATACAACCTTTCTCTCAGCCTTGCTGCCGGTCAGTATCCGCGGAATGCACAGCGTTCTCCAGCGTCCCGCGACGTCACAGCGGAGATGAGACATCTCCGTTCTGGTCGATCAACCGCGCCTGCATTCGTGGTACTTTCCTGTCTGCGCACGCGCTTGGGGAGATACAGAATGGCATGGGATTTTCAGACCGAACCCGAGTTCCAGGCGAAACTCGACTGGGTGGATCAGTTCTGCCGCGAGGAAGTGGAGCCGCTCGGCTATGTCTTTCCGTACGCGGTCCGGTCGAAGGACCCAAAGATCCGCGCACTGGTCCGCGATCTGCAGCAGCAGGTCAAGGACCAGGGCTTGTGGGCCATCTTTCTGGACGAGGAGCTCGGCGGACCCGGCTTCGGCCAGCTCAAGCTCGGACTGCTGAACGAGATCATCGGCCGCTACCCTTCCGCACCGCAGATGTTCGGTGCGGCAGCGCCCGACACGGGCAACATGGAGATGCTCGCCGCCTATGGCACCGAGGAGCAGAAAGCCCGGTGGTTGACGCCCATGCTGAATCAGGAGATGTTCTCGGCCTACTCCATGACCGAGCCTCAGGGCGGTTCAGACCCGAACCTGTTCAGAACCCACGCGGTCCTGGATGGGGACGAGTGGGTGATCAATGGCGAGAAGTGGTTCACCAGCGCAGGCAGGGCTGCCGACATCCTGTTCGTCATGTGCACCAACGGCATGTTCGTGGTTCCGCGCGATGCGCCCGGGGTGGAGATCCTGCCGGAACCGCGCAATCACAACCACATCCGCTACCACGACGTGCGCGTTCCGCGCGACCACCTGCTCGGACCGGAGGACGGGGCGAAGGTGCTCGCGCAGCGGCGTCTGGGTGGCGGCCGGATCCACCATGCCATGCGAACCATCGCCCAGTGCAAGCTGGCGTTCGACATGATGTGCGAGCGGGCGCTGTCCCGCGAATCACACGGGTCGATCATCGCGGAGAAGCAGATGGTGCAGGAGAAGATTGCCGACTCCTATGCCCAGATCCGCATGCTGCGATTGTTCGTTCTAGAGACCGCCTGGAAGATCGACAACACCTCCACGCAGGAGGCGCGCACCGAGATCGCTGCTGTCAAGTTCACCATGGCCAAGGTGCTGCGTGACGTGTCCTTCAACGCCCTGCACATTCATGGCGCTCTGGGTACCACCGATCTGACACCCCTTCAGGCAATGTATGCCGCCGCACCCACGATGGGTATTGCCGACGGCGTCGACGAGGTGCACAAGGCGACCGTGGCACGCCGCGTGCTCCGGGACTACAAGCCCCACGAGGGTTACTTCCCGAGCGAGTTCTACCCGACCAAGCGCGAGGAAGCCTGGCGCAGGTTCGAGCCGAAGTTCGCGGCAGACCCGGAGCTACGCGAGAAGGCCGAGCAGTACCGGGCTTATCTGGAGCGTCGCCGCTGACCTGAGGAGCGTTTGCCTCGTTTACTCACCGCCTCCAGACGTGTTCTGCGCGTTTTCTGCCTCCGACTCGAGCAGCCTGGCGCCACCGAGGATCCCATGCATCGCGTAGTTCCCCTCGTGACAGGCGTACTCGAACAGCTGGTCCTCCGTCTCCGGCCAGGGATACTCACCACTCCAGGGTGCCTCCCACGTATTGGGATCCGTCACCGTGAAGCTGTAGTGCAGCGTATCCGCATCGATTCGACGGAAACGCTCCACCACGTGCAGGTCGCGGCTGGCGCCCCACTGCGCGGGATGGTCGTTGAAGTTGGTGGTGTCCACCACCAGGGTGTCACCCTCCCACCAGCCGATGGAGTCCCCCAGCCATTTGCGGATGGATGGATCCGCGTGCTCGCTGTTCAGTCGGACGATGCGGGCGTCGTGCACCATCTCGATGAGGATCATCACGTGGTCGGGTGTCTGCACGATGCGCTTCAGATTGTTGTAGAGCGTCGGCAGAACCGGCGGTCCACCGGCTGAGCCGAAGCCCGTGAGGCAGCGATCCGACAGGGTTAGAGTTTCCGGATCGTCGTAGGGTCCCGGCCCCGGCAGCCCCACCCACCAGGCCGTGCCTTCGTTCTTCTTGCCGAACTGTTTGAAGAGCGTGGCGATACGCGCCTGACCTTGCGGGGTCATGGCCGGCCGCCGCCCGTTCGGCGGATCGGTGATGATCGACGTGCGAAACTCGCCGTGCAGTTTGAACGGCTGCTCGCCCGGGTCGATCCAGAACGTGTTGTAACCGCCGACGTTGCCGGTGGCGCCGCCGGAACCGTCTCCGCCCACCGGCGGGGCTTCGCGGTTCGGGTCACTGCGTTCGCTTTCCGCAGCACGCATTGCCGCCATACGTGAAGACATCTGCCGGACCTGCTCGTCCGTGAGCGTGCTCTGGTTGCCGAGTGCCTGGGGCCGCTCCACGGGGGTCACGGTGGCGATGTCATAGGTACCGGAAAGATCCGGTTTGCCGTCTGCCGTCCGCGGGATGTCCGCGGCGCCGGCCTGTGGTTCTGCAGCCAGCGCCAGGACGGCAAGCAGCGTGCAGGAGAGTGCTTTCATGGCGTACCTCCTCGAGGTTGGCATCGCTTCCTACTATACGCCTACGCCGATATGAATCGGTTCGGTTGCACAGGCAAGTCGCCGGACCGTCTTCCGGACGCAATCGCTAGAACTCGTACGCCACGTGCAGGATGAAGTTGCGCGGCTCGCCATAAGCCAGCTGGGTGTAGAAACCGATCTGGCTGTAGTAGGTCTCATCGAGCAGATTGCTCACGTTGAGCTGAGCCGACAGACGATCCGTGAACTGGTACCGGGCCATGAGATTCACCAGCGCATAGTCGTCCTGCGACGCCCGCTCGGTCTCCCCGGTCGCGGGGTTGGTGACGTCGGTGTAGCTCTTGCCTTCCCAGTTCACACCGCCGCCCACGGTAAGACGATTCCAGTCGTAGGTGGTGAACAGGCGCAGCAACTTGCGCGGGAATCGGGTGTTGACCGTGTTGGCCTCTCCATCGTCCCCCTCCGCCGTGGCGTCGAACTGAGTGTAGCTGGCACTGATCTGCCACACCGGCGTCAGATCGCCGACGATCTCCACCTCGAATCCATCGCTTTTCACGCCATCCTGTTCCAGGTAGGCGGAGAACTGGCCGTTACCGGGATCGGGAACGAAATCAGGGTCCGGCGTGGCCAGGTTCTCCTGGCGAGTCCAGAAGTAAGTGATCGTGGTGTGCAGCGAGTCGTCGAAGAAGCCACTCTTCAACCCGATCTCGTAGTTGATGCCTGTCAGCGGGTCGATGAAGTCGCCCTCCGCATCCTGAGCATTCTGGGGTTTGAAGATCTCGGTGTAGCTCGCGTACATCGTATGATTGTCGGTGACGTCGTAGAGCGCACCGGCATAGGGGACGAACACCCCGTCGTCACCGAATTCCTCCGCCTCTCCGTAGGACACGGACTTGCGCTCCCAGTCGACCACCCGCGCACCAAGGACGAGCTTCAGCGCGTCGGTCGCTGCGAACCGGGTAGCCGCGTAGTAGCCGTCCTGGTCGGTGCTCGTGTCCTCGAAGTTGTAAGGCGCACCCCAGCCCGGTTCCGGGTAGGTGCCGTCCCACTCGAGGAAGTTGCCGACCGGCAGGAAGGCGTCCGCATCCGCCGTGTCGTAGTCGAAGTCCTGGCGGCTGATCAGCGCCCCGAACACCAGCTCGTGGTCGCGGCCGAGCAGGCCGTACGTGCCGTTCACCCGCAGGCCGAAGTCGTTCTGCTCGCGCTGGTTCTGATACCACGCCGGAAAGGCACCCATGCCGAGCCCGGTCGCGGGATCCGGCGAGCCGTAGAGATACAGCAGGCGCATGTCCGAGTTGCTCTCCATGCGGTTGACGTTGAGCTCTGCCCGCCAGCCACTCTCGAACTCGTGGGTCAGGTTGGCGAAGTAGGTCACGTGCTCCGTCGCCCAGTACGTCCAGTCCGCACCCACGGTGGCCGAGCGGGCAAAGTCGGTGCGCGAGCCGTCGCCGTAGAAGATCGGCAGCCCGCCCCACTGGGAGGCAGTGGGATCGTTGTCCTGATAGCTCGCGCCCACGCTCAGCAGCGTCTGCTCCGTGAGGTCGGCGTCCACCACCGCATACACGACGCTCTTCTCGTTGCCTGCGAAGTCCACGTAGGAGTTTCCGTCCTGGTAGGAGAGCACCGTGCGGCCGCGGATCGTTCCGGAGCGGTTCAGCGCCGAGCCGACGTCCAGCTCGACGTTATAGGTGTTCCAGCGGCTCGCCCGGGCGGAGATCTCACCGCCGAACCGGTCGAGGTTCGCATGCTTGCGCACCAGATTGATCGATGCAGACGGGTTGCCCACGCCGGTGAGCAGCCCCGTCGCGCCGCGGACGATCTCGACGCGCTCGTACATGGACGTGTCGATCTGCGTCTCGCCGGCGCTGGAACCACCGTCCCACTGCACCGGCACGCCGTCGATCTGATAGTTGTCCACATCGAAGCCGCGGCTGGAGAAGGCGTTGCGGGAGCTGTCGTAGGCGCGTGACGAGATGCCGGGGGCATTGTTGACGACGTCCGTCAGCGACCGCAGATCCTGATCCTCGATGCGCTGGAAGGTGACGATGCTCACCGACTGCGGGGTCTCCTGAACCGTGAGCCCGAGGCCCGTGGCGGTCTGAAGCCGATCGTTGATCACGTACTCGCCGCGCACGACGATCTCCTCCACCAGCGCTTCATCCGCGGCCCGGCCGACATCCGCGGCCTGGACGGTCAAAGACAACAGCGCGAGGGCGGCGCCGGAAGACAAGCCGATTCGTTTCATGAGCGGGATCTCCAGTGTCAGGTGTAGAAAGCGTGAATGTGATTCTAAATGATAATGATTATCATTTACTACATCTGAATCACAGATCCTCCAACCACCCCTGCCCCTCCGGGTCAGGCCGAGCTCGGCGAGCCGACGCCGGCCGCCGCCTGCCGCTCCCTGCCCAGCCCCCGGCGCGCCGCCAGCGCGAAGACTGCGGCGGCAGCCAGAATGCCGGCATTGATGCCGAGCGGCACCACCCTCAGCGCGTCCATCTGGAATCTTGCAGCGTAGCCGGCAACCAGCAGCACCAGCACACCGGCGGTGAGCGCCTGCAGCTGGTACCGGCTCGCGTTCTCGTCCCGCACTCGAACTGCCCAGGCCATGGCAGCCGTCAGTGCCGCCCAGAACACCAGCGTCGACGGGATCCCCAGCAGCACCTGGGCAATGGCCGTGAGACCCAGTGCCGGCGGCGCACCCCAGACGAAGCCCGACCACAGGTCGTTCAGATGATCCCGACCACGCCGCCGGGCGAGCCAGACATTGATACCGGTCACCGATACCACGGTGAGCGCCAGACCGAGCACCAGGTACAGCACCTTCACCCCCGGGCCGCCGAAGTGACCGAAGTGAATGCGATATACCGAGAAGATCGCCTGGCGCCCCACATCGCCGTCCGAGTAACCCACCTTGCCGAGGTAGCTGCCCGCTGCATCGAAGTGGTACTGCTCCGCCCAGATCAGGCGCCCCGCGTGCCGGGCGCCGACGATCAGCCACTGCTTCTCGGGCACGTCCGCCTCCTCAACCGTCACGTAGAACGGCCTCGCCTCGGGCGCAATGCGGTTCATCTCATCGAGCGCCCGGGCAATGGCCGGCGGACGGGCCGCCTGGCTGAGCACGCGCTCCTCGCCGTAGGCAGCGGCCGCCAGCGCTTCGGTATCACCGTCGAAATAAGCGGCCGCGAGCAGGAAGGAAACCAGCGCCGCGAGCCCGAAGTAGGCACCGGTAATGCCGATCATCAGGTGAAACGGCGCGCCCCACACGCTCAGGCGGTTGTGGATGTCGGCCTGCTCCAGGTGCCTGGAGCCGCCCAGGCGCAGCACGAACGCATCCTTGAAGAGCCTCGGGTGGGCCACGAAGCCGGAGACGACGAGGCCGCACAAGAGCGCGCCCAGCGCGCTGACCACCACCATGCCGAAGGTCTCCGGGAGATGCAGATAGAGATGGAGATGGATCAGCATGTGGGTCCAGTCGTGACTCACCGCCGAGCCGAGGCTGCCGTCCGGGTTCAGGAACCAGCCACCATTCTCGGAGGAAATCGAGGCTCTCGGCATGTCTGCCGTGGGCAACGACACGAACATGTGGTGCGTGACGGGCTCACCGCTCGCCACCAGTTGCCGGTAGGCCTGCTCGACACGCTGCGCAGAGATGCTCGTGGTCTCGGCCACGTAGGGCTGCTCCCAGCGTTCGAACTCCGGGTAGAGCACCGCCAGCGTCCCGGACAGGCACACCAGATACATGAGCGCCCCCACCAGCACGCCGATCCACGAATGGCTGGCGAGAGACTGCCTGACGAGGGTCGCGCCGGGGACGAATTTCACGAGGCTATTCCTTTCTCAGAGGTACTCAGAGGTAGATGACGGCTGCGCTGACGATCGTGCCGAGCGCCATGGCGAGCGCCGGGCGTGCGGTTCGTGAATCCGCGACCGCCCAGAAAGCGGCGCATCCCCAGAGCACGGGCATGACCACCAGCACGACGACCATGGCGTCGACCTCGGAGACGGGCAGCGCCATGGACAGGGCAACGGAAACGAACGTGGCGGCGATGGCGGCGACCGGTACCACCAGCAGCAACAGCAGGGCGTGGCGACGAAGCGTTCGGGGTCCCGCCGGCGGCTTAGGGGTGTTCGTCTCGCCCCGGATCCGGGGCGGGCGCTGCTCGAGGTTGGCCAGCACGTATAGCCACGCCATCGCACCCGTGGCCAGCAGCACCAGGCTGACCCCGAACTCGGCGCCGCTGCCGGACACCCAGAACCCGCCGGAGACCACGATCAGCGACCAGCCGAGCGGCACCCGATATCCAACGGCGCCATGGCGCTGTCGCCAGGCGGCGAACAGCAACCAGAGCCCGGCGAGCGCGGCCAGCACCGCCAGGCCGATGTGAACGGCGATCATCGGGGTTCCACCACGCCTTTGGCCGAAAGTTAAACGAAATGATAATAGGAATCATTTTCGTTTACTACCAAAAGGTTAGGTGGTGGCTGCGCTTCGGATTGACTTCGACCACAGCAGCTTCAGCCGTCCTTCAGGGATTTCAGGCTGCGCTGGCTGTTGGACTCGATCACCGTGGTATTCCAGAGATCCGCGAACTGCATGGACCTCGGGCAGTGCAGGTAGGCTTCATCGATGTGCAGCAGAACGCCCTGGACCAGGCCGGCGTTCTCATCCGACCAGCAGAGCTCCGGCGCGATCCCCCGCGCCTCGAGCGCCTCCGGCTCCAGCAGCTCGATGCGGCCGTTGACCCTGGCGGTGACGTTCATCCCCGGGATCATGAACAGCAGCCCGGCCTTGGGGTTCGATTCGAAGTTCTGATAGCTCTGAAACAGCCGGTTTCCGCCGATGTCCGGAATCAGCAGGGTTCTCTCATCCACCACCTTGATGAATCCGGGTCTGCCACCCTTGGGGGAAGCATCGCAGTTGCCGTCCGAATCCGCCGACGACAGGATCGCGAACGGGGCGTTCTCGACGAAGCCGCGAACGTAAGGCTCCAGGTGATCCTTGACCTTGGTGGCTGCAGCGGGGTGCGCACCACCCAGCAGCGCCCGCAGCTCATCGATTCTGCTTGCCGTCTGATTCATGCAGCTCCTCCTGTTCGATCGGTGTCGTTCGGCGGCCCATGGCGTAGCCTACCAGCCCTTCTGCTTCAGCGCGCAGGGCGAGAGACGAGCCTGCGAAGACGCTGCATCCAGGGGTGACATTCTTTCACCACATGCTAACGTCGCCAGGTCGGATGCATCGGGACAGAGCGATGGCAGATCTTCAAAGCAACCCACCGACTGCCGGCAGCCTGTCCGACTTCAGCTACGTGCCCGCCCTCTTCGGTGCGGTACTCGGCACGCCCTCCATCGTTTCGCTGGCCCAGGCGGCCTTCGACGCTGGAAATCTCTATGCGCCGGCACAGGCACTGCTCGACTCCTACAACGATGGTCTGCACGTGGTCTCACGGGTCATCGAGCCGCTGGTCCTGCCCGCGATCGAGCGCTTCGGCAGCTGGTTCGGATGGAACCTGGTGCTGGCGCCGCATTGGCTGCACCTGTTCGTCCTCTGCCTGATTTTCATGACCGCTCAGGTGCGGACACGGCGCCAGGAAAGTGTGCGTGCCTCCGGCTTCGTGGACATTCCGTTTCTCTTTTTCGGCGCGCTGATCGGATGTCTCCTTGCCGGCACGGTGCCGCCTACCGGCGGCTGGTGGGCACAGGGCCTGATTGCGGGCCTGCCGCTGTTTTTTGCGTGGTTCGCCATGGCGGCCGCCAACCTGTTCCCCGATGAGATCGGTGCGCTGCTCGCAGAGAAACCCGAGCGCCCGGGTCTGGGCTTCACGGTCGGCTACACCGGCGCGGCGGTGTTTTTCGGAGGCCTGCGCGCGATGCGCAAGCTCCTGATTGTCACGCCGCCCTACTTCGGTCTGGGATTCCTGCTCGGCGCCGGCCTCTCGATCGTGCCCTGGCTGGGCGAGCGGGCTGGAATCGCCGGGCTGGCCGCCTTCTGCACGTTCGCTGGAGTGCACTTCCTTCGCACCGGATTGAAGCGGCGCTCTTCCTACGATCTGCGCCTGGGTCTCACGCTGCTTGGCGGGTTCGCCGCTGCCGGCCTGCTCTTTCTGCTGAGCGTGCTCGTTGCCCTGTTCACCTAGGCTGCCTTCAGACAGGTCAGATCCTGAGCGGCTCCGCCACCTGGTCCGAGTGGCCGTCGATGTCGTAGGACATGATCACCAGGTCCCGGGAGATCCCGTTTCTGTCCTCCACGTAGTCCGCGAGCAGCGCTTCCGGCACGAAGCCGAGCCGCCGGAACGCGGCCTGGGCCCCGGGCTGATCGGTGGTCATGTTCGCCTGCAGCTTCTTCAGCCCCAGCGTCCGGGCCACATCGAAGATCTGCGCCGTCAGCCGCCGGCCGAGGCCCCGTGCCCGGTAGGCCGGGCTCACGTTGACGCGGATCTCGCCCACCCGTCGCGTCCATCGTGCGCGGTTGCGGTGCACGGTGGCGTAGCCCACCACGCCATTCTCGTCGTAGGCGATGAGCGACGTGGAGTCGCCGGACTCGAGATTCCTGATCCACTCGTCGATGACGGGCGCCTCGGTCAGATCGACGCGCAGAAAGAGCAGATCTTCCTCCGGCAGGTTGCGGGCGAACGACAGCACCGCATCCCGGTCAGCACGGGACATCAGGCGGATCTCCACCTGACCGCCATCCGGCAGCTTCAGCTGCCGGGGATAGCCGGACACCTCAACACTCATGATCACTCTCCGCGTTCCGATTTGTCTTCCGTTCCACGGCGGGTACCTAGGCCGCGCCTTTGGCCGCCGTGGGATCCTCGGTGCCCGTGCCATGCTGGCGCCCGCGCGCCGGTTCGATCTTCACCGGTTCCGCTTCCGGCGGACCGTTGACGGTGCGCGCCGCGGCGAGCAGATCGGCGTAGGCCGACGCCACTGCCTCCGCCATCGTGTCCAGGTCCGGCAGCAGGCGGGTCTCGCCGATCATGGCGAAGACCATTTCCTGGTTGTAGCTGCCCACCGCGATGCCGTAGCCGAGGGATCCAGTGAGCATCAGCACACCCAGCATGGTCTCCATGCGATGCCCGGCGATATACATGGGCACCTGCACGCCGGGAACGTTGGTGCAGGTGAAGTTGAAGCCGAAGTACGGCGGCCGCGGTCCCAGCTTCGGCAGCACGGGGGGCGGAAAGCGGGCGGCGGGCACCGTCGGGTCGAAGGACGTGCCCACCAGCAGGGTGGGCGCCATCAGCATCGCCGGCGTGGTCGGCACGGTCTCGGTCATCAGGGTCAGCGCCTGCGCCAGCTCGTTCTCCTTGATGCTCGCCATTTCCGCGAGCACGGCCCGATACCGCTCCGTGGCCGGCAGCGGTGTTGCGGGCAGCAACGGGAAGATGCCGGACACCCGGTTGCCCAATGCGCCCTTCTCGTCCTCGGTGCGCACGCTCACCGGGCACATGACCCGCAGATGCCTGCCCTCGGTATCCTCGTCGTGCGCCACCAGATAACGGGCAGCGCCCTCCGTGACGGCGGCGAGCACCACGTCGTTGATCGTGCCGCCGAACGCCCTTCGGATTTCCCGGAACTCGGAGAACGGGTAGCGAAGCCAGCGCATGCGTCGGGTGGTGCCGATCAGGCCGGCGTTCCAGGGTGCAAGGATCGCCGGCGAGGTGAAGAATCCGGCCATGGTCCGGGCTGCCTGACCGAGCAGCGTTTGCGACTTCTCGTCCGTCGGCCAGGGCCGCACGACCTGATCTGCTGCGGCCTCCGCGTTCTCCCGGAGGGCTTCTGTGACGAGCTCAAGCGCGGTGGGCTCCGGCGCCGGCGACCACGGCGCCTTCGGGGGCGGGACATCTCTCGGTTCCGGCTCGAAATCCATCAGGATGGTCAAGAGCTCGATACCGGATACCCCGTCGATCATCGCGTGGTGCACCTGAGACAGCACGATGGTGCGCCCGGGCACCCCACTCACCACGTAGGTCATCCACAGCGGTCGGGCGCGGTCCATGATCCGGGTGTTGAGCTCGAGCAGTTCGTCCACGGCCGCCTCGAGCGTGCTGCCCTGGGTAACGGCGTGAGGTTTGACGTGGTTCTCCACCTTGAACTCAGGATCGTCCACCCACTTGGGATGCGCCAGGTTCAGTGGCACGAAGGCGAGTTTCTGCCGGTATCGCGGCACCAGGTGCATGCGCGCCTTGAACTGATCGATCACCGTCTGCGCGGCCAGTTCCCCTTCCAGTATCAGAAAGGCCGCCGTGTGCATGGGACCGCTGGCCGTCTCCGTGTACAGAAACGACGCGTCGCTCTGGGTCAACCGCATCCGTTCTCTCCCTCTATGAGATCCCTTATTGAGATCCCTGTATCAGACCGCCAGCCCCCGATGGCCACTTAAACACGGTTTCAGCTCAGTCGGAAACCCTCGTAACCGTGTGTCGCCACGACATCGAGCCGCTTGCGGTACGCGGGCGCCCCGCCGAGATAGATCATGTAGCGCAGCTTGTCGTGACCCGCCACGTTGGAGTTGTAACCCGTGAACCAGGACTTCGTGGAGGTGAGCAACGCGCCTTCGTAGGATTCCATGATCTCGGCAACCCAGTCGGCTTCCGCTTCCGGCGTCGCCTCTACGCGCTGGAGACCGTGCTCGCGCAGGTAGCGGATCAGGTCCGTGGCCCAGTTCACGCCCACCTCGATGTTGGGCGGGAAGTTGGAGGACACCGACGCCCCCTGCGGCCCGGCCAGCGTCAGCAGGTTCGGAAAGCCTGCCGTGGCGAGACCCAGATAGGTGATCGGGCCGTCCCGCCACTTGTCTGCGAGTTTCTGCCCGCCGCTGCCGGTGAGGTCGATCCGGTCGAAGGCGCCGGTGATGGCGTCGAAGCCGGTGGCGTAGACGATGATGTCGAATTGCCGCTCGCCGTCGCTGGTGCGGATGCCCGTCGGGGTGATGGCCTCGATGGGCGTTTCGTTCACGTCCACCAGGGTCACGTTGTCCCGGTTGTAGGCCTCGAAGTAGCGCGTCTCCAGCGGCACCCGGCGGGTACCGAAGCCGTGGTCTCGTGGTATCAGCTTCTCGGCCACCGCCGGATCGTGCACCCGCGCCCGGATCTTGTCGGCGATGAATGCCGAGTAGACGGCGTTCGGTTCCGCCTCCACCTGCACGTCCCGGAAATTGCCGAGCCAGACCCCGAAGCCGCGGTCGTCGTAGAGTGCGTTCCAGAACTCGAGCCGGTCGGCCTCCGGGACCTCGTCGAACGTCCGGTAGTCGGGACCGTGCAGGAAGCTGCCCGGGGTTTCCCGGCAGCGGGCGAAGATCTCGTCGTAGGACGTCCGGATGCGGCCCATCTCCTCGGCGTCGATGGGGGCATTGTTGAGCGGTGCGCACCAGTTCGGCCGGCGCTGATAGACCGTGAGCTCACCGACCTTGTCCGCAATCTCCGCGATCACCTGCACACCAGTGGCACCGGTGCCGATCACGGCTACGCGCTTGCCGGCGAGGTCCACACCCTCCTGCGGCCAGTAGTAGGTGTGGAACGACTGCCCCGCGAACGTCTCTCGCCCCTCGATCCGCGGCAGGGTGGCCGCCGAGAGCATGCCGATCGCGGTGATCAGGAACCGGCAACGGAAGGTCCTGCCGTCCTCGAGCCGCACCGTCCAGCGGTTTTCAGCGTCGTCGAATCGAGCCGCCGTCACCCGGCAGTCGAAGCGCATCGAGTCGCGCAGCCCGAGCTTGTCCACCACGAACTCGAGATAGCGCAGGGTCTCGGGCTGGGCCGCGAAATGCTCGGACCAGCTCCACTCGGCGAGGATCTCCGGGTCAAAAGAGTAACCGTAGGTGTAGGACTCGGAATCGAAACGGGCGCCCGGGTAGCGGTTCCAGTACCAGGTGCCACCCGGACCGCCGCCGGCCTCGAGCACCACGGCATCCAGCCCGAGCTCCCGCAGCCGGTGCAGCATGTAGATGCCGCACACGCCGGCGCCGATGATGATCACCTCGTGCTCGCTGCGCGACGTGTCGGTCACTGCTGCGTCTCCTGTTCACCCAGGCCCAGCTTTTCCGCCAGATCGTCGCCGCCGCGCGGCACGGCGCCGATCCCGCGGACACCGAAGCCGCCGTCGTGATTGAGCACCGAGCCGGTCGCCGGCACGTTGTCTTCCCGGGAAGCGAAGAACACGTAGGCGCCGGCATATTCCGCCGGTGTCGGCATGCGGCCTATGGGCACGAAGCCGGCCGCGGTCTCGGCGAGCCGCTCGCCCGGAAACCGGCGCTCGGCCATGCCGAGGCTCTCCGGACCCTTGAGCGCGGTGGCGATGGCGCCGGGTGCTACGCCGTTGACCCGCACGAACGGCGCCAGCTCGTAGGCGAGCTGCCGGATCAGGCCGACCACGGCGTGCTTGGTGCCGGTGTAAAGCGGACCGCCACCGGCCGGCAGGAATCCGGCGTTCGACACCGTGTACACCAGCGCCCCGCGGCTGGCCACCAGCGGCTTCAGGGCCGCCTTGGCCAGCAGCAGGTAGCCGAGCACGTTGATGTGAAAGAGCTCATCGAAGGTTTCCTCGAGCCGCTCGCCGGGCAGGTCCACCAGCGCGACGTTGTAGTCCCAGATGCCCGCGTTGCCGATGGCGGTATCCAGGGTGCCGAAGGAGCTGATACAGGCATCCACGAGGCGCTCGTTGTCCGCGAAACGGCGCACGTCGCCTGCCACGCAGACCACCTGGCCGCCGAATCGCGATTCGAGTGCCCGGCAGCCCGCTTCGGAACGGTCGAGCACCGCCACCCGGGCCCCCTCGGCGACGCAGCGGGCAACGATGGCCTCGCCCAGCCCGGACGCGCCGCCCGTGACCGCCACCACCTGACCGTCGAGCCTGCCCATGCTCAGAACAGGCTCGACATGTTCTGGGAAAGGATCACCGTCTGCTCCAGGAAGAGGTGGCGCCTGGCGAGCATGAGGCTGCCGTTCACGCGCCGCAGCACGTCCTCGCGCCGCCCGATCCAGCAGTCCTCCTCGCTGTCGAGCCGGGTGCGGTAGAGCTGGAAATTGGCCGACGTGGCGAGCTCGTCGCCGTCGATGCCGAGCAGGCGGATGTTGGTGACGAGCCGCCGTGTCCGGGAGGGCGGATCCTCGGCCCAGGCACGTCCCACCGACAGGCGCTGTACCCGCAGCGTGAGCATCTCCTTGTCGTCATCGAAGAATGCCATGTCCCCGGGCCGGGTGAACTCCGCATCCACCTCCCGGGCCGTGGTGGTTCGACGGATGGGCATCCAGTAGTGGATGTCGTCCGTGAGCAGCGCGAGCCACTCGTCGAACCGCCGCGCATCGAGCAGCGCCGCTTCCCGGTAAAGGAACTCCTCCACCTCGAAGGTCAGGAGCGCCCGCTCCTGAAGGCTCAACGCATCGTAGCCGGTCACCGCCCGGAACAGCTCACTTGCGAACCTGCTTGGTGCCCTTCGGCCACTTGGACTTGAAGAGGTCCGGATTCAGATTCAGGTTGCGCGCCATCCCCACGTAGTCGATGGTGAGCTGCTCGCTGGTGGTCACGTGCTCGATCACCTGGCGCAACGGCATCCAGCTCGCCTCGTCGATCCACAGGGTGATCTTGGCGACGATCTGCCGCTCGGAGTCACGCTTCGGCGTCAGCTCGAGCAGCAGCGCCCGACGGTCGCCCACTTTGTCCTCACCGAGCATGGTGACCAGGTAGTCGTCCGTGAGGTCCCTGCCGCTGTTCGTGAAGCCGAGCCGCGCATAGGGCTCCATGCGGTCCTTGTACTTCGAGAGCGAGTAGCGTTCCACCAGCGCCTCCATCGGGTCGTATTCCTGCACCTCGCTGGAGGTGACGAGCAGCACCTTCTCTGCGGGCTTGGAAACGTTGATGCGCATCTCACCCTTCTTGCTGATGTAGATACGCCCTTCCATGGAACGGATGACGTTGCCGTCCCCGTCGCGCACCACCACCGTCCCGTCGGACAGCAGCGTGTCGAAGTCTTCCGCCTGCCGGTCTACCTGCTTCAGCGCCGAATCCAGCGTCCAGCCGAGCTCGTTTTCGGCCGCGAGTGCAGAACCGGTGAGCAGCGCTGCCAGGCCGAGCAGCATCGTCTGAGTTACACCCCGGGTCATCCTTGTCTCCTTTCGTTCAGATCCCTGGAGCGGAGCACGGTAGCGCAACGCGGGCGCCGCTGCACTGTGGCTTTTACGGGTGGCCGGCCTGGTCTGCCAGCGTCCCCAGAAATGCCACCACCGCCGCATTGAAGCGCTCCGGCTGGTCGAGGTTCACCGCGTGACCCGCATCGGGAATGATCACTTTCCGCGCGCCCGGGATCTTGGCGGCCATGTAGTCCGTTGCCGCCAGGAACGGCTCGTCCTGGGCACCGGCAACCACCAGCGTCGGCACCGAAATGCCCGGCAGCGACTCGATCACCCTGGGCGTGCGCTGGGTGAGCAGGTGGCGGGCCGCGTAGACCAGGCCCCGGAGGTTCGCATGCTCGGCGGTCGCCTGCTCGGGGGAACGGCCTTCCAGAGCGTGTGCACCCCTCGCCTCAATGTCCGCCGCCCGGGCCTCCGCGGTCCGGTTCCAGGCCTCACGGGCCGCATCCTTCTTGAAGCCGGGCCCGGTGTCGATGATGAGCAGCGCCTCCACCCGCTGCGGGTAGTCGGCGTAGAACGCCAGCGACATGTAGCCGCCGAGCGACAGGCCGCCGACGATGGCCGTGCGGAAGCCGAGATGATCGAGGAGTGCGGCCATGTCTCCCGTGGTCAGCCGCTCGCTGTAGGCGGCGGCGTCCTCGGGCGAGGCGCTCCGGCCGTGCCCCCGCATGTCCCAGAGGATGAGCGTGTGGGTTCGGGCGAGCGCCTCGATCTGAGGCTGCCACATCCGGGAGGTGGCCGAGTAGCCGTGGGTGAGCAGCAGCGCCGGCCCCTCACCGTAGGTTTCGTAGTAGATCCCGACGCCGTCCCGATCGAGTGTCGGCATGTCCGCTCCCTTCTGCCTCTGTACTCGGGTCGATCTTAGCGGCGCGGTGGCGCGAAACGAAACCGAATCGGCAGCCCCGCGCAGACATAGCTCACCCCATGGGATAGAGGTACTCTTTCGACACCTGGTCGATGCGCTTCAACACCTCCTCGGACAGGGTGACGTCCGCCGCTTTGAAGATGTCGTCGAGCTGCTCGACGCGCGTCGCGCCGACGATGGTGGACGCCACGAAGTCGTGCTGCTTGCTCCAGGCCGTGGCCAGCGTCACCGGGGAGAGCCCGGCCTCGGCAGCGATCGCGGCGAACTTCGCCGTGGCGGCCAGGGACTTGTCGTTGACGAACCGGGCCGCCATCACGGCCTGGCGCCCACCCAGCTCCAGATAACGCGTGAACCGGGCTCCCGGCGGGCGCGCGCCATCGTTGTACTTGCCGGAGAGCACGCCGCCGGCCAGCGGCGAGTAAGGGATGAGGCTCACCTGCTCCTGCCGGCAGGCCTGGGCGAGCTCATCCTCGAAACGCCGGTTGTTGAGGCTGAAGTTGTTCTGAATGGTCTCGTAGCGGGCGATGCCGAGCTGCTCCGACACCATCAGGCTCTTGGTGAGACCCCAGGTGCTTTCGTTGCTGCAGCCGATGATGCGGACTTTGCCCGCCTGCACCAGATCGTCCAGTGCCAGCAGCACCTCCTCATACGGCGTGCCGTGATCGGGCCAGTGGGTCTGGTAGAGATCGACATAGTCCGTCTGCAGGCGCTGGAGGCTCGCTTCCACCGCCCGGACGATGTTGTGCCTGTCCAGCGAGGTCTTTCCGGAGCGCACGGCCGCCTTGATCCAGCCGTGGCTCGGGCCGCTCACCTTGGTGGCGATGATCAGCGCGTCCCGCGGCTTGGTCTTCATCCAGCGTCCGACGATCTCCTCGGTTCGACCCGCATACTCCGGATCCGGCGGCACCGGGTAGTTCTCCGCGGTGTCGTAGAAGTCGATGCCGGCATCGAAGGATCGATCCAGAATCTCGAAGGCCGTCTTCTCGTCGGCGCCGGTGCCGAACGTCATGGTGCCCATGCAGATGTCGGATACCACGATGCCGCTTCTGCCCAGCCTGTTGGTCTTCATGTCAGCTACCCCGTCGAAAAGGGTGACAGCCTAGCACCGCTCTCATAAGATGACAGCCTGTCACTTCGGCGTACCCGCGCCGGGCGATCCGATCCGCAGAGCCGACTCACACATGGCGCTTTCCGAAAAACCATCGACCGACAGAGCATCGACCGACGCCAGCGTTCGGAAGACCAGGGCGCGTCGCGCCGTGTCCGAATCCGACAAGGCCGCGCGCCGGGAAGCCATTCTCACCGCTGCCGAAGCGCAGCTGCGCGAAGCCGGCTTCGAGGCATTTTCCATGGAGGTGCTCGCCCGCACGCTCGGCGTGGCCAGGGGCACGCTGTACCGCTACTTCGCCACCCGCGAGACCGTGCTGCTCGAGCTCTACCTCGCCCAGCGGTCGCGGTTCGCCGCCGCGATGACGGCGGACGTCGGGCCCGGTATCGATGATGCCGCGTTCGTCACGTGCTGGTACGACCACGCCACGTCCGACCCGCTGTTCCTGATGCTGCAGGCCAGGCTCGGCAGCGTCATCGAGCACAACATTCCAAGGGACGCGCTGATCACGGCCAAACGTGCCATGCAGACGGAGATGGAAGACTTCGCCGGCTATCTGGCGGCATGCCTGAACGTCGACCCGGAGCACGCCCGCCGTCTCATCGTCGGCCTGGTCGCGCTGCTGCTCGGTGCGGCGGAGCTCGACACCTCGCCCCGCCTCAACGGGCTGCCGGAGGAGTTCGCCGCCAGCATGGCGCTCTTCGCCAGCCGGCGGGTCTTCACGGACAACGCCCGGCTGATTCTGGATGGCCTGCGGCGGGAAGCCCGCCAGCAGCGCGCCTGACCGTCAGATCACCTCCACCGGTTCCTCCACCGTGTAGCCGAGATCGTACTGGCTGACCGGCAGCTGGCGGATGCGGGTGCCCGTTGCGGCGAAGATCGCGTTGGTCAGTGCCGGACCGATGCCCGGGGTACCGGGCTCCCCGGCACCGCCCGGCAGGTTGTCGCTCTCGATCACGTGGACGTCGATTCCCGGCGCTTCGGCCATGCGCACCATCCTGTAGTCGTGGAAGTTCGACTGGGCCACGGCGCCGCCGTCGATCTCGATGTTGCCGTACAGCGCGGCGGTGAGACCGTAGATGATGCCGGACTCCATCTGCGCCGCGAGGCCGTCCGGGCTCACGGCGAAGCCCGGATCCACGGCGCACACGACCCGATCCACCCGCACGGCACCGCCCTCCACGCTGACGTCCACCACCTGGGCGACGATGCTGCCGAAGGACGCCTGCAGGGAGATACCCCGCCCGCGACCGGCGTCGAGCGGTGTTCCCCAGCCGGCCTTCTCGGCGGCGGTTTCCAGCACCTTTCTGTGCCGGGGTGCTGAGGCCAGCAGCTCGCGCCGGTACTCGTAGGGATCCCGGCCGGCTGCGTGCGCCAGCTCGTCGACGAACGATTCGGTGAAGAAACCGTGCTGGGAATGATCCACGCTCCGCCAGGGGCCGAACGGGATGTGGGTGGGTGAGTCCGTGTAGTGGATCCGCTGGTTGGCCACCGCATAGGGGATGTGCGGCGCCTCCGCGGGCTCGTGCTTGTCCACGAACTGGTTTTCCCAGGCGACCGGAAGCCCGGCCGCATCGAGGCCTGCCCTGAACCGGCTGGTGATGGCCGGCCGATAGTGATCGTGACGGACATCCTCTTCCCGGGACCAGATGAGTTTCACAGGTGAGCCAACGGCCTTCGCCAGCAGCGCGGCCTGAACGGCCGCGTCGTCGATGGAGCGGCGGCCGAAACCGCCGCCCAT
The DNA here is from genome assembly GCA_050185825.1 of Pseudomonadales bacterium. GTDB lineage: Bacteria > Pseudomonadota > Gammaproteobacteria > Pseudomonadales > Azotimanducaceae > SZUA-309. The sequence goes on along the minus strand of JBFWZA010000021.1, from coordinate 54,194 downwards.
GACATGGTTGTGCACGGTGACGTTCTCCGGATCCAGATCCAGCGCCGCGGCGACCGAGTAGCGGGTGCCGAGCGGGTTCTGCGAGCCGATCCACACCTCGCAGCTGCTGCCGTCGATCGCGACCGTGGCGTTCATGGGCTCCATGCAGGCGTGGGCGAGATACGGCACCCGGTAGGTTGCCTCCACCACGCTCGCCGCTTCCGCGAGGCCCGCATCGAGGTCGCCACGGCTGACGTCGATCTTCTCGTCGCCATCGGCGACGGCGCTGGCCATGTCCGCGTCGAACTGGGCGAAGATCCGGGTCTGGTCCATCTGCTGCCAGGCCGGCTCGGTCCAGGCGACCTTCACGGCGGCGAGCGCCTGCTTCGCGGGCCAGTAGCCGTCCGCCACCACGGCGACCGCATTCTCGAGCCGGATCACGTCCGTCACGCCGGGCATGGCGCGCGCCGCGGCATCGTCCACGCTTGCCACCTCGGCGCCGAACACCGGCGCCTGGAGGATCGTTGCCACCTTCAGGCCGGGTACCATCGCATCGATGCCGAACCGGACACTGCCGTCCACCTTGGACGGAATGTCCAGGCGCGGCACGCTCGTGCCCATGATGCGGAACTCGGACCGCGGCTTCAGCACGGGCGAGTCGCTCGGCGTCAGCCGGCCCGCCGCGGCGGCGAACTCGCTGTACGGTGCGCTGCGACCGCTGCCGCCGTGGCGGACCTGACCCGCCGACGCGGAGAGCTCCGCCACCGGCACCGACCAGGCATCCGCCGCGGCGCGCAGCAACAGCTCACGGGCTGCAGCACCCGCCACCCGCATACCGTACTGGCCCGTGGCCCGCACGCTCAGGCTGCCACCGGTGATCTGCAGGTGCATGGCCTTGGCCACCTGCAGGAAGACGCCATCCACGGTGCCGATCAGAGGTTCGGGAATACGTTTCCCGGCCAGCAGAAAACCCCGGCCCATCAGGTAGTTCGCGTAGGCATCCTCCGGCGGTGCCTCCATGACGCCGACGTCCTCCCAGCGGGCGTCCAGCTCGTCGGCCAGCATCTGAGCCAACGCCGTCTGGGCCCCCTGCCCCATCTCCGAGTGGGGCACGATGGCAGTGACTCGATTGTCTGCACCGATCTTCACCCAGGCACCGATGAGCGACTCGTCACCTTCGATCACCAGAGGTGCGAGCTTCGGCGCCCGGTGTCCCGGCCGGATGGCGACCCCGACCACCAGGGCCCCGCCGCCCACCACCCCAGCGGTGATCAGCCCGCGTCGCGTCCACTTACCCATGGCGCACCTCTCGAGCGGCGTCGTCAGCGGCCTGGTTCGGGTCGAAGGTCTGCACCCCCGCCACCGCCTTGATGGCCTTACGGATGCGGCCGTACATGCCGCAGCGGCAGATGTTGCCGTTCATGGCGGTGTTGATGGCTGCGTCGTCGGGCCGCGGGTTGGCGGCCAGCAGGGCCACCGCGGACATGATCTGGCCCGACTGGCAGTAACCGCACTGCGGCACCTGGTGGTCGATCCAGGCCTGCTGAACGGGATGCAGCTCACCCTCGCGGGCGAGCCCTTCGATGGTGGTGATTTCCGCATCGGCAACCGCCGTCAGCGGGGTGACGCAGGCGCGGACGGGCTGACCGTTCAGATGCACGGTGCAGGCGCCGCACTGGGCAATGCCACAGCCGTACTTGGTACCGGTCAGGCCCAGGTTCTCGCGAAGGACCCACAGCAGCGGGGTATCCGGCGCCGCATCCACCGAGTGGCGGGCACCGTTGACGTGAATCTCGATCATGAAGCGTCTCCGGGGTTCGTGATCCGGGCATCGTCCGTGCTCGGGAGCACGCGGGCGTGCGTACGGGACGAAAGGAGTCTAATGACACCCCGTCACTACAGTCAACGGGTGCCCGCAGCGGGCACCTAGGCTGCCGCAAGCGGCAGCTTGGGCCGCAAGCGGCAGCTGGGGCCGAAGCGCTGGCTCAGGTGCCCGTGAAGTTGCCCGGCCGCCGCTCCGCCACCGCCTTGACCCCTTCCTTGTGGTCATTGGTCCGCTGCAGCCGGAACTGGTCGCGACCTTCCTGATCGGTCGCCTTCTGCACCGCGTCGGCGAGATCGCCCCGCAGCGCCTGGCGCACGGCGATCAGCGCCAGCGGCGCGTTCTCGGCAATCTCCCCGGCATAGGCGATGGCCGCCTCGCGCACCCGTTCCTGCGGCACGAGCCGGTCGAGGATGCCGACCTTCAGCGCTTCCTCGCCGCCGATCCGCCGGCCGGTGTAGAAGAGGTCGGCCGCCGCCTGCTGACCGATGAGGCGCGGCAGGGTGTGGGTGAGGCCGAAGCCGGGGGTGAAGCCGAGCTTCACGAAGTTGGCGGTGAACCGGGCTTCCGGGCAACCCACCCGGAAGTCCGCGAACATGGCCAGCCCGAAGCCGCCACCCACCGCCGCACCCTGCACCGCGGCGACGACCTGCTTCCTGTTCCGGAACAGCCGCACCGCTTCGCGGTACAGCGGATTGCCGCCCTCCGCCGTCCGCCCGGCCCGCTCGGAGCGCTGCCCCGGATCGCCGAAGTTGGCGCCCGCGCAGAAGTGCTTGCCTTCGGAAGCGAGCACGATGGCCCGGCAGTTGCCGTCCTCGTCCAGGTCGTCGAGCGCGTCCGCCAGGCTCGAGATCAGGTCCACGTCGAAGAAGTTGTTGGGGCCGCGGCGGATCTCCACCAGCGTCACGAACCCACCCTGATCCGAGACCGCCACGTCACCGTACTGTTTCGTCATCGCCTCTCCTCCCCTGGATGCGCCTGTGGTCAGAATCCCGACAGGCGCGCAAACCGGTCACGATGATAGGCCTGATTGCCGTACAGCGCCTCCAGCACCCGCGCACGCTTCAGATAGAAGCCGGCGTCGAACTCGTCCGTCATGCCGATCCCGCCGTGAATCTGAATGAGCTGGTTGGACATCTCGTGCAGGAAATCACCGACCCGGCACTTGGACAGCGAGCAGAGCTCCGCCGCGTTTTCGGCACCGGCATCGATGGCGGACAGTGCCGCCTCCATGCAGGAGCGGGCCAGCTCCATCTGGGTGAAGAGGCCGGCCGCCCGGTGGCCGAGGGCCTGGAACGAGCCGATCACCCGCCCGAACTGCTCCCGCGTCTTCAGATACTCGAGCGTCATGTCGAAGGCCTGAGCCGCCGTGCCCAGCATCTCGGCGGCGAGCCCGGCCCGTGCCCGGTCGAGCACCGACTCGAGCAGTGTGCCGCCCTCGCCCACGGTACCGAGCAACGCGTCCGCCCCGACGCTGACCTTGTCGAAGGTGACGTTGGCATAGCCCCGGCTGTCCACCGTGGCCAGCCGCTGCCGGGACACTCCCTTTGCCGATGCCGGCACCAGGAAAAGCGTGAGGCCCTCCATGCTGCCGGGCTTGCCGCCCGTGCGGGCAGCGACCACGAACGTCGTCGCAGCCATTCCCTCGACCACGAACGTCTTGCTGCCGGAGAGCGTGAACCCGTCACCGGCCTTTTTCGCCTCGAGCGCGATGGCGGCAGGCGCGTGCCGCGGACCTTCGTCCACGGTCAGGGTGAGGATCTCGGAGCCGTCCACGACCTTCGGCAGGAAGGCCTGCTTCTGCGCCTCGCTGCCGCCGAGCAGGATGGCCGAGGCGCCGGCCAGCGCGGAGGCGAACAGCGGTGAGGCCACGAGCTGCCGGCCGAGCTGTTCCTGCACCACGCCGAAGGTGAGGTAGCCGAGGTCCGAGCCGCCATAGGCCTCGGGAATCAGGATTCCGGTCCAGCCCATCTCGACGATGGACGACCAGGTGAGCGGGGTGAAACCGTGCTGCGCACCGCTGTCCCGCATCTCCCGGAACTTCTGCACCGGCGACTGCTCCGTGACCCAGGCCGAAGCCTGATCCTTGAGCATGGACTGTTCTTCAGTGAGTGCTGCCATGGTGCGTCAACCCTTCTGCGTCGTCTCGGGCAGGCCGAGGATGTTCTTGGAAATGATGTTGTTCTGGATCTCGAAGGAGCCGCCGTAGATGGACATGGCCTTCCCGCCCAGCCACTCGCGCACGGCGGAGAGCTCGTGCTCCTGGAAGCCGGCGCCTTCCCAGCCGAGACCCTGGGCACCCATGAGCTCGACCATGAGCTCGGCGCGGGTCTGGGCCACGAGGGTGGCGGAATTCTTGAGAATCGACGCCGCGGCGCTCACCTCCACGTTACCCCGAGCTTCCGCCGTGATCCGGGCGATGGTCAGGCCGTGGGCCTTGGCGTCCATCAGGTGGTTGGCGAGCCGCAGGCGCAGATCCGCATCGGCGAGCGTGCCGTCCGTGTTGGTGCCCACGTACTGCTTGGCGAGCTCCTGCACCGGGGTCGGCCTGGCGCCGCTGGCGGCGCCCCGCTGCCCGGTCTGGCTCTGCCGCTCGTGCTGCAGCAGGCGCTTCACCACGCTCCAGCCGTCGTTGAGCTTGCCGAGCAGGTCGCGCTTTTCGGCGATGGCGTCGTTGAAGAAGGTTTCGCAGAAGGGCGACGCGCCGGCGATGAGCCGGATCGGCCGCGTCTCCACGCCGGGCTGATCCATGGGCAGCATCACGAAGCTGATGCCGTCCCGCTTGGCCACCTTGGGGTCCGTGCGCACCACCGCCCCGCACCACTGGGAGATGTCCGCCCCCGAGGTCCAGATCTTCTGGCCATTCAGCACGAAGTGGTCACCCTTGTCCTCCGCGCGGGTGGACAACCCCGCCAGGTCGGACCCGGCGTTCGGCTCGGAGAGTCCGAGACACCAGCGCACCGTGCCGTCGGCGATGCCGGGCAGGTGGCGCTGCTTCTGATCCTCTGTGCCGTACTCGAGCACCGTCGGGCCCACCATGGTGATGCCCATGCCGGTGACCAGCGGGATGTGGTTGAACGCCCGCGCGGCGGAGAGCTCCTCGTTGATGACCCGCGCCTGGGGATGACTGTAGCCCCCGCCGCCATACTCCTTGGGCCACGTCGGCGCGCCCCAGCCCCTCGAGGCCAGCCGCTCGCGCCAGACCTCGAGGTCGCTGCCGAAGCTGTCGGCCGCCTCTTCCATGCCTACGCCCCTGCCCGCCAGCGACGGCGGGAAGTTGTCGGCAATCCAGGCCCGCGCTTCCTCGCGGAATGCTTTCAGATCGTCACTCATCGCTGACTTCCCCATCAATCAAGCTCATCACTCAAAAATTCGAACCCGCGAGCATACCCTCATCGGACCGCTCACTCACCCGTGAACTTCGCCGGCCGCTTCTCGATGAAGGAACGGAAGCCTTCCGCGAGATCCTTGGTGCCAAGCAGCAGCCGCTGATTGCTCCACTCGTACTCGGCGAAATCCGCCAGCGACAGATCACCGCCGCGCTGCAGCATCCGCCGCACGAGCGTGTAGGCAAGCGGCGGGCCGTCGGCAATCATCCGCGCGTAGGCTGTGGCTTCCGTCATCAGCGCGTCGTCCGCCACCACCCGGTTGGCAAGCCCGAGCGCCAGGCACGCCGGCGCATCCAGGATCTCGCCCGAGTACATGAGGTCGTAGGCGCGGCCCATGCCGATGATGCGCGGCAACCAGTAGGCCACCCCGTAGTCCGACGCCAGACCCCGCTTGATGAAGATCGAGCCCATGCGTGCCGACTCGGCGAGAATCCGCACGTCGCAGCAGGTGGCGATGCCGAAACCCGCGCCTACCGCCACGCCGTTCACCGCGGCGACTATCGGCACCTCGCAGGCGGCGAACGCGGTCACGGTACGGGCCGAGCTGCCCTGCTGGTCGAGGCGTGCCCTGCGGCTCGGCGTGCCTCCGCCGGCCCCACCCAGGCTGCCCACGGCGGCACCGGCGCAGAAACCCCGGCCACTGCCGGTGAGCAGCATCACGCGCACGTCCTCGTCGCTGTTCGCGCGTTCGACGGCATCGAAGATGCCCTGAGTGATCGCCGGGCTCAACGCGTTCATGGTCGCGGGCTCGTTGAGCGTGACCGTCAGCACGCCTGCTTCCACCGTCATCAGTACCGCATCGGACATGGTTCTCTTTCTCCTTTCCCGGGCCCATCCACAGACAAGAGGCGGGAGCATACCGTCCTGCCGAATCCGTTTGAACGTCGCAGTGCAAACGGCTACCGTTTTCGACCCACAGTCATCACCACCGGGAGGGAGTCATGGGGATCACACTGGCCGACGTGGAAGAGGCGCTCGCGCAGAAACCGGAACCGGTGCCGGGTGCATACACGGATCGGGACACGCTGCTCTACGCGGTCGCCATCGGCATGGGCCGGGATCCGCTGGATGCCAAGGAACTCGAATACGTCTGCGAAACAGTGGGCAAGCGGGTAGTGCCCACGGCCGCCACCGTGCTCAACCGGACGACGCGACCCGCCGGTGGCGGTCGCAGCTCGCTCACCAGCAAGATGAACTTCGCACTGATGCTCCACGGCGAGCAGCGGCTCACCGTGCACCAGCCCCTGCCGCCGGCCGCGGAGACGCGGATCAGCTCCAGAACCACCGGCGTCTACGACAAGGGCAAGGGCAAGGGCGCGCTGGTGACCAGCGACACGGATGTGACCCTGGCCGACGGCTCGCCGCTCTACACGCTGGGCTCCACCATGTTCTTCCGCGGCGACGGCGGCTTCGGCGGCCAGTCCGAAGGCGCACCCGTGCCTCACCCGCTGCCGGAGCGCAAGCCGGACGTGATCTGCGAGATGCCCGGGCGGGCAGACCAGGCCATGGTCTACGCGCTCTGTGGCGACCGGAACCCGCTGCACCGCGATCCGGAGTTCGCGAAGAAAGCGGGCTTCGACGTACCCATCCTGCACGGGCTCTGCTCCTACGGCATCGCCTGCCACGCGGTGCTGAAGACGGTACTGGACTACGACCAGACCCGGATCACGGGCTTCGACGTCCGCTTCTCCTCGCCGGTGTTCCCCGGAGAGACCCAGCTCGTGGAGATGTGGGAGGACGGCAACGTGATCAGCTTCCGGGTGCGCATCAGGGAACGGGACGTGGTTTCCATCAACAACGGCAAGTGCACCATTCGCTGATGCCTGGACGCTGACAAGCGGACCAACACGGACGCAGATTCATGAAACTTCACACCACCTCACCGGATCTGGACAACGCGCTGGTCGACCCGGCCAGCTGGGCGGACGAGCGCGGTATCCACGAGCAGTTCCGCTGGCTTCGGGCAAACGACCCGCTGCGGTGGCTGACCCCCGACGGCTTCGATCCGTTCTGGAACGTCACCAGGTACAACGACATCAAGGAGATCGAGGGGAAGAAGCAGATCTTCATCAACGATCCCCGACCCACCCTCGGCCCCAGGGGGATGACGGAGTTTCTGCAGCAGCTCACCGGCCGCAAGCACCTGGTGCGCTCGCTGGTACAGATGGACGATCCGGATCACAGCCGCTACCGGGCGCTGACCCAGGGCTGGTTCATGGGCACCAACCTGCGCAAGCTGCAGGGGAAGGTGGACGAGCTCGCGGCGATGTACGTGGACCGCCTCGGCGAGCTCGGCGGCGAGTGCGACTTCGTGAAGGACGTGGCCATCTGGTACCCGCTGCGGGTGATCATGACCATCCTCGGCGTGCCCGAGCAGGACGAGGCGCTGATGCTGAAGCTCACCCAGGAGCTCTTCGGCAGCCAGGATCCGGACAACCAGCGCTCCTTCGCGCCCGAGGACTTCTTTCAGGTGGTGGCCGATTTCGAGGCCTACTTCGCCGAGCTCACCCGCTCCCGGCGGGCACAGCCCACGGACGACGTCGCCACGGTGATCGCCAACGCGACCATCGACGGCGAGCCGATTCCCGTGCACGAGACCAACGGTTACTACATGATCGTCGCCACCGCCGGTCACGACACCACCAGCGCCTCCACGGCGGGCGGCCTGCTCGCCCTCATCGAGAACCCCGGGGAGCTGAAGAAGCTCGAGGCGGACACGGACCGGCTGCTCCCCACCGCCATCGACGAGATGATCCGCTGGGTGAGCCCGGTGCGGCACTTCATGCGCACGGCCACCGAGGACTACGAGCTGCGCGGCAAGACCATCCGCGCTGGCGAGTCGGTGATCCTCTGGTATCCGTCCGCGAACCGGGACGAGGAAGTCTTCGAGGCGCCGTTCGAGTTCCGGGTGGATCGCAAGACCAAGCAGCTCGCCTTCGGCTTCGGGGCCCACGTGTGCCTCGGCCAGCACCTGGCGCGCATGGAGATGAGCGCCCTGTACCGGCAGCTGCTCGCCAGGGTCGAGCGCGTGGAGCTCGCCGGAGAACCGAAGTACGTGCAATCCACCTTCGTGGGCGGGCTCAAGTCACTGCCGATCCGCTACCGGATGAAGTGACCCGCCAGCGAAGGCGCACCACCCGCACAATGGCGCGTCAGTCGGCACCGAGCTCCACGTCCTCCACCGTTTCCGGCGCGTAAAGCGGGTCGCTGGCGATGTCGTCCACGTGCTGGGCGATGGTGCCTTCGACGGCTTCCACCTCGCGGAAACGGGCGATGTGGAACAGCGCCTCGCCTTCGTTGACGAGCGGCAGGTTGTTGAGCCCGATGAGGATGCCTTCCGTGGGCGAGGTGACCATCACCTCTTCCGAGTTGAACGGCGAGGTGATGACACCCAGCAGGTCACCCTCACCCACCCGGTGACCGAGGTTCGACACCTTCCGGAACAGCCCGTCCGCCGAAGCACGCACCCAGGTGGTGGAGCGGGCGATGAACGGTGCTGTCCTGCCGGCGGGCACCACGCGCGCGGGCAGCATGCCGAGCATGCGCATCACGTTGGTGATGCCCCGCACCCCGGCGACGATGGAGCGCTCGTCGAGCCTGAGTGCCTCACCGGCTTCGTAGGTGATCACCGGGATGCCGATCCGTCCTGCCTCGCAGCGCAGGCTGTGATCGAGCAGACCGGCGTTGACGATCACGGGAATGGAGAATGCCTCCGCCATCTGCTTCACCGCCGGCACGCTCAGGTCCGCACGGATCTGCGGCAGGTTGTCGCGGTGCACGGCGCCCGTGTGCAGGTCGATGATGTGGGTGCTGTGCCGGGCGATCTCACGGAAGAACAGGTTGGCGACCCGCGACCCCAGCGATCCCTTCTCACTGCCCGGAAAGCAGCGGTTCAGATCCCGCCGGTCCGGCAGGTAGCGGGACTGATGGATGAAGCCGAACAGGTTGACGATGGGCACGAGAACGAGGGTTCCGCGCAGATGCTTCAGCGTCTGCAGCGATCGCAGCCGGCGGATGATCTCCACTCCGTTCAGCTCGTTGCCGTGAATCGCGCCGCAGATGAGCAGCACCGGACCGGAACGGCGGCCGTGGATCACCTCCACAGGCATGTCCAGCGGCGTGTGGGTGTAGAGCTGGGCGGCGGGCAGATCGAACTGAAGCCGGTTGCCGGGTTCCACCACGTGACGGGCGATCTTGAAAGGTCCGCTCACTGGTCCGTCGATGTTCTTTCCCATCCCTGCCTCTGGATCTCCGACGATCACGGCGCATCGTCTCCGACACGGATGATATGCCCGCCGGCCGTCTGCCGGAAACCGCTCTCCCGGGAACAACTTGTAGGCTGCCCCGGTTTGGGCGAGTCTCCCGGCACCGCTCATCGAACCAGGCCCCGCGTATGGAACTCTACGTCTGGATCGGCATCCTCGTCTGCCTTTCGCAATCGGCCATGTTCTCGGGGTTGAACCTCGCGTTTTTCGGCCTCTCGAGGCTGGAGCTCGAGGCGGAAGCGGTGAGCAGCAGCAGAGCCCGGCGGGTGCTCGAGCTGAGACGGGACTCCAACTTCCTGCTGACCACGATCCTCTGGGGTAACGTGGGCATCAACGTGCTGCTCACCCTGCTCGCGGATTCCGTGCTGCTCGGCGTGCTCGCCTTTCTCTTCTCCACCGTCCTGATCACCTTCTTTGGTGAGATCCTTCCGCAGGCCTATTTCTCCCGGCACTCCGTGCGGATGGCTGCCCTGCTCGGGCCGCTGCTGCGTGCGTATCAGATTCTGCTCTTTCCCGTGGCCAAGCCCACCGCGCTGATGCTCGATGCCTGGCTCGGCAAGGAAACACCTCGATTCTTCCGGGAGCGGGTGATCCGGGAGATCCTGCTCAAGCACCTTCAGGACGCCGACAGCGAGGTGGATCTCGTCGAGGGTACGCGCTCAACTTCCTGGAGATCGACGACCTGGCAGCTCTGGAGGAAGGCGAGCCGGTGGACCCGGACAGCATCATCGCCCTGCCGGTACGCGACGGCGAGGTGCGCTTCCCCGACTTCCATCGCCATCCGGACGATCCCTTTCTCAAGCGGGTGGAGACCTCCGGCCGGAAGTGGGTGGTCATCACCGACGAGGCAACCGGGGCGCCGATGCTGATCCTCGACGCCGACGGTTTCCTGCGCAGCGTCTTCTTCAGACGCGCGCCGCCGGACCCGCGCAAGCACTGCCACCGTCCCATCATGGTCGCCGGCAGCACGCCGCTCGATGAGGTGCTCTACAAGCTCAAGCAGAGCAAAGCCGGTCGCCACGGCGCGATCGAGCGCGATGCGGTGCTCGTCTGGGGACCCCAGCCCCGAATCATCACCGGTTCCGATCTCTTCGATCGGCTGCTGCACGGCATCCGGTAACATGCATCCAGCGACACCACTTCCGCGAGGCAAGACATGACGGAGACCTACACTTCCCGCTTCCCGGAGCTCGGCTTCTACGGCCTGCCGGGGCACACCCGCACACCCCGGGACGTGCTGCGCCAGGTGCAGGACGCGGAGGCGCTCGGCATCGGCAACGTGATGGTCTCCGAGCGGGCCGACTACAAGGAGATCGCCGCCATCTGCGGCGCCTGCGCTGCCGTTACGGAGTCGATCTACATCGGCACCTCCGGGACCAATCTCAACACCCGCCATCCGGTGATCACCGCCTCCATGGGCAGCACCTTGAACCGTCTCTCCAACGGCCGCTTCGCGCTGGGTCTGGCCAAGGGGTCGGCCATGCGCTGGAAGGTGTGGGGCCTGCCCAATCCCACCTATGCCCGCGAAGCGGAGTTCGTCGAGCTGATGCGGCGCCTCTGGCGGGGCGAGGCGGTGACCGGCTACAAGGGCGCGCTCGGCGAGTACGGCCATCTCGCCCTCGCGCCGTACGTGCAGGAGGACATTCCCGTCCTCTACGTGGGATTCGGACCGAAGAGTCTCGAGCACGCCGGGCGTATCTACGACGGTGCGCACCTGCACACGTTCATGAGCGACGAGGCACTGACGCGGGCGGTGGCGCAGATCCGTGCCGGCGAGGCATCCGCCGGCAGAGCGGCCGGCACCGTGAAGGCCTGGTCCGTGCTCGCCACCGCCTGCGACGTGCCCGAGGCCACCTACCTCAAATACATCATCGCCCGGCTCGCCACCTACCTGCAGATTCCCGGCTACGGTGACATGCTGGTGGCCATCAACGGCTGGGATCCGGAGGTGCTCAAGCGCTTCCGCACCGACAAGGCGGTCACCTCCGTGGGCGGGCTCATCGACAGCGTCGCCACCACCACCCAGATGGCGGCGGTGGAGAAGCTGATCCCGGAGAGCTGGCGGCCGGCGGCCGTCGGCAACGCAAAGCAGTGCGCCGAGCGCTGGGTGGATCAGTTCAACGCCGGTGCGGACGGCATCATCATCCACGCGAGCACACCGGAGGAGTTCGAGCCGGTGCTCCGCGAGTACGAGAAGATCCGCCCGGCGGCGCGCTTCGAAGGGCGCAGCAACCGGCCCGGCTGATCAGGCGAGAAACTCGCCCGCCTCCAGATCGAGCGCGTGCCGGGCATGGCGGCGGGCCATGGTGACGAACATGGCATCACCGCGCGGTGTCTGCTGCACGATCATGGAGGCGATCACCGTCACCCCGAAGCCTGAGAAGGTGCCGCGCCGGTAGTCCTGCCAGCAGCGCGCCCAGTCGTAATCCAGAACCCCGGCTGCCGTGAGGCGCTGGTGGTACTCGCGCACGATCCCTTCCTCCACTTCCCGCCGCACCTCCGGCAGCAGGCCCGCGCCCAGGAAGTAGGCCACGTCGTTCATCGGCCGGCCCACCCGCACGCTCTGCCAGTCCACCACGGCGACCTTCGGCGGCGAGTGCCGCGCGTCGATCAGCATGTTGTCGAGCCGGTAGTCCACATGCTCCAGGCAGAACGGCGTACCGACCTGCTGAAACAGCGGGCAGGCGGGCGAGCGAGCCACCCGGGCAATGATGTCCCGCTCGTCTGCTTCGAGCGCACTCGCATAGCGGTCGAGAAAGGCAGGCAGGAGCTGAGCGTAGAGCGCCATCATGGTCTCGGGAGATGAGCCTTCGGCGTACAGCCAGTCGTAACCTTTCAGATCCTCGCGGCACCAGCTCGGCGCCTGCAGGCCGACCAGCTCCAGCACCGCAGCCCGCGCCACCTCGGGCGTGCAGCCGGTGAGCTGGTCACCCTGCTCGGCCGGCGCCATGTCCTCGAGCAGCAGGACGAACTCGGGGCCTTCCCCGTCGATGTCCGCGTAGTAGCAGCGCGGCACCGAGATATCCAGATCGTCTGCGAGCAGCCGGTAGAACTGCACCTCCCGGTAGTAGTTCCTCAGCTGCACGCCGGTGGCCCGACTGAGCTCGTCCTCGGAGGGAAACTTGCCGACGAAGCTCACCGGCACCGACGGATCCGGCGTCTCGAGCGTCAGAGTGTAGCGATAACAGGTACCGATCTGGCCGGTGCCGATCTGCCGCCGGGCAACACCGGCGACGCTCGCACGCCGGTGACCCGCCTCAGCGAGCCGACTGCTGAACCAGTCGGCATCCAGATCGGTCGGTGCAGGTATCCCGGTCATCGCGTTCCCCTCAGATAATCGTTCAAGAGCCTCCGGGCCACCGGGTTTTCCAGCGCCGGCGCCAGCTCCACACCGCGGTCGATCCCCGGATCGTCCAGCCGGAAGTCCACCTGCCGGCAGGGTGACGCATATTCCGCCAGCCCGCCGAGCGCCGTGTCCAGGCCTGCGCCGCAGCGCACCACGTCCAGGCGCGCGAGCCCGCGCTTCGGATATCGCAGCAGCTCGGTCAGACCCGGCTGCCCCCCGCCCGCCGTCGCTGGTCTCCAGGTCCGCGGCAGTCCGGTGGGAGCGGCCAGTGCCTCCAGCAGCGCGGCGTAGCGCGCGGGGGCGAAGCACTCCGCTGCAGCGCCGGCCTCGTAGGGCTCGTAGACGATGGTCGCCGCCTGCCGCAGCGGTACTGCCCGGCTGCGAACCTTGCCGTCCGTGTCCGCCGGAATGTACCCCAGCATGAGTCCGGTTTCGAAGCCGCGCTCCACCGACCTCCGCTGCATGATGTGGTGATCGGTGGTGGGATAGTGCAGAAAGCCGCGATAACCCAGCTCCCGGCACCAGGCAGAGAGCTCCGCGCCGATCCGCCAGGCGAGCCCGCCGCCCCGCGCCTCGGGATCCACCACGGTGTTGCCGAGCTCCACGAAGACCGCGTCCGGGTGCACCGTCATGGCCATGTGTCCGCGGATCCGGCCGTCCGGACCCACCGCACCGACGCTGCCGATTCGCCCCTCGGCCAGCGCTGCCGAAAGCCGCGCTTCGTCGTAGAACAGCTCGTTTGCATAACTTTCGCCGTACACGCGGCGGAAGCAGTCGACGATCTCCGGTGCCTGCGCCGCGGTAAGCCTGCTAATCTGATCATCCGTCATCGGGAGCCATTGCTCATGCTGCTCATGAAACCCGGGTGCGAGTGCTGCGACAGGGACCTGCCGCCGGACAGTCCGGACGCGCGCATCTGCAGCTTCGAGTGCACGTTCTGCGCCGACTGCGCGGGCGGGAAGCTGAGCGGCATCTGCCCGAACTGCGGCGGCAGCCTGGTGATGCGGCCGACGCGTGCCTCTCCCCTGCTCGACCGGTATCCGGCATCCACCGAGCGTGTCTTCAGACCGGAACGCTGCTGATGATACCCGATGTGATTCGAACGCCGGCGCTGCTCCTCGGCATGCTGATACTCGGCGCCTGTCAGTCGCAGCTCCTGCTCATGCCCACGCCGGAAGTCCTGAGGGACGAGCGCTTCAACGTCTTCGAGATGAATCCGCAGCCCCTGACGAGCAACGAGCTGCATGTTCTCTATGCCACCACCCGCGAGCCTGCCAGCGGTGACGCCTTCTTCAGCGGGCGCCCGGACGATGAGCTCCACCTCGGCTATGCGGACGTGCGGGTCGGCGACAGGAACCTGAACCTGTTCGAGCTCATCGAGCAGTCGACCACGGCGGAGCGCGAGGAAATCTTTGCCTGGGACGTGCTCGACGCCCACACGCTGAGCTCCGTCAGCCGCCCCGCGGACAGAGAGGCAGGCGAATCCCTGTACCCGGAGGCCATGCAGCACTACCTGGCTGCCCTCAACGACTACATCGAGTCGCGGCCGAAAAAGGAACTGACGATCTACGCGCACGGCGCCAACAGCACGTTCTACTGGTCGGTTGCCCAGGCGGCGCAGTTCCAGTACTTCACCGGCGACAACGCGACGGTCGTCGCTTTCTCCTGGCCGTCGCCGGGCAGCCTCATGGGCTACGGACGGGACAAGCGCCGGGCAGACAGAGCCGCGACCGACCTCGCCTATCTCATCGAGGTGCTCGCGGCCCACTCCGTGGCGACCAGAATTCACCTGCTGGCCTACAGCGCCGGCGGCCGGGTCGTCGGCCGCGCGCTGACGGAGCTGGCGACACGTCACAGCAACCCCGAAGAGCTGCGCATCGGCCAGGTCTACCTCACCCAGTCGGACGAGCCGCTGATCGAGTTCGTCGAAGCGCTGCCGACGTTCTTTCCGCTCGTGGAGGGACTGACGGTGACGGCAGCGGCCGGAGACCCGGTGCTGTCCCTGGCTCGGATGACCGACGGCAGGCTCAGGCTCGGGGCCGCCGGTGAGGGCGCCGATGTGGGCGAGAAAGTCGACGAGGAGGTCTGGCAGCAGGTGGTGGCGATCCTCGACTCCGACAGGATGGCCTTCGTCGATCTGCGCGACGTGCCGGAGAAAAATTACGATTTCGCACACGGCGCCTGGTACGAAAGCCCATGGGTGAGCACGGACGTGATGGTCACGCTGCTGGCCGGCGACATCACGGCGGCAGAGCGGGGACTGATCCCCCACCAGGAGCACGACGTCCGGGTCTGGTCGTTTCCGGAGGACTATCCCGATCGGGTGAAAACCAACCTGATCAGCCTTCGCGCCCAACGCGCGGCGAAGGGTCCATGAAGCCGCCCTCCCGCTCGCGCGGAACCCGCTGACCGGCTGGCCTGGCGGCCGAGCGGACCGTGATATCACCGTCGCTCCCGAGCATCGGCCGCAGCCTGCTGAGGCTCGTCTTCCGGGGCGGATCTCCCGAGCGGATCCGCTACTCCGATCGCCTGCTGCTCGTCGCGCTGCTCGGCACGCTGCTGACCACCATCGTCTCCCAGCGCTGGTTCTTCCAGAGCTCGCTGATCGGAACCGGGCTGACCCTGTTCACCCTGTACGCGGGTGCCTACCTGGGCGCGGCCATCATCGGCCGGCGCATTCCGAGAATGCGGGTGCGCAGCGGGATGCAGGCGTTCTGGCTGCTGCTGCTCGGCATCCAGCTCCTGCTGATCCTGCTGATCCCGATCGTGCAGATGCTGCCGCAGGCGCGCACCGGTGTGGCCGTCGTGGCCGGTATGGCCCTGATCGCGGGCACGACCAGCATCGTGCACTACCTGCAGCGCGGAGGGCGCCTGCGCGCGGCGGTGACTTCGGTCGCGTTCTTCGCCGTTCTGGGCGCATTCCATGCGATCCTGAGCAACCTGCTCGAAGTGCTGTTCGGCTGAGCCGTCATGAGCGAAGTGGCCTTTCTCCCGTCGCTGCTCACCGGTGCCATCGGCTGGCTCGACGCTCTGCCCGACGGTCTGCGTGCGATGCTGGCCGCGCTGGTGCTGGCAGCGCTGCTGGCCGCTTTCGAACGGCGTATCCCGCTGCGGGAAGTTCAGTACGGCCGCTCCTTCCGCAAATCGGCGCTGGTGGCGCTGCTGCTGATACCGCTGCTCGTGTGGCTCCTGCCTGCGAGCCGGATGGTGGTGTTCGTGGAAGACCTGCCACAGCGGTCCGACGCCGCGCATCCGCTCGCCATTGCGATCTGTGCGATCTGGCTGATTGGCTGGATCGTCTCCACCCTCGCCACCGTGCGGGTATGGCATCACGAGCGGGCCGCAATCCTGGCACTGCCACAGGTGGAAGACGCCGCCCTTTCGAACCGGCTGGCGCACTGGCGCACCCGACTCGGCATGGCCGCGCCCGCGGCCATGCACGTCTCACCCGGCGAACAGCCCGGCTTCTTCGGCTCGGGCCGCCGGCTGCTCTTCCCATCGGCCGCAACTCGCTGGCCCACGAATCAGCAGGACGTCCTGATCATCAACGCCCTGTGCAGCCTGAAGCATCGCCATCACCGCTGGCACCGCTACGCGCAGCTCGTCTGCTGTGTGTACTGGCCTGTGACCTGGCTGCAGAAGCTGCATGAGAACCTGCAGCGGGACTTCGAGCTCACCGCCAGCGATCTGGCGGATTCCTGCTACCAGGACCGTCTCGGCTACGGACGGACGCTGCGCCAGCTCGAGCAGCGTCTCCACCCGGCCGCCAGCCGCCGCTCACCCCGCGAGGATCGTGCCACCCGCCCTGCCGATGCTCTCCTGCGCTACGGAATCCGCGTGTCGGGTCTGCTGCGGCCCGCAGATCCGGCGTGGCGGGTAGACCGGCTGCTGGCAGCGCGAAACGCGGGTGAGGAGGCGCGCTGGAAGGATCCCTACGATCGGGTCGTGCTGTTCGTCGGGCAGGCCGTCTTTCTCGCCGTGCTGCTGACAGGCGTGACCCTCGAGCAGCGGCCACCCGATGTCGAGGAAAAGTATCTCGTGCCTTTCGGGCTGCTCTGGAAGGAGCATTTCCACCGCAACCTGGAGCTCAACGACAGGGCGCAGCCGAAAAGCTGATCAGGAACTTCCGAGCCTGTGCAACTCGTGCAGAGCCTACCTAGACCTTGCCGGTGGGGGGCGCGGAGTGGGTCGCGCGCAGCGTGGCCCAGCTGTCCGCCTGCATCCACTCCTGCCAGCAGCGGTAGGTCCAGCGCTGGCCGTGCTCGTTCACCACCGTCTCGATCCGGCTCTGACCCGACGGGTCCGTGAGCACCTCGTCCTGCCCCTGCCCCATGGACAGGTTGATGGGACGGCGCCGCGCCACCGCACCCACGGCGCCCCGGGTGGAGTGACTCCAGTTCTCGCCGTCATCCTGCTCGAGAATCCCGGCCGGTCCGAAGGTGTGGTTGGCGGCCGCAATGGCGGCCCGCCGCTGCTCCGCGGTGAGATGGCGCGGCAGCAGCGTGAACCACCACAGCTCCGTCTCGAACGGCCCCCGCGGAATGCGCAGGCAGAGCTGCCGCGTCAGGGTCACCCAGAGATTGGGAAAGATGTTGGGGTGCCCGAAGGAGCGGCTGCCCACCGGGCCGAGCTCATCTGATCGCTCCGGATCCAGCCGTCGCACGGCCTGAAAGTCGTACCAGTGGGCCGGCTCCTCGCCACGCGCCAGACGGGCCTTGAAGTCCTCGAACTGCACTTCGGTGATGCCCGGACCGCCGATACCGTGGCCGTACTCACCGAGGATCACCATCTGGTCCATGGGCGCCATGGACGCGTCGTCCACGTAGCCGAGCTTCAGCGCCGTGCCGTGACTGACCTTCACGTGATACCAGTCGAAGAGGTTGTCCACGGCGATCTTCCAGTTGCAGCGGATCCGGTTTTTCTGAATGCCGTCCACCACCTCGAGATCGCCCTGAGAGGCCAGCATGTCGAGACCCAGCCGGCCCACCCAGCCCAGATACTCGGCAAGCGGCGGCGCGTCGGCATCCATGGTGGCGAACACGAACCCCCGGTAGCTCTCCACCTGGGCTGCGGTGGCGAGCCCCCACTTCGACTTGTCCAGCGCGTCGCGATAGAACTTGTCCTCGCCCGGCATGCCCACCAGGCGGCCGTCCAGATCGAAGTTCCAGCCGTGGTAAGAGCACAGGAAGCTGGCAGCCCGGCCCTGCTCCGCCCGACAGACCGTGTTGCCGCGGTGCGGGCAGGTGTTGAGCAGCACGCGAACGGCGCCGCTGCGGTCACGCACGGCGATGACCGGGTCCTCGCCCAGGTAGCTCGTGAAGAAACGGCCGGCCTCCGGAAGCTGGGACTCGTGACAGACGAACTGCCAGGCACGGGCGAAGATCCGCTCGAGCTCGAGCTCGTAGACGGCACGATCCGAGAAAATCCGGCGGTCGACGCTCGCGCCACCTTCCCTCACCCAGTCCTGTGCCGCTGTCTGCGCCGCCTGTGTCCCTGCTTCCGCCACCCGCGCATCCCCCATGCCGACCCCATCGCCTGCCACGGAAGATAGGCGTTGGACAGCGGCTTGCCAACCGTCCAGGCCCGGCTGCCAGCGCGCTGGCCAGCAACGTCTCGAGTCACCATACTCGCCGTTTCATCGAGGAGCGGACCCATGAGCCGAACGGGGACCCGGAGCACGCGGCTCGCCCTGCCCCTGGCGGTGCTGACGACCTGTCTCACTACGGCCTCCTGCACGGAGACGACGCCGGAAAGCGCAGCGCCTCGTACCGAACCGGCGGTATCCGCCCAGGTCGCGCCCGCCGCTGCACCGGCGGCGGCGTCGACCGCAGGGAACGGCCGTCGGCTGTCCGTGACGGTGAGCGAGGCAACCAACCTGTCCTTCGCTCTGAGCCCCGATCGGCAGACCCTGGTGCTGAGCGTGCAGGGCGTGCTCTTCGCGGTGCCCGTATCCGGCGGCGAAGGCCGGCCCCTGACCCCCTACCTCTTCGACGCCCGGGAGCCCGACTGGAAACCCGACGGCAGCGGCGTGGTCTTTCACGGCTACCGGAACGGCACCTGGGATCTCTGGTTTCAGCCCCTCGGCGGCGACGCCGATCCCCAGGCGCTGACGAGCGACCCGTTCGACGACCGGGAAGCCGCCGTCTCTCCCGGCGGGACTCGCGTAGCGTTCTCCTCGGATCGCGGCGGCAACTACGACATCTGGTTGCTCACCCTGGCGGACGGCAGCCTGACCCGGGTGACGGACTCGCCGTACGACGAGTCCGCGCCCGTGTTCTCGCCGGACGGTGCCAGGGTCGCCTTCGCCGCCGCTGCGGAACGGGGCCACACGGAAATCCGCGAGGTGGAGCTCGCCACCGGCAACCAGCGGACGGTGACCGTCGAGGAAGGCACGATCACGGGGATCGCCTGGCATCCGGATGGTGACCGGCTGTCCTATCAGGTCACCCGGCCGGGACGCACCTGGATGAGCGTGGTGAGGACGGACGGCAGCCGGGGCGAAACCCTGAGCCAGACCGACGACGACGTGTTCCCCTTCCGCGCCGTCTGGCTCGACGACACCACCAGCCTCTATGCGGCGAACGGCGTGATCTACCGGCAGGTGGCCGACGGCAGCCGCAGCCAGGTGCCGTTCACGGCCACCTTCGAGCTGGAACGTCCGCCCTACGAACGACGCCGGCGCGATCACGACGATACCGGCGAGCGGGCGGCACTCGGCATCGCGCGGCCACACCTCTCTCCCGACGGGGCCGCCGTGACTTTCTCCGCGCTCGGCGACGTCTGGCTCTGGCAGCCCAAGGGAGAGCAGCTCACCAACCTCACCAACAGTCCCTGGGCCGACCACTCCCCGCGCTTCGCACCGGACGGTCAGCGGATCGCCTACGTTTCGGACCGACCGGGGGCAAACGGCGCGACCAGCACGCCGGGACTGTGGATCTACGATCTCGGCCGGCAGACCCACACTCACGTCCCGGCGATCGGCGGCGGCGTCACCGGGCCGGCGTGGTCGCCCGACGGCGACGCCATTGCCCTGTTCGTGAGCGTGCCGGGCAACCCGCTCGGCGCCCAGCTCACCGTGGTCGATCTCGCTGACGGCTCCTCGACCCCGCTCTACAAACCGGTGCCGGCACAGACCGTTTCCTGGAGCAGCGACGGCGCCTACGTGGCAACGACCGAGCTCGTCACCTACTCGGGCCGCTACCGGGAAGGCACCTACCACCTGACGGCGCTCTCGCCCACCACCGGTGAGCGCTATCAGGTGGAGCCCGTGCCGCACAAGAGCATCACGGACGCCGCGCTCGGCCCGTCCGGGCAGTTCGTGAGCTATGTACAGGACGGCCAGCTGTGGCGGCTCAACCTCACCGAGGACTTCCGGGCAGCCGGATATCCGGAGCCGCTGACAGCCATGCTCACGGACTCGCCGGCCTGGAGCGCAGGGGGCCGCTACGTGGTGTTCATGAGCGGCGACAGGATGCTCAAGCTCAACGTCAGCTCCGGTGCCACGGAGGACATCACGCCGCGGATTCCCTGGCGGCCCGCACTGCTCAACGCCAGGTGGACTCTGAAGATCGGCCGGTTGTTCACCGGCACGGGAGACGCTTATCGCGAGAACGTGCTCGTCACCATCGACGGCAACCGCATCCTGAGCATCGAGCCGGCGACCGCGGAGACGGTGGCCGACCGGGACTTCTCGGACAAAGCGGCTTTCCCCGGGTTGTTCGAGATGCACGCGCACCTGGGGGAGATCAGCGAATCCCAGGGGCGTGCGTGGCTTGCCTGGGGCGTGACGAGCGTGCGCGATCCCGGCGCCCATCCCTACGTGGCCAAGGAGCGCCAGGAATACTGGGACAGCGGCCAGGCACCCGGGCCACGCACCCACGTGACCGGCTATCTGCTCGACGGCAACCGGGTCTACTACTCCGTGGCGGAAGGTATTGCGTCGGACATCCACCTGGAACGGGACCTGGAACGGGCGCAGAAGCTCAAGCTGGATTTCCTGAAGACCTACGTCCGGCTGCCCGACCACCGCCAGAAGCGCGTCGTCGAGTTCGCCCACGGGATCGGGATTCCCGTGTCGTCACACGAGCTCTTCCCCGCAGTCGCCCAGGGGATGGATCACGTGGAGCACATCGGCGGCACCAGCCGTCGCGGCTATGCACCGAAAGTATCGGCTCTGGGTCGAAGCTACGACGACGTGGTGCAGCTCCTGACGAAGAGCGGCATGGGGATCACGCCGACCGTGGTGCTGCCGGGCTACGCGCTGATGGCCAGCGAAGCACCCGACCTGTTCGCCACCCCGCAGTTCCGCGCCTTCTATGGCGAAGCCGGACAGGCGGCCGCAGCCGGAATCGCCCGCATGTTCGGCGGCGGCGTGCCGGAAACGGTGGCGGGCAACGCGGAGCTCCTGAGAAAGCTGGCCGACGCCGACGCCCTCATGGTCACCGGCACGGATTCGCCGTTCGTGCCCTACGGTGCCGGCCTGCACGCTGAGCTGCGGCTCTACGCCCGTGCCGGACTGACGCCGGCGCAGATCCTGCGCGCGGCCACCGCGGTTTCCGCCCGGGCGGCCGGTGTCTCGCAGGACATCGGCACCCTGGCCCCGGGCATGATCGCGGACCTGGTCATCGTCGACGGCGATCCACTCGCGGACATCGCCGATGCGGACAACGTGGTCATGACCATCAAGCACGGGCGGGCTTACCCGCTGGACCGTCTGCTCGGCGGACCGGAACCCCGCTGACGCGCGATGGAGCCGCTCGCCTGGATCATCACCGGCGGCGTGCTGATGAGCGCCATCGCCATGGTGGGCAGCCTGACTCTCGTGCTCAGCGAGGAGACGCTTGCCCGGCTGATCCTGCCGCTGGTTGCCTTCGCCGCGGGATCGCTGATCGGTGGCGCCTTCTTCCACATGATTCCCGCCGCTCTGGGCACGGGCATGACGCCGCTCACCGCCGGCTGCCTGGTGGCCGCCGGTTTCAGCGTGTTCTTCGCGCTCGAGCAGGTCCTGCACTGGCACCACTGTCACCGAGCACGAACGGACTGCCGACAGCCGCTGACCTATCTGATTCTGATCGGCGACGGTCTCCACAACTTCCTGGGCGGGCTCGCCATCGCCGGTACGTTTCTCATCGACATCCGGCTCGGGATGCTTGCCTGGCTGGCCGCGGCTGCCCACGAGGTTCCGCAGGAACTCGGTGATTTCGCCGTGCTCGTGCACGGCGGCTGGCCGAAGCGCCGGGCGCTGCTCTACAACGTGCTCTCCGGACTCACTTTTCTGGTCGGCGGTCTGGTTGCCTATGCCGCGTCGGCCAAGGTGGACGTCACCTGGCTGATCCCCTTCGCCGCCGGCAATTTCCTGTACATCGGCGCCTCGGACCTGGTTCCGGAGGTCAGCCGGCATGAGAATCTGCGGGCGAACCTGGTGCACCTGCTCGCCTTCCTCGGCGGGCTGACGCTGCTGCTCGCCGCGGCCGTCTGGGGTACCTGACGAACGGCAGGGTCACTCCGCTTCCGGCAGCGCCCACACGAACCCGTCCCGATTCGGCATCCGCACCTTCGGCAGCGTGCGGGCGTTCATCACCGCATCCTCGTCGATGATGCCGTTCGCGAAGAGCAGGTAGGCGGTGACGGCGTAGATCTGGTCCGAGGTCAGGGTGCCCGGGGCGTGGATCGGCATGGTCCGGCGCACGTAGTCGAACAGCGTCGTGGCATAGGGCCAGAAGCTGCCCACGGTCTTCACCGGTTGCGGGGCGGCGAGGCTGCCGCGTCCTCCCACCAGCCGGTCGTTCGGACCACCCTGGCCGCCATCGCCGTGGCAGATACCGCACTCGCTCTGGTAGACGACCAGGCCGGCCGCGGCGTCGCCCTCTCCCCGTGGCAGCCCGGTGCCGTCCGGCAGCACGGTGAAGTCGATGGACCGCACCACTTCCGGCGGGACCGGCTCGCCGAGCGCCGGGCCTTGTGCCGCCAGACCGGCGACGGGCAGCAGGCAGACGAGGACACCGGCGGCGATTCGCTCACGCGTAGACATTGCTGGATGCTCCCGTCTCGTCGACCCGCCAGGCCTGAATGCCGTTGAAGTGATAGAAGGCGTTCTTCCGGCCATGAAGCGCAGCCGCCCGGGTCGGCTGAACGGCGCCGGTCTCGTCCTCCGCGCGACTCATGAGCACGGCGCTGCCGCCGTTCCAGCGCCACGCGGTCCGGAACCGGGTGAGGCACTTGGGCAGCACGTGCTCGTCCAGGGCGGCCTCAGCCCAGGTCACCCCACCGTCCGCCGACACCTCCACCCGTCGAATCCTCCCCTGCCCGGACCAGGCGATGCCGCTGATCTGGTAGATGCCCGGCCCCTGCAGCGTGAGGCCCGGCGACGGGCTGGTGATGACGGACTTCACCCCCATGGGAAAGGTGAACAGCTCCGCCACACCATCGTCCCTGAGATCCGAGTACTTGGCCGTCTCGTCTCTGGCCATCGCCGGCTGGTCGGTGACCTTCAGGGAACGCAGCCATTTGACGCTGGCGTTCCCTTCCCAGCCCGGCAGAAACAGGCGCATCGGGTAACCGTTGGCAGGACGCAGCCGCTCTCCGTTCTGATAGAGCGCGACGATGGCGTCATCCATCACCTTGCTCATGGGGATGCTGCGCGCCATGACCGCGGCATCCGCACCATCTGCCACCAGCCACCTGCCCTCGGGCTTTACACCGGCCTCCTCGAGCAGCACGGCGAGCGGCACGCCGCCCCACTCGCTCGCGGAAACGAGGCCGTGGATGGCCGCACAGGTCTCGGCCACCGGCTGGGGGGTCGTCAGCGCGGCGCTGTTGCCGGAGCACTCGAGAAACTGAATCCGCGACACGTGGGGGTAACGGCTCAAGGCCTCGACGTCGAAGGACAGCGGCCGCTCCACCAGGCCGTGGAGGTAGAGCCGGTGCCGGTCGGGGTCGATGTCGGGAATACCGGCGTGATGACGCTCGAAATGCAGCCGGCTCGGCGTGATGATGCCGTCCAGGTGGGCAAGCGGCGTACGGGACACACCGGTGCCCGCCGTTCCCGGCTGTGAGCCGATCGGCGCCCGCTCGAGGGAACGCTCGTGCTCCGACGGCGCGCCGGCAGGGCTCATCCCCGCGCCAGGCATGCGCATCCACGGCTCCCGCCCGGGACCTTCACGCCCGGGGCTTTCCTCCGCCGCGTGGCCGATCCCCGCGGCGAGCAGCGAGGCGCCGGCGGCGAGCCCCGTCTTCAGAAACAGCCGCCGGTGCAGCAGCCCATTGCCTGCCACCGGCAGCAGGTCGGAGTCCGTATTGCTCATCGATATCTCCCTCGAGCCCCGATCTTGCCTGCCGGACGGACGGGGTGACAAGCGCCGCCGGGCACACCAACATGGGCTCATGCTGATCGATCAGACGTTGCCGAAAGCCGCACGTCCCGCAGGCGGCCTGTGCCTGGTGACCGCACTCTGCGATCCTCCCGCGGAGCTGCTGGACAAGGCGCAGCACCTGTGGCCCGCGCTTTGCCGACGCTTCGAGCAGATCGCCATGCACGTCACCTCGGACACGCATCCCGAGTGGCGGGCGTTTCTGGAAGAGAAGTCCGTGCCGACCGCCGAGTCGACGCCGGCCTGGGACCACATCGGCGCCCACCGCCGCCGGTCCCTGGCCATGGGCCTGGGTCACAGCGGTCTCGACCGCCTGTTCTACGCCGATCCCGATCACATTCTCCGCTGGGTGGAGCGGAAGCCGGACGAGCTCGACCGCGTTCTGGCGCTGGTGGGTTGCTGGGACTGCCTTGTCGTCGGCCGCTCGCCCGCAGCGTTCAACGTCATACCGGAACGGCTGCGCGCGACCGAGGTCGTGGTCAACCGGATCTACGCCCTCATGACCGGCCGGCGCTGGGATCTGATGATGGCGGCGCGCGGCTTCTCGCGCCGCGGCGCCGAGCACGTGGTGCGGACCTGCCGCGAGGACACCATCGGCAACGACGTGGCCTGGCCGCTGCTGAGCGAGCGCGCCGGCCTGAGTCTCGGTTATGCCGAGGCGGACGGGCTGACCTACGAAACCAACACGGTCTATGCCCGCAACACCATCGACACGGAGGACGAGGATGCACGGGCGTGGATGCTCCGGGTCTACGCCGCCTACCAGCACGTCGAAGCCATGCGTCCGTTTCTCGACGACGGCCGCGACAACGCACCGCTGCACTAAAAAACTGAGGAACGGGAACCAACCATGTTCGAACGGCCAGACAGACGACGCATTTTTCTCCTGCGCCACGCCGAGGCCGCCTACGTGGCGGACGACGGCACCGTGACCGACGACCCTCGACAGGTCGGGCTCACCGCAATCGGGCGTGTTCAGGCCCGCAAGCAGGCCGCCGTGCTGGCCAGCATCGACTTCGACCGGGCGATCTGCTCCGGGCTGCCGCGCACACGGGAGACCGCACGCATCATTCTCGCCGACCGGCGACAACCGGAGCTGGAGGAAGTGGCGGCCCTGGAGGAGATCCGCGGCGGCGGCCGTGAGCAGCCGGTGGCGGATGTCGGCCAGTGGCTCGAGCACGTGGCCAATCCCTGGGCGGCCGCGGATCACCCGGAGGCCACCTTCCTCGGCGGCGAGCGCTTCGTGGACTTTGCCGCCCGGGTGACGCCGGCTTTCGACGCCGTCATCGCCGACCGGAGCTGGCGCACGCTGCTGCTGGTGCTGCACGGTGCGGTCAACCGCATGATCTTCAATCACGTCATGGGGCTTGCCTGGCAGGGCCGCATGTCCATCGAGCAGGACAACTGCTGCATCAACATCATCGATGTGGATACCCCTGCCGTCGGAACGGTGGACGCGGACGGCATCGCGGCCCGCTACCTGATCCGCGCGGTGAACCTGACCGCCTACGACCTCAACAAGTCCGGCATCGTGCTCACCAGCATGGAGCAGACGGCCGCGCGGATCGCGGAAACGCTGCGCTGAGACTCTCCACCTGAGCGGCAGGTGCCCGTAATCAGTCCTCCAGGGTGGCGATCAGCGACGCATAGTCCGGAAAGTCGAGCTCGGCGGTGATTTCTTCGGCCCAGAGCCGGTCGAGCTCCGCACGCACTTTCGGGCTCAGCACCGCACCGCCGCCGGATGTGCCTTCCCGGACCTTGGCGCTGTCGCTGCCTTCGGGGAGGTCCATCCGCTCCTCGGAGAGCTTGCGCATGAGGTAATCATCGAACCGATCCTTGTGTGCCAGCATGAAGGCCATGGACGCGTGCTCCTCGGTGAGATCGAGCAGCGCGCCGTCCAGCGGCACGCCGATGAACGCCGCGACCCGGCGTATGGTCTTGCGGGTGTCCCGGCGCATGTGCTCGTAGGCGAGGAACAGCACGTCCGGATCGTTTCTGCGTGGCCACCAGGATTTCAGGTGCTTGTAGTAGCCTCGCTGCTCGATGAACCCGGTCAGCGCGAACTCGTCCAGGGAGACGCTGCCGGGCTCGAGGAACCAGCCCTCGTTGAACTTGTACATGGACACGAGCGCATCGGCCGGATCGCGGACCACGTTGATGTAGCGGCCGCCCTTGGGGATCACATCCCAGCCCAGGTGACTCTTGAAGGCTCGCGGCTCGGCACGCTGCTCCGCATTGAGATCGATGCCGAGTGCCGTGCTGGTCTCGATCCAGGGAATCACGCGGGAGATGTCGTCGAAGTCCATGTCTCCCCGGGTGCGCAGCGTGTGAACGATCTGCTGCATCCAGGTCGTGCCGCACTTGGCGAACGGCGTGATGACCACGTCCGTTGGACGGAGCTTCAGCGCCATGCCCGCGGCGATCTCTTCCCTGGTGAGCATCTTCGCCTGACGCGCGCGCATGTCCTCCATGGTGGTGGGGCGTGTCTTTCGGGTCGTCGTGGTCATGGTGCTCCTGATCTCATGTTGCCCGGCGGGTGAAGGGACGGACTATACCCAACCGCCGGATGCTGCGTGAGTGCTACACTCGCTGGTTTGCGAGAGACCGAGCCTGGCGCTGACCGAGAGGAGTCGTCGATGAGATCGCTGAAAGGAAAGGTTGCATGGATCACGGGCGCGGGGACGGGCATCGGAGCTGCCGGCGCAAAGTCGCTGGCGGACGCCGGCATGCACGTCGTGCTCTCGGGACGACGGGCGGCGCCGCTCGAGGAGATTGCACAGACCATCGGCGCGGCGGCCAGCGTGGAAGTGCTGGACGTTTCGGACAGAGAGGCCGTGTTCGAGGTTGCCGGACGGATCCTGGAACGTCACAAGCGTGTAGACGTGCTCGTCAACAGCGCCGGCATCAACGTCAAGGCCCGCAACTGGCACAACGTCTCCCTCGAGGACTGGGAGCGGGTGATCCGGATCGATCTCGACGGCGCCTTCTACTGCACGAAGGCGGTGCTGCCTGCCATGATCGAACAGGGTGACGGTCTCGTCATCAACATCTCGTCGTGGGCAGGACGCTACGTGAGCGTGGTGACCGGCCCTGGATACACGGCCGCGAAGCATGCCATGAACGCCATGAACGAGAGCCTCAACATGGAGCACGGCATCCACGGCATCCGCGCCTGCGCCATCTGCCCCGGCGAGGTTGCGACTCCCATTCTGGACAATCGCCCGGTCCCGGTTTCCGACGAGGACAAGGCGAAGATGGTCCAGTCGGAGGACTGCGGCGACGTGATCCGGTTCGTGGCCGAGCTGCCGGCGCACGTGTGCATCAACGAGCTGGTGATCAGCCCGACCTGGAACCGGGGTTACATCGCGCAGGCGCGTTCGCTGGCGCCCTGAGTGACGCGCTACTCCGTTTTTTCCGCGTCCACGGGTGTGTAGTTGAACTTGGCGCCACCCAGGCTCGCCTCGTACATCAGCCCGCCCTTGGCGACGGTGAACACGGCGAGGCCCTTGGAGTAGCCACCGGCCGTGGCGGCGTCGTGCTGACCACCCGAGGCGCCGGCCGAGCCACCGCCTGCCGTGGAAGCGCCGGCAGATGCCCCGGCGGTGATCGCCACCGCGGTGGCCTGCGCGCCGAACTCGAAATTGCCGGACGAGAACTCGCGGAAGGCGCGCTCATCCTCGAAGAAGATGATCATGCTGTAGGCCTGACCACCGAACTGCAGACCGACGGTCACCTGCGCCATGGACGTGTTGCCGACGT
Organism: Pseudomonadales bacterium; assembly: GCA_050185825.1. Classification (GTDB taxonomy): domain Bacteria; phylum Pseudomonadota; class Gammaproteobacteria; order Pseudomonadales; family Azotimanducaceae; genus SZUA-309. The sequence goes on along the minus strand of JBFWZA010000021.1, from coordinate 26,265 downwards.
GGGCGCCACCCACGTAGACGCGGCCCTTGCCGCCGGCGCCGCCGATACCGATACCGCCCTTGCCGATGGTGGGGAAGAGCGCGTAGCCGTAGGACGAGTCGAAGAACTTGCCGCTTTCCCCGGCGCCCTGGAACACCTTGAGCGCATCGTCGTAGCCGTCCGCGAGCGCGGCCTCGGCAGCGAAGAGCGCACCGAACAGCGCCAGCCAGAGAAGGGGTTTCCGTGATTTCATTGCTGCCTCCTGCATGAACTGCGGCACATGTTACACACTGTCCCGGCAGGTTCGAAATCGAGTGACGCCGGAGGCCGGACTACGGTCTACGGCAGCGCCCCGACAGCCGCGACGATCAGCCGCCGGATCTGATCCACCATCTGCCGCTCGAGCTGGGCGTCGTATCCGGACAGGCGTGGCGTGTGCAGGTGCCCCATGGGTACGGCGGTGCCCGAGCGCTGGTTCAGGAGCAGCGTGCGGTAGGCGATCTCGTTGGAGAGGTATCCACCGCCGGACCCGGCAACCGCGGTCATGCCGGCAAGCTCCGTCAATGATCCAGCCGCAAGCTCGCCCCGTTCCAGCGTCCGCACGGTGCGGTTGTCGCGTACCGCAAACGGCTGGTCGACCACCGTCATCGCGGCGGCGGGCAGGCCGAACTGCAGAAACTCGGGTCCCGCCAGCGCTTCGCCGGCAAGCAGCGGAACGAGCGGGTTGCCCTCGTTCGCTCCGCTGAGCACGTCGAGGTTGTCGGGCACGGCAGCAGAGCGGCGGCGTCCGGGGAAGCGTTCCAGATCGAACGCATCCCGCCCCATGCTGATGGTCATGATCAGGTGCGGCGGATCGTCGGCGAGCCGGGGCGCCAGGAAAGACTCGATGAGACCGAGATCGAAATCGGCGAACCGCACCGGGACCAGCACGCCCTGGACCTGCGCGGGGCCGCGCGCCGTTTCCAGAATCCGGCCGTGGAGCGCGAGCACCGCGAGACCGGAGGGGTTGCTCTGATCCGGCTGCGCATCCAGACCGAACGGATCGAAGCCGGTGATCAGCACCCGGTAAGGCAGGTCGGGATCGAAATTCACATCGCCCAGACCCCGGCTCCACCACTCGAAGGGCGCCGGATCGACCGCCGGATCGCTCCGCATCGCCGCACGGACGGCGAGCCTCGCCCAGTAGAGCGGCCGGTCATCGAAACTGCCGTCCTGTACCGCCGTGACCGCAGCTCGCCACAGCGCCCGACCGGCTGCCGCCGCATTCCCGGGCACACCGTCCGCGAGCAGGGGGCGGCTGAGCGCCCCGAAGTTGATCTCCGGATGCGCAGCCTCGAGCGCCGGCAATCGCGCCTCCTCCGTCAGCGTGTTCACGTATGGAATTCCTTCGGCCGGCGTTCCTGCGATGAGCACTTCCGAACCGGCCGCGACGACGGCCACGACCGCAACCGGTATCAGGGTGGCGAAGCCGAGGCAGCGCTTCAAGGAGACGCTCCACGCGCGAGGCGTTCCACGTCGGCTCGGTGCCGCGACTCGCTGAAGGCGAAGCTCGAGGCCAGCGCCACCAGGTAGAGCGCGCCGATGAGCTGGAAGATCGACGGGTAGTCGAGCTCCACGGACAGCGCGGCGAACAGACCGGAACCCGTGAACCTGCCGAGGTTGGACAGCGCCATGTAGACGGCGAACTGCGTGGCGGCCACTTTCTGCCAGGTGAGGTTCATGTACTGGGCGATCAGGCAGATGAAGACCACCTGCTCCACCAGCAGATAGCACACCAGCATCCCCAGCACCAGGCCGGTGGCGGACCAGTAGCTGTCCAGGACGGAAAACGCCAGGGTCATCACGGCGCCCGCCACGAGCGCAGAGCGCAGGATGCGGCGCACGCCGAGCCGGTCCACCAGCGGTCCGATGGCGAGCCCGGCCACGGCGCAGACGCCGATCAGCGTGCCATAGGCCTGGCTGTAGGCTTCCGGCGCATGCCCGAGCTCCTGGACCGCAAATACGGGAGCGCAGGCGAGAAACATCCCCATGGCAGCCCGCACCGTGAACGCCGTGCCGGACATGATCAGGCTCATGGGCAGGAAAACGGCCCGGCGCAGGTCCGTAAAGAGCCCGGTGAGCGTGGGCGAGAGCGCTGCCGCGGACGGGTGGGGCTCGCCAGGTGTCCAGGGAAGCAGCCGTTCACCCGAGCGTTCCCGGCAGGCAATCACCACGGCGAGGATGCCCGCCACCAGCAGGCTGGCGAACATTCCCGTGAACAGCAGGCCGAACTCCACCAGCAGACGGCCGGACACCGCACCCATGCCCGCGATGCCGGCCACCTGGCCGAATGCCATGAAGGCGTTCGCCCGGCCGCGTTCCGCGACGGGTAGAACGTCGATGGCCATGCCGTCCACGGCCACGTCCTGGGTCGCGGCGAAGGAATTCACCAGCACGCCGGCCGCGCCGATCAGTACCAGCTGGGTGGTCGGATCCGGCACCAGGGCGAGCAGGGCCAGCATGATCATCAGACCGGTCTGCGCGAACATCACCCAGGGACGGCGGCGACCCATGGCCGGAAAGCCGAAGCGGTCCATGAACGGACCCGCCACCAGCTTGAAGGCCCAGGGAAGTCCGATCAGGGCAACGTAGGATCCCACCTGCGCCGGCGAGTAGCCCTGCGCGGCCAGCCACGCCGGCATGGCCACGTCGAGAAGCCCGATCGGGATACCCTGAGCGAGATAGAAGAGCGTGAAGGCGCTGAAGCGCAGGCGCCTGGAGTCGACAAGCGCCGGAACCTTCACGGCCTCAGTGCATGCCCGTCAGCAGACGCGAAGGACCGTGGCTTGGAGCGACCGGCCGGATGCTCAGTTCTTCAGCACCCGGAGCACGTCTTCCAGCTCGACGATCATCTGCTTCACCAGCAGTCGGAACTGGGTCTGATCCTGCTTGGCCTCGTCGCCGGTCAGCCGCTGACGGGCGCCACCGATGGTGAAGCCCTGGTCGTAGAGCAGCGCCCGGATCTGGCGGATGATGATCACGTCCTGGCGCTGGTAGTAACGCCGGTTGCCGCGTCGCTTCACGGGCTTGAGCTGGGGAAACTCCTGCTCCCAGTAGCGCAGCACGTGAGGTTTGACCTCGCAGAGCTGGCTCACCTCGCCGATGGTGAAGTACCGTTTCCCCGGAATCGGGGGCAGGTCGTCACTCTGACTCGGGTCCAGCATAGGCTTCTACTCGTGATTTCAGTTTCTGACCGGGACGGAACGTGACCACCCGCCGGGCCGTGATGGGGATTTCTTCCCCGGTTTTGGGATTCCGTCCGGGACGTTCGCCCTTCTCCCGGAGATCGAAGTTGCCGAATCCCGAGAGCTTCACCTGCTCGTTGCGCTCGAGACTGGCTCGGACCTCGTCGAAGAACAGCTCCACGATTTCCTTGGCTTCGCGCTTGTTCAGACCCAGCTCTTCGAACAGCCGGTCCGCCATCTGCGCCTTGGTCAACGCACCCAATGTTTTCTCCTTTCCCCAGCCCGCCGGGAAACTCCCGACGGCGTCCGGATCGGGTGCCGTCAGCGCAGCCTGGCTCCGGCTTCTTTGGCCAGCGCTTCGATAGCTGCCTGCATGTACTGCCCGATTTCCTCCTCGGTAAGAGTGGCCGAAGGCTTCTGTAACGTCAAGCCTATGCCCAGGCTTTTCTCAGTAGAATCAATACCTTTGCCTTGATACACGTCAAAAAGCCTCAAGTCTACGAGCACTTCGTCGAGGCTTTCCTCAAGGAGTTTGACGATTTCGCCCGCGGCGACCGACCGGTCGACCACGATAGCCAGGTCGCGGCGTACGCTCGGAAAGCGGGACACCGTGCCGTGCCACCGACGCGCCTGCGCGAGCACCGCCTGCGCCTCGACCTCTGCCAGGAAGATCTCGCCGGGCATGTCCAGACGCTGCTCGAACTCGGGATGCAGCCGTCCGAACCGACCCACCCGCTGTCCACCCACGATCAGTGCGGCGGCCTGGCCCGGGTGCAGCACCGGGTCCGCCAGCCGCTCGAAGCCTGCCTTCTGACCCGTCCAGGCCAGCACCCGCTCCAGGTCGCCCTTGAGGTCGAAGAAGTCCACCGACGCGCCCGGCAGCGCCCAGTTCTCGGGATCCCGGCGACCCCAGAGCACCATGCCCAGCATGACGGGTTGCCGCACGGGGTCTCCGGCATGGAAGCAGCGGCCGACCTCGAACAGGCGTACCCGGTCCTGCTGCCGGCTGACGTTGGCCCTGAGTGCCTCCACCAGGGACGGAAAGAGGCTGGTCCGCATCACCGACTGCTCGAGCGACATGGGGTTCTCGAGCGTGAGCGGGGTCATCCCCGGCGCCAGCAGATCCTGCATCCGCGGATCGATGAAGCTGTAGGTGATCACTTCCTGATAACCCGCGTCCACCAGCTGCTGCTTGAGCGCCGGCACGGACGACGCGTCCAGGGGCACCTGCCTGAGCGCCAGGTCCGTCACGGGGCGTCGTGAGGGAACGTTGTTGTAGCCGTAGATCCGGCAGATCTCCTCCACCAGATCCGCCTCCCGGGCGATGTCGAAGCGATGGCTCGGGGCACGAATGGTCCACCGCACCCCGCCCGCCTCGGCGCTTCGATCGAGCCGCTCGAACCCCAGCCGTTCCAGCGCTTCGTCAACCTCCGCGGGATCGATGGTCACGCCGAGCAGCGCATTGAGGCGGCCCTCGCGAAGGATCACCTCCGCGGGCACCGGCAGGTGCGCCGGCGCCACGGCCTCCGTCACCGGCCCGGGCTTGCCACCGACGATCTCGAGCAGCAGCGCTGTTGCCCGATCCATGGCCAGCTGCTGGAGCTCGTAATCCACACCGCGCTCGTAGCGGTGCGACGCATCCGTCTGCAGACCGTACTTCCGGGCCGTGCCCGCCACCGCCAGCGGGTGGAAGAACGCGCACTCGAGGAACACATCACGGGTGTCCGTCTGGGTGCCTGAACGCTCGCCGCCCATCACGCCCGCGATGGCCACCGGCCCGTTCGCATCCGTGATCAGCAGAGTGCTGTCGTCGAAGGTGACCTCGCGGCCATCGAGCAGGGTGAGGCGCTCCCCCGGCTTCGACCGGCGCACCACGATGGGTGCGGCGAGTCGGTCGAGGTCGAAGGCGTGCATGGGCTGGCCGAGCTCCATCATCACCAGGTTGGTGACGTCCACCACCGCGTCGATGCTCCTGACGCCCACGCGGCGGAGACGCTCCCGGAGCCAGGGCGGGCTCGGCCGGGTGATGTCCACGCCACGGATCACGCGGCCGAGGTATCTCGGGCAGCCGTCCTCGTCGTCCAGCCGCACCTCGAAGGTGTCTTCGCAGCCCGCCGCGGTCGGCGAGATCGCCGGCACGGTTACCGGCGTGTTGTTCAGCACCCCGACTTCCCGGGCCAGGCCGCGGATGCTGAGGCAGTCGCCCCGGTTCGGGGTGAGCTCCAGATCCACGATCCGGTCGTCCAGATCCAGCGCCTGCCGCAAATCCGACCCGGGGACCAGATCGTCCGCGAGCTCGAGGATGCCGTCGTGGTCTTCGCCGAGCCCGAGCTCGGCCGCGCTGCAGAGCATGCCGTGGGACACCACGTCCCGGAGCTTCGCCTTGCGGATCCTGAAGTCTCCCGGCAGCACGGACCCGACCCGCGCGAACGCGGTCGTCAGCCCTGCCCGGACGTTCGGCGCGCCGCAGACCACCTGATGTGTGCCCTCGCCGTCATCCACCTGGCAGACGGACAGCTTGTCGGCGTTCGGATGCGGCGACGCCGCCAGCACACGGCCGACGACGACACCGTGGAAGTCCCCCGCAACCGGGGTGGTCCCGTCCACTTCCAGACCGGCCATGGTCAGCTGCTCGAGCAGCGCGTCCGCTTCGATCTCCGGTCGCACCCACTCGGACAGCCACTTCTCGTTGTACTTCATCTCTGCTCTCCCGAATCCTTCAGTTGAACTGTCGGAGGAACTTCAGATCGTTCTCGAAGAACAGTCGCAGATCGTCCACGGCGTAGAGCAGCATGGCGAGCCGGTCGCCGCCGAAGCCGAACGCGAAACCGGAGTACTCCTCGCTGTCGATGCCGGACATCTCCAGCACGTTGGGATGCACCAGACCGCAACCCATCACCTCGATCCAGCCCGACTGGCTGCAGGTCCTGCAGCCCTTCCCTGCGCACATGACGCACTCCACATCCACCTCCGCGGACGGCTCGGTGAACGGGAAGTAGCTCGGCCGGAAGCGCACCGCGAGGTCCGCCTCGAAGAAGCGCTTGAGGAACTCCTCCACCGTGCCCTTCAGGTCGGCGAAGCTGATGCCGCGATCCACCACCAGACCTTCCACCTGATGAAACATGGGGCTGTGGGTCAGGTCCGAGTCCCGCCGGTAGACGCGCCCCGGGCAGATGATCCGGATCGGCGGCTTCTGGGATTCCATGGTGTGCACCTGGCTGGGTGACGTGTGCGTGCGCAGCAGGGTGCCGTCCCCGAAGTAGAAGGTGTCGTGCATGGCCCGGGCAGGATGGTGGGACGGGATATTGAGGGCTTCGAAGTTGTAGTAGTCGTTCTCGATCTCGTCTCCGGCAACCACACCGTAGCCGGCGCCGACGAAGATCGATTCGATCCGCTGCATGGCCTGAGTCACCGGGTGCAGGCCGCCGGCCGGCCGCTGCCGACCGGGGAGGGTCACGTCCACCGTCTCCTCGGCAAGTGCCTGAGCGAGCTGCTCCGAGCCGAGCGCTGCCTTGCGTGCCGCGATCCAGCCCTGCACCGTCTCCTTCGCCGCATTGATGGCAGCCCCCGCCTGCGGCCGCTCGGCCGGATCCAGGCTGCCGAGCCCCTTCAGCAGTGCGGTGAGCTGCCCCTTCTTGCCGAGGTAGCGGACCCGGATCTCGTCCAGCGCCCGTTCGTCCGCAGCACCTGCCACGGCCACCTCGGCCTCGTTCAATATCAGATCAATGTCCATCTCGCACTCTCAAAAAAAAAGGAAGAACTCACGCCCTTCCTTTCTTTTACCTTCTGACGACTCTTCACGACCGCCGACTTCCGGAAGGGCAACCTGAATGGCCCCCAGAAGGCGGACGGCAGCCTGTTTGAGTACAACAGGCTGCTGGCGGATCGCTCAGGCGGCTTGTGCCGCCGGCTCGTCGGCTGCCAGCGCGGCCTTGGCCTGCTCGGCCAGGACTGCGAAGGCTTCCTTCTCGTGGATGGCCAGATCGGCCAGAACCTTACGATCCACCTCGATCGCCGCCTTCTTGAGGCCGGCGATAAATCGGCTGTAGGAGAGTCCGTGCTCACGGGCAGCGGCGTTGATGCGCACCACCCACAGCTGGCGGAACTGACGCTTGCGCTGACGCCGGTCGCGGTAGGCGTACTGGCCGGCCTTGATGACCGCCTGCTTGGCCACCTTGAACGTGCGGCTGCGGGCACCGTAGTAGCCTTTGGCCTGCTTCAGGACCTTCTTACGACGGGCCCTGGAGACCACACTGCGTTTGACTCTGGACATGTGGTTCTCCTACCTCGCCTTGGTCGGCAGCAGCCGGTCGAGCTGGCGCGTGTCGGACGGGGATACCGCCTCGAGGCCACGCAGCTGACGTTTCCGCTTCGACGCTTTCTTGGTGAGGATGTGGTTACGATTCGCCTGGCGATGTTTGTAACCCTTGGCGGTACGGCGAAATCTTTTCGCCGCGCCACGATCGGTCTTGAGTTTCGGCATGTCGAACTCCGTTGTTTCACCCGGGTTCAGCCTTGGTGGCGATCCTCGGGTCCATTTACACTTCAATGGTTCTCGGCCGGTGTTGCCGGCTTCTCGTTGTTCTACAGGTTGACCCTGTTTTCTTCTCGTGCCCTTCGACCGTTACTCGGTCGACGGACTTGGACCGTTACTCGGTCGACGGATTCTCTGTCGCAGCCGGTGCTTTCTTGCTGCTTCTCTTTTTCGAGGGGGTCAGCACCATCACGACCTGCCGACCTTCGAACCGGGGCTGGGCTTCCACCTGACCCACGTCTTCGAGGTCTTCCTCGATCCGCGACATCAGCTTCATGCCGATCTCCGGGTGCACCATTTCCCGGCCGCGGAACCTGAGCGAAACCTTCGCCTTGTCACCGTCCTCGAGGAACCGTCTCAGGTTTCTGAGCTTCACCTGATAGTCCCCTTCTTCCGTACCGGGACGGAACTTCATTTCCTTGACCTGGATCTGCTTCTGCTTCTTGCGCTGTGCAGCCTTGGTCTTCTTCTGCTCGAAGAGGTGCTTGCCGTAGTCCATGACCTTCACCACCGGCGGATCCGCATCCGCTGCGATGAGCACCAGATCGAGTCCTGCGCGGCTGGCAGTACTCAGGGCTACGTCTCTGGTTACCACGCCGACCTGTTCGCCGTCGGCACCGATCAGTCTCACTTTCGACGCCGTGATCTCTTCGTTGATCAGCGAGCGGTCGGAGCGTTTCGCAGCACCTCTTTTAATAGGCGTTCTCCTCTGAACGTTGTCTGTAACGCGAAAAAGGCCGCAACGACGCCCGTCCGGGACTCGCTCGACCTCACTTCACGATGCGCCCCGCCAATTCCGGCGGAGCGCGGCATTCTACTGCCTGAAAATCACGCCGACAAGGGGTTTTCAGGCCGTCGTCGAGCGCTAACTCCTTGTCCGCAAAGGGCAAATCGAGCGCCTGCGGACGCCGATAGGGGGCTTGTGCTCAGTCCGGCAGGCCGAGCACCCGCTTGGCGATGATGTTCAGCTGCACCTCGGAGGTGCCCCCCTCGATGGAGTTCGCCTTCGAGCGCAGCCAGCCACGGGTGGTCTCCAGCGCCTGCTCGGAGAACGGGTTCTGCTCGGCCACCACGGTGCCGAGGCTCGAGGTACCCATGATGTCCAGCATCAGGTCGTAGCGGCGCTTGTTCTGCTCGGTGCCGTAGTACTTGAATAGGGAGGACACCGCGCCGGGTGCGATGCCGCTGGCCATTTCCTCCACCGAACGGCGCATGGTGGTGGCATAGGCCCGGTCGTTCATCCGGTGGCGGATCACCGCCGCACGGATCGCCGGATCCGCAATGCGGCCGTCGTCCAGACCCACATGACCCGCCGCGAGCTCTTCGAGCGTCACGGAGCGCTGATTGCCGCCACCGATGCCACCGATGGAGGTGCGTTCGTACTGCAGCAGCCGCTTGGCCACCGTCCAGCCCTTGTTCACCTCGCCCACGACCTGGTTCTTGGACGCGCGCGCATTGTCGAAGAACGTCTCGCAGAACGGCGACAGGCCGCTGATCAGCCGGATGGGCTTCACGGTGACACCCGGCTGATCCATGTCGAAGAGAATGAACGTGATGCCGTCGTGCTTCGGCGCATCGAAGTCCGTGCGTACGAGGCAGTAAATCCAGTCGGCGTGGTCCGCGCCGGACGTCCAGATCTTCTGGCCGTTGATCACGTACTCGTCGCCATCCTCCACGGCCGACGTGCGCAGGCTCGCCAGGTCGGAGCCGGCATTGGGCTCGCTGTAGCCCTGGCACCACCAGATCTCGCCGCGCGCGATCTTCGGCAGGTGCTCCCGCTTCTGCGCCTCCGTGCCGAACTCCAGCAGCGCCGGCCCGATCATGCTGATGCCCATGCCCACGTGCGCGGGACGGGCATTGATGCGACGGAGCTCCTCGCCGAGCACCCCGTTTTCTTCCTTGGACAGACCTGCGCCGCCGTACTCCCTGGGCCACATGGGCACCGTGAAGCCGCGCTCGGCCATGCGCTCGAGCCAGACCCTGGTGTCCGGATTCTTGAACACGGCACGCCGGCCGCCGCCGGGCGTCTCGTCCGCAGGCATGGGCGTGCGCATGCTGGGCGGGCAGTTCTCTTCCAACCAGCCTCGCACCTCTTCTCTGAATGCGGCCAAATCGCTCACCGTTTGAACTCCCGTGGATCCGAACGAGCCGGGCAGTCTAGCGCAGACCGGCAAGTTGTGCCCAATGGCCGATGTACCTATTGTCCGTCTGGGGAGAGCAGTCGCGTAGCGGGGGAGCACGATGACGGCAGCGGAACGGAACCCGGACGGGCGCCGGGAGTCCGGGCGGACGCTGAGCGCCTGGCAGCTGGGTTCCTACGGCGCGCCGGCCATGCCGCTGGCCATGGTGTCGCTGCCCATGGCCGTGTATCTGCCCGCGGTCTACGCGGACTCGGAGGGATTCGGCCTCGGCCTCGCCTTCGTCGGCCTGGTCATGGTGCTGTCGCGCATCTTCGACGGCATCACCGACCCGCTGATCGGTTTCATCTCCGACCGCATCCGCACACCCTGGGGCCGCAGGAAGCCCTTCGTCGTCATCGGCACACCCATCTACATCGCCGGGATCTGCCTGCTGTTCATACCGCCCATCGAGTTCGGCGAGGTCACCGTTCTGGGGATGACCTTCAACAGCGGCTACCCGTGGATGCTCGCCGCCCTCGTCATCACCTACGTGGGGGCCACGATCAAGGACGTGCCCTACAGCGCCTGGGGTGCGGAGCTGTCCAGCAACTACAACGAGCGCACGCTGGTCACGAGCTGGCGGGAGGGGTTCTCCGTCACAGGGTCGCTGATCGGCGCCTTCACCCCCAGCATCATCTTCTTCTTCGGCTACGACAAACCGCTGGACGCGGTGTACTTCCTGTCTCTGGCCATCGCGTTCATCATGCCGGTGCTGGTGGCGAACTGCGTGATCTCCACACCCGAGCACAAAGTGGTGGAACGCCGCGCGACACGCCTGCCACTGAAGGAGAGCTTCCGCTACGTCTGGAAAAACGATCCCTACCGGCGGCTGGTGATCATCTTCCTGTTCTCCAGCATCGGCGCCGCAATGACCAACACGCTCTCCTTCTTCTTCGTGAAGCATGTGCTGCTCGCGGGCGATCTCTACGGGCTGTACCTGGCGCCCTACTTCGTCTCGCAGGTCATCGCGATCCCGCTGTGGTTCATGCTCTCCAGAAAGATCGGCAAGCACCGGGCGACGATGGTCGCCATCTTCTGGTACTCGCTGTGGTCCTGCTTCATTCCGCTGATCGCGATCGCGCCCATGGCCTGGTTCGATGCGTTCGAGGTCCATCACCTGCTGGCCTTCCTGCCCGATGAGGCCTACGCCGGCACCGTGGCTTACTTCGAAGGCATTCCTACGGGCAAGTTCCTCTTCTTCATCGTCATCATGTGCCTGAAGGGCAGCTCCATCGGCGCACTGTCCGCACTGCCCTACGCCATGGCGGCCGACGTCGTGGACGTGGACGAAGCCCAGACCGGCAAGCGCCAGGGCGGCGCCTACTTCTCCATCTGGCTCATGGTGCGCAAACTCGCTTACGCGCTCGGCCTGTTCGTCGGCACCAATCTCGTCGTGCTCTTCGGCTTCAACTCGCTGGCGGATCCGCTGAACACCACCAACACGGCGTTTGCGCTGCTGATGCTGGCCTGCTGCTATTCGGTGGTGCCCGCGATCTTCAAGTTCATCGCCATTCCGCTGCTGTGGAACTACCCACTCACCGAGGATCGGGTCAGGGAGATCCAGCTGGCCATTACCGACGGCGCGGAAGCGGACGATCCGTCGACCCACGCCCCCGGCCGGTCACAGGCCTCCCCTGCGGCTTGACCCTGGCGGGCCACCCGGATTGAACCGGATCACCTGGTCCGGTCAGGTGATGCCGGCAAGCTGCCTGGCCGCGCGGCAGAACACGGCCACCGCTTCGGTGAGGTCCCGGCGGCGCTCTTCACCCGCGCTCTCGCTGAAGCAGAAGGAGATCCGGAGCTGGTCGTAGCCGGCATCGGGATTGCGCTGGCGCGCATCCGGCGGATAGAAGTCGTACATGGGAATCACCACGAGACCGTAGTCCGCCACCATCTGCTCGATGAAGTGATCGTCGGTGCGGATCCGGCCGCCGAGGAAGGTGAAGACCGAGAAGAACCCGGCCTGGGGCACCGTCCAGTGGAACAGGTCCTTGTGGGCGCCGAGCCCGGCTTCGAAGCCATCCAGCAGGATCTGCCGGTTCTCCCGGTAGATCTCGAGCTTGGATTCCGCCACCGGCCACAGCGAGGTCCGCTCGGAGAAGTCGTCCTCGTGCAGCAGCGCCTCGAATCCCCGGTACGCCGCCGGGTTGGGAAAGAGGATGTCGGCGCTGGCCTGCACCAGCGCGAGCTCGGCGAGGTTCGCCGTCTGCCCGTTCGCGATGGTGAGCTCGGCTTCCGAGTACACGTAGGCAACGCGCGGTCCCGGGAAGCCGATCTTCGAGCCGGTGAACAGATGCACGGTCTGGGTCGGGTCGAGGGACAGAAACGGCGGCTGACGGTTCCCCGGAGACGCGAAGTTGATGTAGAGGTACGGCGCGTCCTCGACGATGAGGATCTGCTCGCGGCGTGCGATGTCCAGGATCTGCCTGCGCCGCGCCTCGGAGAACGAGAACCCTGCCGGGTTGTGCCCATCCGGCACGGTGTAATAGAAGGGCACCAGCTTGCCCGCATCCCGGGCAGCGCGGATCTGGCGCTCGAACACGTCCGGCAACGGTCCTTCCTCGTCCATTTCCACGCTGTAGATCGACGCGTGGCGGCAGAGGTTGGCGCGGGCCATGAATCCCGCATAGGTGGGCGCGTCGGTGAGATAGGCGATCGGCGTGCCGGCGTGCTCGAACAGCGAGCAGATCAGGCTGATGCCGCCGGTCGCGCCGACGGTCGGCACGAGCCGGTCGGGGCGCATGCTGATCCCCCAGTCGTTGCCGTAGATCCGGGCGAAGAGCTGCCGGGTGCTCGCAGGTCCCAGCGTGTCTCCGTAGGAGAATGCTTCGCGCAGGTGCTCGGGCAGCGCGTTCGGATCGTTGCGGCCTTCAAGAGCGGTCAGGTGGTCGAGGTAGGCCGCTTCGTGTGCCAGAAAGCCGCGCGGATCCGTCACCTCCGGGTGCGGATAGCCGGCGCCGAGATGATGAATCTTCAGGCCCTTCTCCCGGGCAACGGCGCGCAGCCGCGGCAGGGAGGCGGACATCTTCCGGGTTACGGACACCGGCTGCCGGGTGAGGCCCGGCGCAACGAGATTGGTCACTTGCGTCCTCTTGTCGTCAACGCGCTGCTGTATCAACGCGGCAGTTCGATCAGTCGCGCTTCCTGGGCGGTTTCTTGTTTGTCTGCTTGTGAGAAGCGGCCTGATGCTGCTTCACCATTTTGCTGAACTGCCGCACCCTGGCATGGCGCTCGGCCACGGTCTCGGTGTTGTACAGCTCTTCGCGGCGGAGCTTACGATAACTTTGCAGGCGCCGCTCATCCAGCTCACCGGCCAGAATGGCCGCACGAACCGCACAGCCGGGTTCCGATTCGTGCCCGCAGTCGTTGAAGCGGCAGAGTGCGGCCAGCGACTCCACGTCCGCGAACGCCGAAGACAGCCCCACGTCCGCATCCGTGATGCCGAGCTCGCGCATGCCCGGGCTGTCGAGCAGCAGCCCGCCGCCCGGCAGCAGGTGCAGCGACCGGTGGGTCGTGGTGTGCCGGCCCTTGGCATCGTCCTCCCGGATACCGCCCGTGGCCTGGATATCCCGACCGGCCAGGCTGTTGATCAGCGTTGACTTGCCGACGCCGGAGGAGCCGAGCAGGGTGACGGTCTGGCCACGGCCGCACCAGGCACGCAGGCCGTCCAGAGATGCCGGATCCAGGGCGTTGACGATCTCCACCACCAGATCCCTGCCCAGCGCTTCGGCGGCGGTGCGGAAGCTGTCCGGGTCTTCGGCCAGGTCCGCCTTGGTGAGCACCACCACCGGCTGCACACCGGCTTCCAGCGCCAGCGTCAGGTAGCGCTCCATGCGCGACAGGTTGAACTCTTCGTTGCAGGAACTGACCAGGAACAGCACGTCCACGTTGGCGGCAATGAGCTGCACGTCACCGGGCCGGCTGACGCTCATTCTCTTCAGGAGGCTCTTCCGTTCGAGCAGCCGCACGACGGTGCCGCTTGCCCGATCGAGCAGCACCCAGTCGCCCACGGTCGGCCGGTCTTCCGGCGAGCCCTGAAACCAGCGCCCGCCGAGGGGCACGTCCATCTCGCCGCCCTCGAAGACGAGCTTCAATCCGGAGCGCTGCACCGCGAACACCCGCGCGGGTGTTAGCGCTTCCAGCTCCTCGAGGGTGAGCTGCTGCTGGAAGACGGGCGACCAGCCGAGATCGGCCAGGCCCACGGCCGCGGCGATTTCGTCAGTCATGGACGAGCAGCGGCAGATAGGCGTCGAGCTCTCCCCGGCGCGCCTCCCAGTCGGGCATGTGGGTCCGCATCAGGGCATAGAACCGGCGGCTATGGTCGTGGTGCACGAGGTGACAGAGCTCGTGCAGCACCACGTAGTCGACCAGCCGCTCCGGCGTCTTCACCAGGTGGGTATTGAGCACGATCCGGCCGGACGCGGAGCAGCTGCCCCACTGGCTGCGCATGAAGCGCACGCTCCAGTCCCCCGACCACGCCGGCATCCACGGCAGCACCCGGAACCGGTGCAGACTCTCCGCGAAGCACTGCTGTGCTTCCCGGCGATACCAGCGATCCAGCGCACGCTTCACGGAGCCGGCATCCGTATCCGGCAGACGCACGACGATGGTGCCGACGACGCCGCGCACGTCGTGGAAGAGGCGCTGCTGCCCGGATTTCTCACGACGTGAGATCCGCCGCGGACCCGGCTCGACCACGAGCTCGTAGGCCTCGCCCAGGTACTGGAGCAGCTCACCGCTCGAGTAGCTCGGCGGGCTCACGCAGACCGCCTGCTCCGCCAGTATCGCCAGCCGTGTCTTCAGCCACCGCCGATGCTCCACCACCACGGCGCTGAGCTCGGACGTGGAAGCATCCAGCGGTGCTTCGAGGATCACCCGTCCGGCGGGGTCGAAGGCCAGGCCGATGCGCGTCCGGCGGCGACGGCTGCGACGCACCTCCACCTCGATGGAATCGACGGTCAGCCGTTCGTTCGGAGCCAGCGCCTCGGGCACGGAGTCATCCTGTGTGGTGGGTAGGCATCACGGCCCGGCCGTGAGCCGCGTCGCGCGGAAAAGGCCGTGGCGCGGCGGGCTCATTATGCACGTCGTCCGTTCGCGTTGCCTCAGCTCCGTGGCACCACCGGCCGGTAGACGGGAAAGCTCCGATTCCCACGTGCCCAGTCGATGAGCTCGGCGTGAGTCGCCTGCTCCGCCAGCATCTCGAGCTGCATCCGGGTCACGCGCATGAGATCGAAGCTGCCCGCGTCGTTGCGCTCGATGGCCTCAGCGGGCGAGATCCACACACTGTCCACCGTCTCCCAGCGGTCGTGCCCGCCGGTCTGGCCGGGTGGCGCCTCGGCCAGAAAGAACCGGGTGTCGAAGCGACGGGGCCGGCCGGGCGGCGTGACGAAACGGTTCACGAAGTGGATGTGGTCCACCGCGAGCGCGAGCTGTTCCTGCTCGCAGATCTCGAGCAGGCTCAGCTTTCCGGCGTGCAGCGGCTTGCGGTAGGCGTCGAACCGTGACCGGTTGGCGTCGTCGTAACTGAGCAGGGCACCGTCTGCACCGTAGGCGAGCAGCAGACCGGCTTCCTCGAAGCTCTCGCGGATACCCGCCACCCAGAATCCCCGCCATTCGTCACCGAGCGCCGCCTGCTGGGCTGCCTGGTCGGTTGAGGGTCCACGGCGGACCGCATCGTAGCGGTGCAGGTGGTCGTCCGGATCGACGCGACCGCCCGGGAACACGTACATGCCCCCCGCGAAGGCGGCCTGGCTGGTCCGCCGCAGCATGAAGATCTCGAACCCCGCATCCGGTGCTTCGTGCGCCGCCCGGGCGATGATCACCGTTGCAGCGGGTCGGATGGGTTGAACCGTCACCTCGGCAGTACTCCTGGCTCACGAAGCCGGCACGAGTGGATCGCACCAGGCATCGAGTGTCTAATCGGTCGGAACGCAAACCGCAATCGCCGGGAGGTTAGCACGCCATGAGGATCCTGAACCGCGAAGAACAACGATGAAGCTCAGCGTCGAGTTTCCGAGTGTTGCCTACCGGGAAGGTCCCGCGGGGGTCGCCCGTCTGGCCCGGGCCATCGAATCCATCGGCTACGATCAGCTCGACATGTTCGACCACGTGGTCATGGGTTATCCCACGGAGCGTCGGTCCGCCCCCATGTACCCGCCCGAGATGCCGATCCTGGAAGCGCTCATGGTGCTCTCCTACGCGGCCGCGGTGACCGAGCGGATCGGCCTGGGCACGGAAGTGCTCATCCTTCCCCAGCGCCAGCCGGTGCTGGTGGCCAGGCAGATCAGCACGCTCGACACGCTGTCCGGCGGCAGGGTCCGTCTCGGGGTCGGCGTGGGCTGGCAGGCCGCCGAGTACGAGGCGCTGGGCGAGCCGTTCCGCCAGCGCAGCGAGCGGATGGACGAGGCCATCGATCTGATCCGGGCGTGCTTCCGCGAACGGCGGATCGAGTTCGAGGGCAGACACTTCACCGCCAGCGCCATCGCCATGGAACCCAAGCCGCCGCAAGGTGCCGGATTGCCCATCTGGATCGGCGGCTTCTCGGAAGCCGCGCTGAAGCGGGTGGGCGAGCGTGGCGACGGCTGGCTGGCCACCGCCATCGTCAGGGACGAGCAAGCGCGCAAAGCACTCGACACCATCCGCCGCCACGCCGAGGCGGCCGGCCGGGATCCCGCAGAGATCGGCCTGCAGCAGATGCTGGACGTGCCGCCCCGGGACGATGCGGGCCGCAACTTCTACAAGGACCTGGATGCGGTGGAAGCCCGGGCGGTGAAGGTGAAATCGCTCGGCTTCGGCTGGGGGGCGCTCAACGCCACCGCCATCTTCCAGTCCGGTGCCCGCAGCATCGACGCCATCATCGATACCCTGGGCGCCGTTCACGACCGGCTGCGTGCCGCCGTCGGCGCCGAATAGGCGAACGCCAGGGACAGGAGGACGGCGATCATCGCGACGACGGCAAGCGCCGCCGACCAGCCAGCGGTGGCCGCCGTCGCACCGATCACCAGGTACAGGACGATGGCGCAGAGCTCCATCGCCGCTCCCGATACCGAGGTGATGGTGGCCCGCGCGCCGCTGTCGATCTCGTGCTGCAGGCTGGTTTCGAGCAGCACCTCCACGACCCCCATGATCCCGAAATAGGCCGCGACGCCGACGCAGAGCAGCACCCCGCCTCCGGGCCAGCCCGCCCACATTCCGGCGGCCAGCCCGCCGAGCAGAATCCCGTGCGCCAGCAGGCTGACCATCGCGATGCGTCGCGCAGGCATCACCCGAAACCGGTGCGCCAGTGCCGCGCCGATGGACTGGCTGCCGAGAAAGGCGCCGTAGAGCACGCCGATGACGCCGAGCGACAGCATGCCCTGCGCCGGCCCCTGATTCAGATCCTCGAGCAGCGCGCCGGGAAACTCGTCGATGGTGCCGAACAGGGCCACCAGCCCCACGAACATGATGGATACGCGGCGCAGCGAGCGGTTCTGCCGCAGCGCGAGAACCGCGCTCACGAGCGTGGTGCTGAATGTCGGTGAGCTCTCACCCTTTTCCACATGGGTGCGGGCCGGCTCGCGGACGCAGCCGGCGATGAGCGCTCCGGAAGCCACCGGTGCCACCGCCGAGAGCAGCAGCACCGCCGTGTATCCGGACTCGGCGACGAACCCGCCGAGCGCCATGGCGACGAGCACGCCCAGCGTGTTGAGTGCCTGACCCCGGCCGTAGATCCGGGTGAAGTCGGCCGTCCGCCCCTGCTCGGCGAGCACGTCGTAGAGCAGCGACTGCAGGGTGCCACTGTGAATGGCGCTGCCGAGGCTCCAGAGCAGGAAGCCGAACGCGAAGCCCGGAAACGTCGGCAGCAGCCACCAGGTGAGGTATCCCGAGGCGCGGATCAGGGAGCCTGCAAACAGGTAGACGCGCCGGTCCACGAGGTCTCCCACCACCCCGGATGGAATCTCGAAGACCAGCGAGGATGCGGACCAGATGACGAACAGCACCGTCAGATCGAATGCGCCCACGCCCTGATCGAGCATCATGATCGCGTAGACCGGATAGACCAGCACCAGATCGTCCGCGAACGCCTGGGCCAGCCACACGCGCTCGATGTGCCGGTTCTTCAACGGTAGATCTTTTCCCCGGCCCTGATCGGCAGCGGCAGACGGTTTTCCGGCGGCGGGATGGGGCACGCGTAGCTCGCGTCGTAGGCACAGAGCGGGTTCATCGCCCGGTTGAAGTCCAGCACCGGCGCCGCGGGCAGCGGCAGGTCGATCTCGATATAGCGCCCGCCGGCATAGGTTTCCGCACCGTTGGTCGCATCGCGGAACGGTACCAGCAGAACGTGACGCAGCGACTCGGCATCGGCACGTTGGAACGCCTTCAGCCGGATGACGCGACCGTCGAGCACCCCTTCCAGGGTGCCGTAGTGGGCATAACTGAGCGTGCGCCGATCATAGGTCGGCATGGCGAAGGTGCTGGTGTCACGCGCCGGCTCGAAACGCGCGCGCAGCACCAGGGCGGGGTCCGGATCGTAGTAGTGGAGCCCCGCGAACGTCAGCCGGTCGGCTTCGGGCAGCGGCGAGAGGATCTGGTCGCGGAAACGGTAGTCCGTGAAGTCGCGGAAGGCGGCCAGCGACTCGAGATAGGCGCCGTCGTCCGCCGCCGCGCGACCGGACAACAGCACGATGCCCGACAGGGCGAGGGCGCTGAGCACAAGCCGGCTCACAGCGACCATCCATCCGTGCCATCGGCGCTGAGCAGGCGGACCTCGCCGTTTGCGGTGTCGATGCTCGCGGTGAGCCCTGGCTCGTCTGCCGGGCGCGCCACCAGCGACAGACCGAGCCTCG
Source organism: Pseudomonadales bacterium (assembly GCA_050185825.1). GTDB lineage: Bacteria > Pseudomonadota > Gammaproteobacteria > Pseudomonadales > Azotimanducaceae > SZUA-309. The sequence continues at coordinate 7,523 of JBFWZA010000021.1, read as the reverse complement.
CATACAGATCGCTCAGCGCCTCGGCTCTCGGTGAGCGGACCTCGAGGCGTTCGAACCGACCGCCCGGCGGATTGGTCCGAGCCGGATGCGGCGTGTCCTGCCAGTCGATGAAAAACGGCACCAGGCTGCCGAAGTCATGGCCGCCGAGAAACAGCAGCCGCCAGCGCAGCACGCTGCCATCCGGCGCCTGCCGTTGCGTGGGAACCGGACCCCGCACCCGCAGTGATGCCGCCGCGGCCCGCGCCGCCACCGTCTCCAGATCGGTGGTGGCGGCCGCCCAGGTGATGAGACCGGGAGTGCGCATCGTCGCGAGCTTCGCACCGAGCGTGCCGTCGAGTTTCTGCGCCGGGTCCGGTGCGATCACTTCCAGATAAACCTGCTCGCCGAGCGAGAGCAGGGCGTTCTGCGTCCCGAGCCCGGGATGCACGCCGCCGGGTGCCGGTGCGGCGCCGAACAGACGACGGGCTTCCTCCATCCCACAGGCGAGGCTGGGTGCACCCCACATCAGATGATCGAGCTCGATGGTCGCCACGGTGCAGCCCCTGTTTCTTCGCCGGCCACAATGTATATTGAACCGCCTCCCGTGGAAAACGGAGCGCGGTTAGCCGTGACGGAACAGAACAACAACGAGAACGAAAACGAGAACAACAACGAGAGCCGCCAGAACACGGACAGACAGGCCTACTGGCGCGCCAATCTGAAGCTCGGCGCGCTGCTCCTCGGCATCTGGTTTCTGGTGTCCTTCGGCTTCGGCATCCTGCTGGTCGAGCCGCTGAACCGGATTCCCCTGTTCGGCTTCAAGCTCGGATTCTGGTGGGCGCAGCAGGGATCGATCTACGTCTTCATCGTGCTGATCTTCGTCTACGCCCGGGCCATGAAACGCCTGGACCGCCGGTACGACGTCCACGAGGACGACTGAGGTCCGCATCCCTTCATGAACGACGTCAAGCTGCTCACTTACCTCTTCGTCGGCGCGAGCTTCGCCCTCTATATCGGCATCGCCATCTGGTCCCGCGCCGCGTCGACGCGCGAGTTCTACGTGGCCGGCGGGCACGTGCACCCCATCGCCAACGGCATGGCCACCGCCGCGGACTGGATGAGCGCCGCCTCCTTCATCTCCATGGCCGGCATCATCGCCTTCATGGGCTACGACGGCACGGTCTACCTCATGGGCTGGACGGGCGGCTACGTGGTGCTGGCGCTGCTGCTGGCGCCCTACCTCAGGAAGTTCGGCGAGTTCACCGTGCCGGACTTCATCGGCAGCCGCTATTACTCCCACGCGGCCCGCGTGGTGGCGGTGATCTGCCTGATCGTGGTCTCCTTCACCTACGTCGCGGGCCAGATGCGCGGCGTCGGCATCGTCTTCTCCCAGTTCCTCGACGTGGACATCACCACGGGCGTGGTGATCGGCATGGCGGTGGTGTTCATGTATGCCGTGCTCGGCGGCATGAAGGGCATCACCTACACCCAGGTCGCCCAGTACTGCGTGCTCATATTCGCCTACCTGGTGCCCGCCATCTTCATCTCCCTCATGATCACGGGCAATCCGGTCCCCCAGCTCGGGCTCGGCGCTACGGTCAGCGACGGCTCCGGGTTCTCCGTGCTGGAGAAGCTCGACCGGACGCTCGTTGAGTTGGGCTTCGGCCCCTACACCGAAGGCGCAAAGAGTACGACGGACGTCTTCGCCATCACCCTGGCGCTCATGATCGGCACCGCCGGCCTGCCCCACGTGATCGTGCGCTTCTTCACGGTGCCGAAGGTTTCCGACGCCAGAAAGTCCGCCGGCTATGCGCTGCTGTTCATCGCCCTGCTCTACACCACCGCGCCCGCCGTCGGCGCCTTTGCGAGGCTGAACTTCATCGAGACCGTCAACGACACCGCCTACATGGAGGTCGCACCCTGGTTCCGGAGCTGGGAGAACGTCGGCCTGATCGGCTGGCTGGACAAGAACGCCGACGGGACGATCCGCTACGCGCCGGGGACGCCGTTCGAAGGCGCACCCGCCTTCTCCGGCGAGCGGGGAACGGCCGGCGAGCGGCTTCTGACAAACAGGCCGACGGACTCCGCAAACGAGGTCTACGTGGACCGGGACATCATGGTCCTGGCCAACCCCGAGATCGCCGGCCTGCCGCCGTGGGTCATCGCGCTGGTCGCTGCCGGCGGCCTGGCCGCCGCGCTCTCCACCGCCGCGGGTCTGCTGCTCGTGATTTCCACGTCGGTGTCTCACGACCTGATCAAGAAGACCCTGGCCCGCGGCATCTCCGACCGTCAGGAGCTTCTCTACGCCCGCATCGCGGCCGCACTGGCCATCGCCGTGGCCGGATACCTCGGCATCAACCCGCCCGGATTCGTGGCCCAGGTGGTGGCGTTCGCCTTCGGCCTGGCGGCAGCCTCGCTCTTCCCCGCCATCCTCATGGGCATCTTCTCGCTCTCCATGAACCGGGAAGGTGCCATTGCCGGCATGCTGGCCGGGCTCGGGTTCACCTTCGGCTACATCGTCTACTTCAAATTCATGGCACCGGAGCTGAATACCGAAGCACACTGGTGGCTCGGCATCTCTCCCGAAGGCATAGGCTCGGTCGGCGCGCTGCTGAATTTCGCCACCGCGCTGGTGGTGAGCCGGTTCGGCGCGCCGGTGCCTGACCACGTGCGGAACCTCGTGCACAGCATCCGCATACCCCGGGGCTCCGGCACCCCGCAGGCCCACTGACCGACGGAGGTCCCATGAGCAGAGTTACCGACATCATCGCCGAGGTCCACCATCTGTTCGGACACGAGGTCGGTCTCTCCGACTGGATCCTCATCGACCAGCGGAAGATCGACGACCACGCCCGCACCACCGGCGACGACAGCTGGATGCACACGGATCCCGCGCGCACGGCCTCCGAGTCGCCATTCGGCTGCACCATTGCCCAGTCATTCCTGGTGCTCGCGTGCCTGACCGACATGGTCGCCGCGGTGGAGATTCCCATTCCGGGCATCATCTATCGCCAGAACTACGGCTTCGATCGCGTCCGCATCGTGCAGCCCGTGCGGGTGGACGGCCGCATCCGCGGGCGCTTCGAGCTCAACCGGATCGAACCCAAGGGGCCGCACGGTATGCTCGTGCACCTGGACGTCTCCATCGAGATCGAAGGCGACGACATCGCGCCTGCCGCGGTGGCCGAGTGGCTGGCTTACGTCCGGGTCGGGGAGTGAGGCCGGCCGGGAAAACCTGGACGGTCTGCCTGCTGATTCTGCTGACCGCGTGCCGGCAGGAGGCAGCGGAGCCGTTCCGCTTCGTGGAAGCGACGCTCGACGACGTGCAGAGCGCCATCCTCGCCGGCCGCATCCGCTGCGAGGAGGTGGTGCGTGGCTATCTGCGGCGCATCGAAGCCTACGATCAACCCGCCGGTCTGAACGCGGTGATCTTCACGAATCCTGCCGCCCTCGCCGAAGCCCGGCGCCTGGACGACAAGCTCGCCGACGGCGGGGTCCCCGGCAGCCTCTTCTGCGCGCCCGTGCTGCTGAAGGACAACTTCGACACCGCGGACCTGCCGACGAGCGGCGGCTCCATCGCGCTGAAGTCCTCTATCCCGCCGGACGATGCCTTCATGGTCCGCCGGCTCAGAGAACACGACGCCATCATCATCGCCAAGACCAACATGGCGGAGTGGGCCTTCAGCCCGCGCCAGACCGTCAGCTCCTCCTACGGCACAACGGCCAACGCCTACGCTCGCGACCGGGTGCCGGCAGGCTCCAGCGGCGGCACCGCTTCCGCCGTTGCCGCGAGCTTCGGCGTCATCGGCATGGGCTCGGACACCGGCAACTCCATCCGCGGGCCTTCGTCGCACCTCGCCCTCTTCGGCATCCGATCCACCCTCGGCCTCACCAGCCGCGACGGCGTCATCCCGCTGGCCTTCGACCGAGACGTGGCGGGACCCATGACCCGCACGGTCACCGACGGCGCCCGGGTGCTCACCGCGATCGCCGGCTTCGACCCGGCAGATCCATATACGGAGGCGATTCGCGACCGGCCAGCCGAGAACTACACCGCCTTTCTGGATACCGGAGCGCTAAGGGACGCACGGCTCGGCGTGCTGCGGGCGCTCGTGAACACGGAGGACGCTGATCCGGAAATCACCGCGATCTTCGAGCAGGCGCTCGTCGACCTCGAGACGGCCGGCGCGGTCATCCACGACCCCTTCAGCATCGAAAACCTCCAGGCGCATCTCGACGCCAGCAACTTCTGCCCGCGCTTCCGCTACGACATGGCCCGTTATCTCGACTCCCTCGGGCCCGGCGCGCCGATCCGGGACGTGATGGCCGTCCGCGAGCGTGGCGCCTTCTCCCCCTACATCGCCGACCGGCTCTCTTTCTTTGCCGGTTACCCGGCGGACGTTCACCCGTCGTCCTGGGAGCCGCCCTGCCCGGATTACCAGGCACACGCAGGTCGTCAGCAGTATCTGGCGGACACCCTGGCCGCAATGGACAGGGCAGAGGTCGACGTCGTGATCTACCCGAGCTGGACGAACCCGCCGGCGAGCCTGGCGGACCCGGTCGGCGGCTACCGGGGCGACAACAGCCAGCTCATCGCTCCCGCAACCGGTCTGCCGGCCGCCACCGTACCCATGGGCTTCACCCGCGACGGGCTGCCCGCCGGCCTGCAGATTCTCGGCCGACCCTACTCCGAAGGGCTCATCATCGGCATCGCCTTCGCCTACGAGCAGGCAACCGGACACCGCCGGCCGCCGTCAGGATTTCCGGAGCTGCCCGCGGATCAGCCGTAAGCCGTGCCGGCCCGGAGCCAGGCCAGCACGATGAGCAGCAGCGCCGTCGCGCCGCAGAGTTTCTGGCCGATCCTGCCCAGGCGCCGGATCGGCCACTCGGCCGCCCACAGCCCGAGGAGCAGTCCGGCGATGAACCCCGTGACGTGGGCGAGCACGTCCGTGTCCTCGCCCCCCGCGCCGGTGAAGGACAGCAGCGCCACCGCCGCAAAGATCGGCGCGAACGCGCGCTTCCAGCCCCGGCCGCTGAAGTAACCCTTGCGCCAGACGAAGGCGCTCGACAGTGACAGGGCGGCAAACGTTGCCGTGCTGGCACCGATGGCACGGAAGTCGTCTGGCCGCATCCAGGCCGCCACGCCGTTGCCGAGCGCGCCGCCGAGCAGGATCAGGAGCCAGGCGAGGCCGGAGCCCATGAAGCGCCCGGCGAAGAGGCCGAACAGCGCGCCGAAGGCGGAGTTGCCGAGGATGTGGCCGAGATCCGCGTGCAGCGTGAGCGCCGTGACGGTTCGCCACCAGGCTCCGTCCTTGACGGCACCGGCCTCGATGCGGCCGGCGGTGAGCCAGTCCCAGTCGCCGAGGCCCAGGTTCTGAAAAAACGGCACCGACCAGATGACGAGCAGAAATCCGAGCACGCCCACCACGCCGCTGTCGAACTCCTCCGGCGGTGGTGGCGGTGGCAGCGGCTGGTTCTCCAGCCGGTAGCGCTCCAGATGAGCGATGGCTTCGGGCGCGCGCTCGTCGGGCACCTTCAGGCACCAGTCGTCCGTCTCCTCGACCAGCACGTGCTCCACGTCCACGGCGGTGAGCACCAGACTCGCCTCCATCAGCGATCGACGGTTGGCTCCCCGCCGGATGGAGCGCCAGCGCGCTGTGTCCGTTGCGTCGGTCATCGTCCGATCTTACCGCGCCACCCGGCAGCCGTGACCGGCGAGCAGGTTCAGCAGCTGATCCAGATCCTCCGCGCGTCGCGAGGGAATGATGCGCCAGGCAGCGTGCGCCTGAGTGTCCGCCTGCGGATCGAGCACCAGCCCCCAGAGCGCATCGATCCGGTTGGGGAGCGCTGCATAGCGCACGTCCACCACGTAGAAGGGCGTCTCCGGATCCAGCGCCAGCCAGCCGTCCGAGTACCAGGCGAAACGATCCAGATCCTGCGCCTGCTGGCTGTTCGGCTCGAGCCAGGTCAGGTCCCGCGCAGGATCCAGCACTTCGACGCGATCCCCCTCGCAGACGCCGACCTGCACGCCGGCCCGGATGCCGTCGACGTGGATGTGGCCATCGGCTTCGTACAGGGACTTCCACACCAGCAGGTTGGCGAATCCCGGCTTCACGACCAGTCGGGTGGGTACCTGCCCGCGCTCCGCCGCCAGAGCCTGGGCCGCCGCCATCGCCCGCTCGTGCTGCACGGCGCCGAGCCCCAGGTAGACGAGCACCCACCCCAGCCCGGCGGCGGCGAACCGGCGATGCCTGGTGATCCCACCCAGAACGGCAAGCACCAGCAGCGGCACGGAGAACAGCGGGTCGAACACGGAAATCCAGTTCCAGGCCACCCGGAAGTCCGAGAATGGCCACAGGAGCTGAGTGCCATAGCTCGTGCAGGCGTCCAGCAGACCGTGGCTACCGTAGCCGAGCAGGCAGGCCAGTGCGGTTTCCCGCAAACGCAGCCTCCTTCTCAGGAACGGGTGCAGCAGCAGCGCGCAGACCACCGCGCCCACGGGAATGAAGATCAGCGAGTGGCTGAACTGGCGGTGGAATTCCAGGTACAGAAGCGGGTCGGTCGCCGAGCGGATCAGAATGTCCGCATCCGGAGCCAGGCCGGCGAACGCGCCCGCCAGCGCGTAGCCGCGCAGACGTCGACCGTCTGCCGCAGTCTGGGAGAGCGCTGAGCCGAGCGTTGCCTGGGTTACCGGATCCATGAGATTCCGACGCCGAGAAACGGCGCGTAGTAGGCCAGCCTCCGAGCCAAAGTCAACGACCCCTGCCGAATGTCCGTGCCGACAATGCGTCGAGATTGCGGCGATCCCGGGCGAGCGTGTAGGCTCCCCGCCAGGATGGCGACCGTGATACACCGACGACGGACCTGCAGCAGGCTTGCGCTGATTGCCGCGCTGCTGCTGTTGTGCGCCCAGACGATGGCCGCCGTGCACGTCCATGGTCCGACCCTGGACACGGCCTGCGTCGCCTGCACCACCTCCACCGCCAGCCTGCCGGACGCGCCCGTTCTACCGGTGCCCGTTCAGCCTGCGCTGCCGATCCGCCTCGAAGCGCCGTTCCCGCCGATGCGTCCGGCGGAGCGCCCGCACATTCATCCCCGCGCCCCACCGATCCGCTGATCGTCACAGCCCGACTGACCGCTCAGGTTCCGTGCGGTCGCACTCATCAGATGACGAAACGGATACAAGCTCATGAAAGCAGCTTTTTTAACGCTCGCGTATGTCGCGGGCAGCCTGCAGGCGGCCGCGGTCGCGGCAGCAACGACTGACGACGCTCCGATCATCGAGGAGCTGGTGGTCAGCGCCCACCCGCTCTCCGGCGAGGGGTTGGCCCAGCCAACCACCCTGCTCGACGGCGACGATCTTCACGAAGCCCTCTCCGGCACTCTCGGCGAAACCCTCATCAACCAGCCCGGCGTTCACTCCGCGTCCTTCGGCGCGGCCGTCGGGCGGCCGGTCATTCACGGGCTCGGCGGTTCCCGGGTGAAGGTCATGGAAGACCGCATCGACGCCATGGACGTCTCGGTGTCGAGCCCCGACCACGCGG
>JBFWZA010000020.1:0-113417 GCA_050185825.1 Pseudomonadales bacterium | reverse complement strand
GTGGCGGTTCAGCCGCAGCAACGGCATCACCGAGGGCTTCCATACGAAGATGGAGATGATGACCAGACGAGCCTACGGGTTCAGGAACTTTGAGAACTACCGGTTGAGAGTCTTAACCCACTGCGGGTGGGATGGCATCATCAACCGGGTGTAGTGAATACCGGCTATCCCCCATTAAGTGGGAAGAGCCGCCCATTATTCATGCGGATGGCGGAGAGGGAGGGATTCGAACCCTCGATAGGGGATAAGCCTATACGCCCTTAGCAGGGGCGCGCCTTCGGCCTCTCGGCCACCTCTCCGGGAGCGGCAAGTGTACCCGAAACGGGGTACCGGGACAGGCGAAAAAACCGCCTCCTCAGGCCGGTTCCTCCTCCCTGACCGCTTCCTTGCCGAGCTCGAACTCGCTGTGGATACAGCGGACGGCGAGCTCCAGATAGCGCTCGGCCACCACGACGGAAATCTTGATCTCGGAAGTCGAGATCATGAGGATGTTGATGTTCTCCGCCGCCAGTGCGTCGAACATGCGGGTTGCCACACCGGCATGGGAGCGCATGCCGACACCCACCACCGATACTTTGGCGATCTTGTTGTCGCCGGACAGCGCCCTGGCGCCGATGGCATCCCGCACGGGTGTGAGCAGCTCGAGCGTGCGCTCGTAGTCACCCCGCTTCACCGTGAAGGTGAAGTCCGTGAGCCCGTCCGCCCCGGTGTTCTGCACGATCATGTCCACCTCGATGGGCGCGCGCCCCACCGGTCCGAGGATCTTCGACGCGACCCCGGGAACGTCCGGCACGCCGGACATGGTGATCTTCGCTTCGTCACGCGCATAGGCGATGCCGGATACGATGGGCTGTTCCATATCGTCCTTCTCGATGGTGATGAGGGTGCCAGGGCCTTCCTCGAAACTGGAAAGCACCCTGAGCGGCACCTTGTACTTGCCGGCGAACTCCACGGAGCGCGGGTGCAGCACCTTGGATCCCAGAGAGGCAAGCTCCAGCATCTCCTCGAAGGTGATGCGATCGAGCCGGCGGGCGTCGTCCACGATCCGGGGATCCGCCGTGTACACGCCGTCCACGTCCGTGCAGATCTGACATTCGTCCACACCCAGCGCGGCAGCGACCGCCACCGCCGTGGTGTCCGAACCACCCCGGCCGAGGGTGGTGACGTTGCCGACGGCATCCATCCCCTGGAATCCGGCCACGACCGGCGTGATGCCTTCGGCCAGATCCGCTCTCAGCGCGGCGGTGTCGATCTCCTCGATACGCGCGCGTCCGAAGTTGGCATCCGTGCGGATCGCCACCTGGGTGCCGAGATAGGACTTGGCGGGATAGCCGCGTTCCTGCAGGGCCATGGCCGTGAGCGCGATGGTGACCTGCTCGCCGGCGGCAAGCAGCACGTCCATCTCCCGGGCGGGTGGCCGGCCGGAGACGCTGCGGCCCAGGGCGTCCAGCCGGTTAGTCTCGCCGCTCATGGCGGAGACCACCACCACCACCTGATGCCCCGCATCGAGGTATCCGCTGACCCGTTCCGCCACGGCCTGGATGCGTTCCACGCTGCCGACGCTCGTGCCGCCGTACTTCTGAACGATCAGTGCCATGTCAGCCCGCCAGCCGTCCACGGACCCAGTCCGGCACACCGGCCAGCGCGCCCGCCAGGGCATCCGGCCGATTGCCGCCACCGGCACGCGCCATATCCGGACGGCCGCCACCCTTGGCGCCGACCTCACTGCCCACCGCGTTGACCACGTCCGGCGCCTTGATCCGGTCCGTCAGATCCTTGCTCACCCCGGCGATGAGGCTCACCTTGCCGTCTTCCACCTGGCCGAGAACGATCACGGACGGGCCGAGCTTCGACTTCAGCATGTCCAGCGTCTGCATCAACGCCTTGCCGTCTCCCTCGACCGTGGCCGCGAGCACCTTGATGCCGTCGACGTCCGTCGCTTCGCTGGCGAGGTCCGCGCCCTGCGTGGCCGCGAGCTTCTGTCGAGCCTGGTCGAGCTCCCGGCCGAGACGGCGGTTCTCCTCGAGGAGCGCAGCCACCTTCGCCGGTGCATCCGTTCGATTGCCGCGTACCAGCGCCGCGATGCCGGCCAGCGCTTCCTCACCAGCGAGCATCCAGGCGAGTGCGGCCGGTCCCGTCACCGCCTCGATGCGCCGCACGCCGGCGGCGATACCGGTTTCGGAGACGATCCGGAACAGCCCGATGTCGCCCGTCCGCGACACGTGTGTGCCGCCGCAGAGCTCCACCGAGTACCCATTGCCCATGCTCAGCACGCGCACCTCGCTGCCGTACTTTTCGCCGAACAGCGCCATAGCGCCGCTGGCGATGGCGTCGTCGTAGCTCATGCGCGCCACACCGACCTCGGTGTTGGCCTGAACCTCCCTATTCACCATCTCCTCGACGCTCTTGAGCTGGGCAGCCGTCATCGGCTCGGGATTCGAAAAGTCGAAGCGCAGCCGGTCGGGTGCGACCAGCGATCCCTTCTGCTGCACGTGCGGGCCCAGCGTCTGGCGGAGCGCAGCATGCAGCAGATGGGTGGCGGAGTGATTCGAGCGGATCAGGCGGCGACGCTCCTCGTCGACGGAGGCGCGCACCGTCTCGCCCTTCTCGAGCGATCCGTCGATGAGCTCGCCGACGTGCAGGAACTGATCACCGGCAAGCTGGGTGTCCGTCACCCGGAACGTGCCCGAATCGGCCTCGATGATGCCGGTGTCTCCAACCTGACCACCGGACTCGGCGTAGAACGGCGTCGCAGCCAGCACCACGACACCGCCCTCACCGGCCGCGAGCTGCGCCACGGGTGCACCTTCGGGGTCGAAGAGCCCGGTCACCGTCGTGCTTCCTGATGTGCTGGCGTAGCCGGTGAACTCCACCTTGCCCTCGGTATGAATCCGCTGGCCGAGCTTGGCATCGAACCTGGCGGACGCACGACCGCGGGAGCGTTGTGCCTCCATGGCGGCCTCGAAGCCGTCCATGTCGACCTCGAGGCCGCGCTCCCGGGCCACGTCGGCGGTCAGGTCCACCGGAAATCCGTAGGTGTCGTAGAGCTGGAAGACCACGTCGCCGGGAATCTCCCTGCCTTCGAGTCCGGCAATGGTTTCCTCGAGCAGCGCCATACCCTGATTCAGCGTCTCCGCAAACCGCGCTTCCTCACGGGCGAGCACACGGACGACCTCGTCGCGACGTTCGCGGAGAATGGGGTAGGCACCGCCCATCTCCTCGATCAGCGGGTCCACCAGCTTGTGAAAGAACGGCTCGGTGATGTCGAGCTTGTAGCCGTGACGCAGCGCCCGGCGGATGATCCGGCGCAGCACATAGCTGCGATCCTCGTTGCCCGGGATCACGCCGTCGGCGATGAGAAAGGCGGACGAGCGGATGTGATCGGCGATCACCCGCAACGATGCGTTGGCGAGCATCGCCTGCTCGTCGTTGAAACCGGCCATCTGGCCGGCAGCCCGGATCAGCCGCCGGAACAGGTCGATCTCGTAGTTGCTGTGCACGCCCTGCATGATGGCGGCCATCCGCTCGAGACCGAGGCCCGTGTCCACGCCCGGCTTCGGCAGCGGGGTCAGCGTGCCGTCCGGTGAGCGGTCGAACTGCGGGAAGACCAGATTCCAGAACTCGATGTAGCGGTCGCCGTCCTCGTCCGGAGATCCCGGCGGCCCGCCGGCCACCTCCGGCCCGTGGTCGTAGAAGAGCTCGGTGCAGGGGCCGCAGGGTCCCGTGTCGCCCATGGCCCAGAAGTTTTCCTCGATGTCGATCACCCGCTCGTGCGGAAGTCCGATCGTCTTCTCCCACAGCTCGCGCGACTCGAGGTCCGTCGGGTGCACGGTGACCCAGATCTTCTCCTGCGGCAGCTTCATCACCTCGGTAACGAACTGCCACGCCCAGGAGATGGTCTCCTCTTTGAAGTAATCGCCGAAGCTGAAGTTGCCCATCATCTCGAAGAAGGTGTGGTGGCGCGCGGTGTAGCCCACGTTTTCGAGATCGTTGTGCTTGCCACCGGCCCGCACGCAGCGCTGGGCGGACGTCGCCCGCGTGTATCCCGGGTGCTCGCGCCCGAGCAGCGCGTCCTTGAACTGGTTCATGCCCGCATTGGTGAAGAGCAGGGTCGGGTCGTCTCTCGGCACGAGCGTGCTCGACGGGACGATCTGGTGCCCGCGCTCCTTGAAGAAGTTCAGGTAGGCTTCTCTCAGCTCGGCAGTGTTCATCGGTCCGGACGGGTGGAAAAAAGCGGGCCAGTATAGTGTATGAGCCCGGCGGATTGCAGGGGCTCATGCATCCGGACCCGGGCGGGCCTGCGCTAGTCCCGCTCCGGGCCCAGCGCCCGATAGATGAGATCGGCGGGAAACCCGCGCCTGGCCAGAAACCGGGCACGGGCGTTCCAGGCTTCGCGGTCGGGCGTGTCTTCCTCGGCCTCTGCGTGGACGGCCATCCGGCGGCCGAACTTCCGGCCCAGAGCCCGCTGGGCGACATCCAGCCAGAACTCCGCCGGCTCGGTGAGCTGCCGCTCCTGGGCTTCCTCGCTCACCCCCCGGCTCGCGAGCTCCTGACGGATCTTGATCGGTCCGTAGCCCTTCTGGACCCGACTGCGCACGAAGCCTTCCGCGAATCGGTCGTCCGACTGCAGATCGTGTTCGTGGAGGTAGTCCAGGACCCGCTCGACCAGCACGGGCGCGTGACCCTTGCTCGCGAGCTTCCGGGCCAGCTCACGATGACCATGCTCGCGCTGGCCGAGGCTCTTCACGGCAGCGTCGAGGGCGGCCCGATAGGCCGCCTCCGACTGGTCATCCACAGGATCCGACGCCAACGCCATTGCAACCGAGGGGCTCAGAGACCGGTTCAGGGTCTCAGGAGAGCGCGTCCTGCTCGGGCTCCGGAATCACCACCTCATCGTGGGACATCTTGCCCGGCAGCACCTGCCGACGGATCTTCGCCTCGATCTCGGCACAGATCTCCGGATGCTCGGTGAGGTAGTCCGAGGCGTTCTTGCGGCCCTGGCCGATTCGGTCGGACTTGTAGGCATACCAGGCACCCGACTTCTCGACGATGCCCTGCTGCACGCCCAGCTCCAGGACCTCACCCATGCGGTTGATGCCCTGGCCGTAGAGAATCTGGAACTCGGTCTGCCGGAACGGTGGCGCCACCTTGTTCTTCACCACCTTGACCCGGGTCTCGTTGCCGACCACCTCGTCGCCTTCCTTCACCGCACCGATGCGGCGGATGTCCAGCCGGACGGACGCGTAGAACTTGAGCGCGTTACCGCCGGTGGTGGTCTCCGGCGAGCCGAACATGACGCCGATCTTCATGCGGATCTGGTTGATGAAGATGACCAGGGTGTTGGACTGCTTGATGTTACCCGTCATCTTCCTGAGCGCCTGGCTCATCAGCCGGGCCTGGAGACCCACGTGGGAGTCGCCCATCTCGCCCTCGATCTCCGCCCGCGGGGTGAGCGCCGCCACGGAGTCGATCACCACCACGTCCACAGCGCCGGAGCGGACGACCATGTCGCAGATCTCGAGCGCCTGCTCGCCCGTGTCCGGCTGGGAGACCAGCAGGCTGTCCGTATCGACGCCGAGGGACTGGGCATAGATGGGATCGAGCGCGTGCTCCGCGTCGATGAAGGCGCAGGTGCCGCCCGCCTTCTGGGCCTCGGCGATCACCTGCAGGGTGAGCGTGGTCTTACCCGACGATTCCGGCCCGTAGATCTCCACCACCCTGCCGCGCGGCAGGCCGCCGATACCCAGCGCGATGTCGAGCCCGAGCGAGCCCGTGGAGATGGACGGAATGGCCACCTGCTCGCGGTCGCCCAGGCGCATCATGGAACCCTTGCCGAACTGCCGCTCGATCTGCGCGAGCGCGGCGGTCAGCGCCCGGTCTTTCTCGGGGTCCCGTTGCTTCTTTGCATTTTTAGCATCTGCGGCTTTGGCTTCTGCGGATTTGGCATCTGCCGGATCTGCGTCTGCCGCGGTGGCTTTGGAAGAATCGGATTTGGATTGTGCCATGTGGAGTGATTTGCTCATCTTGGAGGTTCTCCTCAGTACCGCGCCCGGGGGTCTTTCGCTTCGCGAATCTGCTTTTTCGCTTCGCGAATCTGCTTTTTCGCTTCGCGAATCTGCTTTTTCGCTTCGCGAAACCACCGCGGTCGCCGCACGCTTCTTACTCGAGGTTCGCCGTCTGGCGTAGGAATTCCCGAGTCGGTGGGTACTGTATATTTAATCAGTATGGATGGCAACAGCCTGCCCGGGCCGAGGCGCCAGCGGCGCACGAAAACGCCGGTCAACGTCGCACAGCGGCTCAACGCTGGCGCGCCCGCATGGCAGGGTTGCCCTGTCCGCACGAAGGTAGCAACATCCCCCGCTCCATGAGCACGCCCCCCGCCAGCACCTCCGCACCTGCCGCCGGGCACACCCCCATGATGCAGCAGTACCTGCGTATCAAGGCGGAGCATCCGGACGAGCTGCTCTTCTACCGGATGGGCGATTTCTACGAGCTCTTCTACTCGGACGCGGAGCGCGCCGCGGAGCTCCTCGACATCACCCTCACCAGCCGCGGCCAGTCGGCAGGTGCGCCCATCCCCATGTGTGGCGTGCCCTATCACTCGGTGGACGGCTACCTGGCGAAGCTGGTGAGCCTGGGCGTGACCGTGGCCATCTGCGAGCAGATCGGCGATCCGGCGACGAGCAAGGGGCCGGTGGAGCGGCGGGTGGTGCGCATCGTCACACCCGGCACCCTCACCGACGACGCCCTGGCCGACGGCGCGTCGGACTCCCTGCTCATGGGCATCGAGCCCTGCGGGGAGGGCTTCGCCGTTGCCTGGCTCAACCTGTCCGCCGGTGCCCTGCAGGTGATGGAGCTCCCCGACCGCTCGGCGCTGAGCGCCGAGATCGCGCGCATCCAGCCGAGCGAGGTGCTCTACCGGACGCCGATCGACGGCGTGACGCTGCCCGGCCGGCGGCTGGACCCCCTGGCGTTCGACGCGGCGCTGGGGCGGCGCCAGCTCACCCGACATTTCGGCACCCGCGACCTGACCGGCTTCGGCATCGCCGAGGACTCGCCCCTGGTCGGCGTCGCTGCGGCGGTGCTCGAGTACGCGAAGCAGACCCAGTGCCAAAACCTGGCCTACATCGACCGCCTGACAGTCGCGAGCCCGGACGCCGTGGTGGCCCTCGATGCCCACTCCCGACGCAATCTGGAGATCGACCGTCGTCTCGACGGTTCGGAGGACGCCACCCTCTTCCAGCTCTTCAACACCACCCGCACGGCCATGGGCGCGCGGCTGCTGCGCCGCTGGCTGAACGCGCCGAGCCGCGACCGGGCGCTCGTCCGCAGCCGCCACGCCGGGGTGGCGGCGCTGATCGACGGCAGCCTGGAGCCTCTGCGTACGGCGCTCAAGGCGGTGGGCGACATGGAACGGGTAGTCTCGCGTGTCGCGCTCGGCACCGCGAGCCCCAGGGATCTCGGCCGGCTGAGAACCGCCCTCGGCGAGCTCCCCGGCATCCGCGCGGCGCTGCCCGCAGCCGACCCTGCCTGCGCTGCCATCGGCCGGGCGCTCGCCGACTTTACGGACGCCCACACGCTGCTCGGGCGGGCGCTGGTGGACGCGCCGCCGGCGACGATCCGTGACGGCGGGGCCATCCGGGCAGGGTACGACGCCGAGCTCGATGAGCTCACCGGCCTCAGCGAGCACTCCGCGGCCTGGCTCGCCGAGCTTGAGCAGGCGGAGCGGGTGCGCACCGGTATTCCCAACCTGAAGGTGGGCTACAACCGCGTGCACGGTTACTACATCGAGACCGGTCGCAACCGGGATGCGGCCATTCCCGCGGAGTACGTTCGCCGCCAGACCCTGAAGAACGCGGAACGCTACATCACCCCGGAGCTGAAGGCCTTCGAAGACAAGGCGCTGACCGCGAAGTCGCGGGCCCTGGCACTCGAGAAGTCGCTTTTCGAAGCGCTGGTCGGCACGCTGGCCCGATCGCTGGCGGCGCTGCGGGCGGCCGCCGACGCGGCCGCGGAGCTCGACGTGCTCACCACGTTCGCGGAGCGGGCCTTGTCACTGTCGCTCGTCGTCCCCGAGCTCACCGACGAGCCGGGCATGGAGGTCGAGGGCGGCTGGCACCCGGTGGTGAAAGCGCGCTCCGACGCGCCCTTCGTGCCCAACGACCTGGTGCTCACCGACCGCCAGCGGATGCTCGTCATCACCGGCCCGAACATGGGCGGCAAATCCACCTACATGCGCCAGGCGGCCCTCATCGCGCTGCTTGCCTGCACCGGCAGCTTCGTGCCCGCAGCGGCGGCCCGCATCGGGCCCGTCGACCGGATCTTCACCCGCATCGGCGCCAGCGACGATCTCACCGGCGGGCGCTCCACCTTCATGGTGGAGATGACGGAAACCGCCAACATTCTCCACCACGCCACCGAGAACAGCCTGGTGCTGCTCGACGAGATCGGCCGCGGCACCAGCACCTACGACGGGCTGGCCCTGGCCTGGGCGACGGCCGAGCACCTGGCCCGCCACGTCCGGGCGTTCACCCTGTTCGCCACCCACTACTTCGAGCTCACCGCGCTTGCGGCCGAGCTGCCGGCCACCGCCAACGTGCATCTGGCGGCCACGGAGCATCAGGGCAGCATCGTCTTCCTGCACAGCGTCGAGCCGGGGCCCGCCAGCCAGAGCTACGGCATTCAGGTGGCGCGGCTCGCCGGCGTGCCGGACCCGGTGCTCACCAGCGCCCGGGAACGGCTGCAGGCGCTCGAGCAGTCCCAGGCCGGACGGGACCCGACGCAGGCGGATCTGTTCGCACCGGCAGACAACGGCGGGGCGGTCGATGCCGCGAGGCGCGATGCCGCGGAAGGCGATGCCGCCCGGGTTCCCGGGAACGTGCGCGCGCTGCTGGATGCCCTGAGCGAGGTGGACCCGGACGCCCTGACGCCGCGCCAAGCGCTGGACGTGCTCTACGCGCTCAAGTCCCGGCTGACCTGAGCCGCCGGCCCGCCATCCGCGCGGCACCCGTCACTCTTCGACAGGCGACCCATTGCGGTTAGAATGCCCGCTTTTCCGAGCGAGACAGACATGACCTTCGTTGTTGGCGAGAACTGCATCAAATGCAAGCACACGGACTGTGTGGAAGTCTGCCCGGTGGACTGCTTCTACGAAGGCCCGAACATGCTTGTCATCCACCCCGACGAGTGCATCGACTGCGCGCTGTGCGAGCCGGAGTGCCCCGTGGACGCCATCTTCTCGGAGGACGAGCTGCCCGCCGGGCAGGAGGCCTTCCTGCAGCTCAACCAGGAGCTGGCCGAGATCTGGCCGAACATCACCGAGAAGAAGGATCCGCTGCCGGATGCCGAAGAGTGGAACGGCAAGCCGGACAAACGCGAGCTGCTCGAGCGCTGAGCCCGCTCGCGCCGCTCAGGTCTCCAGCTTCGCCAGCAGCCAGATGACCGTGGCGCCTGCCGTCGCGGCCAGCGCCGAGAGCGCCACGTACGCGGCCCCGCCACTGGCGACCGCATAGGCTGCCGGGGCGAGCAACGTCCCCTCCCACTGCCACGGCCAGAGCGCCAGGCTCGCACCGACCATGAAGCCGGTGAGCAGGGACAGCAGCGGGGCGCGAACGCGATCCAGCGCAAAGGCGAGCACTTTCGAGAAGAGCAGCAGACCCGTCACGCAGCCGGCGAGAAACACGCCCAGCACGTCCCAGCCCGGCGCCGCCAGCGCCCGGATCACCGGCTCGTAGAGCCCGAGGGTGAGCAGCACGAAGCTGCCGGAAATGGCGGGCAGCAGCCAGGCGGATACGGCCACCGCCCCGGCCAGGAAGAACACCGGCAGCGAATGCTGACCGGCAAAGGGCTCGACCAGGGTGAGCAGTACGCCGAGCAGCGCACCCACCGGCGCCGCGACCAGCAGAGTTCTGCGTTCCAGCCGTCTGCCCAGCATCCACACCGACAGCGCGATCAGGCCGAGAAAGAAGGAGAACACCACCGGCCGGATCGTGCTCAGTGCCAGGGCGAGCACCTGGGCCAGCAGCACCACGCTGGTGACCATGCCGAGCCCGAGCACCAGCAGAAAGGTGAGGTTGTGCGCCCGCCAGATCGCCGCCACACCAGCTAGACCGCGCCTGAGCTCGAGCAGCGCGGCGGGCTTGAGTCCGGCCAGCGTGTTCACCAGCTCGTCGTAGATCCCGGTGACGAAGGCGATGGTGCCGCCGGAGACGCCGGGCACGAGCTCGGCAACACCCATCACGGTCCCGCGCAGATAGACGCCCAGCCAGGCCATCGCCCGCCGCGGCGGTCGATCCGCCATCCCGGACGGGGTCACTGAATGCCCTTGACCAGCGGCACGAAGCGCACCTGATCGAGCGTCCGGCGCTCGATGCCCCGCTCCGTGCGGTCGTAGACCGTGAGCTGCTGCGTGTCCGCACCCACGGGCACCACCAGCCGGCCGCCGGGGGCGAGCTGCTCGAGCAGCGCCTGTGGCACCACCCGCGGCGCGGCCGTGACCAGAATCCCGTCGAAGGGACCTTCTTCGGGCCACCCCTGATAGCCGTCGCCGTGACGGAAGCGGACGTTGCGTACTCCCATGGCGTTGAGACGCTCCCGTGCGCGCTCGATCAGGCCGCCCAGACGCTCAACGGTGAACACCTTGCCGATCCGCCCGTCGAGCTTGCCGAGGGTGGCGAGTATGGCGGTCTGGTAGCCCGATCCGGTGCCCACCTCGAGCACGCGGCTGCGCGGACGGTCGAGCAGCGTCTGGGTCATCAGCGCCACCACGAAGGGCTGGGAGATGGTCTGGCCCTGGCCGATGGGCAGCGCGGTATCCTCGTAGGCCCGATGCGCGAGGGCCTCGTCCACGAAGATGTGCCTCGGCACCGCGGCCACCGCCGAGAGCACCGACTCGTCACCGATACCCTTGTCCCGGAGGCGCTCGACGAGGCGATTGCGCGTCCGCTGGCTTGTCATGCCGATGCCGACCAGGTCGAACTTGCCCTTCATGCCACCGCCTCGCCGGGTTCATCGGCTTCGAAGCCGCCGGCATCGGGATCACCGGCGCCGGGCTCGTGCAGCTCGAAAACGTCCCCGAGCAGGCTGGTGGCGTACTCCCCCGCGCCCAGGGTGAAACGGAGCTCGAGCCTGTCGTCCTGCCGATGCCAGGTGAAGTCCTGCGGGATGACCACCAGCGGCCGCCGCGCCTGGGTAAGCCCGGCGTGCTCGAGCCCGTCCAGCAGTGCCGCGTGGGGGGCCAGCGCCAGCCGTTCGACCTCCGCCGCCGCGTCGGTCACCGCGTTCCTGCCCCGGCCCCAGAGCGGACCCGTGGGCAGCACCCGGCCGTCCTGCACATCGCCGGCGACGAGCGTGTTCCAGGTGCCGTCATTGACCCGGGCGGCCAGCACCTCGTTGAACAGATAGCTGCGCAGCACCGAGAGGTACAGGCCCTGCTTGAACGCCGAGACCCGCACCCGGCGACGACGCGAGAGCCAGCGCGTCGCCCTGTCCAGATTGTCCCAGCCGAACCGCTGGCCGCCGAAATAGTTCGGCGCGCCACGGGCGGCGAGCGTCTGCAGGGCATCGGTCAGGTCCCCGTCACCACCCTGCCCGCGGGGTGCCGGCACGTCGCGCAGCAGCACGTGGAAAGCGTTGCCCCCCACCTGACCGCGGCGGAGCTTCTGCCGGTGGCGTGTCACCTCGAGCACCCGGATACCGTCGAGGGTGGCCACCGCCTCGTCCAGCGCGGTGACCCCGCGCAGGCTGAACCACTGCGTGGTCACCGCCCGCTTGTCCTTCATGCCGGCGTAGCCGACGTCCTGATGGTCCATGCCGTGAGCGTCCGCCAGCAGACGGGCAAGCTCCGGGGTGCCGATGCCCGTTTTCTCGAGCCGCACCAGCAGGTGCTCGCCCTCGCCGGTGGGCTCGAACGGCAGCGATTCGTCGACCCGGAAGTCGCCGGGCTCGACCTTGAGGCTGGCATCAAAGGCCACCGCCGCGGTCCGCGGCCACTGACGCTGAATGGAAACCGACGCCTTCAACGGTGCTCGGCGTTGACCAGGTAGAAGGTCTCTCCAGCTTTGACCATGCCGAGGTCGCTGCGGGCACGGGCTTCCACCGCGTCGAGACCATGTTTCTGCGCCCGGACCTCCGCGGCCAGAATGCGGTTGCGCTCCGTGAGCCGGTCCAGGCGCTGGCTCTGCTTGGCAACGTCCTCATCGAGACTCCTGATGCGGAAGAAGCCGACGTCGGAGAACCAGAACTTGTACTGCAGGCTCAAGCCTCCCAGCACCAGCAGCGCGATGAAGAGCCTCACCGCCACTTCAGAACTCCCGGCTGCCCAGCGCCTCGAACACCGCCCGTCCCCGGTAGACGGCACGATCCCCGAGGGCTTCCTCGATGCGCAGCAGGCGGTTGTACTTGGCCACGCGATCGGAGCGACACAGCGAGCCGGTCTTGATCTGACCGGCGCCGGTGGCCACGGCGAGATCGGCGATGGTGGTGTCCTCCGTTTCGCCGGAGCGGTGCGAGATGACAGCCGTGTAGCCCGCATCCTGAGCCATGACGATGGCGTCCATGGTCTCGGAGAGGGTGCCGATCTGATTCAGCTTGATGAGGATGGAGTTGGCTACCCCGCGCTGGATCCCGTCGGCGAGGATGTCCGTGTTGGTGACGAACAGGTCGTCTCCCACCAGCTGCACGCGGCTGCCCAGCGCATCGGTCAGCGCCTTCCAGCCGTCCCAATCGTTCTCGTCCATGCCGTCCTCGATGGAGAGAATCGGGTAGCCGTCGACCAGCGAGCCGAGATAGCCGACGAACTCGCTGCTGGTGTACGTCACCCCTTCGCCCGCGAGCCGGTAGGCGCCGTCGCTGTGGAACTCGCTCGCGGCGCAGTCCAGCGCCAGCGTCACATCGCGACCCAGCTCGTAACCCGCGAGCTTCACCGCCTCGGCGATCATGGCCAACGCTTGTGCGTTGGATTTGAGATCCGGCGCGAAGCCGCCTTCGTCGCCCACGGCGGTGGAGAGGCCCTTCTCGCCCAGCACGCGCTTCAGCGCGTGGAACACCTCGGCACCGCAGCGCAGCGCTTCGGCGAACGAGCGCATGGACACCGGCTGGATCATGAACTCCTGGATGTCGACGTTGTTGTCCGCGTGCTCACCGCCATTGAGAATGTTCATCATCGGCACGGGCATCTGCATGTCCACACCGCCCATGAGGGTGTTGATGTGCCGGAACAGCGGCTGGCCGCTGGCTTTCGCTGCCGCCTTCGCCGCGGCCAAGGACACCGCCAGCATGGCATTGGCACCGAGCACCGATTTGTTCGCGGAGCCGTCGAGCTCGATCAGCTTCGCATCCAGTGCCCGCTGGTCGGCCGGGTCCATGCCGGCGATGGCCGGGGCGATCCGTTCGGTGACGTTGGCGACGGCGTGCCGCACGCCCTTACCGAGATACCGGCCCTTGTCGCCGTCGCGCAGCTCCAGCGCCTCGCGGGAACCGGTGGAGGCGCCGGACGGCGCGCAGGCCGAGCCCAGGCTGCCGCAGTCCGTGAGCACGTCGGCCTCCACCGTGGGATTGCCCCGGGAGTCCAGCACCTCACGCGCGTGCACCTCGACGATCTTGCTCATGCCGGTTCTCTCCCGCCTTCGTTTGTCGTTCAGTCTGCGCCCGCCGGGGCGAGCCACTCGTCTTCCAGGTACGGCCGGGACTTGACGACCCGATCCAGCGCCACGAGCTGCTCGAGCAGCTCTGCCATCCGGTCCAGCGGCCAGCTGTTCGGGCCGTCCGACAGGGCCCGCTCCGGGTCCGGATGGGTCTCCATGAACAGGCCCGCCACCCCGGCCGCCACCGCCGCCCGGGCTAGCACCGGCACCATCTCCCGCTGCCCGCCCGAACGCGTCCCCTGTCCGCCCGGCATCTGCACGGAGTGGGTGGCATCGAACACCACCGGGCAACCCGTCTGCCGCATGATGGCGAGCCCGCGCATGTCGGAGACCAGGTTGTTGTAGCCGAAGCTCACGCCCCGCTCGCAGACCATGATCTGCCCATTGCCCGTGCTGCGGGCCTTGGCCACCACGTTCGCCATGTCACCAGGCGCCAGGAACTGACCCTTCTTGATGTTCACGGGCCGGCCCTGGCTGCAGACATTGACGATGAAGTTGGTCTGCCGGCAGAGAAAGGCCGGGGTCTGCAGCACGTCCACCACGCTCGCCACCTCGGCGAGCGGCGTGTCCTCGTGGACGTCGGTGAGCACGGGCACGCCCAGCTGCGCCTTCACCGCTGCCAGCACCCTGAGCCCTTCCTCCAGACCCGGACCACGGAAGCTCTCGTGGGAGGACCGGTTGGCCTTGTCGAACGAGCTCTTGAAGATGAACGGCACACCGAGTGCGGTGGTGATCTCTTTCAGCGTGCCGGCGGTATCCACCGCCAGCGTTTCCGTTTCCACCACGCAGGGCCCCGCGATGAGAAAGATTCCCGCGTCGTTGGCGGCCTGGAAATCACACAGCTGCATGGCGCCTCAGCACGTTCGGGTAAGGAAACCGGTCCGCCAGGACATTAGCGCCCCGCTTTCAGGACCTGAGTGTCGTCCGTGGGTTCCGCCTGGGCGGGAATGGGCTCGAACGCGGCACCCGCGTTCGCACGGCCGTGCGCCAGCGCCGCCTCGATGAAGCCGGTGAAGAGCGGGTGGCCCTTGCGCGGCGACGACGTGAACTCGGGATGGAACTGACAGGCGACGTACCAGGGGTGGCCTTCCAGCTCGATCATCTCCACCAGCTTGCCGTCTTCCGAGCGTCCGGATACCACCAGGCCATGCTGCTCGAGCCCGTCCACATAGTTGTTGTTCACCTCCCAGCGGTGCCGGTGGCGTTCCGCGGCGAAGGTCGAACCGTAGAGCCTGGCCGCCAGGCTGCCCTGGTTGAGCATGCACTTCTGCTCGCCGAGACGCATGGTGCCGCCCAGATCGCTCGCGGCGGTGCGCGTTTCGGTCCGGCCGTCGCGGTCGGTCCACTCGGTGATCAGGGCGATGACGGGGTGCGGCGTGTCCTGGTCGATTTCCGTGGAGTTCGCCCGTTCCAGGCCCGCCACGTTGCGGGAGATGTCGATGATGGCGGCGTGCAGCCCGTAGCAGATACCGAGGTAGGGCACCTGGTGCTCGCGGGCGTAGCCGGCCGCCAGGATCTTGCCCTCGAATCCCCGGGCACCGAAGCCGCCCGGCACCAGGATGGCGTGGACGTTGGCGAGCCGGTCGGTGCCCAGATCCTCGAGCTCCTGGGCGTCGATATAGTCGATGTGCACCCGGGTGCGCGTCTGGATGCCCGCATGGGCGACCGCCTCCACCAGTGACTTGTAGGCATCGAGCAGATCCAGGTATTTGCCGACGATGGCGATGCGGGTCTCCTGATCGGGATGCAGCTCCGCGTCCACCACCGCGTGCCAGCCGGAGAGGTCCGGCGGCGGGCAGTCGAGGCGCAGACGGTCGACCACGATGTCGTCCATCCCCTGGGCGTGCATGGCTTCCGGTGCCTGGTTGATCGTCCTGAGATCGGGAAACGACACCACCGCCCGCTCCTCGACGTTGGTGAACAGCGCAATCTTCGAGCGCGCGGACTTCGGCAGCGGCTTTTCCGACCGGCAGACCAGGATGTCCGGCTGCAGGCCGATGGATCTGAGCTCCTTCACGGAGTGCTGGGTCGGCTTGGTCTTGATCTCGCCCGCCGACGGCACGAACGGCACCAGCACCAGGTGAATGATGACGGCGGAATCGCTGCCCTCCTCCAGCCTGAGCTGCCGGATCGCCTCCAGAAACGGCTGGGATTCGATGTCACCCACGGTGCCGCCGGTCTCGACGATGAGCACGTCGTGCCCCTTGCCCGCCTCGCGGATGCGGCGCTTGATCTCGTCGGTGATGTGCGGGATCACCTGCACCGTGGCGCCCAGGTAATCCCCGCGACGCTCGCGGCGGATCACTTCCTCGTAGATCTGGCCGGTGGTGAAGTTGTTGTTCTTGGTCATGGTGGCGCTGGAGTAACGCTCGTAGTTACCCAGGTCCAGGTCCGTCTCCGCACCGTCCACCGTGACGAAGACCTCACCATGCTGGAACGGGCTCATGGTGCCCGGATCCACGTTGATGTAAGGGTCCATCTTGAGGATGTTGATCTTGAGCTGACGCGCTTCCAGCACGGCGGCCAGAGAGGAGGTGATGACGCCTTTCCCCAGGGAAGAAACAACACCACCGGTCACGAAAATATATCGGGTCATCTACTGGAAAACCGCCATCTTGCCAAGTGACGCATGCGGAGAAGGAGGGCTGGGTGCATGCGCAAGATGGGAGGGCAAGATAGCAAAACCGGGCAATCGACTCAACGCGCTTCCGCCTCCGCCGCACCAGCCGCCGTCCTGGTCGTGCCCGCTGCCGGCTCCCAGGAAACCCGGACCGCACGGGTGTCGGCCGCCGGCGCAGCCGCGGTGTCCCGCACCGCCACTCCCGGTACCACCGCCACCCCGCCGGCATCGGCGACGAGGGGCAGCACGCCGCGCGCCCAGGGCGGCACGCCCGCCAGGCGCATCAGCTCACGTACCTTGCGGCTCTTGCCCTCCACCCGGAGGGTACAGCCCGCCGGTAACGCGGTCGTGAACGTCACGTGCAGCGGTAACGCAACCGTGGCCACCTGACCCGCCGCGGCACCGGGCGCTTCGAGGTCCGCCCGCAAACGACCGTGCGGCAGCAGCAGCTCGCCGGGACAGGCCAGCGGGTAGGTGCCCTCGAGCACGGGCGGCTCGTCCACCAGATAGAGCTGCCGGCGGAAACGGGCCAGCCGGCCGGAGCCGATGCTCATGCTCGGCTGACGGTCGTTTGCGGACTCCAGCTGGTCGAGAAAATCGGCGAGCGCCCCGTCGCTGACGCCGGCCGCCGCGTCCTGAACCACCAGCCAGTGCCGCAGCACGCTCTGCCGGACCGGCCGCGAGAGGCCATCCAGCACCGACAGCGGCAGCGGATTACGCTGCAGGGAGAGCGCCTCCTCCAGCGCCAGCGCCGTGGCCTCGGTGGTCTCGGTGAGCCGCGCGAGACGCTTCGGCAGTTCCGGGAAACGGCCAGCCAGGTCGGGCACCACCCGATGCCGGAGGAAGTTCCGGTCGAGGCTCTGGTCCTCGTTGGACGGATCCTCGACCCAGTCGAGGGCATGGCTCGTGGCATAGGATTCGAGCGTGCTGCGTGGCTGACTCAGCAGCGGCCGGACCAGACGGCCGGCGCCCAGGGCCCGCTCGGCCGGCATGCCGTACAGGCCCCGCCCCTGAAACAGGTGCAGGAGCACGGACTCCACCTGATCGTCCGCGTGATGCGCGAGCGCCAGCACGTCGTCCTCCGCCAGGAGCTCGCGGAAGACCCGGTACCGAGCGGATCGCGCCTGGGCCTCCAGATTGGCACCCGGCGACAGGGCCAGCGTCGCGAGGTGGATGTCGATGCCGAGTGTCCGCGCGAATCCTTCGCAGTGCCCGACCCAGTCGGCGCTCGCCGGCGCGAGACCGTGATTCACGTGCACGGCGGTCAGGCGGGAGCGGCCGCCGGGCACGCGGTCCGCGCTCCGCGCCAGAGCGTGGAGCAGCACGGTGGAATCCCTGCCGCCACTGAAGCCCACCCAGACCCGTCCGCGGACCGTGTCGAGCAGCGCGTCGCAGG
Source organism: Pseudomonadales bacterium (assembly GCA_050185825.1). GTDB lineage: Bacteria > Pseudomonadota > Gammaproteobacteria > Pseudomonadales > Azotimanducaceae > SZUA-309. The sequence continues at coordinate 95,758 of JBFWZA010000020.1, read as the reverse complement.
CGCCGACGATCTTCTCCATCAGGAAACCTGCGCGCCGGGATAGGTGAGCGAGACCCGGCCGTCCCCGAACTCGCGCTTCAGGTGCTTGAGCAGGTCGTCACTCGGGTTCACCCGCCAGTCGGGCCCGAGCAGCACACGACCCTGGGCCGCGAGACCGTCGTCCCTCGCCGAGCGGCAGAGCACGGCCACCAGGCAGCCGGCTTCCGTCCGCCGATGCGGCTCCAGGCTCGAGCGCAGCCGCCCGATGAGATCCGGACTCGCCGAGCCGTCCAGGTCGATGGTCACACCCCGGGCGAATCGCCGCCGGGCCTCCTCGATGGTCAGCACCGCATCCACCTCCATGCGCAGCGCTCCGGTGAAGTCGTCCTCCTGCACCTCCCCTTCCAGGATGAGCACCGCATCCTTGCTGATCTTCTGCCGCGCCGCTTCGTACCTGTCCGGATAGAGCACGGCTTCCAGCCGACCGCTGCGATCGTCCAGGGTGAGTACGGCGATCGACCCGCCCCGCCGGCTCTTGATGGTACGGCTGGCCACCACCAGTCCGGCCACGTACTGCTTCCTGCGTTCCGCCTTCAGCCGCGACAGGCTGGCGCTGCAGAACTGCCGGATTTCGTCCAGGTACTCCTCGATGGGATGACCGGTGAGGTAGAGGCCGAGCGATTCCTTCTCGAACTCGAGCCGTTCCCGGCGCTCCAGCGGCGGCACCGACCGGGTCCGGGTCACCGTCGGGGTGGTCAGCCCGCCGAACATGTCGGCCATGCCGGCGGCCGCATTCTCCGCCACCTGCTCTGCGCCCTGCATGGCGTCGGCCAGCTCGGCCAGGAGCCTGGCGCGGGTGGCGTCCAGGTCCTCCCCGTCCGCGGCGAACTCATCCATGGCGCCGGAGCGGATCAGCGCCTCGAGCACGCGCCGGTTCGCCTTTCTCGCGTCCACACGCAGGCAGAAATCCGCCAGGCTCACAAACGGTCCGTCCGCCCCTCTGGCCGCCACCAGGGCCGCCACCGGACCCTCGCCCACCCCGCGCACCGCGCCCAGCCCGTAGATGACGCCGCCGTCACGGGCAGTGAAGCGGAACTCGGAGACGTTCACGCTCGGCGGCTTGAGCGGCACGCCCATGCGTCTGACCTCGTCCACCAGGGTGACCACCTTGTCGGTGTTCTGCATGTCGGCGGACAGCGTCGCGGCCATGAACTCCGCCGGATAGTGCCGTTTCAGCCAGGCCGTCTGGAACGAGACGATGGCGTAGGTGGCGCTGTGCGACTTGTTGAAGGCGTAGCCGGAGAACTTCTCCATGTCGTCGAAGATGTCGTCCGCCGTCTTCTGGGCCACCTGCCGCTCGGTAGCCCCGGTGATGAACTGAGCGCGGACCTTGGCCATCTCCTCGGGTTTCTTCTTGCCCATGGCCCGGCGCAGCAGGTCCGCACCGCCGAGGCTGAAGCCGCACATATCCTGGGCGATCTGCATCACCTGCTCCTGATAGAGCATCACGCCGTAGGTGCCCTTGAGCGCCGCCGCCGTGCTGGGGTGCGGGATGTCCACGGGCTCGCGCCCGTGCTTGCGGTTGATGTAGTCGTCCACCGCGCCGGACTGCAGCGGTCCCGGCCGGAACAGCGCCACCAGGGCGATGATGTCGTCGATGTTGTCCGGCTTCAGGCGCCGGATCAGATCCTTCATGCCGCGGGATTCGAGCTGGAAGATGGCCGTGGTCTCCGCCTCCTGCAGCAGCGCGTAGGTGTCCGCATCGTCCAGCGGGATGCGCTCCATCTCGAGCGGCGGCTCGTCGCGCGCAGCCCGTCCCTCGTTGATGGCCTTCACCGCCCAGTCGATGATCGTCAGCGTCTTCAGGCCGAGGAAGTCGAACTTCACGAGCCCGGCGGACTCCACGTCATCCTTGTCGAACTGGGAAACCAGGCCGCCGCTCTGTTCGTCCACGTACAGCGGCACGAAGTCCGTGAGCGCCGACGGCGCAATCACCACGCCGCCCGCGTGCCGTCCTACCCCGCGGACGATGCCTTCGAGCACGTAGGCCATGTCCATGATCTCGCCCACCTCGTCGCTGCCGGCAATGAACTCGCGCAGCTCCGCGCTCTCCTCCACTGCCTTGGCCAGGGTCATGCCCACTTCGAAGGGAATCAACTTCGACAGCTTGTCGGCCAGCCCGTACGGCTTGCCCTGGACCCGCGCCACGTCCCGCACCACGGCCTTCGCGGCCATGGTGCCGAAGGTGATGATCTGGCTCACCGCTTCCTGACCGTAGCGCTCCGAGACGTGGGCGATCACCCGGTCGCGGCCTTCCATGCAGAAGTCGATGTCGAAGTCGGGCATGGAGACCCGCTCCGGATTGAGAAAGCGCTCGAACAGCAGGTCGTAGCGCAGCGGGTCGAGATCCGTGATCTCGAGGGAGTAGGCCACCAGGCTGCCGGCCCCGGAGCCGCGGCCGGGCCCCACCGGAATGCCGTTGTCCTTGGCCCAGCCGATGAACTCCATCACGATGAGGAAGTAGCCGGCAAAGCCCATGCTCTTGATCACGCCCAGCTCGTAATCGAGGCGCTCCTCATACTCGGCGAGGGGGTGTTTGAGCTCGCCGAAGGTCTCCAGCGCCGTCAGCCGCTTCGAGAGCCCCTCTCTCGCGCAGCGTTCGAGGTAGTCTTCGAGCGTCACCCCGTCGGGCACGGGATAGTTCGGCAGAAAGTACTCGCCGAGCCGGAGGTGTACGTTGCAGCGCCGGGCGATCTCCACGGAGTTGGCAAGCGCTTCCGGAAGGTCGGCGAAGAGCCCGGCCATCTCGGCGGGCGAGCGCAGGTACTGCTGCGGGCTGTAGCGTCTTTCCCGACGCGGATCGTCCAGCACCCGCCCCTCGGCGATGCAGACCCGGGTCTCGTGGGCCTCGAACGCCTCCGCATCGATGAAGCAGACATCGTTCGTGGCCACCACCGGCAGGGCGAGCTCCCCGGCCAGCGCCACCGCGAGCGCCACGTGACGCGCCTCCTCGGGACGGCCGGTGCGGACGAGCTCCAGATAGAAGCGGTCCGGAAACGCCGCGGCCCACTCCCCGGCGAGCGCGCGCGCCGTTTCCTGCTCACCCTTGAGCAGCGCCTTACCGACCTCGCCTTCACGTCCGCCGCAGAGCACCAGGAGACCCTCGCCGAGGGCGAAGATGTCCTCTCGGCGAAGCACGCCCCGGGTGTCACTGCCCACGTAGGCGGTGGACACGAGCTTCAGCAGGTTCTTGTAGCCGGTCTCGTTCATCGCCAGCAGCGCGGCCCGGCCCGTCTCGGGCACGCCCTGGGAGAGCAGCCGCGACACGTAGCGGACATCCACGCCGATGAGGGGCTTCACGCCGTTGTCGAGGCAGGCCCGGTAGAACTTGATCAGACCGAAGAGGTTGGCCCGATCCGTGAGCGCAACGGCGCCCATGCCCTGACGGGCCGCCGCGGCAGCGAGCGGCTTCACCTTGATGATGCTGTCGGCCAGCGAGTACTCGCTGTGCACGCGCAGGTGCACGAAGCCCGTTGCGGCTACCACGGCAGCGCCTCCGACACCGGCTCCACGGCGGTCCGGCACGGCGCGAAGGAACGCCGATGCTCGGGGGATGGTCCCAGGGCGCTCAGCGCCGCCAGGTGCTCGGCGGTGGCATACCCCTTGTGCCGTTCGAAGCCGTAGCCGGGGTAGACCGTGGCGAGCGTCTCCATCTCCTCGTCCCGCGCCACCTTGGCGATGATGGAGGCGGCGCTGATCTCGGGAATGCGGTCGTCGCCCTTGACCACGGCCACCGCCGGCAGCGGCAGGCTCGGCAGCAGGTTGCCGTCCACCAGCACCGCCTGGGGCGGGCTCGGCAGCCCGGCGACCGCCCGCTGCATGGCCAGGTGGGCCGCGCGCAGGATGTTCAGCGCGTCGATCTCGGCCACTTCCGCGCGGCCGATGCTCCACGCCAGCGCCGTGGCCCGGATCTCCGCCGCGAGCAGCGTCCGGCGTCTGGCGGTCAGCTTCTTGGAATCCCTGAGGCCGGCAGGACCGGCACCGCGCAGGATGACGGCGGCAGCGATCACCGGACCGGCAAGCGGCCCGCGGCCCACCTCGTCCACCCCGGCTACGAAGGCGGGTGGTCGAAGATCCTCAAACAGCACCGTTGGCCCCTCGCACGGGTGTTCTGACTCGCCTCCTCATGTCACGGTGTGGCTGCCGTTTTCCGACCGGCCCAGCCAGCCCAGCACAGCCTCGGCGGCACGCTCGTCGGCGCCGCGCCGGAGCGACGCGTGCAGCGCCTCGAAACGCCGCAAGTATTCGGCGTCGCCGACGCGCTTGTCCAGTTGAGCGAGCACATTTTCCGCCAGCGCCCGTGGGGTGGCGTCGTGCTGCAGCAACTCGGGCACGAGCTCGCTGCCGGCGAGAATGTTCGGCAACGCCACGTAGGGCGTGCGCAGCAGCCGTTTCACCAGCCGGTAGGTCAGCTCCCCCAGCCGGTAGCTGACCACCATGGGACGGTGCAGGAGCATGGCTTCCAGTGTGCTGGTTCCGGATTTCACCAGCGCGACGTCGCAGGCGGTGAGCGCCTGCCTGGCGTTGCCGTGCACCGGCCGCACGTCGAGCGCGGGATGCGCCGCCATCAGGCCGGTAACCGCATCGAAGATGGGCGGACGCAGACACGGCACCACGAACGTCACGTCTGGGAGCCGGGCACGCACCTCCTCGCAGGCCTCGAAGAACACCGCACCCATGAGGCCCACCTCGGAGAGGCGGCTGCCGGGCAGGACGGCGACGACCGTGCCCGTCTCCGGAAGGCCGAGATCGCGGCGCGCCGCCGAGCGGTGCACGTCGTCACCCATCTGCGGCGAGATCTCGTCCGCCAGGGGATGGCCGACGAAGACCGCCCGGACCGGGGAATCCCGGTAGAATGCGGGCTCGAAGGGATACAGCGTCAGCAGCAGATCCGTGGACCGGGCGATCCGCCGGACCCGTCCCCGCCGCCAGGCGTACACCGACGGGCTGACGTAATGCGCGGTCGGAATCCCCCGCCCCTTCAGCAGGCGCTCGAGCAGAAAGTTGAAGACGTTGAAGTCCACCCCGATGAAGGCGGCGGGCGGCTCGCGGCGGTAGGTGTCGAGCAGACACTTGAGGATGCGGACCAGATCGGGCAGGCGCCGGAGGGGCTCCACGAAGCCGTTCACCGACAGCCGCTCCATGGGTACCAGGCATTCGAGTCCCGCGTCGATCATCAGCGGGCCGCCGATGCCGACGAAGCGCACGTCCGGATGCCGGGCGGAGAGCGCCGCCATCAGGCCGGCGCCGAGTCGGTCTCCTGACGGCTCTCCGGCGAGAATGCCCAGGATCATGTCAGTCGTCGTCGGCGCCGTTCGACGACCGGCGGGGACGGACGATGCCCCACTGCGAGTTCCGGATGGAATCGAGAAAGAGCGCCACTTCCGGCGTCCGGGCGGCGACGGGCTCGAGCTCCGCGCAGGCTTCCCTGACCGTCAGGCCCTTGCGATAGACGACGCGGTGCGCATCCTTGAGCGCGTCGATGAGTGCCTTCGAATAGCCCCGGCGGCGCATGCCCTCAAGATTGAGGCCGATGGCGGAAGCCGGGTTGCCCATCACCGTCATGTAGGCAGGCACGTCCTTGAGCACCAGGCTCATGCCGGCGATGTGCGAGTGAGCACCGATGTTCCGGTATTGCGGCACGCCGGCGTAACCACCGAAGTTGGCGTGATCGCCCACGGTGCAGTGGCCGGACACCGCGGCGTTGTTCGCCATGATGACGTGATCACCGAGCACGCAGTCATGACCCACGTGCACGTACGCCATGAGCAGGCAGCGGTTGCCGATCGCCGTCTCGCCACGGTCCTGCACCATGCCGCGGTGAATGGTCACCCCTTCCCTGAAGACGTTGTCGTCGCCGATGATCAGGCGGGTGTCCTCGCCGCCGTAGGCCAGCGCCGGGGTATCCTCGCCGATGGTCGAGAACTGATAGACACGGTTGTTCCGGCCCATGACCGTGGGGCCCCGGATGATCACGTGCGAGGCGATCCGGCAGCCGTCTCCGATCACCACATCCGCGCCGATGATGGTCCACGGGCCGATTTCCACATCGGCGCCGATGGAAGCGCTCGGGTCGATGATCGCGCGGGGATCGATGCCTGCGTGCGTGCTCAATTCAGACCTCTAACGGAACGCTAAAGCCTGCGCTCCATGCAGATGATTTCCGATGTGCAGGCCATCTCACCATCGACATAGGACTGGCAGTCGAACTTCATCACGCCGCGCTTGTCCGCAAGTATCCGACTCTCCATCATCAGCTGATCACCGGGGACGACGGGCCTCTTGAACCGGGTCCGGTCGGTGCCCGCCAGATAGTAGGTATAGCCTTCCGAAGGCCGGCGATTCTTGGTCTCGAACGCCAGCACACCGGAGAGCTGGGCCATCGCCTCGACGATGAGCACACCCGGCATGATCGGATGCCCCGGAAAGTGACCGTTGAAAAACGGCTCGTTGATGGACACGTTCTTGTAGCCACGGATGGTTTCCCCGGAGGTGAACTCGAGGACCCGATCGACCAGCAGGAACGGATAGCGATGGGGCAGGAATTCGAAGAGTTCGTTGATGTCTTTCATTGAATGCCGTTTTTGTCGAGAGCTGCCGGGATCCTGCCCCGACCGGTGCGGCAGGTGGGGCTCGTGCCCGTCATTCCGGGCTGTCAATCCGGTCCGTCAATCCGCGCTGTCCGCCCTGCCGCGTGCGGTGCCCGCCAGGCGCTCGAGGCGGGCCACTCTCCGGAACAGGTCGTCCAGTCTGAGCAGGCGAAGTGCGTTGCGCTTCCACTGTCTGGTCGGACTATGTATCACCCCGCCGGAGTAAATGCCAGGTTCGCTGATGGAGGCGGACACGTGCGTCATGCCGCTCACCACCACCCGATCGCAGATCTCGATGGGACCGTCGCCACCGACACCCACGCCACCGGCAAGCACCACGTGCGCGCCGATCCGGGTGCTGCCGACGATTCCGACGCAGCCGCAGATCACGCTGTGCTTGCCCACCTGGACGTTGTGTCCGATCTGCACCTGGTTGTCGATCTTCACCCCGTCACCGATCACCGTATCGTCGATGGCGCCACGGTCGATGGTCGTCGCGGCGCCGATCGAGACATCGGCGCCGATTTGCACCCCGCCGAGCTGGGCAATCGTCACCAGCACGCCCCGCTCGTCCGGTGTGTAGCCGAAGCCGTCCGCACCGAGAACGGCGCCGCTGTGGACGATGCTGCGCTCACCGATGCGGACGTCCGCATAAAGCACGACGTTCGCCATGAGCTGCACGTCCGCCGCCAGCTCGCAGTCCTCACCGACCACCGTGTTGGCATGAATCCGTACGTTCGCTCCGATCCGGGTCCGCTCACCGATGACCACGCCCGGACCGATGGCGGCCGAGGCATCCACCCGGGCACTGGCGGCGACGTGAGCGTCCGGGTGGACGCCTGCGTTCAGCAGGGGCTCACGGGCGAAAAGCTGCGATACTCTGGCGAACGCCAGATAGGGTTTGGGCGTGACAAGCTTGTCACCGCCCCACCGGGAAGCGTCTTCCGGTGCAAGAATGATCGCTCCGGCACGGGTGGTTGCGAGCAGGTGCCGGTAGGCGGCGCTGGACAGGTGACTGATGTCTCCCTCACCGGCGCCTTCCAGGCTGCCGAGTCCCCGGATGACACGCGTACCGTCACCGGAGACTTCAGCCCCGACCAGCCCGGCCAGTTCCTCGAGCGTGAACGAACGGCCCGCGCCCGTCATCGTGCGGGTTACTGCTTTTCGTTCAGCTTTTCGGTGACCTTGCGGGTGATGTCGTGCTTGGCGTTCACGTAGCGGAGGCTGCCGCGTTCCATGATCAGGTCGTAGCCTTCCAGCTCGATGAGGTCCTTCAGCACCACGTCGATCTTCGGCACCATCTGCTGCAGCAGCTCCTGACGCCGGTCGTTCACTTCCTTCTGCAGCTTGTTACCGAGGAACTGCAGGTCGATCTGCTTGTCTTCGATGTCCTTCTGCAGCTTGCGCTGCTCCGCCGGGCTCATGACCTCGCCGTCCGTCTGCAGCTTCTGGTTGAGCGCGACGATCTCGTCCTGGAGTGCCTGTAGCTGATCCTGCTCGCCCTGCAGGTCCGACTGGGCCTGCTTCAGAAGCTTCTGCGCCTCCTCGCTCTCGAGCAGCGCGCGCTGGGTGTCCAGCACGGCGATCTTGAGTTCGGCAGCCGCAGCGCCTCCGGCGAGGAGCAGCAGCAGGGAAAATACCGTCAACTTCTTATACACACGAGAATACACACGAGTCTCCTTTAATCTGGCCGGGTACGTGGCCCGGGCACTCATCCCGGCGTGAGAAAAAGCGCGCCGGGTCGCCTGGCGGGGCGCATTCTACATCAGAACGTTCGCCCCAATTCAAACTGAAACGCCTGCGTTTCGTCGATTCTCTGGTCGTTGAACACGAAGGCATAACTGAACGTCATCGGTCCCAGACCCGCCAGCCAGGTCAGCGAGACGCCGGTGGCGTAGCGGAATTCGTTCACGTCGAAGCCGAAGCAGTTGACGCTGAAATCGAAGCAGTTGGTCTGGAACACGTTACCGGCATCGAAGAAGACCACCGGCCGGAACTGCCGGCCGTCCTTGATGAACGGCATGGGAAAGATGATCTCGGCGCCGCCGACCACCATCAGGTTACCGCCGTAGGGGTCGCCGTCCGGGTCGAAGACGCCGGGCGGGATGGGGTTGCCGTTGGCATCCTCGACCGGCGGCGTGGTCCGCGGTCCGAGCGTGGAGGTCTTGAAGCCGCGCACGGAGCCGAATCCACCGGCATAGAAGTTTTCGAAGAAGGGCACCAGCTCGGTATTGCCGTATCCATCCCCGTAGCCGACCTCGCCTCGCAGGCGCATGGTCAGGCTGCGGGTGATCGGGAAGTACATCTGACCGTCATAGGTGAGCTTGTAGAACGTCAGGTCGCTGCCCGGGATCGCGACTTCGCCAGCCAGGGTCTGGGACCGACCTCGGGTGGGAAACACACCGCGGTTCAGCGTCGAGGACCGCCAGGACAGGTTCAGCTTGTAGTTGAGCGACTTGTTGCCGTTGACGGCCAGATACTCACTGATCTCCTGTGCCGGGTACTGACCTTCCGTGATGTCGGTGTACTCGATCATCGCTCCGAAGTTGATCCGCTGCGTCTCGCCGATCGGAAAGCCGAAGTTCACACCGCCGCCGACGGCATCCGTGCTGAAGCTGGCGATGTTGCGGGCATCGTAGTCGAGCTGCCGGACGAAGAGGTTGAAGCCCCGGCTGATGCCGTCCAGCGTGTAGTACGGATTGAAGTAGTTGAAGTTGACGGCCTTCTGATATTCGGAATAGGACGCACCCACCGTCAGGCTGTTTCCGGTGCCGAGCACGTTGTTCTCGGAGTAGTTCGCACCGAGCGTCAACCCCCATCCCTGGGCGTAGCCGAGCGTTGCCGAGATGCTGCCGGACGGCTGCTCCTCGACGGAGAAGTCCACGTCCACCTGGTCGTCGGTGCCGGGCACTTCCGGGGTTTCCACGTTGACCCCCTTGAAGTATCCGAGACGCTCGAGGCGGACCTTCGAGAGCTCGATCTGCGCGGTGGATGCCCAGCCGCCTTCCATCTGCCGCATCTCGCGGCGCATGACCTCGTCCCGCGTCACCTTGTTGCCGGAGAAGCTCACGCGCCTGACATAGGCACGCTTCCCGGCGTCGACAAAGAACTCCACGTCCACCGTGCCGTCGTCCTTCACCCTCGGCACGCCGGTCGCCGTCGCGAAGGTGTAGCCGGAATTGCCCAGCACGTTGGTGAGCCGTTCCTCGCTCGCCGTGACCAGCGCCTGGGAAAACACCTGTCCGGGCGCAACGATCAGCAGCCGCTCGAGCTCTTCTTTCTTCACGTCGTGCAGCTCGCCGATCAGGTTCACCTCGTTCACGGTGAACTTCTCGCCTTCGTCCACGTTCACCGTGATGTACACCTGATCCCGCTTGGGCGTGATGCTGACCTGAGTGGAGGTCACCGCGAACTCCACATAACCGCGGTCCTTGTAGTAGGCCTCGAGCTTTTCCAGATCGCCGGAGAGCTTCTCCCGCGAGTACTTGTCGTCGTTCTTGTAGAACGAGAGCAGACTCGGATGCTTGAGCTCCAGCTCGTCGAGCAGAACCTCCTCGCTGAATACGGTGGCGCCCACTACGTTGATGTGACGGATGCCGGAGGTCTTGCCTTCCTCGATGTCGATCTTGATGGCAACCCGGTTCCGGGGCAGCTCCTCCACTTCCGTGTTGATCGCCGCGCCGTAACGTCCCTGGGCCACGTACTGGCGCTCGAGCTCGAGCCCGACCCGCTCCAACGTCGCCTGCTTGAAGATCTCCCCTTCCCTCAAGCCCTGCTGCCCGAGACCGTCCAGCAGCGCGTCGGTGGGAATGGCTTTGTTGCCGTCGATCTCGATGCTCTCGATGGCGGGTCGCTCCGCCAGCGTCACCACGAGCACGCCGCCGTCCCGCGCCATGCGGATGTCGTTGAAATAGCCGGAACGGAACAGTGAGCGGATGAGCTGCCGGACCGACACCTCGTCCAGCACGTCGCCGACGCTCACCGGCAGCAGATTGAACACCGTACCGGCGGACACCCGCTGCAGCCCCTGCAGACGGATGTCCTCCACGACGAAGGACTCGGCGGAGGCGACCGGGCTCGCGAGCGTGGCCGCCAGCACCAGCCACACGACAGCGAGGCGTTGCAGTGGCCTGATCATCATGAGCGGGCGCACGATCAGATGAAGCGCGTCAGATCGTTGTACAGGGCGAAGATCATCAGGGAGCCGACCAGCACGATGCCCACCTGGGTCGCGACGATCTGGACCTTCTCCGGGACAGGCTTGCCGCGCAGGAGCTCGACGATGCCGAACAGGATGTGGCCGCCGTCCAGGATGGGGATCGGCAGCAGGTTCAGAACGCCGAGGGAGATGGACAGGAGCGCGGCCAGCGTCAGGAAGTACTGCCAGCCGGCACTCGCCGAGTCGCCTGCCACCTTGGCGATCATGATGGGCCCGGAGAGGTTCTCCACGGAGACCGCACCCACCACCATCTTCTTCAGCACGCCCAGCGTGAAGAGTGTCTTGTCCCAGGTTTCTCCGACCGCCCGCGGCAGCGCGGCCAGCGGTCCGTAGCTTTCCTCGTAGTAGTGGGCGGCGACGTTGAGATAGCCGATCTCGCCGTCTTCCTCCGTGACCCGCCGATCCGGCACCACCTCCAGGGTCAGGCTCTGCCCGTCGCGGCGCAGCGTCACCGCAAGGTGCTGCTCGGGCGCGGACTGGATGATGCGCACCCAGTCTCCCCAGCTCTGGACCGGTTCGCCGTTCACGTCCGTGATCAGGTCCCACTGCTCGAGACCGTAGCGCTCGCCGGCCCCGCCGGGCAGCACGTCCCCCACCAGTGCGGGTGCTGCGCCGGTGAAGCCGAGCGACCCCAGCAGGTCCGGATCCTTGGCACCCTGATGCCAGTTGCTGATCGGGACCTCGAAGGGCTCTGCCCGACCACCCGGCTGCCTCGCCTCGATGACGATGGTGCCGGACTCGCCCATCCGCTCCGCCAGGGCCAGGTTCACCTGCTGCCAGTTCTGGGTGCGCTGCCCGTCGATCGAGAGGATTTCCGAGTATCGGCTCATGCCTGCCCGGCCCAGCGCGGAATCCGGGTCCACATCGCCGAGCATGGGCGCATTGGCGGGTACCCCCACCACGAACAGCAGCCAGTAGACGATCACCGCCAGCACGAAGTTCGCCGCGGGTCCGGCGGCGGAGATGGCGAGCCGCCAGCCGACGGAAAGCTGCGAATAGTCCTTGTCTCCCGCAGCCAGCGGGGTTGCGGGCAGCACCTCACCCGGTTCCTGCTCGCCGAGCATGCGCACGTAGCCGCCGAGCGGGATGGCGGCGATGGCCCACTCCGTGCCGTGCCGGTCGACGCGCGACCACAGCGGCTTGCCGAAACCCACGGAGAAACGCAGCACCCGCACGCCCGACCGCCTCGCCACGATGAAGTGCCCCAGCTCGTGGAAGGTGATGAGCACGCCGAGCATGACGATCAGCGCCAGCGGGTACTGGATGAATTCCATAGCTTGTTCCGTCTGCTCCTTCCGGAATTGTTACGCCAGAACGCCGGGCGCTTCCATTACCAAAAGTTAACGGATTGGCCATCCCGGGGGTCGAGCGGGCCGAATGATAGCCGATTCTCCCCCCGGCAGGCGCGCCTGCCCGCAGACGGGCGCGCTATCCGGTCGGGCCGCCGGACAGGCCCGCGTACATGAGGATCAGCGCGAAGTACGGCAGCACGGCCACCGCCGAGTCCAGCCGGTCGAGCGCGCCGCCGTGGCCGGGCAGCACGGTTCCGGAATCCTTGACGCCCCGTTCCCGCTTGAGAACGCTCTCGAAGAGGTCGCCCACCACGGACACCACTACCAGCAGCACCATGATGAAGATCCAGCCGCCGTTGAAACGGCCGAGCAGCGCCAGAATGCCCCCGCAGATCAGGCTCGACGTCAGCATCCCGCCCCAGAACCCCTCCCACGTCTTGCCCGGGCTCACCGCGGGCGCGAGCTTGCGCCTGCCGAGCGCCCGCCCGGTGAAGTAGGCGCCGATGTCCGCGAAGGCCACCACCAGGATCATCCACAGCATCCAGTTCGAGCCGTCCGGCGCCCCGCGCACGACCTGCAGCGCGATCCACGCCGGCCAGGTGATGAGAATGCCGAGCACACCGGTGACCCACGGCCGGATGATCGTGCCGCTTGCCGGGTAGCCGAAGATGCAGCCCAGGGCGAAGACCCAGACCGCGGCGCCCACCAGCAGCCCGGGCTCGACGAGCACCGGCAGGAAGACCGTCAGCAGCACCAGCGCGGTGTAGACGCCCGCATAGGCCAGGCGCTGCCAGCGCTGCTCGATAGCCGCCAGACCGGCGAACTCGTAGGCGGCGACGCCGCCGACGAACCAGAAGAACACGGCATAGGCCTCGATCGGCAGAAGATAGATGGCGATCAGAGCGACCGCAGCGAGCACCAACCCCGTGATGATCCGGGATTTGAGCACTCAGCTGCGCCGGCCGAAGCGGCGCTGACGTTCCGAGTAGAGGGAGAAGGCGTCCTGCAGGCAGGCCATGTCGAAGTCGGGCCAGAAGGCGTCCGTGAAGTACAGCTCCGTGTAGGCGAGATCCCAGAGCAGGAAATTGCTGATCCGATGATCACCGCCGGTGCGGATGCAGAGATCGGGCGGCGGCAGGTCACCCAGCGACAGGTAGCTGGCGAAGGTCTGCTCGTCCACGTCGTCCGGGTCCAGGCGGCCCGCCCGGACGTCGTGCGCCAGGGCGCGCGCTGCGGCGGTGATGTCCCAGCGGCCCCCGAAGTTCGCGGCGATGTTGAGCCGCATGCGGTCGTTGTGCGCGGTGCGGGATTCCGCGTCGCGCATCAGCTGCTGCAGGTCCGCATCGAAGCGGCTGCGGTCGCCGATGATCGTCAGCCTGACCTCGCGCTCGTTGAGCTCTTCGATGTCGTTTCTGAGCACGTTGCGCATCAGGTCCATCAGCAGGCTGACTTCCCGACGCGGACGGCCCCAGTTCTCGGTGCTGAAGGCAAACAGCGTCAGGCACTTGACGCCGAGATCCGCACAGGCTTCCGCCACCGGTCTGACGCGACGGGCCCCCGCCCGGTGGCCGGCCGCGCCCGGCAGGCGCCGCGCCTTCGCCCAGCGGTGATTGCCGTCCATGATGATGGCGACGTGATGAGGATTGCTTTCGCTTGCCGGGTCTGTCTCCGTTCCACTCACCGCGGCGGCGAGTGGCGCGTCGCCTGTCGCGTGGCGGGAGACGCTGACGATGGATTCGGACATCGTTCCGCTCGCTCCGTCAGACTTCCATCAGGTCCGACTCTTTGGCGGCCAGCGCTTCGTCCACCTCGGCGATGCGCCGGTCCGTCAGCTTCTGAATCGCTTCTTCTCCGCGGTGGGCCTCGTCCTCGGCCACTTCCTTTTCCTTGACGAGCTCGCGGATGTCGTTGATGGCGTCGCGGCGGATGTTGCGGATCGCGATCCGGGCGTTTTCCGCCTCGTGGCGGGCCTGCTTGGCCAGATCCTTGCGGTTCTGCTCCGTGAGCGCCGGCAGCGGTACGCGCACGACGTCGCTGGTGGATGCGGGCGTGATGCCGATGTCGCTCTTCAGGATCGCCTTCTCGATGTCCGGCACCAGCTTCTTCTCCCAGGGGGAGATCACCAGGGTTCTGGCATCCTCGACGGTCACCGAGGCGACCTGATTGAGCGGCGTGGGGTTGCCGTAGTACTCGACCTCGATGCCGTCGAGAAGGTTCGGATTGGCTCGGCCGGTGCGAATGCGCGCGAAGTGAACGGCGAGCACCTCGAGGGACTTGCCCATGCGCTCATCGGCGTCCGTTTGGATTTCTCTGATCATGTCTCGGTATCTGTGCCTAGTCCTGAGGCTCTGCCGTGCAGTCCCCGCAAAACACTTCCGTGCCTCTGGGTGCTGCGGCTCGTCTTCCCGGATGAGAAGGCCTTCTCGAAAAGAAGGAGGGCGAAACGCAACCGCGGTCGTCCATCATCGCGCCACGATTCGGGTGCCAACCTTGTCACCGTTGATGATCGCGGTCAATGCACCTTTTGCATGCATGTCGAAGACCACGACCGGCATATGATGATCGCGACAGAGGCAGATGGCTGTGAGATCCATCACACCCAGCTTCGCCGACAGCGTCTCGTCGTAGGTCAGCTCGTCGAATCGCGTGGCAGAAGGGTCCTTCAGCGGATCCGCGCTGTACACCCCGTCCACCTTGGTGGCCTTGAGCACCGCGTCCGCACCCACCTCGATGGCCCGAAGGCAGGCTGCCGTGTCCGTGGTGAAGAAAGGATTGCCGGTGCCGGCGACGAGCACCACCACGTGCCCCGCTTCCAGGGCAGCCACCGCCGCGTCGCGGCTGTAGGCCTCGACCACGCCGGGTACGGGTAGAGCCGAGAAGAGGGATACCGCGAGCCCGCGTCTGCTGAGCAGATCACGGACGGCGAGCCCGTTCATGATGGTGGCCAGCATGCCCATGTGGTCGCCGGTGACACGATCCATGCCCGCCGCCTGCAATGCGGCACCCCGGAACAGATTACCGCCGCCGAGGACGACGGCCAGCTGACCGCCGGCCGCCACCAGGTTCGACATCTCCGCTGCCAGACCCTCGAGGATCTGTGGATCGATGCCGAAGCCGCCCGCATCCGAGGCCGTGGGTGCCAGCGCCTCACCGGACAGCTTCAGCAGCACCCGACGCACGCCGACTACCCTTTTTTCTTGCTCTTGTCGGCGTCCTTGATCTGCTTCGCCACCTCGGCAGCGAAGTCCTCGGTCTGCACGTCGATGCCCTCGCCCACCTCGAAGCGGACGAAACGCCGGCAGGCATTGCCCTTGTCCTTGAG
Source organism: Pseudomonadales bacterium (assembly GCA_050185825.1). GTDB lineage: Bacteria > Pseudomonadota > Gammaproteobacteria > Pseudomonadales > Azotimanducaceae > SZUA-309. The sequence goes on along the minus strand of JBFWZA010000020.1, from coordinate 80,296 downwards.
GAGCTGGCCGACCTTGACGTTCGGGTCCTTGACGAAGGGCTGGTCCACCAGGCTGACCTCGGCGAGGAACTTGCGCACCCGGCCTTCCACCATCTTCTCGACGATGTCCTTGGGCTTGCCGCTCTCCGCGGCCTGGCTGGTGTAGATCTCCCGTTCCTTGGCGAGCACGTCCGCGGAGACCTCCCCGGACGTCACCACCATGGGACCGATCGCCGTGATGTGCATGGCGATATCGCGGCCGAGATCCTCATCGGCCTTGTCGAGCTCCACCAGCACGGCCTTCCGGTTGTCGCCGTGCAGGTAGCTGGTGATGAAGCCGTCCGCGGTGTCGAAGTTCGCCGCCCGGCGGACGCTGATGTTCTCGCCGATCTCCTGAACCAGCGCTTCCCGCCTGGTTTCCAGCTCACCGGCCATGACACCCGCCACGTCCTCCGAGCCGGCAGCGTGCACGGCGTCCAGCACCTGGCCGACGAAAGCGACGAACTTCTCGTTCTTGGCGGCGAAATCGGTCTCGATGTTCACCTCGATCAGCGTCCCGCGTTTGCCGTCCGCCGACACCTTGATGCCCAGCAGGCCGTCCGCCGTGGTGCGGCCGGATTTCTTAGCGGCCTTGAGCGCGCTCGACTTGCGGAGCGACTCGATGGCCGCCTCCATGTCGCCGTCGGACTCGGTGAGCGCCTTCTTGCAGTCCATCATGCCAAGGCCCGTGCGCTCACGGAGCTCCTTGACCATTGCTGCGGTCACTGCCATCGCCAGAGCCTCCTGTTATTCCTGGGCAGCCGTCGCTGCGGGTGCTGCGTCGGCGGCAGCTTCTTCGGCAGCGGCCGACTCGTCGACCTCCACGAACTCGCCGGGGCGCACGTCACCGGAGGCTTTGTGCTGTCCTTCCGCGATGGCGTCCGCCACGGCGGTGACATACAGACGAATCGCACGGATCGCGTCGTCATTACCCGGGATGACATAGTCCACGCCCGCCGGGTCGCTGTTGCTGTCCACCACGCCGAATACCGGGATGCCGAGCTTGTTGGCCTCGGACACCGCGATGTGCTCGTGCATCACGTCCACCACGAAGATCGCGTCCGGCAGCCCGCCCATGTCCTTGATCCCGCCGAGGCTCCGCTCGAGCTTCTCCATCAGCCGCGTGCGCTGCAGCGCTTCCCGCTTGGTCAGCATCTCGAAGGTGCCGTCTTTGGACTGGGTCTCGAGATCCTGCAGCCGCTTGATCGACTGGCGGATGGTCTTGTAGTTGGTGAGCATGCCGCCAAGCCAGCGCTGGTCCACGTAGGGCATGCCGACGCGGCTCGCCTGCTCCTTGATCACCTTGGCGGCGGCACGCTTGGTGCCGACGAAGAGGATCTTGTGCTTGCGGCTCGAGAGGTTGCGCAGCTCCCTGAGCGCCTCGTTGAACGCCGGCAGGGTCTTTTCCAGGTTGATAATGTGAATTTTGTTGCGGGATCCGAAGATGAACGGTGCCATCTTGGGATTCCAGAACCGGGTCTGGTGGCCGAAGTGCACGCCTGCGGCCAGCATGTCACGCATGGTGATTTCCATCGAATTGTCTCCGGGTTATATCTCGCACCAGCCCCCATGCTTCAAACCAGTCTGGACCTTTCCAGTCTCCGGACACCTTCGGCTGAAAGCCTGGAAGGCACCGGCTAATGGGCAGTTTTGCCGCGAAGCGGGAAAACTGCTTAGGTGCCGCCTTCGGCGGCACACTGGCACCCGGAAGCACGTGTCGGGCGGTGTGGAGTTTTTCAGTTACTTACGGTTAATTTCGCCTCGGGACCCCTGTCGTTGCCCCGAAGCGGCGCGCTTTATACCATAATCCGCCCATCTGACACAGCCCGGGTGACGCGGCGTTCGCCGCGCCTCCCCCCAACCGAGAGGACCGACCCCACAGCATGGTGGCCAGGCTGACCAACGAGGACGAGATCGCCAAGATGCGCACCGCCGGCCGGCTGGCCGCCAGCGTGCTGGAGATGATCGGCGAGCACGTGGTGCCCGGTGTCTCCACCGAGCACTTAAACGAGCTCTGTCACCGGATGATCGTGGACGAGCTGGGCTGCATCCCGGCGCCGCTGAACTACACCAACGGGCCCGATACGCCGCCGTTTCCCAGATCCATCTGCACGTCCGTGAACCACGTGGTCTGCCACGGGATCCCGTCGGACAAGAAGATCCTCAAGAAGGGTGACATCGTCAATATCGACGTCACGGTCATCAAGGACGGTTTCCACGGCGATACCTCGAAGATGTACTTCGCCGGCGAGCCCACCGTGCTGGCGGAACGTCTGGTCCGGGTCACCCAGGAGTGTCTCTACCGCGGCATCGAGGCGGTCCGTGCCGGCGCCCGCCTCGGCGACATCGGTCACGCCATACAGTCACACGCCGAGGCCAACCACTTCAGCGTGGTGCGCGAGTTCTGCGGCCACGGCATCGGCCGGCGCTTCCACGACGAGCCGCAGGTGGTGCACTACGGTCGGCCCAACACCGGCCTGGTGCTGGAGGAAGGCATGACCTTCACCATCGAGCCGATGATCAACGCCGGCAAGCGCCACGTGCGCATCCTGCCCGATCACTGGACGGTGGTGACCAAGGACCACAAGCTGTCGGCACAGTGGGAACACACGATTCTGGTCACCCGGACCGGCGCCGAGGTGCTCACCCGCAGAGCCGAAGAGTCCTTGCCCGGCTGACTGAGGTGTCCGACCCGGCAAAGCTCACGGCCGCACCGCAAGACCCGGCAGATCCTGCAGGCAGGCCCCACGCTGCCGGCGTCGGCCCGTTCGTCGAGGCGCTGCGCGAGCGCCTGTCCCGTCACGACACCGAGCTCGCGGACCGCTACTGGAGCCGGCACAACGTCGAGGACCTGATCGCTTCACGCACGGCGTTCATCGACGACCTCCTGCGGGAAGTCTGGGCACACTGCATTCCGGAAAAAGCCGCGAAGGACCTGGCACTGTTCGCCGTCGGCGGCTACGGCCGGGGCGAGCAGTTTCCGCACTCCGACGTGGACCTCCTGATCCTGGCCCGGCGGCCGACCACCTGGCGGAACGAGGTCCGCCGTTTCCTGCACCTGCTCTACGACCTCAATCTGGACATCGGTCACAGCGTCCGACGTCTGGCGGACTGCAAGAGCGAGGCGATCCGGGACATCACCGTCGCCACCGCCATGTACGAGCGGCGCCTGCTGACGGGCTCGACGAAGCTCGCCGAGAAGCTCGACAAGATCATGGCGTCGCGCCGGCTGTGGCCCTCGGACAGGTTCTTCCGGGCCAAACGGGACGAGCAGATGGCCCGCCACCAGCAATACGACAACGTCGAGTACGGTCTCGAGCCGAACCTGAAGACCTCGCCCGGGGGCCTGCGGGACCTGCAGACCGCCATGTGGGTCTTCGAGCGGCACTTCGGCACCACGGACCCCAAGGATCTCGAGCGTCTCGGGGCGCTGACCGCCCAGGAACGGGTGTGGCTCGAGGACGGCCGCCGGTTCCTCTGGTGGGTCCGGTTCGGCCTGCATCTGCTGGCGGGTCGCAAGGAAGACCGCCTGCAGTTCGAATACCAGCGCGGGCTGGCCGAACGGCTGGGCTTTGCCGACACGGATGCCCGCCGCGGTGTGGAACGGTTCATGAGCCTCTACTATCAGCACGTGCTGGCGCTGAGAGAGGTGAACGACATCGTCCTGCAGTACTTCGACGAATCGATCCTGCGGGGCAGGGAGCGGCCCGTCATCGAGCCGATCAACGAACGGTTCCAGATCAGGAACCACTACATCGAGATCCGTCACGACGACGTTCTCGCGCGTTCGCCGAGCGCCATGCTCGAGATCTTCGTGATCATGGCCAACCGCCGCGACATTTCCGGTGTCAGGGCAGGCACCATCCGCGCGATCCGTGAGCACCTGCACCTGATCGACGATACCTTCCGGCACGATCCGGAGAACACGCGCCTGTTCATGGATCTCCTGAAAGCGCCCTACACCCTGGTCTCCCAGCTCACCCGCATGCGCCGCTACGGGGTGCTGGGACGCTATATCCCGGAGTTCGGGCGGATCGTCGGCCAGATGCAGCACGATCTGTTTCATATATATACGGTGGATGCGCACACCATGATGGTGATCCGCAACATGCGCCGCCTCCACTTCCGCGCCAGCGAGGCGCAGTTTCCCGTGGCCTGCCACTGTGTGCGCAACCTGCCCAAGGTGGAGCTGCTCTACATCGCCGGGCTCTATCACGACATCGGCAAGGGTCGGGGTGGTGACCATTCGGAGCTCGGCGCCGTGGACGCGGTGGCGTTCTGCCGACGGCACGGGCTGACCGACGACGACACGGAGCTCGTCGACTGGCTGGTCCGCCAGCACCTGCTGATGTCGAGCGTCGCGCAGCGCAAGGACATCTACGACCCGGACGTGATCATGGCGTTCGCCGCCGAGGTGAAGTCCGAGCGGCGTCTCGACTATCTCTATGCGCTGACCGTGGCGGACATCAACGCCACCAACCCCACACTCTGGAACGCCTGGCGTGCCACCCTGCTCCGCCAGCTCTACGCGGAAACCCGTCGGGCGTTGCGCCGCGGGCTCGAGTCGCCCATGGACAAGCAGGCCACGATCCGCGCCTGCCGGGAAAGCGCACTGGAGAAGCTCGAGGCCCGCGGCCTCGACGCGGCCACCGTGGAGGCGGTCTGGGCGGTGCCCGCCGACGACTTCTTCCTCCGGCACACGCCGAGGCAGGTGGCAGAGGTGACGGCCGCCATCGCCGGACACGGCGAGGACGGCCCGCTGGTGCTGCTGCTCGAGCGCCGGGGACAGGTATCGGAGGAAGGCGCCACCGAGATCTGCATCTACACGCGGGACCGGGAGCGCCTGTTCGCCACCACCGTCAGCGCGCTCAACCAGCTCGGCCTCTCCGTGCACGATGCCAACATCCACACCGCCGAGAACGGCTGGTGCCTGAACTTCTTCGTGGTGCTCGATGCCGAGGGCAAGCCGCCCGGCCGCAGCAAGAGCCAGCGGGAGGCGCTGACGAGAAAGCTGACTTCCACCCTCTCCGACCCGTCGCTGAAGCTGTCCCCCACCCGGCGCCGGCTGTCGCGACAGCTCAAGCAGCTGCCCACTCCCACGGAAGTGACCCTGAAGCCGCGGGGAAAGCACCGGGTCTACGAGATGACGGTGATCGCCTCCGACCGCCCCGGCCTGCTTGCCTCGATCGGCGAGCTGTTCGCGGAGCTGGGTATCGACCTCATCGACGCCCGTATCGCGACGCTGGGGGAACGGGTGGAGGACGTGTTCACGATCCGCGACGCACGGGCGCCGGACGACGCCACCTTGGGTGAGCGTGCCTATCTGCTTTCCGCCGCCATACGCCAGGGCCTCGATGCCCAGATCGCCAAGGCCCTGTAGATGAACCCGCTGCTCGACCGACTGGAGCTCTATCCGTTCGAACGCATGAACGCGCTGAAGGCGGGGGTGACCGGCAATCCGGAGCATCCCCACGTCGCGCTGTCCATCGGCGAGCCGAAGCACGCGCCGCCCGGCTTCCTCATCGACGCCCTGGCGGACCGGGAGGCGCTGGCCCGGGATCTGGCCACCTACCCCGCCACCCGCGGCAGCGACGAGCTGCGGGGTGCGATTGCGGCCTGGCTATCCCGTCGCTTCAGCGCCCGCCTGGATCCCGCAACCCAGATTCTGCCCGTGGCCGGAACGCGGGAGGCCCTGTTCTCCTTCGGCCAGGCGGTGCTCGGCGGCAAGCCGGACGGGCTGGCCATCCTGCCCAACCCCTTCTACCAGATCTACGAAGGCGCGGTGCTGCTGGCCGGCCGCCGGCCGTACTTCGTCAACACCACCGCCGAGACCGGCTACCTGCCGGACTACCGCTCCGTGCCGGAAGACGTCTGGTCGCGCTGCGAGCTGCTCTACCTCTGCTCGCCGGGCAACCCCACCGGCCAGTGTGCAGACCGGGAAACGCTGTCCTGGCTCCTCGATCAGGCCGACCGGCACGACTTCGTCATCGCCGCAGACGAGTGCTATTCCGAGCTCTATCCGGACGAAAACCACCCGCCACCCGGGCTGCTGCAGGTGGCGGCAGAGAACGGCCGCACCGCCTTCGAGCGCTGCGTGGTCTTCCACAGCCTCTCCAAGCGTTCCAACCTGCCCGGGCTGCGCTCGGGGTTCGTCGCGGGAGACGCCCGGGTGCTGGCCGACTACTACCAGTACCGCACCTACGAAGGCTGTGCGCTCGGGGCGCACGTCCAGCGGGTCAGCGCGCTGGCCTGGTCCGACGAGACCCACGTGATCGAGAACCGGGCGCTGTACCGCAGGAAGTTCGAGGCGTTGACCCCCATCCTCCGCCAGGCCTTCGAGTTCGCCGAGCCCGCAGGCGGCTTCTATCACTGGCTCGATGTAGGCGGAGACGACGAACGCTTCACCCGGGCGCTGTTCGAGGCGGAGAACATCACCGTGCTGCCCGGCTCCTATCTGAGCCGTAACGCGCACGGCTGCAATCCGGGTGCAGGGTTCGTGCGCGTCGCCTGGGTGGCACCGTTCGACGACTGCGTGGATGCCGCCCGGCGCCTGGTGGGCTGGGCGGGTGCCGGTCGCGGCTGACCCCGCGCGAATGTGATAGCGTAGCGACCCTCCCCATCACCGGGCTCACGAACATGACCGACCTGTACGCGTTCGGCATCGGCCTCGCCAGCACGGATGCCGCCGGTAACGTGCTCGACTGCTTCTTCCCGGCGCCGCTGAAGACGCCGGCTCCGGCGCTGGCCGGGCTGATTCGTGAGCACTTCGCCCCAGGCACCACCGCGGTGGATGCCGCCACCGTGGCCCGGTTTGTCGAAGCCTGCGGGGACAACACACCGGCATCGCTGCGGGAGGTGCTGGAGGCCGACAGGCCGCTGACCAGCGTCCGGCTCGATACCGACGGGCCCATCGGCTCCGTCGCCGAGGCCTACCTGAAGCTGCACCTGCTGTCGCACCGCCTGGCGCTGCCGAACAGCCAGAACCTCGACGGCATCTTTGCCCACCTGCCGAACGTGGCATGGACGAGCGACGGACCGCTGGGTGTGAGCGACCTGCCCGCCGCGCGGATCCGGGCACGGATCGACGGTCGGCCGCTGGAGGTCTACTCGGTGGACAAATTTCCGAAGATGACCAACTACGTGGTGCCTTCCGGGGTACGCATCGCCGACGCCAGCCGGGTGCGACTCGGCGCCTATCTGGGCGAGGGGACGACGGTGATGCCGGAAGGCCAGATCAACTTCAACGCCGGCGCCATCGGCCCCTCCATGGTGGAGGGCCGGATCAGCCAGGGCGTGATCGTGGGTGCGCACAGCGACCTCGGCGGCGGCTGCAGCACCATGGGCACCCTGTCCGGGGGCGGCGAGATCGTCATCAGCATCGGCGAGCACTGCCTGATCGGAGCCAACGGCGGCACCGGGATCCCGCTCGGCGACCGCTGCACCATTGCTGCAGGCGTGTACATCACCGCCGGCACCCCGGTGGTGGTCATCGACGAGCACGGCGAGGAGATCGGCCGTGTCAAAGCCAGGGAGCTCGCCGGGGCTTCGGACCTGCTGTTCATCCAGAACGGCAGCAACGGCCGCATCGAGTGCCGCACGAACCGCAAGGCGATCGCGCTCAACGAGCAGCTCCACGCACACAACTGATACCGTGACCGACCTGACCGAGCGCATCGCGGCGCTGACCGCCCGCCTGATCGAGCGCAGAAGCGTGACGCCCGATGATGCCGGCTGCCAGGACCTCCTCGCTGAGCGGCTCGAGGCCCAGGGATTCACGCTGACGTGGCTGTCCGCCGGTGCGGTCAGAAACCTGTGGGCGACCCGCGGAACCGGTGCGCCAACCATCGTCTTCGCCGGGCACACCGACGTGGTGCCGAGCGGCCCGGCCGAGGCCTGGCGCCACGATCCCTTCGCGCCGACGCTCATCGACGGCGAGCTCTATGGCCGGGGCAGCGCGGACATGAAGGGTTCTCTGGCCGCGATGATCCACGCGACCGAGCGCTTCGTCGACGCCCATGCCGGGCATCCCGGCACCCTGGCGTACCTGCTCACCTCGGACGAGGAAGGCGTTGCCGTGGACGGTACGGTCCGCGTCGTCGAGTGGCTTACCCGGCAGGGGCTCACGCCCGAGTACTGCGTGGTCGGCGAACCGTCGTCCGCCCGGCAGGTCGGGGACGTGATCCGCATCGGCCGCCGCGGCAGCCTCAACGGCACGCTCTCCATCAAGGGCATTCAGGGTCACGTGGCCTATCCGGACAAGGCCAGGAATCCCATTCACCAGGCGCTCGCCGCGCTCCAGGCGCTCGCCACGCGCACCTGGGACGAAGGCAATGCGGCGTTTCCGCCAACGAGCTTCCAGATCTCCAACATCCACGCCGGCACCGGCGCCACCAACGTCATTCCCGGCGAGCTCACCGTGGTCTTCAACTTCCGGTTCTGCACGGAGCAGACGGGCGATGGCCTTGAGCGGGCGGTCACCGCGCTGCTGGACGCGCACGGGCTCGACTACCGGATCACCTGGGACCTCTCCGGTGAACCCTTCCTCACGGCCTCCGACAAGCTGATCGACGCCGCAATCGCAAGCGTCCGCAGCGTCCAGGGGTTCGATCCACAACCGTCGACCGGAGGCGGCACGTCGGACGGGCGCTTCATTGCCCGCCTGGGCACGGAGATCATCGAGCTCGGGCCGGTGAACGCCACCATTCACGCGGTCGACGAGCACACCAATGTGGCCGACCTTGCCCGCCTTTCCGACATGTATCTCGGCATCCTCGAGCGCCTGCTGATCCGTGGCTAGAGCAGTTGCCGTCGGCGTCGCGCTGTTTCTCGTGTTTCTGGTCATCCGCGCACCGGCGGGACTGGTGCGCGCGTTCATCCCCGAAGGCACGTCGGTGGACCTGTTCGACCTCGACGGAACCCTCTGGCAGGGGGCGGGCGACCTGGCCGTGGCAGGCCAGCCGCTCGGACGGCTGGCCTGGTCGTTCCGGCCTGTCACACTGCTGTCAGCGGCGGCCGGCTATGATGTGAAGCTGACCGGACCCGAGCTCGACCTCGCCGGTCGGGTGAAGGCGGGCCTCGGTGGCACCACCACCACGCTGGCCGGGCAGATCGGCTCGCCGTTCGTGAACGTCTGGCTGGCGCCCTACTACATCGAGCTGTCCGGAACGTTCGTGCTGCAGGACGTTCAGACCCGGGCCACCGGGCTGCGGCTGGACGACGTGTCCGGCACCATCGACTGGGACGGAGGTCCGATCAGCTATCGCCTGTCAGGAAAGTTGTATAGATCCGCACTACCCCCGCTGTATGCGTCTCTGGGCCCGGGATCCGCGGCCACGGTGTTCGCCCGGGGCGAGGCCACGCCCGTGCTTCACGCGGCGCTGCTGGAAAACGGCTTCGCCCGGATCGGCGTCACCAAGTATCTGACGAGAATGCTGGGTAATCCGTGGCCGGGGGGTGATCCCGATCACGCCGTGGTGCTGGAGGTCGAGGAACAAGTTTTTTAAGATCCTATCTGACTTTTCTCTCACAGAGTTGCAGATTTATCAGGTACTTATGTGAGATAAAGACAGCGGGACGGAACATTTCAGATCCGCGCAGGTGCGCCGGCGAGCGCTCAGGTAAGCGCGCTCACGTAAGCCCACGTAAGCCCACGTGAAAAGAACGAGAGACGGGATGGGACTGAGTCAGGTTGCGGCGAGATTGGTGGAGCCCGCCCGGTGGATCATCATCGGCGGGATCGCGTTCACCCTCGCCAACAACGTGCTCTTCTTTGTTGCCCCGCCGGACACCGGCACCCTGGAAGCCGGCGCACGTCCTGCGGTCACCACCCCGGACCGGCGCCCCGCGGTCAGCATCAACGCCATCCTGGCCAGGAATCTGTTCGGCGACGCCGGCCAGACCGCCGCTGTGGTGGACAACACCGTGCCCGCCGTCGAGACGCGGCTGCCGCTCGAGCTCAGGGGTGTGTTCGTCGCCGATCAGCCCGAAGCCTCGGCCGCCATCGTTGCCCAGAAAGGCCGCGAAGGCATGGTCTACGTGGTCGGCGAGACGCTGCCGGGCAACGCCGAGCTCGTGGAGGTGAATCCGGACCACATCGTCCTGCGCCGCGCCGGTGCCCGGGAGACGCTGACGTTCCCGCAGGTGACGGACAGCGGCAGCCTGATCGGCGCCAGCCAGCCGGATCTGCCCGTAGAGAGCTACGACGAACCGGTTTACGAAGAACCCACCTACGAAGAACCGAGCTACGAGGAACCCGTCTACGAGGACGCCAGTTCCGACGCCGCCGCGGCGTCACCGCAGGACTTCGTGGAGAGCTATCGGGACCGGATCACGTCGGATCCGAGGGGCGCACTCGAGGACATGGGCATCAGCCCGGTGACCGAAGGCGCCGCGCAGGGCTACCGCCTGGACGACGTGGCCACGAGCTCGCCCTACCTCAGCCAGACCGGACTGCAGCCCGGCGACGTGGTGCTCTCGGTCAACGGCCAGCCGGTTGGAAACATCGAGCAGGACAGAAATCAGATTGATAACATCCTGGCCCAGGGTTCGGCCCGGATCGAAGTACAGCGGGGAACGCGGCGGTTTTTCGTGACCGCCTCACTGAAACAATGAAAACAACCTCACTCATCCGGCGCCTGCTGGTGCTGTCGACCGCCCTGCTGCTCGCCCTGCAGGCCGCCCTGCCCGCCTCCGCCCAGGAGTCGACGGCCAACGGCAACGGTCAGACCTGGAAGATCAACATCAAGAATGCGGATCTGAAGGAGTTCATCGCCCAGGTGGCGGCGATCACGGGCCGGACCTTCGTGGTGGACCCGCGGGTGAAGGGCAACGTCACCGTCATCTCGAGCACCTCCATGGACCGGGATGCGGTCTACGCGCTGTTTCTCTCCGTGCTCCGGGTGCACAACTTCATCGCCATGCCGTCCGGCGACGTCATCCGCATCACGCCCAACGCCCAGGGCAAGCAGACGCCAGGACCCGAGGGTTCGCTCACCAACATGGCGCCGGAAGAGCTCGTCACCCGGGTCATCGCCGCGCAGAACGTGGACTCGGCGGAGCTCGTGAAGATCCTGCGGCCGCTGATGGCTCAGTACGGCCACCTGGCGGCGGTGGCGGAGCCCAACATCGTCATCGTCAGCGACCACGCCAACAACATCCAGCGGCTGATGAAGATCATCCAGGAGATCGACGTCGTCGACGAGGACGACATCGTCATGGTGCAGCTGGAGCACACCTGGGTAGGAACGGTGGTGGCCATGCTCGAGCGCGTGGCGCCCGATCAGATCGGTCAGAGCGCAGCCGGGCCGCAGAAGATCAACCTGGTGGCGAACGAGCGCAACAACACCCTGCTGGTGCGGGGCAAGTCGCGGCCGGTGGCCGGGATACTGAAGATCATCGCCAAGCTGGACCAGCCCGCCACCCAGTCCGGCTCTACCCGTGTGTTCTACCTGCGTTATGGCGACGCGCCGACCATTGCCGAGGTGCTCAACGGCATCATCCAGGACAAGGCCGACGAGGAAGGCTCCCAGAGCACGACCATCCAGGCCGACCAGACGCTCAACGCCATCGTCGTCCGCGCCGACCGCAGCCGGATCGCCGAGATCGAGGACATCATCCAGAAGCTGGACGTCCGCCGCGCACAGGTGCTGCTCGAAGGGGCCATCGTCGAGGTCTCCATGACCAACACCCGGGATCTGGGTGTGGATTTCGCGGCCGTGGACCTCTCCGGCGGCAGCGGTACCAGCACCCCGCTGGTGACCAGCCCGCTCACCGGTGCGATCCAGAGCCTCATTGCCGGTGCGTCCAACGACGATGGCACGGTGGACCTGCTGCAGGGTGTGTTCTCGCTGACGGATCCGACCCTGGGCGTCGCGAAGATCGATCTGGACGGCGTCACCTTTGCCGCCACCATCCAGGCGCTGCAGACCAACACCAACGCCAACCTGCTCTCCACTCCCACCATCATCACGCTGGACAACGAGGAAGCGAAGATCGTCGTCGGTCAGGAAGTGCCGTTCCGCACCGGCTCCTTCAGCACCACGGGGGACGGCTCGCAGAATCCGTTCACCACCATCCAGCGTCAGGACGTGGGCCTGCAGCTCACGGTGACGCCCCACGTGCACGACGGCGAGACCGTGCGCCTGGAAGTCGCCCAGGAGATCACTGCCATCCTGCCGAACGCGCCCATCGGCAACGCGGGCTTTTCCGACGTGGTGACCTCCAAGCGTGAGATCGAAACCTCGGTGCTCGCCGATGACCGGCAGACCATCATTCTCGGCGGCCTGATTCAGGACGACATCACGGTGAACGACTCCCGTGTGCCGCTGCTCGGCGACATTCCGGTCATGGGCTGGCTGTTCCGCAGCGAGTCGAAGACCAAGACCAAGCGCAACCTGCTGATCTTTCTGCGGCCCACGGTGATCCGGGACCGGGCCGGTGCGGATACGGAAACCCAGCGCAAGTTCCAGGAGATCTGGGAGGTGGACATCCTGATTCCCGGTGCGAGCGAGCCGTCGACCAATCCGTCCGAGCTGTTCGAGGGGCGCAACTGACGCCCCGATGCGCCCGCAAGGCGGAGCCTGATCCGTGCGCCGTCTGAAGGCCCTCGGCTACCGCCTCAGCCGGTGGTTCATCGGCCTCATTGCCCGCCCGCAACTTGCAGGCTCCGAGCTGGATCTGGAAGGCGAGCGGGCCAGTCCCGTCGATCCGGACAGTGCCGGCAACTTCATCTACGTGCTCGGCAGCCGGTCATTGAGCGACCTCGTGGTGCTGGACCTGGTCTGCGAGCGGATGGGCGTGCCCTCACCCCTCGAGCCCATCGAGTACTCGGGCCATCGGGAAGAGAAGCGTTTCTTCTTTCTGAGCCGCCCGGCAGGCCGCTGGTTCCGGCGCGACACCATGCAGACCTACTCGGAGCGCATGGTGCGGATCCTCGGCAGCGTCGACGAGCGCTGTGAAGCCGCCCTGCTGCCGGTTGCCGTGTTCTGGGGCCGCGCCCCCCAGAAGGAAGGCTCCATCTGGCACGCCATGCTTTCCGAGAACTGGTCGGTGACGTCGAGGCTGAAACGTCTCGCGAACCTGTTCATCAGCCGCAAATTCATCGTGGTGAGCTACGGCACGCCGATCCCGCTGAAGGAGCTGGCGGGTGCGGAGGAAAATCTCGTCGTGCGCCGGGCGGCGCGACTGCTCCGGGTACGGCTGCGCAATCAGAAGGTGGCCACGCTCGGACCGGATTTTTCCCACCAGCGGACGCTGGCGGATCTGATCCTCGCGAGCCGCGCCGTGCGCAGCGCCATCGAGGCGGCACCTGGTGGGCAGGCCAAGGGTGAACGGCAGGCCAGAAAGGCCGTGCGCAGCATCGCGTCGAACATGTCTTTTCCCACCATCCGAGTGCTGGCGCGGCTACTCACCTGGTTCTGGCAGGAAATCTACGACGGGGTGGAGATCCACGGCCTGCAGCGTCTGCAGCGCATCGCGGAAAGCCATACGGTGGTCTATCTGCCCTCCCACCGCAGCCACATCGATTACCTGCTGCTCTCCTACCTGCTCTTCTACCGGGGCCTGATGATTCCCCACATCGCCGCAGGCGACAATCTCAACCTGCCGCTGGTGGGTCCGCTGCTCCGGCGCGGCGGGGCATTCTTCATGCGCCGCCGGTTCCGGGACGACCCCATCTACTCGGCGGTTTTCTCGGAGTACCTCTATCAGGTGTACCGGCGTGGACACTGCGTGGAGTTCTTCCCCGAGGGCGGCCGTTCGAGAACCGGACGTCTGCTGCCGGCCCGCCTCGGCATGCTGAAGATGACACTCGAGTGCCACGAGCGGGGCATTCCCAGGCCGCTGGCGCTGGTGCCGGTCTACTTCGGCTACGAGAAGCTCATCGAGTCCCGCAGCTACTTAGACGAGCTCCGCGGCAGCGAAAAACGCCGCGAGTCCATCGGCGACATCTTCAGGAGCCTGTCGCTCATCCGTCAGGACTTCGGCAAGGTGGACGTCAACTTCGGAGAGCCTCTGGTACTCGGCGACTGGCTCGGTGCCCACGCGACGCCCAACCCCACCTTCGAGCTCGGTCAGGAGATTCTGCGGCGCATCAACGAGTCCGCATCGATCAACCCGATCAACCTGGTGGCCCTGGTGACGCTGGCCACACCGCGCTTTGCCATCGACGAGTCCCAGCTCGTGGAGCAGGTGGAATGCCTGATGGCCCTGCTGCGTGCCGATGCGGGTCATCACGACTTCAGCATTACCGCCCTGGATGGCGCGGGCGTGGTCAGCTACGTCGAGCAGCTCGGCATGATCGGTCGGGAGCGTCAGGAATTCGGCGACATCCTCTGCTTTGATCCGGTCAACGCCGTGCTCATGACGTGGTACCGCAACAACGTGGTGCATGCCTTCGCGCTGCCGTCCCTGATCGCATGCCTGGTCCGGCAGCGCCGCCGGCCGCTCAACAGGCTGGCCATGACGACCATGGTGGATGTGGTGTTTCCATATATCGCCGCCGAGCTCAACATCCGGCAGGTACCGGAAGCGACGGATCGCTGGCTCACCCACATGCTGTCGCTGGGCCTGCTCGAGCTGCATCCCACCGGCGGCTATGTGGCGCCTCAGCCCGGCAGTCGCAGCCAGCACAAGCTGCAGCTGCTCTCCAGCATCATCGAGCCCACGCTCGAGCGGCTGTACATCGTCATTGCACTGCTGGCGTCTCCCTCGGAGGCACCCCGCACCCGGGAGTCCCTGCAGGAAGACAGCCGCAAGCTTGCTCAGAAGGTCAGCCGCATCTACGGGATCAATGCGCCGGAGTTCTTCGACGCCCGGCTCTTCAATCTGTTCGTCGACAAGCTGATCGCGGACGGCGTGGTGGGCGAGGGAGAGGATGGCACACTGTCCCACGGCGCGCTGGTGGCCGACGTGATGAAGGCAGCGGGCGCCGTCCTCGAGCCGCAGTTCCGCTACGCCATATTGCTCGAAGGCTGATCGCTCCCCCGTTCGCCGCTGCCCGCCCTGCCCTGGTACACGTCGTAGCGGACCGCCCTGCCCCGGATCACCCAGTCGGGCCGGCCGACCTGCGGATCTTTCAGACGACGCTTGAGCACCACACGCGAGGTGGCCCGCGATCGCGCCTGCCCGATGATCTGCTCGTCAGGCTGCGTGCCGTCACCCAGCAGGGCTGCCAGATACTGCATGCGCTTTCCGGGCAACGCCCTCTTGGAACGCCCGGGAAACATGGGGTCGAAACAGATGACGTCGTAGACCGCATCGCACGACTCGAGCAGCTCGAGCGAGTCGCCGAGCGTCAGGTGCACGCGCTCCACGAGCCCAAGCCGCTCGCGCAGATCGACGAGCAGCGCCCACAGTACCGGATTGCGTTCCACCAGGTGAAGCCGCTGCCCGGACAGCGCCAGCGCCAGCCCGTCGATACCGAGTCCGGCGGTGGCATCGAGAATGCTGAGGCCGCCGTTCCTTCGAATCCCGCAGGCCCGCCCGAGCAGAAACCTACCACGGAGACGGCGTTCGATCTCGAGGCGGTCCACCCACAGTCCCTTCGTATCGCCGCGCCGCCGGAGCTCGAGACGCTGGCCGTCGTAGACGAGATGGAACTCGAGCGCCGCATCGGCCTCGCGCACGAAGCGGCAGCACCCGACGAACGCGGCCAGGCGTGGCTCGTCCACTTCGGCGCACGCCAGCTCTACGGCCGTACTTTCCGCCAGGGTGAGTCTCCGGAAAGGTACTCGGGCAATGCCTGGGAGGGATCCACGTCTTCGCCGCGACTGAGGCAGCGTATCGCTGCAGTCAGGAGATCATCGCCATCGGGCCGATGCGGCAGCGGTGCCGGACCACGCCACCATCCGGGCGTCTCACCGGCAACCGGCCAACCTTCACAGTGTTCGTAGAAGGCCGCGTCAGGCGACTCCGCGTGCAGCTGATCGCGCTGCTCCACCATCGGCACGCCTTCGATATTGCGCCACGTTGCCAGATAGTGAAGGTCTCTCCGCGACCGGATGCTGGTCACCACGCCGGGTGCCGCCGGCACTTTCCGGAGCACGCCCTCGGCGAGAATTTCCGAAGAGCCGACCCTCAGGACGCGAGCCCCGGCCGCCAGCGCAAGCGCCTGAGCGGCGGCGGCGGCAATCCGTACGCCCGTGAACGATCCCGGACCACGACCGAAAGCGACCGCGTGCAGATTCCCGATCAGCTCCGCACGGGAGATTCCAGCCATGCTGATCAGATCGCCAAGGAGCGGCAGCAGGCGCTCGTTGTGCCGCTTATCCACATGCTCATGAATGTGGAACCGGTTACCATCGAGCAGCAGACCGACGGTGCAGAAATCACCGGATGTCTCCATCGCGAGCACGTTCTTCATCGGCGCATGTTACCACCTGAGCTCACGCGACAAGGGCCAAAGAATGCAGGGCAGCACACTGGACCTCTCGGAAGCGCTCACCCGGATCCTCGCGGCCGCGGCGCGCGTCTCCGGGCAGGAGCGGGTACCGTTGCTGGAAGCGCAGTCGCGCATTCCGGTTCGGGCGATCACGGCGCCCATCGACCTGCCGCCGTTTGCCAGCTCCGCCATGGACGGCTACGCGCTGCCGGAGGCACCAGCACCTTCCGGCGCCACCTTCACCATCGTCGGCGAGAGCCTCGCCGGCCATCCGTACACGGGATCGATGAGGGGTACCGAGTGCATCAGGATCACCACCGGCGCTGCAGTACCCCAGAGCGCGGTGACCGTGGTCATCCAGGAAAACTGCGAACGGGACGGTGCGCGTCTGACGCTCAGGCAGACAGCGCCGCCGGGGGCAAACATCCGTGAGGTCGGTCACGACGTGCGCGCGGGAGACCCCGTCTGTCCCGGCGGACGTCCCCTGTCGTCCTTCGACATCGGCTGGCTCGCCGCCTGTGGCATCACCGAGATCGACGTCCACCTGCGCCCGCGGGTGGCCATCTTTTCCACCGGCGACGAGCTCACCCCACCCGGAGAAACGCTCACCAGCGGCCGGATCTACGACGCCAACCGGTTCGCGACAATGGCGCTGCTTTCCCGACTGCCGGTCCGGGTCACGGACCTCGGGATCCTGCCGGACGACCCGGGAACGATCGAGCAGGCGCTGGCAACGGCCGGGGAATCTCACGATCTCATCCTGACTTCCGGCGGCGTTTCGGTGGGCGACGCCGACTACGTTCGAGACATCGTGGAGCGACTGGGACGCATCGATCTGTGGCGGTTGAACCTGAAGCCGGGCAAACCCCTGGCCTTCGGTGCTCTGGGCAAGGCACTTTTTCTCGGCCTGCCCGGCAATCCGGTATCGGCCATCGTCACCTGTCTGCTCGTCGCGAAGCCGCTGCTACTCAAGCTGGCAGGCGCCGAGCCGGTGAGTCCGTCGCAGCATCGCGCCCTGCTGGCCGAACCCATTGAGCACAGCCCCGGCCGCGAGGAGTTTCAGCGGGGTGTCCTGCGAACCGATCAGCAGCAGACCTGGGTGCATGTGTCGGGAGATCAGAGCTCCAACCGTCTGGCCACGTTCAGCGGTGCGGACTGCCTGATACGGATACCGAAGTCGGCCGGCAATCTGCCCCAGGGAACAGAAGTGGAAGTCCTGCCGTTCTACGGCCTGACCGACGTGTTCTGAGCGCGCGAACCGGCGGGGTGATTTCGAGAGGGGGAAGGAAACACACAGCGCGGAGCTGACTCCGCGCCGGAGTGGGACACAGGATTCAGCCGGTGGCTTGGCGCCAACGGGGCCGACGCCAACGGGTGGCGTCGACACCGACCGGCGATGCCGTCACCGGCCGGATCCTGTGAGACCGCCTCCTGGAGAGCGGCTCAGCGCCGCTTGGCAGGAGGACGCCGCGCGACGGTGCCTTTCTTCACCTTGCGCTTGGCGGCGGTCTTCTTCTTTGCTGCGGTCTTGCGGACTGCCTTTTTCTTGGCAACCTTTTTCTTCGCAACCTTCTTCTTGGCAGCCTTCTTTTTTGCCGGCCGCTTCTTGGCAGCCGCCTTCTTCTTCGCGGGCCGCTTCTTGGCAGCCGCTTTCTTGCGGGCTACGGTCTTCTTCTTGGCAGCCTTTTTCTTCGCAGGGCGTTTCTTGGCTGCTGTCTTCCGCTTGGCTGCTGTTTTTTTCTTAGCTGCCGTCTTCTTTCTGGCAGGTGCTTTCTTCTTCGCTGCAGCCTTCTTCTTGGCTACCTTTTTCTTCGGTGCCTTCTTAGCTGTACGTTTCGCTATCGGCATCAAGAATCTCCTCGGCTAAGTTGATTTGCTTGTTCCGATGAGCCAGTGACTGAAGGACTGATTGCAGAAGGTTACTGCGATTGTGACTGCGACCAGCTCTCATCATCACCGAATTCGTCATCGGTTGACCTTCGAACTACGCCTGGCTTCCGGGGGTGAAAACGCAAGACAACGAAAATCGTAGCGAATGATATGCAAATAGAATCAAAAATACAGCACTAGTTTCGCAATGCTGCGAGTATGTCCCGCTGAATATTTTCTACTTTTCCGAGCCCGTTCACGGTTACGTAGCGCAGTTTGTCACCATCTGCCTTTTCCGAGTAGTAACCAACCAGCGGCGCAGTCTGCTCGCGATAGACTGCAAGACGTTCGCGCACCGTTTCCTCTCTGTCGTCGTCGCGCTGAATGAGCGGCTCACCCGTTTCGTCATCCAGACCCTCGCGCTGCGGCGGGTTGTAGATCACGTGATAGGTTCTGCCGGATCCGGGATGCACGCGGCGGCCGCTCATCCGCCTAATGATTTCCTCGTCCGGAACCGTGATTTCCAGCACGACCTCGATATCCACACCTGCCGATGCGAGAGCCTCCGCCTGGATGATGGTTCGAGGAAATCCATCGAACAGGAACCCGTTTCTGCAGTCGTCCTGAATGATCCTCTCCTTCACGAGGTCGATGATGATCTCGTCGGAGACCAGCGCGCCGGAATCCATGACTGCCTTCACCCGCTTACCGAGCTCCGTTCCTGCACTCACCGCGGCCCGCAGCATGTCTCCCGTGGAGATCTGCACGATCCCGAACTCCCGGCAGATGAACTGTGCCTGAGTGCCCTTACCGGCTCCCGGTGGCCCAAGCAGAATGATTTTCATGAGTCTGACTCCTTAAAGCGTATGAAAGGCAAGAGTGTGCAGCGACAGGCCCGCGCGACTACCGGCGGATGCATCTGGCTTCGCGTACTGCGGGGATCATCTCCAGCGCGTCCATCAGGCAGAAGAGCTCGAGCAGACCTTCCAGATGGACTTCGACCTCGATCAGCACCGTACTTCTGTCCGGTAGCACCCTGCCGCTGTTCGACAGCAGCATGATGCCCCGCCGATCGAGAAAGGTCGTGATGTCCATGAGCAGACCGGACCTGTCGTCTGATCGCAGCTCGATGGTGAAGCTCTGCTGCGCCTCGGACGGGCGACGGGAAACGATCCCGTCGAGCAGGCTCATCTGCTCCGGTGGCAGCGATCGCGTGAAGCCGGCTCTGTCTGCAGGGACCAGCTCGCCGAGCACGTCCAGAATCTGGCAGCTGCCGTCACCGAGCGCCTCCAGAAACCGCTTCGCACCGTCGTAGCCGAGACCGGCTGCGAGCACATCCAGATGAGCGCTGTCCGGAATCGGCAGGTCCAGCCGGGCGGCACTGCGGTTCAGCAACGCCAGGCCTTCCGCTTCGTTCTCCTCCGGAAGGCGATTGCGAAACCACTCGCTGACCTTGTCTCTGGCACGGCTGCTGCGCAGACAGTCCAAGTGCTGGTGCAGCCAGATGCGGCGTGGCCGGATCTCTTCACCGGTCAGGATCTCCACCCGCTGGCCGCTCAGCAGCGGCTGGTTCAGAGCCGCCTGCTTGCCGTCCACCAGCGCGCCGATGCAGCGGTGTCCCACCTCGGTGTGCACCCGGTAGGCGAAGTCCAGAGCCGTTGCACCCGTCGTCAGGTCCAGAACATGGCCTTTCGGGGTGTACACGAAGATCCGCTCTTCACGCGCACGGCTGCCGAGCTCAAGACCGAAGCGGTCCTTGGAGACGCGGGAGCGCGTCTCTTCCTGCCACTCCACCACCTGGCGCAGCCAGTCCATCTTGCGGGCGTAGAAGTCGTCTTCGCTGGGGCCGTCCTTGTACGCCCAGTGCGCACACACCCCGAGCTCGGCCTCCTCGTGCATTTCCGGGGTCCGGATCTGCACCTCCAGCGTCTTGCCGTCGCTCCAGCTCACCGCGGTGTGAATCGAGCGGTAGCCGTTCTCCTTCGGCACCGCCACGTAATCGTCGAACTCGCTCGGCAGGTGCTGCCACTGGGTGTGGATCACGCCGAGCGCGGAATAACACTGACCGATGTCGGGAACCAGAACGCGGATCGCGCGGACATCGTAGACTTCCTTCATCCCCACCTGCTTCGCCCGCATTTTCCGCCAGATGGAGTAGATGTGTTTGGCACGACCGGAGACCTTCGCCTGAATGCCCTTTTCCGCGAGCCGGGTTTCCACGGTTTCGATGATGTCGCGGATTTCCCGCTCGCGCTCCTCGCGCCGGCCGTCGAGCTGGCGGGCGATGGTCTTGTAGACGTCCGGTGCCAGATAGCGCAGAGCCAGATCCTCGAGCTCCCACTTGAGCTGCCAGACGCCTAGCCGGTTGGCCAGCGGCGCAAACACCTGATGTGCTTCCTGCGCGATACGGGCCTGCCGCTCCGGTGTGCTGTGCTTGGCGCCGCGGAGGGCGACCGTGCGCTCGGCGAGCTTGAGCACGGCAACCCGCGCATCGTCCACCATGGAAATGAGCATGCGGCGGATGTTGTCCACCTGGTTTCTGGACTCGCTGGTCTGCATCGGCGAGTTGTTCATGTCGAGCAGGCTGCTGTCCGCCAGCCGGACAACGGCGACCACCAGCTCCGCCACCTCACTGCTCACCGATGCGCTGATCCGCTCCGGCTCCAGCGATCCGGTACGCACGGGGCGGTAGAGCAGCGCGGCTGCGACGGACGCCGCGTCCATGTTCAGGGTCAGGACCAGGTTGGCCAGCTCCACACCCTTCTCGAGGAATTCCTCCACCCGGTGCGGCAGGGCGGTGAGCAGAGTGATGGCCCGGATCACCACTTCCCGATCAGCGTCGAAATCGCCGTCCAGACGGGCGCTCCAGGTCTCCACGTCCACCCGACCGTCGGCGAGCCGTGGAATGCTGTCGCTGGCTTTCACCATCGCTTCTGAAAAACCCCCAGTGTCTCGACGTGTGCCGTGTGCGGAAACATGTCGAAAATACGCACCTGCTCCAGCGCATACCCGCATTCGCCCAGCCTTGCCGCATCGGCAGCGAATGAGGCGGGGGAACAGCTGACGTAGACGATTCTGCGAACGTCTCCTGACGCCAGCCAGGCCGCGAGATTAGGGCCAGCCCCCGATCGCGGCGGGTCCAGAACGACAAATTCGGCCCCGCCCGGGTCCGGGCAGTCGGCATCATACAGATCCTGCACCGCAAACTCACACCAGCCACCGAGCCCGTTTCGGGCCGCATTCAGCCGGGCGCGGTCGATGGCCTCGGCCGAGCTTTCCAGACCTTTCACCCGCAGGCCACGCGATGCGAGGGGGAGCGAGAAGTTTCCGATCCCACAGAAGAGATCCAGGACGGCGCTGCCACGGGGAGCACGCAGCGCATCGACGGCTGACCGGACGAGCTGTCGATTCATCGCCAGGTTCACCTGGGTGAAGTCCGTCACGGAGAAGTGGAACTGCAGCCCGAAGTCCGGATTTCCGTAGCTGAGGTAAGGCTGCTGTGCCTGCCGCGACGCCGGCGTCACCGTGTCGTAGCCGCCGCTCTGCGTGTAGCAGCGCACCCGGTGCCTTGCGCCGAAGGACTCGATGCGGATCCGGTCTTCGGGCGTGAGCGCCGTCAGGTGACGCAGCACCAGCGCCGTTGCGCCATCTCCTGCCGCGACCTCCACCTGCGGCACCCGATCCGGTTGCGAAAGCCCGGCAATGAGATCGCGAAGCGGACCGATCAGGGACGACAACGACGGCACGAGCGCCGGACAGGCATCCATGCGCATCACCCGGTTCGAGAAGCTCTCCCGAAACCCGACCAGCACGTCCGTGCCCACGACCCGCACGCCGAGGCGGGCCTTCGAGCGGTAGTGGAAGCGCGGTCCGGTTGCCGCAGGGAGGCGCTGCTCCGGCTCGATGCCGGACTGCGCCAGCGCATCGAGCAGCTGGGACTCCTTGAGCCGAACCTGTTCCGCGTAGTCGAGGTGCTGCATGACACAGCCGCCGCAGCGCGGGAACTCGCCACACGCAGGTGCCACACGCATTGCCGCGGGATCCTCTATGCGCTCGGCTTCCACATACCAGATACCCCGACGTCGCCTGCCGGCGCGCGCGCTGACCTGCTCACCGGGCAGCCCGTTCTTCACCCGGAGCTCGCGCGTGAGATGCCTGGCATGACCCAGCCCATCCAAGCCCAGCGCGTCGACCTGGACGTCGACGCTCCGCGGCAGCTTCCCGCGACCCATCAGCCGGTCCGCATCAGCAACCGTCGGCTCACGAGCGGCTTGGGCCCGAGATGCACCGCCAGCGCTTCCCCGAAGAGCCGCCGTGCCGCCCGCCGCACGTCGCGTTCGTGAAAGGCTCCCTTGCCGATCCGGACCAGCACGTCGCCCGGATAGCCGTCGGATGCCGGCTCGAATCCCCGATCCGGCAGGAGCCGATAGTGACGATCCGGCAGGAGGGCTTCGCCGTCCACGTCCTGCTCGAAGTCCAGCCCGTAGCCGAGGTCTTCCAGCAGAATCTTCTCGAAGCTGCGCAGCACCAACGCCGGCCGATGCTCCAGGTGTTCGTATGCCCAGGCGAGCGCCGCGTACAGGCGCGGGTGCGCTTCGCGCTCTGCAACCAGACGGGTGACCAGCTCGGCCAGATAAAAAGCGCTGGCGAGGCTCGCACCGCCGAACCAGTACTGACGCTCCGCCTCGCAGCCCGTCATCGTGCCGAGGCTGGTGCGTCCCGACCAGCCGATCCGAACCATGCTGAACGGTTGAATGCTGCGGCCGCGCCGACCGCGGATACCCCGACCCACCAGACTGACCCGGCCGTGATTGAGCGTCAGCACGGAGATGATCAGGCTCGTCTCGCGATAGGGTCGCGTGTGCAGAACGATGGCCGGCTCGTCCACGACCCGGGTCGGGCTAGTCATATCCCATCCGCCGGAGCGCGGCTTCGCTGTTGGTCCAGTCGGGGCGGACCTTGACCCACAAGCGCAGCATGACCGGGCGGTCGAGCAGCTGCTCGATGTCCTTCCTCGCCTCCTGGCCGATCACCTTCAGCTTCTCCCCGCCCTTGCCGATGATGATCCGCTTCTGTCCGGGACGCTCCACGTAGATGTCGGCCGAGATGTCGACGGTCGCACCGGACTCGTCGAACTGCTCGATAACCACCGCCGTTCTGTGCGGTATCTCGTCGCCGAGGCGGCGCATGATCTTCTCGCGGATGATCTCGGAGACGAGAAACCGCTCCGTCTGATCGGTGATCTGATCGGGCGGAAACAGATGCGGCTGCGCGGGCAGACGGGCGAAGACCTCGTCGCGCAACACCTCGAGCCCGTGACCCTTCAGCGCCGATACCGGAATGATCGCCGCGAAGCAGTCCAGCCGGCTCAACCGGTCGATGACCGGCAGCAGCAGCTCCTTCCTCTTGATCTGATCCACCTTGTTGATGACGGCGAGCGCCGGGGTGCCGCTGCGCTTCACATGGTTCAGCACCAGCTCGTCTGCCGCCGTCCACTGGTCCCGGTCCAGCACCATCACAATCAGATCCACGTCTCCCAGCACCGAGGTTGCCGAACGGACCATCCGCCGGTTCATTTCCCGGTCGACGTGATCGTCGTGAATACCCGGCGTGTCCACGTAGATGGCCTGATGAGCTCCCCGGGTATCCACACCGAGCATGACGTGACGCGTGGTCTGCGGCTTGCGGGAGGTGATGGCGAGCTTCTGCCTCAGCAGGTGATTGAGCAGCGTCGACTTGCCGACGTTCGGCCGACCGACCAGCGCCACATAACCGCAGCGGCTCTCGAGCTCAGTCATGGCTGTCGAGGCTTTCGATCATGGCTTCTGCCGCTGCCTGCTCCGCGGCCCGGCGGCTGCTGCCGGTGCCGGTGGTCTCGAGCGCAAGGTCACCGACCCGGCAGCGCACCGTAAACGTGCGCCGGTGCTCGGATCCCCCGGTGGCTGTCACCTCGTACACCGGCAGGGAGAGTGCCCGCCCCTGCAGCAGCTCCTGCAGCGCGGTCTTCGCATCCTTGCTGACGCTGCCCGGGTCGACCGCCTTCAGGTGCGACGCGTAGAGACGCTGGACCAGCGAACGCGCGGCTTCGATGCCGCCGTCCAGACTGACTGCCCCG
Source organism: Pseudomonadales bacterium (assembly GCA_050185825.1). Taxonomy (GTDB): domain Bacteria; phylum Pseudomonadota; class Gammaproteobacteria; order Pseudomonadales; family Azotimanducaceae; genus SZUA-309. The sequence goes on along the minus strand of JBFWZA010000020.1, from coordinate 55,916 downwards.
ATCACCGCTTCCACCGCATCTGCCAGGATGGACGCACGCTGACGACCTCCACTCTTCCGTTCCCCCGTGCCGAGCTTCAGATAGTCTCCGAGCCCGAGCTCCAGCGCGATGCCGCTCAGTGTATCCCGCCGGACGAGCTGGGCACGCGCCAGGGTGAGCGCATCTTCGGCGATTCCGGGGTGCTCCCGATAGAGGGTTTCGGCAATGACGTAACCCAGGACGGCATCGCCCAGGAACTCCAGCCGTTCGTTGTGCTGCCGGGAATGGCTTTTGTGGGTGAGCGCCTGCTCGAGCAGGACCTGGGAGCTGAAACGGTAGCCGATCCGCCTCTCGAGACGGCTCAGTGCTCCATCAGTGGTATTCGTACCGGTCACCGAACGTCAGCACCGCATCCACGTTGCCGACGATGGGCTCCCGCACCTCGTAGTGCACGACGAGCACGGTGCCCGTCTTCTGCCGGTCGATGGTCAGGATTTCCTTGAGATCGAAATCCCGTAGGCTGTTCACCCGGAACCGCTTCTGCAGCGACTCGCGGATGTCGTCCTTGGACATGGTATGGACGTTCTTCGGCAGGGCGTCGAACACGGCCTTCATGGTCTGCCAGTCGATGTAGTGGGGTCCCAGTTTCAGCAGCAGGGTCACACACCCCACCAGGGCCGATACCCCGATCAGCATGCCGAGCGCCGAGGCACCGTGCTGTTTCCTTGCAGTACGCATCATCATGTCCTATGACGTCCGAAGCGGACCCCATGGGTTGCTGGCCCGCTAAAACCATTGGTTCCGGGAGAAGGTAGGCCAGTTGAGACCCGGGTCCTTGTGCACCCAGATCGCCACGGCTTTACCGACGATGTTTCGCTCGTGGGCGAATCCCCACTTGCGGCTGTCCTCGCTCTTACCCCGGTTGTCACCCATCATGAAGTAAGAGTCTTCCGGTACCGTCCATTCCCGCGGCTGCTCGCTGATCTGATAACGATAGATCTGGTGCGCGCGGCCGTCGAAAGTCTCCGTATATTCCCTGATCGGCAGGTTGCCGAATGGGGTATGTTCCTCAAACTGAGCAACGAAATCGTAGTCGGCACGCTCACCGTTGATGTAAAGCGCCTTGTTTTCGTAGCGGATCACGTCGCCGGGCACCCCGATCACCCGCTTGATGAAGTAGCGCGGATCGTGCGGCGGAATGAAGACCATGATGTCGCCGCGCTGCGGCGTGCCGACGTCGAAGATTTTGGTACCGACGACCGGCAGCCGGATGCCGTATGCAAATTTATTGACGAGAACGAAGTCGCCGACCTCCAGGGTCGGCACCATGGATTCGGACGGAATCTGGTAGGGCTCCGCGAGAAAGCTCCGCAACAGCAGCACCAGCAGCAGAATGGGGAAGAACGAGCGGGCGTACTCCACGAGCACCGGCTCCCGGAGCGATCGATCCAGCGCCTGTCCCTTGCTGCCGCTGTCGGTGAGCGCCTGATGGGCGGCCTGTCGGCGGGGCTTGAGCACCAGCACGTCGAAGGCCCAGATCGCCCCACTGATGAGCACGGCCCAGCTCAGGACCAGCGGCATGTCGATATCCACGCACTCTCCTCACGTCCGGCCGTCCGGGGACGGCTCGCAAACGCGTCAGTTTACCTCAGCCGTTCCGGGGCGCCGGCATGCCCGGCGCCCGGTCAACGCTCCACCTTCAGCGCGGCGAGGAAGGCTTCCTGGGGAATTTCCACCCTGCCGAGCTGCTTCATGCGCTTCTTGCCCGCCTTCTGCTTCTCGAGCAGCTTCTTCTTGCGGGTGACGTCACCGCCATAACACTTGGCCGTCACGTTCTTACGCAGCGCCTTCACCGTCGAGCGCGCGATGATCTGACTGCCGATGGCGGCCTGGATGGCCACGTCGAACATCTGCCGCGGGATCAGCTCCTTCATCTTCTCGACGAGCTGGCGGCCACGGGACTGGGCCTGATCCCGGTGCACGATCATGGCCAGCGCGTCCACCCGGTCGCCGTTGATCAGGATGTCGAGCTTCACGAGCTTGGATGCCTCGAACCGGCTGAAGTTGTAATCGAGCGAGGCGAACCCGCGGCTCACCGACTTCAGGCGGTCGAAGAAGTCCATGACCACCTCGTTCATCGGCATCTCCCAGAACATGGAGACCTGACCCGAGGAGAACTGCATGTTCTTCTGCACGCCGCGACGCTCGACACACAGGCTGATCACGTTGCCGACGTACTCCTGCGGCACCAGAATGTTCACGTCCGCGATGGGTTCGCGCATCTCGGCGTAGTTGTCCGGCAGACGCGACGGGTTGTCCACCAGCATCACGCTGCCATCCGCCTTCAGCACCTCGTAGACCACCGTCGGCGCGGAAGTTATCAGGTCCAGGTCGTATTCCCGCTCGAGGCGCTCCTGGACGATCTCCATGTGCAGCATGCCGAGGAAACCGCAGCGGAACCCGAACCCGAGGGCATCGGACGTTTCCGGCTCGTAGAAGAGCGAGGCGTCGTTGAGCGTCAGCTTTTCCAGCGCCTCGCGGAAGCTCTCGAAGTCCTCGGAGTTGACCGGAAAGAGCCCTGCGAACACCTGAGGTTTGACCCGGGCAAATCCCGGCAGCGCCGGTACCTCGGGATGCTTCGCGGAGACGATGGTGTCCCCCACGGGCGCACCGTGGATGTCCTTGATGCCCGAGATCACGTATCCCACCTCGCCCGACGAGAGGCGGTCTTCACGGGTCAGCTTCGGCGTGAAGCAGCCCACCTCGTCGACCACGTGGGTCTTGCCCAGGGACTTGATGAGAATCTTGTCTCCCTTGCCGACGCTGCCGTCCACCACCCGGACGAGGGAGACGATGCCGAGGTAGTTGTCGAACCAGGAATCGATGATCAGCGCTTTCAGCGGCGCCTGCGGATCGCCTTCCGGCGGCGGGATGTCCCGGATGAGGCGCTCGAGCAGCTCCGGCACACCCTGTCCCGTCTTCGCCGAGATGCTGATGATGTCGCTCGTATCGATACCGATGATGTCCTCGATCTCCTGCGCCACCTTCTCCGGTTCGGCCTGCGGAAGGTCGATCTTGTTGAGCACCGGCAGCACCTCGAGACCCTGCTCGATGGCCGTGTAGCAGTTGGCGACGGACTGGGCCTCCACACCCTGAGCCGCATCCACCACGAGCAGCGCACCTTCGCACGCGGCGAGCGACCGGGACACCTCGTAGCTGAAGTCCACGTGTCCCGGCGTGTCGATGAAGTTGAGCTGGTAGGTCGTGCCGTCCGCCGCCTGGTAGTCGAGCGTGACGCTCTGAGCCTTGATGGTGATCCCCCGCTCACGCTCCAGGTCCATGGAGTCGAGTACCTGCTCGGCCATCTCCCGTTCGGAGAGCCCGCCGCACAGCTGAATGAGGCGGTCGGCCAGCGTCGACTTGCCGTGATCGATGTGCGCGATGATCGAGAAGTTTCTGATGCGGTCCGTCTGAGACACGGGTAGCGCCGTATGTTTTCCGGGTGGGGGAGCGTCAGCGGCCATGCTGGGCATGGCCGCGGCGCGCGAGTTTAGCCTATATCGGGGATGCGGTCAGTACGTCACTCCGGCACCCGAAGCGCCAGAAACAGGGGCGCCTGGCCGCGAATGACCAGCACCGCGACGGAACGACCCGGCTCCAGATCGTCGGCGATGGCGAAAAAGCTGTCGGTGTCCGTCACCGCCTGGTTGTCGAGCTTGGTGACGATGTCACCGGGCCGGATGCCGCTCTCCAGCGCGCTGCCGGAGGCATCGGTCACCCGCACGCCCCCGGATATGCTCAGCCGTTCCAGCACGTCCTCCGGCACCGGTTCCACCGTCATGCCCAGGCGCGAAGCGCCGCCGGGCTGAGTGCGGGAGCTGACCACGGGCTCGCCCCGTTCCGGGGCCTCGCCGATCGCGAGCTCGACCTGCATTTCCTTGCCGCTGCGGATCAGATCGAGCGTCGCACTCGCACCCGGGCGGATCCTGCCGACGAAGTGCGGCAGCTCGGAGGAAAAGTCGATGGGATGGCCGTTGATGGCCGTGATGATGTCCTGCTCGAGAATGCCACCCGCTTCCGCCGGGCTGTCGTCCAGCACCCGGGAAATGAGCGCGCCGCGCGGCCTGTCCAGCCCGAGCGCTTCCGCCAGGTTCTTGTCCACGTCCTGGATCATCACGCCGAGCCAGCCCCGGGCGACATGGCCGCTTTCCTTGAGCTGATCCACCACCTCCATCGCCACGTTGATCGGAATCGCGAACGACACCCCCATGAAACCGCCGGAGTTGGAATAGATCTGGGAATTGATGCCGATCACCTCGCCGTCGAGATTGAACAGCGGCCCGCCCGAATTGCCCGGGTTGATGGCCACGTCCGTCTGCAGGTAGGGCACGTAGTTCTCGTTGAGCTCCGTCGGCAGCGAACGGCCCTTGGCACTGACGATGCCTGCGGTCACCGAGTAGTCGAACCCGAACGGCGAGCCGATGGCGAGCACCCACTCGCCCACCTTCAGTTTTTCCGAGTCTCCGAGCTTCACACTCGGCAGGTCCTTGACGTCCACGCGGAGCAGCGCCAGGTCGGAACGGGGATCAGCGCCGATCAGCTCGGCATCGAGCTCTCTGCGGTCTGAGAAGCGGACGACGATCTCGTCGGCTTCCTCCACCACGTGGTTGTTGGTAAGGATGTAGCCGTCCCCCAGCACGAAGCCGGAGCCCAGGGAACGCGGCCGGAGGTACGGCGCCGGAGCGCCACCCCGGTCGGGCGGAAAGAACCGGCGAAAAAACTCGTCCAGCTCCTCGCTGCGGCTGCGCGGCGTGTCGGCATCGGTGGTGTCGAGCCGCCGCGTGGAGCTGATGTTGACCACCGCTGCCGCATTCTGCTCCACCAGACGCGTGAAGTCCGGCAGCTCCCGCGCGAGCGCCGGCACGGCGAGCAGCATCGCGCAGCTCGCAGCCAGCAGCAGGGCGGCCGGTCGGTTGATCTGATTCAACATCCTCTGCAGGGTCATCGCACTTCCCAAACTAACTTTCGATTGCACCCGTCTTCATCCGGATCCCGTGCCCGACCTCGGCCCGAACATCGAGCGGACGCCGGCCACCGCGCACCAGACGGTGCCCGATGAGCAGGCTGACGGCCAGGCCTGCCCCGGTTGCCGCCGCACCTACCCAGCTCGCCGCGGGCAACAGCGCAGCGCAGAGCGCCCACCCCAGCACCGGGCCGAACAGCATGCTGCTGCGCCATGTCAGGTCAGACGCATCCGCGGTGATCAGCACCCGGTCGCCGGGACCCGGATCACCGGACACCTGACGCGCCGGCAGCAGCAGCGCTCGCGCACCGGTTCGTGCCGCGGTGCAGCCCAGACGACAGGTGGAGCATGGTACGCTGACGTCGATGGACGTGCATCCGGCAGCGGTCTCTCGCACCGTTCCCCACCGGGTCAGTCTCGACCTTCGGGGTTCGCGGTTCGTCGCAGCACTCATTGAAAACGGATGGATTTGGCGATCCGTTTCGCCGTGGCGGTCGGCAGCTCGCCGACCAGCGTGATCAGGTGGGAGCCATCGTTCGGGCCCCTGGTGAGATGGGTGACCGCCACGGTGGCGCCGTTCCGGGTGACCATGTCTGCCGCCCCTGCCGGTGGCATGTCCTCGATGAACACCGAGAACGCAGCCAGGCCGTCCGTGAACATCATGGTGTTGATCGATTTGTTCTCGCCCATTGTCCGCCGGGTGTTGCTGCTCGACAGGTCGAATCCCGGCGGCAGCCACTCCGGCTTCCAGAGCACACCTTCCGCCACCTGCACCGAGGGCTGGGTGTCGAGCGTGAAGTTCGTGACCATGGCCTTCTCGTCGCTTCCGGAAGGTACCAGTGCCTGTGGATCCACCGCCTCGCCGATGACGAGGGTGTTGAACTGGAAGATCTCGAGCGGCTTGCCGTCGCCGTCGACCAGCTCCGAGCGCAGCAGCAGTCGGGTCTCCCTGTCGAGCCACAGCCGGTAGCCGAAGCGGTCCTCGTCCAGGGGCGTCACAGCCAGGCGGACCGCACTGCGCCCCGCAACCCGATCCTCGCCGTAAAACGTCAGATCGTAGTAACGGGAGATGGCGTCATAGCGGCGGATGAAAGCTCTCGCAAACGGCCCGGAAGGCAGGCTCGACTCCAGCGACAGCAGGTCGTCGCCCGGCATCAGGATGCACACGACTTCCTCGCCGCGGCGCACGATTTCGCGCGGCGCGCCGTTCTGGTGGATCAGCCGCTCCTGCTGAACGCCGTCCACGACCATGTGCACGATGCGCAGGCTGGCCAGCTCGGAACCGCTGAAATAGCTGAACACGCCGTCGTAGCTGAGCGTGTTGAAAGCGTCGTTCATGTCGGCGAGCCACTGCCGGGGATCCGGCGACGGCTCGGCCGCGCGTGCAAGCTGGCCGGCTGCAAGGAGCAGCGCCAGGAACATCGCCTGCCGGACGGTCGCGGTCATCAGGATCGCCGCCTCAATTGCGCTCGTAGGCGACCATCTTGGCGAAACCGATGCCGGACCGGTTCATGCCGAGCTGCTGCAGGTGCCGAATGACATACGCTTCGGTGCGGGCCTGATCGACGGGCGTCACTTCCGACGTCAGTGCCACCGAGGCGTCGTTCAGTGCGCTCTGCCGGGCCTCGGGTGTGCTCACCTCAGCCACCTGAACGCCCGGGTTCTCAGCGAAGTCGCTGACGCTGAAGAACCCCACCGCCGCGGCAATCGCCACCGTTGCGGCGACGGCCGCCGGTGTCCAGCGTCTCAGACGCGGCGTTGCGGCTGCCGGCACCTCTGAGGCGGGAATGGGCGCCGCAGCGACATCCGCCACCTCTTCGAGCCCCACCTCCGCCCAGACTCTTTCCCGCATCCCGACAGAACGGCTGACGCGTTCCCGCCGGAGGACGGCACCGATGAGATGGTACCGCTCCCAGCTTGCGGCCAGTGTCGCATCCTTGCCGATCTCGTCGAGCACGCGACGAAGTTCGAACTCGTCCGCCTCCCCGTCAATGACGGCGGACAGAGCCTCTTTCAGTTTCTCGGACATGTGTTTGAACGTCTCGTTTGCCAGTTGATGAAGACCCGTGCCATCGGAACCCAGGCAGGTGCATGCCGCCCCGTTTCCTTCCGCACTCCCCTCTCTGCTGTCTCGTCCGCCTTTCTATCCGCCTTCCTCTCCACCTTCCTGTCCGATCCGCCTTCGTCAGGAGCTGTGCCGTGATGATCCCGTCGCACGCCTGTCGAGGAGCGGGGCGATGTGCCGATCGATGCTCTCCCGGGCCCGGAAGATCCGCGAGCGCACGGTGCCCACGGGACAATCCATGATCTCGGCGATCTGCTCGTAGCTTAGACCGTCGAACTCGCGCAGTGTTACCGCGCTGCGCAGATCGTCGGGCAGTTGCCCGATCGCCTCGTCGATGGCTGCCGACAGCTCGTCCCTGGCGAGCGCCGCATCCGGACTCTCCGACTCCTTCAGGAGCTCGGCGCTGTCCATGAACTCCGCATCCGACACGTCCACGTCCGTTCCGGGAGGCCGCCTGCTCCTGGCCACCAGGTGGTTCTTCGCGGTGTTGATCGCGATGCGATACAGCCAGGTGTAGAACGCACTTTCACCCCGGAACCGGGGCAGAGCCCTGAACGCCTTGATGAAGGCTTCCTGGGTCACGTCTTCCACCTCCTGCGGATCCCGCAGGTAGCGCCCGACCAGATTCAGAATCTTGTGCTGATAACGGCCGAAGAGCAGATCAAAGGCCCGCTTGTCCCCTTGCTGGACACGACGGACAAGCTCTTTGTCGGTATCCTTGGCCAACCCCGGGATCCTGGCGGTGAAACGGGCGCATATTCTGACGGCTGTCAGGCATTTATACTAGCGACGTCAAATCCGCCTGAAGTTCCAACCGGCCATTGCGAGGCTTGGCAGACTCCTGTGGGACAGGTGCCGGGCCGGAGAGTTCCAGCGCCGGATCCGCTGCCGGGCGCCGGGCTGGCGCGGCGCCACAGCGGAGAATTCAAGGGTCCGGGGTGACGTGGTCTGGGGTGACATGATCTGGGGTGAAAAGGAGGACGAATGACCCAGCGGTTCTCGACGGACGTGCTCATCATCGGCGGCGGTGCCGCCGGCCTGTCCGCCGCACTGCATCTGGCCGAGCACGCCCGGGTGACCGTCCTCTGCAAGGGCGGTATCGAGAGCGCATCCTCCCACTGGGCCCAGGGTGGCATTGCTTCGGTGATGGACCCCGAAGACAGCTTCGACGCCCACGTGCGGGATACCCTCGTCGCCGGTGCCGGCCTGTGCGACGAGGAGATCGTCAACGCGACCGTCGCTGCGGCCCCGAGGGCCATTGCCCAACTCGGGCGCTGGGGTGTCAACTTCGATCACACCGACAACGAGTTCCACCTCACCCGCGAAGGCGGCCACTCCTTCCGCCGCATCCTGCACGTGGCCGATGCCACGGGTAAGGCGCTGACGGAGACCCTCACCCAGCGGGTGCTCGACCATCCGAACATCGATCTCCTGAACGATCGGGTGGCCATCGACCTGATCAACCTGAACAAGTTCGGACGCTTTCCGAACCGCTGCGCGGGCGCCTACGTGCTCAACCGGACCAGCGACCACGTGGAGGTGTTCCAGGCGCGGTTCGTGGTGCTGGCCACTGGCGGTGCCAGCAAGGTCTACCTCTATACCAGCAACCCGGACAGCTCCACCGGTGACGGCATCGCCATGGCGTGGCGAGCCGGCTGCCGGGTGGCGAACATGGAGTTCAATCAGTTCCACCCCACCTGCCTCTTCCATCCCCACGCCAAGTCGTTCCTGATTTCAGAAGCGGTCCGCGGCGAGGGCGGGATCCTCCGGCTGCCGGACGGTGAGCGGTTCATGCAGCGCTTCGACGAGCGGGGTGAGCTTGCGCCCCGTGACGTAGTCGCGCGGGCCATCGATCACGAGATGAAGCGCCTGGGTCTCGACTGTGTCTACCTGGACATCACCCACCGCTCAGCGGACTTCATCGCCACGCACTTTCCGACGATTCAGGCCCGCTGCCTGGAGTTCGGCATCGACATCACCACCGAGCCCATTCCCGTGGTGCCCGCCGCGCACTACACCTGCGGGGGCGTGCTGGTGGATGGCAACGGCGCGACCGACGTGCCCGGGCTCTATGCCATCGGCGAGGTGAGCTGCACGGGTCTTCACGGTGCCAACCGGCTCGCCAGCAACTCGCTGCTCGAGTGTCTGGTCTTCGGTGAGGCCGCCGCGCAGGACATCCTGCGCCACCTGGACGATCCCGCCGTGGAGGCGACCATCCCCCACTGGGACGAGTCGCAGGTCACGGACTCCGACGAGGACGTGATCATCGCCCACAACTGGGAGGAGCTGCGGCGCTTCATGTGGGACTACGTGGGTATCGTCCGCACGGACAAGCGCCTGCAGCGTGCTCAGCGTCGTATCGACCTGCTGAAGGCGGAGATCCACGAGTACTACAGCCACTACCGGGTCACAAACGACCTCATCGAGCTCAGAAACCTGATCACCGTGGCCGAGCTGATCGTGCGCTGCGCGCTGGCCAGACCTGAGAGCCGCGGACTGCACTTCAACCTGGATCATCCGGACACCCGGCCGACGGCTGCGGACACCATTCTCTTTCCCGGTTACTCGGATCAGATCGACGTGCTGCGTCCCGTGGCCGGCTGAGACGGATCACGCGGGCGGAAACAGCGCCGCCGAAGGCGTGTCCATGATTCCTCGGCGAGCTCGTCTCTGAACACATCCCGGCGGCCGAGCCTCGCGCCCACCACCACGATCCGCAGGCTGCCGACGTGCGCGAAAACGAGCTCGTCCGCCTCCAGGTCCTCCAGCCAGGCAGCATCGGGCGTCGCCGCACCGGCGGCTGACGCCCGACGACTCTCCCACCACAGCAGCATCAGCCCCGCACCGCTGTTGCCGAACCAGCCGGCGGCACAGATCATCGCGAGCAGAGCCAGGGCGCCGTTGTAGAGGTGGCGCAGGGAGCCGGGCACCGTCAGCCGAGCGCGAGGTGTCTGCGGATTTCGGCGACGATCCCCTGAAAGTCGGCTGGGGGCGCTTCCCGGGCGAGCAGCCAGGCGTGCACATCCAGATCGTCGCAGCCGAGCAGGCGCTCGTAGGCTTCCAGCTGCCGCGTCGGCAGCGACGGCAGGCGTTCACGCGCAAACGGCGTAAGCAGGAGCTCCAGCTCCAGCAGCCCGCGTCGACTGCGCCAACGCGCCCGCGCCAGACGCGCCTCGGGTGCCAGCCCGTCATCGCCCTTCCCGTTCTCCGCGTACCCTGGCTTTGTGTTCCCTGTTTTCGTGTTCCCTGTTTTCGTGTTCATGGTCATTGGCGCTAGTATGCCTGCTTTCAACATGGCGGATGCGAGTGGTGCTCCTGAGCAGTTGGCAGAAAGCTGCCCGCCCCGGGCCGGATCCCGGCACGGGTGCGGCCGAGCGCGCGGCGGCGCTGCTCGTGGATCTGAAGGTGCTCCGCTTCTCCGGCAGCGACGCGCTGAGCTTCCTCCAGGGCTACCTGACGGTGGATACGGCGGGTCTGGGGGACGGCGAGTCCCGTCTGGCCGCGCTCACCAATCTGCAGGGACGGGTGGTGGCCGACGGCTGGTGCTCGTCAGACCGGCCCGACGTGCTCGACTGGACGGTGCACGGCAGCCTCACCGATACGGTGGCAGGCTTTCTCCACCGCTATCTGGCGTTTTCCCGGACGGCGCTCGCCGTCCGCGACGATGACCACCTGGTGGTGGGGCTCCTCACGCCTGACGCACCCCCGTCGGTGTGCGTGGTGGAGGACGAGACCACCCTCTCGACGCTGCTCGAGCGTCATGTCGTCGTCTCCGCCGAGATGTGGCGCCGCCGCTGTATCGACGCCCGTGTCGCCGTGGTCAGCCTGCCGACGAGCGAGGCATTTCTGCCGCAGATGCTCGGCCTGGTGGCTGCCGGTGCGGTGGATTTCGACAAGGGCTGCTATCTCGGCCAGGAGGTGGTCGCCCGGGCCCAGCATCGCGGCGAGGTGAAACGGGGCCCCGTGCGGCTCGAAGGACCCGGACCGCTGCTGCGCGCCGGTGAGGCGCTGACCGGCACCGACGGCCGGGCGGCAGGCACGGTAATCGACGCGGTCGCGAACGGATCCGGTCAGCACTGCCTGGCGGTGGTTCGCCTGCCCGCCGCCGACCGGTATCTCGCGGACGGCCGCACCTTCACCCCTTACTGAGGCTGCTTCAGCGCCGCTGTTTCAGCGCTGGCGCAAACAGCCACTGGATGCTCGAGAAATCGAGCCGCCCGGCGTCGTTCTCCTGCTGGTGCAGCCGGTAGAGGTTCTTCGCCAGCGAGCCCAGGGGCACCGCGCTTCTCGACCCCTCCGCAGTGTCCATGGCGAGCTGCAGGTCCTTGGTCATCAGGTCGACGAGGAATCCGCCAGCATAACCGCGGGATGCCGGCACTCCCTCCATCACGCCCGGATACGGGTTGTAGACGTTGAGTGACCAGTTGCCGCCGGAGGACTGCTTCATGATGTCTGACAGCACAGTGGGATCGAGGCCGTTGGCCACGCCCAGCGCCAGCGCTTCGGACGTGCCGGCCATGTGAATGGCGAGCAGCATGTTGTTGCAGATCTTCGCGATCTGACCGGCCCCTGCGGCACCCGCGTGGAAGATGTTGCGGCCCATCACTTCCAGGCAGGGACGCGCGCGCTCCAGCACGTCGCCCTCACCGCCGACGATGAAGGTGAGCGTTCCCGCTTCCGCACCCGCCGTTCCACCGGAAACCGGGGCATCCAGCATGCCCAGGCCCCGCTCGGCAGCAGCCGCGGCGACGTCCCGCGCGGTGGCCGGGTCGATGGTCGAGCAGTCGATGAGCAGCGTGCCGTCGTCCGCATGCGCCAGCACGCCGTCCTGCCCGAGATACACCTCACGCACGTGCCTGCCGGCCGGCAGCATGCTGATGATCACATCCCGCCCTCGCGACACCTCGGCGATGGAGGCGCAGGTATCGGCACCGGAGACGGACTTCATCAGCTCGGGCACGACGTCGAAGACGCCGAGTGCGTAGCCCCCCTCCGAAGCGAGCAGATTCCGGGCCATGTGGCCGCCCATGTTGCCGAGACCGATGAATCCGATTCGCGTCATGATCCGTTCTCCAGGTCGTAGAGTGGGTTTCTCTGCCAGGGCTCCACGAAGTGATCCAGCACGTACCCGGCCGGCAGCGATGCCAGATCGCCGAACTGCCAGCTCGGCGCGTTGTCCTTCTCGATGAGCAGCGCCCGCACGCCCTCGCTGAAATCGTGATTGTCCGCACAGTGCGTCGCCACCGTCATCTCCATGCGGAAGCAGTCCGCCAGCGACAATGTCCGCGCCCGCCGGACCTGCTCGACCACGATGCCCACGGTGGTCGGGCAACCCCGTTCCATCGTGGCAATGCCCCGATCGATCCAGCTCGAGGTGCCGCTCATGGCGCGAACGGCATCCGCTGCCACGGCAAAACCGCCGTCCGCAGCGAGCGTGTCCGCGACGGCCGGCAGCTCGGCGGCGGGCAGCGGCGGTGGGGACAGGCCGTCGAGCCAGCCGCCGATGAGATCGCGGTCTGCCGCCGCATCGCCCGAGAAGGTCAGCGCCGTCAGGCCGTCGGTCATCGAGTCGAGTGCCGTTCGCGCCACCGCGTGGGTGCCCAGACCGGCCGCCATGGCGTCACCACCGTTGAGGTTCACGCCGGTCATGCCGATGAAGAGTGCCTGGTGCTCGGGCAGCTGCCTGAGCAGCCAGGTACCACCCGCATCCGGGAACAGGCCGATGGTAACCTCGGGCATGGCGAGCCGGACGTTCTCCGTCACGATCCGGAAGTCCGCCGCGGAAAAGATCCCGAGCCCGCCGCCCATGATGACCCCGTGCCCCAGCGCGACGAGCGGCTTGGCGTAGGTGTGGAGCCGGTAGTCGAGCCGGTACTCGCGCTCGAAGAACTCGTACGGATAGTCATCCACACGCTCGCCGGCCTGATGGTTGGCCACCATGGCGCGGTACAGTGCCTGGATGTCACCCCCCGCCGAGAAGGCACGGCTCCCGGAGCCTGTGAGAACCACGGCCGCCACCCGGGGATCCTGCTCCCACGCCGTGACGGCCGGCATCAGGAGGTCGATCATCTCGAGGCTGAGAGCATTGAGGGTCGACTCCGAGTCGAGCCTTGCCTCCGCCACGACGAAACCACCCCCCGCGTCGTGCTCGAACACCTTCACCGTGTCACTGCTCATCGTTCCCTCCCCGGTCCCCTATCAGCCGTTGACCCATTCCGGCGGGCGCTTCTCCAGAAAAGCGTTCACCCCTTCCGACTGATCGCGGGTGTCGAAGAGATCGACGAATGCCGCCCGCTCCACCGCGTACGCCTCGTCGATGTTACCCGTGCGCGCCTGCTGGATGAGCCGCTTGCAGCTCGCCACCGCGGGAGGACTCTGCCTGCCCACCGCCGCCGCCAGCGACAGCGCCCGGCCCAGCGACTGGCCGCGATCCACCACCTCCTCCACCAGGCCGATCTTCTCGGCGGTGGCTGCATCGATCCGCTCACCGCAGAGGATCATCCGCTTGGCCCACCCCTCGCCCACCAGCCAGGCAAGATTCTGGGTGCCGCCACCGCAGGGCAGCAGCCCGACCGTGGCCTCGGGCAGCGCAAGCTGGCTCTGCTGCTCGGCGATGCGGATGTCACAAGCCAGCGCACATTCCAGGCCGCCCCCCATGGCGAAGCCGTTGATCGCTGCAATGCTCACACCCCGAAACGCCGCGAGCGCCTCGAAAGCCCGGCCGAATGCCGACGACATCTCGGCGGCGACGGTTTTGTCTCCCGCAGCGAACAGCTTCAGGTCCGCACCGGCCGAGAAGAACTTTTCGCCCTGCCCGGTGATGATGAGCGCATAGACTTCCCGGTCTGCGTTGCAGTCGAGAACGAGCGCTTCCAGCGCGCCCAGATTTTCACCATCCCAGGTATTGGCCGGCGGGTTGTCGATGGTGACCACCACCGTATGCCCTTCCAGCCTGACCTTCAGCTTCTCCGAAGAAGACGTCACCATGTCATTTTCCCTCGTCCGTACTTCACTTCGTCCACGGCGTACGCTCCTGCGCCGCCGAACCCTCAAGCCACATCGAACCAGTCGATGGGCGTGCTGCCCTGCTTCACCAGATAATCGTTGGCACCCCGGAAGTGATTGCAACCGAAAAAACCCCGGTGAGCGGAAAGGGGCGAGGGATGCGGCGCGCTCAGCACACAGTGGCGGCGCCGGTCGACGCGAGCCCCTTTCTTCTGCGCGTAGCTCCCCCAGAGCAGGAACACCAGATGCTCGCGCTGCTCGTTCAGCACCCCCACCACCGCATCGGTGAACGTTTCCCAGCCCCGCCCCTGATGAGATCCGGCCCGCCCGCGTTCCACCGAGAGCACCGCGTTCAGCAGCAGCACGCCCTGACGGGCCCAGGGGTCGAGGCAGCCGCGCCGGTCGTCGAAACGCCGGTCCGCCTCGGGAAACTCCGCTTCGATCTCTCGGAAGATGTTGACCAGCGACGGCGGCAGGGCCACACCGTTGCGCACGGAGAAGCACAGGCCGTGCGCCTGCCCCGGCCCGTGGTAGGGATCCTGACCGATGATGACCACCTTCACCCGGTCCAGCGGCGTGGCGTCGAGGGCCGCGAACATCTCGGCGCCCGGCGGGTAGATCTGCCTGCCCGCGCGCTTCTCGCCGGCCAGGAATGCGCGCAGGGACTGCATGTAGGGCTGATCGAATTCGTCTCTGAGCACCGCCTTCCAGGTGGGCTCGAGCTTCAGTCGATCTTCAGCCATCTCTCTTGGGGCCGCGCCCGATTTCCGTATTCACGTCCGCACCTTCTAGGTTAACTTGGCCGGTTCCTGGGTGAGCCACCACCTGGGGTCGCATCAGCGGAAACAGCAGCACGTCGCGGATCGATGGGGAGTCGGTGAAGAACATGACCAGCCGGTCGATGCCCACACCCTCACCCGCCGTCGGCGGCAGGCCGAACTCGAGCGCGCGGATGTAGTCCTCGTCATAGGCCATGGCCTCGTCGTCGCCCTGCTCCCGAGCCTCGACCTGCGCCCGGAAGCGCGCCGCCTGGTCCGCGGGGTCGTTGAGCTCGGAGAATCCGTTGGCCACCTCACGGCCGGCCACGAACAGCTCGAACCGGTCGCTCACCCGCTCGTCCTGATCGTTTCTGCGCGATAGCGGTGAGATCTCCGTGGGGTAGTGCGTAACGAACGTGGGCTGGATCAGCTTCTCCTCCACCCAGGCCTCGAACGCCTCGCTGAGCAGCCTGCCCCATCCCCAGCCGGGTTCCGTGGCGACGTTGTGGCGGGTGAGCAGCGCCCGGAGGCTGTCCGCGTCCTGCGCCTCGGCCTCGGTGAGCTCCGTGTGGGCAACGACCGCCTCCAGCATGGACATCCGCTTCGCCGGCGCGCCGAAATCGATGAGCTGGCCCTGATACGGCACCGGCCGGCCGCCCGCCACGCGCTCGGCCAGGTGCGCGAACAGATCCTGGGTGAGCGTGATCAGGTCCTCCACGTCGTGGTAGGCCCAGTAGAACTCGAGCATGGTGAACTCGGGATTGTGACGCGTGGACAGCCCCTCGTTGCGGAAGTTGCGGTTGATCTCGAACACCCGCTCGAAGCCGCCGACCACCAGCCGCTTGAGAAACAACTCCGGGGCCACACGCAGATAGAGCTCCAGGTCCAGCGTGTTGTGATGGGTGATGAACGGCCGCGCGGCCGCCCCACCGGGGATCACGTGCATCATGGGCGTTTCCACCTCCATGAAGTCCCGGTCGAGGAAGAATTCACGGATGGCGGCGATGATCTGCGAGCGCACCCGGAACGTCCGCCGGGACTCCTCGCTCATGATCAGATCGAGGTAGCGCTGCCGGTACTTGGTCTCCGTATCCGTCAGGCCGTGGTACTTCTCCGGCAGAGGCCGGAGCGTCTTGTTGATGAGCTCGATCTCCCTGGCCTGCACGGTGAGCTCGCCCTTGTTGGTGCGCATCAGCGTGCCCCGGATGCCGACGATATCGCCGAGATCCCACAGGTTCTCGAAGTCCTCGTAGGCGTCTTCACCCACGTCGTCGCGGCGGATGTAGCACTGGATCTGGCCCGAGGTGTCCTGCAGCGTGATGAAGCTCGCCTTGCCCATCACACGGCGCAGCATGACCCTGCCGCACACCGCGGTGTCGATCGTCTCCGCCTCCAGCGCCGCCTTGTCCTTGCCTTCCGCCAGGGCATGAAGGTCTGCTGCTTCGCTCTCACGGCGGAAGCGGTTGGGATAGCTGCCCGTGGCTCTGAGCCAGCGGGCCGCCTTCTCCCGGCGGTTGGCGATGATGTCGTTTGCGTCGGTCATGAGTCTTCCGGTTAGAGTTCCGGTTAGAGGCCGGCCTTCAGGCTCGCCTCGATGAGATCGTCGATGTCGCCGTCGAGCACGTTGCCGGGGTCTGACCGCTCCACCAGGGTGCGCAGATCCTTGACCCGGGACTGATCCAGCACGTAGCTGCGGATCTGGCTGCCCCAGCCGATGTCCGCCTTGTTGTCCTCGATCTCCTGCATCTCGGCTTTGCGCTTCAGCATCTCCATCTCGTACAGCTTTGCCCGGAGCTGCTTGAACGCCTTGTCCTTGTTCTGGTGCTGCGAGCGCTCGCTCTGACACTGCACCACGGTGTTGGTCGGCAGGTGGGTCAGCCGCACCGCGGAGTCCGTCCGGTTCACGTGCTGACCACCGGCACCGCTCGCGCGGTAAGTGTCGATGCGGACGTCCGCCGGATTGATGTCTATCTCGATATCGTCCTCGATCTCCGGAGACACGAAGATCGACGCGAACGACGTGTGCCGCCGGTTGCCCGAATCGAACGGCGACTTTCTGACAAGGCGGTGAACGCCAGTTTCCGTCCTCAGCCAGCCGAACGCATGATCACCGGCAACGTATACCGTCGCGCTCTTGATACCGGCAATCTCGCCTGCGGAGATCTCGATGATCTCCGTATCGAAACCCCGCTGCTCGCTCCAGCGCAGATACATGCGCAGCAGCATCTCCGCCCAGTCCTGCGCTTCCGTACCGCCGGAACCCGCCTGGATCTCGACGTAGGCGTTCGCCTCATCCATTTCGCCGCGGAACATGCGCCGGAACTCCAGACTCTCGAGCTCGCTCTCGAGCCGGTCCAGATCGGCGGACACCTCGGCCAGCGTGTCCGCGTCGTCCTCCTCGGCAGACAGCTCGGCGAGCTCGGCAAGCTCCTCGAGACCGCCGGCGAGCGGCGCCAGGGCCTCGACGACTGTCTCGAGCTGAGCGCGTTCCCTGTTCAGTGCCTGCGCCTGCTCCGGGTCGTCCCAGATGTCCGGCTCGGCGAGCGTGAGGTTTATCTCCTCGAGGCGGTGCTGCTTGCCCTCGAGGTCAAAGATACCCCCTGAGCGTGACTTCACGCGCAACGAGATCTTTGACACGTTCCCGGATAGTGGTGATTTCAGCCATGGTCAGAACGGGCCGCCCGCCACGCGGGCGCTGTCGCTCGCGCGGACGGCCCCTATACGCATCCCGATGAAAGCGCGCCAGTTTATGCCAACGGACGCAGATGCTCCACCACGAGCTGCAGCGTCGAGCGGTCCCGGTACTCGTTCTCGTCCAACCGGTACAGCGCCTCCAGCCGATGCACGTCCGGCAGCGGCGGCTGACGGAAAGCGATGGCGTCGAACAGCCTGTCACCCTTCTTCAGCACGAGCTTCAGGTGCCGTTCGCCCACCACCCGCTGGCTGATCACCTCGAAGTGGTCGTGAAAGGTCGGCATCGGAAACTGCTGGCCCCAGGGTCCGGCACCCGCCAGCCGCCGGGCCATGTCCAGCGACATCTCGTCGAGCGCGAGCGACCCGTCCGAGTGCAGCACGGGGGAGAGTGCGTCTTCCGGCAGGTGTTCGGCCACCACCGAATCAAAAACCTTTTCGAAGCGCGGGTAGTGCACGCGCTTCACCGACAGGCCGGCGGCCATGGCATGCCCGCCGAAACGCACCACCAGCGACGGATAACGGCTGGCGATGGTATCCAGCACGTCACGGATGTGCAGCCCGGGCAGCGAGCGGGCCGATCCCTTGAGCTCGTCAGGTGCGGCATCACCCGCTTCCGCGAAGGCGATCACCGGACGGTGGAACTTCTCGCGCAGCCTTCCGGCGACGATGCCGACGATGCCCTGGTGCCAGGCGGGATCGTAAACCGTCAGCCCGAAGCGTCCTTCCACGGACCGGGCGTGCGTGGCGACGATCAGCTCCGCGTCCTGAACCATCTCCTGCTCGAGCGCACGGCGGGCGTGATTCAGCTCGTCCAGCGCCGTGGCGAGCTCGCGCGCCCGCGTCAGATCATCGGCGAGCAGGCACTGAATGCCGAGGGTCATGTCGTCCAGACGGCCGGCCGCATTCAGCCGCGGGCCGATGGCGAACCCCAGGTCTTCGGCGGAAAGCCGCTCGAGCCGTCGCCCCGACACCTCGGCAATGGCCCGGATGCCCGGGCGGGCCCGTCCGGCGCGGATACGCTTGAGACCCTGAGCCACCATCACCCGGTTGTTGTGATCGAGGGGCACGACGTCCGCCACCGTGCCCACCGCCACCAGATCGAGCCAGTCCGCGAGATTGGGCAGCGGCCTGTCCTGAAACCATCCGGACGCCTTAAGGCAGGTGCGCACCGCGCCCAGCACGTAGAAGATGACGCCCACGCCCGCCATGGCGCGGCTCGAGAATCCGCAGCCGGGCAGGTTCGGATTCACCAGCGCCAGCGCCTCCGGCAGCGCGCTGCCGGGGAGGTGATGGTCGGTGACGATCACGTCCACGCCGTGCTCCGCGGCGAGCCTCACCCCTTCCACGCTCGCCGTACCGTTGTCGACGGTGACGATGACGTCCGGCGACCTGGCGAGGGCGAGCGCGACGATCTCCGGAGACAGGCCGTAGCCGAACTCGAAACGGTTCGGCACGAGGAAGGACACGTGCTGCGCTCCCATGGCGCCGAGGAGCGATACGGCGAGGGCCACCGACGTGGCGCCGTCCGCGTCGAAGTCACCGACGACGAGAATGTGCTCACCGCCGCGAACGGCATCGGCGAGTCGCATCGCGGCCCGATCCAGATCCGGCAGCCCGTCCGGCGGGGTGAGCGCGCTCAGCGCCAGATCCAGCTCCCGACCGTGCCGGAGCCCCCGGGCGAGGAAAATCCGCTCGAGCAGCGGCGGCAGGTCGGGCGGCGCATCGACGAGGCGTTCCCCGGGCAGCACCCGGGGCACGATGCGGACGTCCTCTGCCCCGCGGTCAGCCATCGCCCAGAAGTTCCACCCGGATCCGGCAGATGTCGCCGACCACGGTGGGCAGCTCCTGCACCTCGGCAATGGCATCGTTCATCACCGACTCCAGCACCGGCCCGGTGAGGATGATGATGGGCACCCAGGCCTCCTGGGTCTCCGTATGCACGGCCTGCTCCTTCTGGATGGCCGCCTCGATGCTGATGTCGTGCTCGGAGAGGATGGTGGCCACCCGGGCGAACACCCCGGGTTTGTCGAGGGAAGGAATCCGCAGATAGAACTCGCTGGTCACCTCCTCGATGGGCAGCACCCGCACCTCGTTGTCTGACACCAGCGCGGGCAGATACGGCCGCTGACCGCGGGCGAACTCGATCACGTCCGCCACCACCGAGGAGGCGGTGGGCAGCGCACCGGCGCCGGCACCGTAATACAGCGTATCGCCGGCGGCGTTGCCGTTCACGAGCACCGCGTTCATCACGCCCTCGACGCTGGCCAGGAGCTCGCCGTCCGGAACGAGCGCCGGATGCACGCGCATCTGCACTCCCGACGGCATCATTCTGGCGATACCCAGATGCTTGACCTGGTAACCCAGCTCCCGGGCGTACTGAATGTCCTCCACCGACACCCCGGATATCCCTTCCGTGTAGACCTCCCGGAAGCGATAGCCGATCTGGAAGGCCAGCGCGCCGAGCACCGTCAGCTTGTGTGCCGCATCGACCCCTTCCACGTCGAAGGTCGGGTCGGCTTCCGCGTAGCCGAGCTTCTGCGCTTCGGCGAGGGCCTCGTCGAATGACTTTCCCTGCCGCGTCATGGCCGTGAGGATGTAGTTGCAGGTGCCGTTGATGATCCCGGCGAGCCACTGGATCCGGTTGGCAGCCAGCGACCGGGTGAGGGTGTCGATGATGGGAATGCCGCCGGCCACCGCCGCCTCGAAGGCGAGCAGGCCGCCGTGCGTCCGCACCAGATCGATGAGCTCGTCACCGTGGGTCGCCAGAATGGCCTTGTTGGCGGTGACCACGGCACGTCCCTTTTTCAGCAGATCACGCACCAGCTCGAGCGCCACCGTCTCACCGCCGATGAGCTCGATCACCACGTCGAGGCTGTCGTCCTCGGCGACCGAGGACAGGTCCGTGGAAAAGGCGGCGCCGAGCAGGTCGACGTCCGGTTTCGGGGTCCGGCTGGCCACCCGCACCACCTGGATGTCGCGACCCGCACGGGCCTGGATGGCCTCGCGGTTCTCCCGGAGCACGTGCAGCACGCCCTGCGCCACCGTGCCCAGGCCACAGATGCCGATTCTCAGAGGTTTTTTGACGGAAGCAGCGGACAAGGGTCGCCTCCCTGGCAGACGGGGAGGCGCAATTCTAGGGGCCAGGCAGTTAGATGCCTATAGTGGCGGCAAGATCGTCCGCCGGCATGTAGCCGGGCAGCAGGCGACCGTCCTCGAGCACGATGGCCGGCGTGCCGGACACACCGACGTGCTGGCCGAGCACATACTGATCCGCCACCGGATTCGGGCAGGTGGCGTCGGGAATCTCTTTCCCGGACTTGAGCGCCGTGATCGCATCGTTCGGATCCTCTGCGCACCAGGCGGAGACGATCTTCTCGTAGGACCGGGATCCGATCCCCGCCCGCGGATACGCGAGATAGCGCACCTCGATCCCCAGCTCGTTCAGCCGCGGCACCTCCTGGTGCAGCTTGCGGCAGTAGCCGCAGTCCACGTCCGTGAACACGTTGATGACCGCCTTGGTCTTGCCGGTGGCCGGGAAGATGACCATGTCCTTCGGGCTCACCGCCGCCATCAGCTCGTGGCGCTTACCGATCCGGCCCTGCTCGGCCAGATTCACCAGGTCGTCGTCGCCGAGCTCGTACAGGTCGCCGGCGAACAGGTAGCGGCCGTCCGCGGTGCCGTAGAACACGGTGCCGCCGGTCAGGTTGAGCTGCAGGATGCCGGGCAGCGGGGTCTCTGCGACGCTCTCGATGGGGATCTCCGGGCGCAGCGCTTTCAGGCGCGCCACCAGCGTGGCGCCATCCGCCTGAGTGACCAGGCCGGCCGCAGCAGCGGAGGCGCCGTCGTCAGCCGCCAGGGCGGTGGAGAAAGGCAGAGCCAGCGCGAATGCCAGCAACCAGCCGGCTTTCCGGACCGCGGGGCGTGCAGGGGGGGTCTTCATGGTCTTACTCATCATCAATTCGATGCAGCCCGGGGCCGGGAATGGTCCATTCGACCACAGGTCACCTGACTCGTTCATGAACCGGTGCCTCACTTCCGGGAAACCGTCAGCCGCGCGGGTGGTGCGCGCCGTGCAGGGCCTTGAGCCTTGCCTGGGCGACGTGAGTATAGATCTGGGTCGTGGACAAGTCTGCATGACCCAGCATCATCTGGACCGCGCGGAGGTCCGCTCCGTGATTGAGCAAGTGTGTTGCGAATGCGTGTCGCAGCGTGTGAGGCGACACGGAGCGGTTGATACCCGCCACCACCGCATAGCGCTTGATGGCGTGCCAGAACGTCTGCCGGGTCATGGCCCTGGCCCGGCTGCTCGGGAACATCACGTCCGCACGCCGCTCGCCCAGGATCGCCGGTCGGCCCTCCCCCGCGAAGCGGAGGAGCCAGCGCTGCGCCTCCTGACCGATCGGCACCAGCCTTTCCTTGTTGCCCTTGCCCACCACCCGCACGACTCCCTGCTGGAGGTTGATGGACGTGGTTCTGAGGCTCACCAGCTCCGAAATCCGCAGCCCCGACGCATACAGCAGCTCCAGCATCGCCCGGTCCCTGAGACCCGTGGGGGTGTCGATCCGCGGAGCGTCCAGGAGCCGCCGGACTTCGGACTCCGACAGCGTCCCGGGCAGGTGCCGGCCCTGACGCGGGGCTTCCAGATGCGCAGCCGGGTCCTCGGCGAGACGGCCGATCCGCGCCATGTGCCGGTAGAAGCCCTTGACGCAGGACAGCCAGCGGGCGGAAGACCTGGGGCGGTAACCCGCCTCGAAGCGTTCGGCGACGACCTGCCGGAGGTCCGCTTCCGAGGCGCCGAGCAGGCGTCGTTCCCTGGCCTTGAGCGCCGCATCCAGCTGCCTGAGATCCCGCCGGTAGGCAGCGAGGCTGTTGGCGGCAAGGCCCCGCTCCAGCCAGACCGCATCCAGGTACTCGTCGATGGCCGGATCTTCCGGCGTCTGCGTCATGGTTCGCTCCGTACGTCGACACCCTGGCGCCTGACCTCGAACGGCGCCGTCATGCCCTGCGGGACACTTTGTGCCCTTGGGCGGCGAATGTAAAACTCTTGTATGGCAACCTGCAAACAGGTGGCAAGCCTTTGTTTTAAAAGTAAAATATTCGGAATAAAAAAGTTGGCACGCGGACTGCATTAGATATCGTGCCGACCCGGTTCGGAAGGAAAGGCGCCCTCGCGGCCCACCAGTTGTCCCCCTGGCTCCTTCCGTTCCTTCGGTGTGATACGCGGTTTCGTCTCTCTGCCACGTATCAGACACTTGAACCAGCTTGCTAGGCGACTCTCTCTCCCTCCTTGGTCCCAAGGCCTAGTAAGCTGGTTTCTCTTTTTCCAGCCCTCTACCCCGGATCTCAAACCCCGAGAAACCACGCGCGCCTCCGGCACAAGTCGATACGGCCGCCAGATACGGGTGCCTCGCGTTGGAGGGGTTCATGGGTGCAGGCCGACGGCGGGCGCCGTCGGCAGCGGGGTTCAAACCTTCACGAGAATCCTGGCAGCGGGCGCTGCCGGGAAGGTTGTTCAGACCTTTTCGCGGATTCTGGCAGCGCGTCCGGAGCGCTCGCGCAGGTAGTAGAGCTTCGCCTTGCGGACGTCGCCGCGGCGCTTCAGCTCGATGCTGGCGATGAGCGGGCTGTGGGTCTGGAAGGTCCGCTCGACCCCGACGCCGTGGGAGACCTTGCGCACGGTGAACGCCGAGTTGAGGCCCCGGTTGCGCTTGCCGATCACCACGCCCTCGAAGGCCTGCAGCCGTTCCCGGTTGCCTTCCAGCACCTTCACCTGAACGACAACCGTATCACCGGGTGCGAAATCGGGGATGTCGGTTTTCCGCTGCTCGTTTTCCAGCGCTTCGATGATCTTGTTCTTGCTCACGGCTAGGTTTCCTACACTGTCTGTCCGCGGCTCCCGCCGCGGTGTTTAACCGGACTTCAACTGGCTTCCAGCCCTTCCTCGAAGAGCTCGCGGAGCAACGTCCGCTCCACCTTGGTCAGCACCCTGGCGCTGAGCAGATCGGGCCGCAACAGCCACATCCGCCTGAGCGCCTCTTTCAGCCGCCATCGCTCGATGGCCGCGTGGTCGCCGCTGGTGAGGATCCCGGGTACCCGCAGGCCACCCGCCATTTCCGGGCGCGTATAGTGCGGGTAATCGAGCAATCCATCAAGATGGGATTCCTCCACCGCAGACGCCGAGTTACCCAGCGTCCCGGGCAGATGCCGGGACACCGCATCCATCAGCACCAGCGCCGGCAGCTCGCCACCGGTGAGCACGTAGTCGCCGATGGAAACCTGCCGGTCGACGGCGGTGTCGATCAGCCGCTCGTCGATGCCTTCGTACCGGCCGCTGAGCAACACCAGCCCTGGCATTTCGGCAAATTCCTTAACCATCTGCTGGTCCAGCCGCTCCCCCTGGGGAGACAGATAGACCACCGGCACATCCCGATCCAGACGCTCCCGGGCGACACCCTGTGCCTCGGCGATGGCGGCCAGCAGCGGTTCCACCATCATCACCATGCCGGGCCCGCCGCCATAGGGCCGATCGTCCACCGTCTGGTGCCGATCCCGGGTGTGTCGTCTCGGATCGAACACGTCCACCGCCACCACGCCCTGGGTCAGGGCCCGGCTGAAGACCCCGGTCTGCGTGCCGGCCCGGATCAGGTCGCCCATGATCGTGACCACACCGAACCACATGCCTCAGAGCGCCTCTTCCGGCCAGTCCACCCGGATGGCGCCGTCGGCCACCTCGAGAACGTAGCGGTCATGAAACGGAATCAGCACCTCCGTCCCATCCGTGCGCCGGACAACCAACACGTCGTGGGCGCCGGTTTCCATCAGGCTGTGGACCCGGCCGAGTTCCCGACCTTCCTGATCCGTGACCAGAGCACCAATCAGATCGCGCCAGTAGTATTCATCCGCCGCCGGCTCGGGCAGGGCCGCCTCCGGCACGCCGATCAGCAGCCCGCGGAGCCGTTCCGCCGCGGTTCTGTCTTCCACGCCGGCCAGCGACACCACCAACCCCTGGCCGTGGGCACGCAGTTCCCGCACGGTGACTGGCCGCCAATCCGTCCCGTCTTCCCGGGCAAGCAGCCAGGGCCGGTACTCGGCGAGGTTTTCCACCGGTTGGGTGAAGGCGGCTACATGCACCCAGCCTCTGACCCCGTATGGCGCCAGTACCCGCCCGACGACGACCACCGTCCCGCACGATCCGGTCGGGGTGGTCGGCGCGGAATCTGACATGGGCGCAGTACCTCGGGAAACGGGTTCTGCCGGACAGCCGCCATCGGCTGCACGGTCCGGTCGAAGCCGGCGCCCGGGGCCACCCGGGCGTTCAGACGATCAGGCGCTGGCCTGTTCGGCGGCAGGTGCCGCGGCGTGCTTGCGGGCCTGAGCGATCAGGCTCTTGACCACATCGGAAGGCATCGCGCCGACGCCGAGCCAGTAGTCGACCCGATCCAGATCGACGCGCAGCTTTTCCGACAGGCCCTTGGCTACCGGGTTGTAAAAACCCAGCCGTTCCACGAACCGACCGTCCCGACGCGCAGCACGCTCCGCCACGGTGATGTGGTAGAAGGGGTTTTTCTTCGAGCCGTGGCGTGCCAGGCGAATCGTAACCATCTGGTTTCTCGGTGTTTTTAACTGAATACGAAAGGCGCGGTATTGTAATGATTCCCGGACGCCATGCAAGTCTCCGAGTGGGCACAATGGCGCCTCACCGCGGGTAGCCCGGGGGCCGCTTCATACCCTGAAGGCCGCGCATCATCTTCTGCATCCCGCCCTTCTTGGTGACCTTTTTCATCATCTTCTGCATCTGCTTGTGCTGCTTGAGCAGCCGGTTCACGTCCGTGATCTGGGTGCCGCTGCCCACGGCGATCCGGCGCTTGCGGGAGCCGTTGATCACGTCCGGGAAACGCCGCTCGTGCGGCGTCATGGAATCGATGATCACCGCCATCTGATTGAACAGGTTGTCGTTCACCTGGGCCTGCACGTTCTGCGGCAGCTGGCTCATCCCGGGCAGCTTGTCCAGCATGCTGCCGATGCCACCCATGTTGGACATCTGGGCGAGCTGGTCCCGGAAATCCTCCAGGTCGAACTTGCTGCCCCGCGAAAGCTTCTTGGCGAGACGCTCGGCCTTCTTGCGGTCGACCTTGCGCTCCGCTTCCTCGATGAGGGTGAGCACGTCTCCCATGCCCAGGATCCGGGAGGCCAGCCGGTCCGGATGAAACGGCTCCAGCGCGTCGGTGCTCTCCCCCATGCCGATGAACTTGATGGGCTTGCCGGTGATCGTGCGCACGGAGAGCGCGGCGCCGCCGCGGGCATCACCGTCCGCCTTGGCGAGAATCACCCCGGTCAGGTTCAGCGCATCGTTGAAGGCCTTCGCGGTCTGCGCGGCGTCCTGGCCGGTCATGGCATCCACGACGAACAGGGTCTCGATGGGATTGAGCGCTTCCGAGAGGCTCTTGATCTCTGCCATCATCTCTTCGTCGATGGCCAGCCGGCCTGCCGTATCCACCAGCAGCACATCGGCGAACTGGGTTCTGGCTTCCTGCACCGCGCGCTCCACGATGGCAAGCGGTGTCTCCTCCGCGGAGGACGCCACGAAATAGGCGCCGACCTCCGCCGCCAGCGTCTTGAGCTGTTGGATGGCAGCCGGCCGGTAGACGTCGGCGCTGACCACCGCGACCTTCTTGCGCTCCCGTTCCTTCAGGAGCCGGGCCAGCTTGGCGACGGTGGTGGTCTTGCCCGCACCCTGCAGGCCCGCCATCAGCACGATGGCGGGGGGCTTGGTCGCGAGGTTGAGGACATCGTTGGACTCGCCCATCACCCGCACGAGTTCGGCGTGGACGATCTTGATGAACGCCTCACCCGGATTGAGCGCGCTGGACACGCTCTGCCCCACCGCGCTCTCCCGCACCCGGTCGGTGAACGTCTTGACCACGTCCAGCGCCACGTCCGCCTCGATCAGCGCCATGCGCACGTCCCGGAGCGCGTCGCTGATGTTTTCATCGGTCAGCCGGGCCTTGCCGGACAGTCCCCGCAGCGTTTCACTCAGACGTTCGGACAGACTTTCAAACACGTTACACCCCTGCTGGCCGGTGCTCGCACGGCCACTTTCGGAAAGCGCGGGATTATAGCGTGTCGAGCCTTGGCCGCATCTGTGGGTTGTGACAAACTCGGCCGATGGTATCGACGCTTGCCGCGGTCATCGGTCTGATTGCCGTCGCCTCATACTCCGCGGGCACCCTGCTGCAGGTGCGGACCTACCGGAACAACACCCTCGAACCGAGCGGCCTGCTGCTCGCAGCTGCCGTTATCGGTGCGACTCTGCACGGCATCGCCAACTATCTGATCGTCTACTCCGGCGGCAGGCTCTATCTCGGCTTGCAGACGTCGCTGAGCCTGGTGAGCTGGATCATGCTGGTCTTCCTGCTGCTCGCCAACCTGCGCCTGCCGCTTTCGAACCTGCTGATTCTGGTGCTGCCGGCCGCCATCCTCGGTGTCATCAGCCTCCTCACCGCACCGCCGGAATCCGCCTTACACGTCGCCAGCCTCTCGGATCCGCTGATCTGGCACATCTTCATCTCCATCGTCGCCTACAGCATTCTGTTCATGGCTGCCTGTCAGTCCGTGCTGCTGGCCGTTGTCGAATATCGACTGAAGCAAAAGCGCACCCGGCTGCTGCGTCTCCTGCCGCCGCTGCAGACCATGGAGACCCTGCTTTTCGACCTTCTCTGGGCGGGTATCGTGGTGCTGACGCTGGCCATCGGCAGCGGCTTCATTTTCCTGGACGACATGTTCGAACAGCGGGTGGTCCACCATACCGTGCTCTCGCTGGCCAGCTGGATCCTCTACGCCGTGCTCCTGGCCGGGCATCACCTGCTCGGCTGGCGGGGCACGACAGCCGTACGCTGGACGCTCATCGCCTTCACCCTGCTGGTGCTCGGCTACTTCGGCAGCAAGTTCGTCATTGAAGTGCTACTGGAAGGCTGATGTCCGACTTGCCCGACTACATGCTGTTGGGTCTGATCCTGCTGCTGACGCTGCTCTCCGCATTCTTTTCGAGCTCGGAGACCGCAATGATCGGTCTCAACCGCTACCGTCTGCGGCACCTGGTGAAACAGAAACACGCCGGCGCACGCGTGGCCAACCGGCTGCTGCGTCGCCCCGACCGCCTTCTCGGTGTGATCCTGCTGGGAAACAACCTGGTCAACTTCATGGCTGCCAGCCTCGCCACGGTGATCGGCATTCACTTTTTCGGCGATGCGGGGGTTGTGCTGGCTCCCGTCGTGCTGACCATCTATTTCCTGATATTCGCCGAAGTGGCCCCGAAGACCATCGCCGCTCACGCGCCGGAACCCATCGCCTTCAAGGCCGCATTCGTGCTGGAGCCGCTGCTCCGGATCCTCTCTCCCGTGGTCTGGTTCATCAACAGCATCTCCAACGCCATCGTCAGACCGTTCACGTCACGGATCGAGGACCAGCAGCACGATCTGTCGGCCGAAGAGCTGCGGACAGTCGTCAACGAGGGCGTTCGCCTGCACGACCAGGGTCAGAACATGCTGCTCGGCGTGCTGGACCTGGAGAACGTCACGGTCAACGACATCATGGTGCCGAGAAGCGAGATCATCGGTGTGGACATCGACGACGACATCGGCGACATCGTCAGCCAGCTGGCCAACAGCCAGCACACCCGGCTCCCGGTGTACAAGGAGACCATGAACAACATCGTCGGCATCCTGCACCTCCGCAAGCTTGGCCGGTTCGTGCCCAAGTCCACCTCCGCCGAGCCGCTGACCCGCGCCGATCTCCTGCAGCTGACGGAAGAACCCTACTACGTGCCGGAAGGAACGCCGCTGCACACGCAGCTGATCAACTTCCAGAAGGAGCGGAAACGCATCGCCCTGGTCGTGGACGAGTACGGCGACGTGGATGGCATCGTCACCATGGAGGACATCCTGGAAGAGATCGTCGGCGAGTTCACGACCGATTATGCCGCCAGCATGCCGGAGTTCGTGGCACTCGAGGACGGCGCCTACCTGGTCGACGGTCTGGCGGTGCTGCGGGACATCAACCGGGCGCTGGGCTGGGAACTCCCCACCAACGGTCCGAAGACGCTCAACGGCCTGGTGCTGGAGCACCTGGAAGCCATTCCCGAGAACAACGTCTGCGTGAAGCTGGACGACTACCGGATCGAGACCATGCAGATCAAGGACAACGTGATCAGGAGTCTCCGAATTACGCGCGTTTCCTGACGTAGTCAGGCAACGCGTCGGTGTTCAGAGTTGGAACGGCGCGGGACGTTGAAATGCGCAGGAGTTTCCGGCGCAGCCGGAAACTCCCAACGCGTTGCCTGACAAAGTCAGGCAACGCGCCAGCGTCGGTTCATGGCCGAGATGATGGCCATGAGCGAGGCGGTGATGGTGTTGCGGCTGAGGCCCGCCCCGAAGCAGCGTCCGCCGTCGCCGTTGTCGATGGCCACCAGGCAGATCGCCTGAGCGTCCTTACCGGTGTCCAGCGCGTGCTCGTGATAGTCGACGATGTTCAGCGGCTCGTTGAGCGTTGCCACGAGACCATTCACGAACGCCTCGATGGGGCCCGAACCTTCCCCGTCGATGGTCACCTGCTGTTCGGAGACCACCACGCGCGCCACAATCCGCTGATCGTCCGCGCGTCCGGTCAGGAGGTCGTAGTCCACCAGTCGGTAAGGGCCGCTTTCCACGACGTACTCCGTGAGGAAGGACTCCAGAATCTCGTCGGATTTGACCTCACGATCCAACGTCTCCGTGAGCTTCTGCACGGCAGACGAGAACTCCACCAGCATGTCGCGCGGCAGCGAGATACCGTGGTGCTCCTCGAGGATGAAACCGACCCCACCCTTGCCCGACTGGCTGTTGACCCTGACGGCCTCCTTGTAGGAGGACCCCACGTCCTCCGGGTCGATAGGCAGATACGGCACCTCCCAGTGGCTCCGATCCACCCGGGCCATACCCTTCTTGATGGCGTCCTGGTGCGATCCCGAGAAGGCGGTGAACACCAGGTCCCCCGCATAGGGGTGCCGCTCGTGCACGGGCAGCTTGTTGATCTCCTCCACCGTGCGCCGGATCCGCGGCATCTCGGTGAAGTCGAGCTCTGGATCCACGCCCTGGCTGAAGAGGTTCATCGCCATGGTGACGATGTCACAGTTTCCCGTGCGCTCACCATTACCGAACAGCGTGCCCTCCACCCGCTCGGCACCTGCCATGAGGCCGAGCTCCGTGGCAGCCACACCGGTGCCCCGGTCATTGTGGGTGTGCAGGCTGACGACGATGCGGTCCCTGCCGGGGAAGTTCCTGCAGAACCACTCGATCTGATCCGCATAGACGTTGGGCGTGGACATCTCCACCGTGGAGGGAAGGTTGACGATCATGGGCGCTTCCTTCGTCGCACCCCAGGTGTCGGCCACCGCCGCCGAGATCTCCACCGCGAAGTCGAGCTCGGTGCCCGTGAAGCTTTCCGGTGAGTACTCGAAGGTCACCTTCGAGTCGAATCCCTCGAGCCCCGCCTTGACCAGCCGGGTGCCCCGCACCGCGAGATCGATGATCCCCTGGCGGTCCATGCCGAAGACCACCCGCCGCTGCAGCTCGGAGGTGGAGTTGTAGAGATGAAAGATCACCGACGGTGCGCCGCGCAGGGCCTCGACGCTGCGCTCGATCAGCTCCTCCCGCGCCTGGCAGAGAATCTGGATGCTGACCCCGTCGGGAATGCGCCCTTCGTCGATGATCCGGCGGATGAAATCGAAGTCCGGCTGTGATGCCGCCGGGAACCCCACCTCGATCTCCGCGAAGCCGACCTCGAGCAGCAGGTCCCACATGCGCAGCTTCTCGTCCACGTTCATCGGGTCGATCAGCGCCTGGTTGCCGTCTCTGAGGTCCACGCTGCACCAGCGGGGTGCCTGGGTGATGATCTTCGACGGCCACTGCCGGTCCGGCAGCGCCACCGGCTCGAAGTGCCGGTATTTGTGGAACGGCATCCGCCTGGCGGCGCGTCCTGCGATAACTTGCTCACTCATGATTCTCTCCGCGCTCGAGGCGGCTCACGTCGTCTGCTGATCAACGACAGCAGTCGGCAGGCGGACTTCCGGCCTGTCTGGCTCTGTCGGGTGGTGTCTGGGTGGGCGTGCGGCCCTGTGAAAACAAATATACGCCGGCTAGACCGGCAGCAGTAGCAGTCGTGCGGGGGCGCTGAGCCCGGGGGCGGATCGTGACGTCGAAATGTTCACAGCGCGCACTATAGTCATCCCCGCGGTGATTGCCAACCCCGTCGGCCCGGAACCGTGCGTCCGGACAGGTTGACCGGCTCAGTCGTCGAAGGTCACGTCCACCGCTTCGGCCACGGCCTTTGCCCGCCGCACCGCCTCGTCGATGCTCGAGCCGAGCGCCAGCGCCACGCCCATCCGACGTTCCCCGCGCACCTCCGGCTTGCCGAACAGCCGCAGCTGCGTGTCGGGGGTGGCGAGCGCCGCGTCCAGGCTGCCGTAACGGACCGCCGCCGACTCTCCCTCCACGAGCAGCACGGCCGACGCGGCGGGTCCGCGCTGCCTGATGTTCGGCACCGGCAGCCCGAGGATCGCCCGCGCGTGCAGGGCGAATTCCGAGAGGTCCTGGCTGATGAGCGTGACCATGCCGGTGTCGTGAGGTCGGGGGCTTACCTCGCTGAAGTAAACGGTATCGCCCTTGACGAAGAACTCCACACCGAACAGCCCCCAGCCGCCGAGCGCCTCGGTGACCCGACCGGCGATGGATCGGGCTTCGGCCAGCGCGGCGGCGCTCATGGCCTGCGGCTGCCAGGACTCCCGGTAGTCACCGCGTTCCTGCCGGTGACCGATGGGTTCGCAGTAGGCGGTACCGTCACGGTGCCGCACGGTGAGCAGCGTGATCTCGTAGTCGAAGTCCACGAAGCCTTCGACGATGACCGCATCCGCGCCGCCACGGGCACCGGCCTGCGCGTAGTCCCAGGCCGCACGGGCCTCACCCCAGGTGCGGACCGTGGACTGGCCTTTACCGGAGGAGCTCATGACCGGCTTCACCACGCAGGGCAGGCCGATGTCGCGAAGAGCGGCTTCGTACGCCTCGACGGTCGCAGCAAAGCGGTAGGGCGAGGTGGCGACCCCGAGCACTTCCGCTGCCAGCCTGCGGATCCCTTCCCGGTTCATCGTCAGCCTGGCGGCGCGCGCCGTGGGGATCACCTTCAGACCAGCAGCCTCCAGCTCGACGAGCTTGGCCGTCGCGATCGCCTCGATCTCCGGAACCACCAGGTCCGGCTGCTCCTCGGCGATCACGGCGGCCAGCGCCTCGGGATCCAGCATGTTGACGACATGATGCCGGTGGGCAACCTGCATCGCCGGCGCGTTCGGGTAGCGATCCACGGCGACCACCTCCACCCCGAGCCGCTGCAGCTCGATCACCACTTCCTTGCCGAGCTCTCCCGAGCCGAGCAGCATCACCCGCGTCGCGTTCGGGCTGCCCGGCGTGCCGAGGGAAACGCCGCTCACGGCGTCAGGTCCGCCCGCTCCTGCACGGAAAGTCCGCGCCGGAATCGGGCCGCGTTCTCCCGGTAGTGGGCGGCGCTCATCACGAGCCCGGCAATCTCCTGCTCCGTGAGCTGGCGAACCACCTTGCCGGGAGATCCCATCACCATGGAGTTGTCGGGGATCTCCTTGCCTTCGGTGATCAGCGCGTTGGCTCCGATGATGCAGTTCCTGCCGATCCGGACCCGGTTGAGCACCACGGCGTTGATGCCGACCAGGGAATTGTCACCGATCACGCAGCCGTGCAGCATGACCTTGTGCCCGATGGTGACATTGCTGCCGATGACAAGCGGGCAACCGGGATCCGTATGCAGCACAGCGCCATCCTGGACGTTGGAGTTCTCGCCGACGGTGATCAGCTCCGTGTCACCCCGGAGAACGGCATTGAACCAGACGCTGGCGCCTTTTCTGAGCAGCACCGAACCCATCACCATGGCGCTGTCCGCCACCCAGTATTCCTCGTCTTCCGCGAGCACCCGTCTGTCTTCGAGCTGATACAGCACTCCCCTCGATCCTCCCTGTTGCTGACTGTTGCTGACTGTTGCTGACTGTTGCCGCTTCTTACTGTCGGTTTTTCTCGACACTCACATAGTCATTACATGTCGTGAGGGTCCCACGACAGCCGATGCGGGCATAGTAACGAATGGGGACGGACGAAAACCACACGATCCGTTACAGCGAGTAAAGGGTTCCAGAAAAGGTTCACATGACCACCCGGCTACCAGCGTTTGAAGTGCTGGTGGACATGGCTCGCAACGATCCGGAAGGACTCGAGACGTTGCGTCGTTCGCTCACGAACGCCGTGATCGCCACCGCTCGAAGCGAAGATTCCCGACGTCGTCTGCTCGGACTCCAGTTCCGTGTGGATCTGGAGCGGCGTCGCGCGTCCACCCCACTGGCCGCCACCATCCGCATATCGGAAATGATGTGCCGGTCACTGGCGGACCTGCACGCATCCTTCGTCACCCCGCTCGACGACGCGGCCGGCATTCCGGATCCGGTCGGCAATGTGGTGCCGTTTCCCAGAAAGTAGCCGTTTCTGGGGGACGGTGGCGCGGTAGAATACTTCCGGTTGATTGATCCGCCAGGAGCCTCCCTTGAAGTACTGCAGCAACTGCGGAGCGGCCGTCACCCGCAAGGTACCGACGGGCGACAATCGCGAGCGCTTCGTCTGCGACCACTGCGACACCGTACACTACGTCAATCCGCGGATCGTCGCGGGCTGCCTGCCGGTGTGGGAAGGCCGTGTGCTGCTCTGTCAGCGCGCTATCGATCCGCGCTCGGGCTTCTGGACGCTACCGGCCGGATTCCTGGAGAATCACGAAACGGTGGTTGCCGGCGCCATCCGCGAGACCTTCGAGGAGGCCAATGCGGTGGTGACCAATCCGGATCTCTACACCGTCTTCAGCCTGCCGCACATCTCACAGATCTATCTCTTCTACCGGGCGGAGCTGGCATCGCCGGAGTTCGCACCCGGATTCGAGAGCACCGAGGTGGCGCTCTTCGAGGAGGCGGACGTTCCCTGGGACCGCCTCGCCTTCCCGGTCGTGCGGGAAACCCTCGAACACTACTTCACGGATCGCGCCAGCGGCGTGTTTCCCGTCCGCAGCCGGGACATCGTCATCGAGCGGGACCCGACTCGATTCCGCTGATTCCGGGGAACCTCTGAGCTGCCAGTAGTTGATCAGAGGTCCCTGGCGATCAGCCCGCCAGCGTCCGTCGCGCGTTTCTGAACAGGCGCAGCCACGGACCGTCCTCCGTGTCGCCCCAGGACGGATCACGCCAGGCGTTGGTCCAGCTTCGAAACACCCGCTCCGGATGCGGCATCATGGCGAGCACGCGCCCGTGGGCCGCGACCACGCCAGCAAGACCCTGCCCGGCGCCGTTCGGGTTGGCCGGATAGGTTTCCGTGACCCGATGATGATTGTCCACGTACTGCAACGCGGTCTGCCCCTCCGCCCGGAAGCGATCCCCGGCAGAGGCGCTGGCGAACTCGGCCCGACCCTCACCGTGGGCGACCGCCACCGGCAGCACGCTCCCTTCCATACCGGAGAGCCAGGGCGAGCCCACCGCGTTCACCCGGATCAGCACCGTCCGGCCTTCGAACTGCTCCGAGGCGTTGCGCACGAACCGCGGCCAGTGGTCGGCGCCCGGGATCAGGCTCGAAAGGTGTGCCAGCATCTGGCAGCCGTTGCACACCCCGAGGACGAGCCGGTCCGCCGCGAAGTAGCCGGCAAACGCCTCCCGCACCGCCTCGTGAAACAGGATGCTCTTCGCCCAGCCGCCGCCGCCGCCGAGCACGTCGCCATAGGAGAATCCCCCGCAGGCCGCGAGCACCGGGAAGTCCATGAGATCGACACGACCTTCGATCAGGTCGCTCATGTGCACGTCCACCGGCGCAAACCCGGCCCGCTCGAAGGCCGCCGCCATCTCGATCTGGCCGTTCACGCCCTGCTCCCTGAGCACGGCCACCGCCGGTCGATCCGAGCCGATGGCAAAGGTCTCCGCCGGGTCGAAGGTGAGCGCGCTCGAGAGTCCAGGATCCGCTTCGCCGATCCGCGCGAATTCCTGCTCCGCACAGGACGGATTGTCGCGCAGCCGCTGCATCCGGTAACTCACTTCCGACCAGCGCGACTGCAGCGCCGCCCGGGTCGACGAGAACACCGGCCCTCCGGCACCGCGCACCTCGATGCGCTCGTCCGGGCGGAGCGTGCCGACCAGCCGATGCGGCAGGTCGCCCAGCAACGCAACGACATCGTCCAGATCCGCCTTTCGCACCTGCAGCACCGCGCCCAGCTCCTCCGAGAAGAGGTCTGCCAGCGGCTCTGCAGCGGTCAGCGTCACGTCCAGACCCACCCGGCCGGCGAACGCCATCTCCAGCAGGGTAACCATGAGACCGCCATCGGATCGGTCGTGATAGGCGAGCAGCCTGCCGGCCCGATTCAGCGCCTGAATCGCTTCGAAGAACCGGACGAGCCGCGCCGGGTCGTCCACATCCGGCACCTCGCCACCTCCGGCGCCGAAGCACTGGGCGAGGCAGCTGGCACCGAGCCGGTTGCGCCCGGCGCCCAGATCGACGAGCAGCAGCACGGACTCCGGGTCCCGCCTGAGCTCGGGCGTCAACGTCCGCCGCACGTCATCCACCGGTGCGAACGCGGACACGATCAGCGTCAGCGGTGAGGTGACCTCCCGATCCTCCCAGCGCGTGCGCATGGACAGGCTGTCCTTGCCCACCGGCACGGCGATGCCGAGCGCCGGGCACAGCTCCATGCCGACCGCCTGCACCGCCTCGAACAGCGCCTGCTCCTGAGCGTTCTCCCCCACCGCCGCCATCCAGTTGGCAGACAGCACCACCCGGCCGAGCGCGGGTACGCTGGCTGCCGCGATATTGGTCAGCGCCTCGCCGACCGCCATGCGCGCCGAGGCGGCGGGATTCAGCGTCGCCAGCGGCGACCGCTCGCCCATGGCGAATGCCTCGCCGTGGTGGCCGCGATAGCCGGCGCAGGTCACCGCCAGATCGGCTACCGGCACCTGCCAGGGGCCGACCATCTGCTCCCGGGCCACCATGCCCGTGATGCTCCGGTCACCGATGGTGATCAGAAACTGCTTGCTCGCCACCGCCGGAAAGCCCAGCACCCGGTCTACCGCCTCCGCCACCGATACGCTACCCAGCGCCAGTGGCCGCACCTTCCGCGCCTCATGCCGGAAGCTGCGGGTCATCTTCGGCGGCTTGCCGAACAGTACCGACATCGGCAGATCCACGGGCAGGTCGTCGAAGTGGGGATCGGCTACCTCGAGGTGCTTCTCGGGCCGCGCCTCGCCGACCACCGCAAACGGGCACCGCTCCCGCCGGCAGATCGCTTCGAACACCTCGAGCCGCAAAGCGTCGATGCCGAGCACGTAGCGCTCCTGCGCCTCGTTGCACCAGATCTCGAGCGGGGTCATTCCCGGATCGGCGTTCGGGACGGCGCGCAGATCGATTCGGCCGCCCATGCCCGCGTCCTTGACGAGCTCCGGCAGCGCGTTCGACAGACCACCCGCGCCCACGTCGTGGATCAGGAGAATGGGGTTGTCACCACCGAGTGCGGTGCAGGCATCGATCACCTCCTGACAGCGCCGTTCCATCTCGGCGTTGTCCCGCTGCACGGAGGCGAAATCCAGATCGGAGGAGCTCTCGCCGCTCGCCATGCTGGAGGCGGCCCCGCCACCCAGACCGATGAGCATCGCCGGCCCGCCCAGGACCACCAGCCGGGTGCCGGTCGCGAACGCCGCCTGCTGGACGTGCTCGCTGCGGACATTGCCCACCCCGCCCGCGATCATCACCGGCTTGTGATAACCCCAGACCCTTCCCGGCGTTTCCGTGGCCGCCTCGAAGGTGCGGAAGTAGCCGTTCAGAGCCGGCCGTCCGTACTCGTTGTTGAACCCCGCAGCGCCGATAGGACCTTCCAGCATGATGTCGAGGGCGCTCACGATCCGCTCCGGTTTGCCGGTGTCGAGCTCCCAGGGCTCTGGCAAGCCGGGAATGTTCAGATGTGAGGTTGTGAACCCGGTGAGCCCCGCCTTGGGCTTGGACCCGCGCCCCACCGCGCCCTCGTCACGGATTTCGCCGCCGGAGCCGGTGGCAGCTCCCGGATAGGGCGCAATCGCGGTGGGATGGTTGTGGGTCTCCACCTTCATCAGCACGTGCACGGGCTCTTCCACGTAGCCGTAGCAGTGCGTGAGCGGATCGAGGAGAAAACGGGCGTCCACCGGCCCTTCGATGACGGCAGCGTTGTCGGAGTAGGCGGAAAGGATCCCCTCGCCGTTGATGCGCGCGTGGGTGTTTCTGATCATCTCGAACAGCGACCGCGGGGCCGGCTGGCCGTCCACTTCCCATCTGGCGTTGAAGATCTTGTGACGACAGTGCTCGGAGTTCGCCTGCGCGAACATCATCAGCTCCACGTCCGTCGGGTCCCGACCGAGCTCCAGGTAGGCCTCGGCCAGATAGTCGATCTCATCCTCGGAGAGCGCGAGCCCCAGCGACGAGTTCGCACGGACCAGCGCCTCGCGGCCGTCGCTTGCCAGCCGCACCCGCGCAAGTGGCCGGGGCTCGAGGCTCGCAAACACCGACTCGAAAGCGCCGTCGGTTACCAGGCGCTGGGTCATCCGATCGAAGAGATGGGGCAGCACGCGTTCGGGATCGCCGCCGGACAGATACCAGCGCACACCCCGCTCCACCCGCTTCACCCGCTCGAGGCCGCAGATCGCAAAGATGTCGGTGGCCTTGCTGGACCAGGGAGAAATGGTCCCCAGCCTCGGCAGCACCACGCCGGCCGGCTCGCCCTGCCGCTCAGGCAGCTCGCTGCCCGGTCCGTAGGTGAGCAGCGCCACTGCCCGCTCGCGCATCGCGTCTTCGAGCTCGCCGTCCGTCCAGAGCAGGTGCACGAACTCGGCGTACAGCCCCGGTCGGGTCCCGGTTGCCTGCTGAACCCGGTTCGCCGCTTTCTCCAGCGCGAAGCGGGAAAACGCTGGTGGTCCTTCGAAAATCTGGATTTCCATCAGTGCCGGCTCGAATCTTCGGTTGAGGATGCGGCGCGTGAACAGCCCGAGGCTCGTCTTGCAGCGAAGAAGCTCGCCAGTCGCTGCCCGCACTCCTCCCCCAGGACGCCCTCCACGACATTCAGACGGTGGTTGAGCCCGCGCAGCACATCGCCGCGGCTGACGACCGCACCGCCCTTCGGCTCGCGCGCGCCGAACACCAGCGTCGCCACCCGGGCATGAATCAGCGCGCCGGCGCACATGGTGCAGGGCTCCACCGTCACGTACAGCGTGGTGCCGGGCAGCCGGTAATTGCCGAGGCGCTCTGCCGCCGACCTGAGCGCCAGGATTTCCGCGTGCGCGGTGGGGTCGGCACGACCGATCGGGGCGTTGCTGCCGCAGCCGATTTCGCCGCCGGCACCCACCAGCACCGCACCCACCGGCACCTCACCCCGCGCGGCTGCCTCGTCCGCAAGCTCGAGCGCGCGACGCATCCAGAAGGCATGGTCCGGCTCCGAGGCGCTCATTCCCACTCGATGGTCGCGGGCGGCTTGCTGGAGACGTCGTAGACCACCCGGGAAACGCCTGCGATCTCGTTGATGATGCGGTTCGAGACGTGCTCGATGAACTCGTACGGCAGGTGGGCCCAGCGCGCGGTCATGAAATCCACCGTTTCCACGGCCCGCATCGCGATCACGTCCGCATAACGGCGCGCGTCGCCCACCACACCGACGGATTTGACCGGAAGATAGACGCAGAACGCCTGGCTCACCGAGTCGTAGAGTCCGGCTCGACGCAGCTCGGTGAGGAAGATGGCGTCCGCTTCGCGAAGCACGTCCGCCTTCTCCTTGCACACCTCGCCGAGAATCCGCACCCCCAGCCCCGGGCCCGGGAAGGGATGCCGGAAGACCAGCTCGCGTGGCAGCCCGAGGTGCAGACCGATGTTGCGCACCTCGTCCTTGAAAAGCTCCCTGAGCGGCTCGATGAGTTTCAGATGCATGCGCTCCGGCAGCCCGCCCACGTTGTGGTGCGACTTGATGACGTGTGCCTTGCCGTGCTGGCTGGCCGCAGACTCGATCACGTCCGGATAGATCGTGCCCTGCGCGAGCCAGGAAACCCCCTCGATGCGGTGCGCTTCCCGGTCGAATACCTCGATGAACGTGTTGCCGATCGCCTTGCGCTTGGCCTCGGGCTCGTCGATACCTTCGAGCGCGGCAAGAAACTCACGCTCCGCGTCCACGGTCACCAGGTTCAGCGACAAGGCGTTCGACGGGGAGAACGCCCGCTCCACCTCCGCACGCTCGTCCTTGCGCAGCAGGCCGTTGTCCACGAACACACAGGTGAGCTGGTCGCCGATCGCTCTGGAGAGCAGCGCCGCGACCACGCTCGAGTCCACACCGCCGGACAGACCGAGCACCACCTTGTCGTTCCCCACCGCGTCGCGAGCATGGGTGATGGCATCCTCGACGATGTTGGCCGCGGTCCAGAGTCCGTCACAGCCGCAGATCGTGCGCGCGAAGTGACCGAGAATCTCGGCACCCTGGCGGGTGTGCGTCACCTCCGGGTGAAACTGAACCCCGTAGAGCCGCTTGTCCTTGAGCTCCATGGCGGCAATGGGCGCGGACACCGTGGATGCCGTCACGACAAAACCCGGCGGCACCTCCACCACTTTGTCACCATGACTCATCCAGACGGGCAGCTCACCCGCGTCACCGCCGTTGACCACCGAGAGAAACTCGCTGCCGGGTGCCACCTCGACCACGGCGTGACCGAACTCCTGCACTCTGGAACCCTGGACCCTGCCGCCGAGCTGCTCTGCCATGGCCTGCATGCCGTAGCAGATACCGAGCACGGGCACCCCGAGCCCGAACACCGCTTCGGGAATGCGCGGCGTGCCAGCTGTGGTCACGGATTCCGGCCCGCCGGAGAGAATCACGCCTCGCGGCCGGAACCCGGCGAAGAACTCGGCCGGGGCGTCGTACGGATGGATCTCGCAGTACACACCGGCTTCCCGGACGCGTCGGGCAATGAGCTGGGTGTACTGAGAACCGAAATCGACGATCAGCAGGCGCTGATCGTGAATGTCAAAAGCCATTGAGCGTCCTGTCAGCTGACCGGATAGTTGGGCGCTTCCTTGGTGATCGCCACGTCGTGGACGTGGGATTCCGACATGCTGGCGGCGCTCACCCTCACGAACTGGGACCGGGTCTTCAGCTCCTCGATGTTGCCGCAGCCCGTGTAACCCATGGAAGCACGCAGACCGCCGATGAGCTGGTGCACGATGGGTCCGACCGGCCCCCGATAGGGCACCCGCCCTTCCACACCTTCCGGCACGAGCTTGCGGTGGTCTCCCTCGGACTCCTGAAAATAGCGGTCCGACGAGCCGTGCGACTCGGACATGGCACCGAGCGACCCCATGCCCCGATAGGATTTGTAGGTGCGGCCCTGATAGAGCTCGACCTCGCCGGGAGCTTCGTCCGTGCCGGCAAACAGGCTGCCGAGCATCACCACGTTGGCACCGGCAGAGATCGCCTTGGCGATGTCGCCGGAATAGCGCACGCCACCGTCGGCGATCACGGGCACTCCTTCCCGGCTCGCCACCTCGGCCGCGGCGGCCACCGCGGTGATCTGCGGCACGCCGATGCCCGTCACCACCCGCGTGGTGCAGATCGAACCGGGACCGATACCGACCTTGACCGCGTCCACCCCGGCATCGAGCAGCGCCCGGGCGCCGTCGGCGGTTGCCACGTTGCCGCCGATCACGTCGAGATCGGGGAACCGCTGCTTGATCCAGCTGATGCGGTCGAGCACGCGCTGGCTGTGTCCGTGTGCGGTATCGACCACGAGCACGTCGACACCGGCCTCCACCAGGGCCGCGACCCGGTCGTCCGTGTCCGGGCTAGTGCCGACGCTGGCGCCGACCCGGAGCTGTCCGTGGCTGTCCTTGCAGGCGATGGGATACGCCTTCGCCTTGTTGATGTCCTTGACGGTGACCATGCCACGCAGCTCGAATGCGTCGTTCACCAGCAGCACCTTCTCGATCCGGTGCTCGTGCAGGAGGCTCGTGATCTCGTCGAAATCGGCGCCTTCGCGGGCAGTGACGAGCTGCTCCTTGGGCGTCATGACGTCTCGGACCAGCGCGTCCATGCGCCGCTCGAAACGCACGTCCCGGCCGGTCACGATGCCGACCAGCCGGTCGCCCTCCACCACCGGTACGCCAGAGATCTTGTGCTCCAGCGTCAGCTCGATGAGCTTGGCCACCGTCTCGTTCGGATGAATCGTGATGGGATCACGGATGATGCCACTCTCGTGCTTCTTCACCGCCCGCACTTCCCTGGCCTGGGCTTCGATGGTCATGTTCTTGTGAACGATACCGATGCCACCCTCCTGAGCCAGCGCGATGGCCAGCCTCGCCTCGGTCACCGTGTCCATGGCCGAGGACATGAGGGGAATGTTCAGGCGAATACCTTTCGTCAGCCAGCTCTCGAGCGAAACTTCCGAAGGCAGGATGTTGGAATAGGCAGGAAGGAGAAGAACGTCGTCGAAAGTGAGCGCGTCGTCGGCGATACGCAACATTTGGGACTCCGCAAAACCGGCATTCTACCGGCGCACCCGGATCATGTAAACTCGCGGCCATGATTCGCACCCCCCGCGCCGGGCACGTCACCCGGGAATCAGTGGGCGAGAGCGTGCTGACCGTCAGCCAGCTCGCGCGCCAGGCCCGGATCGTCATCGAAGAGCATCTGGGCGCGGTGACGGTCGAGGGCGAGCTTTCCAACTTCCGTCGCCCCGCTTCCGGCCACTGGTACTTCACGCTCAAGGACGCGGACGCACAAATCCGCTGCGCGATGTTCGCCGGCCGCAACCGGCTGGTCCGCCTGGCCGTCACCGACGGCATGCAGGTGCGCGTCTCCGGGCGGGTCAGCCTCTACGAGGCGAGGGGCGACTTCCAGCTCATCGCCGAGCACATGGAGGCGGCCGGTGAAGGCGCGCTTCGCGCCGCCTTCGAGGCGCTGAAGAACGCGCTCGCCGCCGAAGGCCTGTTCGACGAGGCGCGCAAGAAGCCGCTGCCGGCCCATCCGCGCCATCTCACCGTGATTTCCTCGGCATCGGGTGCGGCGCTGTCCGACGTGCTGCACGTCGTCGAGCGTCGGTTTCCGGGGCTCAACGTGCTGCTGATTCCCACCGCCGTTCAGGGCGATACGGCCGGACCGCAGATCGTCCGCGCTCTCGAGCGTGCCAGCGGGCTGGCCACGGACGTCGTGCTCATCACCCGCGGCGGCGGATCTCTGGAGGACCTGTGGGCTTTCAACCTGGAGTCCGTTGCCCGCGCCGTGGCCGCGTGTCCGCATCCCGTAGTCTCCGCCGTTGGCCACCAGACGGACTTCACCATCACGGACTTCGTGGCGGACGTCCGCGCCCCCACCCCGTCGGCGGCGGCGGAGCTCATCACCCCGACCCGGGAGGATCTCGATCGCACCCTGTCCGCACTGCTCGCCCGGCTTTCCCGCCAGCTGCACCAGGAACTCAGGTTTCTCAGGCATGCGGTCGTCGGCCTGGACCGGCGGCTGCTCGACCCGGCAAGCCGGATCGCCCAGAAGATGATGCAGACGGACGAGCTGGAACGGCGGCTCTCGAGAGCGTACCGCAGCACGGCCGGTGACCGGCGTGCACGCCTCGCCGCCGGCAGGCGGTCGCTCGCCCTGCTCGATCCCGCCCGGCTGGTTCATGCTCACCGGCACACGCTGGACGCGGCGGCGGTGGGGTTGTCCCGGCGGATGACCGGCACCCTGGAACAACGGCGGCTGTCACTCGCCGGTGGTGCCCGGGCGCTGTCCGCGGTGAGTCCGCTGGCGACGCTCGAACGGGGCTACGCGGTTCTGACCCGGAGCGGGCCGGACGACTATCCGATCAGGGCGCTGACCTCGGTGGAGGATGCCGCAACCGGGGATACGCTGCGGGCGCTGCTGGCCGACGGCAGCCTCGGCCTCACGGTGACGGATCGGGACACCAGGGCGCCGCTGGTGGCACCCGACCTGGACGATGGAGACTGATCTTGGCGAACACGATTCCCGAGGCGCCCGGAATGCTCATGCGGCTGCTGATGCTGGCGCTCGGTATGTTTTTCTACGGCGCCGTGACCGCCGCGGAAAGCGTGCCGGGGGGTCTCTACCTGCACCCCCTGCCCGATGGGGTCGTTTCCGTGCGTTACAACGATCAGCCGGTGCTCGTCTTCCGACGGGTCGCCGTGGTGGGAATCAACCTCGATGCCGAGCCCGGCATGCACGAGCTCACCCTTCACTACGGCGACGGTCACAAGGAAACGCGACACTTCGCGGTGACGGACAAGACCTACACCGAGCAGCACCTGACCATCGAGAATCCCCGCATGGTCAACCCGGCGGCGGAAGACCTGGAACGCATCCGCGAGGAGAGCGCGCTCATGCGTGACCAGTACCGGCTGTTCAGCGAGGCGCCGGGATCACCGCTGCCCTTCCTGCAGCCCGTCGACGGGCCGCTCTCCAGCTCGTTCGGACGCCGACGGGTGCTCAATGGCGAGCGCCGCTCACCGCACAGCGGGCTCGACATCGCGGTGGACACGGGCACGCCGGTGGCCAACCCCGCGCCCGGCACCGTCACACTCACCGGGGATTTCTACTTCAACGGCAACACGGTCTTCGTCGACCACGGCGGCGGGCTGATCAGCATGATGTGCCACCTGAGCCGGATCGACGTGGCAACCGGTCAGGCCGTGGCCCGGGGTGACGTGCTCGGCCTGGTCGGCGCCACGGGACGGGTGACCGGGCCGCACCTGCACTGGTCCGTGAGCATGAACGGCAACCGTGTGGATCCGGTGCAGGTGATGAACCTGTTCAACGAACGACCCGCGGAACTCTGAAGTCAGCGCTTCTTGCGATGCCGGATCACCCGGCTGCGCTGCTTCTGCTGGCGGCGGCTGAGCTCGTTCTTTCTGCCCGCGTACGGATTGTCAGAGGTCCGGAATTCCAGCATCACCGGATTACCTACCAGTCGCAGTGCCTCCCGGAAGCCGTTCTCCAGGTAGCGGACGTAGCTCGCCGGCAGGGAGGACACCTGATTGCCGTGGATGACGATGCGCGGTGGGTGTTCACCCGCCTTGTGCGCAAACCTGAGCTTGATCGGTCGTCCACGCACGGAAGGCGGCGGGTGCGCCTCGACGAGCCCGCCGAGCAACC
The DNA here is from genome assembly GCA_050185825.1 of Pseudomonadales bacterium. GTDB lineage: Bacteria > Pseudomonadota > Gammaproteobacteria > Pseudomonadales > Azotimanducaceae > SZUA-309. The sequence continues at coordinate 12,109 of JBFWZA010000020.1, read as the reverse complement.
GGGTGAGCTGGGTGGTGCCGACCTGAAAAGCGCCGGCACGATGAATGGTCTTCACCTCGTCCAGGAGGTGACCGACGCCGCTGCCGTGCAGAGCCGAGATGTGCATCACGGGAATCCAGGGTGCGAACTGCAGCTTCCGGTCCAGCTCGCGGTTGACGTGCGCCTTCTGCTCCGCCGACAGCCCGTCCCATTTGTTGACGGCCACCAGCACACCGTTCCCGGTCTCGGCCGCATAGCTCAACAGGTGCAGATCCTGGTCGGCAACCCCTTCGGAGCCGTCCAGAACCAGGATCACGACGTGGGCGTCTTCCATGGCCTGCAGCGACTTCACCACGGAAAACTTCTCGGCGACGCCCTCCACCCGGCCCTTGCGCCGCACACCGGCGGTGTCGATGAGCACGAACCGCTCACCTTCCCGCTCGAACGGAATCGCGATGGCGTCCCGCGTGGTGCCGGGTGCATCGAACACCACCTGCCGTTCCTCACCGAGCAGCCGGTTGGTCAGGGTCGACTTGCCGACGTTGGGCCGGCCGATGATGGCCACCCGGATCCCTTCTTCCGCCTCTGTTCCCGCAGGCTCCGGCTCTCCCCGATCGGGCCATGGCGTCGCGCCGATCCAGTGCCGGAGCTCCATCATGCCGCGACCGTGAGCAGCGGAAACGAACACCGTGTCGGCGATGCCGAGGGCCGAGAACTCCGCCAACGCCTCCGGCTCGCTGGCTCCGTCCATCTTGTTCACAACCAGCAGCAGAGGCTTGCCGAGCCGCCTCAACCGGACGGCGATCTCCTGATCCGACGGCGTCAGGCCGTCGCGACCGTCCACCAGGAAGAGCACACCATCCGCTTCCTCGAGCGCCATGTCCGCCTGCGCCTCGAGCGCCCGGGTCAGCTCGCCCGGATCACCGAGCAGGCCGCCGGTATCGATCAGCGTGAAGTCGACGCCGTCGATCTCCGCGCGGCCGTAGCGCCGGTCGCGGGTCAGGCCGGGAACGTCCGCCACCAGCGCGTCGCGACTGCGCGTGAGCCGGTTGAACAGCGTGGATTTGCCCACATTGGGTCGGCCGACCAACGCCAGGGTGGGCTGAGTAGCCATGATCAGCGGACGGTCACTTCCAGCGCCTGAAGCTTTCCGGAGTTGCCGAGCGCATAGAGGATCCCGTCGGCATAGACCATGCGCGAGCGCACGCCCTTGCCGTCGAGCTTCCTGCGGCCGAGCAGCCTGCCGTCGCTCTGGGCCAGGATGTGCAGGTAGCCGTCCGAGTCCGTCACGGCCAGGTAGTTGCTGAACACCAGGGGTGAGGAAAGCTGCCGGCGTGCCAGCGCGTCCTGGCGCCACGCCACCTCGGCCGTGCGGGCGTCGATGGCGATGATGCTGTCCTTGTCGTCCACCACGTAGACGTGTCCATAGCCCTGGTCGAGATCGAGGAAGCTGCTCATCGGCAGCTCCCAGAGCGGGTTGCCGTCCTGTCGCCGCAGGCCGCGGAGGTTTCCCTGGTAGGAGACGGCGTAGACGATGGGGCCATCCACCAGCGGCGTCGCGTCCACGTCGACCATCCGGTCGAGCTCCGAGCGGCCTTCGGGGAGCATGAGCAGGTGCTCCCATACCGGCTCGCCATTCTGCGCCTTCACCGCCACCACGTTGCCGTTCGCAAAGCCGGCATAAACCACGCCGCCATCGAATACGGGGGTCGCGGTTCCGCGCAGCGTGAGGATGGGTACCTGCTGATCGATTTCCCAGACCACCGCGCCGGTCTCCAGCGACAGGGCCATCAGGCTCCCGTCGATGGTCTGAACGTACACCTGACCGTCTCCTGTCACCGGCGGCGCCAGCATCTCCCCGTCGATCGGGGCCTGCCAGACCTGGCTGCCATCCGCCGCCGACAGCGCAAAAAGCGTACCCGCGGTCGTGCCGACGAACACCATGCCGCCGCCGATGCCCACACCACCGCCGACGAAGCTCGGATCCCGCCGGTCCATGAAGTTGAAGCCGCTGAGCAGGCCGCCGGACTGCACGGGCAGCTCGGCGCGCCACTGGCGCTTGCCGGTGAAGCGGTCGAACGCCTCCACCTGCCCGTAACCGTCGGCCGCGTAGATCCGGTCCGCCAGAATGGCCGGCCTGATGCGCAGGTATTTCTTGCCGAGACCCTTGCCGACGCCTGCCGACCAGCGCCGGTCGATCTTCACCTCGGGCTCGTACTTGGTGAGCTTGGCGGGTTTCAGAGACTCCGAGTCTTTCTTCTTGTCGCCATCCACCCAGGGCAGCCAGGAAAACCAGCTGCAGCCCGCCATGAACAGCAGGCACAGCGACGCCAGCGCTAGGTTACGCGTCATCCGTACCAGCCGTGTCCGCCGCCTTCATCTCGAGTATGGGCCGCCGGCTGCCGTCCCCGGCCTCCGCCATGGCGGCTGCATAGGCTTCGCGCGCGAGGTCTTTCTCGTCGCGGGCCATGTGGATGTCACCCTTGAGCTCGAGCACGAGGGACCGGAAGCCGAGGGACTTCACCCGCGACAGGGTGTCCAGCGCCGCGGCGCTCTGATCGAGCTGCTGCTGCAGCCGGGCAATGCGCAGCCGGATGAGATCGTCGAGCGGTTCTCCAGGCTCGACGGCGAGCGCCGCTTCCAGCTTGGCGAGCGCACCGGCGGCGTCCTCCGCGTCCACGAGCGCCTTGGCATCGCGGAGCAGCACCAGGACGTGGTAGCTCGAGTCGGGGAACTCCTTCGCGAGCGTCGCCTCGATGGTCTCCCGCTCGGTGCCGGTGGCCTTCAGGTAGTCCGCGTAGAGATCGGATGCCTGGGCGACCGCATCACTGCGATGCGATGTGTACCAGCGCCAGCCCACCACGATCAGCACGGCCACGAGCACGGCGACGACGATCGCCACACCGTTTCTGGCCCACCAGTTTCTCAACTTGTCGATCTGCTCTTCGTCGGTCAGATAATCTGACACCCAAACCTCCTGTCCCGTTAGCTGCCTGCGCGCTGCGTCGCGTTTCTGATCCGGTCGATCAGCGTCTCGGCGCCGAGAACCGTCTGCTCACCCGTTGCCATTGCCTTCAGCACCGGACCTTCATCGCCACCGACGAGCAGCGACCAGCCGGCACCACACTGATCCGCCTTTTTAAGCTGGTTTTTCAGCTTGCCGCCCCCGGCGTGGACGCGAATTCTGAGTTGTGGCATCGCGGTACGCAAGCGACCGGCCAGATCGAGCGCTGCCGTGTAGCGATCGTCGGACAACACACAGACGTAAACGTCGACGGCCCCCCGCGTCGGCAGGTTGCGCTGCTCGAAGAGGAGCAGCACCCGCTCGAGGCCGAGGGCGAATCCCGCACCGGGGGTGGGCCGCCCGCCGAGCTGTTCCACCAGCTTATCGTAGCGGCCGCCTGCGCAGATGGTGCCCTGGGCACCCAGATCGTCGGTCACCCACTCGAAAACGGTGAAGTTGTAGTAATCGAGGCCGCGTACCAGCCGCGGATTCAATACGTAGTCGATGCCCAGATCCTCCAGCATCGCGCACAGGCCATCGAAGTGTGCGCGACCTTCGCTGCCGACCTCGTCGGTGAGCACCGGGGCCTGGGCGAGGATTTCCCGGGTTCGGTCGACCTTCGAGTCGAGGATCCGCAGCGGATTCGTCGCCAGCCGCCTCCGGCTGTCTTCGTCGAGATCGTCCACGTATTTCGACAGGTAATCGACGAGCGCTTCCCGGTAGCGCAGCCGATCCGCCGCAGAGCCGATGGTGTTGAGCTCGAGGCGGACGCTGCCCTCGATGCCGAGGCGCTGCCAGCAGGTCTGGGACAGTGCGAGCAGCTCCGCATCCACATCGGGGCCCGTCATGCCGAAAGCTTCCGCGCCGAGCTGATAGAACTGCCGGTACCGGCCCTTCTGCGGCCGCTCGTAGCGGAACATGTGGCCGCGGTAGAAAACGCGCTGGGTCTGGTTGTAGAGCAGGCCATGCTGCTGGAGGACTCGCACACAGCCAGCGGTGCCTTCGGGTCGCAGGGTGATGCTCTCTCCATCCCGGTCGGAGAAGGTATACATCTCCTTCTCCACGATGTCGGTGGCCTCGCCCACCCCGCGGCTGAACAGCTCCGTGAACTCCAGCAGCGGCAGGTGGACCTCTTCATAGGCATGACCGAGGAGCACCGCCTCGAGCGCGGCTTCCACCTCGCGCCAGCGCCGCCCCTCGTCGGGCAACACATCCCGCATTCCCCGGATCGCCTGCACCACGCTACTGCCCCAGGACCAGACTGGCCACGTTGTTGCGCGAGTATCGCGACAGCGCCACCGGCTCGCCGTTGAATTCCAGCGACACGCCCGGCGCGTAGCCGAGCAGCAGCCGGAACGGCGCGCGGCCGGTGAGCACGAGCGTCGCACCCGCCCGGTTCAGATCGCTGTACAGGCCCGCTCCGTCCAGCGACTTCACTTCCACCCAGCAGTCCTCCGTGAAGCGCAGCATCATCTGGTCATCGCCGAACTCCGTGATTCTCCGTTCCCGGACGACGCCGGTGACGGGTTGTGCCTCGGGTGTAACGAACGTCTGCGGCTCCCGCGCCTCGACGATCGGCGCTGCGGCCGCCGGCTCGTCGGTGGGCGGCGTCACGGTTGCTGGCACCTCCGGCGTCGGCGACTCCGGCTCGACGGCTTGCGGGGCTTCAACGACAGCCGCTGCGGCGGCGTCCCCGCCGATCTCGGAATCGGTCCCGGTCGCGATCACCGGCTCCGGGAGCGAGCGTGCTTCGGGGCTCATCGACTCCGGCGGGGGGCTTTGCGGCCCGGTTTCCGGCGCCGTTACCGCAGGAGACGGCCGTGAGGCGGGCGCAGGCGCGTCGTCGTCCCGCAGCAGCCAGACAAGCAGCGCCACGATGACGATCACGCCGATGCTCACGGGCAGCAGCAGTGACCGGGAGCCGCTCACCACCGCATGGGTTCCGGTTCGGGTATCGGAGGCGATCTCCACCTCTTCGGTGACCTCGGGATAGCGTGCGAGCAGCGCATCCGACGGAAGCTCCAGCAGACGGGCGTAGGACCGGAGATAGCCGCGGGTGAACACCGTGGGCGGCAGCCGCTCGTAGTCGTCCGTCTCCAGCGCCTCGATGACGCGGGCAGGCAGATTGAGGGCGTCCGCGACCTCGCGGATGGAAACCTGCAGGCTTTCCCGTGCCGCCTTCAGGTCGGCGCCGGGGCCTGGCGTCGGTTCGCTCACCGGAGCAACCCGCAGGCCACCGGTCGCTTACCGGTCATACGCGTCGCTATGGTGAGACGACACATTCGCGGGTTTCCCGTGCATTCGGGTAGAGGTTGTTCATGGCCAGTGCGTAGCTCGCCATCCGGTCCGTGTCACCCTGGCGACTGGCGATCTTCATACCGAGGCACAGCGACCTCGCCGACTGCTGTGCCTGGGCGCGGAAGGCATCGTAGTGCGTGGCCGCGGCCTTGATGTCGCCGTCGTCGAAGGCGATCTGCGCCAGCTCCAGATTGGAGATGGGCTGGGTGAAGGAGAGCTGCAGCGCCCGCGTGAAGGACTCCTTCGCCGCCTGCACGTCGTTGACCTTCAGCTCTGCGAGCCCCAGGTTCTCGTAGGCCTGACTGCGCGCCCGGTAGCCCGGATCCTGCACGAGAACACGAAGGTAGCGCACTGCCTCGTCGTAGCGTTTGCGGGCATAGAGAAAGGACGCGTAGTTGTTGAGCGCCATGGCATCCTTGGGATTGATGCCGAGCGCGGTCCGGAAGTGCTTCTCCGCGAGGCCATAGTCGCTTTCCGCGGCGTTGAGCACGCCCAGCAGCACATACGCTTCCACGGATTTCGAGTCGATTTCCAGTGCCTTGTTGAGCGCCGTTCTGGCGCGATCGGTGGCGCCCTGCTCGAGATAACCCCGGGCCAGGTCGAGCTGTGCCTGCACCCGCTGAGAGGCGGTGGCCGGTTTGGGCAGCCCCCCCGTCGACTCGGTGACACACCCGCTCGACAGCAGCAGCACGCCAAGCACTGCGACACCCATCCGGACAGAGATCCGACTCATGCCAACTCCTCATCGCGTCCGGATTCCAGGACCCTGACCTTCGCCAGGTATCGCGCCTGCCGCTTCGTCCTGTCCTCGACCTGCCCGACCAGCTGCCCGCAGGCTGCTGCAATGTCGTCGCCGCGCGTCGTGCGCAGCATCGTGGCGTAGCCACTGTTCATCAGATAGGTCTGGAACTTTCTCACCGCCTCCGGCTCCGGACGTTCGAAGCCGGAAGCCGGGAACGGGTTGAAGGGTATCAGATTGATCTTGCAGCGCACGTCCCGGAGTAGCGTTGCCAGCTCCCTGGCATGCTCGAGCTGGTCGTTGACCCCTCTCATCAGCGTGTACTCCATCGTCAGCGAACGCCGTTCGCCCAGGCCTTCCACATAGTGGCGGCAGGCGGCCAGCAGCTCGGCGATGGGATACTTGCGGTTGAGAGGCACCAGCGTATTCCTGAGCGCATCGTTCGGTGCGTGCAGCGATATGGCGAGCGAGACATCCGACACCTTGGCCAGCTCGTAGATCGCCGGCACCACGCCCGCCGTGCTGATGGTCACCCGGCGCTTGGAGATACCGAAGGCCAGGTCATCCATCATCAGCTCGGTGGCGGCAACCACCGCATCGAAGTTCAGCAGCGGCTCGCCCATGCCCATGAGCACCACGTTGGTCACCGATTCACCACGCTCTGCCAGCATGGCGTTGGCGAGCCAGACCTGACCGACGATCTCCCCGGTGGAGAGATTACCGTTGAATCCCTGCTTCCCTGTGGAGCAGAACGTGCAGTCGAGCATGCAGCCCACCTGCGACGATACGCAGAGCGTGTTGCGTCCCTTGTCGGGAATGAGGACGGTCTCCACACAACTGCCGTTGCCGACCCTGACGACCCACTTCACCGTCCCGTCCACGGACTCGTGGCGGGCCACCACCTCCGGCAGTCGGTACTCGGACTGCTCGGCGAGCCAGGCACGAAACCGCTTCGAGAGGTTGGTCATGCCGGAGAAGTCGAGCTGACGCTCGTGGTAGGCCCACTTCATGATCTGGTGCGTCCGGTACGGCTTGTCGTCCACGGCGGACATGAACGTTTCGAGCCTTCCGCGGGGCAGATCGAAAAGGTTGGTCCGCGTCGCGGTCATGCCATCAGCCTCGGGGACAGATCTCGCCGCCAGCGAAGAAGTAATCGATCTCCCGGGCTGCCGAGGCAGGAGAGTCGGATCCGTGCACGGCGTTGGCTTCCACCGACTCCGCAAAATCCGCCCGGATGGTGCCGGGTGCCGCATTGGCGGGATTCGTTGCGCCCATCAGCTCGCGGTTTCTGGCAATGGCGTTCTCGCCCTGCAGCACCTGGACCATGACCGGCCCGGACGTCATGTACGCCACCAGATCTCCGTAGAACGGTTTGCCCGCATGCTCCGCATAGAAGCCTTTGGCCTGCTCCTCGGTGAGGTGCATCATCCGGGCGGCCACGATGGTCAGCCCGTTCTTTTCGAAGCGCGAGTAGATCTCGCCAATCAGGTTCCTCGCCACTGCGTCGGGTTTGACGATGGAAAGGGTACGCTCAACCCCCATGAAGTTCTCCGGTCAGGTAATCGTTAAAACGGTGCGTCCTGGGCACGTCCCCGGGTCCGAAAAAGACCCCGGGCACCGTGGTCTCCCTTGCCTCTTTCAATCTATGTCATTGAAAAATCAGGAAAACGCGCCTGGCAGCGGGCGCGTATTATACGCGTTTGGGGCGGAGATCAAACGGCTGTCGCGGCCATCGGCTATCCCGTCTGGCGCAGGCGCGTCACCACCTCCGCGACGCGCTTGCCGGCGTAGTCCACGTCCTCGGCGGTCGTGAACCGCCCCACCGTGAAGCGCAGCGAGGCGTGGGCCAGCTCGTCGTCCAGACCGATGGCGCGCAGCACGTAGCTCGGCTCGACGCTGGCGGACGTGCAGGCGGAACCGCTGCTGACCGCCACGTCATCGAGCGCCATGAGCAGGGTTTCACCGTCCACGCCGGCAAACGAAACGTTGATCAGCCCCGGCAGCCGATGCGCCTCGTCGCCATTGAGGCGGGTGCCCGGGACCTGCCGCAGATGGCTCAAGAGCCGGTCGCGCAGCATCCGGATACGCTCGTTCTCCCGCTCCTGCTCCCGCAGCATGATGGCTGACGCTTCGCCCAGGCCCACGATCTGGTGGGTGGCCAGCGTCCCGGAGCGCATGCCCCGTTCGTGCCCACCCCCGTGAATCAGCGGGGTGAGGTGCACGGGGGGCTCGCGGCGCACGTACAGCGCGCCGATCCCCTTCGGCCCGTAGATCTTGTGGCCGGAAATGGAAATCATGTCGATCGCCATCGAGCGGACGTCGATCGGCACCTTGCCGAAGCTCTGGGCCGCATCCGTGTGCATGAGCACCCCGGCAGCCCGGCACACCGCGCCGATGGCGGCAACGTCGTTGACGACGCCGATCTCGTTGTTGGCGTGCATGATGGAGACGATCAGCGTCTCCCCGGTGAGGGCCTCGCTCACCTGCTCCGGCCGGATCCGGCCGTCATGACCCGGCTTCAGGTAGGTGACGGTGAAGCCCCGCTCCGCCAGGTAGGCGCAGGTATCGAGAATCGCCTTGTGCTCGATGGCACTGGTGATGATGTGCCGCCGTTCGGCACCGTCCGCCACTCCTTTGAGCGCCAGGTTGTCCGATTCCGTGGCGCCGGAGGTGAAGACGATTTCCCGGGGATCGGCGCTCAGCACCGCCGCGACCTGCGTGCGGGCCAGCTCCACCGCCTCTTCCGCTTCCCAGCCGAACACGTGCGAGCGCGACGCCGGATTGCCGAAGTTCCCCTCCACCAGCAGGCAGGCGCTCATCTTCTGGGCGACCCGTGGATCCACGGGCGTGGTCGCGGCGTAGTCGAGATACACCGCACGCCGCCTGCGGCCGGCGGCAGCCGTCGTCACCTTGCTTTGTACTTCCGTCATGACAGGCAGATCAGAGATGGCGGGTGTGAATGAGCCGCTGGTCCTGGCGCGACGCCACGTGCTGGATTTCCTTCCGGCTCACCAGATCGGAAAGGGTGATGCCGGACAGGAAGCCGTCGATCTCCTCGGAAAGATCGGACCACAGCTCGTGGGTGAGGCACTTGTCCCCGTCCTGGCAGTCTCCGGTGCCGTGGCACCGCGTGGCATCGACGCCGTCGCCGACGGCGGTGATGATGCTGGAAACGGTGATCTCCGTGAGCGACCGGTCGAGCTGGTAGCCACCGCCGGGACCGCGAACGCTCGCCAGGAGACCGTCCTTCTTCAGCTTCGCGAGCAGCTGTTCCAGATAGGCCGCGGATATTCCCTGGCGCTCGGCGATATCCATCACGCTGATCGGCCCCCGATTGCGGTGCAGGGCGATGTCGAGCATGGCGGTGACGGCGTAGCGGCCTTTCGTGGTCAGACGCATCGCGGGAGTATGCTATACCCGACTAAATCGGTCTACTTTCCGGCGCGGGCCGGCCTCACCCTCCGGGCGGCTTCCCGAGCTGCTTGAGGATACCCCGGAGCATGGCCACCTCGGTCTCGTCCGGTGTGACCCGGGTGAGCAGGCGGCGCAGGCGGGTCATGGTCTGGCCCGGATTGTCCGGATCGAGAAAGCCGGAGGCCACGAGCTCGGCCTCGAAATGACCGATCAGCCCCTCGATCTGCGCGGACGTTGCCGGTGCCCGATCCCACTCCCCGGTCTCGATGCCGCCCCGCTCGAGCTGGCGATAGATCTCGTAGCAGACCACCTGCACGGCCATGGCCAGATTGAGCGACGGGTATTCGGGATTGGCCGGGATGACCAGGTGGCAGTGGCACTTCTGCAGCTCCTCGTTGGTGAGCCCGCTGGTCTCGCGGCCGAACAGCACGGCCGCCCGGTGGGTCGGCAGCCGCCCGAGCAGGCCGGCCGCGACGGTCTCGGCGCTCTCCAGCGGCCAGGGTATCCGGCGCACCCGCGTGCTCGTGCCCACCACCCACTGCCGGTCCGCGATGGCGTCGTCGAGCGAGCTGAACACCTGCGCCGCCTCCAGCACGTCCTGGGCGCCGGCTGCGCGCCATTCGGCCTGCGGATCGGGGTAGCGGAGCGGGTTCACGAGCGCCAGGTCCGACAGGCCCATGGTCTTCATCGCCCGGGCGGCGCCTCCGATGTTGCCGGGATGGCTCGGCTCCACGAGAACGATGCGGACCCCTGAAAGCTGCTCGACTGTCATTGCCGGGAATTTCGTTTAGGATACGCCGCGATTTTAAGGTGGCAGCCGACATGCAACCAATGGCGAATACGGGGCTGCGTGCTGCCCGGCAGGCGAGCACCATCATGCTCCGGGCGCTCGACAACCTCGACGCGCTCCGGGTGGAGCAGAAAGCGAAGAACGACTTCGTCTCCCAGGTGGACAGGGACACGGAGGCCGTCATCATCGACGCGCTCCACAAGGCCTACCCGGATCACGCCATCACCGGTGAGGAGCACGGCCAGGCGATCGCGGCGAGCAACGGCTCCGAGTACACCTGGATCATCGACCCGCTCGACGGCACCACCAACTACCTGCAGGGCATTCCGCACTTCGCCATTTCCATCGCCGTGAAGAAAGGCCGTCATCTCGAGCACGGCATCATCGTCGACCCCCTGAAGAATGAGGAATTCGTCGGGAGCCGCGGTCACGGCGCGCAGCTCAACGGTAAACGCATGCGGGTCAATCCCATCACCCGTCTCGAAGACGCCCTCCTCGGCACGGGCATACCGCCCGGTGCGGTGGCGACGGATCTGGACCGTTACATGGCCCAGCTCAAGCACTTCACCGGCACCTGCCGCGCCATCCGCAGGCTCGGCTCGGCCGCACTCGACCTGGCCTACGTCGCGGCCGGCCGCACCGACGGCTTCTGGGAATACGGGCTGCAGCCCTGGGACATTGCCGCTGGTGCGCTGCTGGTGCGCGAAGCCGGCGGCTTCGTGGGGGACATGGACGGCGGCGACACCTTCCTGGAGACCGGCGGCGTGGTGGCGGCCAACCCCCGGCTCTTCAAGCTCATGATTCAGGCGATCCGCGCCGCGAGCCGGACGGTCAGCGCCTGACACCGGTGCGGCTCAGGGCCTGCCTTCCTCCAGACGTTCCCTTTCCGGGACCAGCAGGTCCTCGCGCTGGATGTTCATGAACACCAGCAGCGAGGCGGCCACGAAGATCGATGAGTAGGTGCCCACCACGATGCCGATGGTGAGCGCCGAGGCGAATCCGCGAATGCTCTCGCCCCCGGCCACCAGCAGCGCCAGCAGCACGAACAGGGTGGTCAGTGAGGTCACCAGGGTGCGCACCAGGGTCTGGTTCATCGACTGGTTGATGATCTCGATGGGCGTTCCGCGACGCACCTTCCGGAAATTCTCGCGGATACGGTCACTGACCACGATCGTGTCGTTCAGCGAGTAACCGATCACGGCCAGGAGGGCCGCCAGCACGGAAAGATCGAACGTCCAGTGGAAGAACGAGAAGATGCCGAGCGTGACGATCACGTCGTGGATCAGCGCCACGACCGCACCGGCGGAGAACTGCTTCGTGAAACGGAACAGGATGTAGAGCATGATCACGAACAGCGCCGCGAGCAGCGCAAGCCCGGCATCTTCTGTGAGCTCCTCGCCAACCGCCGGGCCGACGAAGTTCGATTGCCGCATCTCCACGCCGGGAAAGACCAGCTCCAGCGTCGCCAGGATCTGGTCTCCCATGTTCGCCTGATCCGCGTCCGACTGCGGCGGCATGCGGATCAGCAGGTCCTGCTCGGTGCCGAAGTACTGCACCACGCCGTTCTGGAAGCCCGCCTCCACCAGCGCTGTGCGCACCTGCTCGGGGTTTACGGCCTCCGGGAACTCCACCTCCACCAGCGTGCCGCCCGTGAAGTCCAGCCCCAGGTTGAGTCCCCGCGTGCTGAGGGAGACGACCGACAGCAGCACCATCACGAGCGAGATCGATCCCCACAGCACGCGCCAGCGCATGAAGTCGATGTTCGGGACGGTCATACCTTCAGCGTCTCCAGCTTGCGGCCGCCATACATCAGGTTGACGATCGAGCGCGTGCCGATGATGGCCGTGAACATCGAGGTGACGATGCCGATCGCCAGCGTCACGGC
>JBFWZA010000019.1:0-114296 GCA_050185825.1 Pseudomonadales bacterium | reverse complement strand
CGGTGCGCCATGGCGATCACCGCCGAGGTGATGGCCTTGTCGTCGGCGCTGTCCGGGATGTCCATGATGAAGCTGCGGTCCACCTTGACCGTGTTGATGGGGAATTTCTTCAGATAGTTCAGTGACGAGTAGCCGGTGCCGAAGTCGTCGATGGCGAGGCGAACGCCCAGCGCGTGGAGCTGCCGCACGGTGGTGGTGGCCGCGTCCACGTCGCCCATGAGCATGGTTTCGGTGATCTCGATCTCGAGTGACGACGGCTCCATACCCGTCTCCCGCAGGCTCCGGCGGATGGTGGCGACCAGCCCGGGGTCGCGGAACTGGCGGGGTGAGATGTTCACGGCGATCTGGATGCTGCGACCTGCCTGGTCGGTGAGCACCTTGCCGGTTCGGCAGGCTTCCTGAATGATCCACTTGCCCAGCTCGACGATGGCGCCGGTTTCCTCCGCCACCTCGATGAACTCGATCGGTGCGAGAATGCCGCGCTCCGGATGGTTCCAGCGGATCAGGCACTCCACACCCACGATCTGCCGGTCGCTGAGCCGCACCTTGGGCTGGTAGTAGAGCACGAACTCGTTGCGTTCGAACGCGCGCCGCAGCTCGTACTCGGTGCGCAGCCGCTTGATCGCGTTCGTGTTCATCTCTTCGCTGTAGAAGTGATAGGTGTTCCTGCCGTGCTCCTTGGCCCGGTACATGGCGAGATCGGCGTTTTTCATCAGCGAGTTGGGATCCGTGCCGTCCTGAGGGACGATGGTGATGCCGATGCTGGTGGTGATCACGAGCTGATGGCCGGAAATGTTGAGCGGCTGGCGGAGGGCATTCAGGATCTTGTCCGCCACGAAGCTCGCATCGCTCGGCGACTTGATGTCGAAGAGCAGCACCGTGAACTCGTCACCGCCGAGCCGGGCGACCGTGTCCTCCTTGCGCACGCAGCTGGTCAGCCGCGTGGAGACTTCCTGGAGCAGCACGTCACCCACCTCATGGCCGAGCGTGTCGTTCACGCGCTTGAACTGATCGAGGTCGAGAAACAGAAGCGCGGACAGGTGCCTTGAGCGCTGCGCGTGATCCACCGCCTGGCCGAGCCTGTCGTAGAACAGGCGCCGGTTGGCCAGGTTGGTGAGGGTGTCGTAGAACGCCATGCGCTCCATCTTGGAGCGGTTGCTCTTCATCTCGGTGATGTCGGCGATCTGCGCGATCAGGTAGCCGGGATTCCCCGAGCTGTCGCGCTGGACAACGGCGTGCAGGGTCGTCCAGATCTCGCCCTTGTCCTCCCGGAGCATGCGGCACTCCGTTCTCACCGTGTCGTCCCTTCCCGAGACGAGACGCCGCAGCGTTTCCTTCAGCTGGTTACGGTCTTCCTGCGGTACCAGCCGCGACACGTGGTTGCCTTCCAGTGAGCGCTTCTCGAAGCCCAGCATCTCCATGGCGAAGTTGTTGGCCTGGAACACGTTCCCCTTGAGGTCGACGAGCAGGATGCCCACCGGGGAGTTCTCGAAGGCGCTGCGGAACCGCTGCTCGGACTCCCGGAGCTTCTCTTCGGCGCGCCGGAGCTCGTTGACGTTCTTGGCGATACACAGGATGCAGGGCTCGTTGCCGATTTCCACGTAGGTTGCCGACACCAGCGATTCCACACGGAAACCGTTCTTGGTGTGGAAGACCATCTCCCGATTGGAGAAGAAACCCTGATGGCTGAGTGCGTCGGTGGCCTGCTCGAGCGCATCGTGATCGGCGAACACGCTGAGCTCGTAGAGCGTTTTGCCGATCAGCTCCTCGCGGCTGTACTGAGCGGCGAGCAGGAAGGAGTCGTTGATGTCGTAGATGGTCAGGTCCTTCTGCCGCAGTATCACGATGCCGTCCGGGCTGCGACGGAACACCTGCTGGAACTTCTCCTCGCTCGCGCGCAGGGCCGCCTCCGCCTCCAGGCGCTCGCTGATGTCCCTGCCGATGCACAGGGTGCAGAGCTCGCCGTCGATCTCCACGTAGCGCAGTGAAATCTGGACGCTGATCAGCCTGCCGTCCCTGGTCTTGAGCTGGGTTTCCAGATCCGTAGCCTCGCTCGTCCGCTCCAGCTCCCTGACGATCATCCGCCGTTCGGAGGGGTCGGCGAAAAGGCCGAGATCGGTCTCCAGGCAGCCGATGGCTTCCTCGCGGCTGTAGCCGAGCAGGCGGGTGAAGCTGGCGTTGAAATCGAGTATCAGCGAGTCGTGCTGGCGCACGATCAGGATGGCGTCCGGGCTCGTGTGGAAGATTCTCGAGAAGCGGGCTTCCGAACTGCGCAGCTGCGCCAGCGACGCCATCTGCTCGTGGGTGTCCTTGCAGACCAGGGCGATGGCGTTCTCCTTGTCGCCCATGCCGGTCATGGACGCGGACACGAAGTGGACGGCGGCGGTCTTCACGGCCCTGCCGCCGGGGTGGAGCTTGAGCTTGGTGAACTCGGCAGGCCGGCCGGCGTTGACCTGGCACTTCTTGAAGGCGCCGATGAAGCCCTTGTGCTCGTCCTGGGCCACGTAGTCGAGGATGTTTCTCCCTTCGAGGCGCTCGCCGGGGTGGGTCAGCAGGTCCATGGCCGCGGAGTTGGCGTAGGTGATGCGGCCGCTGTGGTCGGTGTTGATGATGGCGTCCGTGGACAGATCCAGGGTGCGCTGCAGACGGGCCTCGTAGAGGCTGGCCTGAGACTGGGCATCCCGGGCGGCGGACTGATCGAGCACCTGGATGACCATGTACTCCGGTTTACCGGCGTCGTTGCGCAGCAGCGTGGCATGGGCGCTGGTCCAGACCGTACGGCCCGTGGACGTGGTCAGGTATCCCTCGAGATCCACCCGGCCGCCTTCGAGCAGGGCGCGTCGCTGGTTCTGGACCTTCTCCCAGGAGTCTCCGGACATCAGATCCGAGAGGTGCTGGCCGCCGATCTCTTCCAGGGTGCGTCCGGTCATGACCTCGATGGACCGGTTGGCCCAGTCGATCCGGCCTTCCAGATCGAGCAGTATCAGCCCGGCGGGCGCGTCGTCGAAGGCGCGCATGAAGCGGCCGAGAGCCCGTCGTTTCTGCTGTCGGCTGAGCGCATAGCCGAGGAGCGTGAGTGCGGCGACGCCGGCGATTGCCCAGGGTGCGAGGTCGGGACGATGCGTGGCGACCGCGACGCCGAGCACGGCGGCGATGACCGGAGCGGCGCCGATCGAGAACGATAGGTAGCGGTTGTGCAGCATCATCTGTCGCTTCTGGCTATGCGCGTTTATCCTTGGCACAACCACGTGTCGCATCGTCCATGAACTACTCGCTGAAAGTATCCGTTGGTCGACAAGGTCTCTATGACATCACGCACAAAGTGGCGGATGTGGTGTCTGGTTCCGGGGTGAATGAGGGGTTGGTCACGCTCTTCGTGCGACACACGTCCGCAAGTCTGCTCATTCAGGAGAATGCGGACCCGAGCGCGCAGGCCGATCTGGAGCGGTGGCTGAACCGGCTGGTTCCGGAGAACGACCCGCTCTACACCCACACGATCGAGGGTCCCGACGACATGCCGGCCCACATCAAGTCGGCACTGACCGCCACCAGCCTGTCCATACCGCTCGAGAACGGGGCCCTGATGCTGGGCACCTGGCAGGGGGTGTTTCTCTGGGAACACCGGCACCACCGGGGTGATCGGGAAGTGGTGGTCAATGTGCTCGGCTGAACGGCCGCGTTGAGCGGCTGGCCGCCCGTGGCGGAAGGCGTGCTACTCGCGGTCGAGCACGGTCTCCATCCAGCGGCGGTGTCCGTCCGGGTCGAGGATCATGGAGGAGAAGTACAGGAGCAGCTCCCGGTGGGTGCTGTTCAGCCGCGCCGCGGCCATGGCCCGTTCGCCGGCCTTGCTGTTGACGAACCGGAAGCACTCGGTCACCGACGCGGACGGTCCGAGCACGGCGGCGACCCGTTCGTTCAGATAGCCGTGCAGCGGCTCCAGCGAGCTCTCCTCGAGACCGGCGTCCGCAGGGTTCAGCACCACGTTGGCCCAGAGCGTGGCGATGTAGAGCTGGTAGGTTTCCCGGTCGAGGAAGTTGTCCGTCACGCAGGAACGGGCTTCGACGTCGTCCAGGATCTGGCTGAAGCGGGCGCGAATGGCGGCATCGGTCATGCGGTCAGTGTACGGAAGTAAGCCCGGGTGCGGCAGCCCAATCGTGTTCGACAACCCGTCCTGCACCACATCCCGTGCCCGTTGGACGAGTTGCATTCGACGGAAGCTTGGTTAACGTAGCGCCCTGACTTTTCGTGGGGCCAGACAGAGGATCCGGGGTGCTGCAGTTCGACTCGATACGGTTACCGGCTGAGACCGAAGGGCTCAGGGAGGAGGTTCGTGCTTTCATAGGTGCCCACCGCGCGCTCATCGGCAAGCCGAACTCCGACTTCACCACCGGGCACGACCCCGAATTCTCCGCCCGGCTCGGCGAGCGGGGCTGGATCGGCATGACCTGGCCGAAGCGCTACGGTGGTGGCGAGCGGACCTTCTTCGAACGCTATGTGGTCACGGAGGAGCTGCTGGCGGCGGGTGCGCCGGTCAGTGCCCACTGGATCGCGGACCGCCAGAGCGGTCCGCTGCTGCTGCGCTTCGGCACCGAGGCGCAGAAGCAGGCCTACCTGCCCGGGATCACCCGCGGCCAGACATACTTCTCCATCGGCATGAGCGAGCCCAACACCGGCTCCGACCTCGCCTCCGTGCGGACCACCGCCATCCGGGAAGGGGACGCCTGGCGCATCAACGGCACCAAGCTCTGGTCCACGGACGCGCACCGCAACCACTTCATCATCGCGCTGGTGCGCACGGAGCCCGGCTCCGAGCGGCACGCGGGCCTCTCGCAGATCATCGTCAACCTCAGGGAGGACGGCGCGGAAATCCGGCCGATCCGCAACATGGCGGGTGGCGAGGATTTCAACGAGATCCGCTTCGACGACGTGCTCGTGCCGCTGGACCGGGTGGTGGGTGAGCCGGGCAATGGCTGGCAGCAGGTGACCAGTGAGCTCGCCTACGAGCGCAGCGGTCCGGAGCGTTTCCTGTCGGCCTATCGTGTGCTGGTTGAGTTCGCCCGTGCGGCGGGCCGCGAGCCCACCGCCGAGATGGCTGCCGTGACGGGACGGGCGGCCGCCCACCTCATGACGCTGCGGCGGATGTCCATCTCCGTGGCCGGCATGCTGGAAGAGGGCAAGAGTCCGGACGTGGAGGCAGCTCTGGTGAAGGCGCTCGGTAACGATTTCGAGAAGCTGCTGCCGGAGATGGTCAGGCTGGCGACGCCGGATTCCGTGGCGCGCGATGCCGGCTGGGCGGATTTCCGGCAGAGTTATGCGGACACGCTGCTGCTGTCGCCGTCGTTCACGCTGCGGGGTGGCACCCGGGAGATTCTGAAGGGTGTCATCGCCCGCGGGCTGGGGCTGCGCTGATGGAAACCAGGACCCTGCTGCTCGACACGGCGGAGAAGATGTTCGCCGATCTCTGCGACAAGCCGCTCCTGGATGCGGCGGAGACCGGCCGGTTTCCGGACGCGCTGCTGGGCGTGATCCGCGAGGGCGGGTTTCAGCAGCTCGCCATGACGTCCTCCGGTGTGGAGCTTCCGGACGCGCTGGCGGTGCTCAAGGCAGCCGGCAGGCACGCGCTGCCGCTGCCGCTGGCCGAGATGGTGCTCGCCAACCGCTGGCTGGAGCGTGACGATACGCTGGTGTCCGTCGGCATGGGCGATGCCGACAGTGCCTGCGACGTGCCCTGGGGTCGGCGGGCGGATGCGGTCATCTCGATATCGCCCGATGGCTCGGCCCACCTGCTTCGGGACCTCACCGTGACGGAACGGGTGAACCTGGCCGGGGAGCCACGGGACGACGTCCGCGCCGGCAAGGCCGATCGGCTGAACCTCGGTGAAGATGCCTGGACGCTCCTGGCGCTCACCCGGGTGGTGATGATGGCGGGTGGGCTGGAGCGGGCGCTGGAGCTGTCGCTCGCCTACGTCAGCGAGCGGGAGCAGTTCGGGCGGCCCATCGCCAAGTTTCAGGCGATCCAGCACCACATGGCGGTGATGGCGGCGGAGACGGCCGCCGCGATCCGCGCCGCCGATGCGGCGCTGGCCGGACTCGGCACGGACCGGGAGGTGGCGGAGGTGGCCATCGGCAAGAGCCGGGTCGGCGAGGCGGTGGGGGTGGTGGCCGAGCTCGCCCACCAGGTGCACGGTGCCATGGGCTACACCCACGAGCATCGGCTGCATCACACCACCCGCAGGCTCTGGGCCTGGCGGGACGAGTACGGCAGCGAGCGACAGTGGCAGCAGCGTCTCGGCGAGCAGCTGACCCGGCTGGTCGCGGAGGCAGGGCCGGACGCGCTGTGGGCGTTCATTGCCACCCGTGGCTGAGTTTCCCGGGAGACCCGAACCCCCTCTGCGGCTGGCGCTGAGCGACTGCCTGCTCGGCAATGAGGTCCGTTACGACGGCAGTGGTGCCCGCTCGTCGTTTCCGCACGCCGTTCTCAGCGGTCTCTATCAGTTCCGCGGAATCTGCCCCGAGGTGGGGATCGGCATGCCGGTGCCGCGTCCACCCATCCGGCTCGTCGACCGAGACGGCATCCGCGCCGTCGGGGTGGCTCGGCGCGATCTGGACTACACCGACGCGCTCACGACATTTGCCGAGCGTCAGGTGGCGGGCCTCGGCGATGTGTCCGGCTACGTCTTCATGAAGAACTCCCCGTCCTGCGGCCTGTTCAGGGTCAAGGTGTATCGGGAGGCCGACGGCGGCGGCGTCAGCGGCGCACCGGGCCGGTCGGGGCGTGGCATCTACGCCGCAGCGCTCGCCCGAGCGCTGCCCGATCTGCCCATGGAGGAGACGGGCCGTCTGAACGACGACGTGCTGCGGGAGAACTTCGTCATGCGCACCTTCGCCTACGCGCACTGGCGGCGGCTGCTGGCTGAAGGGCTCAGCCGTGGCCGGCTGGTGGAGTTCCACAGCCGCTACAAGTACCTGCTCATGGCGCACAGCGTCCCTGCGTACCAGGAGGCCGGTCGGCTGCTCTCGAACCTGCGGGAGGACTTCGATACCAAGGCGGCGACCTATTTCTCGCTGCTCATGAAGGGGCTCGCGGTGCCCGCCTCGCGGGGTGGGCATGCCAACGTGCTCGCGCACCTGCAGGGCTACCTCAAGCGGGTGCTGGACAGCGATGCCCGCCAGGAACTGGCGGCGCTGATCAGCGCCTACCGGCGGGGCGAGCAGCCGCTGCTGGCGCCGCTGGCCCTGCTCAGGCATCACCTGCGCCGTTATCCCGACGAGTACCTGCTCTACCAGTCCTACCTGGATCCGCATCCCGAAGCGGCCGGCCTGCGCCGGCCGCTCTAGCCCTTCGGCGCCTTCAGGCGGTGATCGGCCCGCCGGCGCTCAATCCGGCCGAAGACTCCTGCAGGCTCTGCTGGCGGTAGAGCTCGAAGTAGTGACCACGGGCGCTCATGAGTTCAGTGTGGCTGCCCATCTCGGTGATGCGCCCTTCCTCGATGACGATGATCCGGTCGGCATTGCGGATCGTCGACAGCCGGTGGGCGATCACGAAGGCGATGCGGCCCTTCAGCACGTTGGCGAGCCCGCGCTGGATGTGCTGCTCGGTTTCCGTGTCGACGGACGAGGTGGCCTCGTCCATGACCAGGATCTGGGGATCCGCCAGGATGGCGCGGGCGAAGGACACGAGCTGCTTCTGGCCGGCTGACAGCCGGCTGCCGCCCTCGCCGGTCGGGGTGTCGTAACCGTTCTCGAACCGCTCGATGAAGGCGTGGGCGCCGGCGAGGCGCGCGGCCTCCTCGACTTCCGCGTCGCTGGCATCGAGCCGGCCGTAGCGGATGTTCTCGCGGATGGAGCCGCTGAACACGTGGGCGTTCTGCAGCACGATGCCGAGGTTCGACTGCAGCCAGTGCAGGCTCCGATTCCGGTAGTCCAGGCCGTCGATGAGCACGGCCCCACTGCTGGGCTCGTAGAACCGGCAGATGACGTTCACCAGCGTGCTCTTGCCACCGCCGGTGGGGCCGACGATGGCGATGGTCTCGCCACGCCGTACCGTCAGATTGATGTCCTCGAGAACCGGGCTCGCCGGATCGTAGGCGAAGCTCACGTGCCTGAGCTCGATGCGCTCGATGGCCGCTTCGCCGCCGTCCACCGCGAAGCGGCTGAGGTCCCCGGTATCCGCCCGCGCCCGATGGCGCGACATGGACTCGATTACCGACTCGGAGTCCTTGATCTCCGGGTCCGCCTCGATGAGGCTCAGGATCCGCTCCGCCGAGGCCTGGGCCATCTGCATCTCCGCAAACCAGTGGCCGAGCTGCTCGACGGGATCGAAGAAGTGGCGGGTGTAGGCCATGAAGGCGACCAGCGTGCCCGCCGTGATGATCCCGCCCAGCAGGTCGATACCGCCGATGGCGAGCGCGAGCCCGGTGGCCAGGCTCGCCAGGGTCAGCACGATGGGCACGTAGATGGCCGCCTGGGTCAGGTTCGTCACCGATGCGCGGTACATCCTGTCGGTGAGGTCTCTGAACTCGCGCAGGTTGGCTTCCTCGCGGACGAACGCCTTGCTGGTGAGCACGCCCATGATGGCCTCGTTGTACGAGCCGGTGATCCGGGAATTCGTGGCCCGGACCTGGCGTGCGCTGCGGAGAATCCGCCGCTTGAACTTGGTGGACACCCAGGCGAGTACGGGCACGATGGCCAGCACCAACAGCGCGAGCTTCGGATTCAGGAACAGCATCACCACGGCGATGCCGAGCATGACGGTGGCGCCCCAGACCAGGTCCAGGAATCCCCAGGCCAGGATGTTGGAGAGCCGTTCGCAGTCGGACGTCATCCGCGCCATCAGCCAGCCCACCGGCCGGTAGTCGTAGAAGCTGAAGGACAGCCGCTGCAGGTTGTGAAATCCGTCCCGGCGGATGTCGTGGCTGACGTGCGTGCGGATCTTGCCGCCCATCCAGATGAAGCCGCCGATCGACAGGGCCAGCGTCGTTGCGCAGAGCAGATAGGCGAACGCCCACGGCAGGAGCGAGGCATCCGCCCCGTGTGCCGACACCTCATCGACCACCGCGCGGGTGATCAGCGGAAACGTGATGTCCGCGCAGGCCGTGGTGAACGCGAAGGTGCCGAGCAGGGTGAGATCCCGCGGATAGTTCCGCACGTAGGCGAAGAGCTTCTTCCACAGATCCACCTTCATCCGCGCGGCGAGGGCTTCCTCGTCGAAGCCGTCGTCGAAGTTCTCGTCGTCATAGTGATCCATGGCGTTCTCCCGTGTTTCCCGCCTCGGAGGCCGGTTCGGCCATGTCCGCGCGGATCGAAGCATCCAGTGCACCCTGAATCTCGCAGAGTCGGCGGTAGGGACCGTCCGCCGCCGCCAGCGTCCGGTGATCGCCGAGCTGCACCAGGCGGCCCTGATCCAGGACCAGGATCCGATCCGCGTGCATGACCGAGGACAGCCGGTGGGCGATGATCAGCGTGGTCTGACGGCCCCTGCGGCGTGCCAGAGCGTCCAGGATCCGGCGCTCCGTGCCCGTGTCCACGGCGGAGAGCGAGTCGTCCAGCACCAGTACCGGCGGGTCCTTGAGCAGCGCCCGGGCCAGCGCCAGCCGTTGCCGCTGGCCGCCGGACAGGGTCACGCCGCGCTCGCCCACCATGGCGTCGAAGCCGGTGGGGAAGCGCTCGATGGAAGCGTGAATGGCCGCCTCGCGGCAGGCCTCGACGATGTCCGCATCCGGTGCGTTCGGCCGCCCGACCATGAGGTTCTCGCGGATGCTCCGCGAGTACAGGAACGGGTCCTGCAGCACCACGCCGATCTGGGCGCGCAGCCAGTGCCGGTTGAGCCCGCTGATCTCCTGACCGTCGAGCAGCACCCGGCCGGACTGGTAGGGATACATCCGCAGCAGCACGCGGATGAGGCTCGATTTGCCGGAGCCGGGCGGCCCCACCAGCGCCAGCGTCTCGCCGGCGCGGATGTGGACGCTCAGATCCTCGAGCACCGGCTTGTCCGGGTCGTAGCCGAAGGTGAGCTGCTCGATCGTGATCTCGCCCCGTGCCCGTCCCGACTCCGGAACCCGGTCCGTGCTCTCCTCGGGTGATTCCAGGACCTCGTTGACGCGTCCCATGGAGACCACGGCCTTGCCGGTATCCGTGAGCACGCGGCCGAGCTGGCGCAGCGGCCAGATGACCATGGACACGTAGGTCATGAAGGCGAACAGCTCACCGACGGTGAGCGTGCCCGCCATGATGAAACGACCGCCCATGATCAGCACGATGCCGACCTGACACATGGCGAAGAAATCGCTGATGCCCCAGTAGTAGCCCATGAGCCGGATCAGCCGGTAGTTGTGGTTCCGGAACGTCGCGTTCCTGACACCGAACTTCTCGATCTCGTAGCGCTGACGCGCGAACGCACGCACCACCCGGATGCCGGTGAGGTTCTCCTGCAGCGTGGCCGTCATCTCCGCCTCGGCCTCGTCCGTGACCTGGAAGACTTCCTTCACCTTGGAGAAGAAGAGGTAGGCGCCGACGACCAGGATCGGCATCAGCGACAGGGAGAGCCAGGCGAGTGTGGCGTTCAGATAGAACAGGAACGGCATGACGCACAGCACCAGCATGACCGCGCGGCCGATCTCCACCACGTCAGACGACAGGAACACACGCAGGGTCTCCACGTCCGAGCTCGCGCGTTGCACCAGGTCGCCGGTGTCCGCGGTGTCGTAGAACGATGCGCGCAGGTCGTGCATGCGCCGGTACAGGGATTCCCGGAGCTGGCGGATGATGGCCTCGGAGGCGGTGGCGGCGAGCCGGCCCCGGAAGAACAGAAACACCCCGGCCAGCGCCGTGACCAGCACGGCCAGCACCGATGACACGATCAGGTAGTCGAAATAAGGCGACTCACCGCCGAGGGAGAGCGCGATGTTCAGCAGCGCGGGTTGTGCGTAGCCGAGATCCCGCTCGACCACCAGATCGATGGCGTACTTGCCGATCAGCGGCGAGCCGAACATGAAGACGTTCATCAGGGCCATGGACAGGACGGCCGCGAGGTAGCGATGACGCTGGCCGCGGGTGATCCGCCAGAGGTTGTATGTTTTTTCGGTGCTCATCGTTCGGTCCAGAATGCGTTGACGTCATGGTGCGACCCGGGGTTCGGGCGGCCCTCGAGCGTCCTGACACGGACTTCTACGATGAGATCGAGGTTCTGCCCGGGGTGGGGCGAGTCCTCGAGAGGTAGTGGAGCGTCAGCTCAAGGAGTCGCCACCGGTGCCGGTATCGCTGCCGCGGGCACGGTCGATGCCGGCATTGACCGGCACTGGCCGGGCAGAGGCACCATTTCCGTAGCGGGTTTTCCCGTGGAAGGCAGCGGTTCGGCGTGCGATGTATGTCTCGCTGTACAGCATGTTGTTGATCATGAAGTACTCTCCTCGATACATCGTCGCGTTCGGCGGCGTTGTGGGCTGGTTGCCGATCAATCTGCTGTCGAGAGACAAACAGAGAAAGCGGCTAAAAAAGTTCGCGGATGTTAACCCCGTTCAGTCGCCGGGTTCAACGAATTTGTAGACGAACTTCGAGGTCCTGCCCCGGATCACCGGATCGAAAACGCTGACGTCCAGCGGATCGTCCGGGTTTTCGAGCATCGTCGAGCTCGCCACGAGCTCGAAGCCGTGGCCCTCGATATCGGCCTTCGCGTAGGCGGGGTCGATCCGATGGAGATCCTGGGCGGCGCTCGTGCCGGTGCCGGGTCGTGCCGCGTGGTCGACCACCGCGAGCGTGCCGCCGGGCTTCAGGACCCGGTGAATGGTCGCGAAGAACGATTCCGGATCCAGGTCCCAGCCGTCCGTCTTGTAGTAGAGGTCGTGGTAGGTCATCACCATGAGCACCAGATCCACCGAGTCGTCCGCCAGGTCGATCGCGTCGAGCTCCCTGTCGTAGCGGATCACCTGCGGCAGCCGCCCGTTCGCCAGGCGCTGGTCCACCGCCTCACCGGCGAAACCGAGGTATGCGGCGTTGTTGTGCATGTACACGGTGCCGCCGGGACCCATGGCCCGTGTCAGGATCTCCGAGTAGTAGCCGCCTCCGGCGAAGAGATCCAGCGCGACACCGCCGGCCGGCACACCGAAGAAGTGCAGCACCTGTGCGGGGTGGCTGCCGAGGTCACGCTCACGGTCCGCAGCCGGACGATCCGCTGACGCGATGGCATCGTCGATGGCGTCGGCGTGCGTCTGCGCTGTCACGATCAGCAACGCTGCGGCGAGGACAGCCCGAAGCGGGGTCCATGAGCTTTGCAGAAGCTCGGAGCCACGAACTATCATTCGCTGCTCCTGTCGGCAGTTGCGCATCGGTCTCTCCCACGATCTCCCGAATATTCATGGAGATGGTGCGGCAAGCTTCCGCCGGGTTCAACTCACACAGCCAGGGCACACTCCCCGTGACTTCGACGACAGCCCAGACCTTCGAAACCGAGCGCCGCGAGCGCGCCCGCCGCCTGCTCTCGATTCTCGAGCTCGAGCGGATCGAGGAGAACCTTTACCGCGGTGCCAACGAGGCGCGCGGCAACTATCGCCTGTTCGGCGGGCAGGTGCTCTCCCAGGCGCTGAGAGCGGCCTACTCGACGGTGTCGGATCGTCAGGCGCACTCCGTGCATGGCTACTTCATGCGGGCGGGTAATGCGTCGCTGCCGGTGCTCTACGAGGTGGACCGCATCCGCGACGGGCGTTCCTTCACCACCCGCAGAGTGGTGGCGATCCAGGAGGGGAAGGCCATCTTCAGCATGAGCGTGTCCTTCCAGGTGGACGAGCGCGGCTTCGAGCACGCCGCGTCCATGCCGAACGTGCCACCGCCGGAGGAGCTCGAGGATGACATGGCCGTGGTCGCGAGGCTGCCGGAGAATCAGACCGGGTTGAGTCCCATGGCCGGGCGACCGCGGCCGTTCGAGATGCGCTCGGTGTTCCCTCTGGGAACGGAAGCCTGGCAGCAGAACCGGTTCTGGAATCCGGTGTGGATCCGCTTCGCGGAGAAGCTGCCGGAAGACGACGCGGCGCTGTCCCGCTGCCTGCTCGCCTATGCCTCGGACATGGGGCTGGTTTCCACCGCCGTGCTGCCGCATGCCCGCAGCGTGCCGAGGGACGAGGTGCAGATGGCGAGTCTGGATCACGCCCTCTGGATCCACCGTCCCGTGGCGCTGGACGGCTGGGTGCTGTTCCACAAGCACACCAGCACGGCGAACGGCGCCCGGGGGCTGGTGCATGCGGCGTTTTACGACGTGAAAGGCTCACTGCTCGCCTCCGTGACCCAGGAAGGTCTGGTTCGGGAGGTAAGGCCCGCTTCGCAGCGGTAGTCGGTATCCGGGTTCCTCAATCCGGGAAGTGGGCCACCTCCCGAATCGAGAATTCGAGCGGCAGACGGCCGGTGAGCAGGGTGAGGGCCGCGTCTTCGTCGTCCGGCAGCGGGATGTGGGTCGCGTCCACCCGCGGCGCTCCCCAGGTCGGATCGACCGCCAGCCAGGCCCCGTCCACGTAGAGCTCGTTCCAGGCGTGATAGGCGAATGCCGGTTGGGGTCCGTCCGCATAGGCCAGCCCGAAGATGGTCGTCGCCGGGATGCCCTGACTGCGGGCGAGGGTGGTGAGCAGGTCGGCGAACTCGGTGCAGTCACCGCGAGGGTCGTCGAGCAGCTCGAGCACGCCCCGGGCCGGCAGGCCCGGCTGGTAGTCGAGAAACCGGTGCACGAAATCCATGAGCGCCAGGGCACGGTCTGTTTCCGTTCCGGCGCCCTGGGCAGCTCGTGATGCCAGCGCCGCTATCCGGGGATGCGCGCTCGGGAAGTGCAGGCTTTCCTGGCGCTGTGAAGCCTGTACGGAACCCCCGACAGCCGGCGGCGCGGTGAGCGCCAGATGCCAGCCGCGTGCATCGGCCCGCGTGTCGGGAAAGAGCGCCCGGGGATCTTCCGCCCCGTGCACACCCAGCACCAGCCGCGAGATCGAGGTGTGGTGGGCGAGGCGTCGATCCACGGGGATGTGATAGCTCGCGGCCTGCAGCACGCTGCGGGGCGCCAGCGCGTCCTGCCGGGTGGTGCGGGTCAGGTCGAAGAGCCCCGATATGGTCAGCTGCCGCGGCACATGGCGCTCGTCCAGCTCGATGCGGGTGGCTGCGTAGGGTGCGGCGCTCTCGATGAGGTAGCCGTCCGCGTTCCGGGCGACCACCTCGAAGGCGCGGGTGATCCGGGCGTAGCGATCGAAGTCGAGGGTGTCCACGGCTTTGCGGGCGCCGGCGGCAGGCTGCAGCGCGTCCAGCCAGAGCTCGATCGCCAGATAGTCAGCCAGCGCATACCGCCAGGTCAGCGGTCTCGGCGCGGACCCGTCCGCAGGGACGGTCACCGCGACGTAGCCACCCTCCTGCCCCTCGATGCGAACCCCACGGGATGATCCCCGTCGGGATTGCTGGTGCTCGGCGGCCAGCAGCAGATGAGGCGGCGTGGCCTGAAAGACCCGGCGCACGGAGGTGGTCACCGGCTCGGTGGAGCCGAGCGCGAACCGCTGCTCGCTTTCGAAGACCCAGCTGCCGTCGCGGTCCCGGTAGTTCCGGGTGTGCCAGTAGCCCAGGTGACGCCCCTCCAGGGACAGCCGGTACCAGCGCTCGCCGAGCAGAGAACGCGCCATGCCGGCCTCCGGGCTGGCCGGCTCGAGCCACCAGACGATGAGCGCCAGGAACGCGCAGATGAGGCTCGCCGTGATGATTCGTGCGGACAACGTTGGCTTCCGGGGTCGGATGTTTGAAGTGGGAACGATGGGACTGTGGATAAGGCCGCAGTATCGCACGTCGGGATGCCGAGTCAGGCTTTTCCGGTAGAATGGCCCGCCTTCCCTCCTTACCCGGACGATGGTGCCCGGATGACGACCAAGACCAGCAACCTCGAGAGCGGCCGAAGCGGCCCGAGCACCGACGAACCGGCCGACGGCGGTGGCGATTTCATCCGTCAGCGGATCCGCCGGGATCTGGACAGCGGCGTGGTGACAGGCGGCATCGTCACCCGGTTTCCGCCCGAGCCGAACGGCTTCCTGCACATCGGCCACGCGAAGTCCATCTGTCTGAACTTCGGCGTGGCGGAGGAGTTCGGCGGCCAGACCTATCTGCGTTTCGACGATACCAACCCGCTCAAGGAGAGTGACGAGTACGTGGAGGCCATCAAGGCCGACGTGGCCTGGCTCGGCTTCGACTGGGACGACCGGCTCACCTTCGCCTCCGACTACTTCGAGCAGCTCTACGCGTTCGCCGTGGAACTCATCGGCAAAGGCAAGGCGTTCGTCTGCTCGCTCGACGCGGAGCAGATCCGGGCCACCCGCGGCACCCTCACCGAGCCGGGCACGCCTTCCCCTTACCGAGATCGGAGCGTCGAGGAGAATCTGGATCTCTTTGCCCGGATGCGGGCCGGGGAGTTCGCCGACGGCGAGCACGTGCTGCGCGCGAAGATCGACATGGCGTCGCCGAACGTGAACATGCGGGATCCGGTGATCTACCGCATCCGTCACGCTCATCATCAGCGCACGGGTGATGCCTGGGTCATCTATCCCATGTACGACTTCACCCACTGCATCTGCGATGCGCTCGAGGGCATCACCCACTCGCTGTGCACCCTGGAGTTTCAGGATCACCGGCCCCTGTACGACTGGGTGCTCGACAACATCAACGTGAACTTTCATCCGCCGCAGATCGAGTTCTCCCGGCTGGGGCTGACCCACACGGTGATGAGCAAGCGGCTCCTGAACCGGCTCGTCACGGAAGACCGGGTGGAAGGCTGGTCGGACCCGCGCATGCCGACGATCGCCGGGTTGCGCCGCCGCGGCGTGACGCCCGCCGCGATCCGGGAATTCTGCCGCCGCATCGGGGTCACCAAGCAGGACAACCTGGTGGAGGTAGAGCTGCTGGACTTCTGTGTCCGCCAGGATCTGGAGGGCAGTGCGCCGCGCGGCATGGGGGTGCTCGATCCGCTGAAGGTCACGCTGACGAACTACGCAGGCAGCGGGGAGATGCTGACGGCGCCCTGGCATCCTCAGGTGCCGACGCTCGGCGAGCGAACGCTCAGCTTCGGCCCGTCTCTGTATATCGAGCGCGACGACTTCAGCGACGACCCGCCGCCCAAGTTCAAACGGCTCTCAGCCGGCGAGATGGTGAGGCTGCGCTACGGCTACATCATCCGTTGTGACGACGTGGTGCGGGATTCGACCGGACGCCCGATCGAGCTGCGCTGCAGCTACTTCCCCGACTCGAAAAGCGGCAGCGACACCAGCGGTCTCAAGCCCAGGGGTGTGATCCACTGGGTGGACGGCGCCACGGCGGTGCCGGTCCGGGTTCGCACCTACGAGCATCTCTTCAGCGATGCGGCGCCGGACTTTTCCGACCTGGATGGGGCGCTCAATCCGAGCTCCGTGTGCGAACATGCGGCGCTCGTGGAACCGGCCATCGTCGCGAGCGCAGAGCCGCGTTTCCAGTTCGAGCGGCAGGGTTATTTTCACCGCGACCCGGATGTGGCCGGTCTCTACCACCGCACCGTCACGCTGCGTGACGGCTACCGGCCGTAGGTTCCGAGAGCGGCCAGGAGGAGAACATGACCGAGCAGAACGTCACCGTCATGGAGGTGAGCCCCAGGGACGGCCTGCAGAACGAATCTGCCCGGCTCACCACGGAGCAGAAGATCACCCTGGTGGAGCGGGCGCTCGATGCCGGTGCCCGGCGGATCGAGGTCACCAGCTTCGTGCACCCGAAGGTGGTGCCGCAGATGGCGGACGCGGAAGACGTATGCCGGGGTATTCCGCAGCGAGGCGACGTCACCTACACAGGCCTCGTTCTCAACCGCCGTGGCTACGAGCGTCTGCTGGCCACCGAGCGGCTCGACGAGGCGGGCATCGTGATTCCGGCGTCGGACACCTTCGGCAGCCGCAATCAGGGCATGACCGCCAGTGAAGGGCTCGCCATGGCGACAGACATTCTCCGGGATGCGCGCAGGCGGGGCTTCCGCGCCCAGGTGACCATCGCCGTCGCCTTCGGCTGCCCTTTCGAAGGGGACGTGCCGGCGGATCGCGTGGTGGACCTGGCGAAAGCCCTGGCCGACGCGGGCCCGGTGGAGCTGGCACTGGCCGACACCATCGGGGTCGGCGTACCGAGGCAGGTGACGGAGCTCTTCGGACGGCTCAAGGATCTGTTCGCCGGCGAGCTGCCACTCCGTGCGCACTTTCACGACACCCGCAACACCGGCATCGCCAATGCCGCGGCCGCGCTGGATGCCGGTGTGGCGGCGCTGGATGCCAGCATCGGCGGCATCGGCGGCTGTCCGTTCGCACCGAACGCCAGCGGCAACATCGCCACCGAGGATCTGGTGTACCTGCTCAACCGGTCCGGGGTGATGCACGGTCTCGACCTCGAGCGCCTGATCGACTCGGCGGGGTGGCTCTCCGAGGCGCTCGGCAAACCGCTGCCGTCGAGCCTGCTCCGCGCCGGGGACTTCGTGCCCGAAAACGCCTCGGCGACCGCATGACGGAGCCGGCTTTGCCGGACCGCACCCTGCCGGACCGGACATCGGTCGAGGCAGCCGCCGAGCGGCTGGCCGGTCGGGTTCTCGAGACGCCGGTGATCCACCGCGAGAGCTTCAGCCGCTGGCTCGGCTGTGAGGTCCATTTCAAGTGTGAAACCTTCCAGCGCACGGGCTCGTTCAAGTTCCGTGGCGCCACCCACGCGGTCGGCCAACTGGGCCCGGATGCCCTCGATGCGGGCGTGACCACCCATTCCTCCGGCAACCACGGCGCGGCGCTGGCGCTGGCCGCCCGGGACGCGGGGTTGCCGGCGCGGATCGTCGTACCCCGGGGCGCCAACCCGCTGAAGCGGGCAGCCATCGAGGCGTACGGCGGGCGGATCGTCGAGTGTGGCGAAACCCTGGCCGAGCGGGAGGCGGCGCTCGCCCGGGTCTGCCAGGAAACCGGCGCGATCTTCGTGCCACCTTATGATGATGCGCACATCATTGCCGGTCAGGGGACGGCGGCGCTCGAACTCGCCCGCAGCGTCCCGGGGCTCGACGAGGTCTGGGTGCCGGTCGGCGGCGGCGGACTGGCGAGCGGTACGCTCCTTGCCCTGGCCGGAGAGTCTGTCCGGGTGATCGGCGTGGAGCCGGAGCTCGCGGATGACGCCTACTGGTCACTCGAGAGGGGCGAGATACAGCCCCAGCGGCCGCCGAGGACCATTGCCGACGGGTTGCGAACCGCGCTCGGCACGCTGCCGTTCGCGCTCTTCCGTCAGCACCACCTCACGATCCGCACGGTCACCGAAGCGGAGATCGTCGCGGCGCAGCGGTTGCTCTGGCAGCGTCTGAAGCTGGTGGTGGAACTCTCCGGCGCGGTACCGCTGGCAGGGCTGCTCCGGGCGCTGGCGGCGGAACCCGCGCGTTACTCGAAGGTCAGGGTCGGCGTCATTCTGTCCGGCGGCAACGCAGTGTTCCCCGAGCCGGCGGTATGAATCGGCCGCCGCAGTGGTCCGCGGCGACACTCAACCGAAGAGACTCACCCGAAGAGATAGGGCAGACAGCCGGTGCGCTCGAGCAGCGCGTCGAGCTCTGCGTCGCCGCGCTCCCGCTGGAAGCGCTTCCTGAGCTCGGTCAGCGACCGGGCGTGGTATTTCTGCGGCTTCTGCTCCCACTGGCCGCTGCGCAGCCGGACACTGAACGAGTCTGCGCCCGTGCCTATGGCGTCGAGATTGGCCTGGCTCCAGGGCAGGAACAGACCGGCAACCTGATCGGCCAGCAGGGGCTCCAGGGTTCGTGACAGGGGTGCCCACGGCTCGAACGGGCCGAGCGGGGCCGGCTCGTGCATCCGCTCGATCCACTCCACCACATGCGGACCGCGTGCCTTCAGGATGTCGTTCGGCGTCGGGTCCCGGAAGGCGTTGTAGAGCTGCCCCCAGAGACCGAAGTCGGCGAGCGACGGTCGGGCGCCGAAGAGATACGGGCGCGTAGCCAGGTGGACGTCGAGCACTTCCACGGTGTCACGGAACGATTCCTCGATCTGTGAAGCCGTCTGCTGCGACGAGCCGACGAACCACACCCGGTCGACCATCCGCTCCCGGATGGCTGCGGCGGCAACATCCAGCGCGGTGTCGTCTGCTGACGGGGACATCACCGCGGCGAGTCGCCGGGAGCACGCGAGCTGGTCCGCTTCCCGGGCCCAGCGGTAGTGGAACATCCACTTATTGCCCCACTCGTCGGCGAACTCCTCGAGCAGAAAAGAAACAAACCGTGCCACGGGATCAGCGGGATGGATGGCGGGCTCGGGATGCTCCGCTTCCAGCGTCAGGATGATCGGCGTGGAATCCTGGATCCCGCGACCGTCCGGCGTCACCAGCAGGGGGATGAGGGGAACCCTGGCGTGCTGGGCAAAGAGATCGGCAGCCTGCATCCGGGAGAGCCACTGGTGCGGCAGGTTCTTGTAGCGGAGGTAGGCCCGCACCTTCACGGAGTAGGGAGACTCCTCCGCGCCGATGAGCCGGTAGTGTGACGAGGCCTGAGTGGGCGTGGACACGGTTACCCTCCGTACCGTTGGTCGGCGGATGGTGGCGACCGCCCTCAGTGCTGTCAAACCGCGGCGTCAGCCAGCCAGCCGCTCCTCGAAGTGACGCACCAGGAAGCCGTCCGTCCAGGTGGGCAGCCAGGGTCGCTCGATGAAGGCACAGTGCCCGCCGTGCGCGGTCGCGATGCACTCCACGGTTGTCGGCAGCCGGGTGAATCCCGCCGCCGGAATCACCGGGTCGTCCATTGCGTAGACGACGGTGGCCTGGGTGCCCTCGAGCGCATCGCCCGTCAGGGAGTAGGCGTCGAAGTATTCGGCAGTGCTGGCGAAACCGGTGTGATCGCGCACGAACTGCTCGGTCAGCGCGCTGACGGTGGGCAGCTTTCTGGCTTCGGAAAAGTCGTAGCGATGCGGAAAGGCCCGCTGCTTGGCTGCCAGGGCGCGCCGCCACTTGCTGAGAAAGAACCACTTGTAGACGGGCAGTCCCGTGTCGATGCTCGTCATGGTGGCGGGCGGGTCGACGGCGGGGCAGATGGCCACGGTCTCGATGCCGATGGCCCGCGCCACCCGAAGCGCGAAGTTGCCGCCGAGGGAGAAACCCGCGAGCCCGCACGGACCACGAACGTGCGAGCGGCAGATGAGCTCCACGGCGCTCACGACCTCGTCGATCCGGGCGGAGTGGAACATCTCCTCGTTCAGGTGCGCCGTGTCGCCGTGATCCCGGAGGTTCAGGCGGACGACGCTGAATCCCGCATTCCACAGCTGTGCCGCGGCAGACAGGAC
Organism: Pseudomonadales bacterium; assembly: GCA_050185825.1. GTDB lineage: Bacteria > Pseudomonadota > Gammaproteobacteria > Pseudomonadales > Azotimanducaceae > SZUA-309. The sequence continues at coordinate 93,984 of JBFWZA010000019.1, read as the reverse complement.
GTAGCTCGAGTCGGCGTGGCCGAGCCAGCCGTGGATGAGGATCACACCCGGCGCGGGATCGGGTTGAAGTGACAGTCTGGCTTCCAGCTGCACGTCACCCGCGGTTTGCAGAATCGTTGGCCGTGCGGCATCGAGCATGACCGCCGCGCGCGCCCGCACCCAGCGGGCACGACCCCGGCTGCCGAGGATGGTCTGGGCGTGCGCTGAGCGGATGAGGGCCGGCGGTTCGAACGCGGGCGTGGCGGCGCGGCGGGAGGTCAGGGCAGCAACGCTCCGCCATCCACGTCCACGGTGGTGCCGGTGACGAAATCGTTCCGAATGGTGAAGAGGATGCCCATGGCCACTTCCTCTGCCGTGCCCGCACGCCTGATGAGGTTTCTGGCGGTCGCCTGGTTGAGGAACTCCGCACGGGCCTCGCCCTGGGCGGGGAACATGGGGGTGTCGATGAGCCCGGGGGACACCACGTTGATGCGGCGCGGCGCGATCTCACCTGCGACGGCCCTGGTGAAGCCTTCCACCGCGTTGCCCACGGTGGAGATCGCCGACATGCCCGGGTTGCACTTGCGGGCCGGGGAACCGCTGACCAGGGTGATGCAGCCGTCCGGTGCGAGGTGCTCGCCCACCAGTCGCACGGAGTTCACATAACCCCAGAGCTTCCGGAACGAGCCCGTAAAGCCGTCCAGATCCATCTGCATGAAAGGCCCCGTGGCCCGCTCGCCGCCGGTCGCGGCGTTCACCAGGATGTCGATGGGTGCGTACTCGGCGAAGACGGCCGCCATGGCGGCCCGATCGAGCACGTCGAGCCCACGAAAGGCGGCACCGGGCACGGCCGCGCCGGCCTGCTCGATGTTGGCGGGTGAGCGGCCGAAGCCCACGACCCGGGCGCCTTCGTCGACGAGCATCCTCACGGTGGCGAGGCCGATTCCCGATGTGCCGCCCAGCACCAGCGCCCGTTTGCCTTCGATGTTCATCGCGTCAGTTCCTCATCTACGTCGGTTGGCTTGTGACTGATCCGCCTGCTAGAGCGTCGCGTTGGCGGTGATTCTTTCCGGCCGCAGACCATCGGCGCGGACGAGCGCCACGATACCCTTGTCGCCGATCAGATGTGCGGCGCCGACCAGGACGAAGTACGTACCTGCGCCATTCTGCACCAGGTCGCGGACCGTTGCCGCCATGCCGTGGTTGCGTTCGTCGAGCAGCTGCTCCGTAAACCTTCGGGAGAGCTCGGAGTCTCCCGACTGCGCCTCGAACATCTCCATGAACTCCTCGTCCTCACCGGCGAGCCAGGCGCCGATCATGCCGGCAACCAGCGGCTCGATGTCCGGTTCCTGATCGAGCGTGTCGCGCAGCAGCTGCAGCTGCAGCTCGAGCGGCTGATCGAACAGCAGCGAAAGCTGCTCGTCGATGGTCTCGAGCTCGAGCAGGTTCCGGCTGCCGGCCTTCTTGAGAAAGTGCTGCTCCACACCCCAGTCGCCCTGATAGCCGAGCGCCGAGAGTCGGAGCAGAACGATCTGATTCATGAGAAAGGCGGGCTTGAAGGCCGCCACCTGGGCCAGCGGCACACCGTACCCCGCGAGGCTCTGCGTCAGGCGCGCGAGCAGTGGTCCGGGCACCATGTCTTCGAGACGTTCACCGGCGGGCAGCGAGGCATAGCTCATGGTCTTCTGCTGCAGGGCAACCGGATCGATGGCGGCCAGGTTGACCTCCACCACGAGATGGTCGGACGCCGCGAAGGCGAGCTCGTACGGGATCGGCAGCGGATAGAGGCTGGGTTTGAGGATGTGCACGGACCCCGCAAGATAAACGGTGGCGGCGGGACCCTTGAGCCGCCAGAGATGCAGCGGATGGTCTCCGGCCGGGACGCGGGCACGGATCTCGGCGCCGGTGGTGATCGTTTCGTCGTTGAGATGGCGCAGCTCGCATTCCGGATCCTGCGGCAGTCTTTGCGCATCGCAGGCCTTGAGCGCGGCGAGCGTGGCCAGCAGGTCATTGGCCTGGCCCTGGGAAATGCCGGCGCTCCCGGGTCTGCCCGGAATCTCGGCCAGGGCCTTGCTGCCGGGCAGCGTCCCGTAATCGTCCGAGCGGGCGGCGCTCACCGGCGCGGTCAGCACCCCGACGACGGAAAGCCAGATCAGCGCGGCGCGCAGCAGATGGCTCATCCGTGCTGCACGTCCTGAGGGGTTTCGCCGGCCTCGACGATGGCTGCCTTCACCGCCTCGAGCATCTCGTCGAGCAGGGGCTCGTCGGTGCCGCGCATCACCAGCGAGGTGCCGTAGCGGTCCTGGCGGAAGAACGGGTAGCTCCCCAGGTCGATGTCGGGATAGCGCGCCTGAATCTCACGAAGGGCGCCGGCGATCTGGCTCTCGCCGAGGAACGCGGTGACTGAACGGGACCGCACGATCGGCCCGCTCTTCAGCTTCCCTTCCAGACTGGCCAGCATGGCCCGCATGACACCAGGGATGCCGGCCATGACGAAGACGTTGTCCACCCGGAATCCCGGTGGGCCGCCGGTGGTATTCGCCACGAGCTCGGCCCCCTGCGGCACGCGCGCCATGCGCATGCGCGCATCCATGACGTCCGGCGGCGCCGGCCGGCGCCGGATCAGCTCGGCGATCTCCTCGTGAATCACCAGCGGCACGCCGAACGCGGCGGCGATGCAGTCGGCGGTGATGTCGTCGTGGGTCGGTCCGATGCCGCCGGTCGTGAAGACATAGTCATAGGTAGCGCGCGCGTGGTTCACCGCTTCGACGATGGCCGCCTCCACGTCCGGCACGACGCGGGCTTCCCTGACCTGAATACCCCAGCCGCCGAGCGTCAGGGCAATGTGGTTGAGATTCACGTCCTGGGTTCTGCCGGAGAGGATCTCGTTGCCGATGATGAGCACGCTGGCGGTGACGGCGCCGGATTTCATGGCGGGGTCCGTGGTTTGAAGGTGGGAGAGTATAACGGGTCGGATAAATGGTGCCGTGGGATTGGAGCGGCTGACGGGCTCATGGGGTCCTGGCTTCGACAAAAAATCACGATGTCGAACTAACTGATTGATCCCGAATGAAAGCCGATGGAGTTATGTAATTTTTATGTGGGAGGAGGCTTACTTTTCTTTTACAAATGCTGTTTTGCTGGTTAGAGTCGCGGCTTCAGGTGCTTGGGCCCCAGGATCGTCAACCCGAAAGTGGCATCGCCGATCAACATACCCGGCAATTTAACTGATCAATACCTGCAAACACCGTTCGTGAACCTCATTTCCTCCCGGATTCGAAAAAGAACGTTCGATACCGGCCTGGCAGTTTCGCTCGCCGGAGCCATGCTTGCCGCATTCCTTGGCGGCTGCAGCGGCAGCTCCGGCGCTGCCAACGCAGCGCAGAGCAACTCCAGGGCCGCCAGCGTGTCCCTCAGTACTTCCAGCGCCTATGTGGCCAGCGGTGGGCGGGCGACGCTGACCTGGTCGTCGGTTCGAGCCAGCAGCTGCACGGCGTCCGGTGGCTGGAGTGGCGAGCGTCCTACATCCGGCTCCGAGTCCGTGGGCCCGATCAGCCGGGATACCACGTTTACACTGAGCTGCTCGGGGGAGGACGGCGGCGCGGTTCAGCAGGTCACGGTGAGAATCGACCAGGGTAACGGTGCGTGGATCAACCTGACCGCCTCGCCCGAGTATGTGCAGGCAGGGGGAACGAGCACGTTGCGGTGGAACGCGACAGGCGCTTCGGATTGCACCGCAAGTGGTGGCTGGTCGGGCACCAGGTCGGCTTCGGGGTCCTTCACCGTGGGCCCACTCAACGCGTCCACGACGTACCAGTTGAGCTGCGATGGCCCCAACGGCAGCGGCCTGGCGATGGTCACGATCGAGCTGGCGGACAAGACCCTGCGTTGGCAAGCGCCGACGCAGAACGTGGATGGCACGCCATTGACCGACCTCGCCGGCTATGTGATCTACTGGGGCCGAAGCAGCCGGAACTACTCAGGCAGCCAGACCATCAATTCACCGACCACCACCCGCTGGGACGCGACGATCCCGGCAGGTACCTACTACTTCGCGATGACGGCTTTCGACTCCGAGAACAACGAAAGCAGCTACTCGAACGAGGTGGTGAAGATCATCCCCTGATTTCGGGATGTGAATCAGGTCTCGTTTCCGCAACTTCCCCACATTTCCCTGCAGTTTGCCGACTCGCGCACGCGTCGCGACGGGAAATTTTCCGATACTCCGTCCGTTCATTGGCTAGACGTGGGCGGTATGGGCGCCGTTCACGCAGACGTTGGCGAGGAACGGAGAGCAGACTGTGGGACAGAACACGACCTGGCGCTGGAATCTGATATCGGTCTCCATGTTGACCGGCGTGCTGTTGCTCGGTGGGTGCACCGGCAGCACCGCATCCGAGGATCCAATCGAAGAAGGGGTTGTGTCAGGACAGATTCCATCCGGAAGCGGGAGCGGCAACTCGGCGCCGACCATCGATCTGTCGGCCAGCGAGCTGACTGTCAGCGAAGGCAGCAGCACCACCCTCAGCTGGAACGCTACGGGCGCGGATGCGTGCACCGCCAGCGGTGGCTGGAGCGGGACGCTCGATACCAGCGGCAGTCTCACCGTTGGTCCCCTCTCCTCGGGGACGACATTCACCCTCAACTGCACCGGCGCCGGCGGCAGCGCGCTGCAGATGATTTCGGTCGCGGTCGTCGGCCCCGTTGCGCTGTCCTGGGTGGCCCCCGCAGAGAACGTGGACGGCTCTGCTCTCACCGATCTCGCCGGCTACCGGATCTATTTCGGAAATGCCACCAGGTCCTATTCGGACATGGTGGAAGTCGGCAATCCCGCAGCCACCAGTCACACCCTGAACCTGGCCTCCGGCGACTATTACCTTGCCATGACGGCCCTGGACGCGGATGGCAACGAGAGTGGCTATTCCAACGAGGTGCTGCGAACCCGTCTCTGACCGCGACTACGATTCGTTTGCAAGTTCGTGTTGGGGGCGCTCCGAAGCCGGTAACCTGCTGAGCTACAATCAGGCGAGCATCGAATAGTCGGTTGCTCGCTCGAATCGGTTGTGTGCAGGAGACCAGATGAATCCCAGACCCGCTTCACTTCCAGGGGTCGCACTGCTCGCTCTGATTGTTCTCCTGCTGGCTGCCTGTGACAGAGCGACAGCACTGGACCATCTGGACAGCGCGCGAACGTACTACGAGCGCGGCGAGTACCAGACCGCGGTCATTGAGCTGCGCAACGCGCTGCAGAAGGATCCGGACCTTGCCGAAGCGAGGTATCTGCTCGGGCAGTCCTACCTCATTCAGGGACAGTATGCGGATGCGCTGAACGAGTTCGAGCGCGCTCTGGACTTGGGAATAGACCACGACGAGCTCATGGCCGGGCTGCTGGGGACGAAGGTGGTTCTCGGCCGATACCAGGAAGTGCTGGGAGAGCTCGAATCCCGGGAGGATCTGTCTCCGTCCCTGGCAATGGTGCTCGCCGACGCCCACCTGGCGGCAAACGAGATCGACAAGGCCCGATCAATCTATCTGCAGCACACGGATCTGGCCGCCGCGAACCGGGAGCTGGGGACCATCGCGTGGTTCGAGGGCAACCTCGATGAGGCCGAGCGCCTGCTCGATCGGGCAGTCACCATCGATCCGGCCGATCGAGAGTCGTGGCTCACCAGGGCCGAGTTCGCGCTGGCCACGGGTAATCTGTCGGAGGCGTCCGAAGCGTTCGCGCGGGCTCGAGCCCTTCCCGGCGGTGAGCTCAGTGCCGGGCTCGGGCTGGCTCGGACGGCTATCGCCGGAGGTCGGTTCGATGAGGCGTTGACCGAAACCGAAGCGGTCACTGCTATCGCACCGAACTACTTTCCGGCTCGATACGTGGAGGCGTTGGCCCGGTACGCTCTGGATGACGTGGACGGCGCTGAGTCGGCGCTGCAACAGGTTCAGCGGGTAGTCCCCGATCACCCACCCACCCTCTATCTGATGGGGGCCATCAAGTTCCGCCAGGGCCAGTTGGGCCAGGCCGAGGACAACCTCCAGCGGTTTCTGGCGAGACAGCCGAGGAACGAGTCTGCGGCCAAGCTGCTGGCCATGCTGCGCCTGCAGAAAGAGGACCTGGACGGCGCAGGCCAGGTGCTGGAACCCCTGGTGGACACGGCGCAGGACCCTCAGCTGCTGGCGCTCTTTGGCACCATCAGGCTGCGGCAGGGCCAGTCGAGCGCCGCGGCGCTGGCACTGGAACGTGCTGTCGCCCTGGCGCCGGATGCGGCTGCATTCCGTAACCAGCTGGCGTTGTCGCTGCTTTCCGCCGGTGAGGAGGAGCGTGCGGTGCTCGAGCTGGAGACGGCGGTGGCCATCGACGGCGAGCAGTTTCAGAGCGATTACCTGATGGCTCTGCTGAGCCTGAAGAACCGGAATTTCGAAACGGCTGACGCTGCAGCCCAGCGCCTGATCGACAAGAGTCCCGACCAGCCGATGGGTTACAACCTTCAGGGTGCGTCACGAATCGGCCTCGACGATGAGGCAGGTGCTCGCCGCGCGTTCGAGCAGGCGCTGGCGGTTTCGCCGGAGTTCCTTCCCGCGGCCCAGAACCTGGCGCGCCTGGACGAGGCGGCTGCTGACGTTGCCGGCGCCATGGACCGCTATCAGGCGGTGCTGGCCGTCGCGCCGGAGAACACGGCGGCGCGCATTGCGCTGGCGGATCTGGCGGCCCGACATGGCGATCTGTCGAAAGCGCGAACCGAACTGGAACAGGTGGTTGCCGCGGATCCGGGCTCGTTGCCTGCGCGTCTGGGTCTGGCGCGGCTGGCGCTCAGCGAGGGGCGGTTGGCCGAGGCGCGCAGTGAGATCGATGCCGCGCTTTCCGCGGCTCCGGAGGCGCCGGATCCGCTGCTGCTTGCCGCAGAGCTGGCGCTCAGAACCGGCGATGTCGAGGGTGCCCGACAGTCCGCCGAGAACCTTCAACGCCTGATCGACGACGGTCGTCGGGAGACGGAGCTGCTCTATCAGACAGCTCGGATTCAGCGCCAAGCAGGGCTTCTGGATCCTGCCCGGAGAAATCTGAACCAGGCGCTCGGCGCGGGATCCGGGAATGATCCGCGCCTGCTGACAGAGCAGGTGAGGGTGGCGATCGCCGCGGGTGACGCGAAGGCGGCAAGGCAGGCGCTCGGCAGGCTGCCGGCGCAGAGTGGTCCTGCGGTGGAGGTCAGCCGGCTGGAAGCGCAGTTGCTGCAGCTGGAAGGCCGCGATGACGACGCGATGGCTATCTACCGGCAGCTTTCCGACAGCGGTGATCGGGAGTCCCTGGTTCGTCTGGTGTCCCTGCAGCTCGGACGCGGAGAGGTGGAGGACAGCCTTGCGCTCATGGACCGGTGGCTGGCGGACAACGAAGCGGACACCGGTGTCCAGATTCTGAGAGCAGACGCGCTCATGCGACTCTCGAATCGAGAGCAGGCCATCGCGCAGTACGAGGCCTTATTGACCCAGGACAATCCGGTGGTGCTCAACAACCTCGCCTGGCTCTACATGGAGCTGGGCGACGAGCGAGCGGTGGCCACGGCGGAGCGCGCCATGAGCCTGGCACCGGGAAATGGCGACATCGCGGACACACTGGGCTGGATTCTGGTGCGTTTCGGGGAACCGGAACGCGCGATTCCGCACATCGAGCTGAGCGTTGCCCGAAAACCGAACGATGCCACCGTGCGCTACCACCTGGCCGTGGCCTATCTGGAGGCAGGGCGTACCGCAGACGGCCGACGGGCGCTGGAAGCGGCGCTCGGCATGGGGGCATTCGCGGAGCGGGTGGAGGCGGAGCGTCGTCTTGCCACGCTGGGCGGCGTCTGATCGTTCAGCGCGCGGCGCCGAGGAATGTCCAGTAGAGCTGCAGCGTGCCTACCCATTCTTCGTAGCTGCGTGACGTGGTGGCGTCGCGCTTCTCATAGGAAATGCCCCAGTTGAAGCTGAGCGCCCGGCCGAGGGTGTGATCCACACGGAATCCGGCACGCAGTTCGTCCTGATCGTCCCGCTCCTCCTCATAGGTGCGATTCGAGAAGTCGGCGAATGCCTCGAAGGAGACGTTGCGCCGGAGCGATCGGGAGAACGTGAGCCGTCCGCCGACCACCTCGTTGGTCAGCGGCACATCGTCGGCATACTGCTGCTCGGTCCAGTAGCCGGTCAGACTGAGCGTGTTCGCACCCAGCAGATGGTAGTAACCCACCGCCGCCCGGGTTTCCTCGAAGGCCGCGTTGACGTCCGTGTTCTCCACGGCGTCATTGCCGCTCGACAGGCCGCTGCCCTGGTCCGTAATGAGCTGCGTACCTTCGAGAGAGAAGCTGACGGTCGGTGTCGCCTGCCAGACCAGGCTGCCGCTGTAGGTGGGGTTGTCGGTCTTCCCCCGGTCGGTGCGCTCGTACCAGTTCCAGCCGAAGGTGAGCTCGAGCTCTATGGGTCCGGCGGTCTGGTTGTATCCGGCGGTGGCGATCGTGTACTCGGCGTCCGGAAAGAACCCCTCGTACTCGATGTCGCTGTAGGTGCCAAGCACCGTAAAAGATCGGTTCTCCGACAGGCCGGTGATGTAGCGCGCGGTGACGTTGTTGCGCTGGCTGTCGGTCTTGGTCCTGGTCGTGCGGACGTCGCGGAAGACGTATTCGAGCTGCAGCTCGTCGGCCGGCCGTGGCTGAAAGCGGAGGCGGGACCCGGCCTCCGTGGTGGTGACAATCTGGCGGTTGTCCTGGGTTTCCGCCTGACGGGCACGCTCGGTGGATTCTGTACGGACGTTGCTCGCGAAAAAGTCCAGCCGGTCGGCGAGCGCATACCAGGTGATCGTTCCACGGCCCACCAGGCGGTTGTCGTCTTCCCAGTAGTCTTTCGTGTACATGCGCCGCAGGTAGTCGTACCCCACGTCCATCTCCAGGGTGGCAGTGTTCTCCGTCGCCTGCAGGCTCACTCCCGGGGTGAAGATCCACTCACCGATCTCGTCGGTTTCCGTGAGCAGGGTGTTGCTGGTGTACTCGGTGCCTGCCTCGGCAGACATCACCACTTCCAACCCATGTGCAAACGGGGTCGGCAGCGCCACCGCCAGGACCACGACAGACAGCGGCATCAGGCCATGGGCAGTATCAGAACGCACGTTCCGGCACCGTCACCACGTCTCCTGGTTGAAGCGGATAGTTGGTCGCCATCTCGCCGCGGTGCAGAATCCTGTTGAGCTGGATGTCGAGACGTTCTCCGCTTCGCCGGTAGAGCACCGCGCTCCCTTCGTTGGCGAATTCCGTGGTACCTCCCGCCTCGAGCACGATATCCAGGACGGTCATGCCCTGCCGGTAAGGGAGCGAGAGTGGCTGCTGTACGGCACCAGTGACGCGCACGCGCGATCGATAGGCGTCACTGCCCATGTCCGTGACTATCACGGTGACGTAGGGGTCGCGGATGAACGTGGACAGCTTCTCGGTGATATCCGCAGCGACCTCTTCCGGCGTCTTGTCGCCCACCATCACGTCTCCCGCGAGGGGAACGGATACCTTACCGTCAGGACGCACGGGTACGTTCACGCTCAGGTCTTCGTTTCTCCAGACGTTGATGCTCAACGCGTCACCGACGCCGATCCGGTACTCGTTGGTGAACTCGGGAGCTGTGCTGGGAGCGGGCGGTGGTGCCGAGGTGCTGGAGCAGGCCGCCACGCCGAGCATGGCCAGCAACGTGGCCAGTGAGCGCAGACAACGACCAGGATTTTTATGTAAAGAAATTTGCAACGAACCCATGGCTCGACCTCTCCTCTCCAACGTATCGGACCGCGCACGATCATAGCGCCTTTCGACACGGGAATGGCGATGCGCTGGCTGCGTGAAACGAGGCACTTACAACTCCCACAGCACCACACGATCACGCAACATGCGCCGCACAGACCCCTGGTCCGCTCTGCCGAACAATGTGGCCCACGGCTTGAGGAGCAAAGGACGCATGGCGAATCGAAGGCACGAGACACCAAAGACCTGGTTCCGCTCGGAACGGGTGTTCCGCGTCGATGGCGAGTGGTTCATTCACACCCGGGAAGGGATCGCCGTGGGCCCGTACCAGGACAAGTTCACCGCGGGCGTGGACGCCGAAGTACTCAAGTCACTGCTCGTGGGTACGGAGGAAGCTGAAGCCGTCGGCATCATCCGCGACTTCATCGGCGGCGGCGGGAAGAACCTCGCCAGGCGGGCCACGGAAAACGCGCGAGCGGCAGAGGTCGCGAGCCTGCTCTCGGACGACGAGGACTTCTCGCTCGACCACATCCGGCAGCTCAGCTGAGCCGCCGGGCGAACGCCGACCGGTTGCAAGGACGGCGCGCGTCCAGGAAGGGGCCGCTATCGTCGTCGGGCGCCCTGCCCGATGGACTCAGCGGCCCTGGAAATCTGGGGTTCTCTTTTCCTGGAACGCGCGTCGTCCTTCTTTGTAGTCTTCCGAGTCGAAGCAGGCGTTGACCAGGCCCGCGACGGCCTTCACGTCCGCCTCCCGGCTGCCCCGTTCCCAGGCGTTGAGGGCGGCCTTGGCGGCGCGAACCGTGAGAGGCGCATTGCCGGCGATACGCTCCGCATAGGCGACGGTTTCCCGCTCGATGTCGTCGCGCTCGTGGACAAAATTTACCAGTCCCATCCGGTAGGCTTCCTCCGCCCCCATGAAGCGTGCGGAGAACATGATGTCCCTGGCCCGGGCTGGTCCGACGACGCGGGCGAGCTTGGCCAGACCGTCGTACTCGTAGCCGAGCCCGAGCCGCGCCGCCGGTATGCCGAACCGGGAGTCCGGGGTGGCGATGCGCACGTCGGCGGACAGGGCGGTGGCGAGCCCTCCGCCGATGCAGTAACCCTCGATCAGGGCGAGGAGCGGCTTCTCGAAGGTGGCGAGCCAGCGATTCGCCCGGCCCGCGATCCTGCCGTAATCATCCTTCTGGGCGGCCGATGCGCGCTTGGTATCGAACTCGGAGATGTCCGCACCGGAAACGAAGGCCTTGCCGCCTGCGCCGCGCATCACCACGACGCGAACCGCCGTATCGGCGGCGTAGGCTTCCAGCACGTCGCCGATACCCTGCCACATCTCCAGCGACAGCGCGTTGTGGCGCTCGGGCTGGTTGAAGATGAGCCAGCCGATGCCATCGTCGTCGATCCGGCCGATGATCTTGCCCGTGTCGAGATCGAGCGTTCTGGGCATCTGGCGGCTCCCGTCTGATCAGCTGAGAAGGCCGCTCAAATTACCGCCTTCGCCGCGCGTTTGCCAACCGACCGTGGCAGGGAGTTCGATCGCTTTGCCTTGAGCAGAAGAAACCGTGAAACTCCGGTGGTTTTGAAAGGGAGGGGTCATGGAGTTTCACACTTCCGAAGAGCACCAGTTGATCCGCGATGCGGTCCGGAAGATCTGCCGCGGCTTTCCGGACGAGTACTGGGCGGCGAAGGACGACGCCCACGAGTTTCCCTGGGAGTTCTACGACGCCATGGCAAAAGCCGGCTGGATCGGCGTGGCGATTCCCGAGACCTATGGCGGCAGCGGCCGCGGCATCACCGAGGCCAGTCTGGTGCTGGAGGAAGTGGCCGCCAGCGGTGCCGCCATGAACGGTGCCACTGCCCTGCACCTGTCCGTGTTCGGCATGCACCCTGTGGTCAACCACGGCGATGAGGACTTGAAGCAGCGGTTTCTACCGAGGGTGGCGAGTGGCGAGCTGCACGTGGCGTTCGGCGTGACGGAGCCCAATGCGGGCACTGACACCACGGCCATCGAAACCTTCGCCCGCAGGGAGGGGGATCACTACCTCGTGCGCGGCCGGAAGGTGTGGACCACCAAGGCCCTCATCGCCGAGCGGGTGCTGCTGCTCGTGCGGACGACGCCGCGGGATCAGGTGGCACGGCGCACGGATGGATTGACGCTGTTGCTGGCCGAGCTCCAGCGCCCCGAGGTGACCATCTCGCCCATCGACAAGGTCGGACGCAACGCGGTGGCGACTTGCGAGGTGGTCTACGACGACCTGCCGGTGGCGGTGACGGACAGGGTGGGGGAGGAAGGCAAGGGTTTCCGGTATCTGCTCGACGGGCTCAACGCCGAGCGCATTCTCATCGCCGCCGAAGCGCTCGGCATCGGTCGTGCGGCGCTGCGGCGGGCGGTCAACTACGCCAACGAGCGGGTGGTGTTCGGCCGGCCCATCGGCCAGAACCAAGGCGTGGCGTTTCCGCTCGGTGAGGCCCGCATGCGTCTGGACGCGGCGGAGCTCATGGTCCGCAAGGCCGCCTGGAAGCTCGACAACGGCGAGCCCTGTGGTGCGGAAGCCAACATGGCCAAGTGGCTCGCCGCCGACGCCGCGTTCCAGGCGGCAGACCAGGCCATGCAGACCCACGGCGGCTTCGGCTACGCGAAGGAGTACCACGTGGAGCGCTACTGGCGGGAAGCCCGCCTGATGCGCATCGCGCCAATCTCGCAGGAGATGATTCTCAACTACGTCACTGAGCACGTATTGGGGCTGCCGCGATCCTACTGATCGGGTGTAGAACGACGGTGGCAGGGCGGGATCCGGATGCGGTTTTCCGGAACGTGTAAGCGAGGCCGAGTGAAGCGATTTGACTCGCCTCAGCGAGGCAAGATCGCTGATCGAGGGTAGCGCGGAACGCCCGAGCGAGTGCAGGAAAACCGCATCCGGATCCCGCCGCTGGACAACGCTGCCCTCAGCCGATCATCGTCGAATCGCAAGCAGCGTCAGTCCATGCGACCAATCCAGGTCTGGTGGGCGAGGGCGTAGAGGGTGCCATTGGTGTCGAAGAGGGCGGTGCCGGCGAAGTGCTTGCGCCGCTCCACCTCGATGGGCCAGCCGATGACGACGTAGTCGGCGTCCGCCGGTACGGGTCGGAGGACGCGGGCGGTCATGCGGCCGAGCATGCCGGTGCGGATGCCGGTGCTGAGCCAGGCGAACTGGCCCGGGCAATCCAGAGCGGTCCAGACCAGTCGCTCGGGCAGCAGGCCCGCGTCGTCGGCGAGGTCCGGGTGCGGGCGCCAGGCGGCCGCGGCGCCGTGGAAGCCGGGCACCGGTGCGGCGAAGACCCGCAGCCCCACGCCTTCCGGCACATCCGCGCCGCAGCACGCGCACACCGGATGAAACCCCGTGCCGCCGGGGATCAGGCTGTTCATGCCCGGCGTGAAGGATGGCGAGTTTTCCCGGGCCGCCAGCGCCGCCTCGAAGGCAGGGGGTTCGTGAATCTCAATCGACAGGCTGGCAGGCTCCGCCTCGGCGATGAGCTGCTCGCCCAGCGTGACGGTGAGACGATTCTCCGCACTGCAGGCAAGCTGCATGGGCGTGTCGAGAGGAATGGGCGCCCGCAGCGTCACCTGCACGGCAACCTCCGCACCGCGCGGCTCCGGAAGCGGAAACTGCTCCGCAACAGCACCGGCGACATAGCCGCCATTACCCGAAGCCGGCGGCCCCCGAAACCGGTGAGGAATCATCAACGTGTCGAGCATGAGCGCCCCCGGCAAAACCCGGAACCATACCAGATCGCACGCCCAGCGATCATCGCCCAGCGACCCAGTGCCCAGCGCCTGACACTAGCCATTGGTGATTGTTGACTGGGCGGGGCAATTTGTTGCGGCAGCGGCTGGAGACTCGCGGTCAGGTGATCAGTGCTCAGTGGTAGAGAGATTGCCTTCCGGCTCGGCTCGATACCTGACGCTTGGAAGCTGCAGCAACAGCGGGCTGGCGAATGCGGTTTTCGGAACGTGAAGCGAGGCCGAGTGAAGTGATTTGACTCGCGTCAGCGAGGCAAGATCGCTGATCGAGGGCAGCGCGGAGCGCCCGAGCGAGTGCAGAAAACCGCATTCGCCAGCCCGATGGTGCGGCGACGTGCTAAAGGTCAGGTCACGCCCGCCGAGCCAGCCTCTTCCGTTTGTGCTGCACGTAATCCACCAGAATGTACTCCCCCAGCCGCTCCGGCGACGTATAGAACACCCGGCCGCCATTGATGCGTGCCACCTCGTCCATGAACGCCTTCAGGTAGTAGTTGGCGTCCAGCATGAACGTGTTGATGGCGATACCGCGGGTGGTGCAGTGCTTCACGGCTTTGAATGTGGCACGGATGGTCTCCGGAGTGGCCGGATAGGCGAACTGCGCCTGACCGTTCTCCAGATGTGCCGTGGGCTCGCCGTCCGAGATCATGATGATCTGCCGGGTGCCGCCCTTGTGCTTGGCGAGCAGCTTCTCGGCGAGCAGCAGCGCGTGCTGCATGTTGGTGCCGAGCACGTACTCGTCCCACTGCAGGTAGGGCAGGTCGTGGGGTTTGAGCTCCTTGGCGTAGGCGGCGAAGCCGATGATGTAGAAGCTGTCTTTCGGGTACTGGGACGTGATCAGGTTGTGGAGCGCCAGCGCCACCTTCTTGGCCGCCTGGAACGAGCCGCGCAGAGCCATGGACCAGGACAGGTCCACGAGCATGGCGGTGGCCGTGGAGGTGATGAGCTCGCTCTTGTAGATCTCGAAGTCCTGCGGCTGCAGCTGCACCGGTGTTGAGGGACCGGTGCGATCGATGGCGTTTCGGAGCGTCCGCGGCAGGTGCAGGTGGAACGGGTCGCCGTACTCGTAGGGCTTGGTCTGCTCGAGCCGCTCGCCGAACCGGCCTTCCTCCGGCACCGCGTGGTTGCCGAGGCTCTGGCGCTTCAGGCGCTCGTAGATCTCGCCGAGCGCCTTCTGGCCGATCATGCGCGAGCCACGGGGGGTGAGCTCCCAGCGGTCGTCCCCCGTGGGGCGGATGTAGCCGGCTTCCTCCAGGGCTTTCAGCAGCTCGTTCAGCTTGTCCAGATCCTCGGCGGCATCGTCGCCCATGAGGTCCTTGAGCAGGTCGCGGTCGATGCGGTCCAGATCGCCGCCGCGTTCCGCGCTCTGCACCTGCTCGATGAGCGAGTCGAGCTGCTGCATCTCGTTCATCAGCTCCATGGCGGCATCCAGAGAGAGCTTCTCGTCGCCGTTGAACCGGTACTGATTGCCGTCCGGATTGAGGAAGGCCATTTCCTTGGCCAGCTTGGCCAGCTCCGAGTTCAGGTCCGGGTCGTTGAACTTGTCGTTGAGGAGGGAGGCGAGCTGTTGCCGCTGTTCGGGTGAGAGGCTGTTCATCAGCGACTGCGCCGCAGCCATCTGCTGCTGCATCTGCTCGAGCAGCTCGTCCAGCGACTGCGGCGGGTTGTCGCCGAACATGTCGCCGAACTCCTTCATGAAGTCGTCGAACCGGGGGTCTTCGCCGGCGATCTTCTTGACCAGCATGTCGTTCAGCGCTTTCAGCATGTCCTTCATGCGCTGCATATCGCCATCGGACAGGTTGTTCACCATGTTCTCGATGTTGTTGAAGAACGTGTTGGCCATGGCCTTGCGCAGGTCGTTCAGCAGCTCCAGAAACTTCTTCTGGGCATCCGGGTTGAGGAATTCGTACTTTTCGAGCTCCTTCACCTTGCCGGCTACGTCGTCCGGCAGATCGTCCAGCGTCTGCTCGTTGCGCTCCGCGACCTTCTTCAGCACGTCCGAGGAGAAATCGTCGGAGGGCTTGTTCTTCCACTCGTCGATGCGCTCCCGCTCCATGTCGAGGATCTCGTCGAGCTTCTCCTTGAAGTCGTCGAAGATGCTGGACAGGTCATACTGCTCGAGGCGCTGGCGTTTCTGATCGCGGAGCCGCTTGAGCATGTCCCTGAGTCCCTGCATGTAACCCCCCTGGGGAATCTGCATGCCGCGGGACATGAGGTTACGCATCGCCCAGCGCAGGTCGCCGTACTCCATCAGGTCGTCGGCCAGTGCCTCCAGGATCTGGTCCGGGTCCAGCGGCAGCGACTGACTGCCATCCCAGGCCGAGAACCGGTGTTTGGGGGCAGGGTGACGCATGTCTATCCTCCGGGCTCAGCCCGTGTAGGTGGTGGTGCCTGCGTGGTCGTACTTGTTCAGGAGCTTGTGCAGGTGCAGCCCCTCGAGCACGAACTCGATGACCGTAGCGCGCATGGTGTCGCTCACCGAGTCACGGTTCGGGAAGATGTCGTTCAGCGCCGGGATCCGCTCGGCGATCGCCGCATAGTCTCCGGCCGGGGCCGCTTCTCCGGTGTCCACCGTGAGGCCCTCATTGAACGCCATGGCAACCGGCTCCAGGTCGTTCACGTCGTAGCGGCGGTCGAAGACCGCCTTCACCGCGCTCTGGATGATCCGGCGGGTGATCTTGTCCTCCTGGCCTTCCTCCATGGCCTCGAACTCGATCTTGCCCTGGAGCGACGGGATCAGGTACTCGAGGTCCGAGATCCGCGGCACCACTTCCGCCTCACCGAGGCGCAGCGCCCGGCGGAAGGCGTTGGCCACCAGCGCCTCGTAGTTCGAGATGGAGGTGCGCACGGAAACGCCCGAGCGCTGGTTGATGTCGGGCGAGCGACGGGCGTGGTGGGTGATCTCGGCGACGATCTCCTTCATGAAGTCCGGCACCTCGAGGTGGTAGTCGCCCAGATCCAGGATACTGGCCTCCTGATCCATGATGGCCACTTCCTGGTCCACGTCCTCGGGATAGTGGGTGCGGATCTGGGCGCCGTAGCGGTCCTTCAGCGGGGTGATGATGCGACCGCGGTTGGTGTAGTCCTCCGGGTTGGCCGTGGCGACGATGAACACGTCCAGCGGCAGCCGCACCTTGAAGCCGCGGATCTGCACGTCCCGCTCCTCCAGCAGGTTCAGGAGCCCCACCTGGATGCGCTCGGCGAGATCGGGCAGCTCGTTGATGGCGAAGATGCCCCGGTTCACGCGCGGCACCAGGCCGTAGTGGAGGGTCAGCTCATCCGAGAGGTAGCGGCCTTCGGCCACCTTGATGGGATCCACCTCGCCGATGAGGTCGGCGATGGTGATGTCCGGAGTAGCCAGCTTCTCGGCGTACCGCTCATCGCGATGGACCCAGCGGATGGGCGCCGCGTCTCCCTTTTCCTCCATGATCGCCCGTCCCTCGGCGGTGATGGGCTGGTACGGGCTCTCGGGAATCTCGGTGCCGGCAATGACGGGCGTGTACTCGTCGAGCAGGCTCGTCAGGCTGCGCACGATGCGCGACTTGGCCTGGCCACGCTCGCCGAGAAAGATGATGTCCTGCAGACCCAGTATGGCGTTGGTGAGCTGTGGAATCACCGTGTCGTCATAGCCGACCACGCCGGGAAACAGGGGCTGCCGGTCGCGGATGCGGCCGATCAGGTTGCGCCTGATCTCGGCCTTCACCGGCAGCAGCTGATAGCCGGAGGCTTTCAGCTCGCCAAACGTCCTTGCCAGGCCTTCCGGTGTTTCCCGAGAATCCGACATCGTCCGCTCCGACTGCCACACTTGCGAAGTAGTCTCTCAGGCACCCGCGGCTATGGCAAATCGCCGCGCCGAGGCAGCAGCGAATCCCTGCACCCCAGCGGACCAGGATTGTCGGACGAGGATCCGGTGCGGTCAGACCGCGCCGCGGGAAGTCGGCTTACCGAGCATCCGGTCGGAGATGATGCGCAGCTGGATCTCGCTGGTGCCCTCGAAGATCTTGGTGAGCCGGGCATCCCGCCAGTGCCGCTCGACAGCGTACAGCGTGGTGTACCCGGCACCGCCCAGGATCTGCAGCGCGTCGGAGGTGACCCGCTCAGCCATCTCCGAGGCATACCACTTGGCCATGGACGCTTCCTTGTCTGCCGTGTCGCCGCCGTCCATCAGGGTTGCGGCGTGGTACATGAGCTGGCGCGCGGCTTCCACCTCGCTCGCCATGCGTGCCAGCTTGAAGCGGGTTTCCTGAAAATCCGAGATGGGGACGCCGAACTGCACCCGCTCGCCGCTGTAGGCGATGGCGTCTTCCAGCGCCCCGCGCGCGAGGCCGATGGAGCGGGCCGCCGTGTGCACGCGGGCGGCGTTCAGCCAGTTCACCGCGTTCTTGAAACCCTCGCCGCGCCCTTCGCCGCCAGTGATGACATTCTCCTTCGGAATCCGGCAGCCATCGAAGGCGAGCTCCCAGGTCCGCCAGCCGAAGTAACCGATCTTGGGAATCGGTGCCCCCTGGCAACCCTCGGGCAGCTCGCCGCGGGGCTTCTCGATGATGAGCTGACCGGTGCCTTTGAATCCGGCGGCTTCCGCCTCCGGACCGTCGTAACGGGCCAGCAGGTTGATGTAGTCGGCGCCGTCGGCGAACGTGCACCAGTACTTGTTGCCGGTGATCACCCACTCGTCGCCCTGCAGAACGGCCTTGCAGGCCACAGCCCGAAGATCCGAGCCCACGTTCGGCTCGGAGAGGGCCACCGCGGACAGATATTCACCCTGCGCCGCCTTGCGGGTGAGATCCTGCCGCTTCTCGAGCGGCCAACCACCCACCCCCATGAGCGAGCCCGCCCGGGCGATGATGCTGGCCACGCTCATCCAGCCGCGCGCCAGCTCCTCGGCGATCAGGGAGTACTCGAACACACCCAGTCCGAGGCCGCCGTACTCCTCCGGCATGCGGATGCCGAAGTAACCCATCTCCGCCATCTTCCGGCGGAGCTCCGCGGGGATGTCGCCTTTGACCGGGTCCAGCTCGTTGGCCACCGGAAGCACCTCGTTCCTGGTGAACTCCCGCGCCACTTCCTGAATCATCCGGCGCTCTTCGGTGAGGTAGTGTCCGGTCATCTTCGTTCCTTGGTTACAAATCGTAGAGATCTGCCCGGTCGAGCAGGTTCTGGACGATGCGGATGCTCGCCGCGTCCACCATCACCCCGTCCACGTTGATGGCGCCGAGGCCTTCGGCGAGCGCCTGCTCGTAGGCCGTTTTCTGCTTCCTGGCCGAGGCGATGGCATCCGCGTCCGGTGAGAAGACACGCTGAGCGATCTCCACCTGGGACGGATGGATGGCCCACTTGCCCACCATGCCGAGAACGTAGGAACGCTCCGCTTCCCTGGTGTAGCCCTCCGGGTTTCTGAAGTTGGCATAAGGCCCGTCCACGGGATCGATGCCGTTGGCCCGGCAGGCGATGGTCATCTTGTATCGGGGATAGTGCCAGACGTCCGGCGGGTAGCCGCCGGTCTCACCCACGTGACCGAGCTGCATCTGCTGGCTCGCGGAGTAGTCGCCCATGCCGAAGATCAGGCACTCGAGCCGATCCGAGCAGGCCGCGATGGCCTCCACGTTCATCATGCCTTCCACCTCCTCGATGAGACACTCGATGCCGATGCGGTTCGTAAGCTTCAGCTTCTTCTCGAGCTGATCGAGCAGCAGGTGGACGAACTGCACATCAGCGGCGGACTTGGCCTTGGTGAGCATGATGGTGTCGAGCTTGGCACCGGCACCGGTGACCACCTCGATGATGTCGTCGTGACACCACTCGGTGTCCACGTCGTTGATGCGCACGCACAGGGTGCGCGGCTTCCAGTCGAGGCCGTTGAGTGCCTCGACGATCATCCCGCGGGCGCCGGGTTTGGCGCTCGGGGCCACCGCATCCTCGAGGTCCAGGAAGACGTGGTCCAGGTCGAGACCGGCGGCCTTGGCCAGCATCTTCTCCGAGCTGCCGGGCACGGACAGCTGGCAGCGACGGGCGCGTCGGGGTTGCTTACTCATGTCGGTACTCCTCGAATGTTCCGGGTCGATCAGGCGGTCGGTGTCGGCCGGCGCTTGATCAGCACCCGCCGCTCGCCCTCGAACACCACCTGATCTTTCTGGTTGATGCCGAAATGCTTGAAGGTGACGATGCCCGCATCCTCACGGTTGCCGGGCTCCGTGGCCAGCACCTCGGTAAAGGCGTAGAGCGTGTCGCCGTGGAAGACGGGCGCCTTCAGCCGGATCGCGTCGAGCGAGAGCTCGGCCAGCGCGTTCTCGCCGGTGTCCTGCATGGCGAGACCGATCACCATGGAGATGGTCACACCGCCGAACTGCAGGCGCGAGTTCCAGCCCTCCCGCCCCTCTTTTCCGGGCAGAATGGCATTTTTCTGCATGGCGTGCTCGTTGAAGTGGCCCTCCGCGGTGTTGAGCACCATGAGCGTGATGCCCACGTTGTCCTGCTCGCACATGGTCTTGCCGCGGGCGTGGCGGAACACCTGGCCGGGGGCGAAGTCCTCGAAGTAGTTGTCGGTGCCGGTGAGGCTCATGGTTCTCTCCGTCAGTCGGCCGGCCGGCGGCGTCTGACCAGGTTGGTCCGCTTGAAGTCGATCACCCGCTCGCCATGCTGGTTGAAGCCTTCCGTGTGCCAGGTGACGATGCCGAATCCCTTGTTGCCTTTCGATTCCCGGGCGCCCGTGACGGTAGACCGGGCGGTGAGGGTGTCGCCCACGTAAACGGGCTTCTCGAAGACGCACTCGTCCACGCCGAGAAACGGACCGCCGCCTTCGGACAGGTCTTCCACGGTGAGGCCGAACACGGTGTTGAAGACCAGCAGCGGGTTCACCACCGTGGTGGGATGTCCGTGTGCACGCGCATAGGGCTCGTTGAAGTAGAGCGGGCAGAAGGACAGGGTCTGGGTGGTGAATGCGGCATTGTCGCCCGGGGTGATGGTGCGGCCCCAGTGGTGCTCGAAGACGCGGCCGTCGGTCATGTCCTCGTAGCGGTTGCCCTTGGCCTTCAGGACGGCGCGGTCCCGGATCTCCTCGAATTCGCTCATGGTTCTTCCGTCAGCAGGTGAGCAGGTCGGTCAGCTCGTTGATATCGCCGAGCCGTTCCAGGGTGCGCAGCAGCTCGACGGTGCGCCGTGCCCGGTCCGCACCGAGATGCGGGGCAGTCAGCGTCATGAACTTGGCTTCGAGCTTCGCCCACTGGGCATCGAGATCACGCATCGGGATCGCCACGTTCACGGCTTCCTCGAAAGAGCGGCCGTCGGCGGTGCGGATGCTGACCACCGTTTCCGACCGTGAGGTTTCGTGGGCATGAACGGTGACCAGATCACGATACCTGACCAGCTCGGGGTCTGTCGTGAGCGCGTCGTCGAAGAGCGTAATACTGGCGGTATCGAGCCCGGTGAGCGCCATGGCCGTGGTGAGCCGCAGGCTGAACTTCGCCTCCAGGCCGGTTTGGGGCTCCGGAATGTTGCACACCCGGAGATGACCCTTGTCCACGTGCACGTCGATGCCGGTGATGTCGCCGGGTCGAAAGCGGTTGCTGGTGGCCAGCGCACGCGTCGCCTCGATGGCGGAGTGGGTCAGGTAGCAGGCGGCGTGGTATTTGAAGCAGATGTCCTGGGTGTAGGAAGGGACGGTCATGGCCTGCTCGAATCGCTCGAGGCTGGCGGACTCCGCCTGGGTGTCCATGAAACCCTGGGCCGCTTCCAGGATGTCCGGGCAACTGCTGAAGCCGCGGGCAGCGAGATTTGCGGACTGGAGCCCGGTGGCGGCGGCGTGGCCGGCATGCAGCGGCTTGCACATGGTGCCGAACTGGCTCTTCAGGCCCGCGGCGCGGGTGCCGGCGATGCCGAGGGCCTGGTCGGTGCGATCTGCATCCAGGCCGAGCAGCGAAGCGCTCGCCGCGGCCGCACCGAAGGTACCGAGTGTGCCGGTGTTGTGCCAGCCCTGCGCATAGTGCGCGGGACCGGCATAACGCCCGAGGATGCACTCCGTGTCCACACCGGCGGCGAAGGCGGCGATCACCGCCTCGCCGGTCGCGTTCAGGTGCTGGCCCAGCGCCAGCACCGCCGGCGCCACGGGCACCGTCGGGTGCCCGGACATGGCGTTGTGCACGTCGTCGTAATCGTGCGCGTGTCCTGCGGCGCCATTGATCAGTGCCGCCTGAACCGTGCTTGCACGCTCGCGGGTACCCAGGATGGTGGCCTGGGGATTGCCGCCCTCGGCCGCCGCCTCCTCGCGGAGAATCCGGGACAGCGGTTCGTTCATGCCGGCCAGCGTGACACCGATGAAGTCCATGAGCGCCTGCTTGGCGACAGCACGGGCAGAATCGGGCAGGCTGGCGTAGCCGGCCGAAGCGATCCGGGCGGCCAGCAGCCGGGTTGGTTGCATTTGCGTTCCCCTCAAGCAGGATAATTACGCTAGCCGCAAAGGATGATCATGGCAAATTCGTCGAGTGCGACCGGTACCGGGTCCGGCGCGCGCACCTACTGCAGCGAGCAGAACCCGGAAGAGCCGCTCTGGGGAACCGCCGACACGGTGGACGTGTGGCTGTGTCTGGAGTACCGGCCGGCCTGGAAGGCACGGGCCCTGACGGACAACGCGCTCGCGGCTCCTACCCGGCAGTGGCTCGAGCAGACGGTGGCCGCTCTCGCCGGCATCGGCCTCAAGGCCCGCCCCCAGTTCGTCCGCCAGCCGCGCATCGACCGGGAGGATGTCCGGCTGCTGGTCACCTCTGCCGGCAGGACCGCCCGGTTCAGCGGTCGGGGCTACGACTTTCTGCTCGACCTGGATCTGCCGGCCCAGCTCGGTGGCGGCACAGACTTCGGTGCCGGGGGCGAGATGGTCGTCGAGCCTCAGTACCTGGTCTGCACCAACGGTCAGCGGGACCTCTGCTGTGCCAGGTACGGGCTGCCGATCTACACGGAGCTGGCGGAGCGCGTTGGCGAGCGCGCCTGGCAGGTCACCCATCTGGGTGGGCACCGCTTCGCCGCCAACGTGCTGACACTTCCGGATGCCTGCCTCTACGGCAGAATCACCCCCGAAACCCTGAGCGACTTCGTCTCGAAGGTGGAAGCCGGGGAGCCCGACTTTCCGCATCTGCGTGGTCGGACCTGTTATCCCCCCATCGTCCAGGCGGCGGAGGCGGCGCTGGGGCGCCAGGAGGTGCGGCTCCTGCATGTGGATGGGGACGAGGATGCAGGGACCGTGGTGTTCGCGGATGCACACCAGCGGTGGACGGTTCCGATCAGGCGTGCCGAATCGGCGATGAAGGTGATGAAGAGCTGTGGCGACGAGGCGGAGCTCGTGCATCCGTTCGTTCGCGGCTGACCTGTCAGTCCCCCGTGCCGGGATCGGTCCGGGATGCGTGTTCCAGAAACCGCCGCTCACCCGTCGGCATCCGCTCGGCGACGAAGCGCCGCAGGGCGTCCGTCAGCGCGTCGAGATCGTCCTCGAAGTGCGGCAGTGCGTCCGCCGCCTGAAACGGCTCGCCAAGGGTGATGCGATACGGCTGGCCGGTCTTGTTGAAGAGCTCGCGAAACAGGGTCATGTCGCGGAGCTCGTGGTGGATGGCGTAGAAAACGTAGTACAGCCACGAGTTCCTGGCCTGCACGTGCATCGGTATCACCGGCAGGTCGTACTTCACCGCCAGATTCATCGCCGTCGGCTGCCAGGGTCGTTCCTTCAGCCCGCCGAGCGTGGGCTGGGCGAGCCTCCCGGACGGAAAGATCACCACCAGGCGCTCTTCGCGGAATGCCCGGATCATGCTCCGCACGGTTTCCTTGCGACGCTCGTGGGTGCGCTTCACGTCCACCCATTCCACCGGGATGATCAGGTCGGCGAGGCCGGGCACGGCGCGGATGGCGTCACGGTTGGCGAAGAAGATCAGATCCTCCCGCACGCTCCGGAGCGCATCGAACACGGCAATGCCGTCGGCGATGCCGGAGGGGTGATTGGGCATGACGATGGCACCGCCGGTGCGGGGCACGTGGGTGAGCCCGTCGGCCTGCACGTCCATGCGGATCTGATCCGAGAGGTAGCGGAAAACGTCGAGCCCGCTCATCCGGGCCACCTCGTCCGTCACCCGGATCGCGTGGCGGTAGCCCAGCAGGGGATAGATGGTCGGCTTGAGCAGGCGCCACAGGGCGGGTCGCGCCATGAGCGCAGCGGCCCGTTCCTCGATCAGCACGTCGATGATGTGCCGATCGTCAGCCCGCTCGGGTGCGGTTACCGGCATTGCCGGAGGAAGCGGAGCACCGCGTCATTGAAGGCGTCCGGCTGCTCCATGTTCATGGCGTGGCCGGCATCGAGCGGCGCGACGGTGAGCCCCGGCATGCTGGCCTGGGCGAAAGCGGCCGCCTCCTGAAAGCGGCGCTCGCGGGTCCCCCAGATCAGGCACGCCGGGCGGGCGTTCTCGACGAGCCGGCCACGCATGGAAACCTGCGGATTGGTGATGCCCACGGTGTTGGCGATACCGGCCGGATCATGGGTCTCGGCGTCGGCGAGCAGCGCGTCGTAAACGGGTCTGGGCAGCTTCCTGCCGTGGCGGGGGTGCACGGGGATCTTCGCCATGGCGGCGTGACCGCCCGTGCGGATGCGCGCCGCCACCTCGGCACCGTTACGGCGGAACTCGGCCTGCCTCGCCGCGTCCGCGAGCCCGGAGGTGGAGTTGGTGAAGAGATGACCGACCACCCGATCGGGATGGGTCATGGCGTAGCGAAGGGTGAGGCCGGCACCCAGGGAATAGCCGAGGACGAACCAGCGCTCGGCGCCGAGGGCGGCGCGGATCCGCTCGAAGCAGTCCACGTAGTAGTCCGGGTCGTAGCACTCCACATCGGTGGGTGATGGCGACAGATGGTGACCGAACAGCTCCACCGTGACCGGCCGGCAGGCGGTGCCGAGCGCCTCCAGGTTCAGCAGCCACTGCGCCCGGCTGGAGAGGAAGCCGTGCACGAGCAGCAGCAGGGGGCCGCTGCCCTCGTGGAGTTGCCAGTGCGGCTCGATCATGTCCGTGCGTTCACGGTCGTTCGGCATCGCGATTCGGTTCTGCGGTTCGGTCATGGTATATGGTGGCCACCGGTGCCCGGCTCGGCCGGCATACGGTACCGGAACATCCGGAGCCTCGAAAAGGGGATCGCGACCTGCCATGACGGATTCCATTCTCATCGTCACCACCGGCGGCACCATCGACAAGGTCTACTTCGACGCGAAGAGCGAGTTCGAGGTGGGTGATTCCGTGGTGGGCCGGCTGCTCGCCCAGGCCCACGTCCGGCAGCCGTACGAGATCGTGCCGCTGATGCGCAAGGACAGCCTCGACCTCACGGATGCGGATCGGGCAAGCATCCGTGAGGCGATCGCCGGACGGCCGGAACGGCAGGTGGTCGTCACCCACGGCACGGACACCATGACGGACACGGCTGCCGTGCTCGCCGGACTGGCCGGCAAGACCATCGTGCTCACCGGGGCGCTGGCCCCGGCGCGCTTTGCGGAGAGCGATGCGGTGTTCAACGTCGGCATGGCCTTCGGCGCGGTGCAGTCCCTGCCGGCCGGTGTGTACCTGTGCATGAACGGCCAGGTGTTCCGGGCAGGCGAGGTGGTCAAGGATCGGGAAAGGAATACCTTCGTTTTCCGCTCACCGCACGACGGGCAGTGATAGACTCCGGAGGATCCGGGGAGAGGAGAAAGCGCCATGTACGATCTCTTGATTCGCAACGGGATGGTGGTGGACGGTTCCGGTGGTCCCCGCTACCGGGCAGACGTGGCGGTGAGCGACGGCCGGATCGCCCGGATTGGACGTATCAGCGAATCCGCGCGGCGGGTGATCGATGCGGACGGTCACGTGGTCAGCCCCGGGTTCGTGGACGGTCACACGCACATGGATGCGCAGATCTTCTGGGATCCCATCGGCTCCTGTTCCTGCTACCACGGCGTCACCACGGCCGTCATGGGTAATTGCGGGTTCACGCTGGCGCCCTGCGGCGCCGAGAACGCCGACTTCGTGTTCCGCAATCTGGAGCGGGCCGAGGACCTCTCTAGGGATGCCATGCTGACCGGCATTAACTGGCAGTGGGAGACCTTTCCGGAGTTTCTCGATGCGGTGGACCGCCTGCCCAAGGGCATCAACTACGCGGGCTACATCGGTCACTCGGCCCTGCGCACCTACGTGATGGGGGAGCGTGCGTTTACGGATGCGGCCACGGAGGACGACCTGGCGGCCATGTGCCGGCAGGTGAAGGAGGCGGTGAGCGCCGGTGCCATCGGCTTCTCCACGTCCCGGACCCTCAACCACATCACGGCGGACGACCGGCCGGTGGCGAGCCGCATCGCGGACTGGCAGGAGGTGCGTGCCATCGTCAACGCCATGGGCGAGACGGGACGCGGCATCTTCGAGATCGCCGGCGAGGCGCCGGGGCGCGACCCGGAGCGCATCCGCGAGTACCACGAGCGGCTCAGAGATCTGGCGGTGGAATCCGGCGTGCCGCAGACCTGGGGGATGTTCAGCGTGCGGGTGGCGCCCGAGCTCTGGCGGCCCTACTTCGATCTGCTCGACGAGACCGCCGCCGCAGGCGGGCGCATGTTCGCCCAGACCCACAGCCGTGCGCTCAACGTGCTCCTTTCGTTCAAGGCCCACACCCCGTTCGACAAGTGGGACGTGTGGAAGGACGTCCGGGCACTGCCCCTCGCCGAGCAGAAAGCGAAGCTCGCCGATCCTGTCATGCGGGCGAAGCTCGTGGAGGTGGCGAGCCGCGAGTACAAAGGCCCCAGGATCGTCGGCGCCGAGGCGCGGCCGCCGGACTGGGAATGGGTCTACCCCATGGCCGAGATGCGCTACGACGTGCCGAGCATGGCGGAGCTGGCCAGACAGAAAGGCGTGCATCCGGTGGAGCTGATGATCGATCTCTCGCTCGAGCACGATTTCGACGTCTTCTTCCGGCAGCCCATCGCCAACGAGAATCAGGACCACGTGCTGGAGATGATGAAGCACCCCCGGGCGGCGGTGACCTTCTCCGATTCCGGCGCGCACGTGGCGCAGATCATGGACAGCTCCCTGCAGACCCACCTGCTTTCCTACTGGGTGCGGGAAAAGGAGGCGTTCACGCTCGAGGAGGCGGTGCGGCTCATCACCTACAACACGGCCACACTCTGGGGCTTCCACGACCGGGGGCTCGTCCGCGAGGGCATGGCGGCCGACCTGGTGGTGTTCGATCCGGAGACGGTCGGGGCGGCCATGCCCGAGGTCGTGCACGACCTGCCCGCCGGCGCCAAGCGCCTGAAGCAGACGGCCACCGGCATCCGGCACACCATCGTCGGCGGCGAGGTGCTGCTCACGGACAACGAGCACACCGGCGCCACGCCCGGGCGGCTGCTCAGGATGTGAGGACGTCCCGGCGGAGACACCGGGCAGGCGGCGACGTGATGGCGAGTGTGCCGCCGGGGCGGCTGGTATATGCTTCGCCGCCTGCGCACCCGTAGTTCAACTGGATAGAGCATCGGCCTTCGAAGCCGAGAGTTGTAGGTTCGAGTCCTACCGGGTGCGCCACCTATTCCCGAAGCCGGGGATCGATCGGAAAGTCCTGCACTTCACCCCAGGACACCAACTCGGTGAACTCCGGGTGGTCCGGATTGAGAACGATGTTGCGCTCTCTGGGATTCACTACGCTGTTGACGATGAAGCCGAGCGCGCCCCCAGAGAGGATGCGGTCACCGGTCGCCTGCTCGTGACCGGCGGAAACGTCTGCCACGCTCAGCAAGCGCTGCTCGTCGACTTCAACCTCCAGCATGCGGTACCGGCTCAGCACCCGCGCGCGCGGTATGTGAACGAGCAGTTCCAGCGCCGCGAGTGACAGCGTCTCAGCAAGATACACTGCGCGCACGCCTGGGCTGTTCCAACGACCGCCATGGTCATATGCGCCCTGACCGTCCATCATCTGCTCTGGCGACCTGGCAAACCGGCCTTGGGTGATGCGATAAGCCTTCAAACAGGAATGCCGTGTTCAAGACGGCCGATGAGCTGCAATACCTCACGGGCGCCCAGCTCGGTTGTCGCGTGGTCCAGAGGTGTGTCGTTTCCGAGTGACGGCGCGGGAGTGCTCAGCCAGGTGGCTGCGGCAGCCTCATCTCCCATCAGATCGATAGCGCGCGCGATCAACTCCGCATAGCGCACCACTCGGTCGGACTCTTCCGCGGTCAAGCGACCCGCCGCCTTGCGTCGGTTGAATGTCTGTCGTG
The DNA here is from genome assembly GCA_050185825.1 of Pseudomonadales bacterium. Classification (GTDB taxonomy): domain Bacteria; phylum Pseudomonadota; class Gammaproteobacteria; order Pseudomonadales; family Azotimanducaceae; genus SZUA-309. The sequence goes on along the minus strand of JBFWZA010000019.1, from coordinate 66,242 downwards.
GCAACCCGATGAGTCGTAGCGCGTCTGCCTTTGAAACGCGCAAACGTTCACTCAGCAAGTCCACTTTTTGAACAGTCAGACCCTGGCGAATCGTTCGCACCGTAACCTTCTCGCCGAGTTTGAGGACCTCGCGGATGGTGATGCGGCCCTCATCGCTGCTTACCGTAATGCTGATCCTGCTGCCGGCATGCGGGTTCTTGCGCACTGTCCTGGTAGTGCGTTTCCGCACGGAAGTGCCGTCCTGGGCAGACTCACGCTTTTTCGCAGTCATTGGTTGGTCCTGTACCATCTGGCATAGGTTGAGTGTACCACATGAAAGACTCTGGTCGCTTCGGTCGCTGGTGGCCCGGTTGGTCTGGCCTGGCAAGGGCCGATGCCGAGCTGGGTCAACTACCTGTAGAATCCCGCGCCCCATGACCTTCCTGCTGAGCACCCTGGTTCTGGTGACCGCCCCGTTGCTGTACGGGGTGCTGCACCGCTATCGCCGGTCGCGTGACGCGCTGGAGGGCTTCGTGCTCGTCACCATCGCCGGCATCGTTGTGCTGCACATCGTGCCGGGCGCATGGGAGCTGGCCGGCCTCTCGAGCCTGATCGCCCTGGCGGTAGGCGCGGCCTTTCCCCTGCTGCTGGAGAGGATCTACCGTCGGGCGCTGGAGCGCGCGCACCTGTTCGTGCTGATCCTCGCCGCTGTCGGCATCGTGGTGCATGCGGTGCTGGACGGCATCGCGCTGCTGCCCGAGGCGGACGGCGGCGGGATTCTGGACAACGAGCTGGCGCTGGGCGTGATTCTGCACCGGCTTCCGGTCGGCGTTGCCGTGTGGTGGGTACTGCGGCCCCAGTTCGGACCGGTTCCCGCGATGTGCGTGCTCGCGCTCATCGTTGTTGCCACCGGGGCGAGCTACTTCTTCGGTGCCGGATTGCTGACGGCGGACCTCGGTCTGCTGGCGCTGTTCCAGTCTTTCGTCGCCGGCTCGCTGCTGCATGTCGCGCTGGTTGGCACCACCGCCGGGCATACCGGGGAAGGTCACCACGAGCATGCCGACCCGGTGAGCGCGCGCAGCCGCTGGGCAGCCGTGCTGGGTCCCCGGCGCACCCCGGCCTTCTGGGCAGGTCTGGGTGTGGGTGTGGTCACCGTGATGCTGCTGCCGCACGTGTCGTTCGTCGATTGACTGCATCGTTCGGCGCCGCGACGCGGGGGATCGGCCGTGGTAGGCTTGCGGGTTTTCCAGCCCGCGCGATACACCGATGAGCAATCCGTTCGATCCCATGGAAGACGCCATAGCTGCCATCCGGCAGGGCGAGATGGTGGTGGTGGTCGACGACGATGACCGCGAGAACGAAGGCGACCTGATCATGGCGGCGAGCAAGGCCACGCCGGAAAAGGTGGCCTTCATGATCCGTCACACCAGCGGCATTCTCTGCACCCCCATTCTCGAGGAGCTGGCGACCCGCCTGCACCTCGATCCCATGGTGGCTCGCAACGACGCGCCCATGAGCACCGCCTTCACCGTCTCCATCGACTACCGTGACGGGCTCACCACCGGCATCTCCGCGGAAGAGCGGGCAGCCACGGTGCAGGCGCTCACCAGCAACAACGTGGGTGCGGAGGACTTCGTCCGTCCGGGTCACATCTTTCCGCTGGTGGCGCGGCGCGGCGGCGTGCTGGTGCGCTCGGGTCACACCGAAGCCGGCATCGACCTGTCGGTGCTCGCGGGACTGCCGCCGGTCGGGCTGCTGGCCGAGCTGGTCAACGACGACGGCACCGTGCAGCGCCTGCCCCAGCTCATCGAGTTCGCCAAGGCGCACGGCCTGAAGATCGTTTCCATCGCCGACCTCATCGCCTACCGGCAGCGGCGCGAGCAGCTCGTCGAGCGGACCATGGAGTTCGAGGTGAAAACCCGGATCGGCACCGCCAGGGCCTACGCCTACAAGACCCGCTTCGAGGATGCGGAGCACATCGCGCTGGTGTTCGGCGACATCAAGGGTTCAATGCCGGTGCGCATCCACCGGGAGAAGCTGATCGACGACATTTTCGGGCCCCAGACCAGCCACCCGAAGAGCCTGCTCGACGTGTCGCTGGACCGGATCGGCGACCTGGGCGGCGGCGTGCTCATCTATCTGCGCTCGGGTTTCGTCGGTGTCCCCATGGAATCACTGGCGCATCAGAGCCGGGAGGAGTCGCGGCGGGCGGAGTGGCTGGAGATCGGTGTCGGGGCGCAGATCCTCAAGGATCTGGGTGTTTCCCACATTCGGCTCATTGCCGGCCGGGAAGTGGACTACGTGGGCGTGGAAGGTTTCGGGCTGACGCTCGAGTCCACGGAGCTGCTCACGGACTGAAGCGCGGGCCGGCGGCCGGTGTGTCCCCGGTAGTGGAAGCCGGCCACCTTGCCGTTCTCGCCCACGTAAACGATCCGTATGTCTCCCGTGCGCTGCCGGCAGCCGCGGCAGCGTAATCGACGCCGGCAGCGGTCTATCGTAAGGTCGCCCCCGAACCGGTCGATCAGGCCCTGAATGTCGACCCTTTCCATGCGCTCGCAGTCCGTGCACACGGCGTAGAGCTGGAAACGTTCGATCAGGTCGCTCATGGTCTTCATGCTGTATATCTATACAGTATCGGGAGAGACGCATGCAACCCATCGCCATTACGCTCGGCGACCCTGCCGGCATCGGACCGGAGGTGGCAGCCAAGGTGCTCGTCGGCCTGTCGGCCACGGACATCGCCGTTCAGCCGCTCGTTCTCGTCGGCAGTCGCTGGGCACTGGAGCAGGGTGCCCGCGCCGCCGGCGTCACGCTGCCGGAGATTCCGACGGTGACGTCCGTGGAGCCGGATGCCCCATCCCTGTGCCTCCTGGATCTGGGCGATGAGCCGGAAGATTTCCGTTTCGGCCGTGTCGACGGCCACTGCGGACGGCTGGCGGTGGCCGCGGTGGAGCGTGCCGCGGGACTCTGTCAGTCCGGTGCCGTGCAGGCCATGGTCACCTGCCCGATCAACAAGGAAGCCATCCACGCCGCCGGCTACGTCGACGACATCGGCCATCAGGAAATTCTCGCCAGGCTCACGGGTGCGAAGTGGACGGCGACCATGCTCATGACCCCGGGGCTCAAGGTCGTGCACCTGTCCACGCACAAGTCGCTCATCGAGGCGGTGCGATACGTGACCCGGGAAACGGTGCTGGAGAAGCTCGCGCTGATGCAGACCACGCTCACGGGCTGGGGGCTTGCGGAGCCTCGGATCGCCGTGGCAGCGCTCAACCCGCACGGCGGCGAGGGCGGGCTGCTGGGTCGCGAGGAGATCGAGGAACTCGCTCCTGCCGTGGCCGACGCCAATGCGCAGGGGATGAACGTGACCGGTCCCATCCCGGCGGATTCGATCTTCAACAGGGCCATCAACGGGGAGTTCGACGTGGTACTGGCGCTGTATCACGATCAGGGCCACATCGCGATCAAGGTCCACGACTTTCATCAGAGCACCACCGCCACGCTCGGCATCCCGTTCATCCGCACGTCGGTGGATCACGGCACGGCGTTCGACATCGCCGGCCGCGGGATTGCAGATCCGCGCGGGCTCATGGCCGCCATCGATGCGGCGCGGGCTCTTGCCTCGGGTGATCTGGCGCGGCTCTGAGCGCAGCAGACGCCGACGGCGCGTCCGCAGCTTGCGCGGTTCCGGCAGCGTGGGGCACACTGCCTCGCTCAGCGATCAGCACAAACCGAACGTGCCAGCGTTTCAAAAGGGGGAATCATGAAGGCAGCCGTATTCCGGGAAGTCAATCAGCCCATGGAGGTGGAGGACATCGACGTCTCCAAGCCGGGGCCGCGGGAGGTGCTCATCCGTACGGCCGCGGCCGGGGTCTGTCACAGCGACCTGCACTTCTTCAACGGCACGTACCCGGGCATCCGGCCCATGGTGCTCGGCCACGAGAGCGCCGGCATCGTGGAGCAGGTGGGTTCGGACGTGCACTACGTGAAGCCCGGTGACCATGTCATCACCTGCCTGTCGGTCTTCTGCGGCCACTGCGAGCACTGTCTCACCGGGCACATGTCGCTCTGCCAGGAACCGGAAACCCGCCGCGGCGCGGAAGACGAACCGCGGATCAGCCAGAAGGGCGGTGTCCTGCAGCAGTTCGCCAATCTCGGCTCCTTCGCCGAGTACATGCTGGTGCACGAGCACGCCGTGGCCAAGATCCGCGAGGACATGCCGCTGGATCGCGCGGCGTTGATCGGCTGTGGCGTGACCACAGGGGTCGGGGCCGTGATTCACACGGCAAAGGTCGAGCCGGGCGCCACGGTGGCCGTGATCGGCTGTGGCGGTGTCGGCCTGTCCTGCATCAACGGCGCTGCCATCGCCGGCGCCAGCCGCGTGATCGCGGTGGACATGGTGCCGTCGAAGCTCGAGCTCGCCCGCAAATTCGGCGCCACGGACGTGGTGAATGCGAAGGACGGCGATCCCATCGAGCAGGTCAAGGCGCTCACCGGCGGCGGTGTGCACTACTCCTTCGAGGCCATCGGTCTCAAGGTCACGGCGGAGCAGGCGTTCGGCATGCTCAGGAACGGCGGCACGGCGACGGTGATCGGCATGATCCCGCCGGGCCACATGGTCAGCCTGCACGGTCCGGACTTCCTGTTCGAGAAGAAGATCCAGGGCTCCTTCATGGGCTCCAACCGGTTCCGGGTGGACATGCCGCGGTTCGTCGAGCTCTACCTGCAGGGCAAGCTGCACCTGGACGACCTGGTGTCGAGCCACATCAAGCTCTCCGACATCAACGACGCCTTCAAGCAGCTGGAAACGGGGGAGATCGCGCGCAACGTGATCCTGTTCGACTGATGCGCTGGCTCTCTTTCGAGTCCGGCGGCAAGGCGAGCTTCGGCTACCTGACCGGGAACGGCAGCGGCGTGGTGGACGTCGGCGCCCGCACCGGGCTGCCGGATCTGAAGGCGGCCATCGCCTCGGGCCTCGTTGCCCGGGGCGCCACGCAGGGTGATGACGCGGATGTGGCGCTGGCCGACGTCGGCTACCTGCCGACGGTGACGAATCCGCACAAGATCCTCTGCGTGGGACTCAACTACAAGGCGCACCAGGAGGAAACCGGTCGCGGCGGGGAAGGGGTACCCACCATCTTCGTGCGTTTTGCAGCCGCTCAGACGGGTCACGAGCAGCCCATGATCCGGCCGAAGGAGTCCAACACGCTCGACTACGAAGGCGAGATCGCCATGATCATCGGCCGCGCCGGCCGCCGGATCAGCCGGGCGGATGCGCTGTCGCACGTGATCGGCTTCGGTATCTACAACGACGGCAGCGTGCGCGAGTGGCAGCGGCAGACCTCCCAGTTCACGCCCGGCAAGAACTTCACGGGCACGGGCGGCTTCGGCCCCTGGATGATGACGGTGGACGAGATCGGCAACCTCGACGACATGGAGATCACCACCCGCCTCAACGGCGAGGTCATGCAGAACGCGAAGGCGGCGCTGCTGGTGCACGGTTTCGCCGAGCTCATTGAGTACTGTTCCACCTTCATCGAGCTCGTGCCCGGCGACGTGATCGTCACCGGCACGCCGGGCGGTGTCGGCGCTGCCCGCAATCCGCCGGTTTTCATGGACGAGGGTGACGTCGTCGAGGTGGAGGTCAAACCCATCGGGACGCTCAGGAACCGGATCGTCGTCGGCTGAGCCGAGGCGCGACCTGCGGATGAAGTTCGGCATCGGCCAGCCGGTCCCGAGGCTCGAAGACCCGCGACTGGTCACGGGTCGCGGTGCCTTCACGGACGACCTCAACCTGCCCGGACAGCTCCACCTCGCCATCGTCCGCTCACCCTTCGCCCACGGCCGCATCCTCGAGGTCGATGCCGCTGCGGCGCTCGCCCAGTCGGGTGTGCGGGCCGTGTACACCGCGGCGGACCTCACCGGGCTGGGCGGTATGCCGTGCCGGGCGGTGCTCACCGATCGGGCCGGCAATCCCTGCTTCATGCCGAAGCGACCGCTGCTGGCGGAAGGCCGGGTCCGGTTCGTGGGGGAGCCGGTGGCGGCGGTGGTTGCCGAGACCCGGCAGCAGGCCCGGGACGCGGCGGAGCTCGTAGCCCTCGACCTCGAGGAGTTGCCGCCGGTGGTGAGCCTGGAGGAAGCGTCGGGACCCGACGCGCCGGTGCTGCACGAAGCCCGGGGTTCCAATCTGGCGATTCACTTCGAGAACGGCGACGAGGCCGCCTGGAAAGCGGCTCGCGACGTGGCCGCCCTCCTGGTGCGTGTGGATCTGGTCAACAACCGGGTCGCGCCCAGCCCACTCGAGCCCCGCGCCTGCGTGGGTGAGTACCGGGACGGTGCCTTTACGCTGCACAACCCGAGTCAGGGTGCCTTCGCGCAGCAGGGCGTGCTGGCGAAGAGCATCTTCGACGTGCCGTTCGAGAGCGTGCGGGTGATCTCCGGCGACACCGGTGGTGGCTTCGGCATCCGCGGCGAGGTGCACCCGGAGGCGGCCGTCTGCCTGTTCGCCGCCCGGGCCCTCGGGGTGCCGGTGAAGTGGCGGGGAGACCGGTCGGAGATGTTCCTGTCCGACTCCCATGGGCGCGACAATCTCACCGATGCGGAGCTGGCCCTCGACGCGGACGGTCGGGTGCTGGGACTGCGGATCCACACCCTGGCCAACCTGGGCGCTTACTGCTCGGCGGTCGGACCGTTCGTGCCCACCATGGCGGGCGGGCGGATCACCGGCACGGTGTACCGGGTGCCGGCTCTGTACCACTCCGTCCACTGTCTCTACACCAACACCATGCCCGTGGCCGCCTACCGGGGTGCGGGGCGTCCGGAAGCCTGTTACGTCATGGAACGGCTCATGGACGAGGCTGCCCGGTTGATCGGATTGCCTCGGGAGGAAATCCGCCGCCGGAACTTCATCGCGCCGGCGGACCTGCCGTACACCAACCACTCGGGTGTCACCATCGCCTCGGGTGAGTTCGAGCAGACCATGGACCTCGCCCTGGCGCGCAGCGGCTGGCGCGCGTTCGACGAGCGGCGCGCGGCGTCTGCGGAGCGCGGGCGGCTGCGTGGCATCGGTCTCGGCTACTACGTGGAGTCCTCCGGTGGCGGCCCGCAGGAAGAGGCCCGCGTCACCATTCGTGACGACGGCAGCGCGGAGGTGGTGGTCGGCACCTATTCTCACGGGCAGGGTCACGAGACGGCGTTCGCGCAGATTCTCTCGGAGACCTTCGGCATCGATTTCGAGAGCATCCACTTCGTGCAGGGCGACACCGCCTATGTGAAGTTCGGCGGCGGCACCGGCGGCTCGCGCTCCTCGCAGATGGGCGGCATCGCCGTCAAGCAGGCGGGAGAAGCCGTCATCGAACGGGGTCGCGCGATCGCGGCGGAGCTCATGCAGGCGAAGCGAGGCCGTGTGCGCTACGAAGCGGCCATCTACCGCCTGGACGACGGCTCCGCGGAAGTCTCACTGGCCGAGGTGGCCCGGGCCGCCGGCACTGCGCAGTTCGGTGGCGGGGGGCTGACGGACACCCACCGTTACGACCGTGGCGCGGGCTACACCTTTCCCAACGGCTGTCACGTGGCGGAGGTGGAGATCGATCCGGCCACCGGTGTCATCGAGGTGCTGCGCTACACGGCGGTGGACGATTGCGGCCGGGTGATCAACCCGCTGCTCGCGGCGGGCCAGGTGCACGGCGGCGTGGTGCAGGGGCTGGGTCAGGCGCTGCTCGAGGAAGTGATCTACGACGAGACCGGTCAGCTCCTGAGCGGCTCGTTTCTGGACTACGCCATGCCGAACGCCGCCGGGATGCCGGACATCGACGTCAGCTTCCACGAGGTGCTCGATCCCAACAACGAGCTGGGCGTGAAGGGGATCGGTGAGGGTGGCGCCTGCGGAGCGCCGCCGGCACTGATGAGCGCCGTGCTCGACGCGCTGGGCGAGCGTGGCGTGACCCGCATCGACATGCCGCTCACCCCGGAGAAGGTCTGGCGAGCGGTCAACGCACGCTGAGCCGGAGCGTCTCCGGAGACCGGCCGCCTTCGCGGCTGTGAACCCCTAAGCGCCGTTAGACCGACCGTTCCCCCGGCTGCCGGCCTTCGCCGGCGCGGTGTAGCTGACGTCGGCTGCGGTCAGGGGTCGGGCCCAGGCCGCCATCTCCAGCTGGGTGCCGTCCGGATCCCGGAAGTAGACCGAGCGCACGAACGTGCTGGGTGAGATCTCCTCGCTCACCTGGGCCGGACTGTCGTCGTGATTCACCACCTCGGTGCACTCGACCCCGCGGGCAATGAGCTTCTCCCGGTACTCGTCGATCTTCTCGGGCGCGACGTTGAAGGCCACGTGGTTCATGGTGCCCGGGATCGCCGTGATGCGACGGAATTCCTTCGCATCGACGCTGTCCGGACCGTTCGGAAACCAGAAGAACGCCAGCTGATCGCCGCCGCCGCAGTCGAAGAAGTAGTGCTTACCCCGATTGTTCGGCAGGTCGATGGTCTTGGTCAGCGGCATGCCGAGCACGTTGGTGTAGAAGTCGATGGTCCGGTCCATGTCCTTGCAGACGAGGGCCAGATGGTTGATGCCCTGAAACTCGAAGTCAGACATGTTCAGTCCTCCTGTTGCCCGGGAATCGTTGCAGATCAGCCCTCGTTGACCGCGTTCGGCCGGCCGACGGTACCGGAGACCATGTTCCGCGCCTCCTTCGTGGAAGGCAGGGTGGGCTTGCGGCCGCGGGTGACGTTGAAGGGCTCCGTGTCGATGTCCTCGAGGACGATCTCGCGATTCAGCACGGCAGCCTTCCAGGCTTCCTGCTCGGCGTGCCGCTCGTGGAACTCGGGCATGACCTCCTTCGCGAAGAGCTCGAGGCTCGCGCAGATGTCCTCGTGGGTGTTCTTGCCGGCCTGGTTGAGCAGGATCACCTGGTCCACGTTGGCCGCTTCCAGCTCGCGCAGCCGTTCGCGGATGGTGTCCGGCGAGCCGATCAGCTCGCTGCCGCTGCGCCGCTGCCCCTCGGGCGTCTGCTTCCACGCCTGATAGCGCTCCCAGAAGTTCACCGTACCCGGCTCGAACGGACCTTCCTTGCCGTAGAGCTGCAGGGCGAACTGGAAGAAGGTCCAGCCGTCCGCCTTCCGCCAGGCTTCCTCGTCCGTGGGCGCGCACATGAAGCCGCCCACCACCGCGATGTTCGGGTTGGTCTGGTAGTCGGTGAGCTTCTCCAGATGGTTCAGATAGGTGTTGTAGTAGGCGTTCACCCAGGCCCGGGCAGAGGCGAGATCGACGAACTTGAAGCACAGAGCGCCCATGCCGCGGTGCGCCGAGTACTTGATCGTGTCGAGCTGGCTGCAGGCGACCCACAGCGGCGGGTGCGGCTTCTGGTAGGGCTTCGGGATCACGGCCCGGAGCGGAAACTTGAAGTACTCGCCGTCGTACTCCCAGCCGTGGTTGTAGAACATGGGCAGCACGCAGCGCACGGCGTCTTCCCACACGTCCCGCTTGTCCCGGTACTTGAGATTGAACGGATGCAGCTCCGTGACGGAAGCGCCCTCGCCGAGGCCGAGCTCCACCCGGCCGTCGGAGATGAGGTCCAGCGTGGACACCTTTTCCGCCACCCGGGCCGGGTGATTGGTGGTGAGCTGGATGATGCCGTGGCCGAGGCGGATGTTCTTCGTCCGCTGGCTGGCGGCAGCCAGAAACACCTCAGGCGCCGAGGAGTGGGAGTACTCCTCCAGGAAGTGATGCTCCACCTCCCAGGCGTAGTCGAAGCCGAGCCGGTCCGCCAGCTCGATCTGCTCGAGCGAGTTCTTCAGCAGCTTATGCTCGCTGAAATCCGCCCAGTCCCGTGGCAGCTGATGCTCGTAGAAGATGCCGAATTTCATGGAATTCCCCTGTTCCCCTGATCTCGAATGGGGAAGTCTGGCACAGTCGGGGCTTTCGGGACCACCTCCCGGAGGGAGGACCACCTCCCGGAGGGAGGACCACCTCCCGGAGGGAGGACCACCTCCCGCAGGGATCAGGGCGTCAGCGGGGATAACTTCCCGTCAGCCGGCTGTCAGGGCTTCCAGCACCTTGGCCGGATGATCGGCCGCCTTCGGCACCCGGCGCCAGTGCTTCACCACCTTGCCGTCGGGCCCGATCCAGACCGTGGAGCGGATCACGCCCGTGGTCTTCTTGCCGTACATCATCTTCTCGCCCCAGGCGCCGTACTTCGCCATCACCTTCCTGTCCGGATCCGAGAGCAGCGTGAACGGCAGCTTGTACTTGCTCGTGAACTTCGTGTGGCTTTCGGCCCCGTCGGGAGAGATACCGAGCACCACGGTGCCCGTCCTCTCGATGGACTTGTGCAGATCCCGGAAGCCGCAGGCCTCCTTGGTGCATCCCGGCGTGTCGTCCTTCGGGTAGAAATAGACGATGACGTTCCTGCCTCTGAAGTCCTTGAGCGCAACCTTGGCGCCGCTGCCGTCGGTGAGCGTGAACAGCGGTGCGGCCTTGCCTTCCTCGATCATGGTCTCTCGTCTCCTTCGCGGGTCCTCTTGTCGTGGGGAAACTACCAGAGGTACCCAGCACCTTCCACGCTGCTGGCCCCGGCACCGATCGCCGCAGGGGGTCGGCGTTGACTTGCCCACGCGGGTGAGGGGATAGTCCCTGGCTTCGAAGGGCCCACGAAAAGGGGGAATCATGGCGCCGTATCCGGTTATTTCCGCGGATTCGCACATCACCGAGCACCCGGACACGTACCTGGCGCACATCGATCCCGCCTGGCGGGACAAGGCGCCGCGGATCGTGGACGGCGGCGACAAAGGCGATATCTTCGTCATCGACGGGATGAGCTCGCCCATCGCGCTCGGGCTCGTGGCCGCTGCGGGCAAGCCGCCCGAGGAAATCACCACCGACGGTGTGCGCTTCGAGGAACTGCACCGTGGCGGCTGGGATCCCGACGCGAGGCTTGCCGAGCAGGACCGGGACGGGGTGGCCGCCGAGGTCATCTATCCGACCGTCGGCATGATGCTCTGCAATCACAGAGACTTCGACTACAAGAAGGCCTGCTTCGATGCCTACAACCGCTGGATCGCCGGGTACTGCGACCGACATCCGGCGCGGCTGCTCGGCTGCGGGCAAACGGCCATGCGCACTCCGGCCGAGGGGGTGGCGGATCTCCACGCGATCAAGGCGCTGGGGCTCAGAGGCGTCATGATGCCCGGCAACCCGGCGGTGGAAGACTACGACAGCGAGATCTACAACCCGGTATGGGAAGCCGCCATCGAGCTTGGACTGCCGCTGTCGTTCCACATCCTCACCACCCGAAGCGACGCACCGGTGCGCGGGCCGCGCATCAACAGCTTCCTGTCCATCATCCGTGGCAACCAGGACATCATGGGTACGCTCATCTTCGGCGGCGTCTTCGAGCGCTATCCGGCGCTCAAGGTAGTCTGCGTGGAGGCGGACGCGGGCTGGGTGCCGCACTACCTCTACCGGATGGATCATGCCTACAAGCGTCACCGCAACTGGCTGGCACCCGGCGTAGAGCTCGGCAGGCTGCCTTCCGAGTATTTCTCCGAGCACATCTACACCACGTTCCAGGACGACTGGGTGGCCTTCAAGTGCGCGAACGACATGAACTGGCATCGGCTCATGTGGGCGAACGACTTTCCACACAGTGACTCCACCTGGCCCTGGTCCAGGGAGATGCTGGCCGAGCAGACCAGACACCTCACCGCCGAGCAGACGAAGGCGATCCTCTGCGACAACGTGGCCGGACTCTACGGCATCGATCTCGACACGCTGGAGGTGGCGGCGTGAGCCTCACCGGTGCGGAGCTCATCGCCCAGGGGCTGGCTGCTTACGGGGTGAAGCACGTCTTCGCCATCGTCAGCATCCACAACATGCCGCTGCTCGATGCCATCAACCGACTCGGCGAGACCGCCATCATCGATGTGCGCCACGAGCAGGCCGGCACCCACGCCGCCGACGGCTACGCCCGGGCCACCGGCAGGATGGGGGTCATGATCGCGAGCACCGGTCCGGGCACCACCAACACCGTCACCGGACTCTATGAAGCCCAGTTCGCCTCATCGCCGGTGCTGGTGATCACCGGTCAGGCGGAGACGGCTTTCTACGGCAAAGGGCTCGCCTACGTTCACGAAGCGGAGAATCAGGCGCCGATGCTGGCCACCGTCACCCGCCGCGTGGAGAGCCCGCGGCATCCCCAGGCGGTGGGGGAAGCGTTCGTACGGGTGATACGCGACATGCATCTGGGCAGGCGGGCGCCGGGCGCTCTGGAGATTCCCATCGATCTGCAGTACGGCGAGGTGCCCGAGCAGTCGTTTCCACCGCTGCCCGAGCCGACCGTGCTGCCGAGGCCGGGACTCATCGAGCAGGCGGCGGACGTGCTGCGCGGACACAGCCGGCGCATCATCGTGGCCGGTGGCGGGGTGATCGCGGCGGGCGCCGGTCCCATGCTGCAGGCGCTGGCGGAACGGCTCGACGCGCCGGTGATCACCACCGTCGATGGCCGTGGCGCGCTGCCGGAGGATCATCCGCTGTGTGTCGGCAACTTCTACGGCAGTGCCGGCATCCAGCAGGCGGTGTCCGGGGCAGAGGTGACGCTGGCCATCGGCACCAAGTTCGCCATCGGTGTCGACGGTAACGGTGCGAAGCACACACCGCCCGGAAAGCTCATTCACATCGACATCGACCCGAACGTGGTGGGCCGCACCCATCACGCCCATCTCGGCATCACGGCGGACGCCAGCACCGCGCTGGCGGGCCTGCTCGGCGGCCTCGCGGAGGTGTCGGCCAACGACGCGCAGTTCAACCAGGTGGTGTGGGAGGCGAGGGACGGCGTGCACGCTGCCATGCGCAAACGGCTCGGGCCGGACTACGCGCGGATGATGGACATCCTGAGAGACAGGCTGCCGAGAGAGGGGCTGTGGTGCCGGGACTCCACCATCGCCGCCTACAACTTCGGCAACCAGCTGTTTCCCATCTACGAGCCGAGAACCTCCATCAATCCGTCCTCGGGTGCCATCGGCCCGGGTCTGCCCTTCGCCCTCGGTGCGGCGATCGGCAGCGGGCGTCCCGGGGTGCTGATCAACGGTGACGGCGGGTTCCTGTTTCACGCCACGGAGCTCGCGACGGCTGCGCAGTATCGGGTGCCGCTCGTGGTCTGCGTGTTCAACGACGGTGGCTACGGCGTGCTCCGCTGGCTGCAGGACACGCGCTTCGGCCGGATCAACGAAACCGATCTGGGCAAGATGGAATTCGCCAGGATGGCCGAGAGCATGGGCGTACCCGGCGAGCGGGTGCAGACCGTTGCGGCCTTCGAGCAGGCGGTGACGAAGGGTCTCGACTCCGGTGGGCCCTACCTCATCGACGTGGACATGGAGTGTTTCGAGCCCATGGAGATCTCCATCATGCCGAAGAAGAAGCCGGTGGAGGCCTGAACCGTGAGCGAGCCCGGTCACTACGGATTCCAGCTGCCGGAGGAGCTCATGCTGCTCCGGGACCAGATACGCCGCTTCATGCGCGAAGAGGTCAAGCCCATCGAGGACCGGCTGCCTCATGACGCCACCGGCTGCTCGTCGGAGGACAAAGCCTATCTTCGCGGTCTCGCGGAGCAGATGGGCCTGACACGGCTGACCGTGCCCGAGGAGTACGGCGGCAATCCGGTGAGCGCCATGGCCCGGGTGATCATCGCCGAGGAGTCCGCCAAATGTCGCCTGGGCGCTTACGCGCCCGCGCTGGGCGCCTTCGGCGGCGGCCCGCCGAACATCATCTGGGGTGGAACGTCCGCGCAGATCGAGAAATACGGTATCCCCTGCGTCGACGGCAGAAAGCGCGCCTTCGTCGCGATCACCGAGCCCACTGGCGGCTCGGATCCGCGCAACAACATTTCCACGCGTGCCGTGAAGAAGGGCGGGAAGTGGCTGCTCAACGGCCGCAAGATGTGGATCACCGGTGCGGCAGGTGCGGACTTCGGCATCATCTTCGCCCGCACCAGTGATGGCGGTGACGGGGTGCCGCCGGGCATCACGGCGTTCATCGTCGAGCCCGACTTCCCGGGCATCTCCTTCAACGAGATCGGCGTGATCCGGGCGCTCTCGCCCTACGAGATCGTGCTCGAGGATTGCGAGGTGCCGGAGGAGAACGTGCTCGGCGAGGTGGGCAGGGGATTCGGCGTCGCGCAGACCTGGCTCGTGGATGCACGCATTCCCTATGCTGCAGGATGCATCGGTATCGCCCAGGAGGCGCTGGACATGGCCTGCGGGTGGGTCAAGCAGCGACCCACCCGGGACGGCATGCTGGCCGGCAAGCAGGCGGTCCAGTGGATGATCGCGGACTCGGAGGTGGAGCTCAGGGCGGCCCGCATGCTGGTTTACGATGCGGCGTCCAAGGTCGACCGCGGCGAAACCGCGAAGGTGGATGCGTCCATCTGCAAGCTCTACGGCACGGAAACCGCCGGCCGCGTGGTGGACCGGGCTATCCAGATGTTCGGCGGCATGGGTGTGGCCAAGGAGATGCCGCTGGAACGCTGGTACCGGGAGCTGCGCGTGAAACGGATCGGCGAAGGTCCGTCCGAGGTGCATCGTATGGTGATCGCCCGCGACAAGCTCCGGAATACGGAAGGAGGCGTCTACTTTGGCTGACACGTCGCGCGGCGGCATCCGGCTGTTCTCGCTGCTCGGTATCGAGATCCGTCTGGACTTCAGCGTCGTTTTCATCTTCGGTCTCATCGTCTACAGCCTGGGCAGCGGCGTCTTTCCGGTCTGGCACCCGGAGTGGCCTGCGGGCACCATCTGGACCACGGCGCTCACCGCCGGGCTGCTTTTCTTCGCGTCGCTGCTGGCCCACGAGATGTCCCACTCGATCATGGCGCGTCGTTACGGCATCCGGGTGCCGCGCATCACCCTGTTCCTCTTCGGTGGCATGGCGGAGATCGAGAGCGAGGCCGAAACGCCAGCAGCCGAGTTCGTCATCGCCATCGCCGGCCCGCTCATGAGCCTCGCCATCGCGTTCGGCTGTCTGTTTGCCGTCGGCACGTCCCTCGGTGAGGAGACCCTGGAGGCCATGCTCAGCGACCCGGAGAAAGGCATGGCGGAAGTGAGTCCCACCCTGACGATCCTGCTCTGGCTCGGGTCGGTGAACTTCATGCTGGCCATCTTCAACATGATTCCGGGATTTCCACTGGATGGCGGCCGGGTGGCGCGGGCCATCGTCTGGCGGCTCACGGGCGACAGGATGCGAGCCACACGGGCGGCAGCCACGGCGGGCAAGTGGTTCGGCTGGATCCTCATGGGGTTGGGTCTGTGGGAGCTCCTGGCATTCCGCTCCCTGGGCGGCCTCTGGCTGATCCTCATCGGCTGGTTCCTGAGCCACCTGGCGACCCAGAGCTATGTTCAGGCCTTCGCGCAGAAGGTGCTGGAGCCGCTCAGGGTCCGCGATCTCATGCGCACCCACTTCGAGCGGGCGGCTGCCGAGCTCTCCGTCGCACGGTTCGTGGACGACTGCCTGCTGCGCAGTAACCAGCTGCTCTGGCCGGTGATGCGGGACGGAGTGTGCGTGGGTACGGTGTCGTTCAACGACGTGCTGGCGTTGCCCGTGGAGGCCCGGCAGACCACCACCCTCGGTGACATCGCCCGGCCGCTCGCCGACAGTGGCGCCATCCGCCCGGACGTGAAGGCCACGGACGCCACTCAGACCCTGGCCGCCTGGCAGGATCATCCGGTACCGGTGGTGGAAGGCGGCGAGGTGATCGGCCTGCTGCGTCATTCGGACATCCTCAGGTGGCTGATGGTGCACAGCCCGGGAGTGAACGCATGAGCAGCACCGCAAGCGATGCGGACATCGTCAGCGGCTACCTGGCACGATTGCAGCGGCAGATCGCTCTGCGTCTGGACGATCCCGAGCGGAGCCGCGTGGCGGAGTTCGCCCGGCTCAACTTCGAGAGCAACGCGCCGGCGGATCTTGCCGGTCGCAGTGCCGAGGACGATGCCTCGCTCGTCATCGACACCTGGAAGCGCTTCCTGCACCGGGACACCGGCACCATCCAGATCGAGGTGGCGAACCCCGTGCACGCGCGGGACGGCTGGCAGTCGCGTCACACCACGGTCTGGGTGATGACCCGGGACATGCCGTTCGTGGTGGATTCGGTGCTGATGGCGTTTTCCCAGAACGGCCAGGGCACCCACTACCTCAACAACGTGGTGTTCGGTGTGGACCGGGACGAGAGCGGTGCCATCGTCGCCCTGAATCGCGACATCCGTCACCCGAACCGGGAGCTGCTCCTCTACGCGGAGGTGGACCGGCTGGCGGACGCGGATCTGCCGGAGCTCGAGGAGCGGCTCCGGGTTACCAGCAACGATCTGGAAGCGGTGGTTGGCGACTTCGCCGCCATGAAGGCCCGGCTCAGGGAGGTCACCGCCGAGGCGATTGCCAGTGCCGGAACCGACGAGGAATCCCTCGCCTTTCTCGAGTGGCTCGCCAGGGACAATTTCACCTTTCTCGGATTCCGGGAGTTCGAGTACGCCGGAGACTGCATCCGTCAGGTGGGAGAGCCGCTCGGCACGCTCAGGCTCCGGGCCCGTGCCAGCGAGCGACGGCTGTCCGAGCAGGCGGAGCGCACGCGTGCCTTCCTGCTCGAGCCGAAGCTCATCGCTTTCTCGAAGAGCGGCACCCGTTCGCGTGTGCACCGGCCTGCTTATCCGGACTACGTGGGCATCCGTCGTTTCGACGGGGACGGCAAGGTGGTGGGGGAGTACGGATTTCTGGGGCTCTACACCTCGCGCGTCTACCGGCAGGATCCCTGGGAGATCCCCGTGGTGCGCAGAAAGGTCAGGAACGTGATGGAGCGTTCGGGGTTCGATCCCGGCGGCTTCGACGGCAAGGTGCTTGCCCACCTGCTGGCCACCTACCCGCGCGACGAGCTTTTCCAGATCAGCACGGACGAACTCCTGGAGACCGCCGTCGCGGTGACCAACATCCACGAGCGGCGGGTGATCCGGATCTTCGTGCGCGTGGAAAGCTACGGGTTGTTCGTGAACTGCCTGATCTATCTGCCGAGAGATCTGTGGAACACGCACGCGCGTCAGAAGATCGAGGAGCTGCTCAAGGAATCCTTTCACGCCGAGGACCTGGACTACGACATCCACCTGTCGGAGTCCATTCAGCTGCGTCTCCAGTACACCATCCGGATACGTCCCGGCACGGAGGTGGACCTCGATCACCGGGTGCTGGAACAGCGCGTGACCGAGCTCATCAGCGACTGGAACACCGAGCTCGTGCGCGCCTTCATCGGCGCCTTCGGGGAAACGGTTGGACGCCGCTACCAGCGACTGTATGCCGATGCCTTTCCCGCCGGATACCGGGAAGGCTACAGCCCGAGAACGGCGGCAGACGACGTGGCCAGCATCGAGCAGCTCTCGGCCGAGCACCCGCTGCTGACCCGGTTCTACCACCTGCCGGAAGATGCGGAAGACCGGATCCGGCTCAAGGTTTTTCACCTGCACGGCCCGCTGCCGCTGTCGGATCTCATCTCCAAGCTCGAGAACATGGGGCTGGTGGTGATCGAGGAGCAACCGTACCGGATCAGCAAGAACACGGGTGAGACCGTGGCGATGCACGACTTCCTGCTCATCTGCCGCGAAGCCATCGACATCGCCGAGGTGGGTGGCCGGTTCAACGACGCCTTCGAGCGCGTCTGGACGGGGCAGGTGGAGGACGATGGCTTCAACCGTCTGATTCTGGCGGCGGGGCTCACCTGGCGACAGGTGACGGTGCTCAGGGCCTATGCCCGCTATCTGCAGCAGATCCGCTTCGGATTCAGCCAGCCCTTCATCAGCGACACGCTGGTCGCGCACCCGCAGATATCGCGGATGCTGCTGCGCTGGTTCGAAACCCGCTTCCAGGTGGACGGTGAGACCGGCCCCATGGCCAAGGCGCAGCAGCAGATCCTCGCCGCGCTCGAGAACGTCGCGCTCCTGAACGAGGACCGGATCCTCCGGCGCATCCTGGACCTGATCAATGCGACCAAGCGGACGAACTACTTCCGTACGGATGGCGGTCAGCCACGTCCCTTTCTGGCACTGAAGCTGTCGCCGAGGGAGATTCCCGACATGCCCCGGCCGCTGCCGGAGTTCGAGATCTTCGTCTGCGCCCCCCACTTCGAAGGCGTGCACCTCCGGGGTGGCGCCATCGCCAGGGGTGGGCTGCGCTGGTCCGATCGCCTCGAGGATTACCGCACCGAGGTGCTGGGACTGGTGAAGGCGCAGATCGTCAAGAACGGCGTGATCGTGCCCACGGGTGCCAAGGGCGGCTTCGTTCTGAAGGAGGTTCGCGGCGTCCGACCCGAGGTGAAAACCTGCTACCGGCAGTTCATCAGCGGGCTCCTGGACCTGACGGACAACCTGGTGGAAGGCGCAGTCGTACCGCCGGACCGGGTGAAGCGCTACGACGCGGACGACCCCTATCTCGTCGTCGCTGCCGACAAGGGAACGGCAACGTTCTCCGATGAAGCCAATGCCGTGTCGGGGTCCTACGGTTTCTGGCTGGGGGACGGCTTCGCCTCCGGCGGCTCCAACGGCTACGACCACAAGAAGATGGGCATTACCGCCCGCGGCGCATGGATCTCCGTGCAGCGCCACTTCCGGGAGCTGGGCGTGGACGTGCAGTCGGATCCGGTGACCGTGCTCGGCATCGGCGACATGGGCGGTGACGTGTTCGGCAACGGCATGCTGCTGTCGCCCTCGATACGGCTGGTGGCCGCGTTCAACCACCTGCACATCTTCCTGGATCCGGACCCGGACCCGGAAGTGAGCTTTGCCGAGCGGCAGCGCCTGTTTGCGGGTCCGGCCTCCGGATGGACGGACTACGACGCCGCGAAGATCTCCGCCGGAGGTGGCGTGTTCTCCCGCAAGGACAAGTCGATCCGGCTCTCCGCGGAGGTCAAGGCGCGCTTCGGAATCCCGGCGGACCGGCTGGCGCCGGATGAGCTGATCCACGAGCTGCTCAAGTCGTCCGTCGACCTGATCTGGAACGGCGGGATCGGCACGTATGTGAAGGCGAGCACCGAAACCGATGCGGAGGTGGGAGACCGGGCGAACGACCACCTGCGGGTGAACGCCCGGGACCTCCGTGCCCGGGTGTTCGGTGAGGGCGGCAATCTGGGTCTCACCCAGCGCGCGCGGATACAGTTCGCGCTCGCCGGCGGCTCGGTCAACACGGACTTCATCGACAACTCTGCCGGCGTTGACTGCTCCGACCACGAGGTGAACATCAAGGTGGCGCTGAACGGCATGGTCGCGGCCGGCGACATGACGCCGAAGCAGCGCAACGTGCTCCTCGAGGAGATGACCGACGAGGTGGCGGAGCTGGTGCTCGACAACAACCGCCGGCAGACGCGGACGTTGAGTCTGGCCCTCCTGCACGCCGGCACCCGCCAGTCGGAGTACCGGCGGTTCATCACCTTCATGGAGAGCGCTGCCGGTCTCGACCGGGCGCTGGAGTTCCTGCCTTCGGACGAGGAGCTCACGGAACGCCCGGGACAGTCACTGACGCGTCCCGAGCTTGCCGTGCTGCTCGCCTACGCCAAGATCCACATCAAGCGCACGCTCGTGACGACGGACGTCGATCGCGATCCGCTCGTGCACCGGGAGATCCTGGGCGCGGTGCCCGCGACGCTGCGCGAGCGCCACGGCCAGGTGATCCTCGAGCACCCGCTGCGCAAGCAGATCGTGGCCAGCCAGGTGGCCAACAGCCTGGTGGACCACATGGGTATCACCTTCGTCGTCCACCTGCTGGAGTTCGTGGGTGGGAGCATGGAAACCATGGTTCGGGCCTACTACGCCTTCGTGGAGGCATTCGGCATGCGTGCCTGGTTCGATGCGGTGGAGGAACAGCAGAACGTGCCCGAGAAGGTGCGTCTCGAGATGCTTCTGGACCTCATGCGCCTCGGGCGGCGAACCACCCGCTGGATCCTCCGGCATCGCCGGGGTCTCGGCAGCGTGCAGGCATTCGTGGATGGCTGCCAGCAGCGGATCGCCACGCTCATGGAGAACCGCTCGTCGCTGATGAGCCGGAGCGAGAAGGACGACTGGCAAACGGCGGTCGATGCCCTTATCGAGGCGGGCGTGGAAGCGTCGCTCGCCCGACGCACGGCCAGGGCGTCGCGGCTGGCCGATGCACTCTCCATCGTCGATGCGTCCGACGCCACGGGCGAGGACGTGATCACGACGGGTGAGATCTTCGTCGGCCTCTCCGAAAAGCTGCAGACCGACTGGTTGTCCGACCAGCTGGCGCAGATTTCACCGGCCAGCCACTGGCAGGCCATGGAGCGCGATGCGCTGCTCGACGACGTGATGACGCAGCAGGGACGGCTGGCGGTCAGCGTGCTGTCCGAAGCCGACGGCGACATCGACCGCTGGATGACCCAGCAGGAGCGGTTCGTCGCCGATTGGCGGCGGGTGATCGGCAATGCCCAGCATGCGGCCCAGCAGGATTTCTCCATGTTCGCGATGACCTGCCGGAAGCTGTCGGACCTCGGCCGGCAGGACGCCGGGTGAGGGATTCTGATATAACGGACGTCTGAACGCACTGTTCGAACTTGCAGGTGGGGGAAGTCGCGATGACCCAGCTCCGTTTCACCGAGGAAGAGCTCTACGACGACCACGAGTACGCGACGCTGCACGAGCGCGCCGGAGTGCGGATGCACGGCGGCTTCGATGCCGAGGGCCGCTATCTGCCGCCGCGCTCCCGGGGACGCAGGCGGGCAATCACCGCCTGGACGTCGGCGCTTCGCCAGCGCGGCGGTGAGCTCTTCGCGGCGGATGCCTCGCTGCTCACGGGTGCACGCCTGCCGAACGTGGCGCAGCAGACGCTGCTGCTCGAGCATGGCATCGGCCGGCCGTTCTGGAACAGCCTCACCATCACCGGCAAGATCGAGGGTCGGGGTCGGATCCTCGCGGAGATGGCGTTTCCGGATCTGCAGACGGTCATCGTCGAGGATATTTCCGGCATGGCGCTGGGACATCTCAACAAGGGTCTGCTGGTGATGCACGGCATCGACGAGGGCGGCGAGCCGGACCGGGGAATCGGCGGTCACGACGTGATGTGGTTCGTCGCCCGCGACCTGGCGTTCGGCCCGGATGCCTATCCGGATGTGGAGCCGCCGGAATCCATCGCCAGGCCGGAAGCCGGTCAGCGGCTCATGCCGGAGCTCGAGCCCGGCATCGAAGCCATGCTGAGCTTCCTGATGAACCTGCTGCTCATCGAGTTCCGCGCGGAGATCGGCTTTGCCTCCACTCAGGAGATTCTCCGCAACCCGGCGCTGTTCACGGATCGCCGGGCGGAAGCGGAGGAGGCCGCGGAAATCGTTGGCCGTATCCGTGAGGACGAGCTCATTCACGTGGAGTCGCTGCGCCTCTATCTGGGCGAGCTGCGGGAGCTCACGCTGAACACGGTGGATGGTGGCACGGTGCGGGGCTGCGATCTCATCGACCGGTTCTGGGATGGCCTGGTCCGCTGGGCCACGGTCGAGCAGCCGGCCATTGCCGCCGCCAATCAGTACGAAACGCTGAAGCCCATCATCCAGGCGGAGCCGGGCGGGGAACGGGTGCTGGCCGAGTTCGACGCGCTCTCCGACCTCCGCGCCGCCGCAGTGGTTAACGGCTGACTGCGGCGCCGCTGCGGCTCAGGTGTCGTAGCTCACCCCCATGCCCGCGCGCACGTCGTTGTTCACACCGTAAGGCGCGATCGGGTAGCGCAGTCCGTTGTTGGACAGCTGCGCGAGCCCGGAGATGACCTTGGGCAGATAGCCCGGCGGGATCGCCATCAGCAGCTCGTCCTCCATCACGCCGCCGTAGCGGCGTTCGGCGAAACAGGGAATGGAAAGACTCGGCTCGCCGGTGGCCAGCGCCCGGCCCCAGGAATCCGCGCAGGCGGACTCGCCGACACACCCCCACTCGAGCTTCTTATAGCCCGTCCACTGCAGGCCGTTGATGAACAGGATCATCTGCGCCGGTGTGGCATAGATCAGGCAGATGTCCGGCGGGTTCAGGCGGCCGCTGGTGAGCGGGCTGACGGCCATGGCTTCGTAGCGGCCGTGGGGCACCACGTCCATGGCTTCCTGGTGCGCCCGGGCGTCTTCCGGCTCCTGATACCAGACACCGCGCATGCGGCTGCCGGACAGCCACTCGTCGCTCCTCGGATGCAGCCCGATCACCGTGCTGCACTGCGCGCCCACCAGATCGTCGGCCGTGATGCCCACGGTCCAGCCGTTGCGCGATGCCATGCCGACGATCTGATCCGTGGTGTGGATGGCTGTGGGACGCCGGATTCGCGGTATGGCCTCCATGTCGGCCGCCCGCTCGAAGAGCTTCATGCCGATGGGCGTCGTCCGGAGGCGCAGATACCGGTTCAGTCCCGCCACGATCTCATTGAAGTCCAGGTGGGTCTGATCGCTGGCGATCACTTCGCTCATAGTCTTCTCCTCAGAAAATCCAGCGTTGCTCCGGCGAGCGCCTCCGGCTCGTCGAAGTGCACCATGTGACCGGAGCCGGGCAGCGTGGTGAGCTCCGCATCCGGAAACAGCGCGACCCGGGCCTCGAGCTCACCCGGCGCGAACTCGCCGGTCCAGTCAGAGCCGGCGGGCACGGCGGATCGCCAGTACTCGCCGGCAAAGGCGCCGGCGATCACGCACGTGGGACAGCGCACGGCCGACCAGTAGCGCTCGTTGGCGTCGGTGTCCGCTCCGACGAACACGGACTGCACCCGCGGATCGAAGGCCCAGTGCAGAGCGCCGTCGCTGCCGGTGTACGTTCCGAGCCTGGCCAGCTCGAGTGCCCGCTCCGGCGCAAGCCGCGGGTTGTTGACGAGCAGGCGTTCGGCCGCGAAGGCGAAGCTCGGCAGCGGTCGTGGCACATGCGGCGCGCCGAGGGTCGCCAGCAGCCGGGCACCTTCCGCCGCCAGTGCTTGCGCGGGATCCGAGGGCCGTCGACCTTCGGGCGGGCCGAGCCCCTCGACCACCACGGCGGCGCTCACCCGCTCGGGAAAGAGCGCGGCGAACCGGCACACCACGTGACCGCCGAGACTGTGGCCGAACAGCACCACCGGTGTGCGCCCCAGTGCTTCGATCACCGCGTGCAGGTCGTAGACCAGCTGCGCCATGGAATATCCCCCCGGCTTGTCGCTCGCGCCGTGGCCTCTGAGGTCGGGCAGGTACACCGGATGGGCCCCGGTGAGCCTCTCTGCCACCGGCATCAGGCTCAGGGCCACGTCGCGCATGCCGTGGAGCATGATCACGGGTGGGTTCTCGGATTCCTCACCGAGGGCGTAGAGGTTCAGGCGAACGCCGTTGGCGTCCACGGTGAGACGTCGGGGCTCGGTCATGCAGCGGCGCTGCTCCTGTTGGAGCTCGGAGCGTACCCCATCGGCAGAGGGACCGTCTAATGAGCTAACATGGCGCCGTCCATCAGCGTCACAAGCCGCGTCAGTGAGCCGTTCGTTCCTCACCTTTGTGTTCTTTGTCCTGGTGCTCGCCCTCGGTGCCGGGGTGCTGCTCTGGTGGGCGGGTCCGGCCATGGTGTCGCTGGCGCTGGACGAGGAACGGCGCAGCACGCCCTACTATCTGGTGCACCTGCTGGACGAGGCCGAGCCCGCCGCCTACTTCCAGACCTTCGGCGGTCTGCTCCGTGAAGAGGGTGCGCAGCTCCTCTGGCGGGGCAGCCTGAAGGCGCTGCACGCCGGCCGCAGCCGGGACGAGCTCACGGACGTGGCGTTGCTGGAATTCGGCGAGGGGTCCGCCGTGGTGCAGATGCTGACGAGCGGCGCTTACCGCACCCTGACCAGCGGCCGGGCGCCGGTGCTGCTCGGTACGCCCGAACCGCCGGGCCCGATCGTCCAGGACGAGGTCCTGCTGCTCTGGCTGCTGGCGCTCGGCCGCGGGACGGACCCGGGCGTGCTGGATGGCCTCATGAGTTCCGCCACGGCCCGGAACGGTCAGCTGGTCTGGTCCACGCCGGTGTCGGTGCTCGAAGGCGACCGGTCGTGGGACTACATGATCCTCCTCGCGTTTCCGGACGAAGCGACACTCAACGCCTGGCTCGACGATCCGGAGACGGTGACCGAGCGGGCGCTCAGCCGCCGCTACTACGATGCGGAAGCGATGCTGGAGCTCAGCTCCCGCTGACGCCGTCCCGGGACGGCGCCTGCCAGTGGAAGAGGTGGGCGGTACGGAACTCGTCGAACTCGCCGAGGTTCGGCAGTGTGCGCGCCTCGATGGTCGTGATCTCCCGGTAGTCCGTGTCCGGTAGCGTGGTGACCCGCGAATCCGCCACCAGGATCTCGTGCGCATGCCGCTGAGCCGTCTTCAGCAGCGGCAGGTTTACCCGGTCGTAGAGCACGTCCGCCATGAGCAGGACGTCGGCGATCAGCGGCGAGCCATCCTCGGCCGACGGCAGCCGGTCGGCAGCTTCCAGCATCACCCCGTTCAGCGCCGCGTTGGCGCGGGTCGCCAGCAGCGCGTCCGGGTCGATGTCGCAGGCGATGACCCGGCGTGCCCCTGCCAGTGCGGCAGCGATGGCGGCCACCCCTGATCCCGAGCCCAGGTCGATCACGGTCCGGCCGCGTACCCACCGCGGCTCGCCCAGCAGATAGCGGGCCAGCGCCAGACCGCTGCCCCAGCAGAACGACCAGTAGGCCGGTTCGCGGATGACCGCCCGCATGACGTCCGGGTCCAGCGGTCCGGTCTGGTAGTCGGCATTGATGAGGCCGAGGCGCAACCCGCCGCAGTCGGGCAGCGTGACCGGCTCGATGCGGGCATCCGGCAGGGTGCGGGTGAGTCGATGCTGGAGGGTGGCCAGGGTCATGGCCGCCCACTCTACCCTGTTGGCGGCAGGCGGTCAGAGCTCGGAGGTGTGGCGGCGGATCCAGAAGAGACCGATCACCCCGAGGGTGATGACGCCGAAGAGCGACAGGTCCAGAAGGGAGGCGCTGGGCGCGTCTGCCGGTTCTGCCGCTACCTCTTCCGTAACTGGCAGATTTTTTGACAAGATATCGTCGTCTGTGATCGCGAAGCCATGCGGAGCGCTCGCCCCGAGCGCCATCGTCATCAGCAGTGCGGCAAACCGTCGCTTCACATCCACTCCCTGTGGTCGGACCACCCTGGCCGTGGGGCCGGAAGGTGGTTGAAACTACGCGGAATTCTAGGAAATCGGCGTCATCGGCGCCGCGAGGGGCATGTATGACCTGTAATCCGAACGTAATTCTGCGTGAGGGCCTGCTCGGCCTGGTGCTGCTGCTGGCCCTGCCGTCGGCCTGGGCGGAGGCGCCCGACGGTTGCAGCGCCGAGGTCTACCGGGCGCTGGATTTCTGGCTGGGCCGCTGGGAAGTGCACCTCGAGGACGGGCGCAGGGCCGGCGCCAACCGCATCGAGTCGTCGGCGGACGGTTGCCTGATCCGGGAGTCGTGGACCGGCGCCGGGGGCGGGGAGGGATACAGCATGAGCTTCTACGACCCGACGGCCGACCGCTGGCGGCAGGTGTGGGTTTCGGCGGCCAGCCTGATCGAGATCGCCGGTGGTCCTGTGGAAGACGGCAGCATGGTGCTGAGCGGCGAGATCACCTACCGGCAGACGGGCGACGTCCGGCCGTTCCGCGGCCGCTGGACACCGATGCCGGACGGCCGCGTCAGGCAGTTTTTCGAAGAGCTCGATGACGAGGAAGGATGGCAATCCTGGTTTGATGGGATCTACACCAAGGTCTTAGAATAGACCGCTTTGCTGACGGGTATCTGGGGACAACCATGCCAATGATTCTGAACGAAGAGCAGAACATGCTCAAAGACAGTGCCAAGGACTTCTGCGCCAACAGCGCGCCCATCGAGCAGCTCCGCAAGCTCCGTGATTCGAACAGCCCGGACGGTTTCGATCGCGCGACGTGGAAGGCCATGGTCGAGCTGGGCTGGGCAGGTATTCCGTTCCCGGAAGAGCATGGGGGTCTCGCGTTCGGCTACAAGGGCCTCGGCGTGGTGACGGAGGAAACGGGCCGGACGCTGGCGGCGAGCCCGCTCTTCGCGACGGTGTGGGTCGGCGGCACCGCCATCAACCTCGGTGGCTCCGATGCGCAGAAGGCGGAGCTCCTGCCGAAGATTGCCGGCGGCGAGCTGCTGCTGGCCCTGGCGCTCGAGGAGTCCCACCGTCACAACCCTTACGGGATCGCCACCACCGCCAAGGAGTCCGGCGGTGCCTGGCAGGTGTCTGGCGAGAAGACGTTCGTGCTCGACGGGCACGTCGCAGACAAGCTGATCGTCGTGGCGCGCACCGCCGGCAAGGCAGGCGACCGGAACGGCCTGACGCTGCTGCTGGTGGATGCCAAGGCCAAGGGCGTGGAAATCACCCGCACCATGATGGTGGATTCCCGCAACGCGGCGAACGTGAAGCTCGCGAGCGTCAAGGCCGAGGGCGTGATCGGCGAGGTGGGCAAGGGCGCCGATGTGCTCGACCCGATGCTGGACATCGCCCGCATCGGCATCGCCGCGGAGATGCTCGGCAGCACCCAGGAGTGCTTCGAGCGGACGGTAGCCTACCTGAAAGAGCGGGAGCAGTTCGGTGTGCCCATCGGTTCCTTCCAGGCGCTCAAGCATCGCGCCGCGGACATGTTCTGCGAGATCGAGCTCTCCAAGTCCTGCGTGCTCGAAGCGCTGACCGCGCTGGATGAAGGCCGCGATGCCGCAGAGATCGCCAAGCTCGCGAGCCTCGCCAAGACCAAGGTCGGCGAGACCTTCCACACCGTGTCCCGTGAAGGTATCCAGATGCACGGTGGTATCGGCATGACCGACGAGTTCGACATCGGCTTCTTCATCAAGCGGGCGGCCATCACCGAGCAGACCTTCGGCGACGTGAACTTCCACCGCAACCGCTACGGCGAGCTGGAAGGTTACTGACCCACACCGCGCCACGCGGAACAGGGGGAGCCACGTGGCTCCCCTTTTTTTCGCCGCGGATCAGGCGTCGCGGCGCTCCGCCTGCCAGGGCCAGCGCCCTTCCACCTCCAGGTGCAGGGTGACGCTCAGGAAGGTCCTGATGAGGATGATCAGGCCCAGAATGGCGATGTTCTCCAGCGTGTCGGCGACGATCACCGTGCGGATGATGTCGCCGGCGATGAGAAACTCGAGGCCGAGGATGATGGCGCGGCCGAGTTGACGTCGCAGCGACTGGTAGGCGGTACCTTCCGGCAGTTTCCGGAACGTACGCAGGTACGTGAAGGAGGCGACGGTCGAACCGATCAGGATGATCAGCACGCCCACGGTCTCGATGCCGTAACCGGCGAGAGAAATCACTTCCGTGAACTTCATGCGGAGTTCTCCGACTGTTTTCTGCGGCGCTCGCGCGCGCCACCGGCGCGGATGAAGAAGGGTCCGGCGCAGGCAACCGCCATGAGCCCGCAGAGGATGAGAAAGGCGATGCGATAGCTGCCGGTGGCATCGTAGATGAAGCCGGCCAGGGGCGAGGCGGAGATCACCAGCGGCAGCTCGACGATGCGCATCACGCCGCTGGCGGCGCCGAAGGAAACGCTGCCCATGGCGGTGGAGATGGCGAAGGTCCGCAGCGGCGACATGCCGGAGTAGCCGAAGCCGTAGGTGCAGGCAGCGAGCAGGGCGGTGGTCAGGGAGTCCGCACCGGCGAACAGAAAGAGTGCCAGACCCTGCATGGCCAGGGCCATCCAGATCGTGATCCGGGCGCCGAGGTAGTCGGACATCCAGCCCACCACCGGCTTGCCGAGCGCAGAGAAGAGCGCGGTGGCCGAGAGCACCAGGGCGGCAGAGGTGGCGGCAATGCCAATGTCCAGCAGGTGACCGAAGAGGTGCAGCATGACAGCGGAGTAAACGCAGGTCATGGAGCCGAAGATGAGGGCGATGGCCCAGAAGGCCGGGGCGCGGATCATTTCCTTCCAGTGCCAGACGCGTGCATCTTCGGGATCCGCAACCACATCCCGCGCGTTGCGCTCCACGTAGCGGCGCCCGTCACGAACCTCGCCGATCTCCTCCGGCCGATCCTTCATCAGGAAGTAGACGAGCGGCAGCAGGGTAACGCCGGTGATCGCTGCGAAGGTGGCGAACCCACCCCGCCAGCCAACGCTGTCGACGAGCACGGTAACCAACGGCGGCATCATCACCCCGGCCAGCGATGCACCCATGACGGCGATCGCGATGGCGCGGCCTCGCCAGTGATCGAACCAGTTGATCACGGACCGGTGCCATGCCAGCCCGCCCATGCCGGCCATACCGACGCCCATGCCCAGCCCGACGATCAGGAAGTACTGCCAGAGGTTCTGGGTTGCGGCAAGGAGCAGGTAGGAGAGGGTGACGGCCACGATGCCTGCGAGGATCACGCGGCGCGGCGAGTGTCGGTCCAGGATCCGACCGACGAAAGGTGCAAGCAGCGACGTGGTGATGCCCGCCACCGAGAATCCCATGGCGATGGCGAAGCGGCTGCCGTTGCCGATTTCCTCGGCCAGCGAGGGCAGGAACACACCGCGGGAGTAGGAGTAGAACCCTGTGCCGAGAAAACCCAGACAGGCTGCCACGCCCACGACCACCCATCCGTAGAAGTATCTGGCGGGCGGATGCGTCCGCAGCTCGCCTGGCGTGTCCACCTAGTTCTTCTTCCGGATACCGATCACACGGCCGAGCAGCTCAGGTTTCGGCAGTCCGCGGTGGGCTTCGTGCAGACTCTCGATGCGTTCGAGGATGGCTGCCGGAAACGGCGCGCTGCGGCGGCTGGTCATGTCCACGTGCAGTGCAAGCTGCTCGCTGGTTGCCGCCGTTTCTCCCGTGCGGCGATTCGTCATCGTCTCGAAGAAGTGCAGACGCTTCTCATCGAAATCGATGAGCTGCAGGGCCACGGCAACGGGATCGTTCAGGGTGAGCTCGTTCAGGTAATTGAGATGCACTTCCATGGTGAAGCACGAGCCGGCCTCCGTGCGAACGTACTCGGCACCTATGCCCAGCAGGTCGTAGACGTGGTCCACGGCACGATCGAAGAGCACACTGTAGTAGGCCATGTTCAGGTGGCCGTTGTAGTCGATCCAGCCGGCTTCCAGGGACTGGTCAGGAGTGATGATGGGAGCATCCCACATGGGGCGGTTCTCTACCCGGTCTGCACGATACGGTCATCATACCTTGACCCACCGGTGTGGAGGACTGATCATCTTCGGCTCGCGGAAGCAGGACGAACGAAGGGGGATTTCCGTGGGGAACGGAGGCAGCGTGGAAAGCCATCCGGGCGGAGGTGAGCGTTGACAGCCGTGACGCGACCGCCGCTCTCCTTCGCCACCAAGCTCACCTACGGATTCGGACAGGCGGGAGAGGGACTGAAGAACGGCGCCTTCGGCGTCTTTCTGTTCTTCTACTACAACCAGGTGCTTGCCCTGTCCGGCACCCTGGCGGGGCTGGCGGTCGGCATCGCCCTGGTTTTCGATGCGATCACCGATCCCATTGCCGGTTCCCTGTCCGACAACTGGCGTTCGCGCCTTGGCCGCCGGCACCCGTTCATGTATCTCGCGGCGCTGCCACTGGCCATTTCGTTCTTCTTTCTCTTTCATCCGCCGGCCGGGCTCGGGCAGTTCGAGCTCTTCGGCTGGCTGCTCACCTTTGCGGTGCTCACCCGCGGCGCGATGACGCTGTACCACGTGCCGCACATCGCACTCGGCGCCGAGCTCACGGACGACTTCGAGGAACGCACCACCGTCGTCGCGTTCCGGCAGTTCTTCTCCACGTTCGGACAGCTGGCCGTCTATGTCATCGGCTTCACGCTGTTCTTCTACTCGAGTCCGGATCTGCCGAGGGGGCAGTTCCGCGTCGAGGCCTACGCGCCCTTCGCCTTCACCATGTCCATTCTGATGGTGGTGTCGATTCTCGTGTCCGCCTGGGGCACGCGCTCACAGATTCCCTACCTGCCGCAGCCGAGCGGCGCGCCCGAACGGCTGAGCCTGGGCGGCATGGGGCTGCGCATGTTCCGGGAAATCCGCGAGGCGCTGCAGAACCGGTCGTTTGCCTGGCTGTTCTCCGGGGTGCTCATCGTTTTCATGATGGTGGGCGTGGACAGCGCCCTGAACCTGCACATGAATACCTACTTCTGGGAGCTCTCCCCCACCGGCAACGTGCTGTTCTTCACCGCCTATCCCGTGGGCGTGATGCTCGGCACCCTGGTGGCCAGGCGGCTCAACCAGATCTTCGACAAGAAGCCGTCGATCGTCTTCGGCACGGCCTGGTGGGCACTCTGCCAGATCATCCCCGTCGTGCTGCGGATCTTCGGGTGGTTCCCCGAGAACGGCACCGACGCATTGCTGGTGACCCTGGTGTGCATCAAGTTCGTGCAGGGCATCGGTGTCGTGCAGGCGCTGGTGACGTTCGGCTCCATGGTGGCGGACATCGTGGACGAGCACGAGCTGAAGTCCGGGAAGCGCCAGGAAGGCATCTTCTTCGCGTCCGTGTCGTTTTCCGGCAAGTTCACCACCGGCATCGGCAACGTGGTCGGCGGTATCGCCCTGGATCTCATCAGCTGGCCACGCGGCGTCGCGATCCAGACCGCGGCGGACGTGCCGCCGGAAACCATCATCTGGCTCGGCCTCGTGTACGGCCCGATCGTCGCGGGCTTTGCGGTGGTGAGCGTCTGGTGCTACACCAAGCACCACCTCGACCGGCACCGGCATCGGGAGATCGTCGCGGCGCTGGCCGAACGTCGGGCAGGGCTCGCGGAGCAGAACGATGCCGGAAAACCGCGGGCCGTCAGAACCGCCTGAGAGGCGCCGCCGGGAGGGGCGCATCCGCCGTCACCTGCGGCTGGCAGGTGAGGTCAGGCAGGATCCGAAATGCCTCTATCCCCTGCTGCGGAAAGGATTCATCGACGTCTGGCGGTCACGAGGCGGCGGCTTCTACGGTCTCGGGTACGTGGTCGCGTTTGTCTGCCTGGAAGTGGTGACCATCATCGGAGAAGCCTTGGACAGCGGTGGTGCGGGAGACTTCGCGCTCGGCCAGATTCTCGAGTACCTGCTCCGCCTGGGATTGCTCTCGTTTGTCAACGTGTTTCAGGCGCTGCTCTGGCCGTTTTTCGTTCTGGAACATCTGGGAGGGGCGGGTATCATCCTGCTGGCCGCCGGGTTTCTTGGATTCGAGTTTCTGCTGAAACCCCTGGTCGAGCGACACGTTCCCGAGCTGAGGAATCCGGTATCACCACACCCCGATCAGTAGCCTCCGATCCGGACGCGCGGATCCACCTGCAGCTCGCCCGATTCCTGCTGGTGGGATTCGCCGGCTTTCTGGTGGACATCGGCGTGATGAGCGGTCTGGTATACGGACTCGACCTGGCAGACACCCGTTCGGAGGTCATCGGCTGCCGTGTTGCAGCCTGGGTGGCCGCCATCACCTCGACCTACTTTCTGAATGCGCGCTTCACGTTCGGGGCGTCGATCCGGCACTCCCGCTTCATCAACTACCTGTTCATCCAGGCCATCGGTGCCGCCATCAACCTGGGATCCTTCACGCTGCTGCTCGTCGCCGGACCCATCCAGGACCGGCCGCTGATCGCCATGGTGGTGGGTAACGTGCTGGCGGTGATCAACAACTTCCTGCTCGTGCGCACGTTCGTTTACCGGTTTCACCCGGAAGTCGACGATCCGGAGTAGCGCGTCTCAGCCCCCGGTGAGTTGCGGAGCGCGCTCCTCGATGCACTCACCGGTCAGGCTTCCGATCCAGTCGCTCACCACCTTCACCCCCTCGGCATGAACGAGTGAGCGGCCGATCTCGGGCATGCGCGCTCCCGGATCACTGGTGGCCATGCGGAAGACGATGATCGAGTCGTCGGGATCGCCGGGCACGATGGAGTAGGTGCGGCCGCCGGTGCCCTGGCCCGCGGCGATGGGCGGCTTGCAGAAACCCATGGCACGCGTCGAGGTGGTGGCGGCGTCGAGCAGCAGCCCGGAGGTGTCTGCTGCACCCCTCGGGTTGTGGCAGTGTCCGCAGTTCACGTCCAGATAGGCACGGGCCTGGTCGGCAACGGGTCCGTCGCCGCCCAGCCGGGCGTTTGCGGGCACGTCGGCGATGGCGGGCAGCTCCAGCAGCCGCCCGGCCTCCGCCATGGTCGTGAGCTGATTGTCGGGGCCTTCCAGATAGCCGCGATTCAGGTGCCGGGCTTTCGGGCCGATGGGCTCGAGAGCGCCCGCCGTATGGTCCGTGGCGTGGCAGGCGGCGCACTCGTTGCGGGTGGGCACGATGTAGGGCAGGGGCTCGCTCCTGCCGTCGTCGTGGGAAAGCGTCAGCCGGGAAAGGCTGCCTGCCAGCGTGAGCACCGCGTCATCCCCCCGCCATACGTAGGGCAGCGCGTCCCATCCGTGTGCCTGGTGGACCAGCAGACGGGTTTCCAGAATCTCCACCCGGCTGCGGTCGAGCGCCGTCTGGCCCGGCGCCCAGTCGTAGCTGGCGCGAACCTGCCCGGGCTCGTCGCCTTTCGGGTAGAAGAACGTCTTCACGAGTACGGTGCCGACCGGGAACTCGAATGCGTCCGTGTCGCGGTACTGCGCTGCCGTGCCGGGCGGGAGGTAGATGGCCCGGAGCTTCTGCGCGTAGTCCGTGAACAGCGGCGTGTTCAGGTCGTAAGCCTCGACCCCGTCTCCCAGGCGCAGCCGGTCACCCTCGACGTGCAGCAGGTTCCATTCCGACAGCTGTGCCGGATAGGCGTCCGGCTCGAAGAAGCGGACCGCTCCGCCATCGCCGCAGCCGCTCAGGGCGAGCAGCAGCGCGGCGGCTGTGAGCGAGCGGAACACGTTCTCCCCGGGCGTCAGCCGCCTGCCAGGATGATGGGTGCAAGCTTCTCGTGGTCGCAGCTGTGCGCGGCCATGTCCACAGTCACATTGGCGCCGCCGTTGCCGCTGTCCACGTTCAGCACCACGGCATCGCCGTTGTCCACGCAGATGGCGTAGTCCGCGCCGCCCTTCTCCGGATTGACGACGCCGTCCCAGACCACGTCCGGAAGGGATCCATCCGTTCCGAACAGGGCAAGGCGGAGCTGCTCGAGCTCTTCCCGATCCGGCGCGCTGCCGCCGCCTTCGAACTCGTTGCCGTAGATGTAGATGGTCTCCGGGTAGGGGTCGAAGGTCGGGGCCGTCTCGCGGTCGCTGTAGGACGCCGAGAAGAAGCTGGAGATCAGCACGTTGGCCGTGTTGTTGTTGCGGATCCGGTTCTCGAAGATCTCCACCCTGTCGTTGGAGTTGATGACGATGCCGGAGCCCGCTGGGACGCCGGCGACCGCACCGCCGGGCGGCGCGAAGTTGCCCGTGTTGTTGTTTTCGATGGTGTTGTTGAAGACGCGCGTGCTGTGCCCTTCCTGGCGCAGGTCGGGCATGTTGAACACCAGAATGCCGCCGGTGTTGTTGGTTGCCGTGTTGTTGAACACATCCGCGCCCACGGTGTTCTCGATCTCGATGCCGGCAACGTTGTATTCGGCGAGGCTGTCCTTCACCACCACGTTCCGGGACTGGCCGACGTAGATGCCGGCGTCCGACGCGCCGATGGCGATGGACGAATCGATCAGGGTGTTCTCCGTCTGCACCGGATAGATGCCGTAGGCGCCGTTCTCGGTGTGCGGACCGCGGGTCCACTCGGTACGAACACGACGGATGACGATGTTGCTGCCCTCGTTGATCTTGAGCGCATCACCGGGCGTGTCCTCGATGGCCAGGTCCTCGATCGTGAAGTCGCTGGCGTTGACCAGCAGGCCCTCGGCGCCGGCCACCTGCCCGGCGAACGACAGCACGGACTTGTCCATGCCCGCGCCCTGGATCGTGACCCCGTCCGTGTTCAGGGTGAGGCCCCGGGTGAAGGCATGTACGCCCTCCGGAATTCTGATGACGTCGCCGGGCTTGGCGGTTTCCAGGGCCAGCCGCAGCTCGTCCTCGTAGGGCACCTGCACGGCGGGCCCGGCGCCGCTGTCTGCCTGCTCGCCGCAGCCGCCGAGGGTCGTCGCCAGCAGGAGGCTTCCCGCCGCCAGCGCCAGTCTTTTGCCGGTCATGTCGTTCTCCGTTTTCCGTTGCGGGCGTTGGCGGCCAGTCTAGCCGAACTGGCCGTGTTGTGGATCAGAGCACCAGCCATGTCCGATCGATGGTCCAGTAGGCCGCGGCCACGCCCATGAGCACCGTGAAGGCCCGCTGCCAGACGGAGGATTCCAGGGTGTGCAGCCGGTGACTGATCCAGGTGATGGCGATCATGACGGCGATCACCATGAGCTGACCGATCTCGATGCCGACGTTGAACAGGAACAGGGCGAGCGCCAGGTCACCCTCGGGGAGCCCGATGTCGGCGAGCGCGCCGGCGAAACCGAATCCGTGCAGCAGGCCGAAGGTGAACGCCATCAGCCAGGGCCGGACCCTCATGAGGGCCGAACGCTTCTCCTCCGGAAGCATGAGCTCACGGGCGAGAAACAGGATGGACAGGGCGATGACGGCCTCCACCGGCCCCTGGGGCAGGCGGACCAGCTCGAGCACGGACAGGGCCAGGGTCAGCGAGTGGGCGACGGTGAAGGCGGTGATGGTCTTCAGCAGCATCCAGCGATCGGGAATGAACAGCACCAGGCCGATGACGAACAGGATGTGGTCGATGCCGAAGATCAGATGCTCGACCCCCAGTGTCAGGTAGGCGGCGATGGGCGGCACCGGATCCTGAAGATCGAGAGTCGGCGCATCGGGTTTGAGCATGTAGGTCTGCTGCTCACCGTCCAGCCGGGTGATACGGACCATGACGTCGGTGAGGGTCCGCGACAGTCCCTGAATGAAGATGACCCCGTGGCTGAGATCACAGCGGACGTCCCAGCGGGAGATGAGCGCCGCGCCGGTGTTTTCCGGCAGACCTTCGCTCAGCACCTCGCAGTGCTCCGGCAGCACGGGATCCAGCGCCAGCCGGTACTCGCCGAGCACCGGCTGTTTCCACGTGACCCGGTGGACACCCGGCTCGGTTTCCTCGATGGAGAGGTAGGCGGGGCGTACCTCGTGCGCGACGGCCGCCAGGGCCGGCAGCAGCGCCAGCAGAAGCAGTGCCGCACGCCCGGCAGGGCTCATCCGGCGTCTCCGGCCGGCGTTTCCACGTGCACGTCATAGCGGGCGCGCAGTGTCCGGTAGAAGGTCTCGTTGGCGTCCCGACGCCGGGCCTGCAGGTAGTCGCGGCGCACCGCGTCCCGGACCTCCGCCATGAGCGGGTCCCGGGACGGTGTTCGGGCGGTCAGGCGGATCAGGTGCCAGCCGTACGCGGAAGGGATCGGTCCCTGCCAGTCCTCCGGACGCCCGGTGTCCAGGGTGCCGAGCGCCCGGGCGAAGTCCGCGCCGAACAGATCGGCGATCTCCCGTGCCGAGCGCTCAGCGTAGCTGCGCTGCAGGATGAAGGGATCGCCGGTGACGTCGGCGTCCTGCAAGGCGGCGCGGGCATCCGCCTCGGCGTCGTTGCGGCGGTCACCGGAAAAATAGCGGTGCTCGAAGCTGAATCGCTCCGGCACACGGTAGTCGGCGGCGTTGGCCTCGAAATAGGCGGTGAGATCCGCGTCCGCGGGTTCCTCGGTGTTGGCCAGGTCCTCGTTCAGGAAGGTGAGCTTCTGGGCGAGGCGGCGGCGGATGATGGTGTCGTCCTGATCGAGGCCGAGCTTCACCGCCTCCCGGTAGAAGATCTCTTCCCGGAGCCACTGGTCGAGCAGCCCGGCGGCCTCCTCGGCCGTCGGCGGGCGACCCATCTGCGCCTGCCACTGGTCGAAGATCCGGTTCTGCTGGCCGACGGTCACGTCGATCCGGTAGTCACCCGAGTCGGACGCCAGCCACTCCTGGGCGAAGAAGATGAGCAGGCCGAACAGCAGAAAAACGGCCAGCGGGTCCTTGAGATAGCGCATCGGTGTCCCTGTTCACTCCCGGCCCGGATGGTCCCGCGGCCGGGTCGAACCTTACACCGGCTTCGGCGCCGGCAACAGACCGCGAGGGCCGGCCCCTGCCGGCCGTCTCAGGCAGCGAACTTCTGCAGGTGGTAGTCCGCATTGCCGAACTGGGCATCGATGACCAGCAGGCGCTTGAAGTAGTGGCCGACGCGGAGCTCTTCGGTCATGCCCATGCCGCCGTGCAGCTGCACGGCGTTCTCGGCGATGAAAGTCCCGGTCCTGCCCACCATGTGCTTGAGCGCGTGGATGGCGCGCTGGGCTTCCGCCGTGTCGCCCTGGGCGGCTTCGAGCGTCGCCCGATAGAGCAGGGACTTGCACTGCTCGTACTCCATGAACATTTCCACCATGCGATGCTGGAGCACCTGGAAGTCGGAGAGGGGGTGACCGAACTGCTCCCGTTCCTGGGTGTAGGCGACGGTGTCCTTGTAGAGCACCTCCATGCAGCCGACGGCTTCCGCGGCCAGCGCCAGGATGGCGTCGTTGGCGGTGGCGTTCAGCACCGTGAAGCCGCCGTCGAGCCCGCCGATGAGATCGTCCCTGCCGACGCGCACGTTCTCGAGCCGGATCTCCGAGGCGCGAAGACCATCGACGGTGGGAAAGCTGTCCAGCGTCAGACCGGCTGCACCGGTCTCCACGAGGAAGAGGGAAATACCCTGCTCGTCGATCTGGCCACCGCTGGTTCTGGCAGAGACGATCAGGTGGGTGGCGGTCGCTGCATTGGCCACCATGGACTTCCTGCCGTTCAGGACGAAGCCGTCGCCGTCAGGCCGGGCGGTGGTCACCACGTCGTGCAGATCGAAGCGCGCCTGCTCCTCGGCGTAGGCCAGCGTCAGCAGCTTCGTGCCGTCGATGACACCCGGCACCAGCGCCGCGAGCTGGGCATCATTGGCCGCGCGTTTGAGCACACCGCCGCCGAGCACCACGCTCGCGAAGAACGGCTCGAGCACCAGACCCTTACCCAGCTGCTCCATCACCACCATGGTGTCGATCTGATTGCCGCCGAAGCCGCCCTGCGCTTCTGGAAACGGCAGCGACAGCCAGCCGAGCTCCGCCATGGTCTGCCAGTGCTCGTCGCTGTAACCCTGCCTGGTCGCGACCAGCTTGCTGCGCTTCTCGAGCTCGTAGTTGTCCTTGACGAAGCGGGCGACGCTGTCCTGGAGCAGCTTCTGCTCCTCGCTCAGTTCGAAATTCACTTGAGACCTCCTACTTCGATGACTTGATGCCGAGCACGTTCTTGGCGATGACGTCCTTCTGGACCTCGCTGGCACCGCCGTAGATCGTGTAGGCGCGGCTGGCGAGGTAGCCGGCCATGCCGCCTCGGGCGAAGGACGGGCCGGCAGGCTTGCCGCCCCAGGCGGCCGAGTAGATGCCGCCGGCTTCCACGGTCAGCTTCTGGATGCGCTGCTGGATCTCCGTGCCCTTGAGCTTGAGGATGGAGGATTCCGGCCCCGGCGCGGCGCCTGCGGACGCCGACGCCAGCGAGCGCAGCTCGGTGTACTCCGCCGCCATCAGGTCCACCTCGAGCTCGGCTACCTTGGCGCGGAAGCCCGGGTCGTCCATCAGTGTGCCGTTGCCGCGCGTGACCGTGCCTGCCTGCTCCTTGAGCTTCTCCAGCGCAATGATGGAGCGGGAGATCCCGGCGAGACCGGTGCGCTCGTGCTGCAGCAGACCCTTGGCGTAGGTCCAGCCCTTGCCCTCCTCACCAATGCGGTTCTCTACCGGCACCTTCACGTCGGTGATGAACACGGTGTTGACGCTGTGGGCGCCGCCGAGGGTGATGATGGGCTTCACCTCGATGCCGTCCTGCTTCATGGGGAAGAGCAGGAAGGTGATGCCCTCCTGCTTCCTGCCAGAGTCGTCGGTGCGGGTGAGGCAGAAGATCCAGTCGGCGATGTGGGCCATGGTGGTCCAGATCTTGGTGCCGTTGACGGTGTAGTGCGTGCCGTCTTTGGACAGCACGGCCTTGGTCTTGAGGCTGGCGAGGTCGGATCCGGCACCGGGCTCGGAGTAGCCCTGGCACCAGTTCACCTTCCGTGCGCGGATGTCGGGCAGAAAGCGCTCCTGCTGCTCGCTGCTGCCGTAGGCCATCAGCACGGGTGCCAGCATGCCGATGCCGAAGGGCAGGTCCCAGGGCAGGTTGGCCACGGCCGTCTCCTGCTCCCAGATGTAGTGCTGGGTCGGCGACCAGCCGGGACCGCCGAATTCCGCCGGCCACTTCGGCACGTCCCAGCCACCCTTCTCGCGGGCCTTTGCGAACCAGTCGAGGCGCCACTGATTGTAGTCCTCGCCGGGTTTGTAGGTGTTTTCCTTGAAGAAGGACCGGACCTCGTCGCGGAACGCGAGGTCTTCTGCGCTGAGTTCGATGTCCATCGCCGTGCTCTCTTTGTCAGTTGCTCGGTATTCGGAAGCCCGGGAGCTTACTCAAGGCCGGAAACTTTTACTAGAACAAAGTTCTATATTACGATCCGGCGTCATGACCGACCGAATCCCGATGAAGTCCTCGAGCGAGCCGCCCGACGGAACCTCCGGTGGCCGTCAGGCGGCTACCCGGGCCCGCAAGGAGAGCGTGCTCGCGGCGGCGCTCGCCTGCTTCAGCGAGATGGGGATCAAGGACACCACCATCCACCACATCCAGCGGCGGGCCGGCTGCAGCATCGGCAGCATCTATCACCACTTCGGCAGCAAGGAAGGCATCGCCGAAGCGCTGTTTCTCGACGCCATCCAGCGTCTGAACCAGGGCATGCTCAGGCGCATCCGCGCTGCAGGTGATGCCGAGGGCGGTGTGAAAGCCGTGGTCGAGTACTACTGCGAGTGGACCACCCGCCACCGGGACATGGCCCGCTACCTGCACTCGCGGGACATCGACTTCTCTGCCGAGGCACGGGCACGACTCAAGCAGATCCACAAGGCCTACATCGTTGCCGTGTTCGGCTGGTTCGCGCCGTACGTGGCCCGCGGCGAGATGCGGCACCTGCCGCCGGAGACCTACGTGCCGCTCATCAGCGGGCCTATCCAGGAGTACGTGAGGCGCTGGCTGTCCGGCCATCACGCCAAGGGCCCGAGGCAGGTGAAGGCGCTGTTTGCACAGGCGGCCTGGGGCGCGGTAAAAAGCTGAATCTGGATGCCTCGCCGGGAAACCGTGAGCAACACGTCCGACAGTTCCTGGCCGAAAGGCGTCGCGCGGCCGGCACAGCGTGCCCTGGCCGCCGCGGGCATCACTACCCTGGCAGAACTCGCCCGACGTTCGGAGGCG
Organism: Pseudomonadales bacterium; assembly: GCA_050185825.1. GTDB lineage: Bacteria > Pseudomonadota > Gammaproteobacteria > Pseudomonadales > Azotimanducaceae > SZUA-309. Next base: position 27,074 of record JBFWZA010000019.1, on the reverse strand, counting down.
GAAGTTACCGCTCTGCACGGCATGGGCCCGAAAGCCATCGAGGCTCTGAAGCTCGCGATGGCGGCACAGGGATTGACGTTTCGCCGGTAGGTCGCGCCGAGCGGGGTGCGCAACGGCGATCAAGCGGAAGCTGCCGCGACGGCCTAGTCTGACCGTCGACCCAACGGGAAACGTGTCATGCGTCCCATCGACAGAGCCCTCTGGTACATCGAGAGCCACTATCGTGAGCCCATCGCGCTCGACGAGCTGGCGGACGTGGCGGGCGTGTCGCGCTATCACCTGAGCCGGAGCTTCTGCTACGCGGTGGGGCTTCCGGCCAGCCGCTACCTGCGGCTGCGCCGGCTGTCGCTGGCGGCCATCGCCCTGGCGAACGGTGAGCCGGACATCCTCGACCTGGCACTGTCTCTCGGCTACGGGTCACACGAAGCCTTTGCCCGCGCCTTCAAGGAAGCGTTCGCTAGAACGCCCGAGCAGGTACGCCGGGCAGGGCACACGGAAAACCTGAAACTGCTGGAGGCCATGCTCATGAACGAATCGCTGCTGTCCGACCTGGAAGCACCCAACCTCACACACAGCGAGCCGCGCTCGCTGATCGGGCGCTCGAAGACCTATACCTTTGCCGGCGCTGCCGAGATACCCGGGCAGTGGCAGGCATTCGCGCCACACGTCGGGACCATCGCCGGGCGTATCGACACTGCGACTTACGGCGTGATTCATGCCGGGACGGACGAGGGTTACGACTACCTTTCCGGCGTGGCGGTCGCGGCCAGAACGCCTGCCCCGGACGGCATGATCCGCCTCGACCTGCCGGCGCAGACCTACGCGGTGTTCCGTCATCCCGGTCACGTGTCCGAGATCCGACGGGTCTGCAACACCATCTGGTCCGAGTGGCTGCCGGAATCGGGCTATCAGGCAGTGGAAGCGCCCTGGTTCGAGCGTTACCCGCCGCCGTTCGATCCGCAGACGGGCGCCGGCGGCTTCGAGATCTGGATCCCCGTCGACGGCGGCTGATCGCGCCTCGGCCGTTGCGACATGTCGGCCCGGGTGGGGCAAAATGGGTCATGCCCGGCCGACTCTTCCACTTCAGCGACGACGACGGTATCGAGCGTTTCGAACCGCGACCGGTGCGCACGCCGTCGCCGAGACCACCCGGCCGGGACTGGCTGAACGGGCCGCTGGTGTGGGCCATCGACGAATGGCACCAGCCTCTGTACCTCTTTCCTCGGGAGTGCCCGCGGATCCTGATCTGGCGACGCCCTTCGTCGGAAGCGGCCGATGTGGCGCGTTATTTCGCCGGCTCGACGGCCCGGATGGTGGCCTGGGTGGAGGAAGGCTGGCGAAACCGGCTGGAGTCGGCCCATCTCCAGCGTTACGAGCTGCCGGATGACACTTTCGAATCTCTGGACGACGCAGGCATGTGGGTGAGCCGGGCTGCCGTGCTGCCGCGTGCCTGCGAACGCATCGACCGGCTGCCCGACGCGCTCGCTCGGGCTGACGTCGAGCTGCGACTGCTGCCGAGCCTGAAGCCGCTCAACCGGTTGTGGGAGACCAGCCTGCACGCCAGCGGCATACGCCTGCGGAACGCCCGGGACTGGTAGTCGCTACGCCGATCGGGTTCCCTGCCGGGTCATCAGCTCCGCCAGTTCCACATCCGACCCCAGGCCCCGGACCCGCAGGCCGTGAATGACCCCCGCCACGTCCTCCGCGGACCGGTTCTGGCTGAGCTTCCACTTGCCCGTCAGGCGGGTGATGGAGAGCTCGATGCCGACGATCTGACCGATCATGGTGGCGACGAAGTCTGCCGGCGCGTCGGCGACCCGCCAGGGCGTTTCGTGCGCCGCTCCGTGCGCCGCTCCGTGCGCCGCTCCGTGCGCCGCTCCGTGCGCCGCTTCGTGGCGATCCGTGAGCTCGCGGACCAGCTCGAGCAGCCAGTGGGCATCCTCGACCGCCCGGATGGTGCCCTCGGCGTGCACCACCGCGTAGTTCCAGGTCGGCACCACCTTGTGGTGCCTGGCCTTGGCCGGATACCAGGAAGGCGACACGTACGCGGCCGGTCCGTGGAAAACCACGGTCGCCGGGCCGCCCGCCAGGGCCTGCCAGACAGGATTGGCTCGGGCGACGTGGCCGGCCAGCGTGCCGTGTCCGCCGTCCGGGCGCAGCAGCAGCGGCAGGTGGTCGATCGACGGCTGGCCGCCAGCGAGCGTGATCAGCGTGGCGAACGGGTTGTCGCTCATCAGCGCGTGCAGCACGTCGAGGCGGGATTCCCGGAAAAATTCCGGCACATACATGATCAGTGCTCCGCTTGGGATGAAAGTTGCGGCCGCCCGGTGATCAGGAGGCCGGCAACGATGATGCCGAGCCCCAGCCACGAAGTCAGGTGCACGGTCTCGCCGAGCACCGAGCCGATGAGCACGAGCGACAGGAAGGGGGAGAGGAAGATGAGCTGGCCGATGCGCGCGGCGTGGGCGGTGAGCTTGAGCGCCCGGCCCCAGAGCAGGAAGGTCACGCCCATCTCGATAAGGCCGACCCAGGCACCGTAGCGCAGCGTGTCCGCATCGAGGGCGGGCAGTCCCGGACCGGCGGCGCAGAGCGCGCCGAGCACCGGCAGCGCGAAGCAGAAGCTGGTCGCCATCAGGGCGGCCGGCTCCGTGCTGGAGCGCACGCCGGCCAGCCAGTAGCCGGCCCAGATCACCGTGGACGCCAGGGCCAGAAGCACCCCGTGCCAGCTCACCTCCGGCAGGCTATCGAACCGGCCCTGGGAGAGCAGCACGAGCACGCCGAGATAGCCGACGGCGATGCCGGTGATCATGCGTGCGGACAGACGCTGACCCAGCACCGGCACGGCGAGCACCGCCAGCATGATGGCCCAGGTGTAGTTCAGCGGCTGGGCGATCTGTGCCGGCAGCCGGTCGTAGGCCTCGAACAGAACGACGTAGTAGACCACCGGATTCAGCAGCCCGAAGAGCAGCCCTTCCCGGAGATTCAGGTGGCGTCGTGGCCAGCCCTGGCGCCCCGCGGCGATCACGAACACGCCGGCGGACACGCACGCCCCGGCAAACAGCAGCTGCAGCGGCTCGAGCACCGCGAGACCGAGCTTGAATCCGGTGGCGACGGTGGACCAGGCCAGCACGGCGGCCAGACCGTAGATCAGTGCTTTGCGTTCTTCGTGCACGGTGCTTCGCTTCGAATTGAGTCAAGGTAGCCGATTTGGCAGTCTTCGGACATGGAACTTCCAGGTGAGCTCAGCGACGCGCTGAAAGAACGGATCCGCGGGCGACTGGCGCGATTTCCCGTCCGCCGCGCCGAGGTGGACGACGCCCATCACGCCGCGGTGGCCGTCACGGTCACCGACACGGGCTACGGTGCCGATCTGCCGGGACTGCCGACCCATGCCGCCTGGCACGGCGCACCGGCCCTCATCCTCACCCGGCGATCCGCGCGCCTCAGGAATCACGCGGGGCAGTGGGCGTTCCCCGGCGGGCGTCTGGATCCGGGGGAGACGCCGGTGGAAACCGCGCTCCGGGAGATGCACGAAGAGATCGGCGTCTCGCTGGGTGAGGACGCGGTGCTCGGCATGCTGGACGACTTCGTCACCCGGTCCGGATTCGTGATGACCCCGGTGGTGGTCTGGGGCGGCAGCAGCCTCGCGACGGTGCCCAACCCGGACGAGGTGGCCTCTGTGCACCGCATCCCGCTGACCGAGTTCCTGCGGCCGGACGCGCCCATGCTGAGCGGGATGGCGGGCAGCGAGCATCCGGTGCTCAGGATGCCGGTGGGCAGCGATCACATCGCCGCGCCTACCGCGGCCCTCATCTACCAGTTCCGCGAGGTCTGCCTGCTCGGGCGGGATACCCGCGTCGCGCACTTCGAACAGCCTTCTTTCGCCTGGCGATAGCCAGGCGAAAGACCTGCGCAGTGGCGATAGCCAGGCGAAAGACCTTTGCTTGGCGCTAGCCAAGGAAACGCACCTTCGCAGTGGCGGTAGCCACGTTGACCCCGCGAAGGCGTTTCTCCAAACTCGCCGTTCGCATTTCCGCTTAACTTCACTGAGGAGGACGACCACATGGCCATCAAGGAAGGCGACAAGCTGCCGGATGCCACCCTGTACGTGATGGAAGGGGGCAAACCGACGCCGAAGAAGACGGCGGATCTGTTCGCGGGCAAGAAGGTGGTGGTGTTCGCCGTTCCCGGCGCCTACACCCCCACCTGCTCCCAGGCGCACCTGCCCGGCTTCGTGGTGAACGCCGATGCCATCAAGGGTAAAGGGGTGGACAGCATTGTCTGCATCTCAGTCAACGATGCGTTCGTGATGGACAGCTGGGGCAAGGACAAGAACGCCGAAGAGATCATCATGGCCGGCGACGGCAACGGTGAGTTCACCAAGGCCATCGGTCTCGAGATGGATGGCAGCGGCTTCGGGCTCGGCAAGCGCTCGCAGCGTTACGCCATGATCGTGGAGGACGGCGTGGTGACCAAGCTGTCCGTGGAAGCCCCCGGTCAGTTCGAGGTCAGCAAGGCCGAGGCCATTCTCGCGGCACTGTAGAACGCCGGCGCCGTGCGCTGGCTGACACGGATTGCCGATCGCACCCATCCCCTGGCGTTGCCGGGGGCCTGGGTGGTCCTCAGTCTTTGTCACTTCGCTCTGGTCTATCGGCTGCACGGCGGGAACAGCTGCTGCTGGGCCAATCCGGCCCAGCTCTGGGGCAGCATTCTCAACTACGTGCTCATTACCGGTTACCTGCTGGCCGCGGTGGTGTATCTGCATCGCGGTCATCGCGAGGTGGTTCGGCAGGTGGCGCCGCTCGTCACCGATCCCGCCCGGGTGAACGAGGCCCTGGCGGACCCGGCCTCTCGAACACTCTGGCTGGCGCTCCTCGCTGGCGGACTGTTCGGGCTGTCCCAGTACTCCGGGCTGCTGCTCAGCAGCCTTGGCCGGGTCAATCCCTGGCTCGACCTGTCGGTGTTCGCGGCCAACGAGATCAGCTGGCTGACCGTGGCGTTCACGGCCGTCTGCCGGGTGACCGACGCTTTATCCCTCAGGCGTCTCGGCCGTCATGTCAGTGTCGATCTCTATGATCTCTCCCGGCTGAAGCCGTTCGGCTCGGCTGCCATCCGCGACGTCCTGGTGATCATGGGCGCCCTGGCGCTCATGCCGCTGCAGGCGCTCGACGCAGAGTTCCGGCTGGTGAACTACCAGGACGGCCTGCTGGTCGGGCTGACGCTGGCCGGATGCCTGTTCCTGATCTCCCAGTCCGGCGTGCGTGCGGCGATTCGGGACAGCCGGGCATCCCGGCTGCGGACGCTGCAGGCGGCGGTGGACGCGGCGGACCGGGACGACGTGGCAACGCTCGAGGCGCTGGTCGCGCACCGTGACCGAGTACGCCATACCTCCACCTGGCCCATGGATCTGTCGCTGGTCGGCCGCGTGGCCTTCTACCTCGTGATCCCGCCGCTCGCCTGGGTGGGCGCTGCCCTGGTGGAGATGACGGTGGAGGGATTCCTCCGCTAGGACGGGGAATCGCCGGGTCGATCCGGACTACGGCGCGCCCTGGTTGATGGGCCGGATCAGGCACTCCTGAGCGGCGGTGACCACGAGCTCACCCTGGCGGTTGAAGAACTGCCCGCGCACGAACCCACGGGCTCCGCCCGCATTCGGCGATTCCTTCGCGAACAGCAGCCACTCGTCCGCACGGAACGGGCGGTGAAACCACAGCGCGTGATCGACGCTCGCGCCGCGGACGTTGCCCCGCATGTTGCCCTGCCCGTGGGGCAGCATGGACGTGCTCATGAAGTCCAGATCCGACATGTAGGCGAGCAGCGCCAGGTGGACCTCCGGATCGTCGGGCAGCGGGTCGCGGGTCCTGAGCCACGAGTGCTTCAGCGGCGGGTGGGTGTCCGAATCCGTCATTCGGATGCGCTCCACCTGGCGGGAATCGATGGCCTCGAAGCGGAAGGCGAACCGGCTCACCTCCGGCTGGTGCCGGGCGATCTCCACGAACACCTCTCTGTCGCCACGAAGGGCCTCGGGCGGGGGCACGTCCGGCATCGGCACGGCGTGGCTGATTCCCGGCTCCGGGGTGTGGAACGACAGCGCCATGTCGAAGATGGCCCGGCCGTGCTGGATGGCGATCACCCGCCGGGTGGTGAAGCTCTTACCGTCGCGGATGCGGTCCACCTCGTAGATGATCGGCACGTTCCAGTCGCCGGCCCGGATGAAGTAGGCGTGGATCGAGTGCAGCGCGTGCGGGACTTCCACCGTCCGGTAGGCGGCGGCGATGGCCTGCGCCAGCACCTGGCCGCCGAAGACGTGCTCCGTTTCGTGGTTCTGGCCGCGGTAGAGGTTCCGTTCCAGCTCTTCCACGTCCAGGATGTCGAGAATGTTCTTCAGAACCGGGTTCATGCCTGTCTCGGCTGCACGAAGGGCAGCGGTTGTAGTAGTTTTGCGCCTCTGGCGGCAGGCACCCGGAAGGCCGGGTGGCACCGTCTACCGCTTCCACGGACGCCGGGGTGAAATAGCGCCATGAAAGTTCTACGCGTTTATACCGGAGACGACGGCGCCTCGCACTTCGAGGATCTGGATATCGAGCTCGAAGACCGGGGCGGCAGCGGCAGAATCTCCGCGCCCTGGCCGGCGACGGGGATCCTGTTTCGGGAGGTGGACGGTGACTACGCGCTGGGGTTCCACAATGCGCCCCGTCGTCAGTTCGTGATCAACCTGACCGGGTCGGTGGACATCGAGGTGGGGGACGGCACGGTGAAGCGGCTCGGGCCGGGGGACATCCTGCTCGCCGAGGACACCACCGGCCAGGGTCACATCAGCCGGGCGGTGAATGGTGAGCCAAGGATTTGTCTCTTCGTGCCGCTGGAAGAAACCTGAGTAGGGAGGATCGAATCGATGACGCTGGAAGTTCACATGTTCCCGTGCCTCAACGACAACTACGGCTTTCTCGTGCACGACGGCGACGCCGAGGTGACCGCCGTGATCGACACGCCGGAAGTGGAACCCATCAACGCGGCGCTCGAGGAGAAGGGCTGGCGTCTCACCCACATTCTCAACACCCATCACCACTTCGACCATGCCGGCGGCAATGAGGCCCTGAAGGCACGGTGGGGCTGCACGGTGGTCGGCGCGGGCAACGACGCGGACCGCATTCCCGGCATCGATGTGCGGGTGGCTGACGGCGAGCGCTTCGCGTTCGGCACCACCTCCGCCCTGGTGCTGGAGGTGCCCGGGCACACCCGGGGTCACATCGCCTACTACTTCGAGGACGACGGCATTGCCTTCGTGGGGGATACGCTCTTCGCGCTCGGCTGCGGGCGGCTGTTCGAGGGCACGCCGGCGCAGATGTGGTCGAGCCTGCAGAAGCTCATGGCCCTGCCGGACGACACGGTCGTCTACTGCGCGCACGAGTACACGCAATCCAATGCCGCTTTCGCGCTTTCCGTGGAGCCCGGCAACGAGGTGCTGGTGAAACGCAGCGCCGAGATCGACCGGCTGCGGGCGAGTGGTCAGCCGACCGTGCCCACCACCATCGGTCTCGAGAAAGCCACCAACCCGTTCCTGCGCCCGGACAGCGAGAACCTGCGTGCGACCGTGGGCATGGAGAAGGAGGATGCCGTGGCCGTCTTCGCGGAGACGCGGCGCCGTAAGGACCATTTCTGACCGTCCTCCTCGACCCGCCACCCCCGCAGGAGCGCGCCGGGGTGGTCTTCGCCCTTACGGCCTACGGCCTCTGGGGTGTGCTTCCCATCTACTTCAAGCAGGTGGCATTTGCCGGCCCCATCGAGATCATCGCGCACCGGATCTGCTGGGCCGTGCTGGTGCTGCTTGCCGTCATCGTCGTCCGCCGGCAGCAGCACAGCTTGCGGCACATGGATGTCTCGAAGCTCGGCTGGCTGGTTCTGAGCGGTGGGCTGCTGAGCATCAACTGGGCCGTGTTCGTATGGGCGCTGCTGAACGATCGGATGGTGGAAACCAGCCTCGGCTACTACATCAACCCGCTGGTGAACATCATCCTCGGCGGGCTCTTTCTGGGTGAGAGGCTGCGCACGGCACAGCTGCTGGCGGTGGGGCTGGCGGCGCTGGGGGTGGCGAACGAGCTCATCGCGGTGGGGGTCTTTCCCTGGGTAGGCCTGACGCTCGCGCTCACGTTCGGTTCTTACGGACTGGTGCGCAAGAAGATCGCCGTGGACTCGGTGGTCGGGCTGGGTGTGGAAACCCTGTTTCTGCTGCCGCTGGCGGCAGGTTATCTGCTCTGGCTGGGTCTGCAGGGTGAGGGAACGCTGACCCACGGAACCGGGTCAGAGCTCGCGCTGCTGGCGCTCGGCGGGCCGCTCACGGTCATTCCGCTGGTCGCCTTCGCGGCGGCGGCACTGCGGCTGCCGCTTTCGGTGCTGGGATTTTTCCAGTACATCGCGCCATCGCTGACCCTGCTGCTTGCCGTGTTCGTCTACGGCGAGCCGTTCCGTGCCGCCCAGGCGGTGACGTTCGGCTGCATCGGGCTCGCGCTCCTGATCTTCTCGTTCGAGGGTCTGTATCATCAGCGGCGAGCGCGCTTGCCGGGGATCGGAGGAACCGTCACATGATCATCCTGTATACCATGGAACGTGAATACCCGTACGGGACGCTGCGATCCACCAACGGCTCGAAGACCAAGGTCGTGCTCGAAGAGAAGGGCCTCCCCTACCGGATCGAGTGTGTGCGTCCCGGGGACGTCTGGAAGAAGATCCCGGAGGTACTGGCGAAGCATCCGCTCGGCAAGGTGCCCTGGATCGAGGACGGCGATCTCACCCTGTACGACTCCACGGTGATCAACGAGTACCTGAACGACGCCTACCCGGAACCGCCGCTCCTGCCGGCGGATCCCGTCCTGCGGGCGCGAGCCCGGGCGCTGGAGAACTACGCTGACGAAGGGGTCTTGAGCCGCTACCTGCCGCTGATCTGGATGCCCTGGTGGTCGCCGGAGGACAAGCGGGATCAGGAAGGCATGGCGCGCGGCCGTGCCGGGCTCACGGGCGAGATCTTCCCCTTCCTGGAGACGCAGCTCGAGCAGGACTATCTGGCGGGTGACTTCAGTCTGGCGGACGTACCGTTCATGGCGGTGGCCATGGTGCTGCAGGTTGACGGCATGCCGGTGGACGGATTTCCCCGGGTCGGCGCCTATCTGGACAGACTCCGATCCCGGGACAGCTATCGGGCCATCAATCCGGCGACGCCGCTCGCGGACGCCTCGGGTACCGGCTAGCCGCCGATTTCGGCTTCAGCCGCCGATTTCGGCTTTAGCCGCCGATTTCGGCTTCAGCCGCCGGCTTCGGCACGCAGATCGCGCGCGGCGAGCAGGCCGGCCTGAATCGACAGGAGCGGGCGGATCCAGGGCCGGACGTCCTCGAGCGAAGACGGACGTCCGTCCACCGCGCTCTCGGCTGCGTCGTAGGTGTCGTAGGTTCCGAGCAGCACCACGTAATAGAAGTCCGCGTCCCGGGCGAGCTGCAGCGTCATGGTGCCGACCAGGCTGTGGGTTTCCACGAACGCATCCGCCTGCTCTCTGGACGCGGTCGCCACGAGCTGCACGGCGAAGCCGTCCTCCGGTAAGGCGAGCACCTCGGAGGCGTCGTCGAGCACGAGCGGTGCGCTTTCCAGCGCCGCCATCCCGGCGAGCTCACCCGGCGCCGCCAGCGGCGCCAGTCCCGCCTCCTCGGCCTCGCTGCCGGGCAAGGTCGTTCCCGCCGCCGCCGCACCCGCCTGTGACACCGGCTCCACGGGGTCGTTGGGCAGGCGGGCGGGTTTCGGGTTGGCGGCCAGCTCTGCGTTCTGCACGCACTGCCAGTCGTCCCGCGCCTCGTTCATCTCGCAGAACCAGGGTGTGGGTTTGGGCGTCACCGGCGTGCGCCGGATCTGGGCATTGGAGCATCCCGTCTGCACGACAATCGCGAGCAGGACGACCGTACAAACCCCGCTCACGTAAACCATTCTGAAACGCTCAGTTCGCATCATGCCTGTCGTTGAAACCTTATCAGCGTTTGGTCATTATACCGGCGCCATCACGAGGTGACGTATGGTAGCGACTGTTGCCGAATATGAGCGAGTGCCGCGAATCCTGCGCCTGAACGTTGCGGGTCAGCCGATCGACTGGGTCACCTGGCAGGAAGCGGTCTGTTTGTACGCGCGGGAGATTGTGGTCTGGACGCTGGGCGACGCCGTGCTCAGAATCCGCGGCGGTCATTCCCGTTTGGACAGTTGTCAGTCGCATCTCGACATACACGCCATCGTCGCCTGCAACGGCAAGGTCACGCCGCCTGCCAGAGCGGTGCCGCCGCTGACCAACGAAGCCCTGTTCCGCAGGGATCTCAACGTCTGCCTCTACTGCGGCGGCACGTTCGCCGATGGCGAGCTCACCCGGGATCACGTGGTACCCACCTCCCGCGGTGGCAAGGACGCCTGGTTCAACGTGGTGGCGGCCTGCAAGCGCTGCAACCATCACAAAGGCAACCGGCTGCTCGAGGAGTGCGGCATGGAGCTGCTGGCCCTGCCGTACCTGCCGAATTTCGCCGAATATCTGGCGCTCACCAACAGCGGCCGGATTCTGGGTGACCAGATGGACTTTCTGCGGCGGAGCTTCGGCTCCAACAGCCGGCTCCTGCAGTAGCCGCCGGAGCCGATCCGTTTCCTCAACGTCTGCGCCTGGCGTGGTCGGCAAGCACGTCGGCAACGCACGCCGTCACCCGTTTTCCCGTGGCGATCTCCAGAAACTCGTTGGGACCGTGGGCGTTGGATCGGGGACCCAGCACGCCGGTGACAAAGAACTGCACGCCGGGATAGGCATCTCCCAGCATCTTCATGAACGGTATGGTGCCGCCACACCCCATGTACATGGCGGGCTTGCCGAAGTAGGCGATGGACGCATCGTTCATGGCCTTCTCCAGCCAGGATTCGAAGGGTGGCGCGCTCCAGCCGGTCTGCGCCGTGTCCGCCGCGAAATCGACCACGGCGCCGTAGGGCGGGTCACGCTCCAGCTCCGCTTTGATGGTGCGGGCGGCATCGCCGGCATCCAGCGTCGGCGGCAACCGGATGGTCAGCCGGACGCTGGTCGATGGGCGCAGGGTGTTGCCCGCGTTACCGACGTCGGGCGCGCCGGAGAACCCCACCGTGGCCAGGCTCGGCCGCCAGGTGTTGTTGAGCAGCAGCTCGGTGGTGTCGTCTGCTTCCGGCCGCGTTCCGCCTGCCCAGGGGAAGCGTTCGTAGATGCCCGGGCCGAGCACCTGCGCGACCTGCTCGAGCTGCCGATGCGCGCTCTGGGGAATCTGGACGTACAGGCTCGGATGCAGGCGGCCCGTGCCCGAATCCTCCACGCGCTCCATGAGGCTGCGCAGGATCCGGAAGCTCGAGGGGACGATACCACCGGCGCCGCCGGAGTGCTGACCCTGCTCCAGCACCTGGACGGAGAGCACGCCCGGCAGCATGCCGCGCAGTGAGGTAGTGGTCCACAGCTGATCGTAGTTGCCGCATTCCGCGTCCAGGCAGATGACGAGCTCAGGCCGGCCGATCCGATCCGCCAGGGCGTCGACGTAGAAAGGCAGGTCGAAGCTGCCGCTTTCCTCGCAGCCCTCGATCAGCACCACGCACCGGCCGTGCCCGATTCCCTCCGCCTGCAGCGCGGCGATGGCGGTGAGCGACCCGAACAGGGCGTAGCCGTCGTCGGCGCCGCCCCGTCCGTAGAGCCTGCCGTCCCGGAGCACGGGTTCCCACGGGCCGAGCCCCGGCTCCCAGCCGAGAAACTCCGGCTGCTTGTCGTAGTGGCCGTAGAGCATCACCGTGCCGGCGCCGGGCGCTGTGGCCGGAATCTCGCAGAACAGCACCGGCGTTCTTCCGGGGAGGGTGATGACCTCCCGGCGCATGCCCTGGATCTCCACGCTGTCACACCAGGCATCGAGCAGTGACACCGCGGCCTGCATGTGGCCGTGGGCTTCCCAGTCCGGGTCGAACATCGGGGACTTGTTCGGAATGCGGATGTAGTCGCAGAGCGTCGGCACGATGCTCTCGTCCCAGCGTTCGTCGACGAAGGTGCGGATCCGGGTGCTCATGTGGGCTCCTGCGGGAGATGAGCGGCGTATGTTAAGGAACCTCTGCCCAAATATCGTCCGCTCAGAGCTGTCGACTTTCTGGTCTGATTCCGCCCGCTCCCGGTGTGAACCACCGCACGCTGTGCACGCCTGCCCGCCGCGGGCCGCGGCGGCGGACGCTGTCCGGCTGGCACCAGGGCCGGAATTGCCGGGCAGTTCACATCCCGTGCCGGCATCCTTGGTCAGACTGCCCCGAGCAAGTGAGCGTGCGGGACACACGCTCCCCTCTGGAACCAACACCTCCAGGGACGAGAAGGGGGTCTATCAATGGAAACGCTACTCATGCTCACGGACAGTCCGTGGCTGTCCGCGCTGATCTGGATCGTGGTGCTCGTTCTTGCCCTGTACTTCGGCCGCAGCTCCGCGCAACGGGCGATCATGGCGCTGGCCCGGCTGGTTCGCGGCGTGCTCCGGCTCGCCGCGCGGGGCATCGGCAACACCCGCAGCGCGCTCGTGGCGCGCAACCGCGAGGTGCTGCTCGCCCAGGGTCGGGAAGCGAAGGAGCGTCTGGTCAGCCGGGAGTTCGAGCGCATCACGGCCACGGTCAACCGGGATCTGGCGCGCTATCCGGAGACACAGCGGCTGCTGTCCGAGACCATTCAACGCATCGACGAGGATCATCAGAACGCCACCGACGTGCCCCCGGAGGTGCCGGGCTGGAGCCGGGCCGTGGACGCGGTGGCCAAGGTCAGCGCCAAGGCGGACCCGACGGTGAAGCACGTGCTGGAGGCCATTCACGGCTCGCTGGCGAAGGCGGAGGCCCAGTCGCTGGCCGCCTATCGGGATGCGAGCAGGAAGCGCCATCAGCTCCTCTCCCGCATGCGACCGGCCTGGCAGACCATTCAGAGCACTCTGAAGCAGACGGACCGGGCCATCAACTCGATTCTCGAGCGTTCGCGAAGCATCGACCGGCACATGGACGAGTATGAGGAGATCGTGCGCGGCAGCGACCACGCGGTGCAGACCCTGTCCACGTCCGCGCTGGTGCAGTTCGCCATCGCGTCCCTGGTCATGCTGATCGCCATCGGCGGGGCGGTGATCAACTTCACCCTCATCGCCCGGCCCATGTCCGAGATGGTAGGGGGCACGAGCTACATCGGCGCGTTCCAGACCGCGGACATCGCGGCCCTGGTGATCATCCTGGTGGAAATGTCCATGGGGCTGTTCCTGATGGAGTCGCTGCGCATCACGCGGCTGTTCCCGGTGATCAGCGCGCTGCCCGAGCGCACCCGGCTGACCATGGTCTGGGTGTCACTGGGCCTGCTGACCACCCTGGCCAGCGTGGAGGCGGGTCTCGCCTACATGCGTGAGGTGCTGCTTCAGGACGAGCTCGCCACAGCGTCGGCGCTTCGCGGCATGGACGCATCGCTGCTCGGCACCGACACGCTCTGGATCACCACCGCGGCGCAGATGGGCATGGGATTCGTGCTGCCGTTCGCGCTGACCTTCGTGGCGATCCCCCTGGAATCCTTCATCCAGACCTTCCGGCACGTGGTCGGGCTCGTGATCCTGGGCGTGCTGAACCTGCTGCTCATCGGCCTGCGTCTGCTCGGCAATGCCGCCTGGCAGGCGGGTCAGGTGCTGCTGCACCTCTACGACCTGATCATCTTCGCGCCTTTGTGGCTGGAAGGCGCCTCCCGCCGTCGCCGGGAACGGGCGGCGGCACAGCGCCAGGCGTCGGCGGAAGAGGCACAACGGCCCGAAGCGCGGGAATCCGACCGGGCAACGGATGGGACGGTCACCTTCCGTTACGGGGAGCATCCGGCATGAACACCCGCAATCTCACGGCACGGTTCGCCCGTCCGCTCGCGCTCGTCACGCTGATATTCGCCATCGGAGGCTGCGGCGAGCCGGTCAAGCACAACGTCGGCATCTACATGCTGCTCGACACTTCCGGCACCTACACGGGCGAGATCGGCAAGGCGCAGCAGATCATCAACTTCACGCTGTCCAAGCTCAACCCGGGTGACTCATTCGCCATCGCGCGGATCGACACGGCGAGCTTCAGCGAGAAGGACATCGTCGCGAAGGTGACCTTCGACGAGCGGCCGAGCACGGCCAACGGCCAGAAGCGTCAGTTTCAGGAGGCGGTGAACGACTTCGTGAAGTCGGTCGAGCCTGCGGGCTACACCGACATCTCCGGCGGTCTGCTGCAGGCGCTCGAGTTCTTAAACGAGAAGGATCCGGGCCGGAAGACCATCTTCATCTTCTCGGACCTCAAGGAAGACCTGCAGGAAGGCTACGTGCGCGACTTCGCCATGACGTTCACCGATGTGGACGTGGTGGCCATGAACGTGACCAAGCTGCGTTCGGACAATGTGGATCCCAGAGAGTACCTGGACCGGCTCGCCGACTGGCAGAACCGGGTCGAGCACGCCGGCGGTCACTGGCGGGTGATCAACGATCTGGATCGGCTGGAAGGCCTGTTCCGGAGCTGAGCCCGGTCAGGCGAAGCCGCGGATGCAGTCGTAGCCGTACAACCAGTCGAGCTTTTCCAGCGCGATCTCCGGCAGGAACCGGCTGCTGAGCGACCAGCGGATGTCCCGTTGCCAGCGCGACGCGCCGGCAGGCAGCGTCTGCACGGCGAGCTCCGACTCGGCGAACGTCCGCAGGCGCGTCGCCCGCGCCCTGCGGAATCGCTCGTAATCGGCGAAGCCCTGATGCGGCTCGTCCTCCCACCGTTCCATCATCCGCGACAGGATCCAGGCGTCTTCCAGCGCCGCGGACGGCTCGAGCTCGGGATAGGCGGGTGCCGCGTGACAGGCGCTGCCGAGCAGGACTGCCCGTCCCGCCTGCCAGTGGCGGGCGACATCGGCCACAGGCACCGCTTCGTGGCGCGCTTCGAGACTCTCTGCCAGGCCGGCGAGGTGGGGATGGCATCCGGCGAGCAGGGCGCGGCAGGTTTCTGTGGCACAGCGATCCTCCCGCGGTGTCGTCTGCACCACGAGCAGCTCGACGGGTTGCCGGGACCCCTGTGGGTCCGTATCCGGCCGCTCGACGATCACGAACCCGGACCCCAGCCAGGTGGTGAGAAAGCGGCCGTGTTCCCTGTCAGGCGTGCTCCGCCAGCTTCGTGCCCGGATCAGCGTCGGCGTACGGGGTATCGCCCACTGTCTCGGCTCCAGGAGCGCGTCGAGTTCCGGCGTGCCTGCTTCACCCGGCCGGCCGGTGGCCACGGCGACGGCCAGATGCTCGGTGCGGCGGCCGTCCCGCAGGCTCAGAGTGCCGGTTTCGGTGTCCACGTCCGTGACGGTGACAGGCGCCTCCACGGTGATGCCCTCGCGGCGAGCGGCATCGAGCAGCATCGCCCTCAGGTCTTCGGCTCTCACCAGGCAGCAGGGCGCTCCGTAGCGTGCTTCGGAGAAGGGGCCGAGCGGACGCTGGCCGAGCAGAAAACCGGTGCGGCTGTTGCGCACGGTGGCAAACGAGGGAAAGCGGCCGATGCGGCCGAGCGCGTCCTTCAGGCCGATGGCGTGCAGGACCCGGGTGCCGTTGGCGGTGAGCTCGAGGAGCCGGGTAGCGTCGCGTTCCGTTTCTGCACGGCGATCGTATAAACGCACGGCCTGCCCGTTGCGGCGGCAGGCGATGGCCAGCGCGGCGCCGGCCACACCGGCACCGACGACGGCGATCTCGCTCAGTCGTCCGTCGTCTGCACCACCTTCCAACGTGTCCCCTCCCGGGTGTCCTCGAGCTCGATACCGCCGGCAAGCAGCTCGTCGCGGATGGCGTCCGCGCCGGCGAAGTCCCGGTTGGCGCGCGCCTGGTTTCGGGCCGCGATCCTGGACTCGATGTAGGCCGGATCGAGACGGCTCGACCCCTGGAAGTACCGCTCCCGGCGCTGGGTCAGCAGCCCGAGCAGCCAGCCACCGGCCAGAAGCTGGCTGCGCAGGTTCTGCCGTGTCTGCTCATCGGCGGCACGGTGGATCTCGCCGGCCAGGTGGTGCAGGGCGGCCAGCGCCTCGGGCGTGTTCAGATCGTCGGCCAGCGCCTCGAGCACGGCGCGCGGGTAGCGTCCTGCCGGCAGCAGGGCGTATGCGTCGGACGTCTCGTTACCGGACTCGTCCAGGGCACCGTAGAGACGATCGAGGCTCGCCTTGTGCTGCCGGAGCAGATCCTCGGACCAGGCGAGCGGCGACCGGTACTGCGCCGAGAGCAGCGCGTAGCGCAGCACCTCGCCCGGGTGACGGGCGCGCAGGTCGCGGATGGTGACCACGTTGCCGAGCGACTTGGACATCTTCTCCTGGCCCATCGTCAGCATGCCGTTGTGCAGCCAGAAGCGGACGTACTCGGCGCTGCCGTGAGCGCAGCGGCTCTGGGCCGCCTCGTTCTCGTGGTGCGGAAAGGTGAGGTCCGAGCCGCCGCCGTGAATGTCGATCACGCGGCCCAGATGCTTCTCGATCATGGCCGAGCACTCGATGTGCCAGCCGGGTCTGCCGCGGCCCCAGGGGCTGTCCCAGCCCGGGAGCTCGTCGGTCGAGGGTTTCCAGAGCACGAAGTCCTTGGGATCACGCTTGTAGGGCGCCACCTCCACCCGGGCACCGTCCACCATGTCCTCGAGGCTGCGCCGTGACAGGCTGCCGTACGCAGGATCGGAAGGGACGTGGAAGAGCACGTGGCCATCCGCCGCGTAGGCGTGTCCGGAGGCGATCAGCCGCTCGATCATGCGGATGATTTCCGGAATGTGGTGCGTGGCCCGCGGCACCTCGGTCGGCGGCAGCACCCCCAGAGCGTCCAGGTCCTCCTCGTAGGCGTCGGTGAAGCGATCGGCCAGCGCGGAGATGGGCTCGCCGTTCTCCAGCGCCGCCTTGTTGATCTTGTCGTCGATGTCCGTGATGTTGCGGACGTAGACGACCTCCGGGTAGAGCACGCGCAGCAGCCGGACGAGAACGTCGAAGGCCACTGCCGGCCGGCCGTTACCGATGTGGACGTAGTCGTAGACGGTGGGTCCGCAGACGTAGATGGTCACCCGGCGCGGATCGAGCGGTGCGAACTTCTCCTTCTTTCCGGAGAGCGTGTTGTAGAGGTAGACGTCCATGAGGCCCCGTCCCGACCGTGCCGGTTCGACAAAGGCGCGGGAGTATAAGTCAGGGGGCCTGGGAGATCACCCGCACGCAGCCGGCGTCCACCGCGAGGTAGAAGCAGCTCGGCCGGTTCGTGTGGCACGCGGGTCCGGTCTGCTCCACGGTGAGCAGCACGGCGTCGCCGTCGCAGTCGAAGCGCACCTCCACCACGCGCTGCAGGTGCCCGGAGGTTTCTCCCTTGCGCCACAGCGTCTGTCGCGATCGGGAGTAGTAGCAGGCGTACCCCTCGGCGAGCGTCCGCTCGAGCGCTTCCCGGTTCATCCAGGCGAGCATGAGCACCGTGCCGTCCGCCTGATCCTGAGCGATGGCGGGAATGAGCCCGTCCGCGTTGAAGGCGAGGGCGCCCAGCACCGCATCCAGCGTTTCCTCGTGCCCCAGCGCGGCGCTCTCCAGCGACCGGAAGAGCTCAGTCACCGAACCGCTCCCGCAGATAGTGCCAGGCGGCGCGGATGCCCATGGCCTCGCCGCCTTCCGGGCGTCCGGGTCGCGGGCGGATGTTGTAGGCCATGATGTCGAAGTGTGCCCAGGGGGTGTCGCCGACGAATTTCTCGAGAAACAGGGCCGCGGTGATGGCGCCGCCGTAGGGGATGCTGGCGGAGTTGACCGTGTCGGCGACGTTGCTCTTCAGCAGGTATTCGTAAGGCGCGTGCAGGGGCAGCCGCCATACCGTATCGGATACCGCCTCGCCGCCCCGGTAGAGGCCTTCCGCCAGACCATCGTCGTTGGCGAACATCGCGGCGATCTCCGCACCCACGGCGGAGCGGGCGGAACCGGTGAGGGTGGAGTAGTCGAGCATGACCTCCGGTGACTCCTCCGCGGCGAGCGCCAGCGCATCGCACATGACCAGGCGGCCTTCGGCGTCGGTGTTGTCGATCTCGACGCTGATGCCCTGGTAGGTCTGGATGATGTCGCCCGGGCGGTAGGCGTTGCCGGCGATGGCGTTCTCCACGGCGGGGATCAGCACCCTGAGCCGTACCGGCAGCGCCGCGCTCATGATGAGCTGCGCCAGGCCGAGCACGTTGGCGGCGCCGCCCATGTCCTTCTTCATCGTGCGCATGGCGCTGGCAGGCTTGATGTCGAGCCCGCCGCTGTCGAAGCAAACGCCCTTGCCGATGAGGCTCACCTTCGGGTGCGCGGGATCGCCCCAGCGGATGTCGATGAGCCGGGGGGCGTCGGTGGCGGCGCGACCCACGGCGTGGATGGTGTTGAAGCCGCCCGCGAGCAGGTCGTCACCTACGATCACGTTCACGTCGGCGCCGAAGCTGTCCGCGAGCTGCACCGCTTCCTCGGCGAGACGGGTGGGATTGAGCTCGTCCGCCGGCAGGTTGATGAGATCCCGAACCAGGCGGATGGCGGCTACCTCGCCGAGCAGGGCATCGGCGTCCACGCCGGCGGGGACGAGCAGCTCGGCCGGCTGGCGCTCGGGTGCCCGGTAGCGGTCGAACTGGTAGGCGCCGAGACCCCAGCCGAGCAGCTGCAACGGGGTGGCGGTGCCGGCCAGCTCGTAGACGCCTTCCGGCAGGCCGAACGGCAGGCTGCCGAGGCTCTCGAGTGGATCCTTGCCGTCCCATCCCGCCACCACGGAGTCCGGCGCGCCGGTGTCGCCCGGCAGCCAGGCGAACTGACCGGTCTTGGCCTTGAACTGCTGACGCTCGAGCCAGGACCGTGCCAATGGCGGCTGTCCCGCGGACCAGGGCTCCAGCGTTGCCGGTGTTACGAGCTGGATGGCGGTGCGTTGACCGTCGTGTTTGCTGATCAGGCTCATCTGCCTCTGCTGCCAGACTGGAAACGAATCGCCTATGATCCACCAGATGAAAGAGCGGGTCACCACGTATCACGTCGAAATCGACGATCCGGCGGCGTTCCGGCCGGCAGGGCCGGGACGGATCGCCTACGAAGTGCGGCGGTCGCGGGTGCCGCTGCCGGAGCTCAACCGGTTCCTGTACGCGTCCGTGGGCGCCGAGTGGCGCTGGTACATGCGGCTCGGCTGGAGCTACCGGCAGTGGGAACGCTACCTTGACCGTCCGGAGGTGGGCACCTGGCTCGCCTACGTGGACGGCACGCCCGCCGGTTATTTCGAGCTGGAATGGCAGCCGCCGCGGTCGGTGGAGATCGTCTATTTCGGGCTGATGCCGCAGTTCGTCGGCGCCGGTATGGGGGGCGCCTTTCTGGGCGATGCGGTACGCACGGCGTGGGACTTCGGCCGGGAGTTCCTGGCCTCGGACGCGGGTGCGTCGGCCGACGCTGCTCCGGGGGCAGACGTCCGGGTGTGGCTGCACACCTGCTCGCTGGATCATCCGCAGGCGCTCGCCAACTACCAGGCGCGGGGATTCTCGCTCTTCGACGTGGTGGAGACCGTGGAGGAGGTGCCGGACGGCCCCATGGATCCCTGGCCGGGCGCCGGTCGCGTGACGGGGTAGGGTACCGTCAGCGGTTGGTCAGACGCTGGTCAGCGGGATCAGACCCAGATTGTCGCCGTCGAGGATCCGGTCGGCCCGGTAGCTCGAGCGGACGAGCGGGCCTGAGGCTACCTCCCGGAATCCCCGCGAAAGCCCTTCGGCCCGATAGGCCTGAAACGCATCCGGATGCACCCACCGCGCCACCGGCAGGTGATTCCGGGTGGGGCGCAGGTACTGGCCCAGGGTGAGCACGTCCACACCGGCCGTCCGCAGATCGTCCATGGCCTGGTAGATCTCCTCGTCGGTCTCGCCGAGCCCGAGCATGAGGCTGGACTTGGTGAGCACATCCGGCCGCAGGACCTTGGCGTGCGCCAGCACGGTGAGCGTCTGCCGGTAGCCGGCCCGCGGGTCACGGACCGGGTGGGTGAGGCGCTCCACGGTTTCCAGGTTCTGAGCGAAAACGTCGAGACCGGAGGTCACTACCGTCGCCACCGCGTCGAGGTCCCCCGAGAAATCCGGCGTCAGCGCCTCCACGGCGGTTTCGGGGTTGCGCCGCTTGATGGCACGTACGCAGGCGGCGTAGTGGGCGGCGCCGCCGTCCGGCAGGTCGTCCCGGTCCACGGAGGTGATCACCACGTACTTCAACCCCATGAGGGCGACGCTCTGGGCGGCGCTCGCCGGCTCATCCGGGTCCAGCAGCCCCCGGGGATTGCCGGTGTCCACGGAGCAGAACCGGCAGGCGCGGGTGCAGACCGAGCCCATGAGCATGATGGTGGCGGTCCCCGCGCTCCAGCACTCGCCGATGTTCGGGCAGTGCGATTCCTCGCAGACCGTGGCCAGCCGGTGGGTGTGCACCGTCCGGCGCACGGCTTCGTAGCGCCCGCCGCTCGGCAGCCGGATGCGCAGCCACTCGGGCTTCCGGTCCGGGCGCGGCGGCGCAGCCGGCTCGGCGGCAGACGCCTTGCGGGTGGCCTTGATGCCGTCCTTGATGGCGCTGATCCCGCGGTCGGTCCGGAACTTCTCGCCGCTGACGATGCGTCGCGGGGAGTCGGCGGTCGCGGGTGTTTCGGGCTTGCTCACGGCCGCGAGTTTAGCGCACTCTCGATGAAAAGGCCGATGCGGGGGGCAGACATGAGCGACGTACGGAGCGTCATCGTCAGCGGCGGTGCCAGCGGCATCGGCCGGGCCATCGTCGACCACCTGGTCGGGGCAGGCAGCCGGGTGCTGGTGCTGGATCTGAATGAGGCGGGGCTCGACGATCTGCGCGCCGTCCATGGCGACCGGGTACGCACCCGGCAAGCCGACATCAGCGATCACGACCTGGTTGCCCGCGCCGTGGACGGCTGGGCGGCCGAGCATTCGCTGTGGGGACTGGTCAACAACGCCGGCTGGGATCGGGCGGCACGCTTCGTCGATACCGAACCTGAGTTCTGGCGCAAGGTGATCGACATCAATCTCTACGGGCCGCTGAATCTGACGCACGCGGTGCTGCCGCACCTGATTGCGGGTGGCGGCGGCCGGGTGGTCAGCATCGCCTCGGATGCGGGGCGGGTGGGATCCTCCGGCGAGGCGGTCTATTCCGCCGCCAAGGGCGGCACCATCGCCCTCATGAAGACCCTGGCGCGTGAGCACGCCCGCGACCGAATCACCTTCAACAGCGTCTGTCCGGGCCCGACGGACACGCCGTTGCTGGCGGGCTTCGACGAGACGGGCAAGCTCCAGCAGGCGCTGGTGCGCTCCGTGCCCATGCGCCGGCTGGCCACTCCGGAGGACTTTCCGGCGCTGGTGGGATTCTTTCTCAGTGACGCCGCCGGCTACGTGACGGGCCAGACCATCAGCGTCTCCGGCGGCCTGACCATGCACGGCTGAAGGTGAGCGCCCGCTGTCAGTCGGTTGCGGCGCGCTGAAACTGGAGGGTGTGCAGGGTGTGGTAGAGCCCCCGGGCGGTCAGCAGCTCGTCGTGGGTCCCGAGCTCCTCCACCCGGCCGTCGTGCAGCACCAGCACCCGGTTGGCCTCCTGGATGGTCTGCAGCCGGTGGGCGATCAGGATCGACGTGCGTCCTCTTGTGAGCTGACGGAGCGCATCCTGGATCAGCAGCTCCGTCTCCGTGTCGATGCTGGCCGTCGCCTCGTCCAGCACCAGGATCTCCGGGTCGGCGGCCAGCACCCGGGCGAAGGCGAGGAGCTGGCGCTGTCCCTGGGAGAGGTTCTGACCCCGCTCGGAGAGCTCCGTGTCGTAGCCGTCGGGCAGGTCGCTGATGAAGCCGTGGGCGTTCACACGCCGGGCGGCCTCCTCCGCTCTGGCCCGCGTGATGCGGGGATCGCCCAGTGCGATGTTGTCGTAGATGGTGCCGGAAAAGATGTGGAAGTCCTGCAGCACGACGCCGATGTGACGCCTGAGATCGCGGGTGTGGATGCGGTTCAGGTCGATGCCGTCGAGGAAGATCTGGCCGTCGTCGAAATCGTAGAACCGCCCCAGCAGCCGGATCAGCGTGCTCTTGCCCGAGCCGGTGGGGCCGACGATGGCGAGCTTCTCGCCCGGAGCGATGGTGAAGGTGACGTCGTGGAGGATCTGCACGTCCTCGTCGTAGCCGAAGTTCAGGTGCTCGAAGCGCAGCTCGCCGCGCAGGTCGTCCGGCAGCTTCACCGGATCGGCCGGCTCGTGGATCTTCTCGTCCCAGTCCAGCGCCTGGAAGATCCGCTCTCCGGACGCCATGGCCCGGAACAGGATGTTGGTCTGCTCGCCGAGCGCCACGATGGGCTGCAGCAGCATGTCGACGAACCGGGTGAAGAGGATGACACCGCCCAGCGTCATGGCCTCCTGGACCACCGCGCCGCCGCCATACCAGATGATCACGCCCAGTGAGAGGTGGGCCATGCTGTCGGTGAACGCACCGTAGAGGGTTTCGATCCGCGCGCTTTTCAGCTCGTGGCGGCGGTTCTCGCGGTTGATCTCGGTGTAGCGCGCGAGGTTCTGCTGCTGTCTGTCCGAGAGCTGGACCACGGCGAGCCCGGCGAGGTTCTCCTGCATGTTCTGGTTGAGAGTAGATACCGTGAGGCGCACCAGGCGGAAGAGCTGCCGCGTGGCCTGGCGGAAGAAGTAGGTCACGAAGCCCATCACCGGCAGGGCCAGGAGCAGGAGCAGCGTGAGCTGCACGTCCACGGCCAGCATGATGGCCAGCGCCACGAAAAACGGCACGAACTCGCCGATCAGCGTGCCGATGCCGCGAAGCAGCTCGTAGAGCGCCTCCACGTCGTTGGTCACCCGGGTCATGACGCGGCCCACCGCAACCCGGTCGTAAAACGACGACGGGCGGGTTTCCAGGTGGTTGAAAAGATCCTGGCGCAGATCGCGCAGTCCGTTGATGACGGAGCTCACCAGCGTCATCCGGTGAGCGTGGCTGACCACGGCAAAGACCAGGTAGATCACCCCGTAGAGCATGCAGGCCGATACCAGCGGGTGAACGCCGAGGGTGATCGTGAGCCAGTCGGTGAGATTCACCATGCCGAGGTCGGGCGACACGGACTGCTCGGTGCCCATGAGGATGTGATCGATCACCACGATGGAGAGAATCACCGGCAGCAGAACCTGCAGGCAGGAGGCGAGAATCACGAGCACCGCGCTGGTGCCGAACGTGATGCGATAGGGACGCATCCACCCCAGAAGCCGCCTGAGCAGCCTGAGGTTCAGCACGGCGCCCGAGAGCTCGGCGTCGAACATGGAGTAGTCCCGACGCTGTGCGGGCGTGCTCATCGGCTGGTCGCTCCGAGGGTATCGAAATCCGCCTCGTCAGCACCTTCGCGCTGAATGCGTTCGAGCTCTGCATAGAGTCCACCGCGGGCGACGAGCTCGTCATGGGTGCCTTCCTCCGCGATCCGACCCTGATCCAGGATGACGATCCGATCGGAATGGCGTGCCGTGGAGACGCGGTGCGAGACCAGAATGGTGGTCTGGTTCGCCCGCAGTCGTGTCAGCTCGGAGAGGATGTGCTCTTCGGTTTCGGTGTCGACGCTCGAGAAGCAGTCGTCCAGCACCAGAACGGGTGCGTGGCGGATGAGGCCCCTGGCGAGCGTCGCCCGCTGCTTCTGACCCCCGGACAGGGTGACCCCGCGCTCACCAACGACGGTGTCGAGGCGTTCCGGAAAGTCTTCGATGGTCTCCTTCAGGTCTGCGGATGCGGCGGCTGCCCAGATCTCGTCCAGCGCCCGGTTGGGGTCGTCGTAGGTGAGGTTGGATTTCAGCGGCTCACCGAACAGAAAAGGATCCTGAGGAACGAGCGCGACCTGGGAGCGGAGCTGCGACAACGGAAAGTGGGTGACGTCCACACCGTCGATGAAGACCGTGTCAGCCGGTGTGTCCAGGAGCCGGACCAGCTGCTTGAGCAGCGTCGACTTGCCCGAACCGACCCGCCCCATGATGGAAATGCGTTCTCCCTGGCGGATGTGGAGGCTCACGCCGGAGAGCACCGGTCGGGTATGGCCTGGATAGGTGAAGGTGAGCCCGCGGATCTCCACGTCACCGCGGATCACCGCCGGCGCGTCACCGGTGGGCCGGTCCGCGATCTCCGGCGGCAGGCTCAGCACCTCGAAGAGGCGGTCGCTCGCCACCGCGGCACGCTGGAACAGGCTGACCATGAACCCGGCCACCCGGAAAGGCTGGACCACCATGTTCACGTAGAAGAAGAACGCCACGAGCTCGCCCGCCGTCATCTCCCCCTGGGTCACCAGGTAACCGCCGTAGCCGAGGATGATGATGGAGCAGATGGCCGCCAGCGACGGCATCCAGGCGGACATCAGGGAGTTGATCCGGGCCTGCTCGTAGAAGGCGTTGGAATAGGCCTGGTTGGTCTCGCGGAAGCGGGCGATCTCGTTGTCTTCCTGGACCATGGCCTGAATGGTCCGGATGCCGGAGAGGTTTTCCTGGACGTGAGCGGCCAGATCCGACATGCCGTCCTGAACGTCCTTCGACGCCACGGCCATCTGACCGGCAGCCCAGCGGGCGTAGAAGAAGACGAACGGCAGTGGCGGCAGCAGCAGCAGGGTCAGCGACGGCGACAGATACAGCATGTAGCCGAAGCCGAACAGGCTCGCGAAGATGAGGATCACGAGCAGAATGGTGCCCATGGAGATCAGCCGCTGGATGAGGGCGATGTCGGCGACCGCACGGGTCATCATGTCGCCGATGGTGTAGCGGTTGAAGAATGTCGAGCCCTGATGCTGGAGGGCGTCGTAGAGTGCCTGGCGCAGGTCGAAGGCGACCCGGATGCCGGCGCTGCGCACGAGGTAGCGCGCGCTGGTGACGACGGCGTACCGGGCGAGCACCACGGCGAAGATGCCGAGCACCGGCTTCGTCAGGTCGAGGTTGCCTGCAGCGATCCGGTCTATCCCCATGGCGAGATAGAGCGGTATCTGGGCCTCGAAGAAGCGGGCGCCGGCGAATGCCGCGATGCCGAGCAGCAGCCGGTAGCGGTAGCGCGAGATGAAGGCCTTCAGGCGGAGGAGGGAGGCGAGCATCGAGCCCAGAACGCTCAGAAGCTCGCGTTGTTCGGCACGCGCGGGAACGGAATGGCGTCGCGGATATTCTCCATGCCCGTCATGTACAGCACCAGCCGCTCGAGCCCGAGACCGAAGCCGGCGTGCGGGACGCTGCCGTAGCGGCGCAGGTCCTTGTACCAGTCGATGCCGTCGATGCCCTGCTCGGCCATGCGCGCTTCGAGTACGTCCAGACGCTCTTCCCGCTGGCTGCCGCCGACGATCTCGCCGACACCGGGCACCAGCACGTCCATGGCGGCCACCGTGCGGGCGTCGTCGTTCAGGCGCATGTAGAAGGCCTTGATCTCCTTCGGATAGTCGATCACCACCACAGGGCCGCCGACGTGCTCCTCGGTGAGGTAACGCTCGTGCTCGCTCTGCAGATCCGTGCCCCAGCTGACGGGGAACTCGAACGTCCTGCCCGAGCGTTCGAGAATGGTCACCGCGTCGCTGTAGGTCATGCGCTCGAACGGCTTTTCGATCACATTGGTCAGCCGGTCGATGACCGTGCCGTCCACACGCTCGGCGAAGAACTTCATGTCGTCCGGGCAGCGGGCAAGCACGTCGGAGAAGACGGACTTCAGCAGCGCCTCGGCCAGCTCGGCGTTGTCGTGGATATCGGCGAAGGCGATCTCGGGCTCGATCATCCAGAACTCGGCCAGATGTCGTGACGTGTTCGAGTTCTCGGCCCGGAACGTCGGCCCGAACGTGTAGACGTTTCTGAGCGCGAGACAGTAGCTCTCCACGTTGAGCTGGCCGGAGACGGTAAGGAAGGTTTCCCGGCCGAAGAAGTCCTGGCTGAAGTCCACCGGCCTGTCGCGATTGACGAAGTCCAGGGTGGAGACCCGGAACAGCTCACCCGCACCCTCGCAGTCGCTGGCCGTGATGATGGGGGTGTTCACCCAGACGAAGCCGCGGCTCTGCAGAAAGTCGTGCACGGCCATGGCGATGGCGTTGCGCACCCGGGAGATGGCGCCGAAGGTGTTGGTACGCGGCCTGAGGTGCGCCACCGTGCGCAGATACTCGAACGTGTGCTGCTTCTTGGCGATGGGGTAGTGCTCGGGATCGTCGACCCAGCCGAGCACGGTCACGGTATCGGCCTGGATCTCCCGGTCCTGACCCTTGCCGCCTGACTCCACCAGGGTGCCGGTGACCCGGACCGCACAACCGGTGGAGATCTGTAGGATCTCGGACTCGTAGTTCGCCAGCCTGCCGTCGGCGACCGCCTGCACCGAGTCGAGCGCCGAGCCGTCATTGAGGTGGATGAACGAAAAGCCACCCTTGGACGTTCTCCGGGAACGGACCCAACCCTCGAGGGTCACCGCGGTGCCGAGCGGCACCGTATGATCGAGGATCTGTCTGATGGGAGTGTGGGCGGTGCTCAACGTCGGGTGCTCCAAGCGCGCAACAGCAAAACTGGAATGATAATGGATTGTTTTCGGGCGAGGATAATTCAGTCGGGCGGGGAGTCATAATGAACCATGCGTAGCAGCTATCTGATCGCCGGACTGGCCGTTGCCGCGGCCGTCGTGCTCGGTCTCACCTTCTACTACCGGATGGCCGGACAGGATCGCGAAGCCGTCGAAGCCGTGCCCGTACCACCGGTGGAGGCGCCAGCGGCGGGTGAACCGGCGACGTCGTCCACCGTGATGGAAGAAACGCCGCCGTCGCCCGTCATCCGCCCGCCCGAGCTGGTGCTGCCGCCGCTGAACGCGAGCGACGACTTCGTTCGAGGCCGGCTGCCCGACACCATTCCGCAGGCCTGGACCGGGAAAGACGACCTGCTCCGCCGGCTGGCGGTGCTGGCAGAGAACGCCAGCCGTGGCGAGCTGCCGAGGCGTCAGCTCGCCTTTCTGGCGCCGGACGGCAAGTTCGCCGTCCGCGAGCAGGCAGATACCGGGTCCGAAGAAGCGAAGCTGTTATTGGTTCCGGCGGGGTACCG
>JBFWZA010000018.1:0-129766 GCA_050185825.1 Pseudomonadales bacterium | reverse complement strand
GTGGCGGTTCAGCCGCAGCAACGGCATCACCGAGGGCTTCCATACGAAGATGGAGATGATGACCAGACGAGCCTACGGGTTCAGGAACTTTGAGAACTACCGGTTGAGAGTCTTAACCCACTGCGGGAAGGTTCCCGGCGCATATGGTGCCGGAACGCGGAATCGAACCGCGGACCTACTGATTACGAATCAGTCGCTCTACCGACTGAGCTATTCCGGCAGCTCCTTGAGCGGCGCGACTATACTGTGTTTCTAGGAGACAGGCAAAAAGCCAGAATTTCAGCAGGTGGCACCATCCGGAAGACGCAGACATACTGTAGTTCCTTCTGGGGAGGTCGCGGTTACCTGATAACTGCCGCCTGCTCCGGGAGCGATCGAGTAGGTCGTCCCCGGCTCATCTCCCTCCGGCTGCCAATCTATAGCAGCTGTAATGGCCGCAAGGTCTGCCGCGTTGGTGAGATAGTTCCCGGTTCGTAGCCGAAAGTCTTCTTGAAAAATCTCTATGCTTGAGATGTTGTTGACAAGCACTGCTTGACGGGATGTCTGGATGTACCCGTTATATGCGGGAATGGCAATCGCAGAAATGAGCGCCAAGATTGCCACAACGATCAACAACTCCATGAGTGTGAAACCAAATTGCTTATTCATATGCACCCTCAATTCTTTTCTCTCAAACCGACAGTATCTAATCTACTCATCCAGAAAAAAGGGGGGCAACGCCCCCCTATTCCTTACCCACAAGATCGCTTCGCTTACATGTTTGCGAATACTACCGGGGTACTTACGGCTACTGTGAAGTCCTCATAGACAGGCCGAGTTACAGTCACGGCAGCTGCGGCTGTCTGCCCACCGCCAGTGATTTCAATCTGGCCAGATCCCGCTACACCTGCGCCAGCTGAATAGGCGGGATCCCCGCTGGGCGCCGTCGCTTTGTTGTTCGGATTGAGCAGGGCAACCCAAGCAGCGGCGTCAAGCGGCAGATCAGTTAGCTGCATCGTACCCATCGCCATACCAGCGCGGACGCGACGCATCTCATTGGTGACGAACCGCACACCTTCATCGTAGTGCGTCGTTACTTTCGCCATATTCGCATTGCGAATGTAGTCCTGATACGCGGGCAGCGCCACAGCGGCGAGAATACCGATGATGGCCACCACGATCATCAGTTCGATAAGGGTAAAACCCTTCTGAATCGTGCTTTTCATTTTGAACGTTACTCCGTCAATCACAGTGTAAGACTTCTAGTCAAAACGTGGCAGCCGAGGCTCGCCGCGAGTCGCTATGGAAGATGCAATCCGTGTGCCACATCCGTTTTTCGGGGCGATTCACGTCTCTTGCTTCCTCTAGAACCTTTTTAAAGTCAGCAACTTAGCGCGTTTCAACCGAAGGACCTGTTGACTTCGGCAGACGCCGAGCCAACTCCCTCTGGAGCACCCCAGCCTGCTGACGTCCGTCACATGCTGACGTTCTCCGTCAGGCCGGGAGCCCGCGCAATGGTGCCAAAAGTGGCAGATCACCTAACGGCGATTCCGGCTACCGCGCACGGCAGTGGAAACGCACGTTCGCCCTTAAGGCGAGCGTTGCCGACGGTGCACATCATGAAGAAAGTGCCCTGACAAAACTGTGACCCGCTTATCGGCTACCAGGCGAATCGGGATTAGACTAGGGATCTGGCCGAACTGTATGGTTTGGCTTCCTACAGCCGGTAATCATCAGCACAAGGACTGCACGGCTCATGGCCTCAGACCCCGTACCCCTCAACGGCCTGGCAAGACGGCTGGTCGAAGAGAACATCATACCGACGGATACCGCGCTGACGGCGAGCGAGGAAGCCCGCCGCAAGGGTATTCCGTTCGTCAGCTATCTCGTTCAGAACGGTCATGCGGAAGCCCGGGTGATTGCCGCCAGCGCCTCGGAAGAATTCGGCGTGCCGCTCATGGATCTGGCTGCCTTCGATCTCACCAGCATCCCGCGAGACATCGTCAAGGAAAACCTGATCCGCAAGCACCACGCGCTGCCGCTGGTCCGGCGGGGCGTGCGTCTGTTCGTGGCGGTGTCCGATCCCACCAACCTGCAGGCCCTCGACGAGATCAAGTTCCATACCGGCGTGTCCACCGAGGCCGTGCTGGTCGAGGACGACAAGCTCACCAGCATCATCGATCAGTATCTGAACTCAGCCGAGGATACAGGCCTGGGAGATCTCGGCGATGATGACCTGGTCGATCTCGACATGGAGGCAGTTGACGACGACCCGGACGATGACGACGCACCTTCAGGCGGCGACGACACGCCCATCGTCCGCTTCGTCCACAAGATGCTGCTCGACGCGATCAAGACCGGCGCCTCGGACATCCACTTCGAGCCGTACGAGCGCACCTACCGGGTACGCTTCCGCACGGACGGCGTGCTCCACGAGGTCACCTCGCCGCCCGTGAACCTCGGCACGAGGCTCGCCGCCCGCCTGAAGGTCATGTCCGAGCTCGACATTTCCGAGCGTCGGGTGCCTCAGGACGGCCGGATCAAGATGAAGCTGTCCAAGACCAAGGCCATCGACTTCCGGGTGAACACCTTGCCTACCCTCTGGGGCGAGAAGATCGTGCTGCGGATTCTGGATCCCGGCAGCGCGAAGATGGGTATCGAGGCGCTCGGGTTCGAGGAAATCCAGCAGAAGATGCTCATGGAGGCGATCCACAAACCCCAGGGCATGATCCTGGTGACCGGCCCCACCGGCAGCGGCAAGACGGTCACGCTCTACACGGGACTGAACATCCTCAATACCGAGGAGCGGAACATCGCCACGGCAGAGGACCCGGTGGAGATCAACCTGGAAGGCATCAACCAGGTGAACGTGAACCACCGGGTGGGGCTCGACTTCGCCTCAGCTTTGCGGTCCTTCCTTCGACAGGACCCGGACGTGGTGATGGTGGGGGAGATCCGGGACCTGGAGACGGCAGAAATAGCTATCAAGGCCGCCCAGACGGGTCACATGGTGCTGTCCACCCTGCACACCAATTCTGCTGCCGAAACGCTGACCCGTCTTCGGAACATGGGCGTGCCTGCCTTCAACCTGGCCACCAGCGTGAATCTCATCATCGCCCAGCGACTCGCCCGCCGCCTGTGCCCGAGCTGCAAGAAGCCCATGGACGTCCCGCACGAAACCCTCTTGGCAGAAGGCTTTACAGAAGACGACTTGAAGGAACGTATCGAAATTTTCGAAGCCGTCGGCTGCAGCAAGTGCAAGGAAGGCTATAAGGGCAGAGTGGGAATCTATGAAGTAGTTAAAATTACCTCTGAGATGCAGCGTATTATCATGGAAGAAGGTAATAGCATCGAGCTTGCAGCCCAGGCCAAGAAGCTCGGGTTCAACGATCTCAGGCGTTCAGGCCTCATCAAGGTCATGCAGGGCGTGACCAGCTTGAAAGAATGCAATCGGGTAACGACCGGACATTGATGGTCCGGTTACCGACACAGGCGGAGCCAGACAGGAAGTAGACCATGGCCGAAAGCGCAGTATTCCTCTGGGAAGGAACGGACAAGCACGGCAAGAAGAGCAAGGGGGAGATCTCGAGCTCGAGCCCGGCCATTGCCCGCGCGGAGCTGAGGCGCCAGGGCATCGTCGCCAATAAGGTCCGCAAAAAATCCAAGGGACTTTCTCTGAAGTCCGGTGGCAGTGTCAAACCTGCGGACATCGCGCTGTTCACGAGACAGATGGCCACGATGATGAGGGCCGGTGTGCCGCTGGTGCAGGCTTTCGACATCGTCGCGGACGGCTTGGACAAGCCGAAGGTATCGGAGCTCGTCAAGGCTGTAAGGAACGACGTTTCGGGCGGCAGCTCTTTTGCGTCTGCTCTGCGGAAACACCCGCTTTACTTCGATGATCTGTTCTGCAACCTCGTAGACGCCGGCGAGCAGTCCGGCTCGCTGGAGACGATGCTCGACCGGATTGCGACGTACAAGGAGAAAACCGAGTCGCTGAAAGCCAAGGTCAAGAAGGCGATGACCTACCCCATCGCCGTTCTTGTCGTTGCGTTTATCGTGTCCGGTATTCTGCTGATCAAGGTTGTACCTCAATTCCAGGAAGTATTCAGAGGGTTCGGAGCAGAACTCCCGGCATTCACTCAGATGGTGATCAACATTTCCGAATTCACCCAGGATTGGTGGCTGGTCATCGTTGCCGGCGTTGGCGCCGCTGTTGCCGGATTCATCGCCGCACGGAAAAGATCCAAGAAGATGCGTGACACCATCGACCGCCTCGCACTGAAGGCACCAATTGCGGGCTCGATCATCGAAAAATCTTCCGTCGCCCGCTACGCCCGCACGCTATCCACCACTTTCGCCGCCGGCGTGCCACTCGTGGACGCGCTCAACTCAGTGGCCGGGTCGACGGGTAACTCCGTCTACGTCGAAGCGGTGTACAAAATCCGCGATGACGTCTCCAGCGGTCAGCAGCTCAACTTCGCCATGAGGTCCACCGGCGTATTCCCGAACATGATCATCCAGATGGTCGCCATCGGTGAGGAAGCGGGCGCACTGGACGACATGCTCGACAAATCCGCCTCGTACTACGAGGAGCAGGTGGACAACGCGGTCGACAACCTGACGGCCCTCATGGAGCCCATGATCATGGCCGTGCTGGGCGTGCTGGTAGGTGGTCTGATCATCGCCATGTACCTGCCGATCTTCCAACTGGGTGCGGTTGTAGGCGGCTGAGTTTACGCCCGAACCACGAACCTGACTCGTGAGCTCAGAACCGCTGCTGACCTACGGCTGGACCGGGCTGCTCGTTGCCTTCTGGTTCGCGCTCTGCGTCGGCAGCTTCCTGAACGTCGTCATCTATCGCCTGCCCGTCATGCTGAACAGGCAATGGCAGGCGGACGCCAGGGCGTTCCTCGACCAACCAGAAGCTGAGCAGCCCACAGAGCGCTTCAACCTAGCTACGCCACGCTCGCGATGTCCTGCCTGCGGCGCACAGATTAAGGCCTGGCAGAACATTCCCGTGGTGAGCTGGCTGCTGCTTCGCGGCCGCTGCGGCTCTTGCGGGGCGTCCATTTCCGCGCGTTATCCGGGGGTCGAGCTCTTCACGGGCATCGCGACGCTTGCCACGCTGCACGTGTTCGGCTTCACCTGGCTGGGTCTGGCGGCCGCGCTCTTCACCTGGGTGCTGATCGCCGCGACGTTCATCGATTTCGACACCCAGCTGCTGCCGGACCAGCTGACGCTCCCACTGCTCTGGCTCGGCATCATCGTGAACATGTCGGGCGGCTTCGGCGCCGGCGCCATCGTCGACCTCCACTCCGCGCTGGTGGGCGCCATGGCCGGCTATCTCTTCCTGTGGTCCACCTACTGGGGATTCAAGCTCCTCACAGGCAAGGAAGGCATGGGCTATGGCGACTTCAAGCTGCTGGCCGCCATCGGTGCCTGGATGGGCTGGCAGATCCTGCCAGGCGCGATCCTGATCGCGGCCGTGTCCGGCATCATCTACGCCATGACCACCTCGCTCCTCGGGCGTCGTGAGCGCGCTCAGCCCATCGCCTTCGGGCCGTTCCTGGCGGTGGCCGGATGGGTTTGTCTCCTCAACCGTGATACGGTGCTCTCTTTTTTCGCGAGCTGAGCGACTCGGCCAGCGCAGGAGGAGCATAGCGTCATGGGCGCATTCGTCGTCGGCCTGACCGGCGGGATCGGCAGCGGCAAGTCCGCTGTGTCCGAACGATTCGAACGGCTCGGTATCAAGGTGGTGGACGCCGACCTGGCCTCACGCGCGGTCGTCGAGCCCGGCAGGCCCGCCCTGAAGGCCATCGAGGAGCACTTCGGCGCGGATGTGATCACCGCGGACGGCACGTTGAACCGTGCCGCGCTCAGAAAGCTCGTTTTCGAGAACGAGGCCGAGCGCCGCTGGCTGGAAGCGCTCACCCATCCGCTCATCAACCAGTACATCGCTGACGAGCTCGGCAGCGCTACCTCGCCGTACGTAATCCTCGCCCACCCGCTGCTGGTAGAGACGGGGCAGACCCGGGTGTGCAAGCGCGTTCTGGTGGTGGACGTACCGGAAGAGCTTCAGCTTCAGCGCACCATGGCGCGGGACGACAATCCGGAATCCCAGGTACGCGCCATCATGGCCGCCCAGGCGACCCGCGAGCAGCGGCTCGCCGCCGCCGACGACGTGATCGTCAACGACCGGGATCTCTCCCACCTGGACCGGGAGGTCGAACGCCTGCACGTGCTGTATCTCGAGCTGGCGGGCGGATGAGCGTCGAGCCCGACAACACGGCACGGATCGTCACCTGCCCCACCTGCCAGAAACGGGTGAAGTGGACGGCAAGCAATCCGTATCGACCGTTCTGCTCGGACCGCTGCCGGCTGATCGATCTCGGCGCCTGGGCGGACGGCCAGCACACGATTCCCGGCGAAGCGGAAGACGACGACCTGCTGTCGGGAGAGATGGATCGCGACTGATCGCCGCGACGGCGTGTCAGGTTCGATACTCGGCGTTGATCTTCACGTAGTCGTACGAGAAGTCCGACGTCCACACCACCGACTCCGCATCGCCGCGACCCAGGTCGACCCGGATCTCGAACTCGCTCTGCGCGAGAACGCCGGCGCCTGCTGCTTCGGTATAGCCGGCATCCTTGAGCCCGCCTGTCATCACCTTCACGTCGTCGAACCAGATCTGCACCTTCGCCGGATCGAGCCCGTCGATGCCGGCACGACCCACTGCCATCGCCAGCCGTCCCCAGTTGGGATCACTGGCGAAGAGGGCCGTTTTCACCAGCGGCGACTCCGCGATGGTGTAGGCGGCCTTAAGGCACTCGCCTTCGTCCCGACCGCCCGTAACGCGCACCGTTACGAACTTGGTCGCCCCTTCTCCGTCGCGGACGATGGCCTGAGCCAACTCCATGCATACGGGCAGAATCAGCTCGAAGAGCGCGCGCGCCTCGGTTGAGGCAGCATCGTCGATCGCCTCGCCGCCCGCGGCGCCGGTGGCTGCCAGGATCAGCGAGTCGTTGGTGGACGTGTCGCCATCCACGGTGATCCGGTTGAAGCTCTTGTTGACGGCCTTGTACAGGAGCGCCTGCAGGCAGTCCCTGCCGACCGCGGCGTCCGTGCAGACGAAGGCGAGCATCGTCGCCATGTCGGGACGGATCATCCCGGCACCTTTGGCCATGCCGCTGACGGTGACCTCGCGGCCGCCGACACTGCCCCGGCAACTGCGCACCTTTGCCACGGTGTCCGTGGTCATGATGGCGCGGCCTGCCTTCAGCCAGTTGTCCGCATCCAGCGAGCCGGGAAGCTCGCGTACGACGGGGGCCATACGCGACACCGGCAGCCGCTCGCCGATGACGCCGGTGGAAAACGGCGCGATGGCCTCCGCCGGCAGGTCGAGCGCCTCTGCCAGCACCGTGCACAGTGCTCGCGCATCCTCGATACCCTGATCGCCGGTTGCGGCATTGGCATTGCCGCTGTTGATGAGCAGCGCCCGGACGTCTCCCCGGCGGATGTTGGCATCGGCAAGTATCACCGGTGCGGCCCGGAAGGCAGATCGGGTGAACACCCCGGCAACGCGGGTGCCCGGATCGAAGACGAACAGCACCAGGTCATCCCGCCCGGCCCGCTTGATGGCGGCCGCGCCCGTACCCAGCCGCACGCCGGGAACTGTCAGCACGCCGGACGGCTCCGGCAGGTTGACGGCCATCAGGCGGCCTTCCCGTGGCAGTGCTTGAACTTCTTTCCGGAACCGCACGGACAGGGCTCGTTACGGCCAACCTTTTTCTCTTCGCGGACGAAGGTTTCCACCTTGTTGCCCTCCTGAGCCGTCCGCGGAGCTGCCTGCTGTGCTTCCTCGGGTGATGCGAGCGCGGACGACTGCGCGTGAGAGAAGCGCATGCGCCGCTCCGCCTCCTCGCGACGTTTCCGCTCCGCCTCCTCCACCGCTTCCGGCCGTTCGATCTGCACGCGGGAGAGGAGCTGCACCACGTCGCGCTTGATGTTCGCCAGCAGCTCCTGGAAGAGCTCGAAGCTCTCCCGTTTGTACTCCTGCTTCGGCTGTTTCTGCGCGTATGCCCTGAGCCCGATGCTCGCCCGCAGGTGATCCATGGTGGCGAGGTGCTCTTTCCATCGCTGGTCGAGGATCTGCAGCATGATCTGCTTCTCCACCAGGCGCATGTCCACACCATGCTCCGCCCAGAGCTGTTCCTTCGCCCGGTACTCGGCCTCCACCTGCTCGAGGATCTTCTTCACGAGCGTATCCTCGTTCAGGGAATCGTCTTCCTCGAGCCAGCGGGCGATGGGCTGCGACGATGCGAACTCGGTGAGCAGCGCCTTTTCCAGACCCTCCACGTCCCACTGCTCTTCCAGGCTCTGCGGCGGTATGTAATCCGCGATCACGTCGTAGAGCACCTCCTCGCGGATGTTCTCGATGGTGTCCGAGATGTCGCTGGTCGCCATCAGGTCCCGACGCTGCTGGTAGATCACCTGCCGCTGGTCGTTCGACACGTCGTCGAACTCGAGCAGGTTCTTGCGGATGTCGAAGTTGTGGCCCTCGACCTTGCGCTGCGCTTTCTCGATGGCGTTGTTCACCATGCGGTGCTCGATGGCCTCGCCGTTCTCGAGGCCGATGGACTGCATCAGCCCCCTGACCCGGTCGTTGGCGAAGATCCGCATCAGGTTGTCTTCCATCGACAGGTAGAAGCGGGTGGACCCCGGATCGCCCTGCCGGCCCGCGCGACCGCGAAGCTGATTGTCGATGCGGCGGGACTCGTGGCGCTCCGTGCCGATGATGTGCAGGCCGCCCGCCTCGATCACCTGGTCGTGGCACGTCTGCCATTCGGCCTTCACGGTGTCTATCTGTGCCTGCGAGGGGTTCTCGAGCTTCGCGAGCTCCGCTTCCCAGTTGCCGCCGAGCACGATGTCCGTGCCTCGGCCCGCCATGTTGGTGGCGATGGTGAGCGCGCCGGGCCGGCCCGCCTGGGCGACGATGTCGGCTTCCCGCTCATGCTGCTTGGCGTTCAGCACATTGTGCGCGATCTTGCGGCGGGTGAGCTCGGCGGACAGTCGCTCCGAGCTCTCGATCGACGCGGTGCCCACCAGCACGGGTTGACCACGGGACATGCAGTCGTTGATGTCCTCGACGATGGCATCGTACTTCTCGTCGATGGTGAGGAAGACCAGATCGTTCAGATCCTGGCGGACCATGGGCGCGTTGGTGGGGATGACCACCACGTCGAGCCCGTAGATCTGCCGGAACTCGAACGCTTCCGTGTCCGCCGTGCCCGTCATGCCGGAGAGCTTCTGATACAGGCGGAAGTAGTTCTGGAAGGTGGTGGATGCCAGGGTCTGGGTCTCGTTCTGGATCCGCACCCCTTCCTTCGCCTCGATGGCCTGATGGATGCCTTCCGACCAGCGCCGACCCGGCATGGCGCGGCCCGTGTGCTCGTCGACGATGACGATCTCACCGTTGGCGACCATGTAGTCCACGTCCCGCTTGAACAGGAAGTGCGCCTTCAGCGCCGCGTGCACGTGGTGCAGCAGGTTGAGGTTGGTGGCGGCGTAGAGGCTCTCTCCCTCGTCGAGCAGACCCAGGCGGATGAGCTCGTCCTCCACCTTCTGGTGGCCAAGCTCGGTCAGCTCCACCTGCCGGTTCTTCTCGTCCACGGAGAAGTCGCCCGTCGGTTCCTGATCCGGATCGAACCGGGTCTTCTCCACGTGCGGCTGCTGGGTGAGCTTTGGCGCCAGGATATTGATCTTCTGATACAGCTCGGTGGACTGCTCGGCCGGACCGGAGATGATGAGCGGTGTCCGTGCCTCGTCGATGAGGATGGAGTCCACCTCGTCGACGATGGCGTAGTGCAGGTCCCGCTGGAAGCGATCCTCCAGCGTGAACGCCATGTTGTCGCGCAGGTAGTCGAAGCCGTACTCGTTGTTCGTGCCGTAGGTGATGTCCGCCGCGTAGGCCGCGCGCTTGTCGGTGGGTGACTGTCCGGACTGGATCACACCCACTGTCAGGCCGAGCCCCTCGTAAATGGGGCTCATCCAGGTGGCGTCCCGGCGGGCCAGGTAGTCGTTCACCGTCACCAGGTGCACGCCCTTGCCCGTCAGCGCGTTCAGATAGGCGGGCAGGGTGGCCACCAGGGTCTTGCCCTCGCCCGTGCGCATCTCGGCGATCCGGCCCTCGTGCAGGGTGATGCCGCCGATGAGCTGCACGTCGAAGTGCCGCATGCCCATGAACCGGCGTCCCGCCTCCCGAACCGCCGCGAACGCTTCGGGCAGGATATCGTGCAGGGCGGCACCTTCCTCCAGCCGGTTCCGGAAGGTCGCCGTCAGCGCCTTCAGCTCCTCATCTGAACGCGCCTGAAACTCGGGCTCCAGCGCATTGATCTGCTGGACGATCCTGCCCATCCGTTTCAGCTCGCGGCTGTTCTTGGTTCCAAAAAGCTTCTTGAGCACTTTTGATCAGCGGTTCCGTTCTTGTCTCGGGGAATCAGACAGAAATGTCGGGCGGCAGTTTACCCGTTTGGGGACGCCTGTTCGACGGTACGGCGGGGCAGGTTCTGATGGGGCCCAGGGGGCCGGGCTCGGCTGTCAGCGACTCCGGGCGACGTAGCGTGCCGGATCGAGGTGTTTGCCGTCTTTGAGCACCTCGAAGTGCACATGAGGGCCCGTTGCGCGGCCGGAAGAGCCCATCCGACCGATCACGTCACCTCGCTTGACGATATCGCCCACCGACACCAGGAGCTCCGAATGGTGCCCATAGCGGGTGACGTAGCCGTCACCATGGGTGATCTCGACCATCCGACCGTAGCCGGAGCGCTTCCCGGCAAAGGTCACCACACCCCCGGCGACGGCGATTACCTCGGAGTTGGCCTTGCCGGCAAAGTCGACGCCCGCATGCCAGGCCGACTTGCCGGTGAAGGGGTCCAGGCGGCTGCCGTAGTTGGAAGACATCCAGCCCCACGTCACCGGCCGACCCGCGATCACCTTGGCATCCTGGATATCACGATCCAGCAGCATCGATTCCAGGATCTCCAGCTCGCTCTCCCGTGCCTTCAGGCCGGCAGCCAGCTCGTTCATGCGGACCATGAGCTCAGAGATGTCGGGAGCGGTGCTGGCCACCTCTACCGGACCACCCTGGGGTGCCGGTTGATCGAAGGAGAACTCGCCCTTGTCCAGCTCCGCCACCTCGGTGACCCGGGCACCGAGCGCCTCCATGCGCAGCAGGCGGGCCTGCATCTGCGCGAGCTGACGGCCCACGGCCTGTGACTCCGCGGCCGACCGCTGGCGGATGGTTTCCACCTCGGCCTGCTGGGCTTCGAGCTTCGCCCGCCATTCGGACACCGTCACCGGATCGATGGCGTGCCGACTCAGACGTTCCGTGGCGTAGTACGCCCCCAGCAGCACGGCCATCGCGACGGCAAGCACGCCGACCACTGCGGTCTGGCGGGAAAGGCGAATGGCGCGGGTCGCGCCCCGGTCTCCGAGTAGGATGATTTTCATGAGCACGGGCACCCGATCAGAGCGGATCCTGCACGGATCACGTGAACGGGCGTTCCGGATCGCCGCAGCCGTGGGTGCGAAGAGAAAATAGCACGTGGCTGATCAGGCTCCGAAATCCTGTCGGTCCTCCCATCGTTCTTGTCGTTGCGGCGTTCTTGTATTTCTCTTGCTTCGGGTCTAGCGTCCGGGGAACGGCGTGCTGCCGTCGGGACCCGCTCGAAGTGCCGAAAAACAAGATAAATGAACTGCTCAGCGAACGCCACCAGCGTTTTACTCCTTTACAACGTCTGCTGCGGCAGGCAGGCAATCAGGACGCCTGGACCGCGGAACTCGGTGCCCTGCTGCCACCCGCACTCGCCCGCGAGTGCCGGGTGACCGATATTCGGGGCCCCGTCGTCGTGGTGGCCTGCCGCAACGCGGCCAGCGCCACGAAACTTCGATTCATGGCCCCCGAGCTCCTGGACAGACTGCGAGCACTCGCCACCTATCACGATGCCCGTGAGCTTCAGATCCGCGTGTCGACCTGACACACCACATCCGCCGCTGCCGCCTTCGACTCACTCGAGGCCGGCCGCGACAACGTCTGCCGGAATTATGGCCGCCGAGTCCGGCCTCGAATGAGACCCACCCGGCAGAATGGCAGCCGGAAATCGAGATGCAGTTCAAGTTTCAGGCGCTTCGGCCTGATGTGCGGCTACCGCTCGTCCGGAATCAGGCGCCGTCAGTCTGCCAGCGCGGGCTTTGCAAACGAGATGGGAGCCCGTTCAGGACTGTCGAACGTCACGATCTCGAACGCATCTTCCTGAGCCAGCAGCTTCTGCAGCAGCCGGTAATTCGGTCCGTGACCAGACTTGTAACCCGCAAACGCACCGATGACGCTGTGGCCGAGCAGATAGAGGTCGCCAATTGCGTCCAGAATCTTGTGCTTGACGAACTCGTCCTCCTGGCGGAGACCTTCGTTGTTCAGGATCCGGTAGTCATCGACGACGACCGCGTTGTCCAGGCTGCCTCCCCGGGCCAGGTTCATGGACCGCAGCTTCTCGTAGTCGGCAAGAAATCCGAACGTCCTCGCCCGGCTCACTTCCTTGACGAAGGCCATGGTGGAGAACTCCACGGCGGCTTTGCGCTTGTGGTGATTGAACACCGGATGATCGTACTCGAGGGTGTATTCCACCCTGAATCCATCGTACGGCCGGAGCTCCGCGGTGATGTCGCCGTGGCTGTAGCTCACCGGCTTCAGAATCCTCAGGAATTTCTTCGGGGTACTCTGCTCCTCGATCCCGGCCGACTGAAGCAGAAAAACGAACGGGGCGGCGCTGCCATCCATGATGGGCAGCTCCGGCGCGCTGACGTCGACGAACGCGTTGTCGATACCCAGCCCGGCGAAGGCGGACATGAGGTGCTCGACGGTTGAAATGCTGACACCGCCACGCGTGAGCGTCGTTGCCATCGTCGTGTCGCCCACATTTTCCGTTCTGGCGGGAATCTGCACCGGCGCTTCGAGATCGGTGCGCACGAACACGATACCCGTGTCCGCGGGGGCAGGACGAAGCGTGAGGTAAACCTTCTCACCGGTGTGAAGCCCTACACCGGTGGCTCGAATCACGTTCTTGAGCGTTCTCTGCATCAGGGCCGTTGGCATCTGGGGTCCTTCGGTCAGCTTGTCTTTTTTCTGTCGGTGCCGACGTGATGCCGGCCTTGGAACCTTGTTCCCGCGAACCTTATGCCCGTGGACTTTATGCCCGTGAACCTTAACGGCAGCTTAACGCCCGTTGACCGAGCCTGCTTTCAGCAGGAGGAAACACCCGCGGCACGCAGGGGTCTGCGAGCCTGCGCCGCGGGGATGGTAGCAAAGGGGTCCGGTCAAAGTATGGCGACCGGTCACAGTTTTGTTACATTTTGTTTCCTGGCCTGATGTCCAGCCTTCCTTTCAGTCCGCCTGACGCCGCAGGAACGCGGGAATGTCCAGATAGTCCAGGTTCTGCGGCTGATCCAGATCCTCCGCCAGGTTGTCGTGCCGGAGCGCCGCGCTCTGCCGGGCGTAAGTCGGCCGGTCGAGCTGCCGGTAGTCCGGCTGGGGATCCAGGCTGATCTCGGTGCGGGTGTTGTCCACTACCATGGCCGGCTTCCCGGCCTCGCCGAGGCCCGTCGCTACAACTGTCACTCTCAGCTCGTCGGTCAGCTCCTCGTCGATCACCGTGCCCACGACCACGGTCGCCGTCTCGGAGGCGAACTCCTCGATGATGCTGCCCACGTCCGTGAACTCACCGATGTTCAGGTCCGGACCGGCAGTCACGTTGACCAGGATGCCACGCGCACCGTGCAGATCCACGTCTTCGAGCAGCGGTGAGCGGATCGCTGCTTCCGCCGCATCCCGCGCGCGGTTGTCGCCCTTGGCCCTGCCTGTGCCCATCATGGCCATGCCCATCTCCGACATGACCGTACGGACGTCGGCGAAGTCCACGTTGATCATCCCCGGGCGGATGATGAGGTCGGCAATGCCCTGCACCGCACCCAGCAGCACGTCATTGGCGGCGCTGAAGGCGTCCAGCATGCTGGTCCGCTCCCCGAGCACAGCCAGGAGCTTCTCGTTGGGAATCGTGATCAGCGAGTCCACGGTCTCCCTGAGCTCCTGAAGCCCCCGGTCGGCGACAGCCGTCCGCTTTTCGAACCTGAAAGGCCGGGTGACGACCGCCACCGTGAGGATGTTCATTTCCTTCGCGACGTTGGCGATCACGGGTGCCGCCCCCGTTCCCGTGCCACCGCCCATGCCGGCGGTGATGAAGACCATGTCCGCACCGGCGAGCACCTCGCCGATACGATCCCGATCCTCGAGCGCCGCCTGCCGGCCGATGTCGGGATTCGCGCCCGCACCGAGACCCTTGGTGATGGTGCTGCCGATCTGCAGAACCGTTTTTGCCGCACAGCTCTTGAGCGCCTGAGCGTCGGTGTTGGCGGCGATGAAATCGACCCCCTCCACCTTCTTCTTGAGCATGTGCTGAACCGCGTTACCCCCGCCACCGCCAATGCCGATCACCTTGATGATCGCGCTCTGGGGGGCACTGTCTACCAATTCGAACATCTGAATTCTCCTGAACTAGAAATTGTCGCCGAACCACTTCTTCAGACGGGCATAGATCCCGCCGGGCCGCAGACCACTTCCGCGTTTCGGCGCCTCTTCCTCTCGTTGCTTTCCGTACTGCAACAGGCCTACGCCCGTGGCATAAACGGGGTTCCTTACGATGTCCTTCAAACCCGAGACCCCGCGAGGCGATCCCAGGCTGACCGGCATGTGGAAGATTTCTTCCGCAAGCTCGATCACCCCTTCCATTTTTGATGCTCCCCCAGTGAGCACTATTCCGGCCGCGACCAGATCCTCGAATCCGCTTCGCCTCAGTTCAGCCTGAATCAGGGTAAACAGCTCGTCGTATCGGGGTTCGACCACCTCGGCCAGCGCCTGTCGCGATAGCTCTTTGGCTGGCTTGTCACCGACCCCCGGGACCTTGATGGTCTCGTCGGGCCGGGCAAGCTGTGTCAGCGCACAGGCATATTTGATCTTGATCTCTTCTGCATTCTGAGTCGGCGTTCTGAGCGCCATCGCAATGTCGTTCGTCACCTGGTCGCCGGCGATGGGGATCACGGCCGTGTGCCGGATGGCCCCATCGGTGAAGATGGCGATGTCGGTGGTGCCGCCGCCGATGTCGACCAGGCACACACCCAGGTCCCGCTCGTCGTCCGTGAGCACCGAGTAGCTCGAGGCGAGCTGCTCGAGGATGATGTCGTTGACCTTGAGCCCGCACCGCTCGATGCACTTCTCGATGTTCTGCGCCGCGTTCACCGCACAGGTGACGAGGTGAACCTTCGCCTCGAGGCGCACACCCGACATGCCGAGCGGCTCTTTCACACCCTCCTGCGCATCGATGATGTATTCCTGCGGCAGGATGTGCAGGATCTTCTGATCCGCCGGAATCGCCATGGCCTGTGCCGCGTCGATCACCCGGTCGATGTCCTGCTGCAGCACCTCGCGATCGCGGATGGCGACGATGCCGTGGGAATTGATGCTGCGGATGTGGCTGCCCGCGATGCCGGCATATACCGAGTCGATCTGGCAGCCGGCCATGAGCTCGGCCTCCTCCACCGCCCGCTGAATGGACTGCACGGTGGACTCGATGTTGACCACCACACCCTTCTTCAGGCCTCTGGACTGGTGCGAGCCGATACCGATCACCTCGAGTTCACCCTCGGGCGTCAGCTCGGCCACGATGGCGGCCACCTTGTTGGTGCCGATGTCGAGGCCGACGATCCGCGTGCACTCGTTGTCAGAGGCCATATGCAATCTCACGTAATTTCCGCACTGCTTACGCTACCCATCAGATCGATCCCGGCGAATCGGCCTGACGCGCCGCCACCAGCCGCTGCGCGGCACCTTCCTGAATCCAGCTCACCGCAACACCGTTGTCGTAGCGAGCGTCGATGCGGCTGATCTCCTCGACCCTGCCGGCCAGGTGCTGCCGGTAGACCACCAGAAAGCGTTCGAACCGCTCTTCGATGCTTTCCGCACCGAGCACGACGCTGACGGCTGAGCCGTCGGCTCTGGAGAGCAGCACTCCCCACTCGCCCAGCGGATTCTCGGTCAGCCTCTGGACCTCGAGCCCGTCCCGGGCGCCGGCCCGGCTCAGCCGGTGAAACACTTCCATCGCCCGACGCGGCTCGGCCAGGCTGCACTCGAATCTGGGCAGGTCGTCCTGATCTCCGGGCAGCCGCACGACCCGGCCGTCGCTGGCGAGATAGGCGTCCCGCCAGCCGGCAACGACGGCAGGTTTTTCCACATCGATCTGCAGGGTGCCGGGCCAGTTCCGGCGGATCGATACCGCGCGCGGCCAGGACAGCGCCAGAATGCCGTCTGTCAGGCCGTCCAGGTCGGCGCTCAGCATGCCGCCGCTGAGATGCGCCCGAACCGCCTCACGGATCTGCGCCTGCTCGGCGTCGTCGAGCTGACCGGCTACCGAGACCCGCGTCACCGGCCGGTCCAGGTGCCAGTAGATGATGGTCGCCAGCGCAACGAGCACGGCGCCGGACACGACGGCCAGCAGCCTATCCATCGACGGCTCCCGTCAGCTGGTTGGAGATCCGGTTGACGTTGCCGGCACCCTGCACCAGCACCACGTCGCCGTTCTCGACCAGCGTCGACAGCGCGGCGAGCGCATCGTCCGGACCCTCCGCGTACACGGGAATCAGGTTTGCCCGCTGCCGGATACCCTGACAGAGCGAACGCCCGTCCGCACCGGGGATCGGCGATTCACCCGCGGCGTAGACCTCCAGGCACACCAGCATGTCCACCTGCGACAGCACCCGGACGAAGTCGTCGAAGAGGTCACGGGTACGTGTGTAGCGGTGCGGCTGGTAGAGCATGACCAGCCGCCGGTCCGGCCACATGGCCCGCGCCGTATCGATCACCGCCGCAACTTCCGTGGGGTGGTGACCATAGTCATCCACCAGCGTG
Organism: Pseudomonadales bacterium; assembly: GCA_050185825.1. Classification (GTDB taxonomy): domain Bacteria; phylum Pseudomonadota; class Gammaproteobacteria; order Pseudomonadales; family Azotimanducaceae; genus SZUA-309. The sequence goes on along the minus strand of JBFWZA010000018.1, from coordinate 112,776 downwards.
AACGAAGCGCCGTCGATCGTCACACCCTCGCTGATCTGGAAACGCCGGCCGACGCCGCTGAAGCCCTCCAGCCCGGCGATGATGGCGTCGTCCGCCACGCTTTCGTCCGTCGCCACCGCGATCGCCGCCAGGGCGTTCAGCACGTTGTGACGCCCGGGTACGGCCAGGGTGATGTCGAGCGGCGGTCTTTGCGGCCGCTCGGCCCGGAACCGCCAGCGTCCGGACTCCACGCGCATGTCCCTTGCCCGGAAGTCGCTCTGCTCGTTGAAGCCGTAGGTCAGCATGGGCCGCGAGAGCTGCGGCAGGATGGACACGGTCTCGGGATCCTCCGCGCACAGCACCACCGAGCCGTAGAACGGCAGCTGGTGAACGAAGTCGATGAAGGCCTGCTTCAGCACCCCGAAGTCCTGTCCGTAGGTGTCCATGTGATCGGCGTCGATGTTGGTGATCACCGCCGACATGGGTTTCAGCTTCAGGAACGAGCCGTCGCTCTCGTCCGCTTCCGCGATCAGGTAACGCGACACACCGAGGCGCGCATTGCTGCCCGTGGCGTTGAGCTGACCGCCGATCACGAAGGTGGGGTCCAGTCCGGCTGCCTGAAAAACGGCCGTGATCAGGCTGGTGGTGGTGGTCTTGCCGTGGGTTCCGGCCACGGCGATGCCGTGCCGGTAGCGCATGAGCTCACCGAGCATCTCGGCGCGCGCGACTACGGGAATCCGCCCCTCGTGTGCCCGCAGCACTTCCGGGTTCTGGTTCGAGACCGCGCTCGACACCACTACAACGTCGGCGCCGGTGATGTTGGCACCGTCATGACCCACCTTGATCGCAGCACCCAGCCGCTCGAGCCGCCGGGTCACTTGCGACGCTCTGAGGTCCGAGCCGCTCACGGTGTATCCCTGGTTGAGCAGCACCTCGGCGATCCCGCACATGCCCGTGCCGCCGATACCGACGAAGTGGATGTGCCGCACCCGGCCCATCTCCGGAACCTGATAGGCGCTGGCTTCAGCCATCTTCCGCCTCCCACCAGACCCTGCAGACGAGACCGAGCATGGCGCAGCAGACGATGAGGCTGTTGCCGCCGTAGCTGACGAATGGCAGGGTCAGCCCCTTGGTGGGCAGCACCCCGGTGTTCACACCCAGGCTGACCAGTGCCTGCAGGCCCAGCAGCAGCGCTATGCCGTAGACCAGGTAGCCGGAGAACAGCCGCTCGGCCTTCAGCGACATGCGCGCGATTCTGAGCATGCGCAGAATGAAGAAGGTGAACAGCCCGATCACCGCCACCGCGCCGACCAGGCCGAGCTCTTCGGCGATCACGGCGTAGATGAAGTCCGTCTCGGCTTCCGGCAGATAGGCGAGCTTCTGGATGCCCTCGCCGAGCCCGAGCCCGAAGGTTTCGCCACGACCGAAGGCGATGAGCGACTGGGTGAGCTGATAACCGCCATCGTTGGCATCCGCCCAGGGATCGAGGAAGCTCCATACCCTCGCCATCCGGTACGGCTCCAGGTATACCAGCGCCAGAAAGCTCACACCCGCAACCACCACGATGAAGAGGTAGTGGCGCAGCCGTGCACCTGCCACGAACAGAAGGGCGCACGTGGAGGCCATGAGCAGCACGGCGGTGCCGAAGTCCGGCTGCCACAGCAGCAGCGCGGCCACCACCGCGACCATGCCCATGGGTTTCAGCAGTGCCAGCGTGTCCTCCCGTACCGCGGCATCGAACCTGGCGAGATACCCGGCCAGATACACCACCAGGAAGAACTTGGCCGTCTCCGCGGGCTGCAGCGTGAAGGAGCCGAGCAGAATCCAGCGTCGCGCGCCTTTGGCTTCGAGGCCGATCCCGGGTATCAGCACCAGCACACACAGCACCACCGCCAGCAGCCAGCAGAACCGATGCGCCGACTCCCAGAGGGAGAGAGGCACCAGCAGCACCACGGTGAACGCCGCCAGCGCCAGCGCCAGATACACTCCCTGGCGGGGCAGCAGGTTCGCGTCCACGGCAATCCCCGTGGACGTGACCATAACGGTGCCGAGCGCCAGGATCAGCAGCCAGGTCATCATCAGCGGGTAGTCGATGCGCAGCGTCATGCCGCCAGCGCCTCCACCGCCCGGGCGAAGTGGTCTCCGCGTGCCGCGAAGTTCCGGTACATGTCCAGGCTCGCACACGCCGGCGACAGCAGCACCAGGTCGCCCGGCCCGGCGATGTCCGCGGCCAGCGTCACCGCCTCGTCCATGTCTGCCACCCGGTACGTCCGGGTCTGCTCGCCGAGCGCCGCCTGCAGCGCTGGTGCGTCCCTGCCGAGCAGCACCAGGGCTTTGACGAACCGACCGACCACACCGGCCAGCGCGCGGAAGTCGGCCCCCTTGCCGTCGCCGCCGGCAATCAGCACGATGCGCGCCCGGCCCGACGGCAGCGTGCTGCCGAGGCCAACCAGGGCGGCCTCGGTCGCGCCGACGTTGGTGGCCTTGGAATCGTTGATGTAGGTGACGCCGCCGACCTCGGCGACCCGCTGACAGCGATGCGGCAGACCGCTGAAGCTCTGCACCGCTTCGGCAAGCACCTCCAGGGGCACCTCGAAGCTGCTGGCCAGCGCCATGGCCGCCAGCGTGTTCTGCTCGTTGTGCACACCGGCCAGCGGCAGCAGCGCGGTGGCGACCACGGGTGTGTCGCCCCGGGTGAGCCAGCGCTGCCCGTCCCGGACCTGGATGCCCCAGTGACCGTCCTCCGGCGCATCGTCGCCGAAGGTGGTGAGCGGGCAGTCCGTTTCGGGATAGGTAGCGGCTTCGCCCCGGTGGGCAACAGCCAGGCCGCAGTCCCGGTAGATCCGCCGCTTGGCGGCCACGTAGGCCGGCATGCTGCCGTGACGATCCAGGTGATCTTCCGTCACGTTCAGCACCGTGGCGGCCTGAAAGTGATGTACCGCCATGCGTTCGAGCTGGAAGCTCGACAGCTCGAGGACGTAGACCTCGGCGCGGCGATCGAGCAGGTTCAGCGCCGCGTCGCCCAGGTTGCCCCCCACCACCGCGCGGATCCCCGCGCCGCTCAACAGGTGGCCGACGAGCGACGTCACCGTGCTCTTGCCGTTGGTGCCCGTGACACCAACGATGGGGGCATCCGCCGCTTCGCAGAACAGGTCGATATCGCTCACCAGCGGCACGCTGTCGGGCAGCGCGTCGAGCAGCGGGTGGTCGAGCGAAATCCCCGGGCTCACCACCACCCGGTCGAATGCCGCGGCGTTGTCGATGTCCGAGGCACCGAGGTGCAGCGTCACGTCCGGGAACTCACGCCGGAACTCCTCGAGCCCCGGCGGCTCGGCGCGGGTATCGAGCACGGCGAGCTCGTCCCTGGACGCCAGATAGCGTACGCAGGAAAGGCCCGTGATGCCGAGGCCGATGATGAGGGTCTTCTGCTTCGCCACCGTCACCTCAGCTTCAACGTCGACAGGCCCACCAGTACCAGCACGAGGGTGATGATCCAGAAACGGACGATCACTCTCGGCTCCGGCCAGCCCTTGAGCTCGAAATGATGATGGATGGGCGCCATGCGGAAGATCCGCTTGCCGGTGAGCCGGAACGACGCCACCTGCAGGATCACCGACACGGTTTCCAGCACGAACAGGCCGCCCATGATCAGCAGCACGATCTCGTGGCGGACGATGACGGCGACCACGCCGAGCGCGGCGCCCAGCGCCAGGGCGCCCACGTCGCCCATGAAGACCTGCGCGGGGTAGGTGTTGAACCAGAGAAAACCCAGCCCGGCGCCGATCAGGGCGCCGCAGAACACCGCCAGCTCACCGGCGTCCGGAATGTAGGGAATCTGCAGGTACTGCGAGAACTCGACGTGACCGACCAGGTAGGCGATCAGACCCAGCGCTGCCCCCACCATCACCGTCGGCAGAATGGCGAGGCCGTCCAGCCCGTCCGTCAGGTTCACGGCATTGCTCATGCCGACGATCATGAAGTAGCAGAGCACCAGGAAGCCGATGCCCAGCGGGATGGCGATCTCCTTGAAGAACGGCACGATCAGCGCCGTCTCGGCGGGCAGAGTTGCCGTGCTGTAGAGAAACCACGCCGCGATGATGCCGACGACGGACTGCCAGAAGTACTTCCAGCGCGCGATCAGCCCGCGGCTGTTCTTCCGGGAGAGCTTCAGATAGTCGTCGGCCCAGCCGATGACGCCGAACGCCATGGTCACCAGCAGCACCGTCCACACGTAGCGGTTGGTGAGATCACCCCATGCCAGGGTGGTGATCAGGATCACGATGAGGATCAGCGCACCGCCCATGGTCGGTGTTCCCGCCTTGCTGAAATGGCTTTCGGGCCCGTCCTCACGAACCGTCTGCCCGATCTGATAGTGACTGAGGCGCTCGATCACGTAAGGCCCGATCAGCAGCGACATGGCGAGCGCCGTCATGACGCTCACCATCGTCCTGAAGGTCAGGTACTGGAACACCGAGAAACCGGAGACGTACTGCGAAAGGAACTCGGTCAGCCAGAGCAGCATGATCAGATGCCTCCTTCCGGTCGCAGTGGTTTGCCGGTGAGCTCGGCTGCGATGGCCCGGTCGCTGAAGGGCAACCGCCGGCCGCGGATCTCCTGGTAGTCCTCGTGGCCCTTGCCGGCAATGACCACCAGATCTTCCGGCCCCGCGGCGGCGGCTGCTCTCCGGATGGCCACGAGACGCTCCGCCTCCACGTGCACGGCCGCCCCTTCCGGGACACCGGCGAGCATGTCGTCGATGATCCGCTCCGGCGCCTCGCTGCGCGGGTTGTCGCTGGTCAGCCACACCACGTCTGCATGGTGGCAGGCCGCCTGTGCCATCAGCGGCCGCTTGCCCCGGTCGCGGTCTCCACCGCAGCCGATCAGGCAGACGAGACGTCCGGCGCAGTGCGGCCTGAGCGCCGTGAGCATCTTCGTTACCGCATCCGGCGTGTGTGCATAGTCGACGACGAGCGTGGGCCGTCCGGGGAAGAACTCCATGCGTCCCGGCACGGCGCTCAAGCCGGCCAGCGCCGCGAGCACCCGGGGGAAGGATCGGCCCGTCGCGCAGAGCACGCCGAGCGCCGCGGCCGCGTTGGCCACGGAAAAATCGCCGTAGAGCGGCAGCTCGAAGCGACCCTCGCCCCAGGGCGTGGCGATGCGTCCGGTCACACCCGAGGCACGGAATTCCAGATCCGACCAGCGGATGTCCGCATCCGCGCTGGCACCGTAGGAGACCACGCGCACCTGCCCTTCGAGATCCGCCGCCAGCGTCCGTCCGAACGGATCGTCGATGTTCACGATGGCGGCCTCGAGCCCGGGAAAACGGAACAGACGGGCCTTGGCGCGGCCGTAACTGTCGAAATCCTGGTGATAGTCGAGATGGTCCCGGGTGAGGTTGCTGAACACCGCATAGTCGAATGCCACCGCGTCGACGCGATGCTGGTCGAGGGCGTGGGAGCTGACCTCCAGCACGGCCCAGTCGATGCCCTGCTCGCGGAATCCGGCCAGGCGCCGCTGCACGGTGATGGCGCTCTCGGTGGTCAGGCCACTCGCCTCGAGGGCACCGAGCCGTCCCCAGCCGATGGTGCCCATGTAGCCGGCGGCTTCGCCCTCGCAGCCGGCCAGCTCGGCCACGAAACAGGCGATGGACGTCTTGCCGTTGGTGCCCGTGACGCCCACGCACGTCATCTGCGCGCTGGGCTCGCCATACACCCGGGCGGCCAGCGTTCCCCGCCGGCGCTTCAGATCCTCCAGCACGATCACGGGCACGTTGACGGCGGTTTCGTTTCTCTCCGCCAGCACCGCCACGGCCCCGGCAGCGACCGCGTCCGCCAGGTAGGCATGTCCATCGGCGGCACCACCCGAGACGGCGACGAACAGGTCCCCCGGCCGAACCTGGCGGGAGTCGTCCGTCATGCCGCTGACGTCCAGCGTGCGCGCCGCGGCAGGAATGCGGTCCGTCATGCCTTCGAGCACCTGGGCGAGCGCCGTCACAACTTTGCCCTCGCCAGCTGTACCGCATCCGGAGCCACGCCGAGCAGATGCAGGGCTCGAGCCATGGTGCGGCCGAACACGGGTGCCGCCACCTCGCCGCCACTCTCCTGCTCGCCCTTCGGCTCGTCGATGAGCACCACCGCCACGATGCGTGGTCGGGAGGCCGGCGCCATGCCCGCGAACCAGGCGGCGTGGCGATCGTCCTCGTAGCCTTCCGTGCCGACCTTCCTGATCGTGCCGGTCTTGCCGGCCACGCGGAACCCTTCCACGTGCGCAAGCGGTGCGGTGCCGTCCCGGTCGGTCACCCCTTCCATCATGCTGACCACTTCCTGGACCAGATCCTGATCGAGGACGCGTTCGCCGGCGGGCGGTGCGTCCCGGCGCAGAATGCTGACAGGCAGACGCACGCCGCCGTTGGCAAGGGTCATGTAGGCCTCAGCGAGCTGCAGCGGCGTGATGGCCAGGCCGTAGCCGTAGGCGAGCGTGATGCGCACGATGGGCTTGTCCAGATCCGCATCGGTGAGCCGACCCGTGGCCTCGCCCGGCAGGCCGGTGCCGAGAAAGTCACCAACGCCGGCCTGACTCAGCACGTCGTACACCGCACGCGTATCCAGGGCCAGGGCGATCTTCGCGAAACCCACCTGGCTGGATTTCTTGAGTGCCATCTCGAGGCTGATCGGACCGCGATCCCGCCCTTCGATGAGCTTCCGGCCGACCCACATATAACCTGGCGTGGTGTCGACTACCGAATCACGGTTGAATCTGCCGCTGGCGAGCGCAGCCAGGGCGGTGAACGGCTTCATCGTCGAACCGGGCTCGTAGAGATCGGTCACGGCGCGGTTGCGCATCGACCGGGCGTCCTCGACCGTATCGTTCGGGTTGTAGGACGGCTGATTCACCAGCGCCAGAATCTCTCCGGTCGCCACGTCGAGCATCACCATGGAGCCGGCACTGGCCCTGTGCGTCTGCACGGCGGACTTCAGCTCCCGGTAGGCGATGAACTGCAGACGCAGGTCCAGGCTGAGCGTCAGGTCGGTGCCGAACTGCGGCGGGCTGGCGTGCTCGAGATCCTTGATCACGTTGCCACGGCGATCCTTGAGCACGATCTTCCGTCCCGGCTCGCCCTGCAGCCGATCGTCGAATGCGAGCTCGATGCCTTCGATGCCGACGTCGTCGATGTCGGTGATGCCCACGACGTGGGCGGTGGTTTCCCCCGCCGGGTAGAAACGCCGGTACTCCTGCAGCAGAGCGACGCCGGGCACCTTGAGCGCCTCCACGCGCCGCGCGTCCTCCCAGGCCACCCCCCGCCTGATGTAGGCGAAGTTGCGGTTGGCGAGCCCGGCCAGACGCGACTTGAGGCGCGGGCAGTTCATCTCCAGAGCCTCGCACAGCGTCGAGAGGTCCGAATCGGCAAGCGCTCCCTCGCGGGGATTCGTATAGATGGCCGCCGCTGGCGTGCTCACCGCCAGCGGCTCGCCGAAACGATCGTAGATCACGCCCCGGTGCGCGGCGATCTGCTGGGCCTTCACCGAACGGCGCTCGCCCTGATCGATGAGAAACTGCCCTTCCGTCACGTTCAGGAAGATCACCCGCACCACCAGGCCGATGCCTGCCAGCACGAAGAAGCTCACGAGCGCGAAGTGCCGCCAGGCCATCACGGCTCCACCCTCTGCACTTCTTCGGGGAAGGACATGCCGAGCTTGTCCTCGGCCGTGCGCTCCACGTTCTGATAGGCGGCCACCGCCGCCAGCTCGATCTGCAGCCGGCTGTACTCCTCCGCCGCCGCATCGAGCTCGGCCTGAAGCGACTGCAGCGTCTTGTGTCGCTCGCGTACGGATTCCGTGGAGAACGCCACCTGGATACCGGAAACCACCAGGAAAACCAGCGCCAGCAGCCAGCCCAGAAACGTCCGTGCGTTCAAGCGAGCCGCTCCAGCACCCGCAGCGTCGCGCTGCGGGCACGGGGATTCGCCGCGAGCTCCCGCTCGCCTGCCCGCACCGGTCCTGCGGCCACGCGGCCGGCGGGCTTCGCCTCCTCGGCACGCACCGGAAGGTTTCTGGGCAGATCACGGCCTTTCGAGAGCGCCCGGAACGTCTGCTTCACGACCCGGTCTTCCAGCGAATGAAAGCTGATCACCGCCAGCCGTCCGCCCGGCGCCAGAACGCCGAACGCAGCGCGGATGCCCGCCGCAACCTCGTCGAGCTCCTCGTTGACGTGCATGCGGATCGCCTGAAAGGTTCGCGTGGCCGCATCGCTGCCGCCCTTGTACCGGTCTCTCGCGGGGATGGCATCGCGGATCACCTCGGCCAGCGCCACCGTGGTTGCCAGCGGCCGCGCCTGAACGATGGCGCGGGCGATCCGCTTCGCGTAGCGCTCCTCGCCGTAGGTCCGCACCACCCGGGCGATTTCCGCCTCGTCTGCCCGGTTCAGCCACTCTCCCGCCGTTTCGCCGCTGGACTGATCCATGCGCATGTCGATCGGTCCGGCGCCACGGAAGCTGAACCCGCGTTCGGGCTCGTCGAGCTGAGGAGAAGAGACACCGAGATCCATGATCACACCGTCGACGGAGTCGACCCCGCGGTCGTGGAGCACGGCGGTGAGCTCGGAGAATCGTGCATGCACCATCTCGAGCCGCGGCTCCGCCTCTGCGATCTCATCACCCGCCGCTATGGCTGCCTTGTCACGGTCGATGGCGATCACCCGATCTTCGGGGTCGAGACGGGCAAGCAGCGCCAGGCAGTGGCCACCGCGTCCGAACGTGGCATCCACGTAGACACGTCCCGCACCTGAGCGGGTCTCGGTGACGTTGCTGATCACGAGGTTGATCGTCTCCTCACACAGTACCGGGACGTGTCCGGTGCTCAAACCGACAGACCGGTGAACTGATCCCCATCCATGGCCGCCTTCGAATCCTCGGACAACCACACGCTCATCCCCTGCTGCCACAGATCGGCGCTCCACATCTCGAGCTTGTTGCCCTGGCCGACCACGACCACCTTCTTCTCCAGCTGCGCGAACTCCCGCAGCATGGGCGGCACCAGAATCCGTCCCTGTGCATCCATGTCGATGTCGGTGGCGTGGCCGATGAGCAGCCGCTGCAGGCGCCTGGCGTCGTCGCGGATGTTGGAGAGCGCCTCGAGCTTGCTCTGGACCACCTCCCACGCCGGCAGCGGGTACAGCAACAGACACTGCTCGCGCATGTCGATGGTGAGCACGAGGCGCCCCTCGGAGAGGACCACGAGCGTCTCCCGAAACCGTGTCGGTAGCGCCATCCGCCCCTTGGCATCGAGAGTTGCCGAATTGATCCCGCGAAACATGATCCCCGTGTGCCGACCTGTTGGTCCGCCCGGCGGTGTCCCTAACCGGCATCACTGCGGATGCCCCGAAATCGCCCGCCGAAACCACTTTTTCCCACAAATTCCCAGCTTTCGACACTATAGGTGGAGTTCGAGTGGTGTCAACTGGACGGGGGCCATAAACCTTGGATTTTTAAGGGGTTTTTTGACCTTTTAGGCGGCTTTTCGAGGCTTATTCGTTAAAAGACCTCAAGTAGTCGGGGATATCTAGAAACAACATTAAGTATGAGAACGTTTGGGAATTAAATTCCCGGAGTTAATGCTTTTCATGAATAAAAAGCGGGAGAAAGAGCTGGCCGATAAGCCGGGTTCTGTAGCCACCGGCCAGGCCGGCAGCGGCAGTCATTCATCTAGGGCGTCCGTCACCAGACACCTCCAGCAGCCTACCCGAATCCGATGCGGACCACACCAGATGGATTCCTATTTGGCCTTGCTCCGGGCGGGGTTTACCCTGCCACGCCTGTTGCCAGGCGCGCGGTGCGCTCTTACCGCACCCTTTCACCCTTGCCGTTCACCCACCGGCGCGAAGCGTCGGCAGGCAACTTAGGCGGTTTGCTTTCTGTGGCACTTTCCGTGGGCTCACGCCCCCCAGGGGTTACCTGGCGCCTCGTCCTGTGGAGCCCGGACTTTCCTCTCGCGAACCCGCGTAATCGGGTCCACCAGCGACTGCCTGGCCAGCTCGAGGCGGATTATAGACCATCCGGCGGGCATCGGCTTCACGCCTGCCCGTCCTTGTCCCGCTTGCTGGCAAGTCCGTAGAGGACGGACTTCCTGACACCGAGAATCTGCGCGCCGAGCCGCGCCGCCTGGGCGGGCGGCAGCTCCGAGGCCAGAATTCCCATGACCCGCGCCTGTTCCCGTTCGGCCGCTGCGGGCGTGGTTCCACCCTCCAGCACGCAGACGATCTCGCCCCGCCACTGGTCTGCCCGATCCATGTGGGCGACCAGATCCGCCGGGGTCCCGGCGAGGTAGGTTTCGAAACGCTTGGTCATCTCGCGGGCAATAAACAGCCGCCGGGCGGGCGCCAGCTCGCCCAGGGTGATGAGCGTTTCCCGCAGCCGGTGCGGCGCCTCGAAGAACACCACCGGATCGGCAGCCGTGAGCAGCTCGGCCAGCCGGGTGCGTTTCACGCCGGCCCGGGCCGGCAGGAAGCCGACGAACCGGCAGCCCGTGGTGGGCAGCGGGCACACCGACAGTGCGGCAGACACCGCGCTCGGACCCGGCACCGGCCGGACCGGAATGCCCGCGTCAAAGCAGCGCCGGACCAGCACGAACCCCGGATCGGACAGCAGCGGGGTGCCCGCGTCGCTGACCAGCGCCACCGCGGTGCCGGCGGTGAGGTCATCCAGAACCCGATCGACCGCGTCGGCCTCGTTGTGCTCGTGCAGCGCGACCATTCTCGGCCTCGGCAGGCCAAGGGCGCTCAACAGGGAAAGCGTGCGTCTGGTATCCTCCGCGGCGATCGTCCCAACGCCACCCAGGACAGCGACGGCTCGCCGTGAGATGTCATCCAGGTGTCCAATGGGCGTCGCCACCACGTAGAGGACTCCGGGCTCCGGACTCTGTGTGGACGTTTCAGACATGACACCCCGGACACGATGAGCAGATTCAGCAGAGCGCTCAGTAAACACCGACTTGCCCTCGCCGTGAAGGTTGCCTGCCTGCTCGGCCTCGTCGTCGGCTGCGCGACGGCGCCGCCACCGGAAAGCACGGTCGAGGAACCCGCCATCGAGGAGGCAAGGAGCGCGTCGGACCTGATGCGCCGGGCCCGGGGCGCGCCCGAAGACCGGGCGGCGCGCCTGTATCTCAATGCCGCAGAGGAGTATCTCGCGGTGGAAGACGTCGCCGGGGCGCGGGCAGCCTTCGACCTGGTGGAGCCGGGTCTGCTCGACGACGCGCGTCTGGCGGACTACCGGCTGGTCTCGGCGCGGCTGGCGCTCGCAGAGGGCGACCCGGCGCTCGCGTCGGATATCCTGTCACGCCTTCCGCGTAAGGCCCTGGATTCGCCGGAAGCTGCGCGCCTGAAGAGCGAAGTCTGTGCAGCGACCGGCGACTACCCGTGCGCGCTCTCGGAGCTCGTCCGGGTTGCCGGTGACGATCCGGCCGAGAACGAGCGCATCTGGCAGTGGCTGAACGCGTCCTCCACCCTGTCTGCAGGCTCCGGTGCCGCGAGGCCGGTATCGCGGGTGCTTTCCGCCTGGCAGGATCTTCATCACGCCCTGGTCACCGCCGAATCCCTGGAGGACGCGAAGCGGCGGGCCACGGCGTGGATTGCAGGCAACCCCGGGCATCCCGGTTCCGTGCTGCCGCCGGATGCGGTCGCCGCCATTGCCGCCTATCGGCCCGCGAGATTTCATGTCGGTCTGGTCGTCCCGCTGTCGGGGCCGCTCGCGCGCGCCGGCGAGGCCGTGCGCGACGGTTTCATTGCCACGACGCTGCTCGCGGGCGCCGGTGGCCGGGTGGACCTCACCATCTATGACGCCGCCGCGGAGCCCATCCCCGTCATCTACGAGCGTGTGCTCTCCGACAGGGTCGACCTGCTGGTCGGGCCGCTGCAGAAGGACACCGTGGTGGCGCTGAACGAGCTCAATCCGGAGATTCCCACCTTGGTCCTGAACTACCTGGATCACGGCACGCGCCCGGCACCCGGACTGCAGCAGGTGGGCCTCGCCATCGAGGACGAAGCGCTGACCATCGCCGCCCGGCTGCGGGCAGACGGCGTACACCAGGCACTGCTCTTCCACAACTACGAGGACTGGTCGCTGCGCGCCCGCAACACGCTCATCGAGAAGGCCGAGGCCGGCGGGGCGATGCAGCTCACCGTGCAGCCCTTCACCGACCTGCGCACGGTCACCGAGGCCGTCGGCAGCGCCATGCACGTGGCCGAGAGCCAGGCCCGACGGGACCAGCTTGCCTCGACCCTCGGCGTGCCGCTCGAGTTCACACCGCGTGGCCGCGAAGACGTGGATGCCGTGGTCGCGCTGATCGGCAACAGCGAAGCCAACGCGCTGGTGCCGGCGCTGAACTTTCACTTCGCCCAGAACCTGCCCGTCTACGCGGGCTCGCAGGTCACCCGCGGCTCGCGCCAGGGGCTGAACGAGCTGCGTGGCTTTCATGTCAGCGAGCTGCCGTTCTTCCTGGACGGCGACGGCTTCCACGGGTCCATGGCCACCCCGCTCGCACTCGACCGGAATCCGTTCGCGTCGCTGGTCGCCCTGGGATCGGACGCTTTCCGGCTTACCGAACGCATCCAGCTCGGCAGCGCCCTCGGCGACCTGCCGCTGCTCGGCAGCAGCGGGCTGCTGCGCCGACTTCCGGATGGACGCATCAGCCGGGAACTGGCCTGGGGCACGATCTCCACCCGAGGCGTGGTCGCCGAGGCCGGTGCCCGACTCTGAGGCCGACGCCCGCGGCGCCTGGGCCGAGACGCTCGTCTGCGCCGACCTCGAGGCCAGGGGGCTCGTGCTCATCGATCGCAACTTCCGCCGGAAGTGCGGCGAGCTGGACCTGATCATGCGGGACGCCGGCCGGGTGGTGTTCGTGGAGGTGCGCTACCGGGCGAGCGAGCGCTGGGGGGGCGGCCTGGAAAGCGTCACACCGGCGAAGCGGCGCCGTCTCGTCCGCGCCGCGAAGGCATTCCTCCTCGCCCGCCCGGACCTCAAGCGGCTGCCCTGCCGCTTCGACGTGGTGGCGGTGACCGGCAGCTCCGAAAACCCCGGCATCCGCTGGGTGCGTGGCGCCTTCGATCAGGGCTGAGAACGAACGGGGGCTATTTCACCACCTTCAGGTGCGGTGGCTGCTCCGGCGGTTCGGGATCGTCTCCGCCCGTGGGGTATTCCGGCTCGAACACCATGCCTTCCCCGGTCTCCTTCGCATAGATCGCCAGCACGCTGGCCAGTGGAATGCGTATCGGAAACGGTCTGCCGCCGAAACGACCGGAGAAGGTCACCCAGTCGAGGCCGAGGTCAAGATCCCGCACGGCCCGGGGAGCCACGTTGAGGACGATCTTGCCGTCGCTGACGTACTCCGCGGGGACCTGCACCACGCTCGAATCCGCAGCGACGAGGAGGTAGGGGGTCAGCTCGCTGTCGACGATCCAGTCATACAGCGCACGCAGAAAGTATGGGCGTTTCGGTTTCCCCGGCACGAACGATCCGAACCGGGGAGCTACTCGCGCATCTCGTGCTCGGCCTCGGTGAGACTCGCCCGGAACCCCTGGCGCACGAAGATGCGATCCATGTATTTCTGCAGCGGCTTGGTCGACTTCTCGGGCAGGGTGATGTCGACCTCCTTGAGCCGCCACAGAATGGGCGCCACACAACAGTCGACCAGCGTGAACTCGTCGTTCATGAAGAACGGCTTCTCGGCGAATATCGGGGCGATGCTGATGATGCTCTCCCGGAGCTCCTTGCGCGCCTTGGTCAGCACCGTCTCACGGCCCTTGCCGGCCATGAGCACATCGAGCCGGCCACTCCATTCCCGCTCCACACGGGTGATCCACAGACGCGACAGGGCGCGCTGCACGGGATACACCGGCAGCAGCGGCGGGTGCGGGAAACGTTCGTCCAGATACTCCATGATGACGTTGGCTTCGTAGAGCACCAGATCCCGGTCCAGCAGCGTCGGCAGGCTGTTGTAGGGATTGATCTCCGCCAGATCCTCCGGCTTGTTGGCCGGGTCCACATCAACGATGTCGCAGGTCACGCCCTTTTCCGCCAGCACCATGCGCACGCGGTGGGAGTACTGATCGCGCGCATCGGAAAACAGCGTCATCGAGGATCGTTTTGTCACTACGCTCATGCTTCTAGCCTTCAGACATTCGGTCGTTACGCACCGGCCGGCGGATACCGGCCGGTAGGGATGTGCCCCGGCATCGAGCCGGGTACTGGTCAGTGCTTGACGTCCTTCTGGAACTCGCGGCCCAGGAGATAGGTGAACACGAACAGGATGAACGTGAACAGCAGCACGTAGACCCCGATCCGATAACGCTCCAGCCGGCTCGGCTCGCCGACGTAATAGAGGAAATTCACGATATCGTAGATGGCCTGGTCGAACTCTTCGGAGCTGTAGACGCCGGAGCCCTCATCCACCACGAGCTGGCCACACTTCTCCTCGGTGATCGGCGCGCCGGTCAGCGGATCCCTGCGCTCACCACCGTTGTCGGCGATCTGCGGCATCTGGATACACGCGGAGCGCTGCACACCCTGCAGCCCCACCAGCACGTTGGGCATGCCCACGTTGGGGAAGACCTTGTTGTTGACGCCGAACGGCCGCGCCTCGTCCACGTAGAAGGTCTTCAGGTAGTTGTAGAGCCACTCCTCGCCACGGGTCCGGGCGACCATGGTCAGATCGGGCGGCGGCGCGCCGAACCACTGCTTTGCGAGCTCCGGCTGCATGGCAGACGTCATCTGCTCGCCGATCTTCTGGCCGGTGAAGATGAGCTGATCCAGCACGATATCGTGCGGCACGCCGAGGTCGTCCGCCGTGCGCTCGTAGCGCTGGTACTGCAGGGAGTGGCAACCCAGACAGTAGTTCACATACAGACGCCAGCCGTTCTGCAGCGACGGCAGGTCCTGCAGGTTCGGCTCCATCGGCTCCATGTGCCAGTCCGTGGCGCTCAGGGCCAGCGCCTGGACGCCGGGCAGCAGGCATGCCGCCAGACAGAGGCCCGCCAGAATACGTTTCGTCGATTTCATGCCAACCATGCTGCTGTTCATCGCCACGGCCCTCACGTCGTCACCCGATCCGGGACGGGCTTCGTTTTCTCCACCCTCGTGTACCAGGGCATCAGCACGAAGTAGGCGAAGTAGATGGCCGTACCGATCTGCGCGACCATCGTCGCGACGGGTGAAGGAGCGATGGTGCCGAGGTAGCCGAGCACGAAGAAGGTGACCACGAACAGCCCGAGCATCACCTTGGAGATCCAGCCCTTGTAGCGGATGGACTTCACCGGCGAACGGTCGAGCCAGGGCAGCGCCGCCGGCAGCACGATGGCACCCGCCATCACCACGAATCCCCAGAACTTGGCCGGAATGCCGAACAGCGGGTAGGTCGCCGCGCGGAGCATGGCGTAGAAGGGTGTGTAGTACCACACCGGCGCGATGTGATCCGGCGTCTTCAGCGGGTTGGCGGCTTCGAAGTTGGGCTTTTCGATGAAGTATCCGCCCATTTCCGGCGCGAAGAAGACCACCAGGAAGAAGAAGAACAGGAAGATCATGATCGCCGGCAGGTCGTGGCCGATCGTGTAGTAGGGGTGGAACGGGATGCCATCCAGCGGAATGCCGTTCGCATCCTTGTTCTTCTTGATCTCGATGCCGTCCGGGTTGTTGGAGCCGACGTGGTGAAGTGCGACGATGTGCACGAACACCAGCATCACCAGCACCAGCGGCAGCGCGATCACGTGCAGCGCAAAGAACCGGTTCAGCGTGATGTCGGACATCAGGAAGTCACCACGCACCCACTCCATGAGATCCGGGCCGATCACCGGAATGGCGCCCACCAACGACACGATGACCTGTCCTGCCCAGAACGACATGTTGCCCCAGGGCAGCAGGTAACCCGCGAAGCCCTCGATGATGAGCACCGCGAAGATCGCCATGCCCACCAGCCAGAGCAGCTCGCGCGGCTTGCGGTAGGAGCCGTACAGGAGCCCGCGGAACATGTGCAGGTAGACCACCACGAAGAACGCCGAGGCGCCCGTGGAGTGCAGATAACGCAGCATCCAGCCGTACTCGACATCACGCATGATGTACTCGACGGACGCGAAGGCATCCGACGGCGAGTAGCTCATCGTCAGCCAGATCCCGGTCAGGAGCTGGATCACCAGCACGACCATGGAGAGCACGCCGAAGTAGTACCAGAAGTTGAAGTTCTTCGGCGCCCAGTACTTCGACATGTGGTATTCGAAGGTCTCCGTCAGCGGGAAACGCTCGTCCACCCAGTCGATGAAGGAGAACCAGGCCCTGGCCATCTTGCCTTCCTGAGTTGCGTTCTGTTCCGCCATCACGCCGTCTCCTCGTCTACGCCAACCTGAATGATGTTGTCACTGAGGAAGCGGTATGGCGGCACCGGCAGATTGTCCGGCGCTGGAACGCCCTTGACCACACGGCCCGCCATGTCGAATCGGGAGCCATGACAGGGGCAGAAGAAGCCGCCCTTCCAGTTCGGATCGAAGGGCTCGGGTTTGACCTCACCGTGATACTTCGGGGAGCAGCCGAGGTGGGTGCAGAGCCCGACGTAGACGCCGATCTCGGGGCGCTTCGAACGCCACGGGTTCCTGGCGTAATCGGGCTGCTGATCGACGTTGTTCGACTCCGGGTCCGCGAGATCGGGATTGGCCTCCTCGAGGATCCCGATCGCCTCCGGCGTCCTGTCGAGGACGAAGACCGGCTGACCGCGCCATGCCGGCACCGGGCCGAGCATCTCGCCGGGTTGCAGCTTGGAGATGTCGATGGTGATGGGCGCACCCAGCGCACGCGCTTTGGCGCTCGGCATCCAGGACGCAACGAAGGGGACTGCCGCACCGACGACCCCGACGCCGCCTACCGCAGCGGTGGCGCCGATGAGGAAGTAACGTCGCTGTTTATTGAAACCGGATTTGTCGATGCTGGCCGGTTCGGGAGACCCCTTGCCGCCGTCTGGATCGCTGCTGCTCACAGCTTGTTGCTCCCGCAATTTAGAAATCGCCGTAGTTTAACATAGCCGGCGCGCCGACCCGGCTCTCCGGATCCGCCGACGGCCATGTTTTTCGGGACTTTTTTTCGCGCCATCCCCATTCGGAATCCGAAGCAGGATTCCTCCGGCCGCCCCCGCTCCTCTCCTTACGGGGTGCCACTACTGGCATGCGGCCGGTTGCAGGAAGTTCGATCAGCGCTTGGAGTACTGCGGACGCTTACGCGCCTTCCTCAAGCCCACCTTTTTCCGTTCGACCGCACGCGCGTCGCGGGTCAGGAACCCGGCTCGGCGCAACGGCACGCGCAGACTCTCGTCCTGCTCGACCAGTGCCCGGGCGATGCCGTGACGGATCGCACCGGCCTGGCCGGAGTTGCCACCGCCGCGAACGGTTACCTTGACGTCCACCTTGTCGATCATGTCCACGACCTGAAGCGCCTGGCGGACGATCATCCGTGCCGTTTCGCGGCCGAAGTACGTGTCGAGCGGATGATTGTTCACCTGGATGTTGCCGCTGCCCGGGGTGATGAATACCCGTGCTGCGGAAGTCTTGCGTCGTCCGGTTCCGTAGTTCTGCATAGCCCTCAAAGCTCCAGGGGTTGCGGTTGCTGGGCGGTGTGCGGATGCTCGGCCCCCGCATAAACCTTCAATTTCTTGAGCATCGCCCGTCCGAGCGGGTTCTTCGGCAGCATGCCCCGCACGGCAATCTCGATGATCCTCTCGGGATGCCTGTTCTGCATGTCCTTGAAGCTCATCGACTTGATGCCGCCCGGGTATCCGCTGTGCCGGTAGTAGGTCTTGTCTTCGAATTTGTTGCCGGTCACCCGGACCTTGTCGGCGTTGACCACCACGATGTAGTCACCCGTGTCCACGTGCGGGGTGTATTCCGGCTTGTGCTTGCCACGCAGCCTGGAGGCGAGTTCGGTGGCCAGGCGGCCGAGCGTCTTGTTTTCTGCGTCCACGACGTACCAGGCGTGGTCGACGTCCTGCGGACGGGTGCTCACGGTCTTCATGCGGTGTTCATTAGGCCACGGGCGGGCCGGATTTTTGGGAGCGCGAATGTTAGCGGAGCGCACCGGTCATTACAACACGGTTCCGATCGCCGCCCCGGGGCCTTACAGGGCGCGCAACCCCATGATTTCCATAGGTTTTATTCGGGAAGATCGGCCGATCCGGCTAAGCGAGGTGGGTTCGGGAGAGGTACTCGTGCGACTGCATCTCCAGCAGACGGCTCTTCGTGCGCTCGAACTCGAACCGCAGCCGCTCGCCCGCGTAGAGCGACTCCACCGGGGCATCCGCCGAGAGAATGAGCTTGACGTTGTGGTCGTAGAACTCGTCCACCAGGGAAATGAACCGCCGGGCAGCGTCTTCGTCCCGGGTGGTGAAACGGCGGACGTTGCTGATCAGCACCGCGTGAAAGATGCGGGCGAGCTCGATGTAGTCGTTCTGGCTGCGCGGTCCTTCGCAGAGCTCGGCGAACTCGAACCAGGCGACGTCTTCCGCCACCATGCGTGCGCGGATGGTCCGGTTCTCGATGCTGAGCGCCACGTTCTGCTCCGGCGGCTCCGGCGCCAGGGCGTGGAAGCTCCGTGACAGGCTACGTTCCGCCGCGGCATCGAGGGGCACATGATAGATCTCGGCCCGTTCCAGCACCCGGAGCCGGTAGTCCGTCTCGGAGTCCAGGCAGTGCACGCGCGTGTGCTTCTTCAGGGCTTCGATCGCCGGCAGGAAGCGCCGTCGCTGCAGACCGTTCTCGTAGAGACGATCCGGCTCCACGTTGCTCGTGGCCACCAGCGTCACCCCACGGGCGAACAGGTTGTCGATGAGCTCGCCGAGAATCATGGCGTCACCGATGTCGGAGACGAAGAACTCGTCGAAGCAGAGCACGCTCGTCTCGGCGGCAATCCCCTCGGCCACCGTTCGCAGCGGGTCGCTGGTGCCGGAAAGCGCCGTCAGCTCGCGATGCACGCGCTGCATGAACCGGTGAAAGTGCATCCGCAGTCGGTCGCTCGGCGGCAGGCACTCGTAGAACAGGTCCATGAGCATGGTCTTGCCGCGTCCCACGCCGCCCCACAGATACAGTCCCGTCACCGGCGCCTGCTGCCGACGCCCGAAACGCCCGAACAGCCCCCGGCTGCGTTTTTCCCGCGCCTTGAGGATCTGGAAAAGGGCTTCGAGCAGATCGACCACCCGACGCTGCTCGGGATCTTCGAAAAACTGCGGATCGGCCAGTAGCTGCTGATACTTTTCTACTGGAGTCATCCCGCCGACTTTATCCGCTGCCAGTCGGCCCGACAACGCACCGAACGGGGTCATGGTCTCAGGCGTCGTTGTGGTCGATGCCCGCGATCCGGAGCTCCGCCGCCCGGGCATGGGCACTCAACCCTTCCCCGTGCGCGAGCGCGGCGGAATCTCTGGCCAGCGCCTGGCTGCCCTCGCGGCTCAAGCGAACGATCGAGCTCTTCTTCTGGAAGTCGTAGACCCCGAGCGGCGAAGAGAAACGGGCCGAGCCGTAGGTCGGCAGCACGTGACTCGGGCCCGCCGTGTAGTCTCCCATCACCTCGGGGGAATGCGCCCCGACGAAGATGGCGCCTGCGTGACGGACCTCATCGACCCAGGGATCCGGATCGGCGAGACACAGCTCCAGGTGCTCGGGCGCCACCCGGTTGGCAAGTGCTACGGCCTCCGCGATGCTCCGGGTCTCGATGAGCGCGCCGCGCCGCGACAGCGACGCGGCGATGATGTCGCGGCGCGGGGCGGAGGTGAGGTGCCGGCGCATGGCCTCCGCCACGGCGTCGAGATACCCGGGATCCGGGCACAGCAGCAGCGCCTGAGCCGCCTCGTCGTGCTCCGCCTGCGAGAACAGGTCGTAGACGATCCAGTCCACGGGCGTCGTGCCGTCGGCGACGATGAGCACCTCGCTGGGGCCTGCCACCATGTCGATGCCCACCTCGCCGTAAACCAGTCGCTTGGCGGCGGCAACGAAGACGCCGCCCGGGCCCACGATCTTGTCCACCCGCGGCACGGTCTCCGTGCCCAGCGCGAGCGCCGCGATGGCCTGAGCACCACCAATGGTGAAGCCGCGATCCACCCCGGCCACGTGGGCGGCGGCCAGCACCAGGTCGTTACGTGCACCGTCCGGCGTAGGCACGGTCATGATCACCTCGCCCACCCCCGCCACCCGGGCCGGGATCGCCGTCATCAGCACCGTGGACGGATACGCCGCCTGGCCGCCCGGCACATAGATGCCGACCCGCTCGAGCGGCGTGACCCGCTGCCCGAGCCGGTTGCCGAGCGCGTCCGTGAAGCTCCAGGACTCCGTGAGCTGGTGCTCGTGATAGGTCCGGATTCTGCCGGCCGCCGTCGTCAGCGCGGATCGTTCCAGGTCGCCGATCCGCTCGAACGCCGAGCGGAAATCGTCGGCCGACAGCACGGTGGCCGCCATGCGCGAGACATCGAGCCGGTCGAACCGCCAGGTCAGCTCCAGCAGCGCCGCATCACCCTCGGCCCGGACCCGACGGATCACGTCGCGGGCGATCTCCAGCACCGTGCTGTCCTCGGCGGTGTCCCAGGCGAGCAGCGCGGCGAGCCTGGCCTCGAAGTCCGGGTCACTGGTGCGGACCCGACTGATGATCGGCGACGGCGCCTCAGCCATGACCGGGCGCTCCGAGGACCGCGAGCAGCGCCTGCACCTCCGGGAAGCGGGTTTTCATGGCCGCCCGGTTGACGATCACCCGCGCGGAGATATCGGCGATGGTTTCCAGCGCCACCAGACCGTTGGCCTTCAGGGTGTTGCCGGTGTCCACGATGTCCACGATGCAGTCCGAAAGGTTCATCAGCGGCGCGATCTCGAGCGCACCGGAGAGCGGGATGATGGTCACCTGCCGGCCCCGCGCCTCGAAATACTGTCGGGTGATGTTGACGAACTTGGTGGCGACCCTGAGCGGTCGCCGGGCGTCCGCGCCAAGCGCCAGATCGCTGCCCGCGGGTGCTGCGGTCATGAGCCGGCAGCGGCCGATCCCGAGATCCAGGCGCTCGTAGAAGTGGGTGCCGCGACCATACTCCATGATCGTGTCCTTGCCGGTGATGCCGACGTCCGCCGCCCCGTACTCCACGTAGGTCGGCACGTCGGAACCCCGCATCACCACCAGCCGGTGCCCGCCGGAACGGCTCTCGAACACGAGCTTGCGGCTCTCCTCCGGATTCTCGGAGGGTTCGATACCCGCGCGGGCGAGGAGTGGCAGGCATTCCTCGAGGATGCGCCCGCGGTTCAGTGCAATCGTGAGTCCCATGTCCTGTTTCTACCCTGGTAGGCCGCTCAGCGCACCCGCTGAACGTCGGCGCCGAGCTGCTGGAGCTTTTCCTCGATGGTCTCGTAGCCACGATCGATGTGGTAGATGCGGTCGATGAGCGTGGTGCCTTCGGCCATCAGCGCGGCAACCACCAGGCTGAACGAGGCTCTGAGGTCGGTCGCCATCACCGGCGCCGCCTTGAGCCGGGGAACGCCGTGGACCAGCGCCGTCGAGGGGCTCTCCAGCTCGATGCGGGCGCCGAGGCGGTTCAGCTCCTGAACGTGCATGAAGCGGTTCTCGAAGATGGTTTCCGTGACCCGGCTGTCGCCGTCGGCGATGGTGTTCATGGCGAGATACTGCGCCTGCATGTCCGTGGGGAACCCGGGATAGACGTCCGTTCTGATGTCGACCGCCCGCGGACGTCTGCCGTGCATGTCGAGCTCGATGCTGGTCTCGTCATGCCGGATCTCCGCCCCCGAACGCTCGAGCCGCTCGATCACCGCACCCAGCGTCCCGGGCGCTGCATCCGTGAGCCGGATCCGGCCGCCCGTTGCCGCTGCTGCAATGAGGTAGGTCCCGGCTTCGACCCGGTCCGGCATGACGTCGAACCGGCAACCGGAGAGACGCTCGACCCCCTCCACCGTCAGCGTCGAGGTGCCCTGCCCGCTGATCCGTGCCCCCATCGCGTTGAGGAAATTCGCCAGATCCACGATCTCCGGCTCCCGGGCGGCATTGGCGATGCGCGTGGTGCCTTCGGCCAGGGTGGCGGCCATGAGCACGTTCTCCGTGCCGCCTACCGTCACCAGGTCGAAGGTGATGTCCGCGCCCTTCAGCCGCCCGTCCATCTCCGCGCGCACGTAGCCGTCGGCAAGATCTATCCGTGCGCCGAGAGCGGCCAGCCCCTTCAGATGCTGATCCACCGGTCGCGCCCCGATGGCGCACCCGCCCGGCAGCGAGACTTCCGCCCGCCCGAAGCGGGCGAGCAGCGGTCCGAGCACCACGAAGGAGGCGCGCATGGTTTTCACCAGCTCGTAGGGCGCCCGCTGGGATCGGAGATTGGCCGCGGTGACCTCCACCCGCATTTTCTCGTCCACCACCACATCCGCCCCCAGCGAGCCGAGCAGCTCGATCATGGTGGTGACGTCGTGGAGGTGCGGCACGTTGCCGATGCTGACGGGCTCTCCCGTCAAGAGGGTGCCGGCCAGAATCTTCAGCGCCGAGTTCTTGGCGCCGGAAACCCTGAGCGTGCCGGCAAGGGTCTTACCGCCGGTGATGAGCAGCTTGTCCACGGCGGGCCGCCGTCAGCCGCCGGATTCCGCCGGCGTCAGGGCGCGAATCGTCACCGCATGCAGCCTGCCATCGCTGATGTAGTCCTCGATGCAGGCGTACACGAGCTGCTGCTTCTTCACGCGCGAAAGGTTCTCGAACGCAGTGCTCACCACGGTGATCAGCGCCCGATTGCCGTCGACGAGCACGTCGACGTCCGCGTCCGCAATGCGCGCCCGGATGGCCGCCGCGATCGCTTCGTTCACGCCGCGCCACCGATATGGGCCGTTGCGGACGCCTCGATGGGCAGCAGCTCGGTGAGCTCAGAAACCTCCACGATGTTCATGACACCTTCCGGCACGTTGACGAAGCTGACCACCTTGCCATGCGCATGGGCATAACGGAACCAGGCCACCATGAGCGCCACCACCGCGGAGCTGGCGACGGTCAGCCGGGCGAGGTCGAACACGGGCGCATCGATGCCGTCGATGTAGGCTTCGCCCGCGCTCCGCAGTTCCGGCAGGTTGTCGAAGTTGACGATCGCCGGCAGCTCGTGGCTCGCCACGTCAGCCCGCGCCTTCGGACACGCGCTCCGCCGCGGAGGCGCTCCCGTCGGCCGTGTCGCCGCCCGAGCCGGTGTCGATGGTGCCGATGGAAGACACCCAGCCGTCGATGATCCTGTCCATGTCGCCACCATAGCTCGGATCGTTCACGGCGCTGGCGAACTGATTACGGTAGGTCAGACCCATGTTGATGCCGTTGATGATGATGTTCTGCACCCGCCACTCGCCGTCCTGCGATCGGCTCATGGAGTAGACCACGGGATAGATCTCGCCCGAGGAACGGATCTCCTGCTTGACGCTCGCCCGATCCGGACGTTGCGGCGGCCGGTCGGAAGGCACGACGGTCACCCCGCCGTCGTTGAACTCGGTGAGCGCCAGCGCATAGGTCCGCACCAGGCTCCACTTGAACCCTTCCGCGAAACGATCGCGCTGCTCGGGTGTCGCCCGCTTGTAGTAGGCCGCCATGACGCTGCGCGCGAACCGGGGAAAGTCGATGACGGGATTGAGCAGCGCTTCCACCGCCACATAGAAGCGTTCCGGGTCTTCGTCGACATAGCCCTTCGCCTCGTCGATGAGGGCGAGCACCTCGCCCGTGGTCCTGTCCACGAGCAGTTCCGCCTCGTTCATCTGCGCGGAGGCGGACGCCGCAACGACCGCCAGCGCGATCGCAAGTGTCCTCAGCATTTTCTGTCCGTATCCAGGATTCAAGGGGGTCATCTCGTCTCTCTTCAGGGTCGGTCCTCAGGACGAACCAAGCCGGGTCACCAGGTCGCCGATCAGGTTTTCCAGCACCAGCGCGCCCTGGGTTTCCTCGATAAAATCGCCATCGCCGAGAGTGTCCTCGTCGGCACCGGGCAGCAGGCTCACATAGCGGGCGCCGAGTATACCTTCGGTCAGGATCTGTGCACCCGTATCGATGGACAGCTTTCCGGGCTTGCCGTTGATCTCCAGCGCCACCACGGCCTCGCCGTACTCCATGTCGACGTCGATCTGCGACACCCGCCCGATGGTGACGCCCGCCATGCTCACCTTGGCGCGGGGTCGCAATCCGGCTACGTCGTCGAAACGGGCTTTGACGATGTAGGAATCGGCGCTGCGGGTCAGGTTGACACCGCTCACCTTCACCGCCAGGAACGTCAGGGCCAGCGCGCCTGCGAGCACGAAGGCACCGACGCTGATCTCCACGGTCCGCATGCGCATTATTTGAATTCTCCGTACATGCTCAGGGTCAGTATGAAATCGAGGGCCAGGATCATCACCGAGGAGATGACCACCGTGCGGGTCGTCGCAAAGCCGATACCTTCCGGTGTGGGGTCGGTATCGTACCCCTGGAACACCGCGATCCACGTCACGACGACGGCAAAGATCACGCTCTTGACCATGCCCTTGCCCACGTCGTTCCAGAGCTCCACCGTGTCCTGCATGCCCGACCAGAAGTTCCCGACGTCGGACCCCAGCCAGTTCACGGCCACCACCATGCCACCGTAGATCGCCACCACGTTGAACATGGCGGTGAGCAGCGGCATGCTGATGATGCCGGCCCAGAGCCTCGGCGCCACGATCCGCCGGAGCGGATCCACGCCCATCATCTCCATGCTGGAAAGCTGCTCGGTCGTCTTCATGAGACCGATCTCCGCGGTCACCGCCGAACCGGCCCGGCCTGCAAACAACAGACCCGTCACCACCGGCCCGAGTTCCCTGAGCAGTACCAGCGCCAGCCCCAGCCCCACCGCGTCCTCCGCACCGAATCTGGAGAGCTGCGTGTAGAACTGCAGGGCGATGACCGCGCCGATGGAGAAGGCGGACATCACGATGATCACCAGCGACAGCACGCCGACGTTGTAGATCTGCTTGATGAGCAGCGGCACCTCGGCGAGCCGCGGCAGGCCCCACACCGCAGCCAGCCACATGAGGCTGGCCCTGCCGAGGCTCCCGAGGCGCTCCAGGCTCCGATCACCCAGCGTCCGGACGAAGTCGATCATGCCGACGCGCCTCCCAGGAGGTCGTAGGCGAGCTCGTCTGCCGGGTAGTGGAAGGGTACCGGCCCGTCGGGTGAGCCGGTGATGAACTGACGGACCCGGGGCGACGCGTGGCTGGTGAGCTCGGAGGGGTGTCCGCCCGCAACCACCTTGCCCTGGTCGAGGATGTAGATCGTGTCGGAGATGCCGGCGGTTTCGTGAATGTCGTGAGACACGAGCAGGCTCGTCGCACCGAGGGCATTGTTCAGACGTCGGATGAGCGTGACCACCACCCCCATGGAGATGGGATCCTGGCCGGTGAACGGCTCGTCGTACATCAGCAGGCAGGGATCGAGTGCAATGGCCCTGGCCAGCGCCACGCGCCTCGCCATGCCGCCCGAAAGCTGGCTCGGCATCAGGTCCCGGGCACCACGCAAACCCACGGCGTTCAGCTTGATGAGGACCAGGTCGCGGATGGAGTCCTCCGGCAGCCGGGTATGCTCGCGCAGGGGGAAGGCGACGTTCTCGAACACGCTCATGTCGGTGAACAGCGCAGACGTCTGGAACAGCATACCGATGTCCTTGCGCAGCTCCAGGAGCTCTCCCCGCCTCAGCCGGGTGACGTCCTCGCCGCGGACCAGCACCGAGCCTTCATCCGGGCGGATCTGCCCGCCGATGATCCGCAGCAGCGTCGTTTTGCCGCAGCCGCTCGGTCCCATGAGCGCCGTGATCCCGCCTTTCGGCACGTTCATGCTGAGGCCGTCGAAAATGACGCGGTTTCCCCGCCTGAAGACAAGATCCCGTATCTCGATGAGGTTGTCTGGTGCCGTATCCCTGGCCGCTGCCTCGGACATCTTCCGGTCGCCTCGTGAACAACCGGCGACTATACCATTACCCTCCCGTCGAATACGCGCATTCGCCTGCGGGACAGACGCAGGAAATGCGCACGCCCGCTGCAAACTGCGGACGTCCTCCGCAAACTGCGGACGCGTGCACACCCGCAGATGGTTGGCGGGATGGGCCTATCCGACTTAAAGTGCGGCCTTGATCTACCAAACTGACAATCCGGTCGCGACTCCCCTATGTGGTTCCTGATCCTGTCCCTGATCCTGGGATTCATCACGCTGGTCTGGAGCGCGGACAAGTTCCTCTCCGGTGCTGCGAGCACGGCCAACTACATGGGCGTCTCGAAGATGCTGATCGGTCTGACCGTGGTCTCGCTGGGGACGTCCACCCCGGAGATCCTGGTATCCGCCACCGCCGCCTGGGAAGGCACGAGCCTGCTGGCCGTGGGCAACGCCATCGGTTCCAACATCGCCAACATCGGTCTGGTGCTCGGACTCACCGCGATCGTCGCGCCGCTGCCGTTCTCGCAGACCGTGCTCAAGGCGGAGCTGCCGTGGCTGCTCGGCGCTACCCTTCTCACGCTGATACTGCTGTTCGACCTCTACCTCTCGCCGCTGGACGGGCTGCTGCTGCTCTGCGGTCTCGGCCTCATCCTCTGGCGACTCGTCAGGAACCAGCAGACGGCGGACGACGAGGTGTCTCCGAGCATCCAGGAGGAGCTGGACGAGCTCCAGCAGATGCCGAGGCGGCAGGCCATCTTCTGGCTGATCACCGGTCTGCTCGTGCTGCTGATCAGCGCCCAGGTGCTGGTCTGGGCGGCCACGGAGATCGCCGCCGCGCTGGGCGTGAGCGAGCTGATCATCGGCCTGACCATCGTCGCGGTCGGCACCAGCCTGCCCGAGCTCGCCGCGACGCTCGGCGCGGCCGTCAAGGGTCACTCGGACATCGCCATCGGCAACGTCGTCGGCTCGAACATCCTCAACGTTCTGGCCGTGCTGCCACTGCCCGGTCTCATCGGCGGCACCGAGATCGATCTCATCGCGCTCTGGCGGGACTGCGGCATGATGCTGGCACTGACCCTGCTGCTGGCCCTGTTCGCCTACGCCATCGGTTCGCGACCCGTCATCACCCGGTTCGAGGGACTGGTCATGCTCGCCGCCTGGTGCGGCTACAACCTGGTGCTGGTCAACCAGGCCGGCACGTGGACGTCCGCCTCTTGACCTTTCCACCCCGACTGCTGGAAGCCGCCCGCGGCATCGAGCTCGTCTGCTTCGACGTGGACGGCGTGCTCACCGACGGTCGCATCATCTACACGGACGACGGCCACGAGATCAAGGCATTCCACGTGCAGGATGGCGCCGCGCTCAAGCAGCTCATGGCCGCCGGCATTCACGTCGCCCTGCTCACCGGCCGCTCGTCCCCGGCGGTGGCGCGTCGTGCTGCGGAGCTCGGCATTCACCACGTCCGGCAGGGGCTCTCGGACAAGGGCCCGGCCCTCGACGAGATCAGCCGCTCGCTGCACCTGAACGTTGCCCAGGTAGCACACGTCGGCGACGACCTACCCGACCTGCCGCTGTTCGATCAGGTCGGTCTCGCGATCTCGGTGCCGAACGGTCACCCGGAAGTGCGGCGACGGGCCGACTACGTGACCGAAACGCGGGGTGGGGACGGCGTCGCCCGCGAGGTCGTCGAGCTCTTGCTGCGCGCCCGGGGTACCTGGCCATACTGACGCGTGGCCGAGGCGCAGAACAGAACCGCTCACACGCCCGCCGACACCCCTGCCGGTCGGGCCCGCCAGCTGCTGTCGGGCTGGCGGCTGGCCGCCATCGTCCTCGGCACCAGCGCCGTGCTCGGGATCGCCCACCAGCTTCAGCCGATCACCTCGGTCGAAAGCAGGCGGCAGCCTGAGCCTGGCGGCGACAGCTCGGGGCCCGACCTGACGATCAGCGATGCGGTCATTACCAGCTTCGAGCAGACCGGCGAGCTCAGATATCGGCTCCGGGCACCTCGGATCGACCAGTTCGAGACTTACGACCGGGCGTACCTGAGCAGACCCGATCTCTCCATCAGCCGTACACCGGACCCACCCTGGCGGGTCACCGCCGCACGCGGCATCGTGCGCAACCTGTCCACACGCGGCGGCAGCGAAGAGGAGGTGCTGCTCGAAGACGACGTGCGGATGAGACAGCGTTTTCCGGACGGTCGTGACTATCTGCTCGAGACCCAGTCCATCACCATCTTTCCTGAGCGCCAATACGCCGAAACCAGCCGGGATGTTATGATCACGACCCATGCCGGCCGCACCCGCGCCGTCGGGCTGGAAGGCGATCTGGACCAGGGCCTGCTGAAACTTTTTTCGAACGAAACGCAACGTGTACACACCGTCATCCTGCCGGACCAGTTCAAGTAGCGGCGCTCGGCGCCTGGGTTGGCTGCTTCCCGCCGCCCTGGTCATCGGCACGACCGCCATGGCGCTGCCCGAAGACGCGGACCAGCCCATCAGCATCCGGGCGGACTCCGTCGAGTACGACCAGAACGGCAACCGCGTGATCTATCGCGGCTCCGTCCAGGTCGATCAGGGGACCCTCCGGGTGACAGCGGAAACCCTGACCATCGACCTGCAGGACGGCAAGAAGGTACTGCGTATCACCGCGGTGGACACGCCGGCGCACTATCAGCAGCAGATCGAGGCAGGCGAGGAGCCCGTGCGCGCCCACGCGCTGACCATCATCTATCACACCCAGGACGAGCGCGTGGACCTCAAGGGAGAAGCCAACCTGGAACAGGAAGGCAGCACGCTCACCGGCGACCTCATCGTCTACGACATCGTCGCCGGGCGGGTGGACGCCTCCGCCGAGCGCGAAGAGCCCGTCAGAATGGTCCTGCAGCCGGCCGTGACCAGATCCGCGTCCACCCAGGACCAGAACGAGCCGACGGCGCCGGACGACGAGCCTCAGTAGCCGATGGCGACGCTGGCAGCACGCGATCTGCGCAAGCAGTATCGGAACAAGGTCGCGGTGGAGAATGTGAGCCTCCACGTCGACAGCGGTGAGATCGTCGGGTTGCTCGGGCCCAACGGTGCCGGCAAGACCACCACGTTCTACATGATCGTCGGTCTGCTCAGAGCGGATGCCGGTGAGATCATGCTTGACGACAAACCGCTGACCCGCGCCGCGATGCACATCCGGGCGAGAGCCGGCATCGGTTACCTGCCCCAGGAAGCCAGCGTTTTCAGGAAGCTCTCCACCGAAGACAACATCATGGCCATCCTGGAGCTCCGCCGCGAACTCACCGGCGAGCAGCGCCGGCAGCACCTCGAGCAGCTCCTCGACGAGTTCCATCTGCAGGGGGTCCGCAAATCCCTTGGCGAGCGCCTGTCGGGTGGTGAGCGCCGCCGGCTCGAGATCGCACGGGCGCTCGCCACCGAGCCCGCCTTCATGCTGCTCGACGAGCCCTTCGCCGGTGTCGACCCCATCTCCGTGGCAGACATCAAGAGCGAGATCCGCGACCTCGCCGGTCGCCAGATCGGGGTGCTGATCACCGATCATAATGTCCGCGACACCCTGGACATCTGCGACCGGGCCTACATCGTCAGCGCCGGTCAGATCATCGCCGAGGGAAAACCCGGCGCCATCCTGCAGAACGAGCAGGTCAGGAGCGTCTACCTGGGCGAGGCCTTCAGCCTCTGATGGTCGCCCACCGCTCATGAAGCAGACGCTCACTCTCAAGCTCGGCCAGACGCTGACCATGACCCCTCAGCTGCAGCAGGCCATCCGGCTGCTGCAGCTCTCCACCCTCGACCTGCAGCAGGAGATCCAGCAGACGCTGGAGTCGAATCCCATGCTCGAGCTCGACGAGGAAGAGCCGGGCACCGATCCCAACGAGATCGAGGAGCCTCCGGCGGAGGAGGCGGACAGCATCGACGCGGCGCCGGACGATTCCGACGGCGGTGCGGACGACTGGGAAGACAGCGCATACGGCGACACGATCGCCGAGGACTATGGCGCCGCCGAAGCCGGCGGCGACGACGCGGATGCGGAACCTGGCGCGGAGAGCCGCGACGAGTTTCCGGAAGACCTGCCCGTGGATACGAGCTGGGAGGACGTCTACGAGCCGGCCACCCCGGCAGGCACCACCAGCGGTGACGACGCGGAGTGGATGGGCGACGACCGCAACACCGCCGGCGAGACCCTCAAGGACCACCTGCTCTGGCAGCTCAACCTGACGCCCATGTCCGATCGCGACCGGCTCATCGCCACCGCCATCGTCGACGCGGTCGACCCGGACGGGATGCTCACCACGTCGGTCGCGGATCTGCTCGCCGGCCTGAACGCGGACGAGTCCGAGGACGCCGATTCCGACACGCTGGTGGAGGAAGACGAGCTGCTCGCGGTGCTCAAGCGCCTCCAGCAGTTCGACCCCGTGGGTGTGTGCGCCCGCGATCTGGCGGATTGCCTGAGGATCCAGCTCGAGGCCCTGGATGCGGGCACACCCTGGCGGGCGGAAGCGCTCGAGCTCGTCTCGGAGCATCTGGAGCTGCTCGCTGCCCGGGACTTCAACACCCTGAAGCGACGCACCCGGCTGGACGAAGAGGCACTCGCGAACGTGGTCGCGCTCATCCAGTCGCTGAATCCGCGGCCAGGCTCGAGCATCGGCGGCGAACCACCGGAGTACATCATCCCGGACGTGATCGTCTACAAGGACCGCGGTCGCTGGCAGGTGGAGCTGAACCCCGAAGCGACGCCGAAGCTGCGCATCAACGAGTTCTACGCCGGCATGGTCAAGCGGGCGGACTCCAGCCCGGACAACGTCTACCTGAAGGACAACCTCCAGGAAGCCCGATGGTTCCTGAAGAGCCTGCAGAGCCGGCACGAGACCCTGCTGAAGGTGGCGACCAAGATCGTCGAGCACCAGCGCGGCTTTCTCGAGTACGGCGACGAGGCCATGAAGCCGCTCGTGCTGGCCGACATCGCGGAGGCCGTGGCGATGCACGAATCCACGATTTCGCGCGTCACGAGCCGCAAGTACATGCACACGCCCAGAGGTATTTTCGAGCTGAAGTACTTCTTCTCGAGCCATGTGTCCACGGCCAGCGGCGGCGAGGTCTCCAGCACGGCCATCAGGGCGTTAATCCGCAAGCTTACTGCTGACGAGAACCCCAGAAAACCATTGAGCGACAATAAGATCGCAGCAATACTGGCCAAGCAGAACATCAAAGTGGCAAGAAGAACGGTCGCGAAGTACCGGGAATCCATGGCGATTCCCCCCTCCAACGAGAGAAAACGCCTGGTATGAACGGCCGGTCCGGGCATCGTCCGACTTCACGCCCATCCCGCATTCAACGCCAGAGCACCAGGAGGTCTTCATGCAGCTGAGCATCTCGGGACACCACGTCGACGTCACGGACGCCCTCAAATCCTACGTCGAGGACAAGCTCCAGAAACTCGAACGGCACTACGATCACATCACCAATGCCCACGTGATCCTCACCGTCGAGAAGCTCAGACAGAAAGCAGAAGCGACCATTCACATCAGCGGCGCCGAGCTCTTCGCCGATGCGGACTGCGACGACATGTATGCCGCCATCGACAAGCTCACCGACAAGCTCGACCGACAGGTCCTCAAGCACAAGGAAAAGAACCAGGACCGCTTCCACGGCCGCTGAATCACCTCGCATGATCGACATAGGAAGCATTCTCGACCGGCGCTGCACCCGATCCGGCATCGGCGCCAACTCGCGCAAGCGCCTGCTGGAATTCGCCAGCGACCTGCTAGCCGAGCACTACGATCTGCCCGCCCGAGCGCTGTTCGACGAGCTCATGAACCGCGAACGCCTCGGCAGCACCGGTCTCGGTGAGGGTGTGGCCATTCCGCACTGCCGCATCCCGTGCAGCCGCATACACGCCGCCTGCCTGTCGCTGGCCTCACCGGTGGATTACGACGCCATCGACGGCGCTCCCGTGGATCTGGTGTTCGTGCTGATCGTGCCGCCCGAGGAGACCTCCGGCCATCTGGAGATCCTGGCCGCCCTGGCGCGCCTCTACGGCAGCGCGGACAACCGCAAGCGTCTGCGCGCTGCCGCCTCGGACGAGGAACTCTTCGAGCTGTTCACCGGGCTGCTCGCCAGTCAGGCGGCATGAAGCTCATCATCATCAGCGGTCGCTCCGGTTCCGGGAAGTCGACCGCGCTCCGGGCGCTGGAAGACGCCCGCTTCAACTGCATAGACAACTTTCCGGTGGAGCTGCTGCCTTCGCTGGTGGAAAACGTTCTCTCCGAGCCCGGCCACCAGGAGGTGAGCTACGCCGTCTGCATCGACGCCCGGAGCCACGGCCTCACGAACTTTCCCAACTTTCATGCCGGCATCGACCGGACCCAGGTGGACTGCGAGGTCATCTACCTCGACGCCCTGACGGGCACCCTGGTCAAGCGGTTCAGCGAAACCCGCCGCCGGCATCCGCTGACCAACGATGCCACCGATCTGCTCCAGGCGATCGAGTCCGAGAAACACCTGCTCGCCGGCATCTCCGATCTGGCGGACCTCACCATCGACACCACGCTCATGCGCTCGAGTGAGCTGGTGGAGGTGGTTCGCAGCCAGATCGCGCACAGGAGCCGGACCGGCATCTCGGTGCTGTTCCGGTCGTTCGGATTCAAGTTCGGGGTACCGGTGGACGCGGACCTGGTCTTCGACATCCGCTGCCTGCCGAATCCGCACTGGGTGGACGAGCTGCGGCCGCTGACGGGCAAGGACGAGCCGGTGATCGGGTATCTCTCGGCGCAGCCTGAGGTGGACGAGATGTTCGAGGACATCTCGCGATTCCTGGAACGCTGGATCCCGCGCTTCGAAGCCGACAACCGGGCTTACATGACGGTCGCCATCGGCTGCACCGGCGGGCGCCACCGCAGCGTCTACATGGCCGAACGTCTGTGCAGCCACTTCCAGGGCCGTTTCGGTAACGTGCTGGTCCGCCACCGCGAGACGGAGGCCTAGTGAAACCCGTGGGACGCGTCATCATTCAAGTAATTCATGGACCAGGACACTAAGTGCAGGAGGCCGAGGTCACCATCGTCAACCGGCTCGGGCTGCACGCGAGAGCGGCCGGCAAGCTCGTGAATCTCGCCAAGACCTTCGAGAGCCAGATCACGCTCGCTCGAGGCGCGGAGGCGGTGGACGCCAAGAGCATCATGGCGGTGATGCTGCTCGCCGCCCCCATCGGCACCCGGCTGACGCTGCGCGTCGAAGGCGCCGACGAGGCGGAGGCGCTGGATGCCGTCGCCGGGCTCTTCGCCAACCGGTTCGGCGAAGCCGAGTAGGCGCTGCGACCACCGTCTCCTTACGGTCCCTCACCTCAGTTCTGGTAACCTTGCCGCCGCCGTGCCCGGAGCCCTTCCCGGTCGGCGCAACCGGCTGGGATGTCAGATGCAGATTCAGGAACAGATCGAGAGCGCCATCCGGCTGCACGGCAGCGGTCTGGTCGACGAGACCCGTTTCCTGCTGGAATCCATGCGTCCGCCCGAGCTGGCCGTGCTGCTCGAGTCCACGCCGCCCAAGGTCCGCAGCGTGCTCTGGGAGCTCCTCGACGAGGAGGAGCAAGGCCAGGTCGTGCAGTACCTGCACGACGACGTCCAGGCCGAATTCCTGCAGAACATGAACACCGAAGCGCTGGTGGCGGCGAGCGCCGAGCTCGACACCGACGACTTCGCCGACCTGCTCCAGCAGCTCCCGGAAACCGTTTCCGCCCAGGTGCTGGCTTCCCTGGACCTGAGCGACCGGACCAGGCTCGAAGCCGTGCTGTCGTTCCCGGAGGACACCGCCGGCGGCCTCATGAACACGGACACCATCACGGTGCGGCCCCGCCACTCCGTGGAGATCGTGCTCCGCTACCTGCGCCTGAAGAAGGAGCTCCCGGAGACCACCGACACGCTGGTGGTCACCAACAACAACGACGAGTACGTCGGCATCCTGCCGCTCACCACGCTGCTCACCGCCGATCCCACGGTCACGGTTCGTGAGGTGATGAACTCCGAGGCGAAGGCCATTCCCTTCGACCTGCCCGACACCGAGGTGGCGCGCATCTTCTCCGAGCAGGATCTGGTCTCGGCGCCGGTGGTGGACGCGAACGGCCGGCTGATCGGCCGGATCACCATCGACGACGTGGTGGACGTGATCATCGAGGATGCCGAGGAAGCGGTGCTGGCACCGGCCGGCCTCGACATCGAGGACGACACCTTCGCCCCCATCCTGCGGTCCGCGCCGCGGCGCATTCTCTGGCTCTCCATCAACCTGCTCACCGCCTTCCTCGCCGCCTGGGTGATCAGCCTGTTCGAGGAGACCATCGCCAAGGTGGTGGCGCTGGCGGTGCTGATGCCCATCGTCGCCAGCATGGGTGGCATCGCCGGCACCCAGACGCTGACGCTGGTGATCCGGGGTCTGGCGGTGGGGCAGATCGGCCGGGCCAACCTGCTGTTTCTGCTCAACCGGGAGTTTCTGCTGGCGGCCCTGAACGGCATCCTGCTCGCCGGCCTGGTGGCGGTGGTGGCCGCCATCGCCTTCGGCGACGTGACGCTCGGCGTGGTCATCGCTGCCGCCATGATCATCAACCTGCTGGTGGCCGCCATCTCCGGCAGCCTGCTGCCGAGCATCCTGATGGCGATGAAGATCGATCCGGCCATCGCCGGCGGCGTGGTGCTCACCACCGTCACCGACGTGGCGGGATTCTTCACCTTTCTCGGCCTGGCGACCTGGGCCTATGCCTGAAGACCTGAAGGCCTGAAGGCCTGAAGGCGAGCCCGGGGATCAGTCTCCGGCCAGGGTCATCCGCTCGATGAGCAGCGTCGGCGAGCGGATGTTACCCCGGAGGTCCGGGTCGTCACCCACGCAGACCACGCCCTTGAACATGTCCTTCAGGTTGGAGGCGATGGTGATCTCGTCCACCGGGTAGGCGATCTCTCCCCGCTCGACCCAGAATCCCGTCGCGCCGCGGGAGTAGTCGCCGGTGACCGCATTCACCCCCTGGCCCATCAGGTCGGTGACCAGCAGTCCCGTCCCCATCTCCCTGAGGAGCTCGGCCACCGGCACCGTGCGGCCCGACACCGTGAGGTTGAACACACCGCCGGCATTGCCGGTGGTGGGCAGATCGAGCTTCTTGCCCGAGTAGCTCGAAAGGATGTAGCTGGCCACCACCCCCCGATCGATGAAGGCCTTCGCCGAGGTCGCCACACCCTCGCCGTCGAAGCCGGCGCTGCCGAGCGCGCCAGGCAGATACGGCGACTCGGCCAGGGTGAGGTGTTCGGCCGCCACCTGGCTGCCG
The DNA here is from genome assembly GCA_050185825.1 of Pseudomonadales bacterium. Classification (GTDB taxonomy): domain Bacteria; phylum Pseudomonadota; class Gammaproteobacteria; order Pseudomonadales; family Azotimanducaceae; genus SZUA-309. The sequence goes on along the minus strand of JBFWZA010000018.1, from coordinate 77,540 downwards.
AGCGAGTCCGGCAGGAACGACGCCCGGCGGTACAGGGCACCACCGCTGATGGCACCGAGCAGGTGGCCGGCGAGACCACCCGCTGTCTGCGCGGAGAACGCCACCGGAAAGGCGCCGGTGCGCACACGCCGGGGAGACAGCTTCGCCACCGCCCGCCTGCCTGCCTCGACCCCCACGGAGCGCACTGCTTCCAGCAGATCGGGATTGCGGTTCGTGGTGTACCAGTAGTCGCGCTGCATGCCTGCATCGTCCGCGGCAATGAGCACACAGGAGACGGAGTGCCGGCTGCCGATGTAGCTGCCGACGAAACCGTGGGAGTTGCCGTAGACGCGACAGCTCCGCTGGGTGCTGACGCTGGCGCCGTCGGAGTTCCTGATCCGCGGGTCGTGGCCGAGCCCCGCAGCCTCGGACTCCAGCGCCAGGTTCTGGGCCGCTTCCGGATCGAGCGACCAGGGATGGTAGAGATCCAGGTCCGGCAGATCGCCCGCCATCCTTTCCGCATCGGCGAGCCCCGCACAGGGGTCTTCCTGGGTATGCCTGGCGATGTTCGCGGCGGCCCGCACCGTCTCACGGATCGCCTCGGCTGAGCTGTCCGACGTGCTGGCGCTGCCTTTGCGATGTCCGAAGTAGACGGTGATGCCGAACCCGCGGTCGTGATTGAACTCCACGGACTCGAGATTGCGCATCCGCACCGTCACCGACAGCCCCACATCCTCACTGACGGAGACCTCGGCCGCACTCGCACCCTGACGGCGGGCCTCGGCGAGAATGTCTTCCACCCGATCCTTCAGACGCTGTTCGCTGTCCCTGAGATCGGGCAATTGGTTCGCCATGTGTTTATTCGCTACCCTGATTGCCTGTAGACCACCAGCCGCCCGGCAGCGGCATCACCCATGACGGATCCGGATCGAGAATCACGGCAGACAGAGTCCCCGGTCACGGTGTCGAGGACGCAGCGTAAACGCGAGGCTCTCGATCTGCAAAGCATCGGGGCCCGCCTCGTGGGGCTGGAAGCCGGACAGCTCGCGGGCATTCCGCTCCCGGAGGCGCTGGCGGAAGCGGTCGCCGCCTGCCGGCGGATCCGTTCACATGAGGGTCGACGGCGTCAGCTGCAGTTCATCGGCAAGCTCATGCGCCGGATCGACACGGAGCCGATCCGTGAGGCGCTCTCGCGCCTCGACGGCGATTCCGCGGAGGCCCGCTACGAGTTTCATCAGCTCGAGCGCTGGCGGGAGCGGCTCATCGAGGAACCCGCAGCGCTGACGGACTACCTGGACAACCACCCCCACGCCGACCGGCAGCAGCTGCGTCACCTGATCGGCAGGGTCCACGGTGCGGCGGACGAAGCGCAGCGCAAGAAGGCATCCCGCGCCCTGTTCAGATTTCTCCGCGACGCGGAGGAAGAAGGTCAGGCCTAGCAGCCTGCAGCAACGATCTCGCCAGGTCAGCCCGTGCTCGTGCCGCCGACCACCACCTCGTCGATCTTCAGGCTCGGCTGACCCACGCCCACGGGTACGGATTGTCCGTCCTTGCCGCACACGCCCACTCCCCGATCCAGGGCCAGATCGTTGCCCACCATGGAAATGCGGGTCATGACCTCCGGCCCGTTGCCGATGAGCGTGGCACCCCGGATGGGGCGCGTCAGCCTACCGCCCTCGATCCGGTAGGCTTCGGTGGCGGAGAACACGAACCGCCCGGAGGTGATGTCCACCTGCCCGCCGCCGAAGTTCACCGCGTAGATGCCCCGCTGGACGCTGGCAATGATCTCCGCGGGGTCGTGCGGCCCCGGCTGCATGAAGGTGTTGGTCATGCGTGGCATGGGCACGTGCGCATAGGACTGGCGCCGGCCGTTGCCGGTGCTCGCCACCCCCATCAGCCGGGCGTTCTGTTTGTCCTGCAGGTAGCCCTTCAGGATGCCGTTCTCGATGAGCACCGTCGCCTGGGTGGGCGTACCCTCGTCGTCCACCGTCAGCGAGCCGCGGCGCTCGTTCAGGGTGCCGTCGTCCACCACCGTGCACAGGGGGGATGCCACCTGCTCCCCCACCCGATTGGAGAACGCGGACGATCCCTTGCGGTTGAAGTCCCCTTCCAGACCGTGCCCCACTGCCTCGTGCAGCAGCACGCCGGGCCAGCCGGGACCGAGCACCACGGTCATGGGCCCGGCCGGCGCGTCTTCCGCGTCCAGGTTCACGAGCGCCGTGCGCACCGCTTCCCGGGCCAGGCTTTCCGGCGTGCCGTCGCCCACCAGGCGGGACAGATCGAAACGGCCGCCCGCACCGGCGGAACCGCGTTCCCGACGCCCGTTCTGCTCGACGATCACCGACACATCCAGCCGCACCAGCGGCCGAACGTCCGCCGCCAGCGTGCCGTCCGAGGCCACCACCAGAACGGACTCGTGGCTGGCCGCGAGCCGCACGTTCACCTCCCGGACCCTCGGATCCAGGCCACGTGCCAGCACGTCCACCTGACCGAGCACGGCCACCTTGGCTTCCTCGGTGAGGGAGCGGATCGGGTCCACGCTCGAGTATCTGGCCGGTATCGCCTGCCGGAACGGCGCGGGCATGCTGCCCGACTGACCGGCCCGGGTGATGGAGCGGGCCGCCTCGGTGGCCGCCGTCAGCGACGGCAGCATGATGTCTTCGGCGTAGGCGAATCCGCTCTTCTCACCGGCGACCGCACGCACGCCCACCCCCTGGTCGACGCTGAAGGCGCCGTCCTTGACGATGCCGTCCTCCAGCGCCCAGCTCTCGTGACGTTGGTACTGAAAGTAGAGCTCGCCCACGTCCACGTCACGGCCCATGAGGCGGCCGAGCAGCCGGTCCACGTCCCGTTGCTCGATACCGGCCGGCACCCAGAGCCGTTGCCGGGCGTCTTCCAGAAGCGCTTGTGTCATGTGTATCCCGTTACGATCCCGTGTTCTGTGCCGTCGTTTCTTCCACCGGACGCACGTCCCCTTCGCCCGGTGGTGTTGCCGGCACGCCTTCCGGCGCCGCCGGCACGATGTCCCGCGTCGCCGGCTCCAGCGTTGCAGGCTGATCCATGCTGGTGTCCCAGACGCTGACGAACTTCAGCACCGGATCCTCGAGCGTGCCGCTCACCTCGTACTTGGCGCTGGAGAACTGCTCCAGCGGCTTGCGCAGCACCCGCTCGCCCACCAGCACGCCGAGTCCCGCCAGGGGGTTGGCCAGGGCGACGTAGGCGGCATACCAGGGCAGCCCCTTGGTCACCGGCAGCGTCACGATCATCTCGTTGTCGAGGCGGCCTTCCACCAGGTCCACCGTGCCCGCCACCCGGAAGCTCGAACCCGATCCCTGCACCGACATGGGTTCGAGAAACTGCATGGTACCTTCCTGGAACTCGGTGGTGGCGGTCAGGGTATCGAAGCTCACCCCCTCACCCACCACGTCCGAGAAGTCGAAGTTGAGCCGTCTGGCGATCTTGGAGAAGTTCACCAGCGAGAAGATCTTCATCGCGTCCGCACCCTGAGTCACCTCCAGGAACCGGCCGTCGTCGGCCTTGAAGGAGGCAGTGCCCACCAGACGTTCCAGGTCCACCGCCGCCGGCGAGCCGCGCCAGCGCAGATCCGCTTCCATGGCCGCCTGCTCGGTGCTGACGCTCGCGGCATAACCCCACTGCGGCAGCACCTCTGCCAGGTCGGTGGCGGTGAGCGTGCCCGGAAAATGGGACTCGTTGCTCGTGCCGTCCCAGTACAACCGCTCGGAGGCGATGCGCACACCGCGAAGCTCCGCGTCTAGATCGAGCAGCGCCACGCCGCCCGCCTCGGGCCGCAGGGCGAAGGCCCAGCGCCCGTAATCCAGATCGCCGACCAGGAAGCGGGCGACGCTGACGTTCGCGTCGACCAGCTCCTGCATGATGCCGACATCGAGCGGGTCATCGCCGGACGATGCCTCGGCAGCCGGCAGCCTGAGCAGCTTGAGGTCGAGCTCGAGCGGGCCCGCAGACGGGACCAGCACCTGACCCTGCAGATCCGGACTGTCCACGGTCACACTCACGTCCGCCTCCGGCCCCGAGCCGATGCGCCCGTCGAGGCGCGCATCGCGGAACAGCACGCCGTTCACGTCGATGACACCGGCTTCCAGGCCGACGAGCTCCACCGGGATCGGCAGTGAGCCCCGCTCGCCTGGCGGTTCGCCGGCGGCCGCCCGGTCGGGCACTACCTCGTCGAGGCTGAACCCGGCGATCCGACCACCGAGCACCAGCGTATCGCCTGCCGCGTCCACCACCGGCGGCGGGGCCGAGAACCCGACGGCGCCCCTGAGCGGCACGCCGTCCACGTGCATCCAGCCGCGGGCGCTGCCGTAGCGGAACCGGACGGACTGATAGTCGTCGAGAAAGCTCAGGGTGAGCTCGGACGGCACCGCATCGTCGGCCGCCTTGGCCAGCTCGCCGGGTGCTTCCAGCGTCAGGCCGGTGAGGTCGGAAATCACGTCCAGGCGCGTGACCTCCTCTCCCATCTCCACATGCAGGTCGGCGGTGAAATCGAAGCCACCCTGGATACCACCCGGATCCTGGATGTCGAGCAGTGCCAGCACGTCTTCGTAGGGTGCCTGGCCGTCGACATGAAAGGTCACCGTGTCCGCGTCCGAGCTGGCACCGAATATGGCCGTCCGCTCGAACAGCCGCCCGCGCACGTCCGCGGCCGATACCGCATAGGGATATTCGTAGTGCACGCGTCCCTGCAGCGCGCCCAGCGACACGCCATAGGATGGCAGGTCCAGATCCGCGCCCGCCAGGTCGATGTCAAGATTCACCTGCAGCGCGTCGATCTGCCCGATGTGCTCCTCGCCCATCTTCAGCGGCACCCTGAGCCGGCCGGCCATGGTCAGCGGCCCGTCGCCGGACCAGTCGGGCAGCACGAAACCCATCCAGTTGATCAGCGGCGTCTCGCGGATGAACGACAGCGCGTCCGCCACCGTGGTGTCCGACTTGAGGTCGATGTCCGCATAGGTGGCATTGTCCGTCAGCCGGATGCGGCTGCCCGCCAGGTTGCTGTTCGTCTGGCTGATGCCTGCGTCCACCGCGATGCGGACGTCGCTGCCGCCGACGCCGATCCGTCCGGCCAGCGCCGAGACCGCCGGCCAGTCCGGATGATACTGAACGTACCCTTCCTCGATGCGGGCGGAGAACGCCACCCGCCGTGCCAGCTCGAAAGGCCGGGTGTGGATCTGTCCCTGGTAGGCAAACAGCACGTCGAAGAGGTTGCCGGCCCTCGGCCCGGCATCCAGCCACTCCGGCAGCCCCTCCGGCAGCCGGTAGGGGACATACTCCTTGGCCTCGGCCACCGTGGTCTGGTCGACGCTGATGAGCAGGCTCAGACGCTCACGGTAGGGGTCGTCACGCGGCCGGGTCAGCGCGAAGGCGCCGACCGCATGACTGCCGCCGAGCATGGCGCGCAGGTTGGACCCCTTGAAACCGAAGTAATCGCCGGACACGTAGGCCTGCAGACGACCGCTCAGGTGGTCCATGTGCCAGCGCTGATGAAACACCTCGGGAAACTGCACGCCCAGATCGTCCGCGTTCAGCGACAGGCGGATGGTCCGGTTCGCACCCAGCAGCTCCCCGGCGGCGCCGCGTATCCAGGGTGCGCCGTTGTAGCCGTCGAGGGATACGTCGCGCACCGTCGCCAGATAGCCGGTGAGCAGATCGGGAAACCGCACGTAGGCATGCACGTTGAGCGCGGTGGCCCGGACGTTGAGGCCGTTGAGCCAGCGGAACACGGCGGACTCCCGTGGCGCCAGCGCGGTGAGGAACTCGAATCCCGGACCGGTCTCCAGACGATCGGTCCAGATCTTCAGCGCGCTGGTCTCATCACCCGCCTCCAGCGTCAGCCAGAAATCCGGCAGCTCCCAGCGGTCGTCGCCGTTGGCGACCGTCAGCTCCCGGAGCTCCAGATGATGGAGATCGCCATCGCCCCTCGAGACGAGCTCGAACCCGCCGGACAGCACGTCGTCGTTCATCGACAGATCCGCCAGGTGCACCCGGGCCTCCCCTCCGGAAGCTTCCCCCGAGCGCCACCAGGTACCTTCCAGCGCATCCACCCGGCCACCGCTGCCGGCCAGCAGCGGCTCGGGAATGTCGATGCCACCCCCGGAGACGCGGGCTTCGAACCGTCGCGGCCAGAGCAGCGGCATGGCCTCCTGCTCATCCAGCGCGAGCGTCAGCGTGCAGGCCGGCGGGGTGCCACCCGCTGCCGGCGGGGTCGCGACGGCGGCCTCGGGACAGACCGTGTTGCCGAGCGTCAGGCGATGGCGGTGCTGACCGCCGCGATTTGCCGCCAGGTAGTGAAGGCGAAGGTCGTCGGCTTCCCGGGCCTCGCCGTCGTCACCGACGAATCCCAGCGTCAGGGCGGCGTCGATATGGTCGCTGTGGTAGAGCGTGTCGAACGGATCGAAGCGGCCGCCCGCCCGGGTGCCGAGCAGCTGCCAGCCGTTCGCGCCGCGCTCGAGCAGCAGGCGACCGTCCTCGAGTGCGACCTGCTTGGCGATCGGGCGATTGCGGATCAGGCTCTCCAGCCAGTCGATCTCCACCTCCACGCCACTGAGCTCACCGGCGGGCAGCGTCACCCGCACGATCCGGATCACCGGATCGATCAACCGCCAGTCCCCTTCGAGGCCATGCAGGCTCACGCCCTGTGGCGCGAGCCACTGATTGATGCCGACTTCCAGGTCGTCGAGAAACGAGAACAGCAGCCGCCCGCTCACCTGAAAGAACGCCATCACCAGCATGGCCAGCGTCAGGAAGACGAACAGGGGGCGCAGCACCAGACGGGTCAAGTTCAGCTCCCGTGCCGCCCGGACGAACGGTGGACGAATTCTCGCTTCATGGACTGTTGGACCTTCGCGCCACCAGAAATTCACCTCCGGGCCACGGGCCGCGGCGCCGGGCCATGCCGAACTGCCCGGCGCGCGTCAGTTGGAGTGCCGCATGGGTTGCACCAGGACGACGTCGAAGTCGCCGGGCAGGCAGCTCGGCTCCACCTGGATGCTGATGTCGCGCCCGATCTTCTCCGAGAGGCGCTTGAGCTGCGGCGCATCCTCGTCCAGCAGCCGATCCACCACCTCCGGCGTGGAGCGGATCAGGTAATCCTGCCGGGGTCCTTCGCAGCGCACCCGGGCGTCGTCGACGATCGCGCGGAAGATTTCCAGGCACGTGCTCTCCGGCGTTTTCACGAAACCGGCGCCGCCGCACTGCGCACAGGGCTCGCAGATCTGCTGGATCAGGCTCTCCCGCGTGCGCTTGCGGCTCATCTGCACCAGCCCGAGTGAGGAGAATCCCTCGATCCGCACCCGGGTGGTGTCCGCTTCCGCAGCCTTCTCCAGCGTCCGCAGCACCTGGCGCTTGTGCTCCTCGTCCTCCATGTCGATGAAATCGATGACGATGATGCCGCCCAGGTTCCGCAGCCGGAGCTGACGGGGGATGATGGCGGCCGCCTCCAGGTTGGTGCGGAAGACGGTTTCCTCCAGGCTCCTGCTGCCGAGATACCCGCCCGTGTTGACGTCGATGGTGATCATCGCCTCGGTCTGGTCGATCACCAGATGGCCGCCGCTCTTCAGGTTGACCTTCCGCTCCAGCGCGCGGGCGATCTCGTCTTCCACTCCGAATCGCTGGAACAGCGGCCGCGGCTCGTCGTAGTGCATCATCCGGCTGGAAAACTCGGGCACGAACTCGTCGACGAACCGGCGCACCCGCTGGTAAGTATCCGCATCGTCGATGCGGATACACGCCACGTCCGGATCGGTGAGATCGCGGACGATGCGGATGTGCAGCGGCAGCTCCTCGTAGACGATGGCCGGCGCCTCGGCACCCACCTTCTTCTCGAGCACCTTGTCCCAGATGCGGGTCAGCACCCGGACGTCCAGCTCCACCGCTTCGCGGTCCACCCCATCCGCCGCCGTGCGGGCAATGAACCCCATGCCGATACCCTGGCCCCGGCGGACCTCGTCGATGAGGGTTCGCAGCCGTTCCCGCTCCGCCTCGTCCTCGATCCGCTGGGAGATGCCGATGTGCTCGGTGAACGGCATCAGCACCATGTAGCGGGAGGCGATGGCGAGCTGCGTGGTGAGACGGGCGCCCTTGCCGGAGATCGGATCCTTGGCCACCTGCACCATGAGCCGCTGACCCTCGTGCAGGAGCTGGCGGATGTCCATGGACGCGCCCGGCTCCTCGCCTTCGGCCTGAATCAGCCGGGGGCCTTCGATATCGCGGACGTGAAGAAAGCCCGGCCGTTCGAGGCCCACGTCGACGAAAGCGGCCTGCATGCCCTGAATGATGCGCTCGACGCGCCCGAGGTAGATATTGCCGGTGAGGCTGTAGCGGCTGGCGGGGGCCAGATGCACTTCCTGCACCGCCCCGCCGGCGAGCTTCGCGACACGGGTTTCGAACTCGCTGACGGTGATGAGTAACTCTTCAGCCATGACTGTGTGCCTGCGCTGCGGCCACGAGCGCCGTGACCACGGTGTCAGCGATAGCGCCAGGTATCCACACCGAATCGGGCAAGCGCCCGTTCCGTCTCGGACAGGGGCAGGCCAACGACCGCGCTGTAACTGCCGGTGATGCTTTGCGCCAATATACCCCCAATGCCCTGAATACCATAACCGCCTGCCTTGTCCGCCCCTTCTCCCGTCGCCCAGTAGGCCCGCGCCAGCGCCGCGTCCACCGGCACGAAGCGCACGAGTGTGCGCACCACCTCGGCGTGCACCGCATCGCCATCGGTGACGGCGATGGCCGTCAGCACCTCGTGCTCCCGGCCACCCAGGTCGCAGAGCATGCGCACGCCGTCCGCCTCGCTTTCGGGTTTGCCGAGGAGGCGACCGTCGAGCACCACCACCGTGTCTGCCGCCAGCACCACGCCACCCGCCGCCGGCACCGCCGCCGCCTTGGCGCGCGCCAGCCGCTCCACGTAGTCGGCGGCACCCTCGCCGGCGAGCGGCGTCTCGTCCACGTCCGGCACGGACACCTCGAACGGAATGCCGATCTGGGAGAGCAGCTCGGCCCGACGCGGCGAGCCGGACGCCAGCAGCACAGGCCTACTCGACACGCACCGCCACCTTCAGTCTCGACAGCAGCAGGTAGACGAACGGCCAGGCGAGGAAGCTTGTCAGCGCCGGGAACATCACGCCCCAGGTCAGGCCCCGGTCCCAGGCGAAGTCCTGCACCAGCAGGCGCACGAGCTCACCGCCGAGCACCAGCAGAAAGACCACACCGCCCTGCTGCACCACCGAGTACATGCGCAGACGCTCGTAGAAACGCCAGGCGATGTAGGTCACAGAGGCCAGCACCACCCCGTTCAGACCGAGTGGATCGGCGTAGAGCACGTCCAACAGCACGCCGAGCAGCCACACCGTGACCAGGCCCAGCCGGTGCGGCAGCTGCATCACCCAGTAGAACACCACCATGGCCACCCAGGCGGGCCGCAGCCAGCCGAGCCACTGAGGCATGGTCTCCGGAAGGTGGACGATGGCGAGCAGCAGCGCGCCGATCAGCGTCAGCAGGATGAGCCAGCCGCCCTGCGCCGGATTCACGGCACCACCGCCTCATCGCCCGGCAGCTCCTCGGCCTCCGTGGGATCCGAGAGCACCTCGTCGAACATCTGCTCCTGGGGATTGGGCGTGAACACCACCAGCACGTGCCGCGACCGGTCGAGCGCCGCCAACGGCCGCACGTCCACCTGTGCGTAGGGGCTCGTGTCGCCGATCTCCACCGACGTCACCACACCCACCGGGTAGCCGCGCGGGAAGCGTCCGGCCAGCCCCGAGCTCTCCATCAGGTCGTTGACCTGAATGTCCGCCGTCACCGGCACGTTCTCCAGCACCAGCCGGTCCAGCTCCCCGGTGCCCGCGGCAACACTGCGCACGCCGCTGCGATTCACCTGCACGGGCACCGCATGGCTCGGATCCACGATGAGCATCACCCGGCTCGTGAAGCGGTCCACCTCCACCACCTGGCCGAACAGCCCGTTGGCGTCGAGCACCGCCTGGCCGAGCACGACACCGGCGTCCGTGCCTTTGTCGATGATCACCTGATGGGTATTCGGCGTCGGCACCACGGCGATGAGCTCAGCGACCATGACTTCCGCCGGCAGACGGGCGCGGCTGCCCAGGAGCGCCCGCAGACGCTCGTTTTCCATTTTCATGGACAGATACTGCTGGGAGATCTGGGTCAGCTCCAGGATGCGCCGTTCGAGCTCCGCATTGCGCTCGCGGAGGGTCTCGTGGGTGGACGCCACCTCACCGACCTGGTCCATCATGAGGTAGGGGAATTCGGCGATGAGCTGCAGCGGGCTGACAATGGTGCCGACGGTGCTGCGGACCGGTTCGAGGAGGCGGGTAGTGATGTCCAGGGTGACCAGCACTGCTGAGACCAGCACCAGGCCGGCCAGCAGATAGCCTGCGCCAGATTCCCGGACGAACAGTGCTTTGATGCGGAGGCTCCCTCTATCGAACCCCCGCCATTCTATTCGGTGGAGAGCAGATCGGCATTGCCTGCCGCATCCATGAGCTCGAGAGCCTTGCCGCCACCCCGGGCGACACAGGTGAGCGGGTCCTCGGCGATGATCACCGGCAGACCGGTTTCCTCGGCCAGCAGCACGTCCAGATCACGCAGCAGCGCGCCGCCGCCGGTGAGCACCATGCCCGTCTCGGCGATGTCCGAGGCGAGCTCGGGCGGGCACTGCTCGAGCGCGCTCTTCACCGCCTGCACGATCATGGACAGCGGCTCCTGCAGCGCCTCGAGAATCTCGTTGGAATTGAGGGTGAAGCTGCGCGGCACCCCTTCCGCCAGGTTGCGGCCGCGCACGTCGATTTCGCGGATCTCCTTCTGCGGATAGGCGGCGCCGATCTCCTGCTTGATACGCTCCGCCGTCGCCTCACCGATCAGGCTGCCCTGGGTGCGGCGCACGTAGGCGACGATGGCCTCGTCGAACCGGTCTCCGCCCACCCGCACCGTGTCGGAGTAGACCACGCCGTTCAGTGAGATGATGGCGATCTCCGTGGTGCCACCGCCGATGTCCACCACCATGGTGCCCACCGCTTCCTGCACCGGCAGACCGGCGCCGATGGCGGCCGCCATGGGCTCCTCCACCAGACGCACGTCCCGGGCACCGGCGGAGAGCGCGCTCTCCCGGATCGCCCGCCGCTCCACCTCGGTGGACTTGCACGGCACACAGACCAGCACACGCGGGCTCGGCCGGATGAAGGAGTTCTCGTGGACCTTGTTGATGAAGTACTTGAGCATCTTCTCGGTCACCTGGAAGTCGGCGATCACCCCGTCCTTGAGAGGACGGATGGCGGTGATGTTGCCGGGGGTGCGGCCGAGCATGCGTTTGGCGTCGAGACCGACGGCTGCCACGGTCTTCTGGTTGCCTTGAACCCGGATGGCGACCACCGAGGGCTCGTTCAGCACGATGCCCTGATCACGCACATAGATCAGCGTGTTGGCTGTTCCCAGATCTATGGACAGATCCCGGGAGAACAACCCGCGTATATTCTTGAACATCTGGGGGCTCTGTTGAGTGATCAACAATCGATCGAAGGCGCACAGTATAGAGATCTTGGGACTTCATTAGAACTTCACTGATGATTGGATTAGGCTTTGCGCCCCGGTGCGCCTGAGACGTCCGTCCCACTGGCCGTCGAATGGTTCCGGGAGCAAACCCGCAGAGCATTGCCTAAGATGACCGAGAACAACCCGATCGACATCCGCCATCTCTCCAACCTGGCGAAGCTGAAGCTCACCGAGGCGGAAGCGGGCGCCGTTGCCGGGGATCTCGCCCGGATCATCGCCATGGTCGACCAGATGGCCGGCATCGACACGGAAGGCGTAGCACCGCTCGCCCACCCCCTGGACAGCCATGCCCGGATGCGCTCGGACGCGGTGACCGAAGCCGTGGATCGCGCGCTCTACCAGCGCGGCGCGCCCTCCACCGAGGACGGTCTTTACCTGGTGCCCAGGGTCATCGAATGAGCATCGATGCCTTCCCCACCCTGACCGATCTCAGCCGCTCGCTCGAGGAACGTCGGATCAGCAGCGAGGAGCTCACCCGCCACTACCTGAAGCGGGCGCACTCCTATACCGGGCTCAATGCCTTCATCACCCTCGACGAGGACCAGGCACTCACCCAGGCAGAGGAAGCGGACGACGCCCGGGCAGCCGGCCGTGCCACCCGCGTCACCGGCATCCCGATCGCCCACAAGGACGTCTTCTGCACCCGCGACCTGCTCACTACCTGCGGCTCCGGGATGCTGCACAACTTCGTGGCACCCTACGACGCCACGGTGGTCGAGCGCCTGCGTGGCGCCGGCGTGGTGACGCTGGGCAAGGCCAACATGGACGAGTTCGCCATGGGCTCCTCCAACGAGAACAGCCATTTCGGCAGCGTCGCCAACCCCTGGGATACGGACCGCGTGCCCGGCGGCTCCTCGGGCGGGTCGGCCTGCGCCGTCGCCGCCGACCTGGCGCCGGCCGCCACCGGTACGGACACCGGCGGCTCCATCCGCCAGCCGGCGGCGTTCTGCGGCATCACCGGCTTCAAGCCCACCTACGGCCGGGTCTCCCGCTACGGTATGGTGGCCTTCGCCTCGAGCCTCGATCAGGGTGGGCTGCTGGCCAGAAGCGCCGCCGACATCGCCCTGCTGCTGCCGCACATGGCCGGCTTCGACCCGAAGGACGCCACGTCGAGCCCCAGCACCGATCCCTGGCTGGACGCCTGCCGCGAGCAGCCCCTGGAACCCGTCGACGGCCTGACCATCGGCATCCCGGAAGAGTACTTCGCGGATCTGGGCGTTCCGGCAGCCGCCATCGACGCCGCCAGGGGAGAGCTCGAGGCCGCGGGCTTCCGCTTCCGCGCCGTGTCGCTGCCCCACTCGTCGGCAGCCATTCCCGCGTACTACATCATCGCCGGCGCCGAAGCCTCCACGAACCTCTCCCGCTTCGACGGCGTGCGCTTCGGCCACCGCTGCGAGAGCCCCCAGTCCCTCGACGACCTCTACGAGCGCTCCCGGAGCGAAGGCTTCGGCACGGAGGTGAAACGGCGCATCCTCACCGGCACCTACGCGCTCTCGGTCGGCTATTTCGACGCCTACTACCTGAAGGCCCAGAAGATCCGCCGGCTGATTCAGCAGGACTTCCTGACCGCGTTCGAATCGGTGGACCTGATTCTCGCGCCGGTGACGCCGGACGTGGCCTTCCGCCGCGGCGAGCTCACCAGCGATCCCGTCGCCATGTACCAGCAGGACATCTTCACCGTGCCGGCGAGCCTCGCGGGACTGCCGGCCATGTCCCTCCCCTGCGGTGTCCACGACGGTCTGCCGCTCGGCATGCAGCTCATCGGCCCTCACTTCGCCGAGCAGCAGCTCCTGCGCACGGCCGAGGCCTACCAGCGCCGCACGGACTGGCACCGCCGTCATCCGGAGGGCTACTGATGTCCTGGGAAGCCGTCATCGGCCTGGAGATTCACGTCCAGCTGGCCACCCGCAGCAAGATCTTCTCCGGCGCCGCCACCGACTTCGGTGCGGCGCCCAACACCCAGGCCTGCCCCGTGGATCTCGGCCTGCCGGGTGTGCTGCCGGTGCTGAACGAGGAGGTGGTGCGCATGGCCGTGCGCTTCGGGCTCGCCATCGGCGCCGAGATTCCCGCCTACTCGATCTTCGACCGGAAGAACTACTTCTATCCGGACCTGCCGAAGGGCTACCAGATCAGCCAATTCGAGCACCCCATCGTCGGCCCGGGCACGCTGACCTTCCAGGTGGAGGGCGGTGAGCCGAAGACCATCCGCATCACCCGCGCGCACCTCGAGGAGGATGCGGGCAAGTCGGTGCACGACGCCTTCCCGGGCCAGACCGGCATCGACCTGAACCGCTCCGGCATGCCGCTGCTCGAGGTGGTCACGGAGCCGGACATGCGCTCCGCCGCGGAGGCCGCCGCCTGCTTCCGAAAGCTGCACGCGCTGGTCCGGCACCTGAAGATCTGCGACGGCAATATGGCGGAAGGATCCATGCGCTGCGACGCCAACGTCTCGGTGCGCCACGCGGGCGAGACCGGGCTGGGGGAGCGCACGGAGCTCAAGAACATCAATTCGTTCCGCTTCCTGGAGCTCGCCATCGAGCACGAGATCGGCCGCCAGATCGAGATTCTGGAAGCCGGCGGCACCATCGTCCGGGAAACCCGCCTCTACGACGCCGATAGAAACGAAACCCGGTCCATGCGCAGCAAGGAGCTCTCCATGGACTACCGCTACTTCCCGGATCCCGATCTGCTGCCCGTGCACCTGGATGCCGCGTTCATCGAGAGTGTCCGCATCGGGCTGCCAGAGCTTCCCGACGAGAAGGTGGCCCGCTACCACGCGGAGTTCGGACTGTCCGGTTACGACGCCGCCGTGCTCACCCAGGACCCGGACCTGGCCGCCTACTTCGAGGCGGTGGCCGAGGCCGCCGGTGATGCCAAGCTGGCCGCCAACTGGGTGATGGGCGAGGTCTCCGCCGCCCTGAACCGCGACGATCGCACACCCGCCGACTGCCCGCTGCCCGCCGCGACCCTGGGCCGGCTGATCACCCGCATCCAGGACGGCACCATCTCCGGGAAGATCGCCAAGGGCCTGTTCGACCGGCTCTGGTCCGATAGCGCTGCCGGTGCGGCCGTGGACGTGGATGCCGTCATCGCCGGCGAAGGGCTCACCCAGGTCTCCGACAGCGGCGAGATCGCCGCCATCATCGACCAGCTCGTCGCCGACAATCCCGCACAGGTGGCTCAGTTCAGGGCCGGCAAGGAGAAGGTGCTGGGCTTCTTCGTCGGGCAGGTGATGAAGGCGACGCTGGGGATGGCGAATCCGCTGGTGGTGAACGTGCTGCTGCGGGCGGCGCTCTCTAAGTCGCTTCGATCCAATTCCTTCAGTGCGGTTTACGTCGGGCCCGGCGGGGTGCGAGGCACCGATTTTCTCGACACGCATCGCGGCCCTGGCGGGCCGCGACACATCCCTGTGAGCTCGGTTGCGGCCGTCCCTGGCCGCAAACGGTCTCCAAAATCGGTGCCTCGCTCCCCGCCTATACGACCATTCCGCTGCCAGCGATTTCCTTCGATTCACCGATTCCACAACGCAGCGCATCCGCATCCGCGGTGGTGTGGGTACGGCGCGTCCCGTAGCTCAATGACGCTGAGTAAGTTCGGCGCTTTGTGGATCGAGCGCTGAGCTATTCCCACATCGTTGAGAACTCGATCTGAGGCATGTGGTGCTTCGCGTGGTGCGCGATCACTGTCGATTGCTGGTTGGCACGGAGTGCGCCACCACTTTGTTGGATGGCGGTGAATCCTGGAAGGAACTTGAGGGCTCCGGCTGACCGAAGGTGTGAGACGGGGCGTCTGCGGCCAGGGATGGCCGCAGCCGAGCCTACAGGGATGTACTTGCGGCGTCCCCGGCTCGTACCTTCGGTCAGCCGGAGACCTGGAATCACCTCATCAGGAATTCACCGCGAGCTGCGCTTCGGGCTACGACGAAGGAAATCCTCGGCCGCCCGCAGCACGTCCCGCCGCGAGATCTGCCCCACCAGCTTACCGTTCTTCACCACCGGATAGCGTCGCCTGTGCTCCTTGTGGAACTTCTCGGCGAGCGTGTAGATGTCCATGTCGGGATCGATGGTGTCCACGGGGGCGTGCATGTAGTCGGCCACGATGCCGACGGATTCATCGTAGTAGGAGTCCTGAACGACGATGGCCATGAGGTCCACCTCGGAGAGCATGCCCACCAGGTTGCCGTGTCGGTCCACGACCGGCGCACCGGAAATCTTCTTGTCGAGAAGCACGGCCATGGCGCTGATCACGTTGTCATTGCGGTTGAAGGTCACCAGCCGCCGAGACATGTAATCGCCGACTTTCACCGACTTCATGCGCAAACCCCCGCTCTATTCCCCTCGGCTCCCACCTTGCGCCAATTCGCCAGGGCCGTCTACTGCCCGTCACGTTGAGGCCCCGACGCCCAGATAGTATGCTCCGGCGGCTGAGTTACCGAGTTTTTACTTAAGATCCAGGGGGACAAAATTTGAGCGCGAAACCATTACCAGCAGTGCCATACCTGAAAATCCCGGAAAAGGGGGATCCCTACCTCGAGGGGTTCAAGTGTGGCGCCTGCGGCGCAACCTTTCTGGGCGAGCGGGCGGTCTGCTCCAAGTGCGGAGCCAGGGACCAGATGTCCGCCGTCAAGTTGCCGAACAAAGGCAGCCTCTACGTCTACTCCATCGTTCACCGTTCCTTCCCGGGTATTCAGGTGCCCTACGTCAGCGCCGTGGTGGATCTCGAGGACGGCACCGCGATCAAGGGCAACCTGATCGACGTGGAGCCCGATCCCGAGAAGATCGAATTCGGAATGCCGGTCGAAGTGGTATTTGCAGACGCCCTCGGTCGAAAGGACAAGGACGGCAATTCCTATCTTTCCTACTTCTTCAAACCCGCATCCTAGGAGATTCACAATGACTGACGCATACATCGTTGGTGTGGACATGATCAAGTTCGGTCGCTTCCCCGACCGGACCGTTCCCAACATCGGCGCCGAAGCGGCCCTCATGGCGCTCGACGACTGCGGCCTGACCATTCAGGACATGCAGGCCCTCTACTGCGGCAATCTGGGCCAGGCCAGCGGCATGGTCGGCCAGCGCATCCTCCAGGAGATTGGCCAGACCGGGATTCCCGTGGTCAACGTCTCCAACGCCTGCGCCACCGGCGCCACCGCCTTCCGTGAAGGCTGGGCGGCCGTGAAGGCAGGCCTCTACGACCTGGTGCTGTGCGTCGGTGTGGAGCAGATGGGCAAGGGCCTGCTCGGCGGCGCCGGCGGCGGCAGCGGCATTCCGCGGGAAGGCCTGCTCGGTTCCGGCACCATGCCGGCCGTGTTCGCCGAAGCGGGCATGGAGCATTCACGAAAGTACGGCACCACCTTCGCGCAGTTCGCCAAGGTGTCTGTGAAGAACCATCACCACTCCACCCTGAACCCGAAGGCCATGTACCAGATCGAGACCCCGCTCGACGTGGTCATGAATGCCGAGATGATCTCCTACCCGAACACCAAGCTGATGTGCTCGGTGAACGTGGACGGTTCTGCCGCCGCGGTGATCGCCTCCGAGAAGAAGGCGAAGGAGCTCGGCCTGATGAAGCGCGCCGTGAAGGTACGCGCCTCCGTGCTCACCTCCGACCCGTGGCAGGAGCGGGACCTGGTGATGCCGGACGTGAACAGCTGCACCCGCAAGGCCGCGAAAGCCGCCTACGAGATGGCAGGCCTCGGACCGGACGACATCGACCTGGTGGAGCTGCACGACTGCTTCGCCACCGCCGAGATCCTCCACTACGAGAACCTGGGACTGTGTGGTGACGGCGAGGCGGGTCGGATGATCGACGAGGGCGAGTCAGCGCTCGGCGGTCGTTGTCCGGTGAACGTCTCCGGCGGTCTACTCTCCAAGGGTCACCCCCTGGGTGCCACCGGCATTGCCAACATCTACGAGGTGTCCACACACCTGCGTGGCGAAGCGGGCAAGCGTCAGGTGAACGGCGCCAAGATCGGCATGACCCACGTGATCGGCCTCGGCAGCGCCTGCGGGATTCACATCCTCGAGAAGGTCTGACCTCGGGCTCGCCTCGATACGCCGGGCCATCGGCCCGGCGTTTTCATATCCGCACCATGAAAATCGGCATCGTCAGCGACACTCACAACAACCTCCGGAACGTCCACCGGATCGTGGAGCTGTTCAACGCGTCGGGTGTCGAGCGGGTCATTCATACCGGCGACATCACCCAGGCCAAGACCCTGGAGGTGTTCGCCCATCTCGACATGCCGCTCTACGGCGTGTACGGCAACAACGACGAGGGCGAGCGGGAGAGCCTGGAAGCGGCTGTGGCTGCCTACGGTTTCATCTTCCGGGATCCGCCGTTCGTGCTGAGCTGGCACGAACGCTCCATCATCGTGGTGCACGACCCGCTGGAGTTCGACGGCCACCTGAACGGCAGTCACGAGCTGGCCCTGCACGGCCATACCCACCTCTACCGCTACGAGCAGATCCGCACCGCCTCGGGTGGCAATCAGCTCATCTTCAATCCCGGCGAGTGCGCCGGGCACATGGCGGGGTTCAACGCGGTGGGTGTGCTCGACCTGGAAAGCCTGTCGGTTGAGCTGCTGAAGTTCTGACCGGCCGGTTCTTTCCGGCCGGGCTCTGACCCAGCACGGCGTCAGCGCAGCCGGTTCAGGAGCTCCATGATCCGCTCGGCATTCTTGCCGAGATCCGACATGCCCACCCGGGAGACGCTGCGCGCATCGACGATGCTGCCTTCCGGTGCCGGTCGCACCCGCACCACCATGTCGTCCTTGAAGCCGAACCAGAAGGTGGTGTCCGTCGCCTCCACCGTGCCCGCGTCCTCGTCCACCGCCACGATCTCGAGGCCCATGTCGCCGAGTGCGGCGACCACGGAATTGAGCGTCTGCGGCGCCGGCGTGGCGAGCGTCAGGGTCTGCACATCCGGATAGGCCGACTGCTGCTGCGGTCCCAGCGCCTCGGCGTCGTAGTCGAGGGGGTTGGACCCCTCGGGACGGAGTGCCACGACCGCGGAGAACTGCGGCGGGTCGGCGATGTCCGTGGTGATGTTGTGGATGGGCGGCACGGCCGTGCCCTTCTGAAACTGGATGCCCATGGTCACGAGAATCACAGCGCAGACGGCGATGCTGGTGAGCAGCAGCGGAGGATCGCCCGCGAAGCCGCGCTTCTTCGACACGAAGAGCGAGATCAGCCCCACGAGCAGACCGATGGCGGCCAGCAGCACGCCCGCAGGCACGAGCAGCAGCAGGCCGGTCTGAAACCCCCAGACGCCGAGACGCGTGCCCACGGGCCCCAGAAACAGCAGCGTCAGCGCCACCACCGATCCGATCAAGGTCGCCCGGGCCCACCAGGACCTGGCCGCCGTTTCGCCTGCTGTCGCCTCAGTCATTGCTCTCTCCCTGTAAGACCGTTCCGATTCAACACACGGTTCAGATCGTCGAGCCGCCGTCGATCACGAAGTTCTGCCCGGTCGTGAAAGAACCGGCTCTCGACGCCAGATACACCGCGATGCCCGCCACTTCTTCCGGCTCGCCGATCCGCCGGAGCGGATCGTTGGCCGTCCGACGCTCGAGAATCGCCGGGTTCTCCCACAGCGCCCGGGCGAAGTCGGTGCGGATCAGTCCCGGCGAGATGGCGTTCACCCGCACGTTGCTCGGGCCGTGCTCCACCGCCAGATTACGCACCAGCTGCAGATCGGCCGCCTTGGAGATCGCATACGCTCCCAGGTCCCGGCTGCCGCGAAGGCCGCCGACGGACGAGACGATGATGATGGCGCCATCCCTTCGCTCGATCATCTCCGGCAGCACCATCTGGCAGAGCCAGTGGTTCGACTTGATGTTGATGTCGAGCACCTTGTCGAGCGCCGAGTCCGGGATGTCCATCATCGACCCGTAGTACGGATTCACGGCGGCGTTGCAGACCAGGACGTCGATCTTCCCGAGCTGAGCGCGCGTGTCCGCCACCAGTCGCTCCAGCGCCGCCTTGTCGCCGATGTGGGCGGGAATCGATACCGCGCTACCCGGCCCGTCTTTGCAGTCCGCGTTGATGGCGTCGGCAACGGCCTGGCAGGCGTCACCCTTGCGACTGGAGATGACCACGCTGGCACCCTGCCGGGCCATTTCCTCGGCGATGGCACGGCCGATACCCTTGCTGGAACCCGTGATCAGAGCCACCTTGCCCTCGAGGTTGAACAGATCGCTCGCCATGCTCAGCAGCCCGCCTTCTTGCCCACCGGCTCATCGTCGACGATCTGGTCCAGGTACTCGGAGAGGCCGTAACCCACCTGATCTCCGCACCGGTACTCGGTCATGCCTTCGGTGATCCGGGTCATCAGCTCCTCGCCGTCCGGGGAGCGACGCCGGTTGCGCAGCGGGATGAGCGACATCACCTTGCCGGTGACGTCGTACTCCGCGTCGTCCGTCTTCGCCCAGACGCTGAAGGTCTCCTGGCAGTCGTTGTCGTCGTAGATCGTCTCGATCTTCGCATCGCGGATGGTGATGTACTTGCCGTCCTTCAGCACCATGCCGCCGGCGCGCGGCTCGGCGCCCGGCTGGCAGGTGATGGAGACCATCATGGCGAAGTCCTCGCTGAAGTTCATGGGCAGCCACCGGTACCAGTGGATGGCCTGCCAGTAGCGCGGCCCCCAGGAGTGGTCCCTGAGGCCGAGGCCGTCGATGGCAAAGGATTCATCGCCCACCCGGATGGTGCCCTTGCCCCGGGTGTGCTGCTCGGTGTGGCCCCGGGCGAACGAGGCCGCCGCGTCCTGCTGAATCGGGCTGCCGTCCGGATTGACGGGTTCGCCGCCGAACATCGGGGACACCCCGTCGAACGCCAGGTCGATCTGTGCCTCGACCACGGGGTTGTTCTTGAACGCCGCCGCCGGATCGGACATCTCCTGAGGATTGCTGAGCAGGCAGAGCTTGCCGCGGTAGGTGACGGTGAGCTTCTTGTGGGGCTCGACGACGGTGAACGTCATGCCGCCGCCATCCAGCGCCTCGTTGTCGCGCCGTTCCGGGCGCCGGAACATGAAGCCGATGCGGCCGTCCGGCAGGTAGATGCAGCAGGTCATCTCACCCCGGCCTTCGTTCGGCCGGTTGGCCAGCCGGAACCAGCCGCCGATGCCGCGTTCCCGGTCGAAGACGTTGAAGTACATGCTCTCGTTGAAGTTCTCCGCTGCCTCGAGCGGATGCATGTAGTCGTCCTCGGGTACGAGCTTCATCTTGAATTTGGGCGTGTCCCCGTTTCCCGAAGCCATGGCGGTCCACCTTCTCTCTCAAGTAGAAGGTACACGCTACAGAAGCACGCTCGAGAGTGGAAGGGTCCACGGCCGCAGGCCCGAGGACCGGGGAATCAGCGGTGATGCTCCATGAGCATCAGCTCGTCCAGGGTGGGCGCCGGCTCGTCGTCCTTCGGCACGATGGACAGGGTGTGGGAACGGAGATTGCCGCGTTCCAGCTCCCGCGCCCTCTGGAATCGTTCCAGGTCGTGGCGCTCCCGGACGTAGCGCGTCGCTTCCTTGGTCGCCACCTCGCGGCTGCGAAACGGCCCGACCTCGCCTTCCCGGGTGGCGAAGAACCACTGGCCGTTCAGGGAAAAAATCCGGTTTCCGCTGCGGAAGTAGCTTCTCCTGGTGTCTGTCGGGTCGTTCCTGCGCATGGCCCACATTGCACCACAGACCCCCTCCCGGCGTGCCCGCCCCTTGTGCGCACTGTGTGTCCGCCATGTGAAGGTTGTATCCGGCCGTTTACAAACCCCGCCAGAGCCCGGCACAGCGCGTTTTCCGGCCAGATTCGGTATAGTTCGCGGCCTTGCGAAACTTCAGGAAATTCAGGTGCCTGCATCGTCCATGGAAGAGCTCGTCGCCCTGTGCAAGCGGCGTGGATTCATCTTTCAATCCTCCGACATCTACGGCGGCCTGCAGGGCATCTACGACTACGGCCCGCTCGGGGTCGAGCTCAAGAACAACCTGAAGAACGCCTGGTGGCGGGCCATGGTCTACGAACGTGACGACGTGGAAGGCCTCGATTCGGCCATCCTCACCAACCCGCTCACGCTCCGTCACTCTGGCCACGAGGAGACCTTCTCGGACCCGCTGGTGGACTGCCGGAAGTGCAAGGCACGCCATCGCGCCGACCATCTGGAAGACAACACCTGCCCCAACTGCGGCTCGAACGACCTCACGGACCCACGGCCGTTCAACCTGATGTTCAAGACCACAGTGGGTCCGGTGGACGACGGCGCGAGCTTCGCCTACCTCCGGCCCGAGACCGCCCAGGGTATCTTCACCAACTTCCGCCACGTGCTGGACGCCACCTCCCGCAAGCTGCCCTTCGGCATCGCCCAGATCGGCAAGGCATTCCGTAACGAGATCACCCCGCGCAACTTCATTTTCCGGGTGCGGGAGTTCGAGCAGATGGAGCTCGAATTCTTCGTCCGCCCCGGCGAGGACGAGGCCTGGCACCAGCAGTGGGTGGAAGCCCGCCTCGACTGGTGGGCGGAACAGGGCGTGGAGCGCAACGCCCTGCAGCTCTACAACGTGCCCGCCGACGAGCTCGCCCACTACTCGAAGGCCACCTTCGACGTGATGTACAAGTTCCCCCACGGCCTGGAGGAGCTGGAAGGCATCGCCAACCGCACGGACTTCGACCTCGGCTCCCACACCAAGGCCCAGGGTGAGTTCAACCTGCACGCCAAGGTGAACGAGAACCGCGACTCCAACACCAAGCTCGCCATCCGCGACGCGGACACCAACGAGTGGGTGGTCCCCTACGTGATCGAGCCTTCCGCCGGCGTCGACCGGGGCGTGCTCGCCGTGCTCAACGAGGCTTACCGGGTGGAGACCCTGGAAGACGGCAAGACCCGTACGGTGCTCGCGTTCAGGCCACACCTGGCGCCGATCAAGGCCGCCGTGCTGCCGCTGAAGCGCAACCACGACGGCATCGTGGAGAAGGCGAAAGGCATCAAGCGCGACCTGCAGGCGCTGGGTCTCGGCCGGGTGCTCTACGAGGACACGGGCAATATCGGCAAGGGCTACCGCCGCCACGACGAGGTGGGCACACCCATCTGCATCACCGTGGACTTTCAGACCATCGAGGACGACGACACCGTTACCGTCCGCGACCGGGACACGATGGCGCAGAAGCGACTACCCGTGGCAGAGCTTGCCGATTACTTCCGGGAGGTGATCCGCTGATGAGCGCGCAAGAGGCGAGCAATACCTCGAGCAGGGCCGTGATCGCGACCCTGGCCCAGGACCGGCCCGGTATCGTTTCCGAACTTTCGGCGCTGATTCACGGGCTCGAGCTGAACATCGAGGACAGCCGGATGACCGTGCTCGGTGGCGAGTTCGCGGTGCTGATGAGCGTCTCCGGAAGGGAGGAGGCGCTGGGTGCACTCGAATCGCAGCTCGCCGAGCAGGCGAAGGACGATGGGTTCGTTTATCTGTTCCGGCGGACGTCGGGTCGGGCGGCGGCGGGCACCCAGCTCTTCGAGGTGAAGGTGGAGTCCATGGATCATCCGGGGATCGTATCCGGGGTGACGGCGTTCTTCAGCTCGAGGGGTGTGAACATCCGCGAGCTGACCACGGATACCGAGCCCGCGCCGCATACCGGGACGCCGGTGTTCAGCATGCGGATGGAGATCGAGGTGGGCGGGGGTGAGGCTGTCGATACGCTGGCGACTGATTTTCAGGCGTTCTGCGAGCGGGAAGGACTGGACGGGGACCTCACGTCGCTCTGAGTGGCTATCGCCACTCTTAACCGGAAGTGGCTATCGCCACTCTCAACCGGAAGTGGCTATCGCCACTGGGAAACGCAGGGAATCTTGCTCCGGTCGCAGCGGTCGGCGTATTTCTTCGCGATCTCCGTCACTTCCTCGAGCAGACCGGCTTCCAGCGTGATGGGATCGAGACCCAGGCCGAGGAAGCGTTCGTTCACCACGTGCAGCTCGTTTTCGTCCGCCTCGTTGCGGGGATTGGGCAGGAAGCTGATATCCGCGCCGGTGAGATCGGCGATCATCTTCGCCAGATCCCGCACCCGGTGGGTTTCCGTCATCTGGTTGAGAATATTCACCCGCTCGCCCTTCTGCGGCGGGTTGTCCACCGCGAGTGCTACGCACTTCGCCGTGTCCTGGATGTGAATGAATGCACGGGTCTGCCCGCCGGTGCCATGCACGGTCAGCGGGTAGTGGATGGCCGCCTGCATGAGGAAGCGGTTGAGCACTGTACCGTAGTCGCCGTCGTAGTCGAAACGGTTGATCAGCCGCTCATCGCGGCGGGTCTGATCGGTCTGCGTGCCCCAGACGATACCCTGATGCAGATCCGTGATCCGGAGCTGATCGTTCTTGTTGTAGTAGAAGAAGAACAGCGCATCCTGGGTCTTGGTCATGTGATAGATGGAGCCCGGGTTCGCCGGATAGAGGATGGCCTGGTCGATCAGCCCCTGGGGCGTCTCGATCTTCACGTCCAGATATCCCTCCGGAATCTTCATTCCCGCGGTCCCGTATCCGTAGACACCCATGGTGCCGAGGTGTACCAGGTGGGCATCCACACCGCTCTCGACGATGGCGGCCAGCACGTCGTTGGTGGCGTTGAGGTTGTTGTTCACCGTGTAGCGTTTGTGCCAGGAAGACTTCATGGAGTACGGCGCGGCACGTTGCTCGGCGAAGTGGATGATGGTGTCTGGCTCTTCGTCCTTCAGGAGCTTCAGCAGCCGATCGTAATCCTGACCGAGGGTCAGGTTGACGGTGCGGATCTTCCTGCCGGTGAGCTCCTCCCAGGCACCCACCCGCTGGGACAGCGGCCGGATGGGGGTCAGCGACTCCACTTCCAGCTCCACGTCGATCTTGCGCCGCGACAGGTTATCGACGATGACCACGTCGTGGCCGGTATTCGAGAGGTGGAGACTCGTCGGCCAGCCGCAGAAGCCGTCACCGCCGAGTACGAGAATCTTTGCCATGGAACGCCTTCGATAGCTTATCTATCTGATTTAAAAAGAAAATCAGAGTCCGGCCGCGTTGGACGGTGCGTCTGATGCGAGGGCGCACTTTACGCAAAGAGATAGCCCGGGGCCAGCCCAAATGGGCCAGCCTCCGGGCTGATTGATGGACCTCAGTTCGTAGTGAGCGGCTTGAGAATCAGCTCCACCCGTCGGTTCAGCTGCCGGCCTTCCGGCGTGCCGTTGTCCGCCACCGGATAGTGAGGGCCGAATCCCTGGGTGTAGATCCGATTGCGATTGATCCCCTGGTTTGCCAGGTAGTCCGCAACGCTCTGCGACCGTCGATTGGACAGCGTCATGTTGTACTCCACCGCTCCAGTGCTGTCGGTGTGGCCGTTCACGTCGATCAGGGTCTTGTCATACTCCTTGAGTACAAGGGCCACGGAGTTCAGCACCGGATAGAAGTTCGATTTGACGTCAGATTGGTTGACGTCGAAGGTCACATTGCCGGGCATATTGAGCACGATGTCATTGCCGAGCCGGGTGACGCTGACCCCGGTATTGCGGAGCTGCTCCCGGAGCTTGTTCTCCTGGGCGTCCATGTAGGCGCCGACGGCCGTTCCCGCCAGCGCGCCTACGCCGGCGCCGATCAGGGCGTTCCTGCGGCGTGCATCGGCGTCACCACCGGTCAGCACACCGACCACGGCTCCTGTAGCTGCACCGATGGCAGCACCCTTGGCCTTGTTGGAGGCTTCCTGCTCGCCGGTGTAGGGATTGGTGGTGCAGGCTTGGCACAATAGAACCGCCGATATCACCACACCACAAATCTGAAATTTTGTCATTCGAGAAACTCCACACTACGGGGCAAAACCCAATTCTACGTAAATTGATCTCCAGCCCCCAGCAGCGAAATCACAGTCGCTTCGAGACACGGATCTTCTTTAGACAGCGTATACTCGCCAAGTTCTACTGGCTTCAAGGAACCGTACGTTGAGCCCTGGAATTGAGCAACTGCGCCAGGTTCTCATTCATCTGAGTAAACCCGCGAAGCTCACTACTGTATTGGCCGTAGACGTTTGTATCGTGCCGATGGCTCTTTGGCTCGCCTTCCTGGTACGCCTTGGTCCGGAAAACATGATCGACCTGCGTCAATATGGCTGGCTTTTTCTGGTCGCAATCTGCACTGCGCTACCTGTCTTCGCATTGAGCGGACTTTATCGTGCCGTATTGCGCTATATGGATAGAGACACCATCACAAGACTGTTCATTGCTGCAACAATCTCCGCACTTCTACTGGCGCTAGCTATCTACTGGGCCCGCAGTAATTTACTCCTTCCTCGCAGTCTAATCGTCAATTACTGGTTCATTCTCTTCGGACTCGTCGGAGGAAGCAGATTTACCGCAAGAGCCTTCCTTCTTCCGGGCAGACGAAGCACGCGCTTGAGGTCACTCATCACCCCGGACACTGGCAACCGTCAAAGACGAGTAGCGATATATGGTGCGGGAAGCGCGGGTGTACAGCTGTTGAACAGCATTCAACATGACCGAGAAATCCTTCCACTCGCCTTCATTGATGACAACCCCAATCTCAAGGGCCGCGTGATCGGCGGCGTGCGTATCTTTCTTCGCGATGAGCTCCCTCGGTTGATGAAAAAGCATGATATTCAGGAAGTGTTTCTCGCGATCCCCTCCCTGCAACCTGTAGCGAGGCAGGACATCCTGCAGTTCTTGGAGCAGTTTCCTGTACACGTTCGTACCGTGCCATCGATTTTCGATCTCGCGACTGGAAGAAAAGGCGTAATGGAACTGCAGGAGGTACGTGTCGAGGACATTCTGGGTCGCGACGTGGTGCATCCGATACCAGAGCTGCTCGAGCGTTGCGTCAAGAACAAATCGGTTATGGTGACGGGCGGAGGGGGCTCAATAGGATCAGAGCTATGCCGTCAGATAATCGCACTCCATCCAAAATCACTCGTCATTTACGAGCATTCCGAGTTCAATCTGTTCTCCATCGAGGACGAACTTCGGGAAGAGATATCTAGGCGCAAGATTCATATCGAACTCGTACCTATTCTGGGATCGGTGCTCGATCGGCACAGCTTCACCTCCGCTATCCGAACCTACGACGTCCAAACGATCTATCACACTGCAGCCTATAAGCATGTTTCCATCGTTGAACAAAACATCGCTGCTGGAATCCGCAACAACGTATTTGGAACCCTTTATTCGGTTTGTTCTGCGATCGAAACAAGAGTAGAAAACTTTGTCCTGATTTCAACCGACAAAGCGGTAAGGCCTCACAACGCGATGGGTGCAAGCAAACGCCTGTCTGAGATGATTCTACAAGCACTGGCTGCAGAGCCATCACCGGAACTCGGCCCGTTTGCTGAACGATCTTCCGAAGCGCAGTCCCCGACAACCAGATTCACAATCGTACGTTTTGGAAACGTCCTGGGCTCATCGGGTTCCGTAATACCCAAATTTAGAAAGCAGATTCAGGAAGGTGGACCGGTTACCGTGACCCACAGAGGCGTCACGCGCTATTTCATGACGATGTCCGAAGCCGCGCAGCTCGTCATTCAGGCGAGTTCTATGGGAACTGGCGGGGATGTATACATTCTCGACATGGGCGCCCCTGTTCCGATCATGGAACTGGCGACAAAGATGATACGCCTGTCCGGCAGAACGCCTAGAACACCCGAACACCCCGATGGAGATATCGACATTCAGATCATCGGCTTGAGACCGGGTGAGAAGCTGCATGAAGAGCTGCTAACTGACAACAGACCAGTAATACCGACAGGACATCCCAAGATTTCTCAAGCACGCGAAGCGGTCACAACATGGTCTAGTCTTCTTAGAGTGCTCCTCGAGCTGGAAAGTACGCTCGAGGGCAATGACATCGATGGTTTGCAGAATATTCTGATAGACAACGTTGACGGATATCAGCCACGCGGTCGAACATCGACTCAAGGCCCTGCCCATACGAGCACCAAGGTCGTTCGCTTGAAACCTAGTTAGGCTGAAGCTGCTCCATCCGAACTTCGGTGTGGAACTCTGACGTCGTTGAGGATCGCGTCCCAGGTTTCACCCAGCTCTCGGATCAGGAACTCCTTTTCAGATCCGTTAACCTCTACCGCCACCACGCTGTCTGCAGAAAGAATCTTGGTGGCTGGATTTAAAGAACTCCAATGACCTTTCACCGACAGCACGAAGCCATCGTCCAGAGTGGGTGAGTAAACAGCGCCTCCCTCTTTTCGAACCAGGTCGAATCCGAAATCGTCCAGAAGGCGCTCCCTGGATTCGTCAAAGATCTGCCACTTCCAGTGTCTGAGCGAATCCCCAGAGTAGATTCGTCCTGCACCTAGCGGCATTGGATGATGAGTCGATTTATAGCTGATCCGCCAAACCAAAGGTCCGTCGGCACCAGTATCGGAGCTAATCTCAACCATGTACCAATTTCTTGGGCCGAGCAGGCATATTCCTCCGAGACTTTGATCTCTCATCAGACGCAGGTTTTCACGAATGTATCCGGCCGAGACAACATCATCAGAGCCCGTGATGAGCAGATAACTCGGATCAGCATGAGCCGCACAATCAACTGCCCGCTGCCACTTCTCACCAAGGGGTCGATTCTTCGTTTTGACGATGCCAACGTGCAGATACTCTTCTCTCAGATCCTGAGCGAACCGAAAATCTTCATTCGTCGTGCAGCTCAACACGAACCCTATATGTGCTCTGGAATTGTTTGCTTTTAGTGCCTCTCTCACCACAAGCTTCAGAATGTCCCTTCGTCCTTGAAAAGCCGTGACGCAAATCAGTTCAAAGCGCAGGTTCTCAGGGAGATTTACTCGAACGTGGCCCCCGATCTCGGTCTCAAGACGTCGCTTGAGCGAATAAGATCTTCGAGAAGCCACGCCGACAAATCTGTTTCTCATTGAGCCTAGGCGGCCTGGGAAAGAGGGTTTGTGCCGCTCAATAAACTGCCTGGACTGAAAGAGAAAACCTTGTAGCGAACCGAGTAGAGAGAAACCACTCTTAGCTGACCACTTCCCGGCTCGAATCATCTCCTCTATGAACTTGGATGCTGAGATCCAGATCCCACAGCAACCCATGAAGGCCTTGATCAACACATTGCACGCCAATCGGACAGCCTCGCCAGCAAAGACGCAGATCGCCGCCAACAGCTTAATGAGCCAAGAAAAATTAGAACCAGGAATGTGAGCCCTTCCCAGTAAAAAAATCTCATAATCAGACAGACACCGGTTCGATTCTACGAAGGTACCAGGTAGACCAGCGGTTGTAGGTCCATTTTTAAGCTCTAGATGGAATCTGCGATGCAGCTTTTCTCCCGTCACAAGCACTACGGGAGTAACGAATTCTGAAACCGCGGTTTCAACTGCCACCAATTGATCGACGTGGTCGGCGTTGATATCGCTCCATTTCAAAGATTCACGACGTAAGGGTACCGACCGAGCGGTTCTTTCAATATCAA
Organism: Pseudomonadales bacterium; assembly: GCA_050185825.1. GTDB lineage: Bacteria > Pseudomonadota > Gammaproteobacteria > Pseudomonadales > Azotimanducaceae > SZUA-309. The sequence goes on along the minus strand of JBFWZA010000018.1, from coordinate 48,528 downwards.
GAAAATCACAGAGTTCATTCTGAATCCGGTCAGGATCGAGATAAAGCTGCTGTTCATCAACAACAAACAACCTGCCAGACTCAGCGTACTTTTCGCGTAGACTGAGCGCGATTGATGTATCAAAAACCCACGCATTAGCGGATAGACCCGGCAGCAAACCGCTGGTAGAAAGGGAGCAGGCTGCGTTCCTCCAGTCATTCACCAGGAGTACCGCCCGGCAATTCGATTCGCTGCCGAAAAGGGCATCAATCGAATACAGATTTTCTCGAGTGAGGTCTACGAAGTTTGCTATATCCGCATAGGCCGGACGTAAAACCACATCTGAAAACGTTTGAGTCGCGACGGAATTCATCAGCCGACCAACGAGTTCCTGCCGGTCAAACCGGATGAACTTCGCGGACTGCAAGTCGTCATTACTGGGAACAACCCAACTCAGATATCCGGGCAACGCCTCCCCACAGAGAAAGCGTTGAAGACTGCTCTGCCAGCCGTAAGACCAGACACCGGGATGACAGAGTAACCGGCTTCTCACGATCGTGGTTTCAGGCCCTCGATTCAGGAAATGTGCCAAATACGAGGTGTCAGTTCCTGCGACACCTGCGACTACGATCAGGTTGTTGCCGCTTTTTGGTTTCACGGAGATACAACTCCGCTATCGATCCATTCGGACTTCCACGCGAGAAAACTATGGGCCGCCGCAGCAAGGTACTGATGGTCTCTCGAACCTCGTCTGAACCCGGGTCCGAGCTTCAGATAGTCTTCTTCGGCGAGCTTGAACAGCGCCTGATCGAGCTGTTTTCTGCGACGTTGAAGTATTTTCCTGGGCACGCTGAAGCCAATTTTCGGTCGATACCAGAGCAGCGGACTCATTCCGTGCTTTTTCAGTACTTTCTTAAGCGGCGCCTTCCGACCGTAATCACAGCAAATAAATTCATCCGCGCGCTTCGATAGAGCACTTTCGACCAGCTCATGATCAAGAAATGGCACTCGGACTTCGAGCGAATACGCCATGCTTGCGAAGTCAAGCGTGGCATTGAGATCGAATGCAACGTACGTCTGTAGCTCGAACCATCTGTTGTGAGCAGAAGCCGGAAACCCACTATCGAGTGTCACCAGGTCTCTTTCCCAGGTACGGTCTTCGACCTTTGTGCCGGGAATAAAAAAGCATCCGGGCGTTCGAAAAATATGATTGCGCTGCTCCATGTGGGTACTGGCTGGCGGTACCTCGAATACACTCGACGGAAGATTGCCTTTCGATAGTTCCGGTGCGGGTGTTCGGGGATATCCAAAAAACAGTTCATCTGCACCGTTTGCACTGAAAGCAACCTTATAACCGCTTGAATGCATTGCCTTCGATATCAGCATCGGTATCGGTGCGCTGCCGCTCGGCTCGCCGCTGAACTTTACATACCTGTCGTTGAGGTCTTCGAACTCAAGAGAACTTGAAAAAGCACTTACCACTAATGACTTTCGGGACTTTTCAGCAACGTACTCAGCGTACTTTCTCTCCGGAGAATCAAGATGAAAGAAATCAAGATCATCAAGAAAGCAGGACATGACAGTGGAATCAACTCCTCCACTCAAAAACAACGCCGAAGGTACGTGTGCCTCCCTCTGCAGGCGGCAAGCACGCTCGATCGACTCTTCTACGGAGTTGTCTCTGAACTGTGGGGTCCAGTAACGCGAGCGCCGGACAGCCCCATCAAGCGTGATCCTGACCAGTTCACCTGGAAGCACTCTGTTGATATGCCTAAACAGCGTCCGGGCACCGTTTGGGGCACCCAATTCAAAGAAATCGAACAATGCCGACCTGTCCAGCTGCCAGCTGGCCCTGAGATCGGCCTGCACGATCGCTGCGGGGTTGGAGGCAAACCAGAAAACTCCGTTCTGGTGCCTGTAATAAAGTGGTTTGACCCCTAGTCTGTCTCTAACTATCCAGAGCAATCGCTCCTTCTTGTCGTACACGGCAAAAGCAAATATACCGTTGACACGATCTAGCGCCCCTTCCACCCCCCAGAAGTCAATGGCTTTCAGCAACACTTCGGTGTCGCTCTGAGTAGTAAACGGTACGTCGAGCGCCTTCAGATCAGCTTTCAGCGCACGGTAGTTGTAAATTTCACCGTTAAACGACAGCACGAAGCGCTTTGTTTCCAGAGGCTGATCGGCGAGTCGGTTTTCCGGATCAATGATTGCAAGTCGATTGTGCCCAATGCGGATCGAATCCCCTTCCCACAATCCCTCCGCGTCAGGTCCACGTAGCGTTTGACAACGTATCATCGCCTGCAAAGCGGAATCCAAATCGATCGGCGCCAACGGACGTGTCGACCATACTCCTGAAATTCCGCACATACCCTACGACGAAACTCGGTGTCTAACTCGACTCGAGAATCCCAACGATTTTCTCAGCTGCGTGACCATCGCCATACAGGTTCTGGTCCGAACCCCTGGTACCAATTGCCGCTGTTGCTGCATCGACGATCTCCTCGTAGCTTTCCGGATCGGCAAGTCGATTCCAGCCGGTGTCAACCAGCTCTACCCACTCCGTCTCGCTACGAATCGTGACGCAAGGAACGCCATGAAAATACGCTTCCTTCTGCACACCACCGGAATCGGTCAGGATGAGCGCCGCGTGGCGCTCCAGCACCAGCATATCCAGGTAACCAACGGGCGGAATAACGCGAGCGTGCTTTTCCAGTTCAGCCAGTAACCCCTTACCAGCCAGCGAAGCTTTTGTTCGTGGATGCAAAGGGAGAACTACCATGCTTTCGGCCGCGATGGCACCAAGGGCCTTTACAATTGCCTTCAATCGAGTTTCGTCGTCTGTGTTCTCCGCTCGATGAATCGTTGCAAGTGTATACCGAAGACCATTCAACGCGTGCCTTTGAAGGATGCTGGATTGCTCTGTCGCAAGGTTTCCGAAAATCCTCACGACATCGAACATGACATCGCCAACAAGGTGAATTCTGTCTTCTGAAACACCCTCCTTGCGCAGGTGGGCCACCGCGGTATCGGTGGGAGCAAACAGGAGGTCTGACACCGAGTCGGCTACGATCCTGTTAATTTCTTCAGGCATGCGCCTGTTGAATGACCGAAGCCCGGCCTCTATATGAGCAACCGGAATATGCAGCTTGGCTGCGGCAATAGCTCCGGCAAGAGTCGTGTTCGTGTCCCCGTAAACCAAGACCCAGTCAGGAGACTCCTGGACAAGTACTTTCTCGAATTCAGCCAGAATTCGACCTGTTTGCTCGCCGTGAGGCGCGCTACCCACCTCGAGATGTCCGTAAGGTTCCGGAATACTCAGCTCTTTAAAAAAAACTTCAGACATCGCCGAGTCATAGTGTTGACCGGAGTGAATAAGTTTTTCGACGAGTTGATCGGAAGCGCGTAACGCTTTCGAAACAACGGCCGCTTTCACAAACTGCGGACGCGCCCCGATGAGAGTGACGACTCTTTTCATTGCAACTAGATAGCGCTCAATTCGCCGTCAACGAAAATACGATGCCACAGTTCCAGGCACAGCAATCCCCAAACCACCCGGCCAAACTGGCCTTCAGAAGAAATTGCGCTCTCCATGGCATCTACGTTGTACAGACCTCGCTCTCTTGCCCGTCGCGACAGTAGCGTGTCATGAACGAACTCGCGCGCAACCCCAGAGGTCCATTCTGTCAATGGCGTCGGAAATCCCATCTTGTCTTTCCGTTCCAGGACAGAATCAGGGATTGTGTTGCGAATCGCCTGCTTGAACAGATGCTTCATCCGGCCTCCCGAGAATTTGATGTTCGGCGGAATTCTAGCCATGAACTCCAGAATTCGATGGTCAAGAAGAGGAACTCGCGACTCCAAACCCACAGCCATGCTGGTGCGATCTTCAACATGGAGCAGCGCCGGAAGTGATCCCTTCAAATCGAAATGCGTCATTCTGTTGATATATGACTTCGCATCTGGTGTGTTGAAGATTTCCTGGTATGAATGGAACGGATCGTAGTCCCCTGCAAAGACATCTGCAGAAAAAAGACTCCGGTTTCCCTCACTACGATCAATCAAGCTGAAATAGCGGCGATCGGAAGCATCGAACAAACCCCTTCGCCAGAAGCCCTGCAGCATTGGTTTATATGCCTGCAACACAGGGAGATTTGGAATGATGGAGTCCAGAGTAACCGCGTACCTACCTTCATCTGCGGTTTCAAAGATAGCACCGGCGAGACACGCTTCCAGATACGCTACGAGATACCTCGCGTAGCCTATGAATATTTCGTCTCCACCCTGTCCGCCAAGCACCACCTTGACGTGCTCTGATGCGAGCTTAGAAACATAGTATTGAGGTACCAATCCAGGGCCAGCCAACGGCTCGTCCATGTAGTACATCAGCTTCGGTAGAATCCCGGCAAACTCTGATCCATCTATATAGATCTCGTGATACTTCGCGCCGGCGAACTTCGCTACCTCACGGGCATACTCCGTCTCATCAAACTGGGGCCCTTCGCGGAACGCTCCGGTAAAAGTACTGACTGGCTCTCCGGTAAGCATTTTCGCGGCGTGGCAAACCACCGTACTGGAATCCAGCCCACCAGAGAGATGCGCACCAAGCGGAACATCCGATCTTAGGTGTATTCGAATCGCATCTTCGATCAAGTTGCCGAGATTGTCTGCATACCAAGACTCATCTGCGTGATAATCGATATCATACGAAATATCCCAGTAGCAGCTGCTGGTTACCCTCATGTCCTGAGAGAGGTCTACTACCAGAGTGCATCCAGGTTCAAGCTTCCTAACGGATCGGAAAAGCGTTTTCTCGCCGAGACAGAACTGAAACGTCAGGTAGTCCTTGATGGAGTCATGGTCTGATTCAGCCCTCACGAATCCGGAAGCCACGATTGCTTTGATCTCTGAGGCCGCTATAAACAGCCCTCGCCGATGGTAGTAATAGAAAGGTTTGATCCCGATTCGATCCCGTGCACAGAAAAGCCGGGCTCTTTCTCTGTCCAGAATCAGGAATGAGAACATCCCAACAAAATGATCGACACAGGCGTCACCCCACTGCCGATAAGCATAGAGAATTACCTCTGTATCCGAATATGTCCTGATCGGATGACCCTTGGAGACCAGAGCACTGCGCAGCTCCAGATAATTGTAGATAGCTCCATTGAAAATCACGCAGAGTCGTCCATCGTCCGTGCTCATCGGCTGCCGGCCGTGTTGCGGGTCTATGATGGCAAGACGACGATGAGCCAGGCCGATACTCGACTGTCCGGACGTATGGAGAACGAGCCCGTCGTCATCTGGACCCCGATGAGAGAGGGACTGCGACATCGACGATAGTCTCTGGGCGAGCTCCTCGGCTTCTAGATTGGCTGCGGCGATTGTGGTAAAGCCACACATAATGAACTACTGGTGTTTCCAGACAGACGTGAAAGCTGGCATTTTATGTTTTTTAACTGTTTCGTCCGTGGTTTTGTTCTGCGGATGCGATAACGCATCAAACAGAGAAGTAATGTTCGAGAAAATTCAGCAGGTTACAACATCGGTTCATCGACAATGGTCCGCAATTGGTCCCGGCGTTCCTCTTGGGAAGGCGAATCTGGAAATGGCACAGATACTTTCTGCAGCGGATGCAAACTGCAGTCAGCAATCTTACCTGACATCTCGACTGCTCCTCCTGGAGAACCTCCCAGCCGTTCGCATAGGCCTATGGGCCCATGACGGCAGCAACGATCTCATGGTTCAAACGAGAGTCGGGGAACGGGATATTCTGATCGTCCCCAGCGATGGGATTGCCTTCGAGGATCACTGGAGCGAGCTTCTTCGCAATCCGGAAAAGGCTTCATCACCCTGGTTTACTGACAATCCTTCAGCAACACCGAACTATGCCAAGCCTTCCTTTTTTTCGAAGGTCGAGAGAATAGACATATATCCGACTTTAGACAATGCAGAATTCAACCATACCCTCACCGCGACCATCGAAGGTCAGAACCTCTTCGAAGGCGAGCACGGTCCCTCCGCAGCCCGCGGCGGCGGGTATCTGGCTGGATTGAGCGGTAAGTTTCCGCAGACCATAGAACTTAAATGGAGTGATCCAACCGATCTGTACAGAGTTTCAATTCGCTGGTATTCGGATGACGACTACGCCAGTCGCTACAAGGTGATGGCTCTGATTGGTGAAGAGTGGAAATTAATCAAGGAAGTCAGCGGGAGCGAGCATAGGAAAGCCGATGTTTCGACCTTCGCTTTCCAGCCAGTTCGGGCCCGGAGAATCAAGTTCGAATTCACCGAGACTTCCGGGCAAGATCGCATACTGGTTCGGTCGCTCGGAGTCTACTGAGTCGACTGGTTGATACTGTTTAGCTCTTGGTTCGACATGACGAGAAGATTCTTACTGTCCCGCTTCCTCGCCTGCGCAGCCGTCATGGCTCCGGGAGTTTTCAATGCAGCCACCCCCACACAGAGATTCGATCAAAAACCTCCGGAGCGCGAACTGCCGGTCCAAACGCCGATGTCAGGGCACGGCGTTTCAGCTGATGGTGTGATGGTAGCTTACCTTCCAAGTGGCGCAGAGGCTTTCAACGTATTCGAAGTCGCCATGCAGGCGATGCAAGGCCAGGACGCTTTCTCTGTTTACGCGACACGCGAGAACTTTCAGGGTCGGCTTCCCCGCTTGGCCATTTCGTCGGGCACTCCGATAGAAGATCCTTTTCGACTCGCCGCGCTCGATTGGCTGGAGAAAAACGCGGTCCCAATAGGACGAAAAGGCCTGATATGGCACTACCAGTTCGACAATGCCTACAACGACGTTTTTGTTCCCGCACCCTGGGGCTCGGCATTCGGTCAGGCATATGTCGCGAGAGCTTTTCTCACGGCCTTTGAGGACACTCAGGACAAACGATACAGAAGGTTCGCGCTTGCCGCACTCGTGCCGTTTGGCATTCCCATCGCTCAAGGCGGGTTTCAGAGCGACCTGTCAGGGTCGCCATTCTTCGAGGAAGTCCCCATTGACGCGGGCGCTCATATCCTCAACGGCCACATGATCTCCACGATCGCACTGATTGAAGTCGGTCGGAAGCTGAAAGTAAAGCAGTATGAGCAACTTGGTCTGAAAGGCGCTGAGACGCTAAAACGGAACCTCTGGAAGTACGATCTGGGGTACTGGTCCAGGTACGACCTCAACCCAAAAAAGTTCGAAATTCCCATACGAATCCAGCCGCTGGACGAGCTTTCCGCTGAAGGATTTCAACTCGATTCCATATCCATCGTCAATCCGCGCACAGGGAAAGCCGTGGCGCTGGACGTGGGTAGCAGCGACGATGCGGTCGGTGCGTGGCGCATCGCCGGTTCCGACTGGAATATCCCCCAGATGGTCGATGGGCGGACGGTGAGGAGTTTCCGATTTGGCCCGTGCGAAAGATCAGACCCCGTCGAAGGCGGCACTATCCAGAATACCTATCTTTACCTTGAACTTCCGGAATGGCAGCTGCTGCGGAACTACGACGGCACCGAAGAATGGCAGCTACATCTGGTTTTTTTCGATGCCGCAGCATCTCAGGTACTAGTTCAGACGCGATCGGTAAATGAAGGAAATTACCATCGGTTCATAACCTTAGGCGGAGGACACATCGAAACCGGCGGTACGGAAACCTGGAAAGAAGCTAGAGTTGCACTACCCAGCAAGGCTCTCTCGTGGTTCATGGGTTCGGACTATCAGCGCTATCACATAAGCCTTCTGGAACGACTGGCTGAACTGACAGGAGATGAAGTCTTTTCGGTTTTCTCGCAACGATGGTCGAGCTATCTGGAACAATTCGACCCGTCCGACCCGGAAAAGGTAGTTTGGAAGGACCAACAAGCGGATTGCGGGAACGACCGCCAACGAGCTGGACTGTAAACTTCTATTTCAGACCGTATCCGGATAAAAGCTCGTCGAAATTCGAATAGGTGCGAACGATCCTGGCACCGTAGAAGAATCCTAGTCCTTCGAACATCTGAAGGGCGGGGTTGACTTCCTCGCGCAGGCGCCTTATCTCTCCGCCGCAGGTTCCAGAAATCAACGCGTCGACGCTACAGCGGTACGCCACGCCCAGCGTTGGATCTAGAGTCCGAGTGTGTCCTTTCTCTCTAAGTTGCACAACGGAGTGGGTCCGGCCGTCATAGGTCTCCAGATCAACCACCTTCCAATCTACCCGGCTCGACAACGAACTGACGTAGAGATAAGCGAAGTTGCCGCAGTGAGCGGAATCCGCCTGAGCCAGGTACTCACGTACGGCCTCCGGTGTCCGGGGGACATCACCAGGCAGCCTGCTGACCCCCGCACCGTATTTCTGCGACTTGTGGATTTCCGAGACCAATCGCTCAAACTCATCCATGTTTTCCAGATCAAGCGATGCGACTGGGATGATCGCCCGAAGTAGTAAACGGTTCTGTCTTCCACCTTCCTCAACCTCGAGACGATAGGTATCGAATTTCAGCTCATCCTCAAAAAGAATCCGAGATGAGGCGTAACCTCCTTCCGAAGCGGTCGTCAGCTCGTAAGAACCCAGCAGTTTTCTGTCCTCCACGTCTCCTGAATCCAGACCATATAGTGCTACGCGTTTAGCTGCCTCGTCCGCAGAGTGCCAAATGAACCTCAAACCTTTGACCTTTGACACTGAGGTATGGGCACCGAAACATACGACCGAAGCCGCCAGATCAGGCGATGAAACGTAGTCCGCAAGCGATTCAGTCTCTAACGCGGTTGTGTCAAAGCCATCGTAGAAACGTCCAGCATCGCAGCCGCTGAAATGCCAGCCTTCGCCTGCATTCCCAAGATCAGCAGCAGGCCATTCGCCGAGCCCCGAAAGCATGCCCACCAGGAGATACTCGTCAAGATTCGCATAAAGCTGTCCGTTTACTTCTTGATAATAGAACGACGCCGCATTTCGCAGCAACGCAGTGTCGCAGGATCTACGGTTGCATTGATCGTAAGTATGCTTAAACCTCCGCGCAAATGACGAAGAGAACAAGCGATCAAGGTGATCTTCAAATTCCACGTAGTTGAGCGGGACATCCTCGATTCTGAAAGTTCCAACGTTGAAGAGATCTTCCGGTGGAATCCAACCTTCTGTATCAATTATCGCGTAGTACTTTTTCGCAGTTTTCTCCATCAGCTGAACGAGGCGACGTTCAGTCTGAACAATGCCTGTTGACGACACCAGGTTTTCACCGATCAACCACGTATCAACAGGAATAGACTCATGCAGGAGCAAATCAGGTTTACCTTGTCCTCTTACAATCCCAAGCAAGGTTGTGGAACTTGAGGAAAAGAAGTAGGCAACATCCTCGGACAGCTGTCTGCCTTGCAGCAGATAGATATACGGTCCGAAGTTAAACAGCGTAAAAATGTCAGGCACTCGTAGGATCGGGGCCACGCTCTCTGGCTGAAGGTGACCGAACCCGAGCTTGTAGCTGTTCTGCTGAACAGCCAGCGTTTCTCCGCTTTCATCAACATAACCGACCCATCCTTTTCCGAAAGGGGCGGCAAGTCGCGCGATGTCCGGCCAACTCTGCTCTCGAACAACGAAGTCCTCTGTGATCGACCCCAGTTGGTCGAAGAAAAGAATGTGGTTTCTGTTTGTCGATAGAACGACCATCCCGTCGTCCGCAGGCGCAACGGAGTAAGGATAGTTGAATCTGTTCAGCGATGGCCCATTGCCACCAATATGGCGATCAACATCAAGTGTTCGAGGATTGATAAAGCTGACAAACCCGCTCTGCGCGTCAGCCAGCGCGACTGTTCCGCTCGTCAACGAGGTGATCGCTGTCGGCCAGAGAAACTGTTTGCTGGCGGGATCCCAGCCAAGATCGCCCACTGACTTGAGAACTTCACCAGTATGCATATCGAGCTCGAAGATTTTCCTGTCGCGCAGACCCGTTACGAACAGCGAATCAGGCGCCAACGCAATGCCGTGTGCCTGTGGGATCTTTGTCGTCCAGATCGGCGATCCGGTGTCGAGCCGAAAAGCTGTTACCGTTCCTCCATCATAGTTCGCGGAAACTACGAGGTCTCTACTCTGATCCGCAACCACGTTCTCTGGACCCAGGCTGTCTTGCGAGCGATACTCGCCGATAAACCGTACTTGACACTCTTTGATGTCAATGCGCGCCCGAAGGACGTTATTGCCCTTGTAGTTTGCGACAAAGAGTTCGCCATCGGATATCCAGACACCTGTCGGGTTATAAATTCTTGTCTCGTTGCCATGCGGGACCGAGCTTTCCTCAGCCGGAAAACCGCTCCAATCCGGACTCAGCGGGCAAATATTCGCCTGGTCTCTACTCAGCAGTAAAAGGTTTGCATAATTTGCTATGACGTACCGATCCTGATCGTACTGAGCGATGGACACATACTGATTTGTTACAAGAGGATCCGATGAACTGGCACCAGTGAACCTGAGAAGCCGTGGCGCATCTTCCAAGCGAGTCAATCCCGGGAATACCGGTTGTTCGACCGGAGAACCGGTAAGCCGATCACCAACGAGATAGATGCCACCCAGCAATGCCGCTACAATAATCGTAGCGAGAACATAGACTTGTCTGCGGCGATCAGCTGGTCCCAACGCTAGCTGGTCCTCGTAGGCCTGCACATTGCCTCTTCCACAATCTCCAGAAAGCGATCCTCGACAGCCTCCCAGGAAAAGGCGGAAGCGGCGGATACGAGAGAACTTCTATAGCGATCCAGATTTTCCGACAGCATGCTCTGAAGTGTGTCGGCCATCTCACGTGGCGTGGACATGCTCCCCACACGCCCGATTTCATTACTCGACACCAGTCTGCTCACTTCTTCGAGCTGCTCGTTCGCAACGACCGGTAACCGTGCCTGGATGAACTCAAACAACTTATTCGGCATGCAGTAACGTGTGTTCAGATCCACAGGCGCATACGGAATCACGCCAAAGGAAGCCGTCTGGGTAACATCCAGCAACTCTTGTTGAGGAACAGCGTCGACCATGTGCACATTCCTTCCATAGATCGACGATTTGGCGAGCCTACTAAGCTCATTCGCGTATACAGGATCGCGAGGTCCCAGAAAAACGAGATGCGCGTCGTGGCGAGCCAGATTCAGGAAACCAGCAAGAAGCGTTTCAAGATTCCGATTTCTGACCATCCCCCCCTGATAGAGAATGATGTGCCCCTCACCCAGATGCTCCACACGCTCCCGCAGTCCAGCAGCAGTTTTTCGACCGTTTCTCGCCGGACGCTTCGTGACGTTCGTAATCACGGATGGGGTCCGCTCGAGACCATAGTTTTTCGCCATCGCTTTGGCTATGGAATCACTTACAGTGATGATTTGGTCACAAACCGGCAGATAGCGCGCCTCGCACGCACGCATGAGCGATTTCTGATAGTCGGAGAAAACCACCTGCTCCGGATAAAATTCGTGGGAGTCGTATATGAGCGGAGCATTCCATTTCTCGGCGAGTTCGGCCCCCGCTTTTAAAGCTGTCAGGTCGTGAGCGACGATCAAGTCAGCTGGATATAGCGATCCTGCTCCAAGAAACGCCCCGTCAAAGGGCAGGGGGTGCGTAATCGCTCGGCATTTGTATAAGCGCCACAGGTCGCGCTGGTACTTTCGTGAGTTGAGCTTTGACAGGATCGGATTAGCACTCAAGAAAGATTGTCGTCGCTGGTACGCCCAGTAAGCTTCACAGTCCGGGACTATCCTGGCGTGACCGATCCTGTGAATCGGCACAGACACCCCATTGCTCAGCCGGGCAGTGTCGAACTCGTCGGACACCGAATCTGACATTGCCACCAGCACACCCGACCACCCTTTCCCTGAGAGCGCTTCTATTTCCTGCAGGATCCGTCGGTCAACATCCTGATCATGACAGATAGCAAGAAAGGAACGACCCTCGGAGCTCCTGTATTCAGGGTGTCTCGCCGAGGGTTTGGTGAGCGCGCGAACATAGTCCAGCTGCTGTTGTCGAACACTTCGATCGAACTCGAAGTTGAGAATCGATCTGCTCATTTTCATGATCTTCTTGCTCGATTCGATCATCGTCGATTTTTCTCCCCTGATTAGCAGACAGGCCCACCCCCAGTCCCCTAGGTACCAGACCGGTTAAACCTACCTACGAGCGCATTGAGCTCTTTGCGCAATGCCTGAACGCTGCTTTCCAACTCGCTCTCTGTGCTGGCAACGCGTGTCAGCATCGAAGCGATTGTCTGGATCTCGTCGAAGTGGTTTCGACGGGCGAGGTCTTCCTTTTTCAACGCAGCCATCCCATCGATCAGACAATCACGCATCAACTTGATGGCAAGATCCATAGGACCACGAGCCACACTATCTATCGTCCACCCATCTGATGCTGCCAATGAGGGAACATCTAGCCAGATCGGCTCCGTGACATGAAGAAACATCTTCCTTTCACCGCTATAAGTGATCGGATGGTAGCCATATCCGTCTGGTTCCGCGGGCTCGAGAAACAGACCGGCTGGACTGTCACCCACTTTAATTTCGCTGACCAAGGCATCACCGCTGCACCTGACTATGAGCCCGTAGTATCCTGCCTCGGCAATTCTCGGAAAACTCAGGGTGAAATCCGTTTTAGCCGTCAACTCAACATCAACCAAAAGCCCAGCCCCGTCCTCTACTCGTACCCGAGCGGAGTCCGATTCGTTGCTGAGCATAATGTCTATGGCGCTGACCTCTCCGTACAGCGGGAACTGATATATTGTTTCTCCTTCGCTTCCAACCACAGACCGCGCTGCTTGAGGAAACGGCAGAAGATCCGTCGAGCCTGTCTCCGTTGAGCCCAGGCTGGCTTGCATCGGCCCGCTATCCATACACCGAACAGGTCTGTCGCACCTTATCTCGTCAGTACCCTCTTCCACTCGACTAGCAACCAGTAGCATCTCGCTGTGAGCAAAATACGGCCATTGATCTCTCGGCATCTGATAGACAATCTTACCCAGCAGCCTGGCGACCTCGCGGTCCAACGGCTTCATGATCTCTGGATCCATGGAAGGCGAACCGCACTCCGGGCAGACCGCGTTCTCCCAACCCGACCACTCACCTAAAACCGCTCGGCGGAACATGATCTCAACAGGGTGCATTCGCACCCACTTCTCACCGCTCAATACTATTGCCCGAACACCCCAGCCTTTCGGAATCAACGTATCTATCTCGTTGTGCGTATATCGACGCTGGTGCCAGTTCACATGGAAGGGGTTGCCACAGGCTTTGCAGCGTGTCATGCCGAGCAAAAGGTTCTCCCGGTACGGCACGCTTAAAATTACCCACTTTCCGGCGACCCTGAACATCTCGGATACCGCTGCCTGGACAATATCATCCGAAAGATGTTCGAGCATGTCGGTAGACATGACGCAATCAAACAAACTGTCTTCGTAGGGCAGATGGTCAGCGCTGCCCAGATCAGTCGGAAAGTCGCATCGCGACAACGCCTCTTCGCTGATATCGAGACCGCGAAAAGTCGTCATCGAAAGTGTTTCTGCGATTACCTTGGTCAGCTTGCCGTCGCCACAACCCACATCAAGAAGCGAATCAACACCTTTTGGAAAGAAGTCGACGATGGCCTGCACGAGGTTTTTTTGCCCAGCTTGCCAGTGCGCATCCCAAACCTTACTTGACGCGTAGAGCGCCTGTTTCTTGGTCAAGACCTCAACTCCCACGTGACTGGCTGATTCACTGTCCCAATCGTCACACCTATCCCCACAGGTGGCAGAATTTTCAGTGGGTAGCATCGATCGTGGAGGTCGTAGCTATCCGGCTCGGTATTCGAACTGAGGTCATAATCCTTGAACATCGCAACTGAAACAATGTAATCACCGGGCCCGAGCAGTAACGGGTCAAATCCGACAACCAGTGTGCCTTCACTACGAAGCTCGCCGAGCCGTCGTCCTTCCCAGTTGGAAATAACCTGCATCGCACAGCTTCCGTCGGGTCTATACACCGCAATGACAGCGACCGGATCGAGAACAGGTTCATCAGTATTGTAGACAAGTACCGCTCCAGCACATTCCCCTGTAATCAGCGTATGGCGTCGTTCGCCTGCCTCATCGAAGAACCCAAATGCTGTGATTCTAAGAGGCCCAGTACCGTAGCGATCTTCGGGAGAGAGTTCTTGTACGTCGAGATCCGGAACCGCACGGCGTGATTGGGATTCCTGTTCCTCTACTGCACAAGCCGCAGATATGCTGAAGCGAGCATTCCGCCACTCACCAGACGAGCCTGCGGCCAACTCGCCCAGACGGACGTAGCCCGCCTGTGATGGATGAAACTGCTCCAACGCTATTTTTTCACGGGTTTCCCGGTACTCGATTTCCAGCACCCTGTCGCGCCAGGGAATTCCAGACCAGTCGATCTGAAATGGGGCATGAAGGAAGCGCCCACCGAAATCACCAAACAGCCGACAGGATCGTCCGTCCATCGTACGCAATGGGGACCAGTTCGTTCCTTTTGGTTCATCAACGATCCTGGACAGGGCTGTGGCCTCTTCTAAGTCCACATCCATCGCGTCGATCGACTCGGTACCGTAACTAATCCGAGTAATAGCTACCGGAACCGCTGGAACAGGATGTGCTGGATCCGCGCCGATCAGGCGAAACATTTCCATCGCTTCTCTTCCCGCCAGATCCGCCGCGCGAGATCGACTAACCGAAAGGAGCCTCGCACGAATTCTAATTTCCTCATCATGCCTGACACGCGCCGAATAGGCTTTGATAACATCCAGCAGATCGCCGTCTGCCAGAACGCTCCCCCGATCCAGCCAGACACCACGGTCGCACAATGGCTGTATCGAACTCATGTCGTGGGAGACAAAGAGAACCGTCGTTCCCCCATGAGTCAGATCCTTCATTCTCTGTACGCATTTCCCCAGGAAATACGCATCGCCGGCACCCAGTATCTCGTCAACTATGAGAATTTCCGGATCGATCGTGGTCGCGACAGCGAACGCCAATCTTGAGTACATGCCCGCTGAGTACTCTCTAACCGGCCGGCTGATGAAGTCATCAAGCTCAGTGAACTCGACGATATCCGCGACAAGTGCACGGGCTCGCCGTGAACTGACACCCTGGTACGACAAAGCAGATCGTATGTTTTCCTCACCGGTAAAGTCTGGATGAAATCCAGTACCAAGCTCCATCAAGGCCTGTACTGCCCCACGTACAACGACCGTTCCCTTGTCCGCCTTCATCTGGCCGGCAATTATTCTAAGGAGCGTGCTCTTTCCCGCGCCGTTTCTGCCAATTAAAGCAACCCGCTCTCCCTTGCTGATCTGAAGATCAACGTTTTTTAAAGCTCTGAACTCATCGAAGGTTGATGGTGGAACCGGAATTCCAAGAGCATCCAAAGCCCGCCATCCCGCCCCACTGAAGCGACGAAATTGCTTCTCCAATCCCGCAATGTCGACAACCACGTCAGACATAGTCGCTGAACAGTGACTTCATTCGGTGTATGACCTCGTACCCAATGATGAAAATTCCCACGCTCATGGCTGCAATCGCAAGCACATCGAGAACCGGAAATTCCCCTTCCATCAACACAGCGCGGTATATTTCCATGTACCAGGCGAGTGGGTTGAAGAGAAAGTAGTCACGCAATCCCTCCGGAACCATGTTCATGGTGTATGCGATGGGCGATACGAGCATGAGGAACAGCGTTAACACTGGCAACAACTGCTGGAGGTCCCGGAAAAAAACCATCAAGGTCGAAGCGATCCAGGCGAACCCCAACGTCATAAGAAACTGGAGCAAGTAGATCGGCACCAGCGCGAGGTGAGACCAGTACAATCTTTCCGTAGATACAACTGCCCAGACAATTAAAACGCCGGCAGACATCGCGATGTAAGCTGCCAGTACATCTCTGGCTACGACAAGCTCGATAGGAAAAAGCGTGTTCTTCACAAGATTTCCATTGGAAACCACACTCACGGAACCTAGCGAAAACGCTTGTGTGAACGCCAGGAACGGAACAAGTCCACAGAAGATGACGAGAACGTACTGGATCGTACTCAGCTCCGGGATGCGGATTCCCAGAATCTTGATAAATACGAGGGAGTACATACCTAGAAACATGAGCGGGTAAAGAATCAGCCAGGCAAGCCCGAAAACACTTCCGACAAACCGAGTCTTCAGTTGTTGCCGAGTAGTCGAGAGCAGGATTGCCCAGTGTTCAGTAAAAAGTCGAAAACACCGCATAGCGGTACGGACCGTCAGTTACGGGCGCCTGTAAAAGGGATATGAGATCCGTGCATTGGTCTCGCTTGCAATAGAACGTTAATCGCACTCGCTGAGACCCGACTCGGTGATCCTATAGCGAATGCCTGATTTCGTGCAGGTAAACTCGCCCGACAGATCATCGGGGACTCGCTCACCGCCTTCCGTCACCCACCCGACCTGTTTCGCCGGCACACCCATCATGAACGCGAAATCTGGTACATCCTTTGTCACAACTGCACCAGCAGCGATGAATGCATGACGACCTATCGTATGTCCACACACGATAACTGCCTTCGCCCCAATCGACGCGCCCTGCCGCACCAGTGTGCGCCCATAGGACTCGGATCCCGTCGGATACTTCACCCGGGGATTGGATACATTGGTGAAGGTCATCGAAGGCCCACAGAAAACCTCGTTCTCGATCTCGACCCCTTCAAACACGGACACGTTGTTCTGGATCCGAACATTGTTGCCAATTACTACGTTGTTGCCGATGTTGACGTTCTGGCCAAGTGAACACTTCTCGCCTATTTTTGCGTTGGCCTGTACGTGGCAGAAGTGCCAGATCTTCGTCCCGGCGCCGATTTCGGCGCCCGCATCCACATAGCTTGACGGGTGCACAAAGCTGCCAGGTGCGAGACTCGCCTTCGGATCCACGTTGGTTGGCTCGGACCCCGAGCTGTCCGACTCATTTTCTCCGGTCAGGTGAGCGGACGCCTGTTCGAGTATCTCCAGCACGTCGATGGCATTCTGGGCGTCCGCTTTCTGAATCTTCCCGTGGGCGTTCTCTACGAAGTACCGCAGCTCTTCCGTCAACGGCGCCCTGTCTTCGTACTCTATTTCTTCCGTCGGACCGTCCCGCTTGATCGGCTCGCCATGAACCCAGTCGATGCCTTTCTCGTAGAACCGCAGCGGCTTGTGCTCCGCGGAATCTTCGAACGAGAGCATTCCCTTGCTGCCAATGACTACGATCCGATGTTCCTTGAACGGATGCAGCCAGCTGACGAAGTTGTGGCACATGACGTTTCCGGGGTAGGTCAATGTCGTCATCGTGCTGTCATGGATGCCAGGCTGAAGGTACGCGCCGCCTCGCGATATCACTTCGATCGGCTTCGATTCCAGAAAGTACTGAAATATGGAGATGTCGTGAGGCGCGAAGCTCCAGAGAATGTTTTCTTCAGTACGAACCGTTCCGAGATTGATGCGGTTGCTGTAAATGTATTGGACTTTCCCTATTTTTCCTTCATCGATCAGCGCCTTCATCTTGACGATCGCCGGATGAAACAGCAGCAGGTGTCCCACCATGAGCTGCTTATCCGCTTTCTGGGCGATGCGAGCCAGTTCCTTGGCTTCCGCGGAGCTCAGGGCAAGGGGTTTTTCCACCAGAGCCGGATAGCCGGCTTCCAGAATCTGCCGGGCGACTGCGAAGTGGGTATGAGCGGGTGTTGCGACCGTGAAGGCGTCATAGCCGTCTGACAATGCCCCTTCGAGAGTCGGATACGTTTTGAGCCCCGGATACCTGTCTGCGAAGTGCGCCAGCCGCTCGGGATTCGCATCAACGAGCGCCGCCAGGTGATCGAGCTCATTGAGTGTGCGGACGTGGTTCTGCCCCCAGCGACCCGCACCAACGACACAGACTCTAGCCATAGAACTCTCGAATGCTCTGAACGACGTGATTCTGCATTTCGCGCGTCAGTTCCGGGTATACGGGTATCGCAAGCGTGCTCTGTGCAGCTTTCTCTGATTCCGGGAAGTCACCCGCACCATAGCCCAGATCCGCAAAACAGGTCTGCTGATGAAACGGCACCGGGTAGTAGACTTCCGTCGCCACGCCTCTGGACTTCAGAAAATCTCTGAGCTGGTCCCGTTTCTGCGCCCGAATCACGTACTGATTGTAGATATGAAAGCTGCGGTCTTCCTGCACTTTGGGTAGCTGAACGGCATTGAGACCTTCCAGCTGGACGTCATAGTAGGCTGCGTTCGCCTGACGCTCGGCGTGCCACTGCTCCAGATGCGGCAGCTTGGCAAGCAGCACCGCCGCCTGGATGGCGTCGAGGCGGAAGTTTCCCCCAATCAGATCGTGATAGTACTTGGGGTGAGAGCCATGGTTTCTGAGCTTACCTATTTTGGCGGCCAGATCCTGATCGGAGGTCACCACCATGCCACCGTCACCTGCGCCTCCGAGATTCTTGCTCGGGAAGAACGAAAAACATCCGATATCCCCAACGGAGCCCGCACGGCGTACGCTGCCGGATCCCTGATACCTTGCGCCGATGGCCTGCGCTGCATCCTCTATCACACGCCAGCCCTGCTCCCGCGCGATCTCCGTGATGGCATCGAGATCGGCACACTGGCCGTAGAGATGCACGGGGATCATGGCTTTCACGGTGGCCGCTGTCTCAGGATCTGTTTCTATGAACTCGCGGATGCGGTCGACGCTGATGTTGTAGGTTTCCGGGTCGATGTCCACGAAGACAGGCCGGGCGCCCAGGCGCGACACCGCTCCGGCGGTCGCAAAGAAGGAATAAGGAGTGGTCAGCACCGCATCGCCGGGACCGACCTCCAACGCCATCAGAGCCACCAGGAGCGCATCGGTGCCGGAAGAGACGCCGATCGCATGAGACGTGCCGCAGTACTCGGCGATCCGGGACTCCAACGCATCGACTTTGGGACCATTGATGAAGACGCAGGATTCCACGACCTCGTCAATCTGGTGGCGCACCTCGTCATGAATCCGATCGAGCTGCGCCTTCAAATCCAGTAAAGGCACTTGCATTGGTGAAGCCGGTGATTTGCAAGGCGGCGATTCTTGGTAATCGATCAGCCGAAGTCAAGAAACTGGATCTGGATGCTAGATTCCAACCTCCTTTAGGCAATTTCCGAGACGCCGGGCAAGTATCGATTGCGCGTAGTCGCTCTCGAGCAGACGTCGTCCGCGGGAGCCCATTTCCCGGCGGGCATCCAGAGAGGAACCGGCAATATCGACGATACCCGACGCCATGCCTTTAGCATCATCGGCATCCACGACAATACCGGCACTGGCTTGCGCAACCGGGTTATCCGTTCGAGGTCCCGCGAAAACAATGGGTCGAGCAGCCGCCATATAGTCAAACAATTTGTTAAAACTGAATCCGTAGCGGTACAACTCGAGATCCCTGACGTTCATGACAAAGATGTCCGCCTGCGCTGCCAACTCCGGTAACGCGGCTTTCGAAACCGCCGGCTCGAAGGACACCTGATCGCTGATTCCGAGCGCCTTCGCCCGCAAAACGAGAGCGTCCTTCATCGGCCCATCTCCCACGAACCGGAATCGGAAACGGCTGCCTTCCGACCCCCGTGCCAGCAGATGAATCGCGTCGAGAATCCGATCAAGACCATTGGCTGTCCCGTGGGCACCCAGATACATCACCGTCAATGGCGATCTGTCCGGTAGCGGATAACACGGAAACGTCTCGAGATCGACACCATTCGGGATCCACACCACGCTTTCTGATTCGACTCCCATTTCCCGGAGATAGTCGCGTGCGTGCGGAAGCAGCACGATGATGCGCGAAGCGCTGCGGCACAGCCACCGCTCCAGCGTACGCAGAGCGATCGCTACGATGCCGTGACGACCGATCCGATTCATCGCAATAAGCGTTTCCGGCCACAGATCGCGGATCTCGAAGACGAACGGCACACCATGGCGGCTGGCGATGCGCTGCGCCGCCAGGGCGGCCAGCGGATGCACGCTGGAGCCTATGACCGCACAGGGCGCGGGCAGTTCTGCGGTGGTCGATCGCCTCATTGCCCGCCAGGTGTATTCGAGCATGTTCCGTATTCGATCCCATCCGTTGCCGCTATAGGGTGTCGTTCTGATCCAAAGGAAAGACACGCCGTCAATGACTTCAAAACGCGTTTTCTCGTCGTTTCTCAGACGCTGACGACCAGTGAAATGCTCGACGCTCGCAGCGACGATGATGATCCGGTAGCCCAGACCTGCGGCATGCCTGGCGAGGCCGTGGTGGCGCGTGCCTCCGCTGTCGGTAGGCGCCGCCGCATAATGATTCAGTAGCCAGACGGTTTTCACGAAGAGGTCCCGTTCAAGCGGGCAGCAATCGCCGATACAGACCAATCAACTGATCTGCCTCACCGGCAAAGTTGTAGACAGATTCGATCTTCTGTCGACCTCGGGCACCCATCGCATCCGCCTCTTCGGGGTCGGAAAGAATGATGCTCATCGCCCGAGTCACCGACTTGCGATCTGCCGGGTCCACGAGAATCCCGCAATCGGCAGGTTCGATGATTTCCCGCCAACCTGGAAAATCGGAGGCGATAACCGGAATGCCGGCCGCCATGTACTCGAAGAGCTTGACCGGCAACGCGTCGACGTAATTGGGTAGCGGCTGCAGCAGCACCAGCCCGGCGCGGCACGAGTTCAACATTGTCGCCACGGCCTCCCGCTCCAGCCATCCCTCCTCGACAACCTTGGACCATCCGCCGCGCTGTTGAAGCTGATCTCGTAGTGAATCCGGAGAGTAGTTTCCCGCCAGCAGCAGCCGAGTGCCCGGTCCCATACCGCTGACTGCGTCGACCATCACCTCCGCGCCGCGAATGGACGCGATGACCCCCACATACGCAAAGAACTCCGGCCGTTCCACCTGACGGGGGCCAGGCTCCGAAAACTCGTCAATCAGCGGGAAATTCCGAACGAGCACTGTTTTTGACGCAGGAAACCGCGCTGCAATTGTCGGTGTAGCGGCCACCATCCCCGACAAGGTCCTGCCCGCAATCCACTCCAGCGCTGCAACCGCCATGCCGAGGATTCTTCGCAGAGGCTTCGGCAACCAGTGCTTTGCCAGCATCTGGGTCGGCAGATCTTCATGGACATCGTAAACCACCCGATGGCCC
This sequence comes from Pseudomonadales bacterium, assembly GCA_050185825.1. Lineage (GTDB taxonomy): Bacteria > Pseudomonadota > Gammaproteobacteria > Pseudomonadales > Azotimanducaceae > SZUA-309. The sequence continues at coordinate 27,432 of JBFWZA010000018.1, read as the reverse complement.
AGGAGCCTGAAAAAGAGAAACACGGGCAGGAGCTCCGGATCGTGAAAATGCAGCAGTCGTGGTCTGGTTCTGAGAATCTCCCGCAGCACCCGCCAGGATCCCAGCAGCCATCTGACCGTTCGCCCACCATCACCTGGCATACCGAGGTCACGGATCTCGAGACCATCGATCACCTCGTCGCCTCTCGAGTCAGCAACGATCAGCCGAACTCTGTAGCGACCATCGCTGACCAGCGACATGCACTCCTTGTGGCGGATTCGGACATCACCGCGCTGATGCACCGTGGTGACATGAGCAACAAGCATCAACCCCTCGCCGCCTCCGCGAGGGTTTCCTGCAGGGCAGCAGTGGTAAGGTCAATCTCCGCGTCGGTCAACGTGGGATGAACGAGAAACATCAGGCATGTCTCACCGAGCGCACGGGCCTGTTCGAGCCGATGATCAGGCCCCAGACCAAGTTCGACGAACGCCTGTTCGCGATAGATCTCAGGACAGGGTCCTACGAGGCAGGGGACGCCGCGCTCGCTGATCGCTGCCAGAACCCGATCCCTGTTCCACTCTGTTTTCAGTTGATCTGCGCGAACGAACACATCGCAGCGATACCACGCGTGCTCCACATCCGAAGGGACAATCGGGACGCGCAGCCCGGGAGCAGCGATTGCCGCGTCACGAATCCGCGCGGCATTCCGGGCTCGAGCCTCATGCCAGGCCTGCAGCCTGCCGAGTTGAATCGTGCCAATCACCGCCTGCATCGAGGTCATCCGAGCATTCGTGCCGATCCTGGCGTGTTGCCAGCGGTAGCCGGGAGGGTGCACCGTCTCGAAGACGGACTCGTAACTCTTGCCGTGGTCCCGGTAGGACCAGGCAGAGCGGTAGAGTGACTCATCGTTCGTCGTCAACATACCGCCTTCGCCACCTGTGGTGATGATCTTGTCCTGACAGAAAGACCAGCAACCCACATCGCCGAGCGTTCCGACGGAACGACCCCGATACTTCGCACCATGCGCCTGCGCACAGTCTTCGATCAATGCGATCTGGCGCCCATCGACGAGCTCTCGAAACCCGTCCATATCACATGGCCATCCTGCAAGATGCACGCACAGAATGGCCCTGGTACGAGATGTCAGCCTGGGAGCCACCGTCTCAGGCGTGATGAGCTCGCTGTTGGCATCCACATCCGCAAAAACCGGTGTGGCCCCTGCAGCAACGACCGACGATGCGGAGGCCACAAAGCTCCGCGGCGTCACGATCACCTCATCTCCGGGGCCGATGTTCAGCGCTCGAAGTGCCGCATCCAGTGCAGTCGTCCCATTACTGAGCGCAAGCGCGTATCCAGCCCCGCAGGAAGCAGCAAACGCTTCTTCAAATTCGCGAACCGCAGAACCTGTCCACTGATTGACAGCGTTTGAGAGCAGCACACGTCGGACGGCTTCCGCTTCCTCTACCGTGAAGGATGGCCAGGGAGAGAATCCAACAGTCATCTTTCAGCCATATCGCGAGCAGGGTTTCCGACACGTATCGACCCTTCCGGGACATCGTGAACGACTACTGCACCGGCACCGATAGTCGCGCGTGCGCCAACGGAAACGCCTTCGCGCACGACAGAGCCCGCACCAATCCACGCCTGCTCACCTACCGTTACTCCGCCAGCAAGCCTGGCCCCTGGTGCTATGTGAGTCCCATCCCCGATCACGCAATCGTGATCAACGCTGGCGGCGGTGTTGATGATGACACCTCTTCCCAGCAACGCGCCTGACTGGAGAATTACCCCGGCCATGCAGATGCTGCCGGCACCGATTTCAGAGTACGGACTGACCGAGGTGAACGGGTGAACAAGCGAAATCAGACGATGACCTCGGTTCTGGAGAGCCTCCATAAGAGAAAGACGGACTTTTGCATCGCCAATCGCCACAAACACGTCCGATTGTTCCGAGCCGGTGACCAGCGTATCGATCGGCTCAATGGCGACGATCGGAGGCACCGCCAGAAGCGTCTGCCAGGCGTCGTCATGCCAGCGCACAGCGCGACCAGGTTCAAGAAGCTGAACGAGATCGTAGACCACGCGTGCATGACCGCCGGCTCCAACAAGGGAGATCGGAGTCACTGATCGTTACCGGCGAATTTCGGCATGGTCGCATCACCGGGGTGGCTGATACCTTCGCGCTTCACTACCAAAACCAATGTGCGCCAGAGCACCTTGAGATCCAGCCAGAAAGACTGATTGTCCACATACCAAACATCCAGCCTGAACCTCTCAGGCCAACACAAAGAGTTTCGCCCGTTGATCTGCGCCCAACCCGTCAGGCCGGGTCGCACCTCATGACGCCGCGCCTGGGAGGCACTGTAGAGTGGGAGGTACTCCATCAGCAACGGCCTTGGGCCTACCAGGCTCATGTCACCCGCAATCACGTTCCAGAGCTCAGGAAGCTCATCGAGACTCCAGGCACGAAGAAACCTGCCGACTTTGGTGAGGCGATCCGCATCGGAACCATCATCCGAAGTCCGCATCGTCCGGAATTTGTACATTCGAAAGCTCCGGCCGTATCGCCCGGGTCGTGTCTGCACGAATAGTATCGGCCGTCCAAGATCGATAAAAACGATCAGGGCAACCAAAAGAACGAGCGGGAACAGCATCACCAGAAGTGCTGCCGAAACCATGACATCAAACAGCCGCTTGACCACCTAACACCAGAGATCAGGTGTCGTCGGGCACTTTGCCCGGAAGTCGCCAGGCAAGACCCAGCGCCAGCGCTACTGGAAACCAGAACAGAAACCACATGTCCGATACTTTATCTATCAGCTCATGGCCGTCGAGAACGTAGCCCAGCAATGCGACACCGAACAAGCCCAGGGCAAGTTTTGCATCCCGCTCGTCGTAGGAGCGCAACAAGTTGCTGATGGTAAACATGATCAGCGAAAACAGGAGGCTCAACCCAATCACCCCTCCCTGAAAAAGAACCGACAGATACAGGCTATGCGGATGACTGAATTCCACCCCGTCGACGACAACCCGGTCAGGCGTACCGATACCCAACCCCAGCATCATCCCGCCCTCGCCGACGATCCTGTTCAGTGTTTCCTGCCAGATGTCAGGACGATAGCTAACACCTCGCGGCAGAATGAGCTCACGTATCGAATCTCCCGCAACGAGCGTCAGGAGAAGGATGCCAAAGATGACTCCCAGCGAAACGACAGTTGTCGTGAACTGCTGGCGATCACGAACTCGGAGAGCAACGAGGTAAATCGCAACACCACCCGTAATCGACATCCAGGCACTACGTGATCCGGTGAGGTAGATGGCACTTACCAGCACCAGTACACAGACAGCCCCAATGATGCGCCACCAGCTGTTTCGTTCAAAATTCAGCAGGTCGAGCATGATGATCAGCGCTGCACCGTAGACCATACCAGCAATGATCGGATTATCCAGTTGACCCAATCCGTGAAGGCGCTCACCTGGAAAGTGATTCGGCATGACGAAGTGAACGTAGATTGCGGCGCCTGCAGCAAGTGTTGCGACGATGGCAAGGGATCGGCCCAACCAGCGTTTCAACTGGCCTCTCAACTGACACTCCGCACAAGCGACGACAAACAGAACGATGAGGAGTGCACGGCCGAAAACCCTCAAACCCCCTTCGAGTGTGGCAGGTTGCGACCACAGGCTGCTCGCAACGAGATAGGCGACGAGACCGAGAATCAACCAGAAGTATCGGACGCGAAATACGTCATCCCAGGACCGGTAGTTCACGGCCACCGCCACACCCAGCAGGTAGGTAGGCCAACTGGCTGCGCTCTGTGAACTCAGCGCCAGCACAGAAACGAAAGACAGTACGATCAACAGGGAGTTGATCTGAATCCGATCCCCGAGGAATTCGTTCAACCAGACAGGCATCGTGCCATGCTATCTAAACGACTCATTCGATTGACGATTGCCGGTCCGAAGCGCTGTCCCGGCAATCCGCGGCGTATTGGTGGGCCCACCAGGACTCGAACCTGGGACCAATGGATTCACGTTATCAGACCGTTTCCGGCCTGCGCGGACTATCTCACCACCCTCGGCCGAACCGTTAGGGTGCGGGACGCTCTTGCCTGTCATTAAGGACACTTGGTCTCATCGACCAGCCCTCAGGTAGTCTCTGCACCTTCCGGCGGTGTACCACCGGCTTGGCTCAGGGTTGCCGTCAGCATTGCCGGGAGCAATCTGCTAGGGGTTCCCTGAATTCATCCCGTTCGTTCTCCGTGCTTTCACACCGAGCGCACCATTTGATGAGTCCACTGCTCTAACCAACTGAGCTATAGGCCCGTGCCGCGGCATCCTACCACAACGTCCGACCGCTCCACCCCGCTCCTGAAGGCTACCGCACACCCACGTGGATCTCGGTCAGTGGTGCTAAGATTCGCCCTCGACAGAAAAACTCACCGGCATGCCCACCCCCTACCAGATCCTCGAGGTCAGCGAAAAAAAGACCCTCACCGACTTCATCCGCGCCCCCCGCGCCGCCCAGGGCCAGGATCCCAATTGGATCGCCCCGCTCGACCTCATGAAGCGGGAAGACTTTTCTCCCAAGCACCCCTTCTTCCAGCACGCCGAATGGCAGCCTTTCGTGGCCTACCAGGGCGACCGTCCGGTAGGCCGGATCACCGCCCAGATCGACCGCCTTTACCACGAATATCAGGAGCCCAACACCGGCTTTTTCGGACTGATCGAAGGCATCGACGATCCGGCCCTCTTCCAGGGTCTCACCGAGGCGGCCGAGTACTGGCTCCGGGACCGCGGCATGACCCGCATCCTCGGCCCCTTCAACCTCGGCATCAATCAGGAGGTGGGACTGCTCGTGGACGGCTTCGACACGCCGCCCTACTTCCTCATGGGTCACGCCCAACCGCACTACGGTACGCAGCTCGAAGCCCTCGGCTACCGGGGCTGTCAGGACATGCTCGCCTATCTGGCACCACCGCACTTCGAGTTACCGAGACTCTTCGCCCGACAGCTCAGAAAGGTGGAGAAGGAGGTGCTGATCCGGCCGTTGGATCGTTCCCGCAAGACCGAGGAGCTGGAAGCGGTCCGGGACATCTTCAACGACGCCTGGTCCGAGAACTGGGGCTTCGTGCCGTTCACGAAGGAGGAGTTCGACGCCGTCGGCAACGAGCTCATGTACGTGGTGCCGAAGGAGCTGGCGCTGATTGCCGAGCACGACGGCCAGCCCGTGGCCTTCATCGTCATGGTGCCGAACATCAACGAGATCATTGCCGATCTGGACGGGAAGCTGCTGCCGTTCGGCTGGGCCAGGCTGCTCTGGCGGCTGAAGGTGAAGTTTCCCTCGACGTCGCGGGTCCCGCTCATGGGCGTACGCAAGGAGTACCACAACCTGCCCATCGGGCCGAGTCTGGCCATTGCCCTGATCGAGCGTTGCCGCACCAATGCTTATGCACGTGGAGTGAGGATGGTGGAAACCTCCTGGATCCTCGAGGACAACGACGGCATGCGCAAGATCATGGAGCACATCGGCGGCCGCATCTCGAAACGCTACCGTATGTACGAGAAAGATCTGCCGTGAGCGTGCGAGCCATCGTCCTTGCCGGTGAGCGGCCGGGTGGCAACGCGCTGGCGCAAGCCTTCGATCTGCCTTCCAGCGTGCTGGTCGAGGTAGCGGGCCACGCCTGTATCATCCGCGCCATCTCCGCGCTCGTGGACAGCCGCACCGTTGATGGCGGGGTGATCAGCGGCCCGGATCCGGCCACCCGGGCCACCAGCCCGGTGATTCGAGCCGTGCTCGAGAACACCAGCTTCAGCTGGCTGCCGCCGGAGAACGGCCCGGCCGAAAGCGCCCTGGCGGCGCTCGCACCCGTGGGCGGCGCTCCCGTGCTGCTGACGGCGGCGGATCATGCGTTGCTCACACCCGAGATCGTCGACAACTTCGTCAACCTGGCCCTGGTCAGCGAGGCGGACTTCGTCGTCGGGTTCGTCCCCTATACGATCGTGCAGAAGGCCTTTCCGGAGTCGAGGCGCACGATCCTCAAGTTCTCCGACGGCCAGTACTGCGGCAGCAATCTCTTCATGATACGCACCGCGGAAGGCGCGAGTCTCCTGCGGTTCTGGCGGGACATCCAGCAGCATCGTAAGAAGCCCTGGCGGATGGCGAAAGCCATCGGGCCCGGCGTGCTGCTCGCCTATCTGGCTGGCCGCCTGCCGCTCAAAACCGCTCTGGAGACGATCAGCGACCGCTGCGGCTGCCGGGTCGGGTACGTCGAGATTCTGAATGCGCGGGCAGCGGTGGACGTCGACTCCGTGGCAGACCATGCGCTGGCGGAGCGGGTTCTCAACGGCGAATGCTGAACGCCCTGCTCATCGCCAACGCCCGCAGCGGCGCTGCGGGGCGACTTGCCGACGTGGACGTGCCCGGACGCTGGGTGCTGGATCCCTCGGCGGTGACCGGAGAGGACGTCGCCGGCGCGGACCTCCTCGCGTTCTTTGCCGGCGACGGCACCGTGCAGGTCACCCTGAGCCAGCTGCTGCGCACCCTTCCGGTTGAGGCACTCCCCCCGGTCGCCATGCTGCCGTTCGGTACCACCAACATGAACGCCAAGGACATCAATCATCGGCAGCGTCGCCGCGCGGCGGCGGCGAGCCTCACGCGGGTCATCCGCACCGGACGTTTCGAGCCTTTGACGCGATCGCTGCTGCGTATCGAGGACGGCGTCAGGGTGGAGCATGGATTCTTCTTCGGCATGGGCGTCATCGCCGAGGTGGTCGCCCGCTGGCACGCAGAGCGCGGTGCCGCAACGGCAACCAACCAGATTCGCATGGTGCGTGCCATGGCCAGTGCGCTCACCGGTATCAGTGCTCTGCATGCTGTCGACCTGTACGGGCAGCCGACCACGGTCTACGGCCTGCTGGCCACCACCCTGGACCGCCTGCTCCTCGGCAGTCGCCCCTTCTGGGGCGGGGGCAGACCCGGCGATCTGCGGGTGACCTGGATAGACGCGAACGCGAAGCATCTGCTGCGACGGGCACCGGCGCTGCTGCGAGGCAACGCAGGGCTGGAGCATGTTCCCGGATACGAGTCCCGCGCGCCCGATCATCTGACTCTTTCCTTCACCGGCCCCTACATCCTGGACGGCGAAATCTTTCACCCGAACGGACAATCCCTGACAATTCAACGTTCCGAACCCGTCACCTGGATCGCCCTTTAAGCCGACCCATGCTTCAGGATCTCTCCCAGCTTGCCGATGGCACCCATCTGTCTTGCGACGTCTGCGTCATCGGCGCCGGCGCGGCGGGCATCACGGTTGCCCGGGCGCTCGCCAGCTCGTCGCTGAATGTCTGCCTGCTCGAGTCCGGGGGCTTGGATCACGAGGCCTGGGTGGCGAATCTGGGTGCCGGAGACAACCTCGGGCAGGCCTACTACGACCTGGAGGATTCCAGGCTCCGTTTCTTCGGCGGCACCACCAACATCTGGGGTGGGCGTTGCGTGCCGATGGATCCCGAGGATTTCGAACCACGGCCCTGGGTGCCGCACAGCGGCTGGCCCATTCGCATCGAGGATCTCGCCGCTGGCTACCAGCGTGCGCACAGTGATCTGGAACTCGGCCCGCCCATCGCGGCCGACGAGTTCTGGCGCCGGGTCGACGTCAGCCAGCCCGAGCCATTCCGGGAGCGCTTCGCCAGCAGCTTCTGGTATTTCGACGAGCAGGCGGGGCGTTTCGGCGCCAGCCAATGTCATGACGTTCTCAACGCCGGCAACGTCCGGGTGCTGACGCATGCCAGCGTTACGCACCTCCAGGCACGCCCGAATGCCAGCGGGCTGGACCGGGTGGAGATTCAGGCGCCGGGCGGCAAGCGTGCGAGCGTGGGCGCCCGGACCTTCGTGCTCGCCGCAGGTGCCATCGAGAATGCCCGACTGCTGCTGATGAGCCGGGACGTGGAGCGCGACGGCATCGGCAATCGCCACGACCTGGTCGGCCGCTTCTTCATGGAGCACCCTCACGGCCGACTCGGGCGGGTCGACTCGCCCGCCGCCTACCGGATCTGGGCCACCTACCAGAAGCACTACCCGCGCCAGGGTGTACCCATGGCACCCGTTCTCCGGCCGAGCCCGGCGCTCCAGGAACAGCACGGGATTCTCAACACGGCCATCAGCTTCAAGCTGCAGCCGCCTCCGGACGGCGCACAGCCCATCGCCAAGCGGGCCTATCAGTCGCTCAAGCACCAGCTCTCGCCCACCAGGACCAACCGGGCTCTCTGGCACACCTACAACCGCCTGAGGCGCACCTACCTGCGGCACAAGGGTCCCGTCATGCGGCTCGCGGAACGCCGCGGCAGCCGGCGCCTGTACGCCATGATCCGCGCCGAGCAGGCCCCGAACCCCGCCTCCAGGGTGACCCTGTCGCAGCACAAGGACGCCTTCGGCAACCCCCGGGCAGACCTGCACTGGCGCATGTCCGATCTGGACAAGCGCACCCTGCGCGTGCTGGCAGAGACGATCGCTGAGGGTCTGCACGAGCACGGACTCGGCACTTTCATCCCGGAGGCCTGGATCGACGATGCCGACCCTGCCTGGCCCGTGGACCCCACGGTGGGCAATCACCCCATCGGCGGCTACCACCACATGGGCACCACCCGGATGGCGGAGACACCCCGGGAAGGGGTAACGGACAGAAACTGTCAGGTTTTTGGCTATTCAAATCTGTTCATCGCGGGCAGCTCCGTGTTCAGCACCGCAGGCTGGGCCAACCCGACCCTCACCATCGTCGCCCTGGCCCACCGGCTGGCAGGCCACCTTGCGGCCTCACTGAACAATACATAGCGCTTCCAATCCCACATCCACTTGCCGATCGATCTGCTTTAGACTCGCCACGCGTTACGGTTGGGAGTGGACCCGACCGTGAGTATCAGGACAGTCGGAGTGTCAGCCGCTTTGTTTCAGCAGAACCTCGCAACGAAAATTAATGACCGCAGCGCCGTCGTCGGAATCTACGGATTGGGCTATGTCGGGTTGCCGCTTCTCATCCGGTTTGCGGAAGTCGGTATCAAGGTCGTCGGCTTCGATATCGACCAGAAGAAGGTCGACTCACTGAGGCGCGGCAAGAGCTACTTCGATCACATTCCGGATTCCGCACTGGCATGCACGGCTGCCGCCGGATGCGAATACACCACCGATTTCGCCGTGACCTCCGACGTGGACGCGCTCATCTTCTGCGTACCGACCCCGCTGACCACCCACCGCGAGCCCGATCTCAGCTACATCGAGTCCACCCTCGCGCAGGTGCTGCCTCATCTCAGGAAAGGACAACTCCTGTCCCTGGAGAGCACGACCTATCCGGGCACGACGGAGGAGATCATTCTTCCCCGGCTCGAAGCGTCTGGTTTCAAGGTGGGTGAGGATTTCTTTCTGGTGTATTCGCCGGAGCGGGAAGACCCGGGTAACAAGTCCTTCACGACGAAGACGATTCCAAAGATCTGCGGCGGGGTCAACGACGCCTCTCAGGAGCTCGGCGTGCTTCTTTACGGCAGTATCGTGGATCGCGTGGTACCCGTCTCGTCCACCCGGGCCGCAGAGATGACCAAGCTTCTGGAGAACATCCATCGCTCCGTGAACATCGGGCTGGTCAACGAGATGAAGATCGTCGCCGACCGCATGGACATCGACATCTACGAGGTCATCCGCGCGGCGGCGACGAAGCCCTTCGGCTTCACCCCCTACTACCCGGGACCCGGCCTCGGCGGACACTGCATTCCCATCGACCCTTTCTACTTGACGTGGAAAGCGCGGGAGTATGGCGTCAACACCCGGTTCATCGAGCTGGCGGGTGAGGTGAACACCGCCATGCCGGAGTGGGTTGTCTCCAAGCTCGCCGAAGCGCTCAACAGCCACAGAAAACCAGTAAACGGGAGCAAGGTTCTCGTACTCGGTCTGGCCTACAAGAAGAACGTGGATGATCTTCGCGAATCCCCCTCCCTCAAGCTCATCGAGCTGTTGCTGAAGGCGGGCGCCGACGTGTCCTACTCGGATCCGTACTTTCCTGAGATCCCTGCGACGCGCCACTACGACCTCTCGCTCTGCAGCGTACCGTTAACGCCGGAAACGATCCGCGCCCAGGATGTGCTGCTGCTCGCCACGGATCACGATCGCTTCGACTACGACTGCCTGCTCGAGCACGCAGCGTTGATCGTCGATACCCGCGGCCGCTTTCCTTCCGCAGCGGAGAACGTCGTCAAAGCCTGAACCGCAATCGCAGGGTCGAAGGCAATTTATCTGCATAAATACATCGCTCGTTGAAGCGCTCTGCCGATACGCTGCGATCAGCATGGTGTTTGGCCGATCCGGCCCGGTTCTCTGTGCTCCAACCGCTAAAGTGCTCACCGTCACGATTCCCGAACCGGGCGGCAGCCGCCGGTGACACTTTGATGAACTGGGCAGAGGCGACTGCTACACTGCGCGCCGCGCCCGCAAACGGACGGACGGAGCAGAAACACACCGTGAAAACCATCATTCTGAGTGCGGGTCAGGGCCGCCGCCTGCTGCCCCTGACCGAGGAAACCCCGAAGAGCGTTCTCCCCATCGGTGAGCGGTCTGCGCTGGGCTGGCAGCTCGCGGCGCTGGAGGAAGCGGGAGCGACCGAGGTCGTGGTGGCCACCGGCTTCCACGCCGAGAAGATCCAGGCGGTGGTGGACGAGCACAACGACAAGGGCGGCATGCCCGTGCGCACGTCGTACAACCCCTTCTTCGCCAACTGCGACAACCTGGGCACCTGCTGGATCGTCCGCCACGAGATGAATCAGCCGTTCGTCATCATCAACGGCGACACCATGTTCGAGCCCGAGGTGTATCGCCGCCTGCTCACCGCCGACGACAAGTACCCCATCACGCTCGTCACCAACACCAAGCCGTCCTACGACAGCGACGACATGAAGGTGATCACGACAGGGGGCGAGCTCAAGCGGGTGGGCAAGAAGCTGCAGGCCGAGCACGTGAGCCACGAGTCCATCGGCATGATCCGCTTCAACCAGGCGGGTGCGGCCCGCTTCGTGCAGAAGATCGAGGCCCTCATGCAGCACGAGTCCACGCTGGCGCGCTGGTATCTCTCCGCCGTGGACGAGCTGGCGGCGGACAAGCTGGTGGGCATCTGCGACATCACCGGCCTCGGCTGGTGCGAGCTCGACGACATGGACGACCTGGCGCATGCCAACCGCGTGGTGCCTGCCTGGTGGGAGCGGGTTGCACCGCTGCGCAAGGAAAGCGCCATCAAGAAGGCCTGAGCGCGCGACGGCAAGGAGGGACGCCCGGTGAACCAGACCATCGTCAAATTCGGCTATCCGGGCACGCTGCTTCGGGAATACGACCACTGGGTGGTGCTGCTGCGGCCGGTTCAGGCGACGCTGGGCGCTCTCGTCCTCGCCTGCAAGGACGACGCGAGCCGCTACTCCGAGATCTCCCCCGAGGCGTTCACGGAGATGGGGCGCGTGATCGTGGACATCGAAGGTGCCCTCGGCAAGCTCTTCGACTACCGGAAGCTCAACTACCTGATGCTGATGATGGTGGATCCCGACGTGCACTATCACGTGCTGCCGCGCTACGACGCGGAGCAGACCTTCGCGGGCTGCACCTTCGCCGATCCGGGCTGGCCGGGACCGCCGAACATCGGCCACGACAACGGTGCTTCGGAGGCGGTGAAAGCGCAGCTCATCGGCGACCTGAAGGCCGCCTTGGGCTGAGGGCCGACCGGCGCGGTGCCTACCGCGCCCGCTCCAGCACCATCTCCACGCCGTCCGTGCCGCTCGAGCGCAGCCGCTCTGCCGCCACGTCGTAGATGATCTCCGAGCTCTTCAGCGAGATGTCCTCGCCGCCGAGATGCGCGTTCTCCTTCAGGATCAGGATGTCCTCGTCGCGGTGATACTCGATCACCCCACCTTCCCCCGAGATGGTCTCCTCACCGTCGACGATCGTCAGCAGCGCGGGAGCGCCCCTGGCGACGATGCGGGTCGGGTCGTCGAGGGGCCCGAAGAGGTCCGCCTCGTCCGAGCGCAGCTCCCAGTCCGGCGAGATGAGCTCGAAATGCCCGGCGAAGTGCAGCACCTCGCTCGTGCCCGGCTCTTCCCAGGCCCGGTCGGCACGGATTACTATCGTTTCCTTTTCGGTCAGGCGCTCCACCGTCCCGGATCCTGCGACCACCGCGCCTTCTGCGGCGGGCGACGCGGTCCAGGGACCCGCCGCCAGCAGCATGCAGAGCAAGCGGGCCGCGGCGCGTCCGACGGGAAGGCCGGCGGGGGCAGCGATCCGTGAGATTCGACCCAACACTCGAGTAGTCCTCATATTCGACCCGCGATGATACCAGCCCACGTACCGACCGAATCCGTTGCGGCCCCTTCCCGGGTCGACGGTGCGCACGGACCGTGATCCTCGACCGCTATCTGCTGCGCGAGGTGGCCGTTCCGTTCGTCGCCATCAGCTTCGCGCTGATCACCCTGTACGTCACCTTCAGCCTGACCCGCTATCTCACCGATGCCACCGAGGGCGTGCTCGCTGCCAATGCCGTGATCACCCTGACCCTGCTCCGGGCGGTGATCGCGCTGGAGATGCTGCTGCCCGTCGCCCTCTACATCGGCCTGATGGTGGCGCTCGGCCGCTTCTACTCGGACTGGGAGGTCACGGCGATGACCGCGAGCGGCATCAGCGAGCGGCGCATCATCATTCCGATCCTCGGCCTCGCGCTCGTCATCGGTCTGGTCATCGCCGGACTCTCGCTGTGGGCGCGGCCGTGGGCCTACAACGCGCTCTACGAGTTCCAGGCCGAGGCCCGGGCCTTCAACGAGCTCGAACAGCTCGAGGCCGGGCGCTTCCACTACGACGAGAAACGCGGCCGGGTGGTGTTCATGGACGCGCGCAGCAGCGCCCGCGAGCTCTCTGGGCTGTTCGTGCGCACGCGCGAGGGCGACGACATCCAGGTGCTCACGGCCAGCTCCGGGAACTTCGAAGCCTATGCCAGGCCCGATGCGCACCGCCTGGACGTCTTCGACGCGAGAATCTTCCGGGTCGGCCAGGGAGAGACGAACCTCACCGGCCACTTCGACGAGTTCACCCTCTGGCTGCCCACGGTGATCCCGGATCCGGTGGGCTACAAGCCGAAGCGGATGAGCAATCCGGAGCTCGAGGCATCACCGGCCCCGGACGCCCGGGCAGAGCTGCAGTGGCGGCAGTCCACGGCCATCAGCGCGCTCCTGCTCGCGCTGCTGGCGGTCCCCCTGTCCCGGACCCAGCCCCGGCGCGGCCGCTACTCGAAGATCATGATCGCCGTGGTCATCTACGCGCTCTACTACAACCTGCTCGGCGTCGCCCGCACGGGCGTGGAGCAGCAGGCCACCGACTCTCTCTGGTGGGCCCCCGTGCTGCTCGCCGTCGTCGTCGCCATCGCCTATGCCACCGGGCGGCGGGCCGCATGAGCATCGACCGCTACCTGACGCTGGCCATGATCCGGGGCGGGATCCCGATCCTCGGGCTGCTGCTCGGGCTGTTCGGCTTCCTGACCCTCGCCGAGGAGCTCGAGGACGTAGGCCGCGGGGATTTCGAGGTCAACGACGCGCTGAACGTGATGGTGCTGTCGCTGCCGAAGATCGGCCTGGACCTGCTCCCCGTGACGTCCCTTGTCGGCGTGCTGGTCGGTCTCGGCATGCTGGCCAACCAGCAGGAGCTGATCGCGCTGCGCGCCGCCGGCTGGTCGAATTTCCGCATCGCGCGGCCGGTGCTCAGCCTCGCACTCCTCATCATCCTCGGTACCGCCGCCACCCAGCAGTGGTTGGTGCCGCTGCTCGAGCAGCGGATCGCGGCGCTGCGAGCCGAGGCGACGCTGGAAACGGAGCTCGAGAGCCAGGACGCGGACTTCTGGACCCGCAGCCAGCATCAGATCGTCCGCATCGGCGGCGTCCAGTTTGGCCTCATGCCCACGGACGTGGAGATCTACCAGCAGGACGAGGCCGGGCACGTGACACGCCTGCTGCAGGCGACCCGGGCCGACATCCTGAGCGGCAATACCTGGCAGCTCTGGAACGTCACCACCACGGAAATCTCCGCCACCGGGACCCGGACCGGCCGGCAGGAAGCCCTGCTCTGGCAGAGCGTGCTCTCACCCGACCAGATGGCCACCATCATCACCACCGCGGCCGCGCTGCCGCCCACGGACCTCGCCCAGTACGTCCGCCATCTGGAGGAAAACGGTCTTGACAGTCACCGCTACCGGCTGGTGCTCTGGCAGCAGCTCAGCCTGCCCATCGGCATTCTCGCCATGGCGCTGCTCGGCGTGCCGTTCGTGGTGGGATCGACGCGGGTCATTGCAGCCGGCACCCGCATCAGCATCGGCATCGTGATCGGTATTCTCTTCTATCTCGGTGAACGGACCCTGTCCCAGGTCGCCCTGCTCTACGGGCTGCCGCCCGTGCCCATGGCCATGGGTCCGGACCTGGTGATCCTGGTGCTGGCGATTCTCGCCCTCAGCCGGGCCCGCTGACACTCCAGGACTCCGACTCTGCCGCTTCGAAGTGCGGGCCCCGCCGCACGGTGAGCGCCGCATCGACCGACCAGCCGCCGCCTTCTCGCTCAATCTGAAAGGTCCTGAAGCTGCCGGCCTCGGCGGAGGCCGGGGCCGTGCAGTAGATTCGTGTGCCCTGCTTTTCGCTGCGCTGATTCCTGTGCCGGTGTCCGTGCAGGATGAGATGGACGGGCTGCCGCTCGAGCAGCGCCGCCAGCGCCGCAGCATCGCGCAGCCGTTTCCGGTACGCGATCATCCCCGGCAGCGGCGGGTGGTGCAGCACCAGCACCCGGAATACATCGCGGTGCCGGGACAGCGCTGCCTCGAGCCGGTGGAGCTGATCGGTGCCCAGACGTCCCGTGGCAGACAGCGGTGCGGTCGGGACCGCCGAGCTCAGCCCGAAGACGGCCACGTCCGCGAGCCGCCTGACCAGCGGGTAGTCGCCCTCCGGCAGGTACGGACCCCACTCGCGGCGGATGCAGGGCAGGGATTCCGCCGCATAAACATCGTGGTTTCCCGGCACGAAGGTCACCGCCTCGGCAGGCGCGAGGGCGCGGAGCCAGGCACCCGCCGCACGGATTTCCTCCTCGGTGCCGATTTGGGCGAGATCGCCCGTGAGCAGCCACTGGTCCGGGGCCGTCGCCGCGGCCGCCGCACAGAGCTCAACCAGCCATTCCGGGCGGAGCTCATGACGCCGTTTCCTCGCCCAGGACAGATACCCCAGGAACCGCTTGCCGTGGTGAGAGCGTCCGGTGAGCGTCCGCCAGGCTGGCGGCGTGGCGAGATGCGGATCGGTGAGGTGCACGAGCCGCACGGTCACGGGCTGCTCCCGGCTGCGCCGCTGCCGGATTCCGGCGCCGGCGGCAACGCGTCCGCCCGCGAACGCTCACGCGCACCCTGCAGCACCAGGTAGCCGGAGCCGAAGAACATCAGGGTGGCCGAGAGCAGCGATGCCAGACCCACCCCGCTCAAGCCCAGCAGCGGCGCCAGAGCGACGAATGCGCCGAGATAGGTCAGCGTGGCGACGATCTGCATATTGAGCAGCGCCCGGGCCTTGCCCATGACGTAGGCGGCCGGGCGGAAGGAAGCCCCGGCCAGCTCCACCGTGGCGGCCAGCAGCAGGAGCGTCAGCAGCAGTGCGGCAGCAGCGAAGTCCTGGCCCGCCAGCGCGGTCAGAACGGTGCCCCCGGCGACGACGGACACCAGCACCACGGCGAGGCCGATGCCGGCCGTGATGGCGCCCGTCCGCCAGGTGACCCTGAGGAAGCGATGCACGTCATTGCGCCAGAGCCTGGCGAGATCCGGAAACACCACCTGCCGCAGCAGCGACACCGGCTTGGTGAGGACCTCGGCCAGCTCGCGCGCAAAGGTGAACAGCGCCGCTCCGGCCGAGCCGAGGAAGGACCCGGCAATCAGCGTCGCCACCTGCTTCGGTGCGGCGTCCAGGGTCGACTGCCAGTAGGTGGTGAACAGGAAGCTGCGCACCTCGGCGCGATCCAGCACGGGTGCCAGCGTCTTCACCTCGCCGTACTGCAGACGGAACGCCCGGAACGCCCGCCACCAGGCATAGACATCCTCCACGAAGTAGGCCAGCACCCACACCGCGAGGTAGGCAGCCACCGAGGTCCTCGCCGGCGTCAGCAGCACCAGGATCACGCCGGTGAGCTTCACCGCCGGACCGATCGCGAGCTGCGCCGACAGGGTGCCGAACTGATCGAGCAGGCGCAGCGTTCCCCGCGCCGTGCCCGTGATGGACGTGAGCAGCGCAACGACGTAGAGCGCCGCCGGCATCCTGAGCTCGGCGGGCAGGCCGAGACGCTCGGCGAAGAAGAGCAGGATCACGCCGGCAACGGACGCCGCCAGCATTGCGGTGCCGAGATCGATGTGCACGAACCGGATCACCAGGCCCTTCAGCTCGCCGATCCGCCCTTCCTCCGCCAGCGGCACGCCGTAGCGGATCACGGACTCCGACGTCTTGACGTTGCACAGCTGGCGCACCGTCAGCGCCGCCGCATGGACCATGACCACGAGCCCGAACGCCTCGGCACCGAGCGTACGCGCGGCCAGGGCGGTCGCGGCCAGGGCGAGCACGGCGCCGGCGCTTCGACCACCGGCCAGCCAGCTGAAGTTCGTGAGCAGCCGTCTGGTACGGCCGGGTTTGTCGACTACCGGCGCCATGGGCGGGCGATGGGGGATGCTCTCACTTGAGCGCGCCCTGCCGGTAGAGACGCCACACCAGCGGCCAGGCGAAGATCAGCGGGTAGCGGCGCTGACGCTCGGTGGGGGTCACCGTGACGCCCGAATGACGCGCCACCTTCCAGAGTGCGTAGTCCACCGGGTCGTCGAATGTGAACGCCGACTTCATGAGCCGCAGCACGGAGAGCGACTTCCCGGCAAACCTGCGCACGCCCCAGGGCGTCTGCGGCGGGTGGCTCGTCGTGGCGAAGGCCGCGTGCAGGGCGTCGAAGTAGCCGGCATTCGCATCGTAGAGCGCGCGATAGCGACTCGACCGCTCCGAGCGCAGCTCCGTGGCATAGGTCAGCCCGAAGGTGTGCTCCCAGAACGCAGGCGACGGCAGGTTTCCGGCGCCGTCGACGGCGGCTGCCGCCACGAGCCGCTCGGCGGCGCGCGTGACCAGGCGCGCGAACCTGGGCCGGACCGCGTCCGATGCCTCGAACACCAGCGCGCTGGGCTGGGCGAACCGTGCCCAGAAGTACGGCGCCACGTCGCCTCGTACGCCTTTCTCCAGAGCCTCGAACGTCAGCACCGCCACCTTTGCCCGGACATCGCCGGCGACGAGCTGGTAGACGTTAGGCGGGAGCAGCCGACCAGCCACGCGCTGCCAGGCCGGCAGCGACGACAGATCGTCCATGAGCACATACAGATCCAGCAGGGTATCCGTCTGGCCGCGGGTGAAGGACCCATAGAGCACGATCGCTTCGACGCCATCGCCGAACCGCCGCCTTGCCGTATCCACCAGTGCGCTGACCTGCGGATCATCCGCGTACCGCTCACCGTCCAGCATGGCGGCAACCGCCGGCAGCGTGCTGTGGATCCGCTGCTCACTCACCGCCGTAAGCGCTCCGCGTGGTGGAGAACGTCCGGAATGCCGCCGGGTGATCACTCGCCGCCCGCACCGGGTCCGCCATCCACGAAGTGAGCGGCGCGCCCTGGGACTGGCGCACGGCCAGACCCTGCAGCAGGCGGACGACGAGCACGACGGTGGAGGCCACCGTCCAGATCACGACGGCCAGGAAGCCCCAATCCGGCCGACCGATCACGGTGAACAACGTCAGCAGAATGAGGCTCGGGTTGCGCCGCCCGGTGATCAGGCGGAAGTACGCATCGAACGGCCGCCAGGTGAAGAGCGACAGGTCCCCCAGAAAGTGAAACAGCCCCTCCGCCACCCGGCCACCGATGTAACCCACGAAGATCCAGACGTAGAGCGTGCCCGCGTCGAATCCCCACAGCGTCGGCGGCACGGCGAGCCCGAGCCCCCACAGCCAGTACCAGAACGGCGGGTGGATGAGATCCATGCCGTGATCGAGCCAGTGACCGACCCGGCTCGACTTGACGGTCACCCTGGCCAGCTTGCCGTCCACGGTGTCGAGAAAAGTCATGATCCAGCCCGCGGCGAGGCCGGTGAGATAGGCGCCTTCGTAGAAGCACCAGCCCGCGACCAGCATGAGCACGAGCCCGGTCAGGGTCACCATGTTGGGGGTGATGTGGCGATCCGCACACCAGGCGACCACCCGCTTGGCCGGCTTCGGCCACCAGAACTTGGTGACCAGGTCCGTCACGCCCTTGTAGGCGCTGCCGTAGAGGCGGTTCGAGAGGGCGGCCCGATCCTCTTCCCGGAGCGGCGCCAGGGTGGGCGGATCCGTCCGTCGCAGCGACGACTCGAAGGCCTGCAGAGCATCCACCTCGAACAGCTCGAGCGCACCTCGATCCTGTCCTTCCAGGGCAGCAAGCGCTGCCGCGCTGTCGTCGAACGCCACATGCGCGGCGGCCGCGTTGCCCTGATGTGCCAGAACGCCCCGTCGCGTCAGCAGTGCCGTCAGCGTACGCAGCTCGTAGAGATAATCGGCACGCAGCAGCAGCACGGCGTCCGCGCCGGCGAGCTCGTCGCGGCTCTCCACCAGGTCCACCTCTGGAATGCTCGCGAGCTGGCGGCGCAGACGTTCCCTGGCGCTGATGCCCCAGAGCACCACCGCGCTGTCACCCAGGATGTACGCACGTGTCGTCATGTCGGGATCCCTGGAGTCAGGATTCAGGAGAGGCCGAGGGCGCCGATGCGCTCGATCAGGGCGTCGACCTGCTCGTCCGTGTGGGCCGCGGAAAGGCTGAACCGGAGCAGGCTGCCGCCCTCCGGCGCCGCCGGCGGCAGCATCAGGTTGCAGTACACGCCGGACTCCAGCAGTCGCTGCCAGGCGTTCAGCGCCAGTCCGCGGTCTTCCAGGCGCACGGCCACCACCGGACTGAGCTCCGGGCCGAGCCAGAGGTTGCGCGACTTGAGCGCGGTGTACAGCCGCTCGGCGTTGTGCCAGAGCCGGTTCTTGAGCTCGGGCCGGGTGCGAAGTGCATGCAGGGCAGCACGGGTGGTGGCGATCACGCTCGGGCAGGGAGAGGCCGTGAACATGTACGGCCGGCTGGCATACTGAAAGAGCTCGAGCTCCTGGTGGCGGCTGACACAGAAGCCGCCCGTGCTGGCCAGGCTTTTCGAGAACGTGCCCACCACGAAATCCACCCGCTCCTGGGTGCCGGAAGACTCGACCACACCGCGGCCGTGCTCGCCGTAAACACCGAGCGAGTGGGCCTCGTCCACCATCAGGAGGGCGTCGTGACATTCCTTGACCTCCACGAACTCCTTGAGCGGCGCCGTGTCACCCAGCACGCTGTAGAGGCCCTCGATCACCACCAGGGTGCGTGCCGCGCGATCCTTCAGCCGCGAGAGCCGCTTGTCCAGGCTGTCCGGATCGTTGTGCTTGAACCGGTAGATACCCGCCCGGGTCATGGACGCGCCGTCGTAGAGGCTCGCATGCGCATCCGCATCCAGGAGCACGGCGTCATCCGGGCCCAGCAGCGCCGAGAGCACGCCCAGATTCGCGGCATAGCCGGTGGAGAAGATCATCGCGTAGGGGTAGTCGTAGAACTCGGCGAGCTCGCGCTCGAGCGCCCGGTGACCGGAGTAGTTGCCGTTCGCCATGCGCGAGCCGGTGGTGCCGGTGCCCATCTTCGCCAGCGCTTCCTGGCCTGCGGCGACACACGCCGGATCGAATGTGAGCCCCAGGTAGTTGTTGGTACCCGCGAGAATGGTACGGCGGCCGTTGATGATCGCTTCCGTCGGCGACAGGATCTCCTCGATCACCACCTTGCTCGGATCCGCACTGCCCAGCGCCGCGCGCTGCTCCGCCAGATCGCTGAATTTTGCCAGTAAGCTCATCGGCTGCGCTCCTTCAGTCCACTTCCTCGTCCACCAGCTGCGCCAGCTCGCCGAGCGTGCGGATCGATGCGAGTCGGTCCACCTCGATGAGGATATCGAAGTGATCTTCCACCTCGGCGATGAAATCCATCACCTGGATCGACTCCAGATCGAGATCGTCCACCAGGTCGGTCGTCGTGCCGAGGTCCGGAAATTCCTTATCCAGTGCGGTCCTCAGCAGCTGGCACAACTGGGATTCTGTCTCGGTCATGGAGCACACTCCGTTCCAATGCGGTCAGATTACGATTCAAACAGGCCGCTCACGCCCTGGGCAAGCCCAATCCGGGGTGCCCAGCCGCTGGCGCGGCGGAACGCGGTGCCATCAGCCACCCAGCGTGCACGGGTCAGCTCGCGCACCTTGCCGCGGGAGAGCATGACGGCCCGGCCGGTCAGCCGGGACAGGCTCTCGTTGAGCCAGGCCACAGCGTTCAGCAGGCCTGCGGGCAGCGGGACGAAGATCGGTTTGCGGCTCCGCGCCGAGCTCACCGCCGCCGCCAGCTCGTGCCAGTCGTAGCCGTCTGCCTTGCCGTCGTCGAGCGCATAGGTCTGCTGCAGGTGGCTCGCAGGCGACTTCAACCA
Source organism: Pseudomonadales bacterium (assembly GCA_050185825.1). Classification (GTDB taxonomy): domain Bacteria; phylum Pseudomonadota; class Gammaproteobacteria; order Pseudomonadales; family Azotimanducaceae; genus SZUA-309. Next base: position 6,849 of record JBFWZA010000018.1, on the reverse strand, counting down.
GGCACACACCGCTTCGACAAGGTCATCCACGTGCAGCATGGACAGCCGCTGCTTCGGATCGCCGCCGGGCACGGGCACCAGCCCGCGTCGCGCCCAGGACAGCGCCGGGCGCATCTCGGTGTCACCAGGCCCGTAGACGGCGGGTGGGCGCAGCACCGTCCAGCGCAGCGCGTCGCAGGCGTGGAGCACCCGCTCGCCTTCCTGCTTGGACCGCGCGTAGTGAGACAACTCCGGTGCCTCTGCGGCGAGCGACGACAGGTGCAGCAGCGCGGGAGGCGTGCGCTGCCTCGTGATGGCCTCACACAACGCCCGCACGCCGGTGACGTTGGCAGGCTCGAAATCCTCGAAGCGCGAGCCGCGCACCGTACCGGCACAGTTGATGACCGCGAACGTTCCGGCCACGCCACGACCCAGCGCCGCCGCATCCGTCAGCGAGCCGTGGACGACCTCCGCGCCTGAATTCAGCGTGCCGAAATGCGCGGACGTGGATCGGGCCAGCACCCGCACGCGCCAGCCGTCCGCCAGAAGCCGATCCAGAAGTCTGCGACCGATGAACCCGGTCGCGCCCGTGAGAAGTATGCTGCCTTTCGGATCACCCGCCGGCGTCGGCCGGGCGTCAGGCATTCGCCTCTTGGCGGTCATCCCCGAGCGGTACGGGGTGCCCGTCCGCATCCCACGTCATCCGTGCGACGAAGTCTGCACAGGCCCTCGAGCGCGACAGCTTGCCGGAGGAAGTCCGTGGCAGGGTGCGCGGCGGCACCATGTCGATGTACGGCGTGACGCCGAAGTTCGCGCGCATGAGACCGGCCAGCGTGCTGGCAAGCTCCGGCTGCGGCCTGCGGGATTCCACCACCAGCACCGCCAGCTCCTCGCCCGAAGGCCGGGTCACGGAGAATGCGGAGGTGTCGCCCATCCTCACACCCGGCGTTGTCTCCGCCAGATGCTCGAGATCCTGCGGCCAGAGGTTGCGGCCGTTGACGATGATCACGTCCTTGCGGCGGGCCGTGATGACGATGTGATCGCCGATCCGGTAGCCGATGTCACCGGTATCCAGCCAGCCGTCCTCGGTGAGGACCTCGCGGGTGGTTTCCGGGTCGTTGAAGTAGCCGCGCATGACGTTCGGGCCACGCACGCAGATGCGGCCACACTGCCGCTCGGGTAACGGGTTGCCCGCGTCGTCACACACCTTGGTCTCGTAGCTCGGCAGCGGCGCGCCGCAGTCCACGAGCTCGAGGTAATCCTCGTCCGCGGGCTCTGCCCGACCGGATTCGATCATCAGGTCCTTGCCGACGCGATCGATGTGCATGCCCTCGCCGAGTGGGGCGAAGCTGATACCGAGACCGCACTCCGCCATGCCGTAGCAGGCAACGAATGCCTTCGGGTTGAAGCCCACGGGCTCGAGCAGCTTGGCGAACCGTCGCAGCTGCTCGGGATGGATCCGCTCCGCGCCCACGCAGGCCACCCGCCAGCTGGAGAGGTCGTAACGCTGCTGGTCTGCTTCCCGCAGCCGGGTAGCGCACAGCGCGTATCCGGTCGGCGGGCTGGATGAGACGGTACCGCGGTTGTCGCTGATGAGTTTGAGCCACAGGCGCGGGCGCATGGCGAACGTGCGCGGGCTCAGGTAGTCCACAGAAAGCTGGCTGTAGAGCGCGCCGAGCACGAAGGCCACCAGGCCCATGTCGTGATAGAAGGGCAGCCAGGAAACCAGCCGGTCCTTCTCGGTGACCTGCACGCCGATGTCGCAGATCTCGCGCAGGTTGTTCATGACCGCTTCCTGGGTCATCTCCACACCGCGGGGAAAGCGCGTGCTGCCCGACGTGTACTGCAGATAGGCCGGCTCGCCGGTGCCGAGCGGCTCCAGCGGCTCAGCGGACGCCGGCAGACGCTCGAAGAGCTCGCTGCCGCCGCAGAGAACGAGGTCCAGACCGGCGCCTGCCTCGTGCAGGAAGTCGACGAAGCTCGGGGGCGCCACGGCCACCGACGCCGTGCAGCTCTGCAGCAGCAGGCGCAGCTGACGCACGTACGCGTCACTGCCGCCGAGCTGCAGCGCAGCGGGCACCGGTACGGGAATCAGGCCTGCGTACTGGCAGGCGAAGAAGTAACGGTGAAAGAGCGGGTGCGTGTCTGCGACGATGGCCATTCGCGCGCCACGCGGCAGCTCCAGCGACAGCAGCTTCCGGGCTAAGCCTACGGCCTCTTCCCGCAGCCTGCTGTAAGGCAGCTCGTGCTCGAGCTCGCCCTTCGCGCTGTAGAAGTGGTATCCGGTCTGTCCGTCCGCCGCAGCGTCGAGCGCCGCGGCGAGACTCGCATATTTGCTCTGGGGTTCGACCTTGTAAGGTGTCGAGTTCATAGTCTCGTCACTTCAGTTGTTTACTTGTTGTTATAGTTATTATTTTTCACGTCGGCCGCGGCTCTTCCGCGGCCAAAAACCGGGCTATTAAACCACATCAGAAATCAATTAAAACTCCATTGTGTTTCAACATTGATTCATTTTGTGACCTAAGAGCGCCCACCATCCAACCATTCGTCAAGAAAACTTCTCAAATGTTCTGACCGGCTCGGGTGCCGCAGTTTCCGCAGCGCTTTCGCCTCGATCTGCCGGATGCGCTCGCGGGTGACGTCGAACTGCTTACCCACCTCTTCGAGCGTGTGATCCGTGTTCATATCGATACCGAACCGCATGCGCAGCACTTTCGCTTCCCGCGCGGTCAGACCGCCCAGCACTTCCCGGGTCGCTTCCTTGAGACCTTCCCCGGTTGCCAATTCAACCGGCGAACCAATGGTGATGTCTTCGATGAAGTCGCCCAGATGGGAGTCCTCATCATCACCGATCGGTGTCTCCATGGATATCGGCTCCTTCGCAATTTTCAGTACCCGTCGGACCTTGTCCTCGGGCATGTCCATGCGCTCGCCGAGCTCTTCAGGTGTCGGCTCACGGCCCATTTCCTGAAGCATCTGCCGTGATACCCGGTTCAGCTTGTTGATGGTTTCGATCATGTGCACCGGAATACGGATGGTGCGGGCCTGGTCCGCGATGGAGCGGGTAATGGCCTGACGGATCCACCAGGTCGCGTAGGTGGAAAACTTGTAGCCGCGCCGGTACTCGAACTTGTCCACCGCCTTCATGAGGCCGATGTTGCCTTCCTGGATCAGATCCAGGAACTGCAGACCGCGGTTCGTGTATTTCTTGGCGATGGAGATCACCAGACGCAGGTTGGCCTCCACCATGTCCTTCTTGGCACGGCGCGCCTTCGCCTCGCCGAGTGACATCCGGCGATTGATGTCCTTGATGTCGGCCACGGTCAGCCCGGTGTCGGTGCACACGGTCTTGAGCTTCTTCTGAGCCCGGATGATCTCGTCCTTGTGGGCATCGAGCGCGGCGGAGTAGTCCTTCTTCTGCTTGATCAGCCGGTTGACCCAGGCGACGCTCGTCTCGTTGCCGAGGTAGGACTTGCGGAACAGATCCCGCGGCACCCCGCACGTTCGAACACAGGTGTTCATGATGACGCGTTCCTGGCGGCGCACCCGATCCAGGCCGCTTCTCGCCATTTCCACCATCTCGTCGAAGTGGCGCGGTACGAGCTTGAAGGGGGAGTAGACCTCGCCAAGCTTTTCGAGCTGCGCCTGGGCCTCCTTGCTGGAACGGCCCTTTTCCTTGATGACCTTCTGGGTCTTGTTGTACTGACGCTTGAGCGCCGTGAAGCGTTTCTTGGCCTCGACGGGATCCGGACCCTTTTCCTCCTCCTCACTCGAGTCGTCATCGTCACTGCTGTTGTCCTGACCCGGCTGCACCTGCTGTGCCTGCGGAACGTCGTCGGTCGGGTCCAGGTAGCCCACCAGCAGATCGGCCAGCTTGCCTTCCTTGGTGACTTCGTTGTAGGTCTCAAGCAGGTATTCGACCGCACCCGGATAGTAGGCGAGCGCCGTGAGGGTATCCCGGATGCCTTCCTCGATCCGCTTGGCGATGGCGATCTCGCCTTCCCGGGTGAGCAGCTCCACGGTGCCCATTTCCCGCATGTACATCCGCACAGGGTCGGTGGTACGGCCCGCCTCGGTCTCCACCGCCGCGAGCGCGGCCGCCGCTTCCTCGGCGGCAATCTCGTCCGCGGTGTTCTCGCCGGCGTTGAGCAGCTCGTCGCTGTCCGGAGCCGTCTCGTACACCGTGATCCCCATGTCGTTGATCATGCGGATGATGTCTTCGATCTGATCCGGATCGTTGATATCGTCAGGCAAATGGTCGTTTACTTCGGCATAGGTGATATACCCCTGCTCTTTGCCCTTGGCGATGAGTTCCTTCAGCCGGGATTCCTGTTGGATTTGGTTGCTCATAGACCCTCTTGTCTGCGTTCGTCTCGCTTACCTGTCTGCATCACGGCCGGGCACCGGTTCCGGACGGCAACCACCGATCCTGGGCCGCCAGCCACCAGCGGATCGGTCGGTCCGGTTGTTCGGCACCACCGCACAACAAGTAAACAGTCAAAAAATTGTCGCGTAGCCTCGAGCCTGCCCACCCAGGCCCGGACAAACGGGCGATTATACCCAGCGTATATGGAGACTACAAAAGCGGAATCCAAGCGGCGCTCAGTCGCCGTTGGACCCGGTGTCTGGGGCGGGGTGCAATGCGCCGGGTCGCAGGGACTGCAGCGCGCGCAGCTTCTCGGTGCTCGGTGACTCCTTGAGCTCCCTGAGCGCCCGCCGGCGCGCTTCCCGCGCCTTTCCCGCCACGTAGCTCTTCAGACCATCGGCGAGCTCACGGGCAATCGCCGCCTCCGGCAGCGTGTGCGGCGCGTCGGCCAGCTTTGCCAGCTCCGCGCCCACGGGCGCCCCTGCCCAGCGACCGATCAGCTCACTCCGGTCGGTGTCCGGATTTTCATCCACATACTTGACCACTTCCGCGAAAGCATCCTCGCCCGCGTAGCCGATCACCGCCGCGCGGATCTCGCCCGGCACGGACTGCAGGGATTCGGGCACCCTCAGCAGGCAACTCAGGAGCCGCCTCGTCAGCGGTGTCAGCGTCTGCGGCACGCCTGCGTCCACGCGCATCGGTGCCGGACGGGCAGCGTCCGGGGGCCGCGCGCCGCTCAGCCCGGTGAGCTGGGTCAGCCGGTTGCGCATCAGCTGCTTGAGCACGCCCTCCGGTACCCGTTCGATGTAGGGCATCACCAGGCTCGCCAGCCGCGCCTGCCCGTCGAGCTGGCGCAGGTCGAGACCGACGGAGAGCTCCGAGAACAGATACTCGATCGCCGGCAGCGCCTGACCGACCCGGCTCTGGAAAGCCCGCTTACCCTCGCGCCGGACCAGGCTGTCCGGATCCTCGCCTTCCGGGAGAAACATGAACTTGAGCTGGCGCCCGTCGGTGAGGGTGGGCAGCGCGTTTTCGAGCGCCTTCCAGGCGGCGCGGCGTCCCGCGGCATCCCCATCGAAACAGCACACCACCGACTCGCAGTAACGATAGAGCTTCTGAAAATGATCGGCCGTGGTGGAGGTGCCGAGGCTCGCTACCGCGTTCGCGACCCCGGACTGCGCCAGCGCCACCACGTCCATGTAGCCTTCCACCACGATCAGCTGCTCGATGCGACGCAGCGCGTTGCGCGCCTCGAACAGGCCGTAGAGCTCGCGACCTTTGTGGAACACCGGCGTCTCCGGGCTGTTCAGATACTTGGGCCCGTCCACATCGCCCATCACCCGGCCGCCGAAACCGATGACCCGACCTCGCGTGTCGCGGATCGGAAACATGACCCGGTCGCGGAACCGATCGTAGACGTTGCCCTTGTCGTTTTTCGTCAGCAGGCCCGCCGCCAGCAGGTCTGCCTCCGAGACCGTCGCGTCGGCGCCCAGGGCTTCGCCGAGGGCATGCCAGCCCTCCGGTGCGTAACCGATGGCGAAGTCCCGAGCCACGATGCCGGTGACGCCGCGGTTCTTGAGGTAGTCGACCGCCTTGGGCGATGCCTTGAGCTGGGCACGAAAGAACCGTTCCGCCCTGGCGAGCACGTCGTACAGGCGGGAGTGGTCCTTCGCGGGCGGCCCCCGGTCGGCCTCCCGTGGCACCTCCACACCGGCCAGCTTCGCCAGCGTTTCCACCGCCTCCACGAACTCGAGCCGGTCGAACTCCATGAGAAAGGTCAGGGCCGTGCCGGAGGCCTGACAGCCAAAGCAGTAGTAGAACTGCTTGTCCGGGCTGACGCTGAACGAGGGGGTCTTCTCCTCGTGAAACGGGCATCGGGCCTGATAGTTCCTGCCGGCCTTCTTGAGCGGCACCCGCGCATCGATGACATCGACGATGTCCGTCCTGTCCAGCAGGTCGTTGATGAATGACTGAGGGATGCGGCCGGCCATCGGGGTACGTTATCACAGACCCGCTTCGGCGCTGTCGGCGCCGCTCAACGGCCGAGGTACACGCGAATTCGTCGTCGCGGAACTCGTAACTTACGGGCTTCGCCCAGGTAAACGGCAGATCGGCACAGCCGATCTGCTAGGTACGGCCGCTTAGCGGCCGTACACGTCTTGAAAACGGACGATGTCGTCCTCGCCGAGATAAGCGCCCACCTGGACCTCGATCAGCTCCAGCGGCAGCTTGCCCGGATTCGCCAGCCGATGCGTCACTCCGAGCGGAATGTAGGTGCTCTCGTTTTCCGCCAGCATGAAGGTCTCCTCACCCCGGGTGACCTCCGCTGTGCCGCGGACGACGATCCAGTGCTCGGCGCGATGGTGATGCATCTGCAGCGACAGCCGCTCCCCGGGCTTCACCCGGATGCGCTTGACCTGATAGCGGTCCCCCTGCTCCACCCCTTCGTAGCTGCCCCAGGGCCGGAACACCTCCCGGTGGCTGACGTACTCCTCCCGCCCTTC
>JBFWZA010000017.1:0-132255 GCA_050185825.1 Pseudomonadales bacterium | reverse complement strand
CTGTCCTTCGAGTTCTTTCCGCCCCGCTCCGAGCCGGCCATGGACAGCCTCACCCGGGTGGTGGCGCGGCTCGGCGAAACGTCCCCGGACTTCTTTTCCTGCACCTACGGCGCCGGCGGCTCCACCCGGGACGGCACCCGGGAGACGATTGCCCGGCTGCTGAACCTGGGCGTCAGCGCGGCCCCCCACCTGTCCATCGGCGCGGACAGCCAGGGTGCCATTTTCGACCTGCTGGACCGTTACCGGGAGCTGGGTGTCAGGCGCATCGTCGCGCTGCGCGGCGACCTCCCCTCGGGCATGGGCGCGGGCCGCATCGTCCACAATGCGGAGTCCCTCGTCCGCTGGATCCGCGAGCACTCGGGCGACTACTTCCACATCGAGGTGGCCGCCTATCCGGAGGTGCATCCGGATGCACCGTCGGCGGCGGCTGATCTCGAGTTCTTCGCCGCCAAGGTCGCGGCCGGCGCCAACTCCGCGATCACCCAGTATTTCTACAACCCGCACGCCTACTACGACTTCGTCGAGCGCGCCGAGGCAGCCGGCATCGGTGTGCCCATCTATCCGGGCATCATGCCCATCACCAATCTGGAGGGCATTCTCCGCTTCTCCAGCAAGTGCGGTGCCGACGTGCCCCGCTGGCTGGTGAAACGGCTTGAAGACTTCCGTGAGGACGAGAGCGCCATTCGCGCCTTCACCACGGACTACCTCACCCGTCTGTGCGACGAGCTGATCAGCGCCGGGGCACCGGGACTGCACTTTTACACCCTCAACCGCTGGGGTGTGTCCCGGGCCGTGTGCATGAACCTCGGACTCGGCAACGCCGCGCCTTCCGCCGAGCTTTCCGCTGAGAAATGAAGCATCGCCTCTGCCTGCCCGCGCTGGCCGCAGTGGCGGAACCCGGGACAGGCACCGCCGTGACCCTCTCCAGCGAGCAGGCCCACTACCTCGGTCGGGTGCTGCGCCTGAAGCCGGGAGAGGAAGTCGGCCTCTTCGACGGTCGGGGCCGGGAATGGGGGGCACGCCTGGTCAGCATCTCCAGCCGCGAGGCCTCCGCCGAGATCGTCTGCCTGACGCGTAGCGAGCCGGCGCCTGAGCCGCTCGTCCTGGTCCAGGCCTGGCTGAAGGGTTCCGCCATGGATACCGTGGTGCAGAAGGCGGTGGAGCTCGGCGTCACCGGGATCCGGCTGCTGAGCGCAGACCGTTCGAACGTGAAGCTCGACGAGCGCCGGCTCGCTAACAAGATTGCACACCTCAACCGGGTCGCCCGGAGCGCCGTCGAGCAGTGCGAGTCGTTGTGGCTGCCGGAGCTCAGCTGCGTGAACGGGTTGCGGACGCTGCTCGACACGCCTGCAGACAGCCGCGTGCTGTTTCTCGACCCGGGCGCGCCGCCGTTGTCTGCCGGGTCCAACCCGGCGCCGATCACGCTCGTGGTCGGTCCCGAGGGCGGCTGGTCGGAGGCGGAGCGGCGCCTCGCCCTGGCGGATCCCGCCGTGACCGCCGCCGGGCTGGGAGACCTCACGCTGCGTGCGGAAACGGCACCGCTGGCGGCCCTCGCCGCCATCCGGCAGGACTGGGGCTGGAGACGCTAGGGAGCCTGGGGAATCCGCCGTCAGCGGACGAGCTTGGCGACCGCGGTTTCGATCACGTTGAGGTTCGGAATCACGGCGGTTTCCGTGCCGAGCTTCACCACCACGGATTCCGCCGGACCGAGCCGGCAGGGCTCGTTGGCCAGATCCTCGGCGGTGAGCTGCACCAGGCGCGGCAGACCTTCCGCCGCCAGGGCGTAAAAAGGTAGGCCCTTGGCGTTGCGGGCGCGGTTCATCACCACCATGCAGCGTCCGGCCTTGCGGGCCGGACCGGGTTTGCCGTTCAGGGTTTCGAAGCGGACCACAGGCACCATCTCACCTCGCCAGCCGAGCAGCCCCAGGCACCACGCCGGCGTCTCGGACAGGGCCTTCACCCGCCGCCAGGGCAGAATTTCCGCCACGCAGACGTTGGGCAGCAGCAGCTGCGTGTCCTCCAGCGGGATCACGATGCATGACAGTTCGTTTGCTTCCTTGGCCACGCGGGCTGCCATCTTGCTCAATTTCAGTCCACCAGCCGGTCGATGGTCTCCAGGAGCTCGTTTTCCTGGAACGGCTTGCCGAGGAAGCTGTTCACGCCGAGCTCCGCCGCGTGTTCCTGATGCTTCTCGCCGGTTCTCGAGGAGATCATCACGATGGGCAGGTCGGACAGGCGCTCGTCGTGCCGAACCTGGCGAGCCACCTCGAAGCCGTCCATACGCGGCATCTCGATGTCCAGCAGCATCACGTCCGGACGCCGCTCCTGCAACAGGGCCACGGCTTCCACCCCGTCCTTGGCGACGATGACGTCCATCCCCTGCCGCTCGAGCAGGCGCGAGGTCACCTTCCGGACCGTCACCGAGTCGTCCACCACCATCACGCAGCGCGTACGGGCGGCGCCCGAGAGCGGCCGCTTGCCGGCGACGAGACCGTCCCCACCCTGCGAGCGGATCAGCGCCAGCAGGTCGAGAATCACCACCACGCTGCCGTCGCCGAGTATGGTGGCACCGGATATGCCGCCCACACCCGCAAACTGCGGCCCCAGACTCTTCACCACGATCTCGCGGCTGCCCTGAACGCCGTCCACGTGCACGGCGACGGCGTGATCACCCGAGCGCACCAGCACCACCGGCACCGAGCTCTGCTGGCTGGCGGCGCGGAACTCGCGGCCCAGATAGTGGCCGAGATAGCGCACCCGGTAGGGAATCCCCGCGTACTCGAAGGTATTGCCGTCCGGCGCGTAGAGGCGTTCGAGCTCCTCGGGCGAGAGCAGCACGATCCCCTCGATGTTGTTGAGCGGCACCGCGTAGAAGTCGTCCCCCACCGACACCATCAGCGCCCGGTTCACCGAGACGGTGAACGGCACACGGACGATGAAGCGGGTGCCCTTGCCCGGCCGGGAGGCGATCTGGATGCTGCCGCCGAGCTGCTTCACCTCGCTGTGCACCACGTCCATGCCCACGCCCCGACCGGAGATCTGGGTGACGGACTTCGCGGTGGAGAATCCCGGCGCCAGCACGAACTGGGTGATCTCCTCGTCGGTGAGCGCAGCACCTTTGGCCATGAGGCCGCGCTCCACGGCCTTGGCGCGCACGGTCTCCACGTCGATGCCCGCGCCGTCGTCGCTGATCTCGATGACCACATCGCCCCCTTCCCGGGACAGCCTGAGATCGATCCGTCCGGTGGTGGGCTTACCGTAGTTCGCCCTGAGCTCCTGAGGCTCGATGCCGTGATCCACGGCGTTGCGCAGCATGTGCTCGAGCGGCGGGACCATCCGCTCCAGCAGGCTCCGATCGAGCTCACCCTCCGCATTGTAGGCATGGAACTCCACGTCCTTGCCCAGCTCCCCGGAAACCTGGCGGACGATCCGTCGCAGGCGGGGTAACAGACGGCTGAACGGCACCATGCGTGTCCGCATGAGGCCTTCCTGCAGCTCGGTGTTGATCCGTGCCTGCTGGAGCAGCAGGGTTTCCGATTCCCGCGCCTTGAAGAGCAGCGTCTCCTTCAGGTCGAGCATGTCGGAGGCGCTTTCGGAGAGGCCGCGCGACAGCTGCTGAAGCTGGGAGTAGCGATCCATCTCCAGCGGGTCGAAGTTCGTGTAGGACGGGCCTTCAGGCCGATCCTGCCGGAACAGGATCTGGGCTTCGGTTTCGATCTCGAGACGGCGGAGCTGCTCGCGCAGGCGCTCGATGGTGGTCTCCATCTCTTCCAGCGCGCCGGTGAAGTCGCTCATGCCCTGCTCGACGCGTGCGCGAACGATGGAGCTTTCACCGGCCAGGTTGACCAGCTCCTCCAGAAGCCCGGCGCCGACCCGGACCATTTCCTGACCGGACTTCGTCTCGATCGACTCTTCACTGGCGGGCCGTGCCGTGGCCGGAGCGCCTTCCTTGGCCGACGGCTGAGCGGGCCGGCGCGTCGGTGCGGCCGGAACGGCAGCCTCTTCCCGTCCGGAACGTCCCGCAGCCGCCGGCGGTTGCTTCGGCGGCGCGGCAGGCCTCGAGGCCGCCGGCGGTGGCGCCTCGGCAACCGCCGTTTCCGCCAGGCTCACCGCCTCGCCGGCAAGCGCCCGGCGGATCACCGAGAGCAGATTGGTGATCCCGTCGTACCGCGCATGCAGATCCTCGAAGAACCGCTCGTCCTGAGCACCCGCCGCGTTCTGCACGTCGATGAGGAAGGATTCGAACTGGTGCGTGGCATCGCCGAGCCTGGTGAGCCCGGACAGCCGGGCGCCGCCTTTCAGGGTGTGCAGCCCGCGCAGCAGGTGCTCCAGGTAAAGACGGTTGTCCGGCTCGGACGACCAGCGATGGATGTTTTCCTCCAGACCTTCGAGGATCTCGTCCGCCTCCTCGAAGAAGACCTCGATGATCTCGTCGTCCACCTCTTCCGGAAGGAGCTCGGCCACCGCATCGGCCGTGGCGGCAGCGGGCACCGCCTCCGCGGGAATCGCAAGCCCCGCCACCCTGTCCCGCTCCGCCCGAACCCGGGCAGGCACAACCTCCACCTCGTGGGCATCGGCATCGCGGTCCGCGGTGCCCATGTCGGCATCCGCGTCCGCGTCGCTCTCCGGTACGTCGAGGAGATCGTCGTCCAGCGAATCGAGATCGAAATCATCCTCGTCCCCGGCATCTTTCGGGAACACGACCACCTTTGCCCGGCTTTCCTCGACCGGCACATCGTCTTCCGCCGCGGCGCCTTGCACCGCGGCGTCGTCCTCGTCGGCGTAGGCGCTGCCGTAGCCGAGGGTATCCAGCATGGCGATGGCGTCGTCCACGTCCGGCAAGCTCTGCTCCGCAGCCAGCGCGTCGAACAGGTCCATGAAGCGCTCGTGACCGCGGCGCAGCGCCTTGAACACGGACTCGCTCAGGGTGTCGTCCGCGAGCCGGGTCAGGGCACCCGCCAGCGCGCCCGCGAGGTCCGCCACGGGCGCCGCTTCGTTCTCGGTAGCCGCCTCCCGGATCTCGTGCAGGGCCTCGATGAGGCGGTCTGCATATACCAGATCGACGGTGCCGTCTTTCCAGCTGCGCAGGAACTCGTCCGCGGCCATCACCTCCGAAAGTCCGTCAAGCGACATGAGCGCCATGCGGTTCGAGGTGTCGCCGGCTTCGGCCGCCTCGTTGGCGGCCACGATCAGGTGGTCGGCCTCGGCGATGAGCTGAAGCTGATCCTCCGGCTCGTTCCCGTCGCGAAGCGCGTCCACCGCCTGCTGAAGCGCGATGACCGCACGCTGCAGATAGTCTGCCGCCGCGCCGGTGACTTCCGTGTCACTGGTACCGCGCAGGGCGGACGCCAGCTCGTAGGTCGGGCGGGCCAGCTCTTCGATGGACGTGAAGTCCGCCATGCCGGCGCTGCCCGAGAGCGTGTGCAGCGCCCTGACGAACGACTCGTCGACAGCGACCCGATCCTTCGAGACGCCTTCAGACAACACCGACAGGTGCGCCTCGGCTTCTCCGAGGAAGATGCCCAGCGCCTCGTTGTCCTCATCCGCCTTCTCTGCCTTCTCGGGCAGGGACGAGAAGCCCGCAGCGTCAACCGGTTCCCGACGCGCCGCCGCCGGCCGCACTTCGGCGGTCGGGCGCGCAGCTTCCGGCATCTCCGGCGCTTCCGGTTCCGCCTCTTCCAGCGTGCCGCCGGACGCCAGAATGTCGGCGAGCTCCATCACCACGCCGACGGGATTCATGTCCGGCGCCTGACGGGTTTCGAACGCATCCTTGAGGACCGGGACCAGCGTGCGCGCCTGCACGACCACCGCGACGAACTGCGCGGTGGGCTCCACCGTGCCGTCGATCAGGCGGTTCAGCATGTTCTCCACGGACCAGGCCAGCTCGCCGATCACGTTCGCGCCGACGATGCGGCCGCTACCCTTCAACGTGTGGAACGCGCGCCGGACTTCGGTGAGCGCTTCCTCGTTCGGCAGGTCGTCCGACCAGACCGGCAGCCACTCGTCCACCGTCTCGAGCACCTCGTCCACTTCCTCGACGAAGATCTCGACGATCTCCTCGTCCGACTCGAAGCTGTCCTTGAGCGACGGATCGACCTTGGGCGTGTGGCCCGCGGGCAGCGTGAATACCCCTTCGGTACGTGCGGGAGACGCCGGCGCGAAATCCGCCTCCACAGAGGCTTCCGAATCGATTTCGGCTGCGGTCAATGCCGGCTCCGGCTCGCCTTCGAACGCATCGTACGATGTGTCTTCGGACGCATTTTCCGGCGCGTACTCCGGCGCTTCGAGCTGGTCGAAGTCGGTGCCGCTCAGGTCGAAGCCCGGATCCTCGTCCCTCTCCAGTGCCGGCTCTTCTTCCTCGTCCTCGATGTCGCCGGGCAGCTCCACCGCACGGTCGATGTCGCCGGCGAACTCGGCGACGGAGGTCGGCTGCGCCTGGCGTTCGACGACCCGCTCCGGGGCTGCGGCGCCGAGCGCTACCTTTGTTGCTGCGGCGCCGAGCGCCCCTTCTGCCGTTGCGGCGCCTAGCGCCCCTTCTGACGTTGCGGCGCCTAGCGCCCCTTCTGACGTTGCGGCGCCTAGCGCCGCTAGGGACCGCTCCACCAGGTCGAGCACGTCCTCGACGCCATATCCGGAGGCTTCACCGATGCGCTCGAGGTAGTAGTCCAGGCCGCTGATGGCGTCCGCGAACCGGTCCATCTCCTGCCAGGTGGGCGTATGGCCACCCGCGAGGCTGGTGGCCACGTAATGTCCGCACCGGGCCAGCAGTCCGGCGGCGCGGGACAGCGGGATGATCTCCAGAGCGCTTGAGATGGCCGATATGCGCGCCGGGGTTTCCCTGAGGTGCCGCGGATCCCACTCTGAGGAGATGAAATCCACGATGTCCTGCTTGACCTGATCGAGACCCTGACGGGCCTCCGCCGTAACGGCGCGCTGCGCGTCGTCGACGATCTTCTCGACTTCGTTCTTGCCACCGTGGCTGAAGCTCGCCAGATTCTCGTCCACCTGCACCAGGGCGCTGGCGATGTTCATGAGCGCCGCCGAATCCAGGCTGCCGACATCGTCGGCCTCGGTGAGCGTCTCGACCTGATCCGCAACGATGGCCCGCGAGCTCTCGAATCCGAGCAGCGACAGCGTGCTGCCGATCTGCTTGAGCGGCGCGACCAGAGACTGCAGCTGGTCAGAAGCATCGCCACCCGCCCGCACCACCAGGTCCAGCCTGTCCTTGACCAGCAGCAGCTCTTCCCGCAGCGCCGCCGCCGCGCTGGACAGCGCCTGTCTGCCGCTGGGGCTGATGGTCTCCTCGTCGTCGCCGGCGTCGTCCAGCGACTCCCGGAGGCGGGACAGGGCTTCCCCATCCTGACCCCGGGCTTCTGCCGCATCCAGAAGCTGACGGACCAGATCCACGGATACCGGTTCTCTGAGCGAATCCACGCCCTCCTGACCGAGCATGCGGATTTCCGAGTCGATCCTGCGCAGCAGCTTGACGCTGGCCGCATCGAGCGGCCCCTCGTGACGTGCAAGGCTCGCGACGAACTCGGCGAAAGCTTCCCACTGCTGCTCGTGGGGCGTGCCCTCGCAGACCCGCTGCAGGCTTCTCGCCACCTTGGTGAGCATGTCGACGGAGCCAGCAATCGCCTCGCCCTTGAGGATGGAGAGGAGAACCTGCTGATAGGCCGCGCGGATCTTGCGGGTCTTCTCCGCGCCGTCGATGTCCTCGAAACGGCTGAGCGAGGCAGGCGAGGCGCTGCGGGCAATGGAGGTTACCGAGCTCGCGATCGCCAGCGGCGGCTCGCCGAGCTGGGCGCGGATCTCGTTGACGAGCCTGCTCACCGTACGCGGGCTGTCGCTGCCGCCGGACTGAATCTCGTCAAGATGGCCCGGCAGCTCGAGAATGCCCTGCATGAGAACCTGTGCCGCCGCGTGCTCGTCCTCGATCCGACCGGCGTGCATCTGCTGCGCGAGACGCTCCAGATGGTCGGCGAGCAGCGTCACGCCCGCGAGCTCGAGCATCACCAGCGTGCCGTGCACCTGGTGCAGGCCCGTCAGGCACGCGCGCATGCGCGTCTGGTCCCGATCGGACTCGACAAACGCTTCCAGCGCCTGGCGGGCGTCGTTCAGGGTTTCGAGGAGTTCCCCCTTGATCCAGTCGAGGGCAAAATGTTCTCGGCTCTTCGCCATTACCTCGCCTTAGTTCCGTGCTGCTGCCGGTGCCTGAAGCGCCGCGCTCAGTGATGGTGATCCGGCAGCTTGAAGCCCTCCACGGATGATCGCATTTCGTTTGCCATGGTCGCGAGCTGGCCGATGGATTTGGCCGTCTGGTCGGTGGTGTTCACCGTCTGGGCGGTGATTTCCTGAATGACCGTCATGGTGTTGGAAACGTGCCCGGCAGACACGGCCTGCTGGCGGGCGGCGTTAGAAATGTTCTGGATCAGCTCTGCAAGACTCGTGGAGACGCTTTCGATCTCCTCCAGGGCGACACCGGCGTCCTGGGCCCGCTTCGCCCCGCCAACCACCTCAGCGGTCGTCTGCTCCATGGAGATCACCGCTTCGTTGGTGTCAGTCTGAATGGTCTTGACCAGCGCGGCAATCTGCTTCGTTGCCGCGGAGGAGCGCTCGGCGAGGCGCTGCACCTCGTCGGCCACCACGGCGAAGCCCCGGCCCGCATCACCGGCCATGGATGCCTGAATTGCCGCGTTCAGCGACAGAATGTTCGTCTGATCGGCGATGTCGTTGATCAGCGAAACGATGTCACCGATCTCCTGGCTCGACTCACCCAGCCGCTTGATCCGCTTGGAGGTCTCCTGAATCTGGCCGCGAATCGTATCCATGCCCTGAATGGTGGCCTGGACCACGTGCGCGCCGTTGTTGGCGATCTCGACGGCCCTTTCCGCAACCGCGGCGGACTCGGCGGCGTTCGAAGATACGTGATCGATGGAGACCGCCATCTCATTGATTGCCTGCGTGGCAGCGCCGATCTCCTTGGCCTGATTCTCTGCGGCCTTGGACAGGTTGTTTGCCGTGCTCTCCGTCGAGCTCGCCGCGCTGGCGACCTGCACGGAAAGATGGTTGATGTTCGACACCAGGCCACGCATCTGGTCGATGGCGAAGTTGATGGAGTCGGCAATGGCGCCCGTGAAGTTCTCCGTCACGGAAGCATGGATCGACAGGTCGCCTTCAGCCAGGTCGGCGATCTCGTCCAGGAGCTGCAGGATGGCTGCCTGGTTGCGTTCGTTCTGGCTGGCCTGCTCGGCGAGCTGCTTGCGCGTGTCCCGGATCATGACCAGGCCGATCAGCGCCACGATGACGATGCCGCCAACGGCAAACAGCAGCCCGTTGTTGTTCACCATCGCCGTCTCGTCGGTGAGGATGACGTAGGCGAGGCCCGACAGTGACGCCGCCAGGCCGAGCAGCAGCGCGATCAGCATGGGCGAGAATTTTCCTGATTTCATGTCCTTTTCCTTTGCGTCCTATCCTTAACGTCCGATCCCTTTGCGTGCTGGTGGCTCGCGCGTTCCGTCCCTGCGCGCCCGCATGCGCCGCGACGACCGGAGCTCAGCCCCGCCTTTCCGCCACCTCGAAGAATTTCTCGTCGCGGAGAACGGATTTCAGCTCCATCTCGAAGAACACCCGGCCGCCGTGGCGGAAGGCGCCCCGGATGTAGGGCTGGAGGGCATCCAGACCCTCGCCGCTGGATTCCTCGAAGCTCCCTTCGAGAAAGTGCTGGATACCGAGCGACTGCTCGACGACCAGCCCGGCGGACAGATCCTCGTCCTCGACGATCAGCACGCGCCACTGCACCATGGGCAGCGTGGAGGTCATGTTGAGGTACTCGTGCAGGTCGATAATGGGCATCAGCCTGCCGCGAACGTTGGCGATGCCGAGGATCCAGCTCTTCACGCCCGGCAATGCCGTGATCTTCGGAACCTTGAGAATCTCGTTGACCTCGCCCATCGGCGAGACCAGCCGGGTGCCACCGATCTGATAGCCGATGCCCTGCCACTCCGGCTGCGCGGACTCCTTCAGCGGCAGCTGGGCCGCGTTCTGAAAGGTCGCTGCCTGGATTTCACTCAGGATGGCAAGGGCTTCGCTCTTGGCCATGATCAGGCGCTCAACACGTCGTTGACGGTTTCGATCAGCGTCCGATCGTCCACCGGTTTCGTGAGGTAGCCGCAGGCGCCCTGCCGCTCACCCCAGACACGATCCGCATCCTGGCTCTTGCTGGAGATGATGATGACCGGGATGTGCGCCGTGGACTCGCTGCGGGTGAGCTGGCGTGTGGCCTGGAAGCCGTTGATGCCCGGCATGACCACGTCCATGAGGATCACGTCAGGCAGCTCTTCCGCGGCGATGCTGATGCCGTCGCTGCCGCTGGCTGCCGTGAGCACCTGATGTCCGTTCTTGGACAGAGCGTTGACGAACTGATGCGTTTCCGTCGGAGAGTCGTCAACTACGAGAATTCTAGCCATCGCCCGTGCGTCCTCTTATTGCACCAGCGTCCGGATCGTCCCAAGCAGTTCCTCCTTGGAGAAGGGCTTGGTGATGTACTGGTCCGATCCGACGATCCGTCCCTTGGCCTTGTCGAAAAGGCCGTCCTTGCTGGAGAGCATGACCACCGGCGTCGTCTTGAACTCGGAGTTCTGCTTGATGAGCGCGCAGGTCTGATAGCCGTCCAGACGCGGCATCATGATGTCCACGAAGATGATCTCGGGCCGGGTGTCGGCAATCTTGGCCAGGGCGTCGAAGCCGTCCGTCGCGGTGATCACGCTGCACCCTTCCTTGCTCAGGAGGTTCTCGGCGCTTCGACGAATGGTCTTGCTGTCGTCGATCACCAGGACCTTGATGCCCTGCAGTTCCTCTTCTTCCATCGCCTGGTCCCTTGTTACCCGGTCCTACCGTCCATTGCTGCCACCCTCAGGCCCTGTCGGGCCGGGGCGAGGCGTGAGCTGTCGTCGAAAATTCCGCCCGGTGCTCGAGAGTCCCGGCGCAGCGGCGTTTCGAGGCCATTCGTCCTTGCGCAGGGTTGTATCACGACTGACGAGATGTGATCCATAAGCACCGGATAGGAAAGGGAATTCCGTCTCATTTTTGTTGCCGCGCGGTACCCATACCGTAAACTAGCGGCCCGGAAACGCCCGGCGCGGGCCACCCGCACCCGGACATTTCAACCCAAAATCTGGCCGAAAACAGTGACCCACACGCCAACAATCGCCTTCGTCATGGACCCCATCGACGGGCTGAACCTGAAGAAGGACTCCACCCTCGCCATGATCCGTGCCGCCCAGGAACGCGGCTGGGACGTGTGCTGGCTCGGCATCGGCGATCTGATCCTCCACGAAGGCACGGCGAAGGGCTTCCTCCGCCGCCTCAAGCTCGCCGACGACTTCCTGACCGCCCTGGCGACACACGCCCCAGTGGAACGCTTCAAGAAGGGCGGATGGTACGAGCAAGGTGAGGAAGTACTCACTCCGCTGGCGGATCTCGACATCATCATGATGCGCAAGGACCCACCGTTCAACCTCGAGTACGTCTATGCCACCTACCTGCTCGAGCGGGCGGAGGCATCCGGGGTGCTGGTGGTCAATCGGCCGGGGGCGCTCCGGGACTGCAACGAGAAGGTCTTCGCCACCCAGTTCACCGACGTCTGCCCGCCGCTGGTCGTCAGCCGCCGTCAGGATGTGCTGCGCGCGTTCCAGAAGCAGCACCACAACGTGGTGTTCAAACCGCTGGACGGAATGGGCGGGGCCTCGGTTTTCCGAATCATGGACGGCGACGCCAACCTGGGCGTGGTCCTGGAGACCCTCACCGACTTCGGCCGGCGCCAGATCATGGGCCAGCTGTACTTGCCCGAGATCGCGAACGGCGACAAACGCATCCTGCTGATCGACGGCGAGCCGGTGCCCTACGCCCTGGCCCGGGTCCCAATGGCGGGAGAGGCCCGGGGGAACCTGGCCGCCGGTGGCACCGGCGAGGGCCGGGAGCTCACCGACCGGGACCGGCTCATCGCCGCCACCGTCGGCCCGGAGCTGAAGCGACGTGGCCTGCTGTTCGTGGGTATCGACGTCATCGGTGACTACCTCACCGAGGTCAACGTCACCTGCCCGACCTGCATTCGCGAACTGGATGCACAGTTTTCTCTCGACATCGCCGGTAAGCTCATGGATACCGTGCAGACCCGACTGGGAGTCACCGAAAGGCCGCGCTGATGGCTGCCATCACCCCGAGAGACCGACTCAGCTTCACCCTGTTCCTGGCCGCATCGCTGCATGCGGCGCTGATTCTGGGGGTGGGCTTCACCTCCGCGCTCGACGTGCAGGACAGCCCGTCCATCGAGATCACCCTCGCCCAGTTCAGCGATCCGGACGAGCCCGAGGACGCGGAGTTCGCCGCGCAGGCCAACCAGCAGGGCAGCGGCACCGAGGCCGAGCTGATGGAGATGACCACCGACACGGAAGCGGACTTCCAGGACAACATCTTCCAGGAAGTGGCAGCCGAGTCCCTGGCCGCCCAGGAGGCGCAGCGCCTGGAGAAGCGGGAGCTCTTGACCTCGCTCGTCAATCCCGACGATGCGGCACCGGTGCGGGACGAGACGCTGACGGAGCCCGTGCTCACCCCCATGACCCAGAACTACGAGGTGCTGGCGAAGGAGATCGCGAGCCTTGAAGCGCGAATCGCCCAGGAGCGGCAGGCGCTGGCCAAGGCCCCGCGAGTCAAGCGCCTGACCAGCGTCTCCACCAAGACCGCCGACGAGGCCGCCTACCTCAACATGTGGCGGCAGAAGGTGGAACGGATCGGCAACGCCAACTATCCGCCCGGGGATCTCTACGGCAACCTGCGCATGCTGGTGATCATCAACTGGGACGGCAAGCTCAAGGACATCCGGATCCTCGAGTCGTCCGGACACCGGAGCCTGGACGAAGCGGCGCTGCGAATCGTCCGCATCGCTTCACCCTTCCAGGATTTTCCCGTGGAGATGCGCAAGAAGTACGATCAGCTGGAAATCATCCGCACCTGGAAGTTCTCCCGATCCGGAGCCTCGCTTGACAGCTGAGCTCTGCCTGAAAAACCAGTTTCTCCTGGCCATGCCGGGTCTGGCCGGCGGCTACTTCGGCGACACCCTCACCTACGTCTGCGAGCACAACGAGGACGGAGCGATGGGCATCATCGTCAACCGTCCCTCGCCCGTCACCCTGATCGAGCTCATGGCGCAGCTGGGGATCGACAAGGGTGCCACGCCGCTCGACCGCGTCGTCATGGAGGGCGGTCCGGTGGGCGGAGATCGGGGGTTCATCCTGCACACGGAGGACGATCGGTTCGACGGCTCTCTTGCGCTCGGCAACGGCCTGATGCTGAGCTCCGCCCGGGAGGTGCTGCAGGCCATCGCCAGGCAGGAAGGCCCGGCCGACTACCTGGTGGCGCTGGGATACGCCGGTTGGGATGGCGGACAGCTGGAAGTCGAGCTGGCTGAGAACGCGTGGCTCACCACTCCGGCGGATACCGCAGGCACGCTTGCGCGGGAAATCATCTTTCGCACGCCGTTCGAGGACCGCATCCAGCGGGCAGCCGCCAGCCTCGGCATCGACTTCACGCTGATCTCCTCCCAGCCCGGGCACGCCTGATGCCTGCTCCGGCCGGCTGCGTGCTGGCGTTCGACTTCGGGCTGAAGAACATCGGCGTGGCCGTCGGCCAGACGGTCACCCGCACCGCATCCCCGCTCGACACGATCTCCGCGACCGACGGCAAACCGGACTGGAAAGCCGTTGACCGACTTGTCAGCGAATGGCGTCCACACCGGCTCCTGGTGGGCCTGCCGCTCAACATGGACGACACGGAAAGCGAGATGTCCGCACGGGCGAGGCAATTCGCCAGCCGGCTCGCCGAGCGCTCCGGCATCGAGGTGACGCTGGTGGACGAGCGGCTGACGAGTTATGCGAGCAGGCAGGCCGCCGGCCCCGGCGGCAGCCACGGGATGGCCGCCGCCCTGATCGCCGAGACCTGGCTCAACGACGATAGGTGAAGGCGCTCGGCTCGTCCTCCTCGAGGGAGAGCTTGTCCGTGGTCGACATGGGATCCGGGGAGGCGTCCGCGCCCAGCTTGATCATGAGGCGCAGATCGTTCGGCGAGTCCGCGTGGGCGAGCGCCGTTTCGTAGGTGATCTCCTGCTCCGCGTAGAGCTTGTAGAGCGCCTGGTCGAAGGTCTGCATGCCCTGCTCTGTGGACTTACCCATGAGCTCCTTCAGCAGGTGCACGTCCCCCTTGCGGATGTGGTCGCTGACCAGCGGCGTATTGATCAGCACCTCGATGGCCGCGCGCCTACCCTGCCCGTCCACGGTCTGAACCAGCTGCTGTGCCACCATCGCGCGGAGGTTCAACGACAGGTCCATCCAGACCTGGTCATGCCGGTCGCTCGGGAAGAAGTGGATGATCCGGTCCAGCGCCTGGTTGGCGTTGTTGGCGTGCAGCGTGCACAGACACAGGTGACCGGTTTCCGCGAAAGCGACCGCGTGCTCCATAGTCTCACGGGTGCGCACCTCGCCGATCATGATCACGTCGGGCGCCTGCCGCAGCGTATTCTTGAGTGCCACCTCGAAGCTCTCCGTGTCCACACCCACTTCCCGCTGGGTGATGATGCATCCCTTGTGCTGGTGGATGAACTCGATCGGGTCCTCGATGCTGATGATGTGCCCGGAGGAGTGCTCGTTGCGGTGGCCGATCATGGCGGCGAGCGACGTGGACTTACCCGTGCCCGTCGCACCCACGAAGATGATGAGGCCCCGCTTTGTCATCGCCAGCTCCTCGATGATGGGCGGGAGCCCGAGGTCGGAACAGAGCGGGATGTTCACCTCGATTCGCCGCAGCACCATGCCCACCAGGTTGCGCTGCTGAAAAGCGCTGACCCGGAAACGGCCGAGCCCGCGGGTGTTGATGGCGAAGTTGCACTCGTGGTGCTTCAGGAATTCTTCCTGCTGATCCTTGTTCATCACCCCGATCACGGTGTCCCGTGACTGCTCCGGGGAGAGGCTCGACTTGCCCGCGGCAAAGAGCTTGCCGTTGATCTTCAGCATGGGCGGTTTGCCCGCGGTGATGAACAGGTCCGATGCGCCTTTCTCGACCACCAGACGGAGCAGCTTGTCGAATTCCATATGAACCTCTGTTGGGTACTTCCTTTAAGGCCAGCGGGCGACGAACGCCTAAAAATTATCGGGAATCTTGGCCTTCTCGCGGGCGGTTTCCCGAGTGACGACCCGCTTGGCAACCAGATCCTGAAGACACTGATCGAGGGTCTGCATGCCGTGCGAGCTGCCGGTCTGAATCGACGAGTACATCTGCGCCACCTTGTCCTCCCGGATCAGGTTCCGGATGGCCGGGATGCCGATCATGATCTCGTGCGCCGCAACCCGGCCGCCGTTTGCGCGCTTGAGCAGCGTCTGCGAGATGACGGCCTGCAGCGACTCGGAGAGCATGGAGCGGACCATGTCCTTCTCCTCAGCCGGAAACACGTCGATGACCCGGTCGATGGTCTTGGCCGCGGAGGTGGTGTGCAGCGTGCCGAACACCAGGTGGCCGGTCTCGGCTGCCGTGAGCGCCAGACGGATCGTCTCCAGGTCGCGCATCTCGCCGACGAGAATGATGTCAGGGTCTTCCCTGAGCGCCGAGCGCAGCGCTTCGTTGAATCCGTGGGTATCGCGGTGGACTTCCCGCTGGTTGACCAGGCACTTCTTCGACTCGTGCACGAACTCGATGGGGTCCTCGATGGTGAGGATGTGGTCGTAGCGGTTGTCGTTGATGAAGTCGACCATGGCGGCCAGCGTGGTGCTCTTGCCCGAGCCCGTGGGTCCCGTCACCAGCACCAGACCACGCGGCACCATGGAGATGTCCTTGAACACCTGTCCGAGGTCCAGATCCTCCATGGTGAGCACCTTGGAGGGAATGGTCCTGAACACCGCGCCCGCGCCGCGGTTCTGGTTGAACGCGTTGACCCGGAACCGGGCGACGCCCGGCACCTCGAAGGAGAAGTCGGTCTCCAGGAACTCTTCGTAGTCCTTGCGCTGCTTGTCGTTCATGATCTCGTAGATCAGCGCGTGCACTTCGGAGTGCTCGAGCGGCGGCAGGTTGATCCGCCGGACATCTCCGTCCACACGGATCATCGGCGGCAGTCCGGCAGAAAGGTGCAGGTCGGAAGCGCCTTGCTTGGCACTGAACGCAAGCAGTTCGGTAATGTCCATTCTCGATCCTTGTCCAGCGATCCTTGTCTAGTCGTCTAGCGATGGCTCACCGTACGCGGCAGAATGACCGCTGATGAAAGGCGGCCATGACCGCTTCGGAGGACACGGTTCGGAACTCTCGAGCCCTGCTTCGAGCGATGCTTCGAGCCATGCTCCGACCCATGATCCTTATTCCGGTTTCCGCAGTTATAGTAGTCTCCAAGTGCCTGATTCACCACGCTCTTTGCCGATCCCTGCCGGAATTGAGACCCGGTTGGCAGACCCCATTTGCGTTGCTTCCGGCAGCCGACCCCACCGTGACGGCCACCCGTAATCGTGAGCATCCGTGAAAATCTCGACAGCGTCCGGACCCGGATCACGGAAGCCGCCATGGCGGCGGGGCGGGACCCGGAGGCCATCACGCTGATCGCCGTTTCCAAGACCAAGCCGGCGGCCGCAGTGCTGGCCGCGCTCGAGGCGGGACAGGTGCACTTCGGCGAGAATTACGTGCAGGAAGCGGTGGCCAAGATCACCGAGGTGGCGGCCGGCTCCCCCCGCGCAGCGCCCATCTGGCACTTCATCGGCGCGCTCCAGACAAACAAGACCCGCGACGTGGCGACGCACTTTCACTGGGTGCACACCGTCAGTCGCGAGAAGGTGGCACGCCGGCTGAACGATCAGCGTCCCGACGGCCCGGCGCTCAACGTCTGCCTGCAGGTGAATGTGGACGGCGATCCCAACAAGGCCGGTGTGCCGGTGACGGCCGCCGGCGAGCTGCTCACCCGCCTCGAGGATCTGGAGCGCCTCGCCCCCAGAGGGCTCATGACGATCCTCGATCCACGCACACCGCCGCTGGAAGGCTACAATCGCCTGCGGGACTGCTTCGAGGCGCTGTCCGGCCGCGCACCGGCCGGCTGGGATACCCTGTCCATGGGTATGAGCGGCGACTATGCTGAAGCGATCCGTGCCGGTGCGACCATGGTCCGGATAGGGACCGCGATCTTCGGTGCGCGTGGCTGAGCTGCCCCCGCGCCACAGGATGAATTCGAACTGAGGAGCTTCAGTTGACGAGCGAAACCATCGCCTTCATCGGCGGCGGCAATATGGCCAGAAGCCTGATCACGGGGCTTCTGGGCGCAGGCACGGATCCGGAGCGCATCGTGGCCAGCGATCCCATGCCCGCACAGCGTGAGCTGCTCGCTGAGCTCGGCATCAGAACCACGGACGACAACCGGATCGCCGTCCGCGGCGCCGACGCCGTCGTGCTGGCCGTCAAGCCACAGGTGCTGGGAGACGTGCTCAAGGCGCTGCCGGACATCGGCCCCGAGCAGCTGCTGGTGTCCATCGCCGCCGGTGTGCCCATCGCCGCCATCGTCGCCTGGTCCCGACCCGGACAGCCCGTCGTCCGCTGCATGCCGAACACACCCGCGCTCCTCGGCGCCGGCGTCACCGCGCTCTACGCCAATGACGCGGTGGATCCTGCCGGTGTCGACCGTGCCGAGCGCATCCTCTCCGCGGCCGGCAGAACGCTCTGGGTCGACGAGGAGGCCAAGCTCGATGCGGTGACTGCCGTCTCCGGCAGCGGGCCTGCCTACTTCTTCTTCCTGATGGAAGCGATGATCGAGGCTGGGATCGATCAGGGGCTGGATGCGGAGACCGCTACGGTACTGACGCTGGAAACCGCCTATGGTGCCGCGCTCATGGCCCGGGAACGCATCTCCACACCGGCCGAGCTCCGGGCCAACGTCACCTCGCCGGGTGGCACCACCGCTGCCGCCGTCTCGGCGCTGGAGGCGGCGGACACGTCGGCCATCATCCGGCGCGCGCTGAATGCGGCCCGGGATCGCGCGCAGGCGCTCGCCAGGGAGTTTGGCCAGTCATGACCGAAGTACTGTTCTACGTCACCACCTTCCTGCTGCAGACGGTCACCGTCCTGTTCATTGCCCGCTTCCTGCTGCAGGCCTGCCGCGTGGATTTCTACAACCCCATCTCGCAGGGCATCGTGAAGGTGACGGATCCGGTGCTGAAACCCATGCGCATGGTCCTGCCCGGCTACCGGAATCTGGACCTCGCTGCCTTCGTCGCCGCCGTGCTCGCGCAGGTGATCTTCATCTACGCGGTGGCGGCCATCACCGGCCGCTTTCCGGGAACCGCCGTGCAGGTGGTGGTGAACAGCGGCATCAACGTGCTGCTCTTCATCGTCAAGGCGTTCTGGTGGGGGATCCTCATCATGATCATTGCCAGCTTCATAGCACCGGGCAGCTATCACCCCGCGCTGACCCTGCTGCAGCAGCTCACGGAGCCCCTGCTTGCGCCCGCGCGACGACTCATCCCGCCCATGGGCGGCCTGGATTTCTCACCGATCCTCGTCTTCCTGCTGATCGGCGTGATCGAACGGGTGCTGCCGCAGCTCTACATCTGAGCCGGTATGGCGCCTGAATCCCCACTCCGGCTGCTGTTGCGCGTGATTCCCCGGGCCAGCCGGGAAGGGTGGGGCGGACGCCGGGGTGAGCGGCTCGTCGTGCACCTCACTGTGGCACCCACGGACGGCAAGGCCAATGCCCGGCTGAAGAAGTTCCTCGCCGCCGAGTTCGGCACCTCCGCCTCGGCGGTGACCATCGAACGCGGTGAGCACAGCCGCGAGAAGACCGTGCGGATCGATTCCCCGCGACGCGTCCCTGAGCCGTTCAGACAGGAGGAAGACGCTTCCTGATGCGGTCCCTGGCCGGGCCGTCTGCCTTGATGGTTCCCGGACAAGTTCATTAGACTCCGCGTCCCACAGATACGCGTGAACTCATGAGCCAGACGGCGGCCGATACCTCCGTAGGCATCGTCGAACCTCAGCTCTTCCGGCATCCGGCCTCCTTCCGCCTGCAGTGCGGGGAGGTGCTGCCGGGCTTCGAGCTGGTCTACGAGACCTACGGCACGCCAGACGCGACGATGAGCAACGCCGTGCTGGTCTGCCACGCGCTCTCCGGCAACCATCATGCGGCGGGGTATCACGACGCGGCGGACGACAGGCCCGGCTGGTGGGATGCCTGCATCGGTCCCGGCAAACCCATCGACACGAACCGGTTCTTCGTCGTCTGCCCGAACAACCTCGGCGGCTGTCACGGCTCCACCGGGCCGCTGTCCACCAACCCGGTCACGGGCGAGGCCTACGGCCCCGATTTCCCCAAGGTGACGGTCCGGGACTGGGTCCGCGCGCAGGTCCTGCTCGCCGACCATCTGGGTGTCCGTCGCTTTGCGGCCATTGTCGGCGGCAGCCTGGGCGGCATGCAGGCGATGCAGTGGGCCATCGACGAGCCGGACCGTATCGGCGCCGCCGTTCTCATCGCCTCGGCCGCGAAGCTCTCGGCCCAGAATATCGCCTTCAACGAGATCGCCCGCCAGGCCATTCTTTCCGATCCCGAGTTCCACGGCGGGCACTACCGCAGCCGCGGCACCAACCCGGATCTCGGGTTGATGCTCGCCCGTATGGTCGGACACGTGACCTATCTCTCCGACGACGGCATGCGCCGCAAATTCGGCCGGGAGATCAAATCCGGGGACATCCGCCTCGGTCGCGACGTCCAGTTTCAGGTGGAGAGCTACCTGCACTATCAGGGGCGCTCGTTCTCGAAGCGCTTCGACGCCAACACCTACCTGCTGATGACCTACGCACTGGACTATTTCGACCCCGCCGCCGAGCACGACGACGATCTGGTCGCGGCTCTGTCGAACACCCGCTGCGACTTCTGCGTCATCAGCTTCAGCTCGGACTGGCGTTTCTCGGCAGCCCGGTCCAAGGAGATTTCCGACGCGCTGATCGCGGCGAGACGGAACGTGGTCAGCTGCGTGATCGAGTCCGATCAGGGTCATGACGCGTTCCTGCTGCCCATTCCCAGGTATTTCGACGTGCTCGGCGCTTACTTCGACAGAATCGCAGGGGATCTCGAACGTGCGCGCTGATCTCGCCATCATCGCCGAGCTGGTGAAGCCCGGCGCGAGGGTTCTGGACCTCGGTTGCGGCGACGGCGAGCTGCTCGCCCATCTCCGCAAAAACAAATCCGTCAACGGCTACGGTCTCGAGATCGATCCCCGGAAGATCACCAACTGCGTGAAGCACGGCGTCAACGTCATCGAGCAGGATCTGGATGCGGGGTTGGCCAACTTTCCCGACGACAGCTTCGACATGGTGGTGATGACGGAAACGCTGCAGTCCGTGCGCGCCCCTGTTCAGCTTCTTGAAGAGATGCTGCGCATCGGCCGCGAGTGCATCGTCACCTTTCCGAACTTCGGTCACTGGCGGTGTCGGCTCTATCTGACGGCACGAGGCCGCATGC
This sequence comes from Pseudomonadales bacterium, assembly GCA_050185825.1. Classification (GTDB taxonomy): domain Bacteria; phylum Pseudomonadota; class Gammaproteobacteria; order Pseudomonadales; family Azotimanducaceae; genus SZUA-309. Next base: position 111,725 of record JBFWZA010000017.1, on the reverse strand, counting down.
CGGTCTCCGAGCACCTGCCCCACACCTGGTACGACACGCCCAACATTCACCTGTGCACGTTCCTGGACTTCGAGCGCCTCTGCCGGGATCTGAGACTCAACATCATCGAGCGATTCGTGGTGGACCCGGACCATGCGAACCGTCCGCTGATAAACCGGTTTCCGAATTTTTTCGGGACTTTCGCTTTTTATCGCCTGGGACGACCCGAACGATGAACACCTCACCCCTTCGACACCTGCTGGCGAATGCAGCCCTGTGCGCCCTGCTGTGCGCGCCGGCAACGCTCCACGCGGAGCAGAAGCAGCGACTGGGCCCTTACGAGGTCCACTACGTGCTGGTTCAGTCCACGTTCTTCAGCGAGGAGATCGCCAGCCGCTACGGGATCGTCCGGGGGCGCGACCGGGCGCTGCTCAACATATCCGTCCTGGACGAGGACGGCGCTGCGATCCACGCCACGCTCGAAGGCACGGTTACGAATCTGCTCGGCCAGGTCACGGCGCTGGACATCCGGGAGGTCACGGAAGGACCCGCCGTCTACTACCTGGCGGAGGTCAAGCACACGGATCGGGAAACGCTGCGCTTCGCGGTCACCATCACCGCCAGCGACGGCGTCGCGCACGAGCTCCGCTTCCAGCAGCAGATGTTCTGGGACGACGTGTGAAGATCGTGCTCGCCAGCGGCAACGCGGGCAAGCTCAGAGAGCTCGACGCGCTGCTCACCCCTCTGGGCCTCGGCCTCGTAGCGCAGACCGAGCTGGGCATCGCCCCCGCGGAGGAAACGGCCTGCACCTTCGTGGAGAACGCCCTGATCAAGGCCCGCCACGCCAGCCGGCTGTCGGGGCTGCCCGCCATCGCCGACGACTCGGGTCTGGCGGTGGATGCGCTGGGCGGCGCGCCGGGCGTCTATTCCGCCCGTTATGCCGGCCCCGACGCCAGCGACCAGGCGAACAACGACAAGCTCATCGCCGCGCTGCCGGCAACGGCGGATACCAGCGCCCACTACTACTGCGTGATCGTTTATCTGGCACATGCCGAGGATCCCGCCCCGCTCATCGCCAGCGGTCGCTGGGACGGCCGCATCGTGACCAGCCCGAAGGGCGACAATGGTTTCGGCTACGACCCGTACTTCTTCGATCCGGAGCGCGGCTGCACCGCAGCGGAGCTCGAGCCCGCGGTGAAGAACCGGATCAGCCACCGCGGCCAGGCGGTGAGCGCACTCGCGCGCCAGCTCGCACGGCGATGACCCGCCCCGTCGGCCTGTACGTCCACTTCCCCTGGTGCGTGCGGAAGTGTCCTTACTGTGATTTCAACTCCCATCCCCTCCGCGGCGAGCTGCCGATGGAGACGTATACCGACGCGTTGATCCGCGACCTCTCGGCGCAGCTCGTGGTCACGGACGGGGCTCGGATACGGACCGTCTTCTTCGGCGGCGGCACCCCCAGCCTCTTTCCACCCGTCGCTTTCGAACGGCTGCTCGGCTTTCTCGCACCGTGGCTCGAGGCGCACGCGGAGATCACCCTGGAAGCCAATCCGGGCACTACGGAGCACGGCGATCTCGCCGGCTACCGCACCGCCGGAATCAACCGGCTCTCCTTCGGGGCCCAGTCTTTCAGCGATGCGCATCTGGCCGCCCTGGGACGGATCCACGACTCCGGTGCCATTTACCGGAGCTTCGAGCTGGCCCGTGCCGCCGGCTTCGACAACGTGAACCTGGATCTCATGTACGGGCTGCCGAAACAGACCCGGGCCCAGGCCATGGCCGACCTGGACGCGGCCATTGCGCTGGCGCCCGAGCACCTCTCCTGGTACCAGCTGACGCTGGAGCCGAAGACCGAGTTCGCGCGCCGCCCGCCACCACTGCCGTCCGACGTCATGCTTGCCGCAACCGAGGACGCGGGCTACGCACGGCTGGACGCCGCGGGCTTCGCACGCTACGAGGTCTCCGCCTTTGCCCGGGACGGCAGGGAGAGCCGGCACAACCTGGGCTACTGGACCTTCGCCGACTACCTGGGCGCCGGGGCGGGTGCTCACGGCAAGCTGACCGCATCGCCCGCCACCGTGCAGCGGACCCGCAAGGCCCACCAGCCGCGCCTGTATCTGGCGGATCCGGAAACGACGGAAATCACCCCCGTGCCGGCCCGAGCGCTGCCGGGCGAGTTCATGCTGAATGCGCTGCGACTGACCTCGGGCGTGGCGCTCGAGCGGTTCGAGGCGACGACGGGGCTGCCGCTGACCGCGCTGGAGCCTGCCCGGAGCCGTCAGATCGACGCCGGCCTCCTGGAAGCCGGGCGCCTGGCGGCGACCCCGCGCGGCTTCGCGCTGCTGGACAGCCTCATTCAGGACTACCTCTGACCGCTGACCCGGTCAGCCGGTCCTGAGGTAGGAGAGATCCCACACCCGATGACCGAGACGCTGCCCCCGGGCTTCGAAGCGGGTGACGTCACGGCCGGCAAAGCGCTCGGCGAAGCCGGCGCCGTACTCGTTCGCAAACGCATCTTCCGCGTCCAGCACGTCCAGCATCCAGCCCGCATAGTCTTCCCAGTCGGTCGCAAGCCGCAGCCGTCCACCAGGCAACATCCGGCTCGCTAACAGGCGAACGAACGCGCTGCTGACCAATCTGCGCTTGTGGTGCCGTTTCTTCGGCCACGGGTCGGGAAAGAAGATGCGCACCTCACGGATGCTTGCCGGAGCGAACAGGGTGTCGATCACGACCCGTGCGTCGCCCTCGACCACCAGCAAGTGCTCGCAGCCGCGCTCCGCGCAACCGGCGAGGAGCGCGCCGATGCCCGGCCGGTAGACGTCGATACCCACGAGGTTCATGTCCGGTTCGGCCTCGGCCCAGTCGAGCAGCGCGTGACCCATGCCGAAACCGATCTCGACGCCGAGCGGCGCGGCACGGGAGAACCTGGCGGCCCAGTCCACCGGGCCCGCCGTCGCTTCGGGAATCACCCGCTCGGACGCCCAGGCTTCGAGCGCGCGAGCCTGGCTGCGGGTGATCCGTCCCTGTCGGCGCAGGTGGGTCGTCACGACGTCCGGCCGCGCCACTGGCTCCACGCCAGTGACAGCCAACCGACGATGAAACAGACCCCGCCGATCGGCGTCAGCGGGCCGAGCAGGCTCGGGCCGCCGAGAGACAGGGCGTACAAGCTGCCGGAGAAGAGCGCAATGCCCAGCCCGAAAGCGAAGCCGGTGACTCGAAGCGAAGCAGCGTCTGCCGCCCGTCCGAGGCTGCCCGTCGCCAGCAGGGCAACGGCGTGAATCAGGTGATAGAGAACGGCGGTGTCCCAGATCTGCTGCGCGCGCTCGTCGAGGATCGTACTCAGGCCGTGCGCGCCGAACGCGCCGAGCATGACGCCGGCCGCCCCGAACAGGGCGCCGGCAGTCAGGCAGGCGCGGGACATGCTCAGGCGGCGATGGCCAGCTTGAGCTTCTTCATGGCGCTTTTTTCGATCTGCCGGATCCGCTCCGCCGACACGCCGTACTCGTCGGCCAGATCCTGCAGCGTGGTCTTGTCATCCGTCAGCCAGCGGCGCTCGATCACGTCGCGGCTGCGGTCGTCGAGCGCGGTGAGCGCAACGTGCAGCTTGTCGCTGGAGTCGCTCTGCCAGTCGTCGTCTTCAACCAGATCGGCCGGGTCTGCGCCGGGTGCTTCCAGGTAGTAAATGGGCGCCGTCGCGGCCGTCTCGTCGTCCGCGTCTGCCGGTGCCTCGAAGGTCACGTCTGCGGCCGCGAGTCGGCCTTCCATCCGGGTCACTTCCTGCTCGGACACGCCGAGCTCCTCGGCTACCGCCCTCGTCTCCTCGCGGGTGAGCCAGGCGAGGCGCTTCTTGGAGCTGCGCAGATTGAAGAAGAGCTTGCGCTGTGCCTTGGTGGTCGCGATCTTCACGATGCGCCAGTTGCGCAGGATGAACTCGTGCATCTCGGCCTTGATCCAGTGCACGGCAAAGGACACCAGCCGGACACCCACCTCCGGGTTGAACCGCCGGACCGCCTTCATGAGACCCACATTGCCTTCCTGGATCAGATCCGCCTCCGGGAGACCGTACCCCCGATAACTTCTCGCCAGGTGCACGACGAACCGCAGGTGAGAGAGCACCAGCTGCCGCGCCGCCTCGAGATCCTTGTCGTAGTAGAAGCGCTCGGCCAGTGCCTTCTCTTCCTCCGCCGAGAGCACGGGGAACGCGCCGATGGTCTGGACGTACGCATCCAGATCCTTACCCGGCGCCAGGGCGTCCAGCGCCAGTACATTCGTCGAGGCAGCAGTCGTGGTCGCAGTGGTCATGTGATACCTCCGGTAACACTGGGCGGCAAGTTTAGCACTCGCAGCCTAAGACTGCTAACCGCCCGCTTCGTTCCGCTGTGCGGTTCTTGTCAGAGAATTTCCAGGTCGTTGATACGCTGGCGGGCCGCCATCAGCGCGCCCAGCACGCCGAGCAGCGCGCCGATCGCGAGCAGACCGCCGAGAAACACCGCATCGAAGCCGATGAGGTGCAGCTCCTGATCGTAGCTGCCAAGCAGGTTGCTCAATGGCGCCTCCACGATCAGCAGGCAGATGCTGATGAGCATGGCGGCCAGCAGCCCGCCACCCAGTCCGTAGAACGCTCCGAAGTACAGAAACGGTCGCCGCATCTGCCGCTCGGTGGCCCCGATCAGTTTCAGCACCTTCAGCTCCTCGAGCCGGGCCTCGATGGCGAGCCGCACCGAGGTCGCGGTGACGAGCAGCGCGCCGGTGCCGAACAGCAGACCGAGGATGACGCCGAGGCGGCTGACCACCGAGGTGATGTCCGACACCCGCTCCAGCCAGGTTTTCTCCAGCACCACCTCGGCCACACCGGGCTGCCCGCTGATTCGCGCGATCAGCGGGTCCAGGGCCACCGCCTCCACGTCCGAGGCCAGGGTGGCCTTGAGCGAGGCCGGCAGCGGGTTCTGCTCCAGCAGGTCCAGCGCGTCGACGAGCTCTGTATAACGCCGGAATTCCGCCAGCGCCTCTTCCGGCGTGGTCACGGCCACGTCCTCCACGCCCGGTTCGCCTTCGAGCGCCGCCACCGCCTCGCGGATCTGCGCCTGGCTGGCGCCTAGGTCGAAATAGGCCGTCAGTCCCGGGCGCCCTTCCCAGTCGGCCGTCATGCCGGACAGATTGCGCTGAATGAGATAGAGCCCAGCCGGAAGCGCCAGTGCGATGCCCACCAGCAGCCAGACCAGCAGGCTGGTCCCGAGCCGGGCGCTGACGAAGTGCACCGTCTCGCGGGCGATGCGAACGTGATCCCGCCACCAGGCACCCACCCCGGGCCTGACCGGAGGCCAGGGATCACCGGTGCGGCGGGGGCCATCCCCACGGCGGGCGGGATCTACAGCCTGATCCGTCACCTCAGCCATCGCCATCTCCATGCGAGGCGTGCGTGGCCTGCGCGAGCCGTGTGTTCACCCCGTCGCGCACCACGGCGCCCTGATCCAGCTCGATGATGCGCACCCCCATGGACTCGATCAGGTCCCGGTCGTGGGAAGCAACGATCACGGTGGTTCCCACCTGATTGAACTGCTCGAACAGCTTCATGATGTCGCGGGAAAGCTCCGGGTCCAGGTTGCCGGTGGGCTCGTCCGCCAGGAGGATCTTCGGCCGGTTCACCACCGCCCGTGCGATGCCGACGCGCTGCTGCTCGCCGGTGGACAGGTAGCGCGGAAACAGCCGCTCCTTCTCCAGGAGCCCTACCCGGGACAGGGCGGCCCGAACCCGCCGGGCGATGTCCTTCTCCTTCATGCCCGTGATGCGCAGCGGCAGGGAGACGTTGTCGTAGACGCTGCGGTGACTGAGCAGGTGATGGTCCTGGAAGACCGCACCCAGATGCTGCCGGTAGTGGGCGAGGCGGCGACCCATCATCCGTGTGACGTTGACGCCGTTGACCAGAATCTGACCTCTCGACGGCTGGTCCAGGCACAACAGCAGCTTCAGAAACGTGCTCTTGCCCGCACCGGAATGACCGGTGAGGAAGGCCATGGAGCCTTCCGCGAACGTGACGTTCACGTTCGCCAGCGCCTCCTGACCGCTGTCGAAGCGTTTCGTCACGCCGTGGAACTCGATCTGCGCCATCTGCCGTCCGCCTCGCTCGCCTAACGCCCGGCGCCGACGCCGTTCTCCGTCTCGGGCAGCAGCGCAGCGACGAAGTCGCCGGGCTCGAAAGGCCGCAGGTCGTCTGCGCCCTCGCCCACCCCGATGTAGTAGACGGGGATCTGCCGGCCGCTGTCTTTCAGGCTGCGAACGATGGCGAAGATCACCCCCGCCTTCGCCGTGCCGTCCAGCTTGGTGAGTACCAGCCCCGTAACGCCCACGGCGGCATCGAACTCGCGAACCTGGCTGAGCGCGTTCTGACCCACGCCCGCATCCAGAACCAGCAGCACTTCGTGCGGAGCGCCCGCTTCCAGCCGGCCGACCACCCGCTGAACCTTCTTGAGCTCTTCCATGAGGTTGGTCTTTGCCTGCAGCCTGCCCGCCGTGTCCGCCAGGACCACGTCGATACCCCGTGACCGGGCCGACTGGACGGCATCGTAGACGACGGACGCGCTGTCGGCACCCTGCCCCTGAGCGACCACCGGCAGACCCTCGCGCTCACCCCAGGTGGCCAGCTGCTCCACCGCCGCCGCCCGGAACGTGTCGCCTGCCGCCAGCAGCACGGACAAACCGCTGGCCTTGAGCTGCCGGGCCAGCTTGCCGATGGTCGTGGTCTTGCCCACGCCGTTGACGCCCACGAAGAAAATGACAAACGGACGCACGTCGTCCGGGATCCGCAGCGGTTTCGCAAACGGCACCAGCACCTCGGTGAGCAGCGACGCCAGCGCCCCGTAGAGCGCGCGGGTATCGTTGAGCTCCCGGCGTCGGACTCTGGCAGTGAGACGGGTCATGATCTCCCGGGTGGTGTCCATGCCCACGTCTGCCATGAGCAGCGCCGTTTCCAACTCCTCCAGCGATGCCTCGTCGATCTCCTTCTCGCCAAGGATCAGGTTGCCCATGCCTTCTGCGAGCTGCGAGCGGGTCTTGCCGAGGCCGGTGCGCAGCCTTCCCCAGAAACCCTTGCCGGCGGCCTTCGCGCTGTTGTCGCTGTCTGCTTCGCTCACCCGTCATCCCGTGTGCAATGCCGTCCCGGACGTCTCGAGCAGAGCTCGTGTACGCTCGTCGGATGGCCAACAATGAAGTTCGCATTATCGGCGGTCAATGGAAGGGCCGAAAGCTGAAGTTTCCGGACCGCGTCGGTCTGCGGCCGACGCTGGGCCGGGTTCGGGAAACCCTGTTCAACTGGCTGGCACCCCGTATCGAAGGCGCGCGGTGCCTCGACCTCTTTGCCGGGAGCGGCGCGCTCGGCTTCGAAGCGCTCTCCCGGGGCGCTGCCACGGTGACCTTCGTGGAGCGGGACCGCAAGGCAGCCTCGGCGCTCAGAGCCAACGCGACGCTGCTCGGGGCCGAGGCCCGCGTTCAGCAGCTGCCCGCGGCGCGCTTCGTCAGCACCGATACGGCCTGCTACGACGTGATCTTCTTCGACCCGCCGTTCGACGATGCCCGGGCGCTGTCCCTGCTGCCGGAGCTCCTGGCCAGACATCTGGGCGAGGACGGCGTGATCTACGTGGAGATCTCCCGCCACGATCCCCTGCCCGCGGTCGGCCGCACGCTGAAGCACGGCACCGCGGGCGACTGCCAGTACGCGCTCCTGGCCGGTGAGGAATGACCAGTTTGCTTGCCACTCCTGCCGGGCCTCGATACCATCCCGGCGCCTGAGGGGGATTCGGGGAAAGGTGCAGGAATGACGCAATACGGGGGGCGATGGGGCGGATGAAAGTCGTGGTCTATCCGGGTTCCTTCAACCCGATTACCAACGGACACACCGATCTGATTTCACGTGCCTTGTCGCTTTTCGACAAGGTGATCCTGGCCATTGGCACCTCCGCGCAGAAAAACCCGAAGGTCGATCTGGCCGACCGCATCGCTCTGTGCGAAGAGGTGCTGGCGGAGTACGGGGACAGGGTGAGTGTGGAGGGGTTCAACACGCTGCTCGTCGATTACGCGAACAGCCGCAACACCAAGTTCATTCTCCGCGGCCTGCGGACGGTGACGGACTTCGACTACGAGTTTCAGATGGCGGAGATGAATCAGTCGCTGGATCCGGAGATCGAGTATGTGTTCCTTCCCACGTCGAAGGAGTGCTCGTTCATCTCATCGACACTGGTGCGGGAAATTGCCGCGCTGGGCGGCGACATCTCGCAGTTCGTGCATCCGGCGGTGGTGGCGGCCTACCAGAAGCGGTAGGCCGGGCGCCTGTTACTGGGTCGCGACGTCCGCCTGACGACGGCCAGAGGTGCAGCCGAGACAACGAAGGAAGGTTTCGCGTGCAGGGCCGCCCACCAGCTTGTCCGCCGCTTCACCGGCATTGCCGCCGAGCAGTGAGAACGGCAGGCTCACCGTCCAGACCATGGCACCGAGTCCGGTACCGACGATGCCGATCGGCCGGGCGACGAGAGCGTCCAGCGTCTGATCTTCCCAGCGCGGTCCGGTTTCAGCGCTGCGGTAGGACCCACTGGCGGCCTGAGAGGGCATGGCCAGCACAACGCTGAAGGCGAACGCGGCCGTGGCGGCCATCCAATACATGCGTGTCATCACTACGATTTCCTTTTCTTCCACAGCGGGCACAGGCTTTCGCGCACTCTATCACTATGCCCGCCTAAAACCCTGAGCTTTTTGGCATTTTGGGCAGAAAACTGTGGCCCTGCCTGCGAGTCGCACCTCCTTCAACACGTGGGCGCAGATCCGGCATGCCTCACCGGCACGGTCATAGACATTGAGGACCTGCTTGAAGTAGCCCGGATTGCCATCCTGGTTGACAAAGTCCCTGAGCGTCGTGCCGCCCATCTCCACCGCGGCACCCAGCACTTCCCGAACCCGCCGGGTCAGCATCTCGTAGGCCGGCAGGCTGACCCGGCCGGCCGGCACGGAGGGCCGGATTCCCGCCAGGAACAGCGCTTCGTTCGCATAGATATTGCCGACGCCCACCACCACGTGGCTGTCCATCAGAAAGCTCTTCACCGCCACACGGCGTCCGCGCGCCCGGTCCTTGAGATACCGTCCGGTGAACGCCGGATCGAAGGGCTCGGGGCCGAGGCGGGCGAGCAGCCAGTGATCGTCCCCGGCACCCGGGTGCCAGTGGATGCTGCCGAAGCGACGGGGATCGTGAAACCGCAGCGTCTGCCCGCCCTCGAAGTGGAAGATGACGTGGTCGTGCTTGAGACACGGCGCTGCCGCCGGCAGCACACGCAAGCTGCCCGACATGCCCAGGTGCAGAATCAGGGTGCCGGTGTCGAAGCGGAACAGCAGGTACTTTGCCCGCCGGTCGATGCCATGCAGCACCTGCCCCGGCAGGTCGTCCGGCAGTGTCACCGGCCAGCGCAGCCGGGGGTCGCGAATCTCCGCAGAGATCAGCCGGCGGGCACTCAGCAGCGGCGCCACCCCTTTGCGGGTCGTTTCCACCTCGGGCAGCTCAGGCAAGGCAACCTCTCCCTACCCGGCACCACGGGTCGTGCCGGAGACCATCCCCAAAAACGCAAAACGCGCCATAAGGCGCGTTTCGCTCACCCACGTTCCGGCGACCGGAACTCGAGCGTCTTATTTGATCTTCGCCTCGGTATAGAGCACGTGCTTGCGCACCACCGGGTCGTACTTCTTCATCTGCAGCTTGTCGGGCGTGTTCCGCTTGTTCTTGTCGGTGGTGTAGTAATGCCCCGTGCCCGCACTGGAAACCAGCTTGATCTTGTCGCGCATCGTCTTGTCTCCGCTCTAGACCTTCTCGCCACGCTTGCGGATGTCCGCCAGCACCGCGTCGATTCCGACCTTGTCGATGATGCGCATGCCTTTCGAGGAAACCCGCAGACGCACGAACCGGTTCTCGCTCTCCACCCAGAAACGGTGGGAGTGAAGGTTCGGCGAGAACCGCCGGCGTGTCTTGTTCTGCGCGTGGCTGACGTTGTTGCCCGTCATCGGCCGCTTACCGGTTACCTGACATACCTGCGCCATGGCGAGGTCACCCCTGAAAAAATGAGGCGCGTTTATACCAGAGGCCCCCTTTGCAGACAAGCGTCCCAGCGTCACCACCCGATCGGAACGCCTACCCGGGCGCGGAAGTGCCACGCGGACGGGCCTAGCCGAGCAGGCCGCGCTCCGCAAAGGAGACCTCCTCACCCTTGCCCACCACCAGATGATCCAGCAGGCGGACGTCGATCTTCTTCAGCAGGTCGCCCAGGTCCCGGGTCAGGGCGAGATCGCTGGCACTCGGCTCCGGCACTCCGGACGGATGGTTGTGGGCCAGGATCAACGCCGCCGAATTGAGCTCGAGCGCCCTGCGTAGCACTTCACGCGGGTGCACGGCAGCGCGGTCCACGGTGCCCATGAAGAGCACCTCGTAGCGGATCAGGCGGTGGCGGCTGTCCAGAAAGAGGCACGCGAACACCTCCCGGGTCAGTCGCGACAGTTTCCCGCGCAGGAAGGCGCGCACGGAGGTGGTGCAGGACAGCACCGGCCCCTGGTCCGCGAGCCCCGAAAGCGCCCAGCGCTCGAGCAGCGCGGCGGCCGCCTTCAGCCGGGCAACCCGAACCGGCCCGAGGCCCGGCTCCTCCAGAAGCCGCATCGCGGGCTGAGTGTCCAGCTCGCCCAGGCGGTCGAGCAGCTCGGCCGCCCGGGCGGCATCCGGCAGCGACAGCCACAGGGCCAGCAGCTCGTGGTCCGCGAGACCGTCCGGGCCCCGGATCAGCAGGCGCAGAGCGGCAGCCGGACGGGCCCGGGAAGCCTGGTTTGCGGGACGGTCGGGGGGCTTTGCCATGCTATAGTCGGCCGGTGAGTGGGCTCCAGAACAGACGCATCCTAATCGGCATCAGCGGCGGGATCGCGGCGTACAAAGCGCCGCATCTCGTGCGACTTCTGCGCCAGGCCGGCGCCGACGTGATGGTGGTCATGACCGCCAACGCCGCCCGATTCGTCACCGCCACGACGCTGCAGGCGGTGTCCGGCCGGCCGGTGCGGGACACCTTGTGGGATCCCGCCGCCGAGGCGCAGATGGGCCACATCGAGCTCGCCCGCTGGGCGGAGCTGGTCCTGATCGCGCCGGCAACCGCCGATCGGCTGGCGCGCCTGGCCGGCGGGTTCGCAGACGACCTCCTCGGTGCGATCTGTCTGGCCACGCGGGCACCTATCGCCGTGGCGCCGGCGATGAATCACGTGATGTGGGCGGCACCCGCCACCCGCCGCAACCTGGCCACCCTGGCCGCAGACGGCGTGATGATCATCGGTCCGGACTCCGGCGATCAGGCCTGCGGTGAGACCGGACCTGGGCGGATGACGGAGCCGGAAGCACTGCTCGACGCGATTACCGGGCGCCTCGCCGAGCCGCAGACACCCGCATCGGCGGGCGTTTCCGATCCGGGTCGCAATCAGCCGCTGCGGGGCCGGCACGTCGTGATCACCGCCGGACCGACGCGGGAGGCCATCGATCCGGTTCGCTACATCACCAATCACAGCTCCGGGAAGCAGGGCTATGCGATGGCCGCCGCGGCAGTGGCCGCCGGCGCGCGTGTCACGCTCATCAGCGGGCCCGTCTCCGAGCCGGTCCCTGCCGGTGCTACGCTCATCCCGGTCGAGTCCGCCAGAGACATGCTGGCGGCCAGCCTGGAAGCGGCGGCTCGCTGCGACCTGTTCATCGCCGTCGCGGCGGTCGCCGACTACCGGCCGGCGGCGGTGGCGGAACGCAAGATCAAGAAGCGTGAAGCAGGGACCAAGGCGCTGCGCCTGGAGCTGGTGGAGAACCCGGACATCGTTGCCAGCGTCGCCGCGCTGCCGAACAGACCCGTGGTGGTGGGATTCGCCGCGGAGACACACGACGCCTTGACTCACGCCCGGGACAAGCTCAAGAGCAAAGGCCTCGATGCGATCGTCGTCAACGACGTCTCCAGGCGCGACATCGGCTTCGGTTCCGACAGCAACGCCGCCACCCTCCTCTGGGCGGACGGCGAGGTGACCCTGGAGAAGCAGAGCAAGGCTTCCCTGGCCACGGAAATCCTCCACCGGCTGACGACCCTTTTTGTGCACCAGTTAGCGCACACCAACCCGGAAAACGTGGCAAATTAGCCTGGTCAGTCAAAACTCCGGCTACTAACATACCCGCGGCAACTGCCAGGAAGGCGCGCCGCGGCACCTGCAAGGAGCCTGGTCCCCGGCTGGCGTCGTAATGCCTTTCGCGCCTGCCGGCGCGCACCCACTCGCAAAGGACGGACAATGGCCAGAGCCAAAGGGAACGACGAGCCGATCCAGGCACCACGGAAGAAGTCCAGGAACTCGGCGACCACCGCCATCTGGAACCATGCTCTCATCGCCATCGTCACCGCATCCATCGGGGTCGTGATCATGGTGGGGCTGGTCTGGTGGCAGCTCGTGGTGAGCGCCAACCGCATTGCGCTCGAGCAGCAGATGAACGTACTCAACCAGGCCTACGTGGGCTACTTCAACGGCCAGATCCAGGAGCTCAGAACACGCACCAACGCACTCGCAACGGCGCCGGAAACCGTGGCCGCGCTGATCAGCAAGGATCGCAGCCGGATGGACGAGCTCGGCTCGCGGCTGGTGCAGCAGCATGGTTACGCCCGCAACATCCGCATCATCCCCAAGGACGACATTCAGAAGGACGACAGCCGCGGCATCTCGTTCGCCGCGCTGAATCTCATCGAGCGCGCCCAGACCACGCCGTTCGCCGGGCCTGAAATCTCCAAGTCCCAGGACCGGCTGGTTTTCGTCGCGCAGCCCATCGAGCATGACGGCGTCGTGCGCGGGGTGCTGTTCATCGCCCTCGACAAGGAAGGGCTGCTGTTCCAGCCGCTGACCGAGATGGGCAACACGGCGGAGTTCGGCCGTGTGAAGGTCGTCCAGCAGATCAGCGACTCCGAATCACCGTCCGAGGTCTTCGCCTTCGGCGCCGCCGGCTCGGCAGGCGATGCCATCCGCTCACCGCTGTCCGTCCCCCAGTGGACGCTCGTATTCGAGCCGAACTATGAGGCGCTCTCGCCCGACAACCAGATCGCGACCCTGCTTACCGCCGCGGCCGTGATGCTCGGATTCTTCCTGGCCGGCATCGCCTTCGCGTTTTCCTCCCTCTCTGCCAAGGTGCAGCGGGACACGGATACCCTGGCAGGTTTTCTGAGCCAGATCCTCCGCGGGCGCAGCGCCAGCCTGGACCGCTACGAGCTGCCCTTCTTCCAGCAGCTGGCCGCCGGCGCGCTGCAGTACGCCGGCCGGCAGCGTTCTCCGGACACGAACCCGAAGCCGGCGCCCGGCAAGGGCGACCCTGCCGACCTGCTGGCCGAGGAAGCCCCGCGCGTGCCGAAGAAGAAACCCGATCAGAAGCAGGCCTCCGAACCGGACGACCTGCTCGGCAGCGAGGAAGACGAGAGTTATCTGGAAGTGAACGTCTCCGATGACGCGCGCGAGAACTTCGGCATCGAGGTGAGCGAAGACGTCAGCCCCATAGACATGGGCCTCAAGCTCTCCGACGACATCTTCCGCGCCTATGACATACGCGGCGTCACGACAAAGAACCTCACGGAGGAGGTGGTCTACTGGATCGGCCGCTCGTTTGCGGCCGAAGCCAGAAGCCACGAGCGTGACCGGGTCGTGGTCGGCCGCGACGGTCGCAAATCTTCCGCGCCGCTGCGCGACGCGCTGACCCGGGGTTTGAACGAAGGCGGCTGCGATGTCATCGACATCGGCGAGGTGCCCACCCCACTTCTCTACTTCGCCACGCATGCGCTCGACACCGGCACGGGGATCATGATCACCGGCAGCCACAACCCGCCCGAGTACAACGGCCTGAAGATGATGATCGCCGGCGTCACACTGGCGGAGGACAGAATCCAGGCGCTCAAGCGTCGGCTCTACGACAACACCCTGACCGAGGGGGAGGGAGAGGTCGAGGAGATGGACCTCGCCGACCACTATCTGGACCGGGTGCTCGAGAGCGTGGCGGTCGCCCAGCCCTGCAAGGTGGTCGTCGACTGCGGCAACGGCGTCGCCGGACATCTGGCGCCCCGGCTGATCCAGGAGCTCGGCTGCGAGGTCGTGCCGCTCTACTGCAACGTGGACGGCAGCTTCCCGAATCACCATCCCGACCCGGCCGATCCCGCCAACCTGACAGACCTGATCGACGTGGTGAAGGACGAGGGCGCGGACATCGGTCTCGCTTTCGACGGCGACGGCGACCGGCTCGGCGTGGTTACGGCTTCCGGCGAGATCATCTGGCCGGACAAGCTGCTGATGCTGTTCGCTCAGGACATCGTCGGTCGCAATCCCGGGGCAGACATCATCTATGACGTGAAGTGCTCCAGGCACCTCAACAACCTCATCAGCGAGTACGGCGGCCGTCCCATCATGTGGCGGACCGGTCACTCGCACATGAAGGCGAAGCTCAAGGAAACCGGCGCGCTGCTCGCCGGCGAGTTCAGCGGTCACATCTGCTTCGGTGAGCGCTGGTACGGATTCGACGACGCGCTCTACGCCGCCGCACGCCTGCTCGAAATCATCGGCTCCGAGAGCCGGTCCGTGGACGAGCTGTTCTCGCAGTTTCCGGTGACCTACTCCACACCCGAGATCAAGATCGAGACCACCGAGAAGCACAAGTTCGAAGTCATCGAGGCGCTGTCGAAGGCCGCCGACTGGGGTGACGGTACCGTGACGGACATCGACGGCGTGCGCGTCGACTTCGCCGACGGCTGGGGGCTGATCCGGGCGTCCAACACCAGCCCGGTGCTGACGCTGCGTTTCGAGGCGGACGGTCAGAGCGCCCTCGATCGCATCAAAAACCGGTTCAAGCGCGCGATTGCCGCCGTCGACCCGGAACTATCCTTCAGCTGACCCGCACCTCGGAGACACTATGGGAATGACCAACGACCAGGCCCAGAACATCGCGGCCGTTCTCACCGAGGCACTGCCGTACATCCAGCGGTTCCATGGTTCCACCTTCGTCGTGAAATACGGCGGTAACGCCATGGTCGACGAAACGCTGCAGAACTCCTTTGCCCGCGATGTGGTACTGCTCAAGCTGGTCGGGCTCAACCCCATCGTCGTCCACGGCGGCGGGCCGCAGATCGGCGATCTGCTCACCCGCCTCAACATCCCCACCCGATTCGTCGGCGGCATGCGCGTCACCGACGAGGCCACCATGGACGTGGTGGAAATGGTACTCGGCGGTCTGGTCAATCAGGACATCGTCTCCATGATCAACGCCCATGGCGGGCGCGCGGTCGGCATCACCGGCAAGGATGGCGGTCTGATCCAGGCGAGGAAGCTCACCGTGACGCAGCCGGGACCGGAGACGAACGTCCCGGAGATCATCGACATCGGACATGTCGGTGAGGTGGCGGGCGTGCACCCGGAAATTCTGACGACCCTGATCTCCGACAACTTCATCCCGGTGATCGCACCCATCGGCGTGGGCCCGGGCGGTGCGTCCTACAACATCAACGCGGACCTGGTGGCCGGCAAGGTGGCCGAGGAGCTGGGCGCAGAAAAGCTGATTCTGCTCACCAACACGCCCGGCGTGCTCGATCCGGACGGCGCCACGATCCCCACGCTGACCCTCGCGGATGTGGAACGCCTGGTCGAGTCCGGCGTGATTGCCGGCGGCATGCTGCCGAAGACGGACTGCGCGCTCGAAGCGCTGCGTGGTGGTGTGGCCAGCGTGCAGATCCTCGACGGCACGGTCCCGCACGCGCTGCTGCTGGAGATCTTCACCGACGCGGGCATCGGCACGCAGATCACGCTCGACAGCGCTGCGACCTGACGCCGGACATGACCAAACCCAGCCGCCGCGAAGAAATCCTGAGGGCTCTGGCTACCATGCTGGAATCCCAGCCGGGCGCCCGCATCACCACGGCAGCGCTCGCCAGACACGTCGGCGTCTCAGAGGCGGCGCTCTACCGTCATTTTCCCAGCAAGGCCAAGATGCTCGAGGGCCTCATCGAGTTCATCGAGGACAGCCTGTTCACCCGCATCAGCCGCATCATGACAGAGGAGCCCACGGCCCAGGCCCGCTGCGGCAAACTGCTGAGCCTGCTGCTCACCTTCGCCGAGCTCAATCCAGGCATGGCCAGACTGATGACGGGAGAAGCACTGCAGGGGGAGACCGACCGGCTGCGGGGACGGATCCGACAGGTCTACGACCGGTTGGAAACCCAGCTTCGACTGATCATCCGAGAGTGGGCGGTCACCCGGGTACCCGGCCCGGAGCTCGGCACCGCGGCATCGGCCAACCTGCTGCTCGCGGCGGCGGAAGGCCGCATCAATCAGTTCGTCCGCAGCGAGTTCCGCACGCTGCCCACGTCGAGCTGGGCAGAGCAGTGGATGGCTCTGGAACGGGCCGTATTCCGTTGAGATTGCTGCCGGCCGGCAGCGGGTGATCAGTTGGCGGCTGCCAGCCGATCCTCGTCACAGCCGCCCAGCTGAAAGACCCTGCGTTCTTCTTCGAACTCCGAGGCCTTGTCCAGGCGGGACCTTTCACCGGCCTGCTTCTGGGCGGTGAGGGTCGCAATGATTTCCTCGGAGGCGTCGATGGCATCGAGCAGGTTCTTGGGGATGAGCTTGCCGGAGCGCTCGAGGCTCGCGGCCTGCGTCTGCTGCTTGCTCAGCTCGGTGTTGGTGTAGTCGAGATTGGCCTGGATGTTCTTCAGGCTCTCGGCCAGCTGGGTTTCGAACTGCGCTTCCGCTTTGTCGATGTCGCCCATCGTCTCGTAGCGGCGATGCACCCGCTCCTTCGATTTCTCGCAGGCCTCGAGCTTGCGTTCCCTCTCCAGCTTCGCTGCGTACTCCTCATCCGAGAGCTGCGGCGACACCCGGCGAAGCAGCCGACCCGACTCGTCGATCACGTCGTACCCGTTGGGGACCAGATGGGGCGGCACGGAGTAGCCGATCTCCTGGTAGCCCTTGTCGTTGATGTACCGGTACAGGGTGCCGGCTGACGCGGGCACCGCCAGCACCAGCGCGAGGAGCGACAGGCCGGTCAGGGCGGCGCGCCAGCCTGCTCGGGTCGGGCACGTTGCGGCTTCAGCAGGCTTCCTGCCAGACCAGTAGGATGCGTTCACCAATACCGGGAGTTCCATGCGCTTACCTGTCAATTTCTCGAACACCGCCTGCTGTTGCGCGCTCATCCCTGCTCGCAATAGGCCGTCTGATAGGCCCGGATGGCGTCCAATGTCTCTGGCGGATAGTTGATCGACCCCCCATTCGAGTCAAGGTACTCGATCACGTCTTGCAACGTCAGCAGGCTCTCGACCGGTACGCCGAGCTCATCCGCGAGGCGGCTCACGGCCGTACCGGCTTCGTCCGGACGCACCCGCTCCTGCCTGTCCATGGCGATCAGCACACCGACGAGCGTTCCGCCCGCCTGGCGGATCAGATCCGCCGCCTCCCGGACCGCCGTCCCGGCCGTGAGCACGTCGTCCACCAGGAGCAGACGTCCGTCCACCGCGGCACCCACGAAGCGACCGCCCTCCCCGTGTGCCTTGGCCTCCTTGCGGTTGAAGACCCAGCCGCAGTCCCTGCCCCGGGCCGCCAGCGCCGAGGCCGTGGCGACGGCGATGGGAATGCCCTTGTACGCCGGCCCGAATACCGCATCGAAGTCCACGCCCATGGCGTGGGCACCCGCCGCGTAGGCATCACCGAGCCGGGTGATGGCAGCCCCGGTGCTGATGGCGCCCAGATTGAAGAAATAGGGGCTCTGCCGGCCGGATTTCAGGGTAAAGGCGCCGAAGCGCAATACCTGCTGTTCGATGAGCAGGGCCAGCAGCTCGCCCTTCGCATCCGGCGACACTCAGCCGGCCTCCCGTGCCGCCCGCTGCAGGCGGGCCAGCGTTGCGGTGCCCTTGCCTGCGAGCTCGAGCATCGCGGCGAGCTCGTCCGCGGAGAACGGCTTCTGCTCCGCCGTGCCCTGAATCTCCACGAAACCGCCGGTTTCCAGCGCCACCACGTTCATGTCCGTCTCCGCCGTCGAATCTTCGGCATAGTCCAGATCCAGCACCGGCTCGCCGCGCCAGATGCCCACGGATATAGATGCCACATGCTCGATGAACGCCTCCTGAACCCCGATGTGGGCCAGAGCGTCGGCCAGGGCCACGGAAGCGCCCGTGATGGACGCGGTGCGGGTGCCGCCGTCGGCCTGGATGACGTCGCAGTCGATCTTGATCGTCCGCTCTCCCAGGCGCCGCGTGTCCACCGCCGCCCGCAACGAGCGGCCAATCAGCCGCTGAATCTCCACGGTTCTGCCGCTCTGCTTGCCGCGCGCGGCCTCCCGATCCACCCGGGTGTGGGTGGCGCCCGGCAGCATGCCGTACTCGGCGGTGACCCAGCCCGTGCCCTTGCCGCGGAGGAAGCCGGGCACGGACTCCTCGACGCTGGCTGTGCAGATCACCCGGGTATCCCCGAATTCCACCAGCACCGATCCCGCGGCGTGGCGGGTGAAGGCGCGAATGAAGCGTACCTCGCGCAGCTCGTCCGGGCTGCGACCGCTGGGTCTCGTGACCATATCCTGCTCTGTCTCTCGTCGTGCGGCCATTATAGAGAGGCTGCCCAAGGAGAGGCAGCACGAGAGGTGCGCGGGGTACAATGGCCGCCTTGCAGCACGGGCACCTCACCCCCATGGTCAACAGCATGACCGCGTTCGCACGCGCGCAGACCCACAGCGCGGGCTTTGTCCTCACCTGGGAAATCCGCTCGGTGAATCATCGCTTCCTGGAAGCCCAGTTCCGGCTGCCCGATCAGCTTCGGGCCGTGGAGTACCCGCTGCGGGAAGTGCTGCGCAAGCATCTGAAGCGGGGCAAGCTGGACTGCGGGCTGCGAATGGAACGGGAGGCCAGCGAATCCACCATCGAGCTCAACCGTCCGTTGCTGCTGCAGGTGCTCGCCATGATCGAGCAGATCCGTCGCGATTCTCCCGAGATCGGCTCTCCCAACCCCATGGATCTGCTCCGCTGGCCCGGTGTGATCGGTGACGACGCGGGCTTCGACGACGAAGCCCTGTCCGTCGCAGCGGCCGACCTGTTCGAAGAGACGCTTGCCGAGGTCATTGCCTACCGGCAACGGGAAGGCCGGCAGCTCGCCGACGCCATCAGCAGCCGGCTGGACGAGATCGATCAGGTGGTGGCCGACGTCAAGAGCCGCACCGCCTCCATCGGCCACCAGATCCAGGCAAGGCTCCAGGCCCGGCTGAACGACCTCAAGGTGCAGGTGGATCCGGACCGTCTCGAGCAGGAGGTGGCGCTGCTGGCCCAGCGGGCGGACGTGGCGGAAGAGCTGGACCGGCTCGGCATCCACGTCGAGGAAGCAAGGTCCATTCTGCGGGGCCCGGGACCGCACGGCCGCCGGCTGGACTTCCTCACTCAGGAGCTGAACCGGGAAGCGAACACCCTCGGCGCCAAGGCGACGCTCGTGGAGAACGCCCAGCGCTCCGTGGACCTGAAGGTCATCATCGAGCAGATCCGCGAGCAGGTTCAGAACATCGAATGAGCGACGGCATCCTGTTCATCGTCTCCGCACCGTCCGGCGCGGGGAAGACCAGCCTGGTGGCGGCGCTGTTGAAAGCGGACGGCAGGCTCACGGTCTCCGTCTCCCACACGACCCGTCCTCGCAGACCCAAAGAGGTGGCCGACGTCGACTACCACTTCGTGGACGCCCCGACTTTCGAGCGGATGATCGAGGCGGATGCTTTCATCGAGCACGCCGAGGTGTTCGGAAACCGGTATGGCACCTCCCGCGAGAGCGTGGCGACCGCCTTGGCCACCGGCTCGGATGTGGTCCTGGAGATCGACTGGCAGGGTGCCGCGCTCGTTCGCCGGGTGCTGCCGGAGGCGGTCAGCATCTTCATCGTGCCGCCATCCCAGCAGGCGCTGCGCCAGCGCCTGCAGGAACGCGCCCAGGACGACCCGGCCGTCATCGAGTCGCGGCTGGCCGCCGCCAGAAGCGAGATGCAGCATCACGCCGAGTTCGACTACCTGGTGATCAACGACGATTTCGACACCGCCCTCAAGGAGCTCGAAGCCATCGTCACCGCCGAGCGCTGTCGCGGGTCCCGCCGGGCGGCCAGAAACCGGCCGCTTCTGCAGGCGCTGCTCACCGGCTGACCGCGCCGCTGGCGGATCGCCAAGCCGGGAGCCGGCCTCGAGCCGGACGCCGAGCTGGCTGGACACCGAAATGGTGCGTCGTTACACTCGCGCGCTCGCCAACATCAGGTCCCAGCAATGGCCCGTATCACCGTAGAAGACTGCCTGGAACACGTGGACAACCGCTTCGAGCTGGTCATGCTTGCGACGCGCCGCGCCCGGGCAATGCGCCGTTACGGCGTGGAGGCGCTGGTACCGGAAGAAAACGACAAGCCTACTGTCATCGCCTTGCGGGAAATCGCTGAAGGGCTCATCTCCCACGAAATGCTTGACGCCCAGGAAGCCGCCACGGAGGATGAAGAGGTGGAAATCACCTTCCCCGTGGTTGATGACGACCTTAACGACTTCTAGTGAGTCGCACAAACATCGGGGCGCAGACGGCGCCGCTGAGCCCGCGGTAAAGCGCGGCGACGACGGCGCTCGGCCGCTCGAAGTCGACGTACAGGAAAGGGACGCGCCGCAGAGGGACGGGCGCCAGCAGCACGCCGACCGGGGCAACGCCCGCAACAAGCAGAAGAAGCGCCGACCGAAGAACCGCCTTCCGGCCGCCCGCACCACCACCGACCGCCAGAACCCCTCAGGATCCTTCTTCGCCGACCGCCTGGCCGAGCATGCCAAGAAGGATTCGGTGGCGAACCCCGCCACGATCGACAAGGTCCGGAAGCTGGCCGCCAGCTATCTGCCGGACGAGCAGGTGCAGCACATCGTGGAGGCGCACGCCTACGCGGAAACCGCCCACGCCGGACAGACGCGGCGCACCGGCCATGCCTACATCACCCACCCCCTGGCTGTTGCCAATATTCTTGCCAGTATGCGCATGGACCCGGAGACCATCATCGCCGGTCTGCTGCACGACGTGCTCGAGGACACGGAAGCCAGCAAGCAGGCGGTCGCCGATCGCTTCGGCAGCTCGGTGGCCGACATCGTCGACGGGGTGTCCAAGCTGTCGAAGATCTTCCGGTCGAGGGCCGAGGCCCAGGCCGAGAACTTCCAGAAGATGGCCATGGCCATGGCCAAGGACATCCGGGTCATCATGGTGAAGCTCGCCGACCGTCTGCACAACATGCGGACCATCGGCGTGATGAGCGAAGAGCAGCGCAAACGCATTGCCCGGGAGACCCTCGACTTCTACGCGCCCATCGCCAACCGGCTCGGCATCCACTCCATGAAGGTGGAGTTCGAGGAGCTGTCGTTCCAGGCGCTCTACCCGCTGCGCGCCGACCGCATCGCCCGCGCGGTTCGCGCCGCGCGCGGCAACCGCACGGAACTGATGGAGGACCTGAGACGCTCCCTGCAGGCCGCTCTCACCGCCGAGGAGATCCCGGCGGAGGTTCACGGCCGGGAGAAACACCTCTATTCCATCTACCGGAAGATGAAGACCCAGCACAAGTCGTTCTCCGAGATCATGGACGTCTTCGGCTTCCGGGTGGTCGTCGATCAGGTGGACGACTGCTACCGGGCGCTGGGCGTGGTGCACAACCTGTACAAGCCCGTCGCCGGTCGGTTCAAGGACTACGTGGCCATTCCCAAGGCAAACGGCTATCAATCCCTGCACACGACGCTGTTCGGCATGCACGGTGTGCCCATCGAGGTGCAGATACGCACCGGGCCCATGGACGCGGTGGCGGAGAACGGCATCGCCGGGCACTGGCTCTACAAGTCGGAAGACGGGGTTCCGGCGAGCCAGAATCGGGCGCGGCAATGGGTGCGGGATCTGCTCGACCTGCAGCAGCGGGCAGGCAATCCCATGGAGTTCATCGAGAGCCTGAAGATCGACCTGTTTCCGGACGAGGTCTACGTGTTCACGCCCAAGGGCCAGATCCTCGAGCTGCCGAGAGGCGCCTGCCCGGTGGACTTCGCTTACGCCGTGCACACGGACGTGGGCAATCACTGCGTGGCCTGTCGCGTGGACCGCAACCTGGCGCCGCTCTCGCAGCAGCTGCAGAGTGGCCAGTCGGTAGAGATCATCACCGCCGAGGAAGCCCGGCCGAACCCGGACTGGCTCACGTTCGTGGTCTCGAGCAAGGCCCGTTCGGGCATCCGTCAGGCGCTGAAGACCCAGCAGGCCTCGCAGTCCATCGCTTTCGGCCGGCAGCTGCTCAACCGCTCGCTGGCGAGCGCCAACAAGAGCATCAACGACCTGGATTTCCGCCGGCTGCGGCGCGTGTTCAAGGAGTTCGGCGTGAAGCGCTTGGACGAGGTGCTGGCCGCCATCGGCAACGGCCAGCTCATGTCCTACGCGGTGGCGCAGCGTCTGCTGGCGGAGGACGACCCGCAGTTCGAAGGCGTGCCCGTGGAGTCCGGCGGCCCCGTCGCGATCCGTGGCGGCGAGGGTCTGGTGGTGAACTACGGCCGCTGCTGCGGCCCGGTGCCCGGCGACGCCATCGTCGGCCACATGACGCCCGGCAAGGGCTTCGTGGTGCACGTGGAGACCTGCCCGAACATGGTGGAGATCCGCAAACGCCGCGGCGCCAAGGAGATCATTCCGGCACACTGGGCGGCTACTCAGGACAGCGAGTTCCTCACCACCCTGCGCCTGCAGGTCAGCCGCCAGAAGGGCATCATCGCCGAGCTGGCGGGCACCATCGCAGAGCTGGACGCGGGCGTGGAGAACATCCACGTGGAGGAGCGCAGCGCCGAGGTCACCAGCGTGATCGCCCGGGTGTCCGTTCGCGACCGCACCCATCTGGCCCGCACCATACGCCGCCTCAAGAACCTGCCGAGCGTCATCAGCATCTCACGGCTCGGCAGCTAACCCGACACCCAGGACCGCCCAGGACGGCAATGAAGCAACCCATCAGCACGGACGCGGCACCCGCCGCCATCGGTACGTATTCCCAGGCCATCGCCAGCTCCGGGCTGGTCTTCCTGTCCGGCCAGATCCCGCTCGACCCCGCCACCATGAACCTGGTGAGCGGGGACGTGGCAGCGCAGACCGATCAGGTGTTCAGAAACCTGGCGGCAGTGGCCGAGGCCGCGGGCGGCTCGCTGGCCGACCTGGTCAAACTCACCGTCTACCTCACGGATCTGGGCGACTTCGCCACCGTCAACGAGGTGATGGCCCGGCACGTGCCCACCCCGTACCCCGCCCGGGCGGCGGTTGGCGTCGCCGCGCTGCCCAAGGGGGCCGCTGTGGAGATCGAGGGTATCCTGGTTCCCGGAGCCGCCCGAAACCGGTCGTGACCCTGGCCGACCCGTCCGCACCGGTCCGCACGCTCAAGGGTGTGGGCCCGGCGCTCGGCGAGCAGCTCTCGCGGATGGGTATCAACCGGCTGCTGGATCTGCTGCTGCACCTGCCGCTGCGCTACCAGGATCGTTCCCGAGTGATCGGCCTCGGCAGCCTCGCGCCCGAGCAGGAGGGCCTCGTGCAGGGCCAGATCGTCGACGCCCGGCTCGCCTACGGCCGCCGCCGCAGCCTGGTCGTCACCCTGGAGGACGGCACCGGCTATCTGCGGCTGCGCTTCTTCTATTTCTCCCGCGCGCAGGAGAACGCGCTGCGCCCGGGCGTCTTCCTGCAGGTATTCGGTCGGGCCCGGCTGTCGCGGGAAGGCATAGAGATGATTCATCCGGAGTACCGGACATTCTTCGAGGCGCCACCCGCGCCGGAACCGGCGCTGACCCCGATTTATCCGACCACGAAGGGCCTCGGTCAGGGCCGGCTGCGAAGCCTCACCGATCAGCTGCTCGCCCTGCGCTGGCCGGACGCGGACGGCACGCCTTACGCCGACCTGCGCTACCTGCACCGGCCCCCTGCGGACGCCTCGGATGCCGACATCGCCGAGGCACAGGCCCGGGTCGCGGTGGACGAGCTCACCGCCTACTACCTGGTCATGCGTCACCGCCAGTCGGATCGTGCGGAGCATCGCACGCACGCGCTGCCCCAGGCGGAGCACCTCGGCCGGGTGCTGCTGAAGCACCTCGGCTTCCGGCTCACCGGCGCGCAGCGTCGGGTGACCACGGAGGTGCTCGAGGACCTGGCCCGGGAACGGCCGATGCTGCGCCTGCTGCAGGGCGACGTGGGCTCGGGGAAGACGGTCGTCGCCGCCTTCGCGGCGATCAGAGCCGCGGAGCACGGTGCGCAGACGGCGGTGATGGCGCCCACGGAGATTCTGGCGGAGCAGCACTACCTGAATTTCACGGCCTGGCTGGAGCCGCTGGGCATCCCGGTGGTGCTGCTCACCGGATCCCAGAGTGCGGCGGAGCGGAAGCGGGTGGTCGCGGGGATCGAGTCCGGCGAGGCGCTGGTCGCCGTCGGCACCCACGCCCTTTTTCAGGACCAGGTGCGCTTTGCGAAGCTGGCGCTGACGGTGGTGGACGAGCAGCATCGATTCGGCGTCCATCAGCGTATGGCGCTCAAGGACAAGGGGGAGCTGCCCCATCAGCTGGTGATGACGGCCACGCCGATTCCCCGCACGCTGACCATGGCGCTCTATGCGGACATGGACGTCTCGACGCTGGACGAACTGCCCGCGGGACGCCAACCCATCACCACCGTCGTCATCGCCGACGACCGTCGTGACGAGGTGATTGCCCGGGTCGCGGCAGAAATCGCGGCGGGACGTCAGGCCTACTGGGTGTGTCCGCTGATCGAGATCTCGGAGGCGCTCGAGGCCGTATCCGTGGAGCAGATGCAGCCGCTGCTCGTCGAGGCGCTGCCGGGCATCCGCATCGGCGTGCTGCACGGGCGCATGAAGAGTGCAGAGAAGGCGGACGTGATGGCAGCGTTCAAGCGCGGCGAGGTTCAGCTGCTGCTGGCCACCACCGTGGTGGAAGTGGGCGTCGACGTGCCCAACGCGACGCTGATGGTCATCGAGAACCCGGAGCGCATGGGGCTCGCCCAGCTGCACCAGCTGCGCGGCCGGGTCGGCCGCGGCAGCCAGGCTTCACACTGCGTGCTGCTCTACGCCACACCGCTGTCGGAAATCGGCCGGCAACGGCTGACCGTGATCCGCGACAGTCAGGACGGCTTCCACATCGCCGAGGAGGACCTGAAGATCCGCGGTCCCGGGGATCTCATGGGCACGCGCCAGACGGGTGAGCAGCAGTTCCGCATCGCCGATCTGCGTACCCACGCCCACCTGATTCCCGAGGTGGTCCGCCGGGGTGATGCGCTTCTGGCAGAAGATCCGGCAACGGTCGCCCGGCTGCTCGCCATCTGGGCGCCGGCCGACTCGGGTCACTCGGGCGTCTGATCCGGAAATCCGAGCACGGGCGACGATCAGTCGCCGTCGTACACGCGACCCGCATCCGGGTCGCTGAAGACCTCCAGATCCAGATCGTTCTCGCTCCTGGCAACGATGGTGGCCACGGTCCCGTCACCCACCACGTTCACGGACGTGCGCAGCATATCGAGCAGACGGTCGATACCGATGATGAGGCCGATCCCTTCCACGGGCAGGCCCACCTGATCGAGCACCATGGCCAGCATGATCAGCCCCACTCCCGGCACGCCCGCCGTGCCGATGGACGCGAGCGTGGCGGTGAGGATGACCATCAGGTAATCGGCGAACGTCAGATCGATGACATAGAACTGGGCGATGAACACCGTCGCCACGCCCTGCATGATGGCGGTGCCGTCCATGTTGATGGTCGCGCCCAGCGGGATCGCGAACGATGCCACCTCGTTCCTCACACCCACACGCTTCTCCACGGTGCGCAGCGTCACCGGCAGCGTGGCACCGCTTGAGGAGGTGGAGAACGCCACCAGCATGGGCTCGCGCATCTTGTTGAAGAAGATCACCGGATTCACCCGCGCCAGCAGCGTCAGCAGCGTCGGGTAGACCACCGAGAGGTGCACGATGAGCGCGAGCACCACCGTCATGAAGTAGGCGATGAGCTTACCGATCTCCTGCCAGCCCACTCTGGCGAACAGCACGGTCATCAGGCAGAAGACACCGTACGGTGCCAGCTCGATCAGCATGGTGATGAGCTTCATGAGGATCTCGTTGAGATCGTCGAACACCGCGCTGATCCGCGTGCCCGCCTCTCCCGCCCGGCTGAGCGCGACGCCGAACAGCAGGGCGAAGATGATGATCTGCAGCATGTTCCCTTCCGCCATGGCCTGGATCGGGTTGGTCGGGAAGATGTTGACCAGCGTGTCCTTGATGCTCTCGTGCGCGGTCGGCACGTATTCCGTGGCGGTGATCTCGGCGCTCGAGGCCCCCTCACCCGGTTGGATGACCAGCGCCAAGAGCAGCGCGATGCTGATGGCGATGCCGGTGGTGAGCAGGTACAGGGCAACCGTTTTTCCACCAACCCGTCCCATGTTGCCGTGGCCACCCAGGCTCGCCGCACCGCAGACCAGCGACACGAAGACCAGCGGCACGACCATGAGCTTGAGGCTGGCGATGAAGATGTCACCGCCTGCATCGAGCAGGCCGTCGACGAGGTAGACGGACACGAAGCCGTCTGCGGACACGTTGGCGAACTTGACGAGCATGCCGAGCACGAGGCCGGCGGTCATGCCGATGAGGATGCGTACGGTGAGGTTCATGGTCAGGCGCGCGCTTGAGCCGGGCGGCGCTCAGCCGATCTCGATCATCTCGAAGTCTTCCTTGCTGACCCCGCACTCCGGGCAGACGAAGTCTTCGGGGACGTCTTCCCAGCGGGTGCCGGGCGGAATGTTCTCCTCTTCACACCCCTCGGCTTCGTCATAGATCCAGCCGCAAACGATGCACTGCCATTTCCGCATGCTCTACCTTTTCTCACCGCCGCCGCTGAACAAGGCGCGTAAGCTACTTTCCCGACCCCCAAAAATCAATTCGACGGTCCTCCCAAGGCACGCGGATTCGGCTACCATGCCGCGGCAATCAACCGATTTTCCGGATGCATACGAACACGCACGAAGGGCAGGTAAGTTGAAAGCGGGCGCCCATCGCCTCACATCCGTCGATGTGGACGCCTGGCGTGCCTTCGCGGAACCCTACCTCGCGCTCATGCGCCTCGACCGGCCCGTGGGTACCCTGCTGCTGCTGTGGCCCACGCTCGCGGCGCTCTGGCTTGCCGCCGACGGCCTGCCCCCCGTCTCGCTGATCCTGATCTTCACCCTCGGCACCTGGCTGATGCGTTCCGCGGGCTGCGTGATCAACGACATCGCCGACAGGAAGATCGACGGCTATGTGAAGCGGACGGCGGGAAGGCCGCTCGCCACCGGACGGATCAGCACCGCGAGCGCCGCCGGGCTGTTCGTGATCCTCGTCGCTGCCGCCGGAACGCTACTGGTATTCCTCAATCCGCTCACCCGCACGCTGGCGGTCGCCGGACTCGGCATCGCCGCCATTTATCCGCTCATGAAGCGCTGGACCTATCTGCCTCAGGTGGTGCTCGGGGCGGCCTTCAGCTGGGGACTGGTCATGGCGTATGCCGCGGTCCGGGGCGCGCTGCCGCTGGAGACCTGGCTGCTGTTCATCGCCAGCATGACGTGGATCGTCGCCTACGACAGCATGTATGCGATGGTGGACAGAGACGATGACCTGAAGATCGGCGTGCGCTCCACTGCCATTCTCTTCGGCTCGCTGGATCGACTGATGATCGGTCTCCTGCAGATCATCACCCTGATTGCGCTCGTGCTCTTCGCCGACGTCTCGGACTCCGGCATCGGTCTTAAGATCGGTATATTCGCGGCTGCGGGCTGCTTCCTCTATCAGCAGTATCTGATCCGGCACCGTGTCCGGGAGGCCTGCTTCGACGCCTTCCGGAACAACGTCTGGGTCGGCTTCGCGCTGTTCGCCGGTGCGGTGTTCGACGCGAACCTGCTGCCGCTGCTGGCGGGTGCCAGCTTCTTCGGAACGACGCTCTGATCCATCTGGTCGACCGCCTGACGGAGAGTATCGTGCGCGTCGTCGCCTGGCTGACGCTGATCATGGGGCTCGCTACCTGCGCCGTGGTGGTGCTGCGCTACGGGTTCGACATCGGCGCCGTGGTGCTCCAGGAGTCCGTCATCTATCTCCACGCCACGGCGTTCATGCTGGGCATCGCCTACACCATGAAGGTGGACGAGCACGTACGCGTGGACGTGATCTACGGACGTCTCAGCGGTCGCCAGCAGGCATGGGTCAACCTCGCCGGCCACCTGCTGTTTCTGCTGCCGGTCGCCCTCACCATCGGCATCGGCTCGCTGCCCTACGTCACCGCGTCCTGGCACATCCTGGAAGGCTCGCCGGAGGTCGGCGGCATACCCGGCATCTTCGTGCTGAAGACCCTCATCCCGGTGATGGCCCTTCTGGTCACCCTCCAGGGACTCGCCGAAATCGCGCGGAACGTACGCCGCCTGACGCAGAAGGGCTGAGATGACGCCGCTGCTCATGTTCGCCGCCACCTTCGCCGCCCTGCTCGCCGGCTATCCGGTGGCGATCACGCTCGCCGGGGTGTCCCTGCTCTTTGCCTTCGTCGGTATCCTTACCGGCGCCTTCAATGCCGGCGACCTGGGATTTCTGCCCAACCGGCTGTTCGGCATCATGACCAACCAGACCATGCTCGCGGTGCCGCTGTTCGTTTTCATGGGCGTGGTGCTCGAGAAGACGCGGATCGCCGAATCCCTGCTCGACTCCATGACCGCGCTGTTCGGCGGCTTTCGAGGCGGACTGGCGCTGGCCGTGGTCGCCGTCGGCATGCTCATGGCGGCCAGCACCGGGATCGTCGGCGCCACGGTGGTGACCATGGGCCTCATGGCGCTGCCGTCCATGCTCGGCCAGGGATACGAGCCGCGCCTGGCCACGGGCACCATCGCCGCCACCGGCACGCTGGGGCAGATCATTCCACCGTCCATCGCTCTGGTGCTGCTCGGCGACGTGCTCGGCAACGCCTATCAGCGGGCCCAGCTCGACGCGGGCGTCTACGCGCCGGACACCGTGTCCGTGGGTGACCTCTTCGCCGGCTCGCTCGTCCCCGGCCTGCTGCTCGTTGCGTTCTACGCGGTATATGCGCTGCTCGCCGCCCGCCGTAACAGCGCAACGCACGACGCCCCGGTACCTTCCGGGCAGGGAGCGGGTCGTCTCATCGCCAATCTCGCACCACCGCTGGCGCTGATCGTGGTCGTGCTCGGCGCCATTCTGGGTGGTTTCGCCACTCCCACGGAAGCGGCCGGGGTGGGCGCCATCGGCGCGCTGCTGCTCGGGGGCATGAAACGGGAGATCGACGTCGCGCGGC
The DNA here is from genome assembly GCA_050185825.1 of Pseudomonadales bacterium. GTDB lineage: Bacteria > Pseudomonadota > Gammaproteobacteria > Pseudomonadales > Azotimanducaceae > SZUA-309. The sequence continues at coordinate 82,356 of JBFWZA010000017.1, read as the reverse complement.
TCAGGGACATCTGCCGACAGACGCTGACCACCACCGCCATGGTCTTCTTCATTTTGATCGGCGCCTCGATCTTCTCCCTTGTGTTCCGCGGCTACGGCGGCGACGAGGTCGTTCAGGGCTGGTTCGACGCGCTCCCCGGCGGGATGTGGACCGCGCTCGGCATCGTCATGGTGGTGATCTTTCTGCTCGGCTTCATGCTCGACTTCATCGAGATCACCTTCGTGGTCGTACCCATCGTCGGACCGATCCTGCTCGGCATGGGCATGGACCCGGTCTGGCTGGGCGTGCTGATCGCCGTCAACCTGCAGACGTCCTTCCTGACGCCGCCGTTCGGATTCGCGCTGTTCTATCTGCGCGGGGTGACGCCTCAGACTGTTCCCACGAGCGCCATCTACAAGGGCGTGGTGCCCTTTGTCATCATGCAGATCCTGGTGCTGCTGATGCTGCTCGCCTGGCCGCAGCTCGCCACCTGGCTGCCGGACCAGCTCTATGGCACGCCCGGATGAGCCGCCCGACAAGAACCGTGCTCACCGGCCTGACCCTCTGGGACGGCGAGCGGCGTCTCGAGGCGGACACGCTGATGCTCGTCGGGGCGAGCATCGAGCGCCTCTGCACCCTGAGCGATCTCCCGGCCGCGGATGCGAAGCTGGCCGTGTCGATGACCGGCTGTACCGCGCTGCCGGGCCTGATCGATGCGCACGTACACATGGTGCTGGACCCCACCCGTTCACACCCTCCCGCACGGGACGAGCTGCCGGATCCCGCCGCCATGCGCGAGCGGGCGGCGGCCATGGTGGCGGTGGGCATCACCAGCGCCAGGGACCTGGGCGGCGGTCACGGATTCGAGCTGGACCTTCGCGATGACATCGCGAGAGGTGCAGTCCCGGGGCCCAGGCTCCTCTGTGCCGGCCAGCCCGTTACCACCGTCGAAGGCCACTGCCATTTCTGGGGCGGTGAGGCGGCGGACGCCGAGGCGGCCATGGCCGTCGTCGACCGCCAGCAGGCGAAGGGTGTGGACCTGATCAAGGTCATGGCCACGGGCGGCCGGTTCACCCGCGGTTCGAAACCGCTGGCGCCGCAGTTCGAGACCGACACGCTGACGCGCATCGTCGATCATGCCCGCAATCTCGGCTATCCGGTTGCCGCCCACTGTCACGGCACACCTGGAATCGAAGCCGCGGTGCTGGCCGGCGTGCACAGCGTCGAGCACTGCTCCTGGGTCGGTGAGGCGGGATGGGCCACCGACTACCGGCCGGAGGTGGCCGCCCTCATGGCGAAACGCGGCGTCTGGGTCTCACCCACCATCAACCGGGGCTGGCAGCGTATGCTGGACGCGCAGGGCACGACGCTCACCGGCATGCGCGCGGCGCTCGTGGACATGCGCGCTCGAGGCGTGGCGATCATGTCGTCCACGGATGCCGGTATCCCCGGGGTTTACCACCATCACCTTCCACAAGCCCTGGCGGTATTCGCTGCCGTGGCGGCACTCGACCCCGAGGAGACCCTCAGAAGCGCGACATCGCGCGCGGCCGCCGGTCTCGGGATTGGTGGCCGAACGGGCCGTATGGCCCCAGGCATGGAGGCGGACGTGCTGGTGGTGGACGGCGACCCGACCGCCGATCTGGCCGCCCTGACCCGTCCCGTTGCGGTGTGGGCCCGCGGACGCCCCGTTCGATCGCCCTGACCGGCGCTGTCCCTCAGTCGGGCTTTCCCCAGCGCGGCGAACGCTTCTCGAGAAAGGCGCGGACACCCTCCGCGTAGTCCGGCTCCCGCATCATCTCGTTGAGCAGCTCCTCGGAAGCGCGAACCGCGGTGGCAACGTCCTGCTGCAGATCACGGTAGACCTGCCAGCGCGTCTGTCTGAGCGCGTTGGGCGAGACGGTTTCCAGCAGCTTACGCGCATAGTCGAGCGTTCGGGGCAGAACGTCCTCTGCCGGGTGCACCTCGTTGACCAGGCCCATGGCGAGCGCCTCCTCCGCCGTGAACGCCCGGGAGGACAGGAGCAGCTCGTTGGCGCGGGTCAGCCCGAGCATCCGCGGCAGCAGCCACGACAGCCCGTACTCCGCCGGCAGGTTGAGCTTGCCGTGGGCGGTGGTGAACTTCGCCCCCGCCGCCGCGAACCGCAGATCCGCAAAACAGGCCAGCGCCAGCCCGACGCCCGCGGCCGGACCGTTCATCGCCGCCAGGATGGGTTTGGAGAGCCCGAACTGATAGGCAAAGCTGGCGTCGAAGCGCTCGTCCACCCCGTAGCCCGGCATGGCCAGCTCCGCCGGAGTCCCCGGATCGTAACCGCCCTTGCTGACGTGTCCCGACAATGCCTCGGCGTCGCCGCCGACACAGAAACCGCGGCCCGCACCGGTGACAACGATTGCGCCTATAGAGGGATCGGCGTCGAGCTCATTCAGGCAGAAGCGATATTCCGCGTGCATGCGGCCGGTCCAGGCATTCATGCGCTCCGGGCGGTTCAGGTTAATGACCCCCACGCCGTCCTCGACGCCGAGGGTCGTGGCCTTAAGTTCCATCGGTGGTTTCCAACGGCATGGCAGTGCGCGCATTGAGATAGGCGTGCTCGGTAATCTCGTGATACGCCCTGACCTTGCGGGCGAAGACGGCCTGGGACTCGAGGATCCTCGCGTGGAGCGGGTTGTCACCGGCGAGCGCTCGAACCACGGCAGCGGACTCACGCTGCAGCGCCTCGAGCACGTCCGGGGGAAAGGCCCGCAGCGCCACGCCGTGCTTTTCGACGAGGGTCTCCAGCGCATCCGCGTTTCTCGCCGTGAACTCGGCGAGGACGTCGTCGTTGGCGAACCGGACGGCAGTGGCGACGATGGCCTGCAGGTCCGCTGGCAGCGACGCCCAGGCCTTCGCGTTGACGATGGATTCGATGGTCGCGCCCGGCTCCTGCCAGCCCGGATAGTAGTAGTAGCGGGCCACCGTATGCAGCCCGAAGGTCAGATCGTTGTACGGCCCCACCCACTCGGTCGCATCGATCACGCCGGTCTGCAGCGAGGTGAACACGTCGCTGCCCGGCAGGGTCACCGGCACGCCGCCGACCCGGGCGAGCACCTCGCCGCCGAGGCCCGGGATGCGCATTTTCAGCCCCTGCAGGTCCGCAAGGCTGAGGATCTCCCGGTTGAACCAGCCGCCCATCTGCACGCCGGTGTTGCCCGCCGCCATAGGAACGATGCCGAACGGTTCGTACAGCTCGCGCCAGAGTTCCATGCCGCCGCCATAGTGCAGCCAGCCGTTCATCTCCTGTGCCGTCAGACCAAAGGGCACCGAAGAGAAGACGGCCGCGATGGGCAGCTTGCTGCGCCAGTAGTAGGACGCGCCGTTGCCCATCTCCGCGGTACCCTGAGAGACCGCATCGAAGACCTCGAAAGCACCCACCAGCTCGCCGGCGCCATAGACCTTGATGTCGAGCCGGCCGGCCGACATCTCCCGGATCCGATCCGCCATCCGCTCCGGCGCGGTGCCCAACGCCGGCAGGTTCTTCGGCCAGGTGGTGATCAGCTTCCAGCGGTGGACGGCCGGCGCCGCGGTCTCACCCGCTGCCGGCGCGGAGGCACCCGGAGAGGGCTGGCCACAGGCAGACAACGCCAGGGCGATTGCGATCGCCATTGCGGTCGCCAGGAGTCGCAGGATCGTCATCATGATGTCTTCAGTCTCGTTGTTGAGAGGGCCGCCCGGCCGTTTCGAATCGTGGCTAGTCGAGCGCTTCCAGGTTGGCGTAGCCGAGCATGAGCCACTTTGCCCCTTCCGGGAAGTTCACCTGGACCCTTGCCCGTTCGCCGGCACCTTCGCACTGCAGCACCACGCCCTCGCCGAACTTCTTGTGCAGCACGCGCTGCCCCATGCGCAGTGCGCCGTCATCGTCTGCGAAGAGACCCGCGGCACTGTCCCGGCTGCCGTAGGGCCGCTCCACCGCCCCCTTCATGCGCACCTCGGAGACCAGCGCCGACGGAATCTCCAGCAGAAACCGCGACGGTCGGTTGTAGGTGTCCGTGCCGTGCAGCCGTCGGGTCTCGGCATAGGTGAGATACAGGCAGCGCATGGCCCGGGTGATGCCGACGTAACACAAGCGCCGCTCCTCCTCCATACGCCCTGGTTCCTCCGCCGACATGCGATGCGGGAACAGGCCCTCTTCGAGGCCGGCGAGAAACACCAGCGGAAACTCGAGACCCTTGGCGGAGTGCAGGGTCATCATCTGCACCGCCGGACCTGACTCGGACTGCCGCTCCCCCGCATCCAGCGCCACGTGGTCGAGAAACTCCTCGAGCACGGAGGTCTCCGCCACCTCTGCCGAAACGATCTCCGGATCCGGGATGGGAAAGACCAGCTCACCCGTGAACTGGCGACAGGCGCTCACCAGCTCCTCCAGGTTCTCCTTGCGGGCGAGCCCCCGCTCGCCGCGCTCGCGGCCGTGGTATTCCATCAGGCCGCTGGCCTCGATGACATGGTCGGCCAGCTCGTGCAGCGGCATGTCGGCGGTGGCCGCGGCCAGGTCTTCGATCAGCTGCAGAAAACCGGCAACCTTGCCCGCCACCCGGGACCCGAAAGTGCCGTCGGCCAGGGCATCGGTGCAGGCTTCCCACATGGAGGTGCCACGTGAGCGCGCCTCCTGGCGCACCGCTTCCACGGTCTTCTCACCGATGCCCCGCGGCGGCAGGTTGATCACCCGCTCGAAAGCCGGGTCGGATTTCCGGTCGAGCACCAGGCGCAGGTAACACAGCGCGTTCTTGATCTCGGCGCGCTCGAAGAACCGCTGCCCGCCGTAGATCCGGTAAGGAATGCGGGCGCGCAGCATGGCCTCCTCCAGCACCCGGGACTGGGCGTTGGAGCGGTAGAGCACGGCCACATCCTCCGGAGAGCCGCCGCCTTCGATCCACTCGCTGGTGCGCTCGACGATGAACCGGGCCTCGTCCAGATCGTTGTACCCCGCATAGACGCGGATGGGATCGCCCATGCCCCCGTCCGTCCACAGGGACTTGCCGAGCCGGTCCGCGTTGTGGGCGATCAGCGCGTTCGCCGCCTGGAGGATCGTTTCCGTGGAACGGTAGTTCTGCTCCAGACGGATGACGCGGACATCGCGGAAGTGCTCGGAAAAGCGGTGGATGTTCTCGATCCGGGCACCGCGCCAGCCATAGATGGCCTGGTCGTCGTCGCCCACGGCCATCACGCAGGCATCGTCCCCGGCCAGCAGCCGCATCCAGGCATACTGGATGGCGTTGGTATCCTGGAACTCGTCCACCAGGACGTGCTGAAAGCGCTGTCGGTAGTGGTCGAGCAGCGTCGGATTGTCGCGCAGCGTCTCGTGGCTGCGCAGCAGCAGCTCCGCGAAGTCGACGAGCCCGCCTTCCTGGCACAGCGTCTCATAGCTCTCGTAGATCTTCCGGTGGGTGATCTGAAAGAGATCGTCGCCCATGGGCACTTCCCGCGCCCGACGCCCTTCGTCCTTCTGGGTGTTGATGAACCAGACCGCCTGCCGGGCGGGCCACTTCTGCTCGTCGATGTCGAGCACGCGCATGACCCGCTTGACCAGCCGGAGCTGATCGTCCGCATCCAGAATCTGAAAGTTCTGCGGCAGGTTGGCCTCCCGCCAGTGCATGCGCAGCAGCCGGTGGGCGATGCCGTGAAACGTGCCCACCCAGAGGCTGCGTACGGAGACCTTGAGCAACGCCTCGATCCGCACGCGCATTTCCTGCGCAGCCTTGTTGGTGAAGGTGACCGCCAGCACGCCGTACGGCGAGACGCCTTCCGCCTCGATCAGCCAGGCGATGCGGTGAACGAGCACGCGGGTCTTGCCGCTGCCCGCACCGGCGACCACCAGCAGGTTCGACAGGGGTGCCGTGACCGCCTCACGCTGGGCGTCGTTCAGATTGTCCAGAATGTGGGTGACGTCCACTGGCTCGGTTCGGGGGTCGACGAGGTGCTCTGCAGGGTGGGTCAGTGTAAGGATTCGATGCGCACCGGGCCAGCGCTCGACCGCCGCGGCTGCTTGCGCCGGCAGGGCGGTCTGCTAGCGTACCCCGATGAACCGGCTCATCCAGCCAGCCGCGCTGATTCCGCTCCTCTGGGCCCTGTGCCCTCTGCCCGGCGCCGTCGTGGCGTCTGATGACGTGGCGCCGTTCATCCGCTATCCGGCCTACGACAGCGTTTCGATCTCACCCGGCGGCACCTATGTGGCCGTCTCCCACCGGAAGGAAAACGCCGAGTTTCTGAGCATCCTGCGTCTCCCCGATCTCGAACCGGTCTCCTCGACCCGGTTCTCGATGGATCTGGGCATAGACCGCATCGTCTGGGCGTCGGAGCAGCGCCTCCTTTTACAGCCCGCACGCCGTCACCCCACCCGCGACGACTACAAGCTGCCGACCGGCGAGATCGCCGCCATGGACGTGGACGGCCGGCATCGCGACATGCTCTTCGGGCCCCGCGCCGGCATCGGCCAGATGGGCGTGAAGGCCCGCCGCCGGGCGTCCGAGGCGGCATGGGCCCGGATCATCGATCGCCTCCCGGACGACCCGAACCACGTGCTGATCGAGACCATGGGTTACCAGCAGGACGGCATCACCAACGAGGCCCTGCTGCTCGACGTCGACGACGGCGCGACCCGGCGCCTGGCCCGCTCGCCACTGAAGAACGGCCACTTCGTAGCCGATCCCGATGGCAAGGTGAATGTGGTCGCGGGCAGCAATCCGGCAGGGGAGCTGGAGCTCCATGTGCGCGGTGCGGACGGCGAATTCACGCTGAAGATTCGCACGCCGCTCAACGGCGGGGTGTTCCATCCCGAGATGGCATCCGAACGGCCCGGCTATTATCTGTTCGCCGACTCCTCCTCCCAACCAACGCTGGGGCTGGTGAGCTGGAGCCCGATGACGGACGATCGCCGGGAGATCTTCCGCCACCCGCTGGTGGACTACGAACGGCTCTACGTGGCACCGCGCCACCGGCTCTGGGCCATCCGCTACGTAAACCATTTTCCCGACTACCACTATCCCGACCCGACGCACCCGTTCGTCGCGCTGCACACCTCGCTGAAGGCGGCCTTCCCCGACGACGACGTGACGATCTTCGATCAGTCGGACGACCTGCGACTGGCGCTGGCTTACCTCGGTGGTCCAACGAATCCCGGCTCGTTTCTGCTGCTCGACACGCATAGAGCCGCGGTGCTCCAGCGGCTCGCCGCCCGACCCTGGCTCCAGGGCGTGACGCTCGCGGAGGTGGAGCCCATCGAGGTCAAGGTTCGCGATGGCCTCACTGTCCGCAGCTACCTCACGCTCCCCCGCGGTGCGCCTCCGCACCCGCTCATCGTGCTCGTTCACGGCGGCCCCTACGGCATCCGCGACACCTGGGAGTTCAATCCCGAGGCACAACTCCTCGCGCACCACGGCTATGCCGTGCTGCAGGTGAACTTCCGCGGCAGCGGCGGGCGTGGCCAGGAATTCCAGGCAGCGGGCTACGGCAAGTGGGGAACCGCGATGCAGGACGACATCACCGACACCGTCCGCTATGTGGTGAGGGAAGGGCTGGCCGATTCGAAACGGATCTGCATCTACGGCGCGAGCTACGGTGCCTACTCCGCACTCGTCGGGGCCTACCGGGACCCGGACCTCTACCGCTGCGCGGTCGGTTATGCAGGCATCTACGATCTGCCGCTGCTGTTCAGAACGGGCGACATCTCCGATGTGGAAGCCGGAGTGAACTTTCTCGAGTCGGCGCTGGGCACGGACGAGGCAGAACTGAAGTCGCGCTCACCCGTCTACCATGCGGATCGCATCAAGGCTGCCGTCATGCTTGTGCACGGCAAGCTGGACGAGCGGGCCCCGTACGAGCACGCCCGGCGGATGCGCGAGGCGCTCATCAAAACCGGCAGGGATCCGGTCTGGCTCGTCGAAAACAGGGAAGGGCACGGGTTTCGCAACGAAGACAACCGGATCGCCCTGTACGAAGCCATGCTGAAGTTCTTCGACGCCAACATCGGTGACACAGGAAATTGAGCCCGTCACTGCAGAGACCCGCGACGTTCCGTCCCCGCTGAAGTGCCTTCTACTCCACCGTGACCGACTTGGCCAGGTTGCGCGGCTGATCCACATCGGTGCCCTTGAGCACCGCCACGTGATAGGCGAGGAGCTGGAGCGGCACGACGTAGACGATGGGCGTGAGCAGCCGGTGCACCTTCGGCAGGGTGATCACCGTCACGTCCTTCGCTTCCCGGAATCCCGACTCCGGATCCGCAAACACGATCAGCTGACCACCCCGTGCCCGAACCTCCTGCAGGTTGGACTGAAGCTTCTCCAGCAGGTCGTCGTTCGGTGCCACGGCCACCACCGGCATGTCCTCGTCCACCAGCGCCAGCGGTCCGTGCTTGAGCTCGCCCGCCGGATACCCTTCCGCATGGATGTAGGAGATCTCCTTGAGCTTCAACGCCCCTTCCATCGCGATGGGGAACATGGGTCCGCGCCCGAGGAACAGCGCGTGGTGCTTGTCCACGAACCGCTCGGCGAGCTTCAGCACCCGACCGTCCAGGGCCAGCGCCTGATCGACCGCATCCGACACCAGATGCAGCGCGGCCACGGCCTCGGCCTCCTGCTTTTCGGACATGCCGTGCCGGCGCCCCAGCAGCAGCGCGAGCAGCAGCAGGTCCGCCAGCATGGCGGTGAACGCCTTGGTGGACGCCACGCCGACCTCGGTGCCCGCCTGGAGCATGAGGGCGAGCTCCGACTCCCGCACCGTGGTACTGGTGGCGACGTTGCAGATGGTAAGCGTGTGCCGGTAGCCGATCTCCTTCGCGACCCTGAGAGCGGCGAGCGTGTCCGCCGTCTCCCCGGACTGGGTCAGCGTCACGAACAGGCTGTCCGGAATCACGGCCACGCTCCGGTAGCGGAACTCGCTCGCAATCTCCACGTGGCAGGGTATGCCGGCCAGCTCCTCGATCCAGTACTTGGCCACCAGGCCCGCATAGTAGCTCGTGCCGCAGGCGGCGATGGTCACCGCCCTGGTGCTGTCCAGTATCTCCGGCGCCCTGGTGCCGAAGGCCTGCTCGAGCACGCGCGTCCGACCGATGCGGCCTTCCAGCGTGTCGATGAGCACCTTGGGCTGCTGGTGGATCTCCTTCTGCATGAAGTGCCGGTAGTTGCCGCGATCCACGTCGTCGTGACCGGCTTCCACCCTCACGGTGGCACGGATCACGGACTCGTCGGCCACGTTCCAGATGGAGACGCTGGTGCGCGTGATCTCCACCAGGTCGCCTTCCTCCAGATAGATGAAGCGGTCGGTGACCGGGCGCAGCGCCAGCGCGTCGGAGGCGATGAAGTTCTCGCCGATCCCCTTGCCGACCACCAGCGGGCTGCCCATGCGCGCCGCGATGATCCGGGTCGGATCGTCTTTCGACATGACGCCGATGGCATAGGCACCTTCCAGGCGCTTCACCGCGGTGCGAACGGCCTCCAGCAGATCACCGGTGTCCCGGTAGTAGAAGTCCACCAGATGGGCGATGACCTCGGAGTCCGTCTCGGAGGCGAAGGTGTAGCCGGCGCCGATCAGCTCCTCGCGGAGCGCCTCGAAGTTCTCGATGATGCCGTTGTGCGCCAGGGCGATGCGGCCATTGGAGACGTGAGGATGGGCATTGAGCTCGCTCGGCGCGCCGTGCGTCGCCCAGCGGGTGTGGGCGATGCCGAGCCGACCGCAGACCGGCATCAGACCCACGTTGTCGCAGAGCTCCTTGACCTTGCCTACGGTCTTGCGCACGTCGACGCGATCCCCAGACAGCACCGCGATGCCCGCAGAATCGTATCCCCGGTATTCCAGACGCTGCAGCCCGGCGAGCAGAATGCCCGCCACTTCCCGGTCCGCTACCGCACCCACGATGCCACACATGGTCCAACGCTCCTTGCCAGCGATCCGCCTGCAATGACATCCGCCGGTGAGACGGGATGTCCATCCGCGAGGTGGGATCAGTCAGTCGATTCGCTCTTGCGCCTGCGCCGGTCTGGGCGCGTCCAGCCGGAAATGTTGCGCTGCCGGCCCCGGCCCACGGCGAGCTCTTTATCACTCACCCGGCTCGTCACCGTGGAACCCGCGGCGACGAACGCGTCCGAACCGATCTCGATGGGCGCCACAAGCGTGCTGTTGGTGCCGACGAACACGCGATCACCGATCACCGTGGGGTGCTTGTCGATGCCGTCGTAGTTGCAGGTCACCGTGCCGGCACCCACATTGCAGTCCTCGCCGATCGTGGCATCCCCCAGATAGGTGAGATGGCTCGCCTTGGTGCCTCTGCCGAGTCGCGCCTTCTTGGTTTCCACGAAGTTGCCGATCCTCACCTCTTCCGCCAGCACCGTACCGGGTCGGATTCGAGCGAACGGTCCCAGCGTGCAGCGGGCTGCCACCTCGGCGCCATCCACCAGGGTATGCGGCTCGACGACCACGTCGTCGCCGAGTGCCGAGTTACGGATCACGCAGCCGGGCCCGATGCGGACGTTGCGGCCCAGATGGACGTCGCCCTCCAGGACCACGTTGATGTCGATGAAGCAGTCCTCGCCGGCACTGACACGTCCGCGCACGTCGAGCCGTGCCGGATCGGCGATGCTCACGCCCGCACGCATGAGCCCGTTCGCCTCCCGTGCCTGCCAGACGCGTTCCGCGTCGGCGAGCTGCGCCCGATCGTTGATACCCGAGACCTCGACGGGATCCGCCGCCATCAACCCCTTCACCGGTACATTGCGCGAAACGGCGAGCGCGATCAGATCGGTCAGGTAGTACTCCCCCTGAGCGTTGTGCGGTTCGACTCCGGCGATGAGCGCTTTCATCAGGCGGCCATCCAGGGCCAGGATGCCCGAGTTGATTTCCCGGATGCGGCGCTCTTCGTCGCTCGCATCCGCGTATTCCACGATGGCGCGGATCGCACCGCCCGGTTCGCGGAGGATGCGCCCCAGCTGTGCCGGGTCCTCGAATTCCGCGGTCACCAGCGCCAGGGCACCGTCCGCCGCCTCGACCGCGCACCGGCGGAGCGTCTGGGCGGTGACAAGCGGCACGTCGCCATAGGTGACCAGCACCACCGCCGCGTCGTCCACCATGGGCAGCGCCTGCGATACGGCGTGCGCCGTACCGTGCTGCTCTGCCTGGGTTACCCAGTTGAGTCCGGTACGACCGCGATCGTCGATGGCACAGCGAACCTGCTCCCCCTGATGACCGATCACCACGTGGACCCGCGACGGTGACAGGGCATCCACCGTTGCCAGCACGCACTCGAGCATGGGCCGGCCGGCGATGGGATGCAGCACCTTGGGCAGCGCCGATCGCATGCGCTTGCCCTGACCCGCGGCCAGCACCACGACCTCGAGCGGCCTGTCTAGAAAATTGTCTTGATTGGCAGGTGGGGAGGGCATGAGACCTACTTGCTGAGCGCGGTGTCCGTGCTGGCTCTCGACAGAAGTCGCCGATTATAGAGATTGCAATATGGAAAGGGGGCGACGCGTGTCACCCCCTTTTGTAAGCGAGCCGGTAAGTTAGATCGCTTGCTGAGCGGCCGGGTCCGACGGCCGGGTCCGAATCGCCGTCAGCGTCGGCGCTTCTTCAGCTCCGCCAGCGTTCGCTGCCGGGCCATGGCTTCAGCCAGCGCCGCGGCCGCGGCAGAGAACTCGATGTCTGCATTCTGCTCGGAGAGCATTCGCTCGGCCGCCGCCTGGGCTTCTGCCGCCGCCGCCTCGTCGATGTCCTCGGCCCTGAGTGCCGTGTCCGCCAGCACCGTGACCACCCCCGGCTGCACCTCCAGATAGCCACCGGAGGCGAAGAACACCTCTTCCTCGCCGCTGTCCATTTTCAGCCGCACCGGGCCTGGACGGATGCCCGTGAGCAGTGGCGCGTGTCCCGGCATGATGCCGAGCTCGCCGATGGTGCCCGTTGCGCTGACCATCGTCACCCGGCCCGAGAAGATCTCCTCCTCGGCGCTGACGATGTCGCAATGGATGGTCATGGCCATGGCTTATCCCCGGCTTTCCTGCTTCTTGGCTTTCTCCACCGCATCCTCGATGGTGCCCACCATGTAGAAGGCATCTTCCGGCAGGTGGTCGTACTCACCGTCCAGAATGGCCTTGAAGCTGCGCACCGTGTCGTCCCGGCTGACGTAGACACCCGGGTTGCCGGTGAAGGCCTCGGCCACGAAGAAGGACTGGGAGAAGAACTTCTGCATCTTGCGCGCCCGGTAAACGAGCTGCTTGTCCTCTTCGGAGAGCTCGTCCATACCGAGAATGGCAATGATGTCCCGAAGCTCCTGGTAGCGCTGCAGCACCTGCATCACACCCTGGGCCGTGTCGTAGTGCTCCTGACCCACCACCAGCGGATCGAGCTGGCGGCTGGTGGAGTCCAGCGGATCCACGGCCGGGTAGATACCCAGGTCCGTGATCGCCCGGGACAGGGTCACCGTGGAGTCGAGGTGCGCGAAGGTCGTTGCCGGCGACGGGTCCGTGAGGTCGTCTGCGGGTACGTACACCGCCTGCACAGAGGTGATGGAACCGGTCTTGGTGGTGGTGATCCGCTCCTGGAGCTGACCCATCTCCTCGGCGAGGTTCGGCTGGTAGCCCACCGCGGAGGGCATGCGGCCCAGCAGCGCCGACACTTCCGTGCCCGCCAGGGTGTAACGGTAGATGTTGTCCACGAACAGCAGCACGTCGCGGCCGTCGTCGCGGAATTTCTCCGCCAGGGTCAGGCCCGTCAGCGCCACCCGCAGCCGGTTGCCCGGCGGCTCGTTCATCTGGCCAAATACCAGGGAGATCTTGTCCAGAACGCCGGACTCTTCCATCTCGTAGTAGAAGTCGTTGCCTTCCCGGGTGCGCTCGCCCACACCGGCGAACACGGAGAGCCCTGAGTGTTCGGTGGCGATGTTGCGGATGAGCTCGAGCATGGTCACCGTCTTGCCCACGCCGGCACCGCCGAACAGGCCGACCTTACCGCCCTTGGCGAAGGGGCAGATCAGGTCGATCACCTTGATGCCCGTCTCCAGCAGCTCGTTGCCGCCGCGCTGGTCTTCGTACGCCGGCGCCTTCCGGTGGATGGGCATGTGGCTCTGAGCGTTCACGGGGCCCTTCTCGTCGATGGGCTCACCGAGCACGTTCATGATCCGGCCGAGCGTTTCCTCGCCCACCGGAATGGAAATCGGTGCATGGGTGTTCTCCACCGCCAGCCCGCGGGACAGGCCGTCCGAGGAACCCATGGCGATGGAGCGGACCACGCCGTCGCCCAGCTGCTGCTGAACTTCCAGGGTGAGGCCCGTCTGGGTCACCGTCAGCGCGTCAAACACCTTCGGCACCGCGTCGCGCGGAAACTCCACGTCGATCACAGCACCGATGATTTGTACGATCTTGCCGCTACTCATTTCGTTAGGCCTCTTTCTCTAAACCGTTTGTTTCTTTCTCTTGATCCGCAACACCGACCGTTGTGAGCAGATTGCGCAGCAATCTGCTTAGGTGATCTGCCTCCGGCAGATCACACTGCTGCAGCGCCACCCACGATCTCTGCGATCTCCTGGGTGATGGCGGCCTGGCGGGCGTTGTTGTAGATCAGGGTCAGCTCCTCGATGAGCTTTTCCGCATTCTCCGTGGCGTTCTTCATGGCGATCATCTTCGCCGCCTGCTCGCAGGCCGTGTTCTCGATCACCGCCTGCAGCACCTGGGACTCTATGAATCTCGTGACCAGGCCTTCGATCAGCTGCTGGGCATCGGGCTCGTAGATGTAATCCCAGCGGTGGCCGTACTCCTCGTTCTTCTCCGGGTCCAGTGGCAGCAGCTGACGGATCGTCGGACGCTGCGTCATGGTGTTCACGAAATCGTTGCTGATGATGTACAGCCGGTCGATCTCACCTTCCGCGAACGCATCGAGCATCACCTTGATACCCCCGATCAGGCCGGACAGAGACGGCTGCTCACCCACATCGCCGATGGTGGCGCGGATGTTGCCCCCGATCGCGCGAAAGAAGGAAATCGCCTTGTTGCCGATCAGTCCCAGGTCGACCTCGACGTTCCGTCCGTGCCACTCGCCGACGTCCCGGAGCAGGGCGCGGAACAGATTCACGTTCAGACCGCCGCACAGCCCCTTGTCCGTGGACACCACCAGATAGCCGATGCGGCGGATGGATTCCCGTTCCTGCATGTACGTGTGGCGGTACTCGGGATTGGCGTTGGCCAGGTGGCCGATCACCTGACGGATCTTCTCCGCGTACGGACGGCCGTGCGCCATGCGATCCTGGGTGCGGCGCATCTTGGATGCCGCCACCATCTGCATTGCGCTGGTGATCTTCTGCGTGTTCTCCACGCTCCCGATCTTGTTCTTGATGTCTTTACCAACGGCCATGGTCAGTCCTGTTCAATCCCGGTGCGCCGATTCGACTCACTCGTAGCTCTGGGTTGCCTTGAACGCCTCGATGGCAGCACGCATCTCGGCGACGACGTCATCGTTGTAGGCGCCGGTCTCGTTGATCATCTTCATGAACTCCGCCTTCTCGGAGTGCATGTAGGCGAGCAGGTCCCGCTCGAAGTTCTGCACCTTGTTCACGGGCACGTCGGCCAGATAGCCTTCCGTCGCGGCAAAGAGGCTCACGCCCTGATCGGCGACGCTCATTGGCCCGTACTGCTTCTGCTTCATCAGCTCTTCGACCCGGCGGCCGTGCTCGAGCTGGCGTCGTGTGGCGTCGTCCAGATCGGAGGCGAACTGCGAGAACGCCGCCAGCTCGCGGTACTGGGCCAGCGCCAGCTTGATGCCGCCGGAGATCTTGCGCAGGAACGGCACCTGGGCCGAGCCCCCCACCCGGGAAACGGAGGTTCCCGGGCTCATGGCAGGACGGATACCGGAGTTGAAGCGCTCCGTCTCGAGGAAGATCTGACCGTCGGTGATGGAGATCACGTTGGTCGGCACGAAGGCGGATACGTCGCCGGCCTGGGTCTCGATGATGGGCAGCGCGGTCAGCGAGCCGGTCTGGCCCTTCACGCGCCCGCCGGTCATCTGCTCCACGTAGTCCGCGTTCACGCGTGCTGCGCGCTCCAGCAGCCGGGAGTGCAGGTAGAACACGTCACCGGGGTAGGCTTCCCGACCCGGCGGGCGGCGCAGCAGCAGGGAGATCTGCCGGTAGGCCCAGGCCTGCTTGGTCAGGTCGTCGTAGATGATGAGCGCATCTTCGCCGTTATCGCGGAAGAACTCACCCATGCTGCAACCGGAGTAGGGTGCGATGAACTGCATGGGCGCCGGATCCGATGCGGAGGCCGCAACGACGATGGTGTTGTCCATCGCGCCGTATTCCTCGAGTGTGCGGACCACGTTGGCGATGGTGGACATCTTCTGACCGATGGCCACGTAGATGCACTTAATGCCTGAATCGCGCTGGTTGATGATGGCGTCCACGGCGATGGCCGTCTTGCCGATCTGGCGGTCGCCGATGATCAGCTCCCGCTGACCGCGACCGATGGGCACCATGGAGTCGATGCACTTCAGCCCGATCTGAACCGGCTGGTTGACGGACTGGCGGGCAATCACCCCGGGCGCGACCTTCTCGATGGGAGAAGTCTCGGAGGCGTTCAGCGGTCCCTTGCCGTCGATGGGGTTGCCGAGGGAGTCCACGACCCGGCCGAGCAGCTCGCGGCCAACGGGCACTTCCAGGATCCGGCCGGTGCAGCGGGCCTTCATGCCTTCGGAGAGGCCCTCGTAGTCACCGAGGATCACCACACCGACGGAGTCCCGCTCCAGGTTCAGCGCCATCCCGTAGAGGCTGCCGGGGAACTCGATCATCTCGCCGTACTTGGCGTCCGCCAGGCCGTGAATACGGACGATACCGTCGGACACGCTGACGATGGTGCCTTCGTTCTGAGCTTCCGCGTGGACATCGAGCGCTTCGATGCGGCTCTTGATGATGTCGCTGATTTCAGAAGGATTCAGTTGCTGCATTTTGCATTCCTCAAAAAATTCCTTGTCCGGCCCGCCTTATCGATCACATGCCCCTGCGGGCCGACCGGGATCTCAATGTCCGTCAGGTTCGCTGAATGTTCTCGGCCAGCTTGCTGAGCTTGCCGCGCACGGAACCGTCGATGACCGTGTCACCCGCACGGATCACCGCACCGCCGATCAGCGAGGCATCGACGTCGCTCGTCATGTTCACTTCCCGCTGGAAACGCCGGGCCAGGGCCGACTTCAGCTTTTCGGTCTCGGCGTCCGACAGGGCATAGGCGCTGATGACCTTCACATCCAGGGTGGACTGCTCCTCGGCGCGCAGCGCTTCGAAGAGCTCGGAGACGTCCGGCAGCAGTGCCAGCCGCTTGTTGGCCGCCAGCACCTGCACGAACCGCCGGCCGCGCTCGTTCAGCTCTTCGCCACAGATCGCAGAAAGGCGATAGGCCTTCTGCTCTTCCTCGATCTCGGGGTCCGCCAGCAGCAGCTGCACGGTGGGGTTTCTCACCGCTGCCGCCAGAAGCGCCAGCATGCGCGACCAGACATCGAGTTCATTGCCGGCCTTCGCCACCTCGAACACGGCGTTCGCATAGGGCCGGGCCAGAGTCGCCAGTTCTGCCATCGCTTGAGCCTTCCTAGAGTTCCGCTGCCAGCCGATCCAGCAGCTGGCTGTGACGGTTTGCATCCACCGTCTCGCCCAGCACCTTCTCGGCACCAGCCACGGCGAGTGCCGCCACCTGAACGCGGAGCGCTTCCTTGGCCCGGTTCACTTCCTGCTCGATTTCCACCTTGGCAGCTTCCTTGAGCCGCTCGCCTTCCTCGCGGGCGTCGTTCTTGGCTTCCTCGATCAGCTGATTCGCGCGGGCTCTCGCCTGCTCGATCAGCGCCGCGGCTTCTTCCTTGGCTGCCCGCAGCTGATCGCCTGCCCGCTCCTGGGCGAGCTCGAGATCCTTCGACGCACGTTCCGCGCTGGCGAGACCTTCGGCAATGGCTTCCTGCCGCTCGCGCATGGCGCTGATCAGCAGCGGCCAAATCCATTTCCAGCAGGCCCAGACGAACACGATGAAGGTGATCGTCTGCCCAACCATGGTCCAGTTCAGATTCATGGTCTAAACCTCTCGTTTGCCTCGGAGGATCAACCTACCGCGAAGATGGTGTAGAGGCCGATACCGACCGCGATCATGGGTACCGCGTCGACCAGACCCAGAACGATGAAGAGCTGCGTACGGAGCATCGGCAGCAGTTCCGGCTGACGGGCGACGCCCTCGAGAAACTTACCACCCAGCACGCCCACACCGATGGCTGCACCGACGGCGCCGAGACCCATCATGAGTCCGCCTGCAACGTAAAGAAGAACCGCTAGTTCCATGATTACTCCAAGTTTCGAGTTTTCGTGAGTTTTACAAATTGCCGCGAGGCTTCCGCTCGTGCCCCGCCTGCCGCCGTGAGTCCTTAATGCTCCTCGCTCACCTCATGCGCCTGCGCCATGTAAACGATGGTCAGAACCGCGAAGATGAACGCCTGCAGAGAGATGATCAGAACGTGGAACATGGCCCACCCCCACTGCAGCACACCCCCCAGCAGCCCGTAGGCAATACCGCCGGAGAACAGCAGAGCGATCAGCACGAAGATCATCTCGCCCGCGTACATGTTTCCGAACAGCCGCAGGCCCAGGGACAGCGGCTTGGCGATGAGGGTCACACCCTCGAGTACCAGGTTCACGGGCGCCAGCCATTTGGGAAACGGGTGGAAGGCCAACTCGCCGAGAAAGCCGCCGAGACCCTTTTCCTTGATGCTGAAGAAGAGAATCAGACCGAACACCGAAAATGCCATGGCCATGGTGATGTTCGGGTCGGTACTCGGCACTATCTTCATGTAGTGCACGCCCATCATCGCCGCCAGCGTCGGAATCCAGTCCACCGGGATCAGATCCATGAAGTTCATGAGCCACACCCAGACGAAGATGGTGAGTGCCATGGGGGCGATGAGGCTGTTCTGGTAGTTGAAGATGGTGCGGGTGGTGTCGTCGATGAAGTCGACGATCAGCTCGACGAAGTTCTGCAGCGGTCCCGGAACTCCTGAAGTCGCATTCCTGGCCGCGGTTCGAAAAAGAAAGAAGAAGACGAGGCCGGTCACAACGGACCAGAGCATGGAGTCGACGTGAATGGCATTGAAGCCCATCGCGGCGGCTTCTTCCGCGGTGTGGGCAAGGCCCCAGGAACCGTCCGGATGCTGACCGAAGGTCAGGTTGGTCAGGTGGTGCTGGATGTACTCGGCCGGATTTTCCGCTGCGCTCGCCATAACCTGTCTTTCTTTCTCTGTCGGTTCTGCTTGTCTTGTCGTTCTGTCTGTGTATCTGTCTGTGCCGGCCTGAGCGGCTTTTCTCTGCCGCGTTCTCAGCTACTCTCTCTCAGCTACTCTCTCAGACCGAGTTCCGCGAACAACTACCCGAGAGGTAATCCGTTCGATTCAGCGGCGTTTTTTTACCCCGCTATCAGCCATCCTGCCTTCCACCATCGCGACCCGCCGCCGTCCGCCCGCTTCGGCCGGGCCGATCCGGCTCCGCCTCGGTCAGAGGCGCCACGACATACATCACCTGCAGGAGGGCCAGCGTTCCGAAAAAGCCTGCCGCAGCCGGCTTCATCAGGATGATGGCGGCGGCCACCATCAGGATCGTGAACACGAACTTCAGCACGCCCTGAAGCAGGAACCGCGTCGCCGAGCGTTCAATCGACGCCCGCCTGGCGTAAAACGCCGCTGGAACCACACTCGCCGTTCCGGCGGCCAGCACCGAGACCGTCTGCTCGAAACCCCGCCAGGGTGTGTCCCACATCCCCCGGACGAGCTCCCAACCGAACACGGCTCCCGTCAGGACAGCCATGGTCAGGAGTTGCCAGATCACAATTCGATAAGGCGACGCCAAGCGGTCCAGGCCCTGGAAAAGCGGCGCGTATTATAGTGACCACCTACCAGGCGTTCAATTCGAACCGACCGATTTTTCGAGCTTTTCGGTGCCAGGCGCGGGTGCGCCGGGCTTCGTTGCCAGCGTCTACTTCAGGTGCGCCAGGATCCCGTCCAGCTCGTCGAGGCTCGAGTAGGCAATGACCAGCCGGCCACCCCTGCCAGCAGCGTCCGCCTGGATCGTGACCGGCGCCCCGACCCTGTCCGACAGCTCCCGTTCGAGCCTGGCCGTGTCCGCATCCTTCGCCACCGGGCGCGGCTTTTCCCGTGCGGGCTGCTGACGCGATCGAACCAGCGCCTCGGTGGCCCGCACCGACAGCTGCTTCGTCGCCACCACCCGGGCCAGCCGTTCCTGGTCCAGCGCCGACAGGGGCAGCAGCGCCCGGGCGTGACCCATTTCCAGCTGGCCGTCGAGCAGCATCTGCCGAACCGGCGCGGTGAGATTGAGCAACCTGAGCAGGTTCGTGACCGCCACCCGGGACTTGCCCACCGCATCCGCCACCTGCTGCTGGGTGAGCCCGAACTCGTCCTTCAGTCGCTCGAGTGCCTGAGCTTCCTCCAGCGGGTTCAGATCTTCGCGCTGAATGTTCTCGATCAGGGCCATGGCGGACGCCTGCTCGTCGGTGACGTCGCGGATCACCGCCGGAATCCGCGTCAGTCCCGCCAGCTGTGCGGCACGCCAGCGCCGCTCTCCGGCGATGAGCTCGTAGCCGCCCTGGGGTCGGGGACGGACCACCACCGGCTGCATGAGCCCCTGGGTCCGGATGGAGGCTGCGAGTTCCGCCAGGCTTTCCTCGTCGAAGGCCTGACGCGGCTGATAACGGCTGCGCACCACGTCGCTGATGGCGACGGTGTCCAGCGCGCTGCCGTGCCCGGCGGCAGCATCACCGGCCGGCGCATCGTCCGCGGGCACCGGCTGCTGCGCTGCGGAGCGCTCAGCCGACAGCAGCGCGTCCAGGCCGCGGCCCAGCCGTTTCTTGCTCACCTGATCAATCCCCCGTTCCCGCGTTCATCCTTCATGAGAGTAGAAACCCACTCGTCGCAGCTCACTCGACCCATCGGCCGGCCTCAGGGCTCCGCCCGGATTTCGTGCTTTCTTTTTATCTCGCCCGCGAGCGCCATGTAGGCGACGGCACCTCGGGACTGACGATCGTACAGGATGGCCGGCAAACCGTGGCTCGGGGCTTCCGCCAGGCGGACGTTGCGAGGGATGACGGTGCGGAACACCTGATCGCCGAAATACTGGATCAGCTGACGGGATACGTCCCGGGTCAGGCTGTTGCGCGGATCATACATCGTTCGCAACAGGCCCTCTATGGCGAGCCTGGGATTGGCGGCGGCGCGCACGCCCTCCACCGTGTCGAGCAGGGCGCTCAAGCCCTCGAGCGCGTAGTACTCGCACTGCATGGGAATGAGCACGCTGTCTGCCGCAATCAGCGCGTTGAGCGTCAGGATGTTCAGCGATGGCGGGCAGTCGATCAGAACGTAGTCGTAAGCAGCCACCTCCGCCAGACGGTCCTTCAGGCGGTATTCCCGTCGGTCGCTCCTGAGCAGCTCCACTTCTGCCGCGGTGAGGTCCGTGTTGGACGGGATGAGCCCGTAGCCGCCCTGACAGCGGTGGACCACCTCGGCCAGGGGTGCTGAGTCCATGAGCCAGTCGTACACCGACTTCGTCACCGAGGCCTTGTTGACTCCGGAGCCCATGGTGGCATTGCCCTGCGGATCGAGGTCGATGAGCAGTACCCGGGATCCGGACAGCGCCAGGCAGGCGGCCAGGTTGACGCTGGTGGTGGTCTTTCCCACGCCGCCTTTCTGGTTCGCCACCGCGATGATTCGTCTCAATGCCCTCGCTCCGCGCGCCCGTCGGCGTCTCTCCGAATGATGGTTACTTCGTGCAACCGATCAAGTCCCGGGATCCGAACGCCCTTCACTTCCACGATCCGAAAACCCTCCGGCATGGCCCCCGCCAGCGCATCGTCCGCCCTCGCGCCAGCACTCCCCGCAGCACCCGTCATGAGCACGAACGTCCCGCCTTCTGCCAGCATGGCCCGGGCACGCTCGATGAGCGCCGCCGGCGCCTCCACGGCCCGCGAGACGATGACGTCCGCCCAGGCGACGAGATCGCCCGGCGGCGTACCGTCCAGATCGAGACAGCGCACCGTGACGTTGTCGAGATCAAGCTCGCTCACCACCAGCTCCAGAAACCTGACCTTTCGCGCGTTCCTGTCCACGAGCAGCCAGTCGGTGCTGGGATCGGCTACTGCCAGCGGCAGACCCGGGAAGCCAGCGCCGGTGCCCACGTCCAGCGCCCGTCGACGCGCGCCGCGAAACGGCAGCGCTGCCAGGATCGGCTGAATACTCAGGCTGTCCAGCACGTGGCGCGATCGGATCCGATCCACATCCCGCCGCGAGATCAGGTTGAAGTGGGCATTCCAGCGGCACAGCAGCTCGACGTACCGATCCAGCGTTCGCCAACGGGCCTCATCGAGGTCGACCCCCATCCGGCGGGCGTCTTCGGCGGCATCTGACGGCATCCGGCCGCCGGCTCAGTCGGCGGTCTGCCCGAGCGGTGCGGTCATCGTGCCGCGCACCTTCCTGGCATGGACGAGCAGCAACGACAACGCCGCCGGCGTCATACCTGGAATCCGCGATGCCCGGGCGAGGGTAGCGGGACGTGCGGCAGCGAGCTTTTCCGCCAGCTCACGGGACAGACCCGGTACCGACTCGTAAACGAGCTCGCCGGGCAGCTCGATACTTTCGTGACGGCGGATCTTGGCAATCTCCTCGTCCTGCCGGCGGATGTAGCCCTCGTACTTGATCTCGATTTCCGCCTGCGTCGCCACGCTTTCCGGCACGGTCATGCCCAGCGTTTCCGACAGCACAGGTGCGAGCGCGGCCAGGGTGACGCCCGGCCGCCGGATGAACGCGCCGAGCGACGATTCCCGGGAAACGACTTCGCCGGTCGCTCGTTCGAGCGCCAGCGCAAGCGGCGTGCCGGGATTCAGGTTGACCCGCTCGAGAGCCTGCCTGAGCGCCTCCAGAGCGGAACGCTTCCCGCTGAACGCCTGCCAACGTTCGGCAGCGACCAGTCCCATGTCGCGACCCAACGACGTCAGCCGCTGATCCGCGTTGTCCTCCCGCAGCCGGAGACGGAACTCCGCCCGAGAGGTGAACATGCGATACGGCTCGTTGGTCCCCAGGGTGATCAGATCGTCCACCAGCACGCCGAGGTAGGCCTCGTCGCGTCGCGGACACCAGGCCGATGCACCCGCTACCTGGCGTGCGGCGTTCAGACCTGCCAGG
Source organism: Pseudomonadales bacterium (assembly GCA_050185825.1). Classification (GTDB taxonomy): domain Bacteria; phylum Pseudomonadota; class Gammaproteobacteria; order Pseudomonadales; family Azotimanducaceae; genus SZUA-309. Next base: position 60,162 of record JBFWZA010000017.1, on the reverse strand, counting down.
AGTCCCTGGGCGCCGGCTTCCTCGTAACCCGTGGTGCCGTTGATCTGGCCGGCGAAGAAGAGCCCCTTCACCGCTTTCGTCTCCAGGCTGTACTCGAGATCCCGGGGATCGAAGAAATCGTACTCGATGGCGTATCCCGGCCGCGTGATGTGCGCCGATTCGAAGCCGCGGATGCTGCGCACCAGCGCCATCTGCACGTCGAACGGCAGGCTCGTCGAGATGCCGTTTGGATAGAGCTCCGATGTGGTGAGCCCTTCCGGCTCGACGAACACCTGGTGCTGCACCCGATCCTGAAAGCGCACCACCTTGTCCTCTATGCTCGGGCAGTAGCGCGGTCCGATGCCTTCGATCACCCCGGTAAACAGCGGTGAACGATCCAGCCCTGCCCGGATGATCTCATGCGTCTTCGGGTTGGTCTGGGTGATGTAACAAGGCACCTGACGGGGTCTTCGCAGAGCGTTTTTCGCTTCTCCGTGCACAGACGCCTCATGGAGAAACGACAGCACGGGCGTCGGCTCGTCGCCGGGCTGCACATCCATGACAGAGAAGTCCACGGTGCGACCGTCGATGCGGGGCGGCGTACCCGTCTTCAGGCGGTCCACCCGGAACGGCAGCGCCCGCAGACGTTCGGCAAGCGCGTTGGACGGCGCGTCTCCCGCCCTGCCTCCGGGGTGGTTGCTGAGCCCCACGTGAATCCGGCCGCCGAGAAAGGTCCCCGTGGTCAGCACCACCGCCGCGGTCCGGAAGGTCAGGCCCATCTGCGTGACCACACCTGTCACCCTGCGCTGGCCTCCGGTTTCCTCAACAACGAGGTCCGTCACCGTCTGCTGGAAGATGCGGAGGTTCTCCTGTTCGTCGAGCAGCTGGCGGATGGCCTGCCGGTACAACGCCCGATCCGCCTGGGCCCGCGTTGCCCGCACCGCCGGTCCTTTACTGGCGTTCAGCACCCTGAGCTGGATCCCGGCCATATCCGCAGCCCGACCCATCAGGCCGTCGAGCGCATCGATCTCCCGGACCAGATGGCTCTTGCCGATGCCACCGATGGCCGGATTGCAGGACATCTGACCGATGGTCTCCACGGCCTGGGTCAGCAGCAGCGTCCGGGCACCCACGCGTGCGGCGGCTGCCGCGGCTTCACAACCCGCGTGGCCGGCGCCGATGACGATCACGTCGAAAGTGTCTGGGTGGTTCATGGCTGCGCTTGTCGGGATATTCCCGCAGGAACGTTGAAAAACGGGGGCGGAGTATACCTGCTCAGCGTGCGGGAAGCGGTTATTTGCCGATGCAGAAGCGGGAGAAGATCTCCCCGAGCAGGGCGTCGCTGGTGGTCTCGCCGACAATGCTGCCGAGTGCTGCGTGAACGCCTCGGAGCTCTTCGGCAATCAGCTCGCCCGGCAGGCCGTCGGCGGCCAGCTCGAGGGCACGGTCCGTCGCGGCGGCAGCCTGATCCAGCGCTTCCAGGTGCCGCTGCCGGGCGGTGAACACCTTGCCGCCCGGCACGTAGCCCGCCCGGTCGCGGATGCGCCGGCGGAGCTCGTCGACTCCGACACCCGTGGCGGCCGAGATGGCCAGGGTATCCACAGACATCGCGCTGCGGCGTACCTCATCGGGATCGTCAGCCAGATCCAGCTTGTTCAGCACCCGGATCACCCGATCCGGCGACACGCCGGACGGTAGTGACTCCGTCGAGCCGGGGTCCGTGATGCGTCCGTTTTCCGGCGCCAGCGCCGTCAACACCAGCACGAAGTCGGCTTCGCGGGCCTCGTTGAGCGCCCGCCGTACTCCTTCCGCCTCCACCGCATCGGCGGCATCCCGCAGACCGGCGGTATCCACGATCTCCACCGGCAATCCGTCCAGATCCAGATCCGCCCGGATCAGATCCCTGGTAGTGCCCGGAATGTCGGTGACGATGGCTCGCGACTCTCCCACCAGCCGGTTGAGCAGGCTCGACTTGCCGACGTTGGGCGCACCGACGATGGCCAGGGTGATACCGTCTCTGAGCTTCACACCCTGGGCACACGCCGATCGCAGCCGGGTCAGCGCCTCCCGGATGCCTTTCAGCCGTTCGCCGACCTGTCCGTCCGCCAGGAAATCGACCTCCTCGTCCGGAAAGTCGATGGCCGCCTCGATGAACACGCGCAAATCCAGCACCTCGGCATCGATGTGGTGGACGCGCTCGGAAAAGGCGCCGGACAACGAGCGGTTGGCGCCGCGAACCGCCGCCTCCGATGCCCCGGCGATCAGGTCCGCCACGGCCTCGGCCTGGGCGAGATCCAGCTTGCCGTTGAGAAACGCCCGTTCGGTGAACTCACCCGGCCTGGCGAGGCGCGCACCGGCCCTGCGGATCGCCTCGGTGAGCATGGCCAGCACCACCGGCCCGCCATGTCCCTGGAATTCCACCACGTCTTCGCCGGTGAACGACGCTGGCGCTGCGAAGTAAAGAATGATGCCTGAATCGATGGTTTCGCCCGCCGCATCGTGAAAGCTGCGGTACAGGGCTCGTCGTGGAGCGAGACGGGAACGCCCAACCAGCTCGCCGATGACGCGAGCCTGCGGTCCGGAGACCCGGACGATGCCGACACCGGCCTGCCCCGGTGCGGTGGCCACCGCGACAATGGTGTCCCCGTCGACCGTCTGCGCGGAGTCAGCGGCTCCCATCGGGGCGTCGCGCCATACGCGCCAGCCGGCTCATGCCTTGGCCGCCTGCGCCTTCTCGGTCTGCTTCATCACGTAGTACTGCTGGGCAATGCCGAGCACGTTGTTCACCAGCCAGTACAGCACCAGCCCGGCCGGGAAGAACAGGAACAGCACCGTAAACATGATGGGCATCAGCTTCATCATCCGGACCTGCATGGGATCCCCCACGGCCGGGCTCATGAGCTGGGTGAGGTACATGCTGCCGCCCATGAGCAGCGGCAGGATGAAGTAGGGATCCATCACCGACAGATCGTGGATCCAGCCTATGAAGGGCGCCTGTCGCAGCTCAACCGACTCGTACAGCACCCAGTACAGGGCGATGAAGATCGGCATGGGCAGCAGCATGGGCAGGCAGCCGCCGAGCGGGTTCACCTGCTCTTTCTTGTACAGGTTCATCATCTCCTGAGAGAGCTTCTGCCGGTCGTCGGCATAACGCTCCTGAAGTCGCTTCATCTGCGGCGCCACCCGCCGCATGTTGGCCATGGACCGGTAGCTGGCGGCGGAAAGCGGATAGAGAACGAGCTTGACGAGCACCGTGAGCAGGATGATGGCGAGCCCCCAGTTGTCGACGAAGCCGTGCAGCCAGTCGAGCAGCTGAAACAGCGGTACCGCCAGCCACCAGAGGAACCCGTAGTCCACGGTCAGGTTCAGGTTGGGCGCAATGGTCTCCAGGCGCTTCTGGTCCTTGGGGCCCGCATAGAACCGGGTACTCCAGGTGCCCGTCGCACCGGCGGCGACCGTTTTCAGCGGCCCGGTGTAGCCGAAGGCATAGGTGCCGTCGTTGCGCTTCTGACCGTAGAAGTTGTTCTGCTCGTCCTCGTTCGCCACCCAGGCGGATAGGAAGTAATGCTCGAGAAAGGCCATCCAACCCCCGGTGACGGCAACCCGGTAGGTCGGATCGTCGTCCAGGTCGTCGAATTCCAGCTTCTCGTAGCGGGCATCCGGGGTCGTCAACGCCGCGCCGAGATAGGGTCTCGGCCCGAGGGCAATGTTGCTGACGTTCGGCGGCTCGCTGTCGTCGCGTTTGATCTGCGCAAAGAGACTCGCCTGAATCGGTCGGGCCTCCTGATTCTCCACGATGAACGTGAGATCCACGAGGTAGTCTCCGGGTCGGAACTCGTAGCGCTTGGTCACTGCCTGCCCGCCAACCGTGGCTGTCAGGTCCACAACCAGAGGGCCTTCTCCGGTAAGTGTGTATTCACTTTTAGCCGTCTCGTACACCGGTCGGGAGCCGCCTGCATCGATGCCGTCCGCACCGATGAGACCGGACTGGCCGATGTAGGTCCGTCCACGACCGTTGTCGAGCAGCACGTAGGGAATCTCCGGCGCATCCAGCGATACCGGAAACCGGGGCAGCTCCACACGGACGATGTCACCACCCGATCGATCGATCCAGACCCTGAGCTCCGGCGTCTCCACGCGCACCAGCCGGTCCCGCGACGATGGGGCGGGGGTGACGGTGTCCGCGGGACGCGATGTCTCGCTACCGGCGATCAGCGACGCGTCCGGCACATCGGACTCCACCGATTCCGGCGTCTGCAGTGCCGGCAGGTCCGCTCCTGGTGTGTCCAGCAGCGCTTCAGGCTCCGGCGCCTCGTAGGCGGCCGGGGCCTGGTTCTGAATGTAGTCGTCGTTCCAGGCCAGGATCATCAGATAGCCCGTGGCGGCAAGACCGATCAACAGCAGGATCCGCTGTACTTCCGTCGGTAGCATCAGGTTCAGTTCTCCTTGTGGGCCACGACCTCAGCGGAGGCCGCGGCAGAAGGCACCGGGTCGAAGCCCCCGGGATGCAGCGGATGACAGCGGGCGAGCCTGGAGGCGGTCAGCCAGCTGCCCCGGACGACTCCGAAACGTCCAATGGCTTCCATGGCGTAGTGCGAACAGCTGGGATGAAAGCGGCACTGATTGCCGATCAGCGGGCTCAGCACGATCTGATAGAGACGGATCAGCCCCTGAAGGCATCGCCGGGGCAGCTGCGAGAGCGTGCGGATCGGGTCTTTCATGACGTTGTCGGGTTCGTCTTCTGCTTCAGTTCGGTCAGCAAACGGTCCAAGTGACGGTGCAGATCCGGCCGCGTTACCGGTGCCACCACCCGAACGACGACGTCCATGCTCGCGAGCTCGCTCCGAACCCGGCGAAATCGATCTCTAATCACCCGTTTGATCCGGTTTCTCGCCGTGGCACGGGAGACTGCCTTCTTACCGACGATGAGCCCAAGGCGAGCGGTGTGCATTCTATTGAAAACCGCGTTCAGACGTAACGGTCCCGACGACAGCCGGAAGTCCGGGTGTCGCAGCACCTGCTCGAAGTCCCGCGGACGGGTGAGCCTGGCCTGCCTCGGAAAACGCTGGGATGTCGGCGTGTGCTCCACCATCGGTCGAGCACCTCGAGATGGGCTTAAGCTTGCGGACGCGTGGCCGCCCGTCAGGGGCGGATACGTGATCAGACGGTCAGGCGCTTGCGGCCCTTGGCACGACGGGCATTCAGGACCTTCTGGCCGCCACGCTTTGCCATACGAGCGCGGAACCCGTGGGTGCGCTTGCGCTTCAGGTTGCTCGGCTGAAAGGTTCTCTTCATGGTTCTCGTGCCTTCTCGGAGCCTCGAGAGACCGGTGGTCTCGAGGATGCATGGCCGCTGTGCACAGAGGCCGTTGAGTCAAAGGGGGCAGAATTCTAGGTAGGCCCCCGATGGCTGTCAACTTGGATCAGGCTGGTCCGCCGGTGAGAAACCGGAGGTTCATTTTCCTGGTGCGATCACGGGAACATAAAAAGTAGAAGTTTTATGAATAGGAACTTGTTGGTTGTTACTTGTTGGCTGGCGTCATGGTGTTGATAAGAGGGATTTTGCTCTGTCAGACAACGACTTGGGTTGATGACGAGTGTGTGAAAAACCGCTGGAACGAAGGGGCGATTGCTGTTGTCACGTGGGGACTTTTTCCCTGGTCCCTGGATGCCAAGAATTTATCCACAGGTTCTTAAAAGGGTTCTGCACATCGTAGTCCGAGCCAACGAACGGGTGAGAAGCGTGGTCGGGATTGATAACTGCTTGAATTTGCATGAGATAAAAAAAAGGTTGGGCAATGGATAAGCAACTCATAGCCAATGGCTCACGAAGGTGGCTAGAATCCTTTCCCTCTTTTGAAGGACAACCGATTCTTCTTCGAGGCAGTAAACACCGATCCGACCGGTCTCGGCCGGCGGTATCGGATGAGATGAATCGGTGGCAGAAGGCTGACGAGTCAGTATCGGTCGCCAGTCGGCGGCAGGGAGTGCGGGGCGGGAGGAGATCGTTTGCAGGACGACGATCTAATCTCTGGAACCTGTGCGAACGATCGGGTGTGGGCCTGATCGTTGGAATCGCACCCGAGAGAGGCGGGGTCGTTCATGGCGGCAGTAAAGCGATGAACGAAGTCATCCGCCCCTCGGGTGGAAGAGAAAGATAAAGATAAGAGATGCGGCGACAATAGATCCGGTTAACGGGCAGGCACAGTCACCGCAACGAGAATGGCTTAATCAGCGCCTTCGCAAGGGAACCGCTTCGGCACATCGCCGACGATCCGGGTTTTTGCTTCAGCGAAAAGGCAACGAGAAGAGTCGCCAGGAAAAGCTTTGCATTGGGGGCAACGCAGGTGGGACGTTCCGTATGGCACAAGTGCCTAGATCGGCTACAGGACGAGCTTTCGTCTCAGCAATACAATACTTGGATCCGGCCGTTACAGGCCCGTGAGGAAGAGGATCGGCTGCGCATTTTTGCGCCGAACCGGTATGTCAGAAATCAGGTACAGGCAGCGTATCTCGAGCGCATCTATGAACTGCTCGATCAGCTCGGCGATCCCGCCAGGCCACTGAATGTGGATCTTGACGTGGGTGATGCCGAGGAGCGGGCGGAGCAGCGCGCACCGGTGCGCGCTGACGGCAGCGGCGGCATCGCCGAGAAGCAGGCGGCCGTGTACCAGCTGAATCCGGACTTCACCTTTGCGGCGTTCGTGGAGGGCAAGTCGAACGAAATGGCAAAGGCCGCGGCCATGCAGGTGGCGCAGAATGCCGGTCGTTCCTACAACCCCTTGCTGCTGTACGGGGACGTCGGTCTCGGCAAAACGCACCTGATGCAGGCAGTGGGCAACGAGGTGAAAGCCTCGAATCCGGATGCCAAGGTGGTGTACCTGCACTCGCAACGCTTCGTCCAGGACATGGTGAAAGCGCTGCGGCAGGGAACCATGGCGGAGTTCATGGCCTACTACCGGTCCGTGGACATGCTCCTCATCGACGACATCCAGTTTTTTGCCAAGAAACTCCGCTCACAGGAAGAATTCTTTCACGTCTTCAACGGCCTGCTCGAGCGCGGCAGCCAGATGGTGCTGACCAGCGATCAGTACCCGCGGGAGATCGACGGTCTCGAAGAGCGGCTGAAGTCGCGGTTCGTCTGGGGCCTCACCGTGGAGCTGGAAGCGCCAGACATCGAAACCCGGGTCGCCATCCTCATGAAGAAGGCGGAAGCAGAGCAGATCGACCTCGATCCTGCGGTCGCGTTTTTCATCGGCGAACGGATCCGCTCGAACGTCCGTGAGCTCGAAGGGGCGCTCCGGCGCGTGATCGCCAACGCCCGGTTCACGGGCAGCCGGATCTCGATCGAGCAGGTCAAGCGCGCGCTCCGCGATCTGCTGGCCATCCAGGACCGGCAGGTCGGCATCGACAACATCCAGCGCACGGTGGCCGAGTATTACAACATCAAGATTTCGGATATTCTCTCCAAGCGCCGCAACCGGACCATCGCCCGGCCCCGTCAGGTGGCTATGGCGCTGGCAAAGGAACTGACCAATCATTCTCTGCCGGAAATCGGTGAAGCATTCGGGGGCCGCGATCACACCACGGTGCTGCATGCCTGCCGGAAGATCGCAGAGCTCAGGGAGAGCAACACGGACGTCTCCGAGGACTACAAGAACCTCAGTCGTCTGCTCGCCAACTGAATGCGCGGACCGTCGCGGCCAGTAAGGCCGCGACGTCGGTGGTCCGCCTCAACACAGGGCCACCCCTCCGGTTCGTGCGGTAGATGTCCGCACGACCGGCCTGTGGGTATTGGTGCCTGTGGGTATTGGTGACAGGTACGGACTCGGACAGTACTCAAGCAACGGGTAGCAAGATGAAATTCACCACCAACCGTGAATCCCTGTTACGACCTCTGCAGCTCGTGACCGGGGTCGTAGAACGCCGGCAGACGCTGCCCGTGTTGGCGAACCTGTTAGTCGTGGCGGGTGAGGACGGCCTGTCGCTGACGGGAACGGACCTGGAGGTGGAGCTCATTGCCCGGGAAGCGGCGGTGGAGATCCAGCGTGAAGGCGAGATCACCATCCCGGCGAGAAAGCTGGCGGACATCTGGCGGTCGCTGCCGGAAGGGGCGGAAGTCACCGTCGAGGTATCCGGGGATCGGGCGACGGTGCGTTCCGGCCGCAGCCGGTTCACGCTGGCGACGCTGCCGGCAGCGGATTTCCCGAAGGTGGAAAGTGGCAAGGACGATGCGGAGTTCAGGGTGAGCCAGCCGCAGCTGCGGCGGCTGATCGATCAGGTGAGTTTCTCCATGGCGCAGCAGGATGTGCGTTACTTCCTGAACGGCATGCTGCTGGAAGTGACCCCGAAGCATCTCAGGACCGTGGCGACGGACGGTCACCGGCTGGCGATGTGCACACTCGACGGTGCCGGCGCCGGCAGCGAGCGGTTGCAGGCCATCGTGCCGCGCAAGGGTGTCCTGGAGCTGGCACGCCTGCTGGACGACGGCGAGGAAGAGGTGCTGCTGCAACTGGGCGCCAATCACCTGCGCGCCGCGCGCGGACCCTACACGCTGACTACCAAGCTGGTGGACGGCAAGTTTCCTGACTACGAAAAGGTCGTGCCGAAAGATCTCGGGCGGACGGTGACGGGTGATCGGGACACGCTGCGACAGGCCTTTCAGCGGGCGTCCATTCTCTCCAACGAAAAGTACCGCGGTGTACGGCTCATTCTGGACGGCGAGCAGCTGACGGTTCAGGCCAACAATCCGGAGCAGGAAGAGGCCGAGGAGCAGGTACCCGTGGCCTATGACGGCGACCGTATGGAAATCGGTTTCAATGTCAGCTACCTGCAGGACGTGCTCAACGTGCTGGACACCGAGCAGGTCCAGCTGTCCGTTTCGGACGCGAACAGCAGCGCTCTGATCGAAGGCATGGGCCAGGACGACGCGGTTTACGTCGTCATGCCGATGAGGCTGTAACGGCCTGACCGCTTGTGCGGTTTTCACGCCTCGAGATCTCCGCTTTCCGCAATCTGACGTCGGTCGGGGTAGACCTCGTGCCGAATCTCAACGTGTTCTACGGTGACAACGGTGCCGGCAAGACAGCCCTGCTGGAGGCCGTGCACGTCCTCTGCCGGGGGCGCTCGTTTCGGACACAGAAGAGTCTGGGCCTAATACAGAACGGCCAGGACGAGCTGATGGTCCGCGGCATCATGGAAGACGAGCTTCGCGGTCGTACCACCCTGGGCATCAGCCGGAACCGCTCGGCGCGCACGGAATTGCGCCTCAACGGTCGCCCGGAACGACGACTGTCCGAAATTGCCCGGTTGACCCCGCTGCAGGTCATGCTGCCGGATATCGGTGAGCTGGTATTCGGCTCGCCATCCCGGCGTCGAAGCTGGCTGGATTGGGGAACGTTTCACGTGAAACCCGATTATCTGGCGCATCTGCGCCAGTTTCTGCGGGCCATACGGCAGCGGAACGCCCTACTGCGTGATGGTGCCGCCCGGAACCTCCTCCAACCCTGGAATGACGAGGCCGCCCGTCTCGGACAGGCGATTACGGAAGCGCGCCGGGCTTACCTGGCTCTGCTCGAGCCCCACTTTCAGTCCGTGATGTCCGTTCTGGCGCCTGAGCTGACGGTGCAGATGAGCTATCAGCAGGGATGGCCCCGGGAACAGGAGCTGCACAAACTGCTGGGTGAAGGGCAGGCCCGCGAGGTAAAATACGGCGTCACGCTGTGGGGTCCGCAAAGAGCGGATATTGCGCTCCGTACGCCGGAGTCCTCGGCTGCGGCCGTTCTGAGCCGGGGCCAAGGGAAAATGGTTGCGAGCGCGTTGCAGATGGCCCAGGCGGCGCTCCTAGCGGACCGGGAGCGCCGGTCCACGGTTTTTCTCATCGATGATGCAGGGGCGGAGCTCGATGTCGCTCACAATGAGCGGTTTTTCGGGCTGCTGGCGAAGATCGGCGGACAGATTCTGGCCACCACCACTCGGGATCCCAGGCTCGAAGCTGGCGGCTTCGCGCCGGGTGGTCCGGAACAGGTGGTGTTCCACGTGGAACATGGATCGGTGACGAGGATGGTGAATGAGTAACGACAGCTACGACTCCCGCAGCATCAAGGTGCTGAAAGGCCTGGAAGCCGTGAAAAAGCGGCCGGGTATGTACATCGGTGATACGGAGGATGGCACGGGACTCCATCACATGGTCCAGGAGCTGGTGGACAACGCCATCGACGAGTCACTGGCCGGACACTGCGATCAGATCGACGTCATCGTGCACTCCGAGGAGGCTGTGACCGTTCGCGACAACGGCCGTGGCATTCCCGTAGACATCCATCCGGATGTGGGGGTGTCGGCGGCGGAGGTGATCATGACCACGCTCCACGCCGGTGGAAAGTTCGACGACAACAGTTACAAGGTGTCCGGAGGCCTGCACGGTGTGGGCGTTTCGGTGGTCAACGCATTGTCGGAGGAGTTTCGACTGACCGTGCGCCGGGACGGCAAGGTGTATGAGCAGGTCTACCGGGACGGTGTACCCGTGGCGCCTCTGGCGGAGGTCGGAGAGACCGAGCGGCGCGGCACCGAATGCTATTTCAAGCCGTCCGCCACGACATTCGGCAACATTCAGTTTCACTTCGATGTGCTCGCCAAGCGTCTGCGTGAGCTGGCCTTCCTGAACTCCGGGGTGTCCATTCAGCTCGAGGACGAGCGCAGCGGCAAGAAAGAGCAATTCCGCTATGACGGCGGGCTCCAGGCGTTCGTGAAGTACCTGAACCAGAACAAGAACGCCCTGAACAGCGTCTTCCACTTCGTGACCCAGCGGGAAGACGGGATCGGCGTGGAAATCGCCATGCAGTGGAACGACAGCTTTCAGGAGCAGGTCTTCTGCTACACCAACAACATTCCTCAGGCAGACGGAGGCACCCATCTGGCAGGATTCCGCGGTGCGCTCACCCGATCCCTGAACAGCTATATAGAACGGGAAGGGCTTCTGAAGAAGGTGCAGGTCAACACGTCCGGTGACGACGCTCGCGAAGGCCTCACGGCGGTGATCAGTGTCAAGGTACATGACCCTAAATTTTCTTCCCAAACAAAAGACAAGCTGGTTTCCAGTGAGGTGAAGGTCGCTGTCGAGCAGGAGCTGAACAGATTCTTTACAGCGTACCTGGATGAGAATCCTCAGGATGCGAGATCGGTCGTCACCAAGATGATCGAAGCGGCCCGCGCTCGGGAAGCAGCGCGGAAAGCCCGGGAGATGACGCGCCGCAAGGGCGCTCTGGATATCGCGGGACTTCCAGGCAAGCTTGCTGACTGTCAGGAAAAAGATCCGGCGCTCTCCGAGCTCTACCTGGTGGAGGGCGACTCCGCCGGTGGATCGGCCAAGCAGGGTCGCGATCGACGCACCCAGGCAATTCTGCCGCTTCGGGGCAAGATCCTGAACGTGGAGAAGGCGCGTTTCGACAAGATGCTGTCTTCCAACGAGGTGGGCACCCTGGTCACCGCGCTGGGCTGCGGGATCGGCCGGGATGAGTTCGACCCGAACAAGCTGCGTTACCACCGGGTCATCATCATGACGGACGCCGATGTGGACGGGTCCCACATCCGCACGCTGCTGCTGACCTTTTTCTTCCGCCAGATGCCGGAGCTGGTGGAGCGCGGCCACATCTATATCGCCCAGCCGCCCCTGTACAAGGTCAAGAAAGGTCGTCAGGAGCGGTACGTGAAGGACGACGAAGAGCTCAATGCCTACTTTCTGCAGATGGCGCTGGATGGCGCCAAGCTGCATGTCAATGCCGACGCGCCGGCGATGGCGGACACGGCCCTGGCGGATCTGGCCGGCGAATTCCGCAGGCTCCTGGGTCGGCTGGACAAGATGCACCGCATCTACCCGCCGGTGGTCACCCGGGCCCTCATCGACCTGCCGGCGCTCAATCGCGACCAGCTCCTGGACGAAGCAACGATGAGGGGCTGGAGTGAACGTTTACAAACCGCACTCGCCAAGGAAGACGCGGTGGTCGACGTGGAACTCGATCCTGAACACAAGACCTGGTGTCCCCGGGTGACGCTCAAGGTGCGCGGTATCAGCGAAGACATCTACCTGAGCCACGGTTTCCTGGTTGGTCCGGAATACCGGGCCATCGCGGCCATGAGCGAGCGTCTGTCGGGCCTCATCGAGCCCGGTGCCCATATCCAACGCGGTGACAAGCGTCTGGACATCGCCCGCTTCGGCCAGGCATACGACTGGATGCTGGAAGAGGCCCGGCGCGGCGTGGACATCCAGCGGTATAAGGGGCTCGGCGAGATGAATCCGGATCAGCTCTGGCAGACGACCATGGACCCGGCCGTTCGCCGGATGCTGCAGGTCAGCGTCGACGACGCGATTGCGGCGGACCGCATGTTCACCACGCTCATGGGTGACCAGGTGGAGCCTCGACGGGAGTTCATCGAGGCCAACGCACTCACCGTGGTCAATCTCGACGTCTAGTCGGGGGGTGTGGCTGCGTCGCAGCCAGCGCCGCCATGCCCTCGCGCATCAGCTGGCGCGCTTCGTCGCTGATCTCCTTGCTGTCCCGACCGTTCGGTCGGATTGGAGGTAGGATGCTTACCCGGATCGTGCCGGGCGTTTTCCTGAGCTCGTGGGCCGGCCAGTACCGGCCGGCGTCATGGGCGATCACCAGCACGGGCACTTCCGCCGCCGCGGCGAGCGCAGAGCCGCCCACCTGGAAGCGTCCCAGCTCCCCCACGGGCATCCGCGTGCCCTCGGGAAAGAGCACGACCCAGATTCCGTCCCGCAGCCGGGCCTTCCCGATCTGAATCAGGCGGCGCAGCGCGCGCCGAGGATTGCCGCGGTCGATGGCAATCGGCTTGTTGAGGGCGAACGCCCAGCCGAAGAACGGTATCCAGAGCAGCTCGCGCTTGATGAGCGTGGCCTGAGGCGCAAGCAGGGTCTGCAGGAACAGCGTTTCCCACGTGCTCTCGTGGCGGCAGAACACCACGCAGGGGGTTGCCGGGATGTGCTCGCGCCCCTCGATATGGTGCCGTATGCCGCAGGTGACGCGCAGCCACCAGAGGCAGATCCGTGTCCAGGCGCCGATGATGAACTGAAACCGGTACCGATACGGCAACGCCCAACCGACCAGCACCGAGAGACTCCCCCAGATCACGGTCGCCAGTGAGTAGCCAAGATAGAAAAGGACGGAACGGAAAACGGTCACGACGGTTCGGTCCTCAGCACCCCCTGCCGAAGTATACGGTCGGCAAACGCGGCCAGGTCCTCGTGGATGTCGGTGACCCCGAGACGTCGGGCAGCGCCTTCTGCCTCACGGCCGTTCCCGGTGAGCACCAGCACGGGGGCGCAGCCGGCCGCCACCGCGGCCTCCACGTCGCGTATCGAGTCACCGACGAAGACCGTGTGCTCCGGCAGCTCGCCGAGCTCCGACATCAGCGCCGCGAGCATCCCGGGTTTCGGTTTGCGGCACTCGCACCCGGCGTCGGGTGGGTGCGGACAGTAGCGCAACGCGTCCACGCGGCCGCCGGCCGCTTCGATGAGCCGGACGAGCTCTGCGTGGATGTCCGCCAGGACAGCCTCGGTGAGCAGTCCCCGGCCGACGCCGGACTGATTGGTGCAGATGCCGATCTTGAATCCCGCCCGATGCAGCCGCGCGATAGCGTCGATGGCGCCGTCGAGCGGAACGAACTCCGATACCGACTTCACGAAAGCGGGCGAATCCCGATTTATGACCCCGTCACGGTCGATGAGAATGAGCCTGGTCATCCGCGCCGGACACGCCTGAAGTACAATCGCGGCGCAATCTACGGGATCTGAAAGTCATGGTCAAAGACACCGTGCCGGTTGCCGGGAAACGTTGTCCCTGGTGCACGTCCGATCCGCTCTACGTCGACTACCACGACGGGGAGTGGGGCGTGCCGGAGAAGGACGAACGGGCGCTGTTCGAACGGCTGGTTCTGGAAGGGATGCAGGCGGGGCTCTCCTGGCTGACCATCCTGAAGAAACGCGCACACATGCAGCAGTCCTTCTTCGATTTCGATCCCCTGCGACTGGCGTCCGCCGGTGAGCCGGAGATCAGGGCCTGGCTCGACGATCCGGGCGTGATACGGCATCGGGGAAAGCTCGAGGCGATGATCGGCAACGCCCGAGCCGTGATCGCGCTGGATGGAGAATTCACGGCCATGCTCTGGTCGGTGGTGGGCGGTGTACCGCGACAGAACGGGTTTACCGTGCCGCGTTCGGTACCCTCGGAAACCGCCGAGTCCAGGAGTCTGGCAAAGACGCTCAAGAAGGCCGGTTTCCGATTCGTCGGACCGACGACGTGTTATGCCTTCATGCAGAGCGCCGGCCTGGTCAACGACCATCTGGTGTCTTGCCCCGCTTTCGAGCGTTGCGGCAAAATCGCCGCATCTTGGACGCTGTAGCCCCCATCCTGCTGCGTGCCTGGGCGCGGCTCATGGCGATGCTGCCGTTTGGTGCAACCCGTGTGGTGGGAGACGCGATCGGCAGCCTCTCGTACCTGTTTCGAACGCGTTCCGCGAAAAACACCGAAGCAAATCTGCGCTACTGCTTTCCCGGAATGCGCGATGCGCAGCTCGAGCGGCTGGCACGACAAAGTCTCAAACACACCGGCCGGCTGCTGGCGGAGGCCGGGATCGTCTTTCACTGGTCCGAGGAAGATCTCAACCGTCTGGTGATCAGCGTGGAAGGGTTCGAGCCGCTGCAGCGGGCGCTGGACGAGCACCGAGGCATCCTGGTGCTGGTGCCGCACTTCGGAAACTGGGAGCTGTTTGCGTTGCATTTCGGCCGATACCGGTTCATGGCGCTCTACGATCCGCCGAAGATCGCCGGGATCGACGCGCTGATCCGCGAGAGCCGTCAGCGCACCGGGGCGACCCTGCTGCCCATCGATGCGCAGGGAGTAAGGGGGGTGCTGGGCGCGCTCAAGCGGGGGCGTCCGGTGAGCATACTGCCGGACCAGGTCCCCACACCCAGCGCCGGCGTCTATGCACCGTTCTTCGGCAGGCCGGCGCTCACCATGACCTTCGCCCATCGGCTGATCAGGAGCACCGACCCGCTGGTGGTGCTGGGCTGGTGCTCGCGAGAGGACAACGGCTTCAGAATCGCGTTCACACCGGTCGCCGAGGCGATCTACTCGGAGGACGTGAACGAGTCCGTCGGAGCCATGAACGATGCCATCGAGAAGCTGGTGCGGCGGGATCCCACGCAGTATCAGTGGGAATACAAACGCTTCAAGCGCCCACCAGCTGGAGGCGTGGATCCTTACAAATCCTGATGGCGCGTCCGCGTGCCGTCAGCGGCGCCAGAACGCCGGCGTGAAGAGGACGAGGAGCGTGAAGATCTCCAGCCGTCCGAGCAGCATGGCGAACATCAGCGTCCATTTGACGCCGGCGCTGAGCCCGGCATAGTTCTCGGCCACGTCACCCAGTCCGGGACCGAGGTTGTTCAGGCAGGCGCCCACCGCGGAGAAGGCGGTGAGAAAATCCAGGTCGGAGAAGTACATCACGCCGGTGACCAGCGTCAGAAAGGCAATCACGTACACCGAGAAGAATCCCCAGACCGCTTCAATCACCCGGTCCGGCACCTTCTGTCGGCCGAGCTTCACCGGAAACACCCCGTTGGGATGAATCAGCCGCTTGATCTCCCGCGCACCCTGCAGGTAGATGAGCAGCACGCGGATGATCTTGATGCCACCGGCGGTCGAGCCTGCGCAACCACCGGCGAAAGCTGCGAAGAGCAGGATCACCGGTGCTACGGAGGGCCAGATGCTGAAGTTCGTGGTGGCAAAACCGGTGGTGGTGGCGAGACTCACCGCCTGAAAGATACCTTCCCTGATCGGTGCCGGGGAAGCGTCCGGGTAGCGGAGCAGCAGGCTGCAGACGATGACGCTGACAGCTGCAAGCACGAAGAGATAGGCACGCACTTCCCGGTCCTGGGTATAGAGCACCGGATTCCTGCGGTTGAGCACCATGAAGTGCAGGCCGAAGTTGATTCCGGCGATGATCATGAAGACGATGGCGATGATCTCGATACCCGGATTGTCGAAGTAGCCCAGGCTGGCGTCGTGGGTGGAGAATCCCCCGATGGCGACGGTGGAGAAGCTGTGGCACAAAGCGTCGAACGGGGACATGCCGGCGAGCCAGTAGCAGAGCGCGCAAAGCAGGGTGATGCCGAGGTAGAGATACCAGAGTGCCTTGGCGGTTTCGGTGATTCTGGGGGTGAGCTTGTTGTCCTTCACCGGGCCGGGGGACTCGGCCCGGTAGAGCTGCATGCCGCCGATCCCGAGCATCGGGAGGATCGCCACGGCGAGCACGATGATGCCCATGCCGCCGAACCACTGCAGCAGCTGCCGGTAGAAGAGGATCGAGCGGGGGAGATCGTCCAGACCGACGATGACGGTCGCTCCCGTGGTCGTCAGTGCTGACAAGGATTCGAACGCAGCATCCGTAAAGCCCGCGTCGACGGACTCGGCCAGGTAGATGGGGATGGACCCGAACAGGCCCAGCCCGAGATAGAACAGGACGGTGATCATGAATCCGTCGCCGCTTCTGAGCTCGCGATCCCCCCTGCCCGCGATCATGAGCAGCACCCCGGCGATCAGCGTGATGCCGAATCCCCAGCCGAACGTGGCATACGTGTTCTCGCCGTAGATTGCGGCCACCGCCATGGGCAGAACGAGCACGAAGCTGAACAGCGTCAGCAGGATACCGGTGACCTTCAGAATGACGGCGAGGTGCATCCGGGATGCGTCCTCAGAAGAACGTCAGGCCGACCTGGAACAGGCGTTCGACTGCCGCGACCTGGCGCTTGTCCGCCAGAAAGAGAATGACGTGGTCGTCCGACTGCACCACGACGTCGTCGTGACCGATGAGCACCGTTTCTCCCCGGACGATGGCGCCGATGATGGCGCCGCGGGGCAGATCGATGTTGCGAATGGCGCGGCCGACGACCTTGGAATTCTTCTCGTCCCCATGAGCGATCGCTTCCAGAGCCTCCGCTGCGCCCCGACGCAGGCTGTGCACCTTGACGACGTCACCGCGTCTGACGTGAGACAGCAGCGAGCTGGTGGTCGCCTGCTGGGGTGAAATAGCGATATCGATCTCACCGCCCTGGACCAGATCCACGTAGGCCGGCTTACCGATCAGGGTGATCACCTGACGGGCACCCAGCTTCTTTGCCAGCAGCGAGGACATGATGTTGACCTCGTCGTCGTTGGTCACCGCGCAGAACGCATCTGTCTGCTCGATGTTCTCTTCGAGCAGAAGATCCCGATCCGTGGCGTTCACGTTGAGCACAACGGAGTTGTGGAGAATCTCGGCCAGCTGCTGGCAGCGGTCGCGGTTGTACTCCAGCACCTTCACGGAATAGTAAGGCTCGATGGCTTTTGCCAGTGCCGTACCGATGTTGCCTCCGCCGGCGATCATCACCCGCCGGAACGGCCGCTCCACCTTCCTGAGCTCGGCCATGACCGCGTTGATGTGCTCGGAGGCGGCGATACAGAACACCTCGTCGTCGGCCTCGATCACCGTAGTGCCGGTGGGCACGATGGCCTGGCCGCGGCGGAAGATGGCCACCACCCGCATGTCCACCTTGGGCAGGTGGGTCTTGAAGAACGACAGCTCCTGGCCGACCAGAGGCCCGCCGTAGTAGGCCTTCACCGCCACCAGCTGAACCCGACCGTCCGCGAAATCCAGCACCTGCAGGGCCCCGGGATGCTCGAGGAGCTGACGGATGTGATCCGTAACCACCTGCTCCGGGTTGATGAGCACATCGATGGGCATATGCTCCTGTGAGAAGAAGCCTTCACGGGTGAGATAGGTAGAGGACCGGATCCGGGCGATCTTGGTGGGCGTGCGGAACAGGGAATAGCACACCTGACAGGCGACCATGTTGACCTCGTCCGACGAGGTCACGGCGATGAGCATGTCCGCGTCGTCGGCGCCGGCGCGCCTGAGCACATCGGGATGGGACCCCCAGCCGTGAACGGTCTGTATGTCCAGCTTGTCACGGAGCTCGTTCAGCGAGGCCTCATTGCTGTCGACCAGGGTGATGTCGAACGCCTCGTTGGCCAGGTTGGCCGCCAGCGTGCCGCCTACCTGACCGGCACCGATGATGAGTATTTTCATGGCGCGCGCATCTTAACGCGCTTTTTCCTGCCGGGTCAGTCGAGCGAAGTAAAATCCGTCTACGGACAGATCGGTGCCGTCCTGGGTGTGCGGCAGCGTCATCAGCTGCCAGCCGTGCGTCGTGGCCCGACCTGTCGGCAGGCCGATTGGTACGCTGGTGGCATCCGGATGCGCTGCCAGAAAGGCACCGACCACGCCGTCGTTCTCCTCGGGAAAAACGGAGCAGGTGCAGTAGGTCAGAGTGCCTACGGGTGCGAGCAGCCGCCAGAGGTTCTCGAGCAGCCGCTGCTGAAGCGCCACGAAACCCGGCAGGTCTTCCGGCCGCCGCCGCAGCTTGATGTCCGGATGGCGCCGCAGCGTACCGGATCCGGAGCAGGGGGCGTCGAGCAGAATGCCGTCGTAGCGTTCGGGCATCCCAGCCGCCAGCCATTCCGTGGTGGTGGCGTCACCCTGCCGGAGGATGACCTGCTCGTGTCCGAGACGTCGGGCCTCATCCTGCAGGTGTTCGAGGCGTCCGGGAGACCGCTCCACACCGACGAGGATCGTGCCGGGCGCGAGCCGCTCCGCCAGGTGAAAGAGCTTGCCGCCGGGCGCGGCGCAGGCATCGAGCACCGATGCTGGCGGGCGCGCTTGCGCCACCAGTTCACCGGCGAACTGCGCGCCGGCGTCCTGAACGCTCACCAGGCCATCGGTGTAGCCCGGCAGCTGGCGGACGGGAACCGGCGCATCGAGGACGAGCTGCTCCGGCAACCATCCGGGATGGGCCCCAATGCCGGCTTGCGCCAACCGATCGCGATACTCCTCCGCCGTGGTGCGCCGCACGTTCACTCGCAACACCATCGGCGCACGGTCGAGCGTTGCCCTGGCCAGGGCCTCGGCCTGGTCGGGATAGGCGCGGTGCAGGACATCGAGCCACCAGTCCGGAAGTCCGAACGAACGTTCGTCTGGCGATTCTCCGACGACCTTGCGAAGCACGGCGTTCACCAGTCCCCGGGCCCAGGGCTTCTTCAGCCCGCGGCACGCGTTGACCGTTTCATGGATTGCTGCGTGGTCCGGAATACGGGTGTAGTGAAGTTGGTAAGCACCGACTAACATGAGGCAGCGCAGATCCAGATCCTTGGTCCGGAGTGGTTCCGACAACAGTCTGGAAATCATGGGATCCAGACAGTAGTAATAGCGCAGGGTGCCGTATACCAGCTCCTGCAGGAGGGGACTCGGTTCCTGTCGGCCGAACGATTGGTCGGTCGTACGGCCCTGGTAGATGATCTCCACCAGCACGCGCGCTGCCCGGGTCCGGTCCCGGCTGCTGCCCGCAACAGGTCTGTTGTCTGCAACAGAGGTCATTGTGCACCGCTGGTTAGATCACCCAGTCCGTTGCCGGCCGCAAACATCGCGTGCCGCTCAATGCATCTCATCCGGGCGGGCGGTCAACCGCAATCCCGGGCCGATCAGATCCGGATAGCCGTTGGCCGCAGCCTGCGGGCTCATGGGTCGACCCTTGCCCCGATTGAGCTGTAGTTCCCGGACGATCACGCTACCGTCCGGACAGGCTACTTCCAGGCCTGCCGGACCGACGGCCAGGATGGTCCCTGGCGGTGCCTCCGGTGGGGTGTCCTGGCCCGCGAGCGCGCCGAGCAGGCGCACCCGGGCCGGCGGTCCCTGGTCGCCGTTGCCAGCGGCATGAACCGTCACCGGTTGCCGATGGGTCAATGCCCGGATGCGGCGGGCGATCGCCGCGGCGCCTTCCTGCCAGTCGAGCATGCTGTCCTCGGGGGTGATCTTGGCAGCGTAAGTGATTCCTTGCTCCGGCTGTAGAGCAGGTGTCATGCGCGGTATGCGAGGCAGGGTAGCGACGAGCAGCCGAGCCCCGAGGATCGCCAGACGCGCCTCGAGCTCGCTGCCCGTCTCCGTATCGCCGATGTCGACGGCCTCGCAGACATAGACCGGCCCGGTGTCGAGCCCCCGGTCCATGCGCATCAGACAGACGCCGGTTTCGGTATCGCCGGCCATGATGGCCCGCTCCACCGGCGCCGCACCCCGCCACCGCGGCAGCAGGGACGCATGCACGTTCAGGCAGCCGAGGCGGGGCGCACCGAGAATGTGCGCCGGCAGGATCAGCCCGTAGGCGGCGACCACCAGCAGATCCAGCGCGGCGTCTTCGATGGAGACACCCTTCAGTCGCGGCGGATCCCGAACCTCAATGCCGCTGGCAATGGCCAGCATCTTGACGGGGCTGGCGGCGAGTTTACGCCCGCGTCCGGTGGGTCGATCCGGCTGGGTGAGCACCAGGGCGATATCCAGGTCGGCGTCCAGCAGACCCTTGAGAATGGTGGCGGCGAACTCCGGGGTGCCCGCAAAGCCCAGGCGCAGAGGCGCGTCAGACACCGACGGCGCGTCAGACACTGACGCGTTGCTGTTTTTCCAGCTTCCTGCGAATGCGGGTGCGCTTCAGGTTGGACAGGTAGTCAACAAAGAGCTTGCCTTCCAGGTGGTCGCACTCGTGCTGGATGCACACGGCCAGCAGGGCGTCGAACTCGGCATCAATCGGATCGCCGTTACGGTCCCGCGCCCGTACCCGAACGCCTTCGAACCGGGTCACCGGCTCGTAGAACCCCGGCACGGACAGGCAGCCCTCCTCCGTCTCCACCGGGTCGCCGAAGGTGGTCAGCTCGGGATTGACGAAAGCGTGCGGGTCATCGCGGTTTTCCGAGACGTCCACGACGATGATTCGCCGGTGGACGTTGACCTGGGTAGCGGCGAGCCCGATACCGGGCGCGTCGTACATGGTCTCGAGCATGTCATCGATGAGCCGGCGGACCGCATCGTCCACCACGTCCACCGGCTTCGCACGGGTTCGAAGTCGGGGGTCCGGATATTCGAGAATGTTCAGCAGTGCCATCAGATCAACGGATGAACAGTGATTCAGGAGATTTGTTCGGGTGCAGGTCAGCCACTGTGATCTATCTCTAGTCTTGGTCTAATTCGGGCTGCTAAGATGCTCAAGAGTATAAACTTTTTCCCCCGCGCGCCCCAGGCAACCCGCCTGTAAGCGACCGAAGGAACGGTGTCACGCCGACAGCTGATCATCATAAGCAGCTCGGAGTAAAAAGGAACTTCAAAACATGTTTCGGAACATGACTCCCCGGATAGACAAAGCGCGCTGGACTGGGTTCCGTGCCGTCAGGCTCACGGCTCTGGCCCTGATCGCGAGCCTTGCGGCGGTGGCAACCGGCGCTGCGGAAGACCTCAACCAGTATCTGAAGAGCAACCACCCGGACGTCTACACCGTGGTCAAGGGCGACACGCTGTGGGATATCTCCGGAAAGTTTCTGGAGCGCCCCTGGCTCTGGCCGGAAATCTGGCGGATCAATCCCCAGATCAACAACCCACATCTGATCTATCCGGGTGACCAGATCCGGCTGGTCTACGTGGATGGCCAGCCGCAGCTAGTGCTCGAGCGCGGGGAAGCGGGACGTACCGTACGCATGTCGCCGGGCACGGACAAGCTCTCGCCGGAGGTTCGATACGAGCCGCTGGAATCTGCAATCCCCACCATCCGCCTGGATGCGATCCAGCCGTTCCTGGTACAGAACCGGATCGTGGACCCGATGGAGCTCGACGGATCACCTTACGTGGTGCAGGGTGAGAGCGAGCGGCTGGTGCTCGGCGCCGGCGACCGCCTCTATGTGCGCGGCATGCTGCCGCAGAGCGAGAGCTTCAACGTGGTCCGCAAGGGCCCGCTCTATGTGGACCCGGAGACCCAGGAAGTGCTGGGCCGGGAAGCCACCTACATCGGTCTCGGCCAGATCGTGGCACAGGACAACGACATCGCCACCATGTTCATGTCCGATACCCGCGAGGAAGTCCAGATCGGCGACCGGGTGCTGCCCACCGAGGAGCGTCGGGTGGACTCCACCTTCTTCCCCAGCGCGCCGGCGGGCGAGGTGAACGGTCAGATCATCTCCGTGTTCGGCGGCGTGTCCCAGGTGGGCCAGTACGACGTGGTCGTGATCAACCGCGGCGAGCGGGAAGGTCTGGTCGTGGGCAACGTGATGGCCATCTACAAGAAGGGCGCCGTCGCCCGCGATCGCATCGCGAACGAGTCGGTCCGGCTGCCGAGCGAGCGAGCGGGGCTGCTGATGGTGTTCCGAACCTTCGAGAAGCTCTCCTATGCGCTGGTGATGATGACGGAGCGACCGTTGGCCATCAACGACGAGGTCCGCAACCCCTGATCCGAGCCAGGTGAGGCGGTGGAGCCGGCAGGTCGGTTTCCCACCCGCCGCAACGCGAACGACCGATGGCGCCCCCTGCGGGCGCCATTTTATTTTGGGGTCATGCCCGACCCGAAGCCTCCCCCGCCCAGCAGAGAAGCGGCCGCCTGGTCCCTGCTGCTCGACCGGCTGAGCCGACGGGATGCCGTGGCGCAGGTGCAGACACAGGGCAACGTCTTCGCTGCGCTCTCGGCCGAGCCGTCGGGCACGGTGCGCGGTTTCCGGCTGCAGCGGGCGATACGGCGGCGGATCGAGGCCTGTCAGGGAGCGGCCGTGGGTCTGCTCTGCCGTGGTGAGGCGGGCTGGCCTGAACGGCTCAGCGCGATTCCGGATGCACCCGCCCTGCTCCACTACCGGGGAGACCTTCGGGCCCTGGAGCGCACGGCCATCGCCATCGTCGGCTCGCGGCGGGCGTCGCGTGCGGGTCTCAATCTCGCCGAGTCCCTGGCGCAGGATCTCGGCCGCATCGGTGTGGTGGTGGTCAGCGGCCTCGCCCTGGGGGTGGACAGTGCCGCCCATCGGGGTGCGCTCGGCGCGGACGCGGTGACGCTTGCTGTGCTCGGCAGCGGTGTGGATCGGGTGACGCCAGTGAGCAATACACCGCTGGCCCGGGACGTGCTGGCAGGGGGTGGCCTGCTGGTGAGCGAGTATCCACCCGGTGCGCCGGCGGCGCCTTTCCACTTTCCCGAGCGCAACCGCCTCATCGCCGGTCTGAGCCTGGGTGTCGTGGTTGTGGAAGCATCGGCACGCAGTGGCTCTCTGATCACCGCACGCTGCGCCGGAGAACAGGGCCGCGAGGTGATGGCCATGCCGGCAACACCCGGATTGCCCAATGCGGCCGGCTCCAACCGGCTGCTCAAGCAGGGGGCGGCGCTGGTGGAAAATGCCGAAGATGTGCTCGCGGCGCTGGGACGGGACCTTTCCGTTCCGGGCGCGGATGGGGCCGGGGCGGCTGCAGACCTGTCGAGCGCACTCACCCCTGAGCTGGCTCGGGTGCTCGATCGGCTGGACGCAAGCGCCCAGAGTCTCGACAGCCTGGCGGCACGAACCGGCCTCGACGCCCAGGCCTGCGCGGTCGCGCTCACCGAGCTCGAGATCGGCGGGTTTGTCCAGCGTCTGACCGACGGGTATATTCGGCGCCTTTCTGGATACTGAGCCGGAGGCTCGAGATGAGTTTCGTCGCCATTCTCATGGGATCGGACAGCGACTGGCCTGTCATGCAGGCTACCGTGGAAGTGCTGAAAGCACTCGAGATCGAGCACGAGGTACGGGTTTCTTCCGCGCACAGAACGCCGGTGGACACCGCCAACTACGTCGCCGACGCGGCCAAGCGCGGCTGCCAGGTCTTCGTCTGCGCGGCCGGCATGGCTGCGCACCTGGCGGGTGCGGTGGCGGCGCACACCACCCGGCCCGTCATCGGGGTGCCGATCGACGCCGGCCCGCTGTCCGGATTCGACGCGCTGCTGTCCACGGTGCAGATGCCGGGCGGCATTCCCGTGGCCACCGTCGCCGTGGGCAAGGCCGGCGCCCGGAATGCCGGTTATCTGGCCGGGCAGATGCTCGCCATTGCGGATCCGGCCCTGGCGGAGCGCATCGCTGCAGATCGGGAAGCCAACCGCCAGAAAATTCTGAAGGCGAACGAGGCGCTGCAGGCCAAGCTCTGATGCGCGGTCAGTGAGTGACTGGCACATTTACCTGGCGGTTCGGGCGCTCGAGGCCGGCGGTCTCGTGCTGCATGCCACCGAAGGGGTCTGGGGGCTCGCCTGCGACCCCTTCAACCGCGAGGCGGTCGCCTCGCTGCTCGCGCTCAAGGGGCGTCCGGTCAGCAAGGGCCTGATCGTCATCGGCGCCGACGCGGAAACGTTTTCCCCAGAGCTGGATGCGCTGGACGCGCGGGCGCGGCACGCGGTGCTCGAGACCTGGCCGGGTGCGGTGACCTGGATACTGCCGACACAGCGCTTTCCGGCCTGGATCACTGGCGGCCGCGATCACGTGGCTGCCCGGGTGCCTGGTCACCCGCAGGCCCGGGCGCTGGCCAGGGCGTTTGCCGGCCCGCTGGTCTCCACCTCGGCGAATCCCAGTGGCCGACCTCCGGCCAGACGCGCCCTTCAGGCCCGCCGCCAGTTCCGCGGCGCGGATGCGCCGACAGAGCGACGGTTTCCCGGGCCACGGGACTACGTGCTGCCCGGCGAGGTACTCTCCCCCGGGGCACCGAGTCAGATCCGCACGCTCACGGGGCAGGTGCTCCGGCCCTGAGCGGCCTGCGGAAGAACGGAGACGGCAGAATTGTCAGGCGATGAAGGAGACCGCTACGCAGTGATCGGGCATCCGGTCGCACACTCGCTGTCACCGGTGATACACGACGCCTTTGCGAGGCAGACCCGGCAGCACATCCGCTACGAGCGGATCGAAGCGCCGCTGGACGGCTTCGTGCGTACGGTGGAAGCGTTCTTCGGAAGCGGCGGGCAGGGCTGCAACGTCACGGTGCCCTTCAAGGGCGAGGCGGCGCGCTTCGTCGCACATCTCGATCCGGAAGCGGCGTTCGCGGAAGCGGTGAACACCATCGTCGTCGATCCGGCAGGCGGCTATGCGGGGTACAACACCGATGGACCGGGGCTGGTGGCGGACCTCCATCGGCTGCTCGACGGCGCGTGCGGGTTGAACGTGCTGCTGCTCGGTGCGGGCGGCGCCGCCTGTGGTGTGGCCCGACCGTTGCTCAACGGGCCAGCCGCGCGGCTCACCGTGGCGAATCGGACGCCGGAGCGGGCACAGGCTCTGGTTGCACGACTGGCGGCTGCCGGGGCGGGGAGCGTTCAGGCCACCACCTTCGATGCGCTCAGCGGACCATTCGACCTGATCGTCAACGCCACCTCCGCCGGTCTCGGGGACAAGGTACCGGACATTCCCGAGGCCGTGGCGGACGGCGCGTTCTGCTACGACATGATGTACGGCACGAAGACGGCGTTCTGCCGTTGGGCACTGGCGGCCGGTGCACGCCGGGCCGAGGACGGGCTCGGCATGCTGGTGGGCCAGGCTGCGCTCGCCTTCGAGTTGTGGCGCGGCGTGCGCCCGGATCCGGAGCCGGTGCGGCAGGCACTGCGTGCGCGGCTCGACGCGGGTGCCACATGACGCGCGCCCGCTTCATCGCCGGTGCGGTCTGTCCTGCCTGCGGCGCCATGGACCGGCTGCAGGTGTTCGGTGAAGGCGATGCCCGGCGTCGACGGTGCGTGAGCTGTGGCCACGAGGACACGCTTCCTGCAACGGCAAGCCAGTCGCCACGCTCGCGGCTCGATGCTGCCGCGAAGCCTGCGGATGCGGAGGCGGTCCGCAGGGTCCGCATTCTGTCGGGGCCTTCGAACCCCATTGGCGACAAGGACCGACCGTCCGACAAAGACTGAGGCGGCCTCCCACGACAGCACGCTAACGCGTTGAAAGCCTAGCGTTTGTGTCGGGATTTATTGTCAATTGGGGGCACGGCAGTATAATCGTGCGGCTAGTCAGGGGCGCTCGATTTCAGCCGGAGCTTGCTCGGGGCCGGGGGAGGTTGGTGAGCAGGCATCGAGTTTTCAAGACCGCGGAAGCCGGCATGGTGGAAGCCATGCGGGCGTTTTTTTGCGGGTGCGTCTGACAGCAGAGAATTCTCAAGGATACGCAAGGTGCCCAAGGTGATTAAAAGAAGGCTTACGCCAGTGGCCCGGCTCTGCGTCGGGTTTGTTGTTGCTCTCGCGGCGGTGGGCGCAGGTGCAGACGAACTGAACATGCGTCAGGGCGTCACGGAGATCAGCCAGTCCGTGTACGACCTGCACATGTTCATCTTCTGGATCTGTGTGGTGATCGGCATCGTGGTATTCGGCGCGATGTTCTGGTCGATGATCCACCATCGGAAATCGGCCGGTGCCGTGGCCGCCCAGTTCCACGAAAGCACGAAGCTGGAAATCGCCTGGACCCTGGTGCCCACCCTGATTCTGGTCGGCATCGCCTGGCCGGCCACCCAGACCCTGGTCGCCATGTACGACACCGGCGGCGAGGACATGACGGTGGAAGTGCGCGGCTACCAGTGGAAGTGGCAGTACAAATATCTGGACGAGGACTACAACGCCACGTTCGGCTTCTTCTCCAACCTGGCAACCCCGCAGGACGAGATTCACGGCCGCACCGAGAAAGGCGAGTTCTACCTCCTCGACGTCGACGAGCCGCTGCGCATCCCCACCAATCGCAAGGTCCGCTTTCTGATCACCGCCGAGGACGTCATCCACGCCTGGTGGGTGCCGGACTTCGGCATCAAGCGCGACGCCGTGCCGGGCATCATGAACGATCTCTGGGCCATCGTCCCCGAGCCGGGCATCTACCGCGGTCAGTGCACGGAGCTGTGCGGCAAGGATCACGGCTTCATGCCGGTGGTCGTGCAGGCCATGCCCGAGGACGAGTTCGACGCCTGGTACGCAGATCGTCTGCAGCAGGAAGAGGTGCGCAAAGAGGCGCTCTCCAAGACGTTCACGCCGGACGAGCTGATGGCTCAGGGCGAGCAGGTGTACGCGACCTACTGCGCCTCCTGCCACATGCCGAACGGCAAGGGCGTGCCGCCCGTGTTCCCGGCGCTGGACGGCGGCGTCATCGCTACGGGTCCCCGCGATGCGCATCTCGATATCGTCGTGAACGGCAAGACCGGCACGGCGATGCAGGCCTTCGGCAGGCAGCTCGACGCAGCGCAGATCGCCGCTGTCGTTCACTACGAGCGGCACGCGTGGAGTAACAATGCGGACGACGTGACCCAGCCCAGGGACGTCATCGAATTCATGGGTCAGTGAGGTAGCGAGTAATGAGTGAAGTTGTAGTAGCAGGACACGACGACCATCACGACCACGGCCCGGACAAAGGGCTGGCCAGGTGGCTGTTCACCACCAACCACAAGGACATCGGCACGCTCTACCTGTGGTTCAGCTTCCTGATGTTCCTGATCGGGGGCGTGCTCGCGCTTGTCATCCGCGCCGAGCTGTTCCAGCCCGGACTGCAGTTCGTCGCGCCCGAGTTCTTCAACCAGATGACGACCAACCACGGCCTCATCATGGTGTTCGGCGCGATCATGCCCGCCTTCGTGGGGCTCGCGAACTGGCTGGTGCCGATGATGGTGGGGGCGCCCGACATGGCGCTGCCGCGCATGAACAACCTGTCCTTCTGGATCCTGCCGTTCGCGTTCGCCATGCTGATCTCCACGCTGTTCATGGAAGCCGGCGGTCCGAACTTCGGCTGGACGTTCTACGCACCGCTGTCCACGACGTATGCGCCCGAGACGGTGACCTACTTCATCTTCGGTGTGCACATGATGGGCGCGTCGTCGATCATGGGCTCGATCAACATCATCGCCACCATCCTGAACATGCGCGCTCCGGGCATGACGCTCATGAAGATGCCGCTGTTCGTGTGGACCTGGCTGATCACCGCCTACCTGCTGCTGGCCGTCATGCCGGTGCTGGCGGGTGCGGTGACCATGATGCTGTTCGACATCCATTTCGGCACCAGCTTCTTCAACGCGGCCGGCGGCGGCGATCCGGTGATGTTTCAGCACATCTTCTGGTTCTTCGGCCACCCCGAGGTCTACATCATGATCCTGCCGGCCTTCGGCGTGGTCTCCCAGATCATCCCGACCTTCAGCCGGAAGCCGCTCTTTGGTTACGACTCGATGGTGTACGCGACGGCCTCCATCGCCTTCCTGTCGTTCATCGTCTGGGCACACCACATGTTCACGGTGGGCATGCCGCTGGCAGGCCAGCTCTTCTTCATGTACGCGACCATGCTGATCGCGATTCCCACCGGCGTGAAGGTGTTCAACTGGGTGTCCACCATGTGGCGGGGCTCGATGACGTTCGAGACGCCCATGCTGTTCGCCATCGCCTTCGTGATCCTGTTCACCATCGGCGGCTTCTCGGGCCTGATGCTCGCCATCACGCCGGCGGACTACCAGTACCACGACACCTACTTCGTGGTGGCTCACTTCCACTACGTGCTGGTGCCGGGGGCGCTGTTCTCGATCATCGCGGCCGTGTACTACTGGCTGCCGAAGTGGTGTGGCCGCATGTATGACGAGTCGCTCGGCAAGCTGCACTTCTGGCTGTCGTTCATCGGCGTGAACGTCACCTTCTTCCCGCAGCACTTCTCGGGGCTCGCAGGCATGCCGCGGCGGATTCCGGACTACGCGCTGCAGTTCGCGGACTTCAACATGATCTCCTCGATCGGCGCGTTCATCTTCGGCTTCTCGCAGGTGTTCTTCCTGTACGTGGTCATCAAGGCGATCCGCAGCGGCAAGCCGGCGACGGATCGCGTCTGGGACGGCGCGCACGGGCTCGAGTGGACGCTGCCGTCACCGGCGCCGTACCACAGCTTCACGCACCCGCCGCGGGTGACGGACGCGGAAGCCCATTCCTGAGATCGGGGCACGGACGATGAGCACGACATCCGGCAACCGAGCAGCTTCCGTCTCCCCGGGGCGGAAGAATGCCGCCACGGTGCGGCGGCTCGTGCTGCTGGTGGTGGGCATGTTCGCTTTCGGCTGGGCGCTCATCCCGCTCTATGACCTGCTCTGTGAGATCACGGGGCTCGGCGGCAACACCGGTGGCCAGTACACCTACGACCCGGCAAGCGAGCGGGTGGACCGCTCGCGGCTGGTGAAGGTCAACTTCGTGGTGAACACCAACGACGGTATGCCCTGGCAGTTCTGGGCC
This sequence comes from Pseudomonadales bacterium, assembly GCA_050185825.1. GTDB lineage: Bacteria > Pseudomonadota > Gammaproteobacteria > Pseudomonadales > Azotimanducaceae > SZUA-309. Next base: position 31,053 of record JBFWZA010000017.1, on the reverse strand, counting down.
GACAAGAACGGCATGCGGGTGCATCCGGGCGAGCTCAATGAGGCGACGTTCTACGTGAAGAACACCACGGACAGAGCCATGGTGGGCCAGGCCGTGCCTTCGGTGGTGCCGCTGACGGCGACGGATTACTTCCACAAGACCGAGTGTTTCTGCTTCCAGTCCCAGGTCCTGGCGCCGGGGGAGGAGATGGAAATGCCCATGCGCTTCTTCGTGGATGCGGACCTGCCGCAGAACGTGCAGTCGATCTCGCTGTCCTACGCGCTCTTCGACATCACCGAGCTCGCGGGGAACCGGGAGCTGCTGAAAAGCGCGTCGACACACGAGCTGGGCGGCGGATGACGATCCTGAGAACGAGTTGTGAGAACAAAGAGAACTGGATGCGCCGCAGGGCGAGCTGTCCAGGCGAGACAAATACGAACAGATCGGGAGTGATCACAGATGGCTAACCCCTCCGACCAGTCGGTCTACTACGTGCCACACAACGGGTGGTATCCGGTGTGGATCGCGTTCGGCGTTTTCCTGATGCTGGCGGGACTCGGCACCTGGCTGAACGACATCAAGGCGGGCGAAGAATCGTCCGACTGGATGTCCATCATCGGGCTTGGCATCGTCGCGGTGGTGCTTTTCTTCTGGTTCGCCAAGGTCATCGAGGAGAACCAGCAGGGTCTCGCCAACGACCAGCTCAAGCGCTCCTATGTCTGGGGCATGGGCTGGTTCATCTTTTCCGAGGTGATGTTCTTCGCGGCCTTCTTCGGCGCGCTGTTCTACGCCCGCAACTTCGCGGTGCCGTGGCTCGGTGGTGAGGGCGACAAGGCGATCACGGGCCTGCTGTGGCCGGAGTTCAGCGCCGAGTGGCCGGTGATGGCGAATCCCAACAACGAACTCTTCCCCGCGCCGCACGAGAGCATGGCGTCGCCGGGCATCACGAGCTGGGCGTCGTACCTGCCGTTCTGGAACACCGTGATCCTGCTCACGTCCAGCGTCACCGTGCACTTTGCGCATACGGCCATCAAGGATCAGGCCCGCAGCAAGCTGATCGGCTGGCTGGGGCTGACGATCGTGCTGGGCATCGGCTTCCTGATCCTGCAGGCCGAGGAGTACATCCACGCCTACCAGGAGCTCGGGTTGACCCTGTCTTCGGGCATCTACGGCTCGACGTTCTTCATTCTCACCGGCTTCCACGGATTCCACGTGACGCTGGGAACATTCATCCTGCTGATCCAGTTCTTCCGGTCGCTGAAGGGTCACTTCGCACCGAAGGACTGCTTCGGCTTCGAGGCGGCTTCCTGGTACTGGCACTTCGTCGACGTGGTCTGGGTGTGCCTGTTCTTCTTCGTGTACGTCATGTGAAACACTGCCGACATGCGTCGGCGCGTGAAAGTATGCGTGTAAAAAAAGGCGGACCCCGGGTCCGCCTTTTTGCTGATGCAGCGCTGACCGGACAGAATCAGCGAACGGTTTCCGCGGGTGCGTGCGTAGCGCCATGCCAGGGCGCGTTGGTACCCATTCTGAGCTGGCCGGTGTACAGACCGTAGAAGATCGTGCCGAGCAGCGCCGCGGCCAGGGTGATCCTCACACCCAGGGCGTGCAGCGTTCTCCGGGAATCCGGCTTATCGCTGTCTTTGAACAGGAAGAACAGACCGCTCATGAGGCTCGCGACGACGCCGATGAGCAGCACGACGATGATGACTTTCAGATACATGGGTAAGACTGGTGTGAGTGCGATCACTGTACCCCATCGATACGGTGGCGTCAGCCTCGTGCACCAGGGAGCAGGGGCGCCGTGACAGATCGCCGCTTCCGGCCCGGCTGGAAGATGACGCTGTTCGCCGCGGCGTTGCTGCCGGTGCTGCTCAGCTTCGGCATCTGGCAGCTCGGCAGGGCGGAGGAGAAGCGTCTGCTCGAGGAGCAGATGCTGGACAGGATCGGCGCTCTGCCGGCGGTTCCGGGGCCCACGGTGGTGGATTTTCAGCACATCAGGCTGCACGGCACCTACGAAGCGACACGGACTTTTCTGCTCGACAATCAGACACACGCAGGTGAGGTTGGCTACGGGGTGATCACCAGCTTCCGTGCCGACGACGGCCGGCGATGGCTCGTGAATCGGGGATTCATCCGCGGTGATCCCGGCCGGCGCTCGCTGCCCGCGGTGCAGACGCCGACCGGCGACCTGACCCTGACGGGCCTGGTCTGGCCGGAGCTCGGTCTGCTCCCGAGCTTTGGCGACGATCGTTGGAACCAGGACTGGCCGAAGGTGATTCAGCGGCTGGAGGTAGCGCGGATGGCCGCTGATCTGGAGAATGCCGTGCCGCGGGAAATCCGGTTGGATGCCGGAGCACCCGGCGTGCTGGTGCCGGCAACGACGAGCCTCAACATGCCTGCGGCCAAACATACGGGGTATGCGGTGCAGTGGTTCGGTCTCGCCTTCGTGCTGGCGGCTGGCTATCTGTATTTCGGGTTCAGGCGACGTGACGGGGCAAATGACTGACAACGCACAACAGAAGAACCGGCGCATGCTGTTGGCCATGTTCGCCATCGCCTTCCTGACGCTGGGTGGTTCCTATGCGCTTTTCTACGTGGCGAGGACGGGCGGCGTATGGGGGACGACCAATCACGGCGCCTTCGTGGACCCGCCGGTCACCGTGGGCGAGCTCGGCCTCACGGACGACCGCGGAGCACTGCTGACGGAAGGCGGGACGTGGTGGCTGTGGGTCGTGGCGCCGGAGGGATGTCTGGATGCCTGCGAGGCGGCAGTGCACCAGCTGCGTCAGCTTCACGTGCTGCTGAACAAGGATGCGGACCGGGTCCGGCGGGCGCTGCTCACACCGGCGCTCGCGGATCCCGGGCTGAAGGCCGAGTATCCGCGACTCGAGCACCTCACCGGCAATCTTCAGGCACTGGCAGAAGGCATCTACATTGTCGACCCGATCGGTAACCTGGTGTTCTTCTATCCGCTCTCCGACGCGGGGAAGCCCGTGCTCGACGACCTGAAGAAGCTGCTCAAACTCTCCCAGATCGGCTGACGGTGGCACGCCAAACACGGGGTGAATCAGGCGACCCGGTTGGCTAGAATACGGCGCCCCGCCGACCGAACCGGTCCATCCGGCGAAGGATTTACTGTGAGCGAACTGACCATCGCCGGCGCGAGCTGGCGGGACTATCTCGAAATGACCAAGCCGCGTGTGGTGCTGCTCATGCTGCTCTGCGCGCTGGTCGGCATGTTTCTCGCCGTGCCGGGCATGGTGCCCTGGGACGTGCTGGTGTTCGGCCTCACCGGCATTGCGCTGGTGGCCGGATCTGCCGCGGTGGTCAATCACATCGCCGATGCGGAAATCGACGCGCGCATGGCTCGCACACGGTCCCGGCCGGTGGCCACCGGTCGCGTGGACACGGCGGCCGCGCTGACCTTCTCCGCGGTGACGGGTGTGGCCGGCATGCTGATCCTGTACTTCGGGGTTAACCCGCTCACCGCCTGGCTGAACCTGGCGAGCTGGATCGGCTACGGGCTCATCTACACCCTGTTCCTGAAACGGGCGACGCCACAGAACATCGTCATCGGCGGGCTCTTCGGTGCAGCGCCGCCGCTGTTCGGCTGGGCCGCGGTCACCAACAGCATCGAGCCGGGGGCGCTGCTGCTGGTGCTCATCATCTTCGCCTGGACACCGCCACACTTCTGGGCGCTGGCGCTGGACCGCAAGTCCGAGTACGAATCAGCCGACGTGCCCATGCTGCCGGTGACCCATGGCGATGCCTACACCCGCTGGCACATCCTGTTCTACACGCTCATTCTGTTCGCCGGCAGCCTGCTGCCGTACGTGATCGGCATGAGCGGCCTGCTGTATCTGGCCGGCGCCGTCGCGCTCGGCGGCGGATTCCTCTACTGGGCCGTGGTGCTGCTCAGAAACCGCAATCCCAGGGCGCCGATCGAAACCTTCCGCTACTCCATCATCTACCTGATGCTGCTGTTCATCGTCCTGCTGGTGGACCACTACCTGGTGGTGGCCGGCATCGGCACCGGGTTCGTGCCCGCAGCAGAACCGCCCATCAGCCTCATCCGCGGAGCCTGATCCGGTGACCGGCTTGCAGAAGACGGTTGCCCTCTGCCTTGGCTTCGTGGCCGTGGTGGTGGGGCTGTTCGTGTACTCCGTCACCCGTACGCCCGTGCTGTCTGCCGAGCAGCTCAGGGAGCAGGGCGTGTTCATCCTGCCGCGACCGCGGGAAATCACCGCGTTCGAGCTTGCGACGCACACGGGAGAGCCGTTCACGCTCGAGGATCTCACCGGTCACTGGACCTTCGCCTTTTTCGGCTTCACCAACTGTCCGGACGTGTGCCCCACCACCATGGCGGTGATGGGCCAGGCCAGGCGGACGCTGCAGGGTGACGATACGTTCCAGGGCGTGCTGGTCTCCGTCGACCCGGAGCGGGACGACGCTGCAACCCTGGGCGCGTACACCACCGCGTTCTCGCCGGACTTCATCGGCGTCCGGGGTTCCCGTGAAGCGGTGGCAGGCTTTTCGGAGCAGGTGAACGTGGCATTCGCCAAGGTGCCGATGCTGGATCAGAACGGTGAGCCGGACCCGGACGCGTATCAGGTGGACCACACCGGCAACATCGTGATCATCAACCCCCGCGGGCACTACCACGGGTTCATCAAATATCCCCAGCAAGCTGATACCATTGTGGCTGCTTTTCGAAGCCTAGCTGCCGATTTCTGAACACAGACGACCAGTAGCGACTCCGTTTCCCGCCGCCCCCGATGCGGGGATCGAATCCCTGCCCGACCGCTACGCACGAATCCGCACTGCCACCGAAGCCCTCTGTGCCCCGCTGACCGTGGAAGACCATGGGGTTCAGCCCATGCTGGAGGCGAGCCCGCCCAAGTGGCACCTGGCGCACACGAGCTGGTTCTTCGAGACGTTTCTGCTGAAACCGTTCCTGCCCGGCTACGCTGTGTTTCATCCCCGCTATGAGTCCCTCTTCAACTCCTACTACAACGGCATCGGCGAGCCGTTTCCCCGGGCGGAGCGAGGGCGGCTGTCGCGACCGACGCTGACGGAAATCGCCGCCTACCGCGCCCATGTGGACGAGCACATGCGGCGGCTGCTCGAGCGTGGTGATGACGAGGCGGTCGAGGCACGCACGGTACTGGGTCTGAACCACGAGCAGCAGCACCAGGAGCTCATCGTCACGGATCTGAAGGCGAACCTGGGCAGCAATCCGCTGGCACCGCCCTATCTGAGCGAAGCCGGACCGGAGCCGGTGGCAACGTCGGACCAACGGGATCCGGGATTCGTCTCCTTCTCCGGTGGTCTGCTCGAGATCGGCGCGCTGCCGGATGCGGCGTTCTGCTTCGACAACGAACGTCCCCGGCATCTGGTGCACCTCGCCCCCTACGCGCTCGCCGACCGGGTGATCACCTCCGCCGAGTACCTGGCGTTCATGGAGGACGGCGGTTATGCCTCGCCATCGCTCTGGCTCTCGGACGGCTGGCAGTGGGTCAGGAGCCGGGGCATCGAAGGCCCCATGTACTGGTCGCGACGGGAAGGCGTGTGGTGGGAGTACCGACTTTCCGGCCTCACGGAAGCGGGCGGTGTCGTGCCGGTGACGCACATCTCTGCCTACGAGGCGGATGCGTTCGCGCGCTGGGCCGGCTACCGGCTGCCGACGGAAGCGGAGTGGGAGGCGGCGGCCGCCGGGATCACGGTGCGGGGCAACTTCCTCGACAGCGGCTGCTTCCATCCGAAGCCCGCGCACGGACCGGCGAGCGTCGAGGTCGCCGGGCTCCTGGACCAGCTCTTCGGGGATACCTGGGAGTGGACGTCGAGCAGCTACGCCGCCTATCCGGGCTTCCAGCCGCTGTCCGGCACGCTTGGCGAGTACAACGGCAAGTTCATGGCAAACCAGCTCGTGCTGCGCGGCGGCTCCTGTGCCACGCCCGCCGACCACATCCGCGCGAGTTATCGTAACTTCTTCGATCCGCAGGATCGCTGGCAGTTCACGGGCATCCGCCTGGCCAAGGACGCCTGAGCCCACAGCGCAGGGAGGCACCATCAACACACGAGTCAAAGCGGCACCCTTCGAGGTGTTCGACCTGAAGCCCGAGCCCACCGACGTGAAAGAGGAGGTCCTCGCCGGGCTCAGCGCCCGTGAGAAACGGCTTTCGCCGAAGTTCTTCTACAACGAGCGCGGCTCCAGGCTCTTCGAGGCCATCACCGCGCTGCCGGAGTACTACCTCACGCGCACGGAGCTCGCCATCTTCGATGCGCACATGCCGAGCATTGCCCGATCCGTTGGCCCCGGCTCCTGCCTGGTGGAGTACGGCTCCGGCTCGAGCCTGAAGATCCGCAAGGTGCTCGAGGAAGTCGCACCCGCCGCCTATGTGCCGGTGGACATCTCCGGGGATCACCTGGTGTCCATGGCCGAACGTCTCAGGTCCGACTTCCCGGCACTGGCCATCTACCCGGTGTGCGCGGACTTCACCGGCGCCTTCGAGCTGCCGGCGGTGGTGCGGAGCATGCCCAAGGTGGGGTTCTTCCCCGGCTCGAGCATCGGCAACTTCGATCCCGCGGAAGCACAGGCCCTGCTCACCCGGATCCGCACCACCGTGGGTGAGGGCGGCCGGCTCATCATCGGCGTGGACCTGAAGAAGGACGTGGGCGTGCTGGAGGCGGCCTATGACGACACCGCGGGCGTCACCGCGGCGTTCAACCTCAATCTGCTCACCCACCTCGCCGAGGTGCTGAACGTGGACCTGGACCCGGCGCGGTTTTCGCACCGGGCGGTGTACAACCCCGAGATCGGCGCCGTGCAGATGTTTCTCGACGTGAGGGAGACGCACGAGGTCGTGATCGACGGTGCGCGGATCCGCTTCGAGGCCGGGGAGTCCGTGCACACGGAGAACTCCTTCAAATACGATCCGGCGGATTTTCTGGCGCTGGCCGGGCGGGCCGGGTTCGCCAGGACTGGCGCCTGGACGGACGAGCGGGGGTGGTTTGGTGTGTTTCTGCTGGAGGCGCGGCGCGGCTGAGCCGACAGGACGGCTGTCGGTCTAAACGAGCTGCCGGCCTAAACGAGCTGGCGCTCAGTTTGGGTTTAAACGAGCTGACGCTCGTTTAAATAGAAAAAGTGCGCGTGGTGCTGTGCCACGATCCGCTCGAACTCGGCCGGGTTGTTGGAGCGCACGTCGCGACGGCGCTGCACGGACACGGCGAGGCGGGACAGCCAGAAGGCGACTGCAGCGTAGAGCGCAAACGCCGGAAACAGGCGGATCTCGTTTCCCGTCAGCGGCCGGATGTGGTGATACGTGCGTAAGAGCTCGGTGGCGCGATCGGTGTTCAGCAGCCCTGTGGAATCGGTGCACCAGTCGTTGGCGGCCACGGCCAGGTCGTAGAGCAGGTAGCCGCGGGCGGCGTGATGAAAATCGAGCACGCCACTGAGGCCGCGCTCGTTGAAGAGCACGTTGTCGCGAAACAGGTCGCCGTGGACGATGCCTCGCGGCAGCCTGGCCACGTCCTCGCGGTCGAGCAGCGAGGTCATCTCGCGCACGCAGTCGGTGAGCAGCGAGCGGGATATCCAGGGCAGGTGCCCCTTCACGAGCTCGGCGTTGTGCGCGAGCCAGGATGCGGTGCGCGGATAGTCGGGCACCGGATGGTTCCAGTCCGCGGTGGCCAGGTGAAAACGGCCGACGAACCGACCAAGTGCGGCGACCTGCCTCAGCGTCGGGTTGTAGACGTGTCTGCCGGGCAGTCGCCGCGAGAGCAGAACCAGCTTGCCGTCGTGGTGGCCGACGGCCTCTCCGCGATCGTTCTTCAGTACGGCCGCCACGGGAAGTCCTGCGTCCAGGCAGCGGTCTAACAAGGGAACGTACGCACTGCCGGCGTTGGACGGCTGCTCCATGATGGTGAGCACGAATTCCCGTTCGCGGCCGTCATCGACAGTGCGGACGAAGTAGTTGGTGTTTTCGATGCCGTTGGTCGCGGGCCAGTACCGGACCAGGTCTCCCACATCGTAGTGCGCGAGCGTCTGCTCCAGGTCCAGAACATCCATTTTGGTGATGGCGTTCATGGATGGGTGGTCAGAACTCCACGATGACCCAGCTCGGCAGCAGCGTCTCTGCGCGTTCCAGGTCCTGGATGCCCTTGGTGGGATCCTGGGGTACCAGGTAGTACGGCTTGCCGATCTTCGGCACGACGCGGATCATCCGCAGATAGCCGTTCTGTCGGTACTCCATGACCGTACGGTCCTCCTCCTCGACGATGGTGACGTCGGGGCCGAGGATGTCATCAGGCTCGGCGCCGGAAGCGGAAATCGAGGCGACCGCTCCGGCCAGGCCGAGTAGAAACACCAGCAGGCATCGCCCGAGCAGGATCCCGTAAACGCTGATTGTCCGTGGCTGCATCGCACCATCCTCGAGCTCAAGTAGAATGGTAGCAAAGACGAGGAGAGGACAGCAGATGGGCGCGGAAAAGACCGCGAAGTCAGCCGCGGAAAAGACCGCGAAGTCAGCCGCGGAAAAGACCGCGAAGTCGGCCGCGGAAAAGACCGCGTCGTCGGACAAACCGCTCGTGCTGGTGGACGGCAGCTCCTACCTGTTCCGGGCCTATCACGCCCTGCCCGACCTGCGCACATCGGACAACTTCCCCACCGGCGCGGTCCGTGGGGTCATCGCCATGATCCGGAAGCTCGCCAAGGACTACGCAGGCAGCCCCATTGCCGTGGTCTTCGACGCCAAGGGCAAGACCTTCCGCAACGACATCTACCCCGAATACAAGGCGCACCGCCCGCCCATGCCGGACGACCTGCGGGAGCAGATCAAGCCCATCCACGACATCATCCGGGCCATGGGCCTGCCACTGCTGATCGTGGACGACGTGGAAGCGGACGATGTGATCGGCACCCTGGCGGCCCAGGCCACGGCCTCGAAGCGGGACACGGTGATCTCCACCGGCGACAAGGACATGGCCCAGCTCGTGACCGACCACGTCACCCTGGTCAACACCATGACCGAAACCACCATGGACCGGGATGGCGTGGTGCAGAAGTTCGGCGTGACGCCCGAGCAGATCGTCGATTACCTGGCGCTGATGGGTGATTCCGTGGACAACATCCCCGGCGTGAACAAGGTCGGGCCGAAGACCGCCGCCAAGTGGCTCGGCGAGTACGGCGACCTGGATACGGTGATGGCGCGGGCGGACGAGATCAAGGGCAAGATCGGCGAGAATCTCCGCGAGGCGCTGAATCAGCTGCCGCTGTCGAAATCCCTCACCGAGATCCGCTGCGACGTGGCGCTGCCGGTGGGGATCGCGGACCTGATCCCCACACCGCCGGACAACGACGCCCTGCGCGGGATGTTCGAGCGCCTCGAGTTCAAAGCCTGGACGGAGGAGCTGGCGGACGGGAAATCGTCCGTGGACGGCAAATCGTCCGTGGACGGGACACCGTCCGCGAGCGGCGCCGCGGTCGAGGCGCCGCGGGCAGGAACGGCCAACTACCACACCATCACCGATGCCGCCGGCCTCGATGCGCTGATCACGTCCCTTCGCAAGGCAGGCACCTTTGCGCTCGACACGGAGACCACCAGCCTCAACTACATGGACGCGGAGCTGGTGGGCTTCTCGTTCTGCGCCGAGGCCGGTGAAGCCGCCTACGTGCCCACGGGACACCACTACGTGGGCGCGCCGAAGCAGCTGTCGCTGTCGGTCGTTCTCGAGAAGCTCACCCCGATCCTCACGGATCCCGACCTGAAGAAGGTGGGACAGCACCTCAAGTACGACGTGAACGTGCTGGCCCGTTACGGCGTGACGGTGGCCGGGATCGCCTACGACACCATGCTGGAATCCTACGTGCTGAACAGCGTCGCCAGCCGCCACAACATGGACGACCTGGCGCGGAAATACCTGCATCGGGAAACCATCACCTACGAGCAGGTGGCCGGCAAGGGCGCCAAGCAGATCACCTTCGACCAGGTGCCCGTGGAGCAGGCGGCGGAGTATGCCGCGGAGGATGCGGACGTCACCTGGCAGCTCCATCAGGTGCTGTGGCCGAAGCTCGCAGGCGAGCAGAAGCTGAGAAGCGTGTTCGAGGACATCGAGATGCCGCTGATGCCCGTGCTCGCGCGCATGGAGCGCACGGGCACGCTCATCGACGGCGCGCTGCTCGACGAGCAGAGCCGGGAGCTGTCGTCGCGCATGGAGGCCCTCGTCGGCCAGGCCCACGATCTCGCCGGCGGCCAGTTCAATCTGGACTCGCCCAAGCAGCTTCAGGAGATCCTCTACGAGCGGCTCGGGCTGCCGGTGCTGAAGAAGACGCCAAAGGGGCAGCCCTCCACGGCGGAGCCGGTGCTCATCGACCTGGCCCGGGACTACGAGCTGCCCCAGGTGATCATGGACTACCGGAGCCTCGCCAAGCTGAAGTCCACCTACACCGACAAGCTGCCGGCCCAGATCAACCAGAAGACGGGCCGCGTGCACACCTCCTATCACCAGGCGGTGGCCGCCACCGGGCGCCTCTCCTCCACGGACCCGAACCTGCAGAACATCCCCATCCGCACCGCGGACGGCCGGAAGATCCGCCAGGCGTTCGTGGCGCCCCGGGGGCGCCGGATCATCGCCGCGGACTACTCCCAGATCGAGCTTCGGATCATGGCCCACCTGTCCGGGGATGCAGGGCTCACGACCGCCTTCGAGGAAGGCCAGGACATCCATCGCGCCACGGCGGCGGAGGTGTTCTCGGTGGGCCTCGACGAAGTGAGCGACGAGCAGCGGCGCAACGCCAAAGCCATCAACTTCGGTCTCATCTACGGCATGTCGGCGTTCGGCCTCGGCCGTCAGCTCTCCATCTCCCGCACCCTGGCCCAGGACTACATCGACCGTTACTTCGCCCGCTATCCCGGCGTTGCCCGGTATATGGAGCAGACCCGGGCGATCGCCCACGATCAGGGCTACGTGGAAACGGTGTACGGGCGCCGACTCTACCTGCCGGAGATCAACAGCAGAAACCACCAGCGGCGCCAGGCGGCGGAGCGTACGGCCATCAACGCGCCCATGCAGGGCACGGCGGCGGACATCATCAAGCGCGCCATGCTGGCCGTGGACGCCTGGCTGCCAGCATCGGGGCTGGACGCGCTGATGATCATGCAGGTACACGACGAGCTCGTTCTCGAGGTCGCGGAGGACGACGTGGAAGCGGTGGTGGCCGGTGTCACCGAGCGCATGGCGGGCGCGGCCGAGCTAGCGGTTGACCTCGTGGTGGATGCCGGGGTCGGCCACAACTGGGATCAAGCTCACTGACCCGAAAGCCAGGTCCTGAGGGTGGCGATGAGCTCGGACACACCCTGACCGGTCTGGGCGGAGAAGGTCTGCACGGTCACGAGGGGATAGGGCTTCACGGCGCGGCGCACGGCGGCGAGCACTTTGCCCTGGGCGCCCCGCTTCAGCTTGTCGGCTTTGTTCAGCAGGATCACCAGCGGCATGTCCGAGGGGTGTGCCCAGTTGATCAGCTCCTCGTCGAACGGCTGCAGGGGGTGGCGGATGTCCATCACCAGCACCACGCCCGCCAGGGCGTCGCGGTGGGAGAGGTAGTCGTTCACCGTCTGCTGCCAGCTTGCCTGCGCCGAGCGCTCCGCCTTCGCGTAGCCGTAACCCGGCAGGTCGACCAGACGACCGGTGCTGCCCTGCACGTCGAAGAAATTCAGGAGCTGGGTGCGGCCGGGCTGCTTGCTCACCTTGGCCGTGCGCCGGGAGCCGGTGAGCCGGTTCAGCACCGACGACTTGCCCGCGTTGGACCGACCCGCGAAGGCGACCTCCGGGCCGGATGCCGGCGGGCACTGGCTGAGGCGCGCCGCGCTCTTGACGAAGGTCACGTCGAGACGGGGTGGATCTTCCCGACGTTTCGGGGCTGGTTCGGGCACGCAGGATCTCCGTGCTGCGGGGGCCGTCGTGCACCGGGCTCGGCGGCCCGAAAGACTGTGACAGGGCAGGATTTTTTATATAATCCGCGCCCCGACGGACCGTCGGGTCTCAAACGCAGTGTGCAGTGTATAGAGTGTATAGGACATAGCTACGATGGCGTCACCACATCTCGGGACTTCCGGGTCCTCTGGCCTGAATCCGCTGGCACGACGGGCGAGCGCGCTGGTCGCGGTGCTCGGTTGTCTGTTCGGCGCCCCGGTCATGGCCGGTGGCGACGCTGCGGCGGGCCAGGCTCAGGCAGCCGCCTGCGGCGCCTGCCACGGTCAGGACGGCGCCACCGGGCTGGACCCGACCTATCCCAACCTGGCCGGCCAGAACGAGAAGTACCTGACCAACCAGCTGAAGATGATTCGTGACGGCGGCCGGGTCATCCCGCTGATGGCCGGCCAGCTCAATGGCAAATCCGATGCGGATCTGGCCAACCTGGCGGCATATTACGCCTCGCTGCCGGCCAAGGTGCGTCAGGCCGAGGGCGACGACGAGAAGCTGGCCCAGGCCGAGCAGATCTACCGCGGTGGCATCTCGGCGAAAGCCGTGGCCGCGTGCACGTCCTGTCATGCGCCCACGGGCGAAGGCAACGGGCTCGCCGGATACCCGCACCTGGGCGGGCAGCCGAGCGCCTACACCATCGCCCAGCTCACCGCCTATCGTGAGGGCGACCGGACCACCGACGAGATGTTCGGCGGCATGATGCGCGGTGTGGCCCAGGGCCTCACCGACAAGGAAATTGCCGCACTCGCGGACTACATTCAGGGCCTTTACTGACCGGGGCGGAAACCGACCCGCTCCGGTGCGCGTTTCTGCACCGCGGCGGTTGCACGATTTCCGCGGACCGGGGTCTAATTCGCGGGCCAGCCTCCTGCCGAGGATCCGCTACAGCACGTTCAGGTTCCGTTCGGCATACCCGTGATTGAATCATTGCGGTCGGGCTGGTGCGCAAGGACGGCCAGCCGCGAGCAGGCAGGCCAGAACAGACACCAGTACAGGTAGCTCATGAACAGATTCATCCTCTTCGGCGTGCTCCTCGCCCTCACCGCGTTCGACGCAGGGGCCATGGAGTTCGAGGAAGGCACCCACTACCAGCGGATTCCCGTGCCCGTCGCCACGGCCGACCCCTCCCGGGTGGAGGTGGTGGAAGCCTTCTCCTACGCCTGCATCCACTGCAAGAGCTTCGATCCGGCGGTGGAAGAGTGGCACGACGAGCAGGGTGCCGGCGTCGACTTCCAGCGCCTGCCCGCCATCTTCAACGCCACCTGGGCGCTGTTCGCTCAGGCCTACTACACGGCCGAGGTGCTCGGTGTCACCGATCAGGTGCACGCGCCCATCTTCAAGGCCATTCACGAGCAGGGCATGGACCTCAGGGATCCGGGTGCCATGGCGCTGCTGTTCGAAACCTTCGCCGGTGTGTCCCGCGAGAACTTCGATCAGGTGTATTACTCCTTCGGTGTGCGCTCCAAGCTGCAGCAGGCCCAGGCCAAGAGCCGTGCCTACGGCATCACCGGCACACCATCCATGATCGTGGACGGCACCTTCCGCACCGACGGCCAGATGTCGGGCTCGAACGCCATGATGCTGGAGGTCGTGGACTTCCTTGTTGCCAAGCAGGCCGCAGAACGCGACATCGACCTGCCACCGCCCGGGAACGCCGGGGGTGAGGCCCCGGTACCCGCCGCACCGGCGGGACTGTCCGTGGATTCCGAATGACCGTCACGATGCTCGAGTTGTAACAAGGATGTACGAGTCGATGTACGAGCCGAAAGTGCCAGACAGTCCTCATTCCGACCGACCGAGGACCGCTAAACTGCTTGCCAGGTCATTGGAGCAGTCGGCCATGCTTGCATGGGCAAAACGGGGTGATCTGCGGTCGGGTCCGAATTCCGCGGTGAACGTGCTCAGTCACTTCGAGCCCATCGAAGCGACGGACGACCACACCCTGAAGCTCCTCTCCTACAACATCCAGGTCGGCATCCGCACCACCAAGTACCGGCACTACGTGACCAAGGGCTGGAAGCACATCCTTCCGCATGAGAGCCGCAACCACACGCTCACCCGCATTGCCGACGTGGTGGCCAGCTACGACTTCGTGGCGCTGCAGGAGATCGACGCCGGCAGTATCCGCAGCGGCTTCGTCAATCAGGTGAAGTTCCTCGCGGAGCAGGCCCGGTTTCCCTACTGGTACACTCAGCTGAATCGCGATCTCGGACCCATTGCCCAGCACGGCAACGGTCTGCTCTCGCGGATTGCGCCGGCGGCGATGGAAGACCACCGGCTGCCCGGCGCCATTCCCGGACGCGGGGCCATTGTGGTCCGGCTGCCGTTCGGTGACGCCACGGTGCTGGTGGTGATGCTGCACCTGTCGCTGGGCGAGCGTTCCCGGGCGATGCAGCTCGAGTACGTGAAGCGGCTCATCGACGGGGAAGCGCACGTGGTGGTGATGGGGGACCTCAACAGCCACCTCACCGAGCTGCTGTTCGACTCACCCCTGGCGGAAACGCCGCTCCGCCCGGCAGATTCCGTGGCGCCGACCTACCCGTCCTGGCGCCCGTCCCAGGCGCTGGACCACATTCTGGTCTCGCCGAGCCTGGCCATCGGCAAGTGCGAGGTGCTGGACTGCCGGCTTTCGGACCACCGTCCCATCGCCGTAAGCCTGACCCGGGCAGACAAAGCCGCGGTGATGTAAGCCGGCCCCTCCCGGGACCGGCGATTCCATCAGACCATCAAGGCCCCGACACCTGCGGTCGGCTGCAGGCCGTGTCCAGAAGCTCGGGAAAGTTCTTCCGGTAGTCACTCTGACACAGACCGATCGTGGCCTTGGTCATCTCCACCACGTAGGCGCGGATGGCTTGTGCCTGTGCTTCGTCCAGCGCGTGGGCAAAGCTCGCCATGCCCCTGCCGACAAACGCGCCGCCGCGCACGATGGCATCCCAGCTGGCATGCACGGAGGCATCCGAGTAGCGGAGGTCCGGAATGCCGGCGCCGCTGGCGGTGAGCCCCGGCGCGTGGCAGACGGCGCAGTACTGGTGATAGAGCCCCTCACCCAGGGCCACCTGCTCCGGCGTCGTCTGCATGGGCGGCGGCTCAGGGACCTCGATGTAGGTGACGTTCGCTGCCGGCAGCTCGGCCTCGCCGCCGAGCTTGAAGGCCAGAATCCGACCTTCGGTGAGGTTGTTGCCCTTGTGGCGCGGCGCACCGGACGCGAGCCCGAAGGCACCGCCCCAGCCGGCCAGCACGGCGACGTACTGCTCGCCGTCCACGGCAAAGGTCACGGGGGCCGCGATGATGCCGATGCCTACCGGGTATTCCCAGAGGAGCTCGCCGTTGTCGGCCCGATAGGCGGCGAAGTAGCCGTCCGAGCGGCCCTGGAAGATCAGGTTGCCGGCGGTGGAGAGCAGCCCGCCGTTCCAGCTCGTGTCGTGGGACACCCGCCAGACCTCGCGCTGGGTGACCGGATCCCAGGCGGCGAGATGGCCCTTCACCGTCTCCAGCGCCTCGATCATCTCGTCGGGATTCTTCGACGGGATGGTCTGCTTGAAGTCCACGCCCGTGTTCCAGCTTTCCCGGTCGTACCTGAAGGCGTTGTCCTGGGCGTAGGAGAAGGCGAGATCCAGCGCCGGGATGTAGACGAGGCCCGTGTCGGGGCTGTAGGTCATGGGGTGCCAGTTGTGGCCGCCATAGGGCGCAGGCTGGATCAGCTTCGCGTCGTTGGCGTAGTGCGCTTCCGGGTTCTCCACGGGCCGGCCGGATTCCGGGTCGATGTGGCTCGCCCAGGTGACGGGCACGTAGGCCTCGGCCGAGATGAACTCGCCGGTCACCCGGTCGATCACGTAGAAGAAGCCGTTCTTCGGCGCCTGCATGAGCACCTTGCGCGGCGCGCCGTCGAGCTCGATGTCGGCCAGGATCATGTGCTGGGTGGCGGTGTAGTCCCAGGTGTCGCCGGGCGTGGTCTGGTAGTGCCAGACCAGGCTGCCGTTGTCCGGGTTGATGGCGAGGATGGAAGAGACGTAGAGGTTGTCGCCGCCGCCGGGTGAGCGGATGTAGCGGTTCCAGGGCGCGCCGTTGCCGACCCCGACGTAGAGCAGGTTGAGCTCGGGATCGAACGCCATGGAATCCCAGACCGTGCCGCCGCCACCGACCTCCCACCACTTACCGCCGCGCCAGGTGGCGGCGGCGATCTCCATGGCCTTGTTCTCGAAGCCGTCCGCCGGATTGCCGGGCACGGTGTAGAAGCGCCAGCGCTCCTCGCCGGTGGCGGTGTCGTAGGCCGTGATGTAGCCGCGCACCCCGTACTCCGCGCCGCCGTTGCCGATCACCACCATGTCCTTGAGTACGCGCGGCGCGCCGGTGATGGTGTAAGGCCGCTCCCGGTCGGTGGTCTGCACCTCCCAGGCGAGCTCACCGGTGCCGGCGTCTAGCGCGATGAGCCGGCCATCGAGGGTGCCGGCGTAGACGCGTCCCTTCCACACGGCGACACCGCGGTTGACCACGTCGCAGCAGGCGAACTTGCCCCACTCGCGGGGCACCTCGGGATCATAGGACCAGAGCAGCTCGCCGGTGGCCGCGTCGTGGGCCCACACCACGGACCAGGAGCCGGTGGAGAACATCACGCCGTCGACGACGATGGGCGTGGCTTCGAGGCCCCGCTTGGTGCCCGTGTCCCAGTACCAGGCAAGACCCAGCTCCTGCACCGTGTCCGTGTTGATGGCTTTGAGTGGACTGTGCCGCTGCTCATCGTAGGTGCGGCCGTGGGCAAGCCAGTTACCAAGCTCCGAGTCCGCACCGACGATACGCGCCCCGTCGACGCTTGCCGTGGCCGTCTGGATGGCGGCGGCCTGACTGCTCACCGCCGGGATGGCAGGCGCCTGGCTGGCCGTGGCTTCGGTGCCGGTCTGCTCCGGCTTTGAACAGGCACCGAGGCTGGTGATGAGCGCGAGTGCGACCGCATGACACCGCCACGAACGGATCGCCCACGAACTGCTGACTGCTGACATGAATCCCCTCTTTGCTGACTGACTCCCGTGAAATGGCGACACGGCGACGGTATCCCTGCCCCCGAACGCCACGGCAGTTTACCGGGACGTTCCGGAGAATGGACCCCCTGGCCGGGACCGCTATGATGGGCAGCAGGCGCGGGAAGGCAGCGATTCGAGGGCAGGAGCCGGGCAGTATGGCGGAACAGATTCAGGACATCGGCGCGGCGGACGAGACCTGGCAGCTCGAAGCCCAGGAGTGGCTCGAGGCCATGGACGACGTGCTCAAGGAGCGTGGGCCGGAAGGCGCACGCACGCTCATGCGACAACTCCAGAGCCACCTCTCCCATCGTGGCCTGGTGCTCACCGATGCCGCGCTCAACACCCCCTACAAGAACACCATCGACGTGCGCGAGCAGCCCCGCTATCCGGGCAACATCGAGCTCGAAACCCGGATCGGCAACATCATCCGCTGGAATGCCGTGGCCATGGTGCTGCGCGCCTACGATTCCGGCTCCGGGGTCGGCGGCCACATCGCTACATACCTCTCCGCCGCCACCATGATGGAGGTGGGCTTCAATCACGTGTTCCGGGCGAAGAGCGAGCACTACGGCGGCGACCAGGTGCACTTCCAGGCGCACACCGCGCCCGGCGTCTACGCGCGGGCGTTCTTGGAAGGCCGGCTCGGCGAACGGCAGCTCGACAACTTCCGCCGGGAGCTTGCCGAGGGCGGCGGCCTGCCGAGCTACCCGCACCCGCGCCGGCTGCCGTGGTTCTGGCAGATGCCCACGGCGAGCATGGGGCTCTCCACACCCAGCGCCATCTATCAGGCCCGCTTCGCCAAGTACCTGGAGAGCCGGGGCCTTAAAGCCAAGAACGGCGGCAAGATCTGGACCTTCATCGGCGACGGTGAGGCGGACGAGCCGGAGGTGCTCGGCACCATCAACATCGCCAGCCGCGAGGCGCTGGACAACCTGGTGCTGGTGATCAACTGCAACCTGCAGCGGCTCGACGGCCCGGTGCGCGGCAACGGCAAGATCATCCAGGAGCTGGAGCGTTCGTTCCGCGGCGCGGACTGGCACGTGATCAAGGTGATCTGGGGTGGCGGCTGGGATCCGCTCTTTGCCCGGGACGAGGACGGCATCCTCCAGGAGCGCATGGAGCAGGCGGTGGACGGCGACTACCAGATGTACACCGTCTCGCCGGGCGACGTGGTGCGCGAGCACTGGGTGGAGACCTCACCGGCGCTCAGGGAGCTGATGAAGACGCTCACGGACGAGGAGATCCGTTCCATCAAGCGCGGCGGTCAGGACCACCAGAAGATCTACGCCGCTTTCGAGCGGGCGGCGCACGTCACCGGCAAGCCGTGCGTCATCCTGTTGAAGACGGTGAAGGGCGACGGGCTCGGGCCGGGAACCGAGGGCAGCAACACCGTGCACCAGAAGAAGCAGCTCTCCGCGGACGAGCGCCGCGAGCTCGCCAAGCGGCTCGACATCCCGCTGCCGGAAGCCGACGTGCTGAAGGCGAGCTTCTACCTGCCACCGGAAGACTCTTCCGAGACGCGTTACCTCAAGGAGCGGCGTCAGGCTCTGGGTGGCTACCTGCCGCGCCGTGAGGTGGCTTGTGAGCGACTGGACCCCCCGGATCTCTCGCTGTTCCAGGACATGCTCGCGGGCTCCGAGCGGGAGGTCTCCACCACCCGGGTGATCGTGCGCATGCTGGCGAAGCTCCTGCGCGACAAGCGCCTCGGCCGCTACATCGTACCCATCGTGCCCGACGAGGCGCGCACCTTCGGCATGGACGGGCTCTTTCCCCAGGCCGGCATCTACTCGCCGGCCGGACAGATCTACCGGCCCGTAGACGCGGGCACCATCGCTCCCTACCGGGAAGCGGAGGACGGCCAGATCCTTCAGGAAGGCATCTGCGAGACGGGCGCGATGGCGTCGTTCCTGGCAGCGGGCACAGCCTACGCCAACTACGGGCTGCCCATGATTCCGTTCTACATCTTCTACTCCATGTTCGGCTTCCAGCGGGTGGGCGACATGGTGTGGGCTTGCGGGGACATGATGTGCAAGGGCTTCCTGCTCGGCGGCACCTCGGGACGCACGACGCTCAACGGCGAAGGCGTGCAGCACCAGGACGGTCATTCCCATCTCATTGCCAGCACCATCCCGAACCTGGTCAGCTACGATCCGAGCTTCGCCTACGAGATCGCGCTCATTGTCCGCGACGGCATCCGGCGCATGTACGCCGAGCAGGAGGACGTCTTCTACTACCTCACCGTCACCAACCAGAACTACCCCATGCCGCCCATGCCGGAAGGGGACGGAGTGGAAGCGGGCGTGCTCGCCGGCATGTACTGCGTGGAGCGGCAGGCCGGTGCCACCGTGAACCTCTTCGGCAGCGGCGCCGTCATGTCGGAAGTGCTCGCCGCGCGTGCTCATCTCGCCGCTCTCGGCATCGCCACCAACCTCTGGTCCGTGACCAGCTACAACGAGCTGCTGCGCGAGGGGCTCGCCGCGGAGCGGGAGCGGCTCATGAGCGTGGGCGCATCCGACCGCCGGTCGCTGGTCTCCCACCTGCTCGAGAACGAGGAGGGGGTGTTCGTGGCGGCGAGCGACTACATCAAGGCGCTGCCGCTCTCCATCGCCCAGTGGGTGCCGGGACCCTACACGGTGCTCGGCACGGACGGCTTCGGACTTTCCGAGGACCGGCACGTGCTGCGTGATCACTTCGAGGTGTCTGCCGAGTGGATCGCCTTTGCGGCGCTCTCCACACTCGCCCAGAGCAACCGGCTCTCCGCGGACGTGGCCAGGCAGTATGCCGGCGAGCACGGTCTCGATACCGGTAAGCGCGATCCCTTCCTCGGCTGACCATGGGTAACCGTCCGACACGCGTGCACGTGGTGGGCTGCCACCGCAGCGGCACCACGCTGATGATGGAGCTGCTCTGGTACGCCTATCCGTTCAGCGGCCGCTGCGAGCACGAGGCGACGCTGTTCCGGCCGGTGCCGGCGGGCGAGACGCTCTATCTCACCAAGAAGCCGCCGGACACCATCCGTATCGAGCGCGCCTTTCTCGCCGACCAGACCGTGCACGTGATTGCCATGATCCGCGACCCGCGGGCGGTGGCCACGAGCCGTCATGCCACCTTCCCGGATGTCTACTTCTCCGGCTTCCGCCGCTGGCTCGAGTACCTCGACGTGATCGAGCGGCTCTCGGAGCATCCGCGCTGGCTGACCGTGCGTTACGAGGATCTCATTGCAGACCCGGCCGCCGTGCAGGGTGCGATCGAGCAGCGGTTTCCCTTTCTCGAGCGGCGACGCGATTTCACCGCCTACCCGGAAGGGGCGGACGTGCCGGACAAGGCCGGTATCTCTCTGGGCGGCGCCCGGCGTCTGGATCCTTCCCGCACCGCAGGATGGCGCGACCACCTGCCCCGCATCCGCGCCCAGCTCGATGACTATCCCGTCGTCGCAGACAAGCTCGTCACCCTCGGCTACGAGCCGGATCACGGCTGGCAGTCGTGCCTCGAAGGCGTGACGCCACAGCGTCAGGACTATCGCAAGGACGACGCGCCGCACGTCTTCCGCGACCTGGAAACGCGTCTGCGTTTCTGGTGGAAGACCCGCCGCTATCTGAAATCCCTCCGATCGTGAGTCCCATGCGCCAGGTCCGCCGCCGCTGAGACCTGGTTCGCAAAACGCAAACCCCGTTCCGGCGAAAATCGGGTGTTCATCGAATTGGTCGATGTCGATACATGGATTTGCGTTTTTCCCAATTCGAGGTGCTCACCACGACAGGTTCATTCTTCGTGTGCCTGTTCTTCGTGTGCATATTCCTCGAAGCCTCGGACATCGAGCAGGAGCTCGGTGCCGCGGCCGTCGCTGCTGTGAGCAAGGAAGATCTGTTCTGGGCCAGCGTCACCCCGTCCGGCCAGGAGATCGTGCTCACCGGTGCCGCGCCCGACTACGCGTCCCGCAAGCGGGCGGGTGAGGTGGCCGCCGGTGTCGACGGCGTGACCAGCGTGGACAACCAGATCGTCATCATCGGCGAAGCAGGCACCTGCCAGAACGAGCTCGACAGCTTTCTGGCGAAAGAGCGCGTGACCTTCAAGCGCGGCAAGGTGGACATCACGGAGGCGAGCTACGGGCTCCTCAACGTGCTGGCGAGCATCGCCCGAAACTGCAAGGCCAGGCTCGAGATTGCGAGCCACACGGACGGCGAGGGGGATGCGGCCATCAACCTCAAGCTCAGCCAGCGGCGCGCCGACGCCATCCGCAAGCACCTGGTGCAGATCGGTGTGCCGGCCGATCAGCTTGCAGCCAGAGGCTACGGCGAAACACAACCCATCGCGGACAACGCCACGGAGGAAGGCCGGGAGGCCAACAGCCGGGTGGAGTTCCGCGTGATCGGAGACGCGACGTGATCTTTCTCATCCTGAAGATGTTCGTCTACCTGCTGCTGGCGCTCCTCGCCGGCGCCGGCGCGGGCTGGATCCTCCGTCATCTGGCTGCGGCCCGGCAGGAAGAGGACATGCAACGCACACTGGCCGACGCCCGGGCCCGGGTACCCCAGTTCGAGTCGCTGATCCGTTCCCGCGACGAGCAGATCAGCCGGCTGAAGGACGATCTCAAGGAGAAGGACGCGCGCATCAACGGTCTGGTGGTGGAGCTGCGCGATGCGGACAACACCCTGAAGGAAAAGACCCGGGAGCTGAAGACGCTCTCCGCCCAGCACGAGACCATCGCTGATCTCTCGGCAGCCGAAAAGTCATCAGCGTCCGCCGACGTCCTGGCCGACGGCGGGGTCCTCGCTGGCGGCGAGATGCTCGATTTCGGTGAAAGCAGCGCCGACTCGGTGCAGGACGCGGCGCAGAACGATGCCGTCAAGCGTCTCGAGCGGGAGCTGTCCAGCGCCCGTTCACAGGCAGCGGACGCCATGGCCGAAGCCGCCGCCGCGGAAGCGGAAGTGATCACGCTGAAGGCGCAGCTCGCCCGGGCCGGCGCAGCTCCGGCCGCCGCCGCATCCGCCAGCCATGCCGAAGCCGTTGCCGATCTGGAGAGGCGCCTCGCTCAGAAGACCATGGACTACGAGCGTCTGGCCCGCGACCTGGAGGTGGAGCAGCGTCGGGTGGTGGAGCTGGAGCGCGAACGCGAGCTGCAGAACAAGTCGCTCAGAGTGCTTCACCAGCAGCTCGAGCTGGAGCGGGAAAAGCGTCAGCGGGTGGTGAGCGGCTGAGGACCCTGCTCCGTGGAGGCGTCTGGTTTCTCGATCCCTGCGGCTTCCTCATCCGCCTGCAGCGCGCCGCCGTCGAGCGAGCGCAGCTTCGCCTGTGAGAGCACGGTGACGCCGATGGCCAGCAGGTAGATCCCCGCACCGGTGATCACCGCCCAGTCAGCCCCCAGACTCTCCGCCAGGCTGCCGAGAAACAGACCACCCAGTGGAATCAGGCTGTAGCCGATGGTGTGGATACCCATCACCCGGCCGCGGAGCGCGTCCGGCACCAGGAGCTGCATCACGGTCATGGAGATGATCATCCAGGCAGAAGCGCTGGCCGAGACGAGAAAGGTGAGCGCCAGAGCCAGCGGCAGACTCGCGAGGCTCGTGGTCGCGGCGAAACCCACCAGCAGCACCACGGACGCCGCCGCGCCGCCGAACATGATCCAGCCGAGCCGCCGGGACTCCTGAAACATACCGATCAGCAGCGTACCCACCACGGAACCGAGTCCGCCGGCAGAAAGCAGATAGCCGTAGCCGGCCTCATCCGTGCCGAGGAGATTCGCGAACACGGGCATGATCTGCACGTAGGACATAGCGAAGAACATGCCGACGAACGTGAGCCCCAGGAGCCAGCGGAAGACGTCGGTGTTGAGAATGAACGCGAAACCTTCCTTGAGCTGCTCGAGGGGCGAGGTCTGCGCGGGTGGCGGCACCGTCACCCGGATGCCGAGCAGCACTCCCACCATCACCGCGAAGCCCACGGCCGCGAAGGCGAATACCGGCCAGGTATCCCCGGCCACGGCGATCAGCAGGCCGCCGGCAGCCGGAATGGCCATGCGGGTGGCCTGCCAGATGAAGGCATTGAGCGCCACGCCGGAGAGATAGGCATGGCGGTCGAGGAGCAGCGGAAAGATGGACGCCCTGGCGGGCCAGTCCAGCCCGCTGACCAGCGAGATCAGCGCGGCGATGGTCAGCACGTGCCAGACCGTCACCAGGCCCGTGAGGTCCAGCACCGTGAGCACGGCCAGCAGCACGGCGGTGATGGCGGAGGTCACCATGAGAATCCGCCGCCGGTCGAAGCGGTCGGCGATCACGCCACCGAGCAGGGTCATCAGGATGTTGGGGATGGAGGCCGCGGCGCCCAGCACGCCGAGCTGAAAGGCTGACCCGGAGAGCTCGTAGATCAGCCAGCCCTGACCGAGGGTGACGAGCTGGGTGGCGCCGACGGATGCGAACGACGCGAACCAGTAGCGGCGGAACTGGGGAAACCCGAGGGCGGGGTAGCGCGTGACGATCGCATTGGCAGGGTGGGCGGTCATGCAATCTCCGGAGTCGGCCGTGTAGTATGCCTGTCCGCCTCCCGATGTTAAGACGCGAAATTGACAGACCGGCTCCCCATCTTCGAGAGCAAGGCCGCCGCCCGGGGCTGGGCCTGGGACCGGCTGCAGGCGGAAAAGCTCGCGCGGTTTCCCTTCCCGCCCCACGGCCGCATTCCCAACTTCGTCGGCGCGGACCTGGCCGCGAAGCGCCTGTTCGACGCGCCCGAGTGGCGGGGTGCCCGCGCCATCAAGGTGAATCCCGATTCCCCGCAGAAACCGGTACGGCAGCTCGCGCTCAGCCTCGGCATCCGGGTGTACGTGCCCACCCCGCGACTGGCCGGCGGCTTTCATCTGCTCGACCCGGAGCACATCGACCCGCAGAACTTCGAAGCCGCCGCCATGCTCGCCACCATGGCCGAGCACTCGGAACCCGTGTCGCTCGCCGACCTGCCACAGCTCGACGCCATCGTCACCGGCTGTGCGGCGGTGACACTCGCGGGCAAGCGCTGCGGCAAGGGGGAAGGCTACAGCGATCTGGAGTACGCGATTCTCCGGGAGCTCGGCCACGCGCCGGTGCCGGTGGCCACAACCGTGCACGATGCCCAGCTCGTCGGCGACTTTCCGGTGGAGGCGAACGACCTGCCGCTGTCGCTCATCTGCACGCCCACCCGGACGATCCGCGTGGCCGACCCGCTGCCGGCACCCACGGGCATCGACTGGTCGCGGCTCGATGAAGAGGATCTGACCCGCATGTCGCTGCTCAAGGATCTCAGAGCCATGAAGACATTCGCCGGATGATGCTCGTGCGCCTGCTGCTCGCCGCGGTGCTCTGGCTGCCGCTCACCACCGCTGCTGCAGCGGTCGCCGCGGCGCCCGTCACCCCAGACGCGCAGTCCCGCGCACCTGCTCCCATCGTGGTGCTGCTGAGCTGGGACGGCATGCGTCACGACTTTCCGGATCTGGCGGACTTTCCGGCACTCCAACGCCTGGAGACCGAAGGCGTGCGCGCCCGCCGGCTGACCCCGGTGTTTCCGTCGAACACGTTTCCCGGGCACATCTCCCTGGCCACGGGCACCTATCCGGACGTCCACGGCATCGTCGACAACGTCTTCCTGGACCGGGAAAAAGGGCGTTACTCCTACTCCGCGGACGCCGACTGGATCGAGGCGGAGCCGCTGTGGATCGCCGCGGAGCGTCAGGGCGTGCCCACGGCCACTTACTTCTGGGTGGGTTCGGAAACCGACTGGCGCGGCCAGGGCACCCGCTACCGGGAAGCGCCTTTCGATCGCAACCGTCCGGAATCGGCCAAGGTGGACCGGATCCTCGAGTGGCTCTCGCTGCCGGAGGCCGAGAAGCCGCGGCTCATCATGTCCTACTGGTCCGGGGCCGACCACGTCGGTCACGACGATGGCCCCGGCAGCCGCCACCTCGTGCAGGAGATCCGGGATCAGGATGCCGAGCTCGGCAGGCTGCTGGCCGGCATCGACGCGCTCGGGCTCTGGCCGCGCACCACGTTATTGCTCGTCAGCGACCACGGCATGGCGGCCGTCACCCGCTATCTCAATCTGCAGGCCGCGTTCGACGACGCCGGCATCGACGCCGCCGTGGTCGGCTCCGCCGTGGCCGAGATTCACCTCCTCACGCCGGTGGACGACGAGGCGGTGCGGCGCACGTTGAACGACTTCCTCAAGGACGTGCCGGGCAGCGCGTTCTACAAGCGGGAAGACCTGCCGGACGATTTCCGTCTGCGGCGGCCGAACCGGGTGGGTGACTGGGTGGCGGTGCTGTCGCCACCTTATGCGTTCTCCGGCGCCGAGAGCATGCTGAGGCGCATCGCCATCTTCTTAGGCAAGGAGTACGGCATGCACGGCTACGACCCCACGCTGCCGGACATGGGCGGCGTGTTCTTCGCGATGGGTCGTGGTGTGCCCCCTGATCTCCGGCTCGACGACGTGCGCCAGATCGACATCGCCGCCACCGCTGCCGCGCTGCTCGGTGTCGAACCGCCGGCGCAGTCGGAAGGTCGGCCGATTCTGCCCGCGGTTGAATAACAGGTCGTCACACGACGTCCATCTGGCAAACGCCACGAAAACCTCTAGAATGAGCCGAATGCTTCAGGCATCACATCCGATCGGGATTCTGGCGCTCTGGGTGTCTGCGTCTCTGCTAGGCTGGCCGGCTGCGACGCGGGCGGCCGATTCGGAAGCCTTCGATCCCTTCGAAGCCTCGATCACGGAGCTGCAGATCGCCATGAGCACCGGTGAGCTCACCGCCCGTGAGCTCGTCCGTTACTACCTTTCGCGCATCGAGCGCTACGACCAGGCCGGTCCTGCGCTCAACAGCATCGCCTTCCTCAATCCGGACGCGCTGGCCCTCGCCGACCGCCTGGACTCGGAGCGGATCGCCTCGGGTCCCCGAGGGCCCCTGCACGGCATACCCGTGCTGGCGAAGGACAACTTCGAAACGCGCGGCATGCCCACCACCGCCGGATCCGTGCTGCTCAAGGGCTTCATGCCGGACCACGAAGGCTTCCAGATCACGCGGTTGAAGGAAGCGGGCGCCATCATTCTCGGCAAGACCAACATGCACGAGTTCGCCTACGGCATCACCAGCCAGGGCTCGGCGTTCGGCATGGTGAAGAACCCCTACGATCCGGGCCGGAACCCCGGCGGCTCCAGCGGCGGCACGGGCGCGGCAGTCGCGGCAAACTTCGCGGCGGCCGGCATGGGCAGCGACACCTGCGGCTCCATCCGCATTCCGGCCGCACACAACAACCTGGTGGGACTGCGCGGTACTCAGGGACTCTCCAGCCGGCGCGGCATCATCCCGCTCTCCCACACCCAGGACATCGGCGGGCCGCTCGCCCGGTCGGTCACCGACCTTGCACTGATGCTCGACGCGACGGTGGGCTTCGATCCGGGCGATCCACAGACGGCGCTGTCCCGCGGGCACATCCCTGCGAGCTTCCTGGATGCGCTGAGTCCCGGCGCGCTGGCCGGCAAGCGGATCGGCGTCGTGGAGGATCTCCTTTTGGTGGACCCGGAAGATTCAGAGGTGGCCGCCGTGATCGGACAGGCGACCACGGAACTCGCCGGTGCCGGTGCGGTGCTGGTCCGGGTGCGTTTCCCCGATCTGGAAGGCCTGCTCAACGTGGAGCCGACGGGATTCTTCGTCCTGGCCCACGACTTCAAGACCGACATCGACACCTATCTCTCCGCACACCCCTCCGCCCCGGTTCGCAGCCTCACCGAGATCCTCGCGAGCGGCCGCTACGACCCAGTGGTCGACGAGGTGCTGCGGGTCTCCGAGTCCATGAACGAAGAGAGTGAGCTCATCTACCTGCGGGCGCTCGCGCAGCGGCAGCTCATCCGCGAAGGCGCGCTGGCGCTGATGGCAGAGCAGGAGCTCGATGCACTCGCCTACCCCACGATCCGCCGCAAGCCGTCGCCGCTCGGCGAGTCGCAGTCCGGCAGCAACTGCCAGCTTTCGGCCAAATCGGGGCTGCCCGCCATCAGCCTGCCCGCAGGATTCACGGACGACGGCTTGCCCGTGGGACTCGAGCTGCTGGCTGGTCCCTGGGAGGAAGCGGCGCTGCTCGGCATGGCGTTCGCCTTCGAGCAGGCCACCCGGCTGCGACGTCCGCCGCTGCTGTTGCTGCCGCCGAAAGGTCAGTCCTGAGCTGCCATTGGCCGTGACGCGCTTTTCACGGAACCACAGGCAGGATTCCGGGCTGTCATTGCCAGTAGAGTCCTGACGGTGGGCCCCTCGAAAACCTTTCCCATCAAGCGCATCGGCGTGCGCGCCAAGCTGCTGCGGCTGTTCGCCATCCAGGCGGCCATCATCAGCGTAACGATGGTGGTGGGAATATTTGCGGCCAACCAGCTCGTCTATGGCGTGATCATGCGCGAAGCGATCAATGCCGAGGCGGAGCATTTCTGGACGCGTCTGGCGGCGAATCCCGACCACGCCCTGCCGGACGTGGACAATCTGCGCGGCTATATGGCCTTGAACGGCGACGCCAGCAGCGTGCCGGAAACGCTTCGCGGGCTTGCGCCTACCGGCTTTCACGATCTGCAGGACGGGGGCACCCACACCCTGGTGCACGTTTCCGAGCGCGACGGCCGCCGCCTCTTCCTCGTGTTCGAGTCGGACCGGGTCTCTGACCTCGCCTTCTACTTCGGCATTTTGCCGGGCACCCTGGTGCTCATCCTGCTCTACGTAATGGGCTTCGTCACCTACACGCTTTCCCAGCGGGCCATTTCCCCCATCGTCCGGCTGGCCAACTACCTCGAGAGTTTCGACTTCAACGGCAGCAACCCGCCGAAGCTCGACTTCTCCTGGCTCGAGAACACCCAGGATGCGGAAGTGCTCACCATGGTGGAGGCGGTCAACCATTTCAGCGAGCGGCTGAACGCCTTCATCGAGCGGGAACGGGTGTTCACACGGGATGCGGGCCACGAGTTGCGCACGCCCATCGCCGTGCTCAAGGGCACGCTGGATCTGCTGGAAGCGAATGGCGAGCGGCCCGACCCGGAGCGTCGGGCGCTGGCGCGCATGCGCCGCACGGTCGAGGACATGGAGACGCTCCTCACCACGCTGCTCATGCTCGCGCGTGAGGAAGAGATCGCCTCACCCAGCGTAGACGTCAACGTCAACGCCGTGGTGCTCAACCAGCTGGATCAGCTGCAACCCCAGGCCGAGCGTGCGCACAACAAGCTGGCTATCCACGAACACGCACAGCTCAAGGTGCGCGCGCCGACCGCCGTGGTGGACATCGTGCTCGGCAATCTCATCCGCAACGCCGTGAACTACACGCGGAACGGCAGCGTGGACGTGTCTGTGGAACGCGGCAAGGTGCGAGTGCGCGATACGGGCGTGGGCATGTCGCGCGAGGAGCTCGCCAACGCCTTCGAGCCGTTCTACCGCGCCGACGAAAGTCGCGGACTGACCAAGGGGCACGGCCTCGGGCTCTCCATCGTGAAGCGGCTCGCCAACCAGTTCGGCTGGAGCGTGTCGGTGCACAGCGAGCCGGGCGCCGGTACCAGTATCGAGGTGGACTTCAACACCGCCAACTAGGTATCCAGCGGGCTCAGCACACCGCGTCCTCCACGGCGGATCACGTGCGTGTAGATCTCGGTGGTACGCACGTCCGAATGGCCGAGCTGCTCCTGCACCGTGCGGATGTCGGCGCCGCGCTCTAGCAGGTGTGTGGCGAACGAGTGACGGAGCGAGTGGCAGGAGGCGGGCTTGCTGATACCAGCGGCCCGCACGGCGGCTGTGAACTCTCGCTGAACCTGGCGCTCACTCAGGTGGTGCCGTCGAACTAGGCCTGTCTTCGGATCTTGAGTGCGTTGCCCCGCACAGAAGAGGTACTGCCAGCCCCACTCCCTGGGCGCTGCAGGATACTTTCGCACCAGAGCGTGCGGCAGGTAGACGCCGGGCCAGTCTGTCACCGCCAGATCCTCCTCATAGAAGTAGCGGGCGCGATCGAGCTGGTGACGGATTTCCGGCACCAGAGACTCCGCCAGCGTGGTGATACGCTGCTTGGCGCCTTTGCCGTCTCTCACCAGCAGGCTCAACCGTTCGAAGTCGACGTCGTGAACACGCAGGCGCACCACCTCCATGACGCGCAGGCCGGATCCGTACATGATGCGTGCGCAGAGCCTCGGCACCCCCTCTAGCTGCTCGAAGATCGCATCCAGCTCCGGACGGCTCAACACCACCGGCAGCTTCCGGGGCTTCTCTGCCGGACGGTACACGGGCACCTGGAACGTATTGCGGCCGAGGACCCGAACATACAGGAAGACCAGCGCGTTCAGCGCGACCCGCTGAGTGTTAGGCGCCACATCCTTGCCGAGCACCAGGTGGCTCAGAAAGTCCGCCACCTCGCGCTCACCCATGTCCTCCGGATTGCGCATCCGGTGATAGCGGATGTAGCGACGGATCCAGTGCAGGTAGGTGCGCTCCGTGCGGATCGAATAGTTCCGTAAACGGATTGAATCCCGAATACGGTCGAGGAGTCTCGGCTTCGACACGTTGGGTGAATGGGTGTAAAAACCGCAGTATGGGCGGCAGGTGGTGAGTTGAGCGTAGGGCGAGAGGTGAACAGACGGTGAGTGATTTCTTACAGCGGGGTGGGCGTCAAATCGCAGGAGATTCAAGCGGTTGCATTGCCCATGGAGATTCAGTCCGCGTGTTTCACGACACCGCGTCGCAATCTATCACGACGTCGTGTCGTAGATTTGGTTGTTAGGCGCCAGCAACATCATTCAATGATCGTATCGTTCACCAAGACGGAAGAAGGATGTAGGACGTTTTGCACCCGGGACGATGGTTCCGTTGAATCATGGGTGTCTCCGGATGCTGGGATCATTCCGCATGACCTTGCTCATTGGATCGTTGAGGAATACTTCAAACTCTCGGATTCGTTCTACGGAAACATCGCCTCCGGTCAGGGACACTACTCAGTGAACGAGTTGGCGAATCCTGTTAGTGAGCTAGCAATCACTGAACTTCTCGTGCTCAATCTCGAAAGTGAACTCGGGTGCCGGCTGGGACATATCCATGCGGATCCAGCTGTGCTTCGCGGAATGTACGGCTTGTCCTACCCCTCGTTCTGTACGTCCCGAGATATCCACCAGCTTCTTGAGAAGCTGGAGCACGTTGGATCGTATTGGTCAAATATGCACGTAGGCGATCAACTTGAATATGAGTTCCGCATTAGTAAAAACAGTGGCGCCTAACGAATCGATGAAGCGGACGCGCCTACCCGTCACTTCTTTTGCTTGCGCAAAAGAATCGCCGGCTACGGCGCGCCGCTTATCTTGGTGTTAGGCGACACGTTCCATTCGTAGAGTTGGTGCGGTAATAGAGGAGTAATCAAATGACTCTCCTTCGAATCACTCCACCTTTGCCGGCTTTGTCCTTTCTAGCGCTATTGTCGATACAAGCAAGTGCGTTCTCGGCCACATTGCCTGTTGGCGCTTTCGAGTGCCCGATAACGATATCCAGCGGTGATAGCCATCATCTGGAAGTCGATGGTTTAAGAACATCCGTTTGGAGCTTAGGTGTCGTGCTTTTCACGCCTAAAGGTCCGGGTATGAGGTACGACGACGGATCACTTGGAATGAAGTGGCACTGGTATCGCGATGTTCAAGGTGATCTCCGCATTAGCGGTCGTCGGCTTGATGGCGAGGCGCCACCTCTGCGCGCTGAGATTCCAGAAGGCTACGGTAGCACCGGCTTCCAGGCGACGGGGTTGATTTTCCCAACTCCCGGATGCTGGGAGGTAACGGGAGTAGTAGGAGAGAGTAAGCTCACTTTCGTAACCATGGTGATCGACGTTTGCGCATATGGGAGCCTGTGTGGATAGGGTATCGCCTAACGAATCGATGAAGCGGACCTCCCTAACTGTCACTTTCTTTGCATGCGCAAAGAAAGCGCCAGCGGCGGTCGGCCGCTTATCTTGGTGTTAGGCGTCAGCGCTTCACCATCTTACAACTGCGTCACGTTTCTAAATCGATTTCTGGTGCTACTATCCAGTCGAACTGCTATCACTCATTGAGGATAGCGCTG